>CAVYZC010000008.1:0-54385 GCA_963772885.1 uncultured Alphaproteobacteria bacterium | reverse complement strand
ATGCCTTCACAGAAATAAAATATTAATTAGGTGGATTTTGGCAAAACGAACCCAATTTGCCCTCATCCTAATTCCGTGAGACCTTTCTTCTTCTTTCTCGAAGCGCCAAGGGCATGAGATTGTACTGGAACGTCTGCCAGTGCTCGTCGTGTGTTAGGGTTTTCGAGACATTTGAAAGCCTAAACCAACCTAACTGCACCCGCCGCGTCTATCGTTATCACCATCCCGATCACTTGAGGGTTGCTGCCTGGGCAATCGGATACTCGGCCACGTCAATCGTTGGCAGTTTCGTTGGTAGTGAAGCGACCAAAAACTCATGGCACGACGTAATCCGTTGAAGCAATTGGTGGGCCCGGGAGAACTCGAACCTCCAACCAGGCCGTTATGAGCGGCCGGCTCTAACCATTGAGCTACGGGCCCGATTGCGGCGGAACGTACCAAGCGCCCTGTACACGCACAATCGCGGGACGCGCGCTCCGAAAGCGAACGAGCGCCGCGCGGGTAGCACGGCGCCCGTCTCAGATCGGTTGCCTTCGTGAGGTGGCCTTACTTCGCCTTCTTGGCCCGGCGGGGCTTCGCAGCCCGAGGCGGCGGAGCCGCATGTTTCTTGGTGAACAGCACGAATGCCGTCACCGCGACGACGGCCAGGATGATGCCGCCATCGGCGCGCGCGGGTTGTGCGGTGAAGGTGCTCATGACCAGCGCGGCCGAAAGCGCCGCGGCCAAACTCAGTTTCTTCATGTCTTCCCCCCTTTTCAGCCCACCTTGGGACTACGGGGTCGAGCATCGCTTCCGGACGAGCGGGGAGTCAACAGTTCCTGATCAAAACCGGCAAGGAAAAAGCTAGAGGCGCATCAGCCGCTTGGCGTTGCCCGAGAGGATCTTGGCCTTGTCCTCGTCGGAGATCGGGGCCGTTTCCATCCAGCGCACCGCCGGCGGATTCGCCACGAAAGGGTAGTCGACCGAGAACAGAACCCGGTCCACACCCATCTCCATCATGCTGTTCAAGAGCGCTGGGTTCGAGAAAAAGCCGCTCGTGGTGATCCAGAAATGACGGCAGAAAATGTCGCGAAACTGGATCGCCTTGCCGCCCGGCCGCGCGAGCGAATGATCGATACGCCAGAGGAAGAAGGGCACCATTTCACCGAGATGCCCGAGGATGATTTTCAGCCGCGGGTGCTTGTCGAACACGCCGGAGAGCACGAGGCGAACGCCTGGGTCGCGGTCTCGACCCCGTAGCCCCAGGCGGCGCGCGTGATGCCCGGATAGTCGGCGACGTAGTCCTTGTAATAAATTTCGGTCACGCCCGGGTGCGGCGCCGTCGGGTGCAGATAGATCGGCACGTCGAGCGCCTCGGCGCGCGCGAAGATCGGCCAATAGCGCTGGCCGTCGATGAACTGGCCGCCGGCCATGACGCTGATCATCGCGCCCTTGAAGCCGAGCTGCTCGACGGCGCGGGCGAGTTCGTCGGCGGCGGCGATGGGATCGCCGGTGGGGAGCACCGCGAAGCCGCCGAGGCGCTTTTCGTTTGCGCGGCAGGCGGCGGCGAGGCGATCATTGACGCGGCGGCTGAGCGCGACGCCGCTGTCACCGGCTAGATTCTGCGTCGAGGGCGCGGCGTGAGAAATGATCTGGTAGTCGATGCCGGCCTCGTCCAGCTCCTTGATGCGCAGCTCGCCGAGATCGTAGAGGCGCTTGTGCAGATCGGGCGGGCCGAAGCGGTCGGCCGGCGCATAGGTCGCGACCAGCTCCTCGTCCCAGTAATGGTCCTCGAGCGTGACGACGGGGCAGTTGGGTTTTTTGAACATGGCGCGACGTGATGCGCGTCTAGGCCCGTTTGCCCGCGAACGGCCAGGAACCGAAAGCGCCGGAATCGACCGTGCCTTCGATCTTGTCGCCGTCGATGCCGCCGCTGAAGGTGAGCGTGAGCGGCATGGGGTTCACGATCTTGACCTTCCAGGCCACCTGGTTGCCGTTCACGGTGCCATCGAAGATCGCCGTCGAATTGCCCTCGGCCGCCGCGGTGCCGGTGAGCGTGCCGCCCTCGGCCTTGAGCGTCACTTCCGAGCCGCGCTCGCCGAGTGGGGTTTCCATTCTGATGTTCCAGTTTCCGTCCACGGCCATGGCTGATCCTTTCGGGCTCTTGGGGAGGCTTTCCAAGCGGGCGCGCCCGCTCCATCGCCTCCCCGGTCCGGGAGAGGTGAATGGAGAGCGGGTCCGCTGTCAAGAAAAAGGGCCCTCTCCACCGAAGAGAGGGCCAGGGAGGTAGAAGATGTCCGCGCCGCCGCTACGTCGAGAGCCAGAGGTGCCGGGTGCGCGGGTCGGCCTTCATCTCGGGGCGGCGGTCGTGCTGCTCGGCGTTCTCGTCGCCGAGCCGCATCCGGTTCACCGCGACTACGGCCGCGAATTGCCCCGCGATCAGTGCGAAGAAGGCGATGGCGCCCAGGATGTTTTCCATGGTGCGCGCCTTACTCGACTTCCAGCTGATACGTCGGCGCGCTCGGCTGCGCCGATGCAATCCACCCGTCGAAACCCGGCACGCCGCCCGGCGCGCGCGGATCCCAGTCATAGACCAGGAAGCCGAACGTCTGGTCGACCTCGGGGTCGATCAGGCCGGCATTCTTGGCCGACGGCACGACGGTGGCGAGCGCCTCGGCCATGGGCGAGGTAGCGTCGGGAAGGCTCGCGAAGCGCTGGCTGCGAACCGAGTAGGGAAACGAAATGATTGCGAGGGCGAGGGCGATCGTTGCGATGATCGCCGCAACGCTGCTGGTCTGGCGAAGAATGGAACCGATCTGCATGTCTGCCTCCATCGTTGGGTCCCGCAGGTGCGGAACCGCGTTTTGATGGGCAATCCATGCAGGCAGGCCGTGACCCGGAGCGGTGCCGTGGTGTGAATTGAGCGTGAAATCTTCTTGGCGGGAGCTGAATGTCGAAAATGGGCCCCGGCGGCCTATTTCCGCCGGCCCTTCGGCAGCTTGCCGATAAAATCCTTCTTGCCGAGCGGCACGCCCTCATGGCGCAGAATCGCGTAGGCGGTGCTGACGTGGAAATAGAAATTGGGCAGCGTCACCAGCCGGGCATGCGCGCGCGCCGGCAATTGCAGCTTCGGGCGTGAAATAGGGCGCGGCGGTCTTCTGCTCCGCGCCAGCGAAGTCCTTCGGCCCGAGCTTGCGCAGATAGGCGAGGACTTTCTTGATGCTCGCGATCAAGTCTTCGTAGGTCTTCTCGTCATATTTCATCTTCGGCGGCTTCCGGGCAGTGAGCTGCCGGGTGAAATCGAGGGCGGTGAAATAGGCGTACTGGATCTGCTGGATGAAAGTGTACATGTCCGGATAGAGCCGCGAGGTCAGAAATACGTCGGCGTTGAACTTGCTCTTGCGCGCGTGCTTGCGCGCCAATGACATGAAATGCAGCAGCCGCTCGAGCCCGCGGATGAGCTCGGGGACGGTGGAAGCGTAGAGTTCGCTCTTCTGGTTCATTGCACCAGTCTAACACGCAGTGCCAAGAGAACGGCGACAGCGGTCAGATCCGGCGCCCAGCTTGTCCAGATCACGCACGCGCCCTGAAGCGTATTCCTCGCCTCGTAGCCGGAAATGCGCCGCGCCTCGCGCGAGCCTTGCGGCGGCTGCGCGTATTGCGGCTGCAGCGAGATCGTTGCGTCTCGAGATCGCGTTGGCGATGCCGGCCTGACGCGCGGTCGCGATCAATTCGGCAGTGAGCTTCGAGTTCTGCGCCAGCGCATCCTGCGCGTTCGCGCCTGGGTGACCACGCCGACGGAAATCGTCGCCAGATCGGGCCGCGCCGCCACGATGCCTGCTCCGGCGACCGTGATGGTCGGCGGGCTTTTCTCCTGCGCCGCGACGGCGCGGCGAGCGAGCAGGCGAGCATCAAGACGGCGAATGAAGCTGCGGCGCGCATCGGTATCTCCCGTGAAGCTGCGCAAGCGGGCCTCAGCTTCGCGGCAGGATTGCGCACGCGCTTCAGGCGCGCGCCGGGCCCGAGAGCGACAGAATCCCCATGCCCACGAGCGTGAGCCCGGCGACCGCAAGATAAGGCGCGGTGTAGCCGCCCGTCGCATCGAACAGAAGGCCCATGATCGTCGGCGCGATCGCGTAACCGACGACGCCCGCCAGCAGGCTCACCGAATAGATGCGCCCGTATTCGCGGATGCCGAAGGCCTCGGCGAGCAAGAGCGGCTGCATCATCAGCATGCTGCCCGCCGTGAGCCCGAAGAACGCCACGCAGATCAGGATCAGCCACTTACCGGCGACGAAGGCGAGCAGCACGAGCCCGACGGTCTGGATCGCGATCAGGGCCAGCGTCATCGTGCGCGAGGGCACGCTCGCGAGCAGCCAGCCGGCCAACAGGCGTCCGATCAGGCTCGCGGTCGCCAGCACCGCCACCGAAAACGCCGCAGTTTCCGCGTCGGCACGCAGACTCGCGAGCCGGTAGATGTGGGCGATCCCGCCGACCTGCGAGCCGAGCGCGAACATGTAGGTGCCGGCGACCGAAATGAAGAAGCGGCTGCGCCAGGCCTCGGCGAAGGCGATGCTCGGCGCCGCGGCGGCTTGCGCGGCCACGCTCTCGTGATGGGCAACGCCGTCGGGCTCGAGACCCATGGCGCGCGGGCTCGAGCGCACGATCCAGACGATCGCCGGCACGACGCCGATGAAGAACGCCAGCGCGATCCACGGCCCTGCCCCCGCGAGTCCGTATTTCTGGATCAGGAAAGCCGAAACCGGCGTCAGCACCACGCCGCCGAGCGAGAGACCGGTCGAGGCGATCGACATGGCGAGCGCGCGCTTGGTCTCGAACCAGCGCGTGACGATCGTGGTGGTCGGGATCAGCCCGCAGCCGCCGTAGCAGGCGCCGAAGAAAATGTAGAAGGCGAAGAGCTGCCACGGCTCGCGCAGGAAACCGATCGAGCCGAGCGCCAGCGTGCCGCCGCAGGCGGCGACGATGATCACGTAACGCGGGTCGTAGCGATCGACGATCTGCCCGGCGGCGAGGCCGGCGAGCGCCGAGGCCACGAAGAAGCTCGCGGTCGCCGCGCTGGTGAGCGAGACCGGAAACGCGCGCTCGACCACGAACGCGTCGAGCAGCACCGGCAGGTTGTAGAACGCGAGCCCGGCGGTGGTCGTCATCACCACGCCCATCGCGTAGACGACGTACCAGCCGTAGAAGACGCGGCGCGCGGTCATGCGGGTTCCGGAGGGAAAGTGAATCGGCGGGGCGCGCGGCACCCTTTCAGAGTGCAGCGTTCGGATCAACCGCCCGCACCATGATGGCAGCCATTCATAAGATTCATGCCGCCGCGCTTGTCTTGCTCGCGGAAACCAACGAAGTCTCGGCGCCGTGAACACGCCCTCCCGTCATGAATCCCGAATGAGCGAGACGGACTCCTCCGCCGCGTGGTTCCGGCTCGGCATCGCGCTGCTCGCGGGCACCATCGGCTCGGTCGGCATGTGGTCGGTGGTGGTGGCGCTGCCCGCGGTGCAGGCCGATTTCGGCGTGCTGCGCGCCGACGCGTCGCTGCCCTTCACCTTCGCCATGATCGGCTTCGGCCTGGGCGGCATGGTTCTCGGCCGGCTGGCCGACCGCTTCGGAATTGTCGTTCCCGTCATGATCGGCGCGGCCTGCATCGGCATCGGCTATGTCGCCGCCGGCTACACGGCGAATATCTGGCAGTTCGCGCTGGCCTACGCGCTGGTCGGCTTCGGCAGCTCGGCGACCTTCGGGCCGCTGGTCGCGGATATTTCGCACTGGTTCGTGATCCGGCGCGGGATCGCGGTGGCGGTCGCATCGGCCGGAAATTATCTCGCCGGCGCCGTGTGGCCGCCGATCGTGCAGCATCTGATCGCGAGCCAGGGCTGGCGGCCGACGCACATCGGCATCGGAATTTTCTGCGTCGTCACCATGGTGCCGCTGTCGCTGCTGCTGCGCAAACGCGTCTCGCAGCATGGCGATGCCGCCGCGGGCGCGCTTGCGGCCGGCGCGCTCGACCGGCTCGGAGTCTCGGCGAATACGCTGCTCGTGCTGCTCGCCATCGCCGGGGTCGCGTGCTGCGTGGCGATGTCGATGCCGCAGGTGCATATCGTCGCCTATTGCGGCGATCTCGGCTACGGCGTGGCGCGCGGCGCGGAAATGCTCTCGCTCATGCTCGGGCTCGGCATCATCAGCCGCATCGCGTCGGGCTTCATCGCCGACCGGATCGGCGGCGTGGCGACGCTGCTGATCGGCTCGGCGCTGCAGGGCGTCGCGCTCTTCCTCTATCTCTTCTTCGACGGGCTGGTGTCGCTCTACATCGTGTCCGGCCTGTTCGGACTGTTCCAGGGCGGGCTGGTGCCGATGTACGCGGTGATCGTGCGCGAATATTTTCCGCCGCGCGAGGCGGGCACCAAGCTCGGCATCGTGCTGATGGCGACGCTGGTGGGCATGGCGTTCGGCGGCTGGATGTCGGGGTTCATCTTCGACCTCACCGGCTCCTATCAGGCCGCGTTCCTGAACGGGCTGGCGTGGAATTTCGTGAACGTCTCGATCGCGGCGTGGCTGCTGCTTAGGCCGGGCCGGCGTTTGGTTGCCGCTTAAGGTTATCCGGCGCACGAAAAAACCTTAACGGCCGAATTCCTCATTTCGCCCCGATATTTGCCGCAAAGCGGACGCGTTCCGCGGCGACAAGCCGGCTCCCGCAACAACTTCTGGAGCCGTGATGATTCGCATCTCCGCGACTATTTTCGTTTTCGCTTTGCTTGCGTTCGCGCCGGCAGCGCAGGCGCAAACTCAGTTCGACACGATGATCGCGCGCCACGCGGCCGCCAACGGCGTGCCGGAGGCGCTGGTGCGGCGCGTGATCGTGCGCGAGAGCCGCTACAATCCGCGCGCCATCGGCAAGGACGGCGCCATGGGCATGATGCAGATCAAGACCGCCACCGCGCGCGCCATGGGCTACACCGGCGGGCCGGCGGGCCTGCTCGATGCCGAGACGTCAACATGACCTATGCGGTGAACTATCTGGCCGGCGCCTATCGCGCGGCCAACGGCAACCACGATCTCGCGGTCTCTTATTACGCGCGCGGCTACTACTAGCAGGCCAAGCAGAAGGGCTTCTCGCCCTATGGCGACGCGACGCCGAGTCCGTCGTTCGCGCCTGCCGGCGCAGGCCGCATGGCGTGTCGGCATGAATCCGCCGAGCGAGTTCATTCGCTGAGCCTCAGCTGATCCCCGGCAGGCAGCGGATCCAGACCTGAATGGGCGCGTCGGCGGCGCCCTGGCGGGCATGCGCGAGCAGTTCGTTCTGCAGCGTGATGAACACCTTGTCGTTGGCGCCGGCCTCGCCCGCCGGGATCACGTATTCGAAATAGTGCCGGGTATAGAGACCCTGGATGCGCTGGCCGCCGGGGGTGACGATCTCGGGCCCGTGGATCGAAATGCGCTTGCCGTCGGCGCGGCACCAGTCGCCGTCGATGGCATCGGCGTGCGCGGCGCCGGCGGCGAGCAGGAACGCGGCGGCGGCGAGTATCAGCTTTCTCATCGCTATCCCCTCAATCCCCCATCGGCCACGATCGTCGCGCCGGTGACGTAGGCGGACATGTCGGACGCCAGATAAAGCGCCGAGCGGGCGATTTCCTCCGGGCGCGCGTGGCGGCCGAGCGGGATCGCGGCATCCAAAATCTTCCGCCCATCGCCGCCGGCGAGCTTGCCGATGCCGGCGTCGATCTTGGCCTGGAACTCGTTGTCGATCGGGCCGGGGTGCAGCGTGTTGCAGCGGATGTTGCGCCGCGCCACTTCCTTGGCGACGCTGCGCATGATGCCGACCATGCGCGTGCTTGGCGGCCACATAGGCCACCGCGCCGGGCGCGCCCATGACGCCCACGACGCTCGAGGTGATGACGATGGAGCCGCCGTCGTTCATCTGCGGGATGGCGTATTTGCACGCCAGGAAGGCGCCGCGCACGTGCACGGCGATGACGGCGTCGAACACGTCCTCGGGATATTCGGTGGTGGGCACGATCGGCCCCTGGTTGCCGGCATTGGAGAACAGCACGTCGATCTTGCCGAATTTCGCCACCGTGCGATCGACGTAATTCTTGGTGGCCTTGGCGTCGCTGACGTCGGCGGCGACGGTGTCGACATTGGCGCTTTTGAGCTCGGCCTTGGCGCGGTCGAGATCGGCCTGGCGCAGATCCACCAGCATGACCTTGGCGCCCTCGGCGGCGAACAGCTTGGCGCTGGCGAGCCCGAGGCTGCCGGCGCCGCCGGTGACGATGCAGACTTTGTTGGCGAGTAGCGGCATGTTTCCTCCCCGATGCGCCGGCTGAAGCGGCTTGGGGAGAATATAGCAGAGGGCTCACTGCGACGCGCGGAAAACCCCGTCCTTGAAGAAAAACCGGAACGGCGTGGTGCCCGAGGCGGTGCCGTCGAACGACTTCCACTTGGCGTTGGTGCACAGGATGCCGCCCTGCGCCGGCACCGCGTCGTATTCCACGTAGTTCGGGTAGACCTTGGGGTTCGGCCCCGGCTCCACCGCCATGAAGGTGGTGACGCACTTGTCGCCGGTGATGACCGGGTCATAGCCCTTGATGATGATGCCGTTGCCGCCGGTGCTGAGGAACGTGCTCGTCAGCGGCTTCCAGCTCTCGTAATTCTCCTGGGCCGAGGCGGGTGAAACCACGAAGGCTTGGCCGCCAGCGCAAAGGCCGCCGCCAGGCAAAACGCCTTGAGAATGCGCATGTGGAACGCTCCCCTTTCTGTCTCTCAGGAAGGATACACGCGAGAGGCGTGTTTGGATGCAGGCCCCCGCGCCCCTTCAGCCGCGCGAGGCCTTGAAGCCGAGCCAGGCGAGCAGCGCCGCGACGACGAAGCCCACCCAGCTCGCCCAGAGCGGGATCGACAGCGTGCCGATCGTCACCGGCCAGCCAGAAAGCACACGGGCGATATGCAGCAGCGCGACGATGGTGAAGATCGCCGCGGCGAGCTGCGCAAAATTTCTTGCGGTCATGTGGGCCTCCTGGCTCCGGAGAGCCTTTAGTTATCGAGGAAGCTGCGCAGTTTGCGCGAGCGCGAGGGATGCTTCAGCTTCCTCAGCGCCTTGGCCTCGATCTGGCGGATGCGCTCGCGGGTCACCGAGAACTGCTGGCCGACCTCCTCCAGCGTGTGGTCGGTGTTCATGCCGATGCCGAAGCGCATGCGCAGCACGCGCTCCTCGCGCGGCGTGAGCGAGGCCAGCACCCGCGTGGTGGTCTCGCGCAGGTTGGCCTGGATGGCGGCGTCGATCGGCAGGATGGCGTTCTTGTCCTCGATGAAATCGCCAAGATGGCTGTCCTCCTCGTCGCCGATCGGCGTTTCGAGCGAGATCGGCTCCTTGGCGATCTTCAGGACCTTGCGCACCTTCTCCAGCGGCATGCCGAGCTTCTCGGCGAGCTCCTCCGGCGTCGGCTCGCGGCCGATCTCGTGCAGCATCTGGCGGCTGGTGCGCACGATCTTGTTGATGGTCTCGATCATGTGCACCGGGATGCGGATGGTGCGCGCCTGGTCGGCGATCGAGCGGGTGATCGCCTGGCGGATCCACCAGGTGGCGTAGGTCGAGAACTTGTAGCCGCGGCGGTATTCGAACTTGTCGACCGCCTTCATCAGGCCGATGTTGCCTTCCTGAATGAGGTCGAGGAACTGCAGGCCGCGGTTGGTGTATTTCTTGGCGATCGAGATCACCAGGCGCAGGTTGGCCTCGACCATTTCCTTCTTGGCCTGGCGCGCCTCGCGCTCGCCGCGCTGCACGAAGTGCACGATGCGGCGGAATTCCAGGATTTCCAGGCCGGTCTCGGTGGCGAGCGCGTGAATCTCGCCGCGGATCGCCTTGATGCGATCCTTCTCGTGGCCGACGAAGCCCTTCCAGCCCTTGGCGCCGAGCTTGGAGATGCGCAGCAGCCACTTCGGGTCGAGCTCGGCGCCCTGGTAGTTCTTGAGGAAGTCCTCGCGCGTGACGCCGTGGCTCTCGGCCAGCCGCATCAGGCGGCCTTCGAGCGAAACCAGCCGGCGGTTGATCTCGTAGAGCTGGTCGACCAGCGCGTCGATGCGGCCCTGATTGAGCGACAGCGACTTCACGTCGACGATGATTTCTTCTTTCAGCTTCTTGTAGCGGCGCTCCTGGCCCGGACGAGAGCGATTCGGAGCGCAGCTTGTTCTCGACGTTCTGGTCCTGCAGCTTGCGCAGCTTCTTGTAGGCGTCGGCGACCTTGTCGAAGGTCTCGAGCACCTTGGGCTTGAGCTCCGCTTCCATCGCGGCGAGCGACAGCGCGTTCTCGAATTCCTCGTCGTCCTCTTCCTCGGGGCGCGCTTCGAGCGTCACGTGCTCGCCGGTGCCGGCCGCGCGCCGCGGCGCCGTTGCCGCCATGGCCGGGGCGCAGCCCGGAATGTGCGGACGATCGGCCGGGTTCGGCGGCGCGGGCGGCGGCGGCGGCGGCACGTTCTTTTCCGGCGGCGCCATCATGCCGTCGTCGGCCGCGGCGATTTCCTGCTGGCTCTCGGGCTGCATCGCCGCGGCCTGCGCGGCCTGCTGCGCCTTGGCCTCGGGCCCGGCATAGGTGGCTTCGAGATCGATGATCTCGCGCAGCAACGCCTTGGCTTCGTTCAGCTCGTCGCGCCAGACGATGATGGCCTGGAAGGTGAGCGGGCTCTCGCACAGGCCCGCGATCATCGCCTCGCGGCCGGCCTCGATGCGCTTGGCGATGGCGATCTCGCCCTCGCGCGACAGCAGCTCGACGGTGCCCATCTCGCGCAGATACATGCGCACCGGATCGTCGGTGCGCTCGGAGGGCTCCTTGGCGCCGGTGGTGGCGACCTTGGTGGCGGACTTCTCGACCAGCTCGCCGCCCTCCTCCTCGTCGTCGTCGCCCTCCTCCTCGGCTTCCGCCTCCTCGGACTCGACGACGTTGATGCCCATCTCGTTCATCAGCGCGAGCACGTCCTCGATCTGCTCGGAGGTGACTTCCTCGCTCGGCATCACCTCGTTCAACTGATCGTAGGTGACGTAGCCGCGCTTCTTGGCGGCCTTGATCATTTTCTTGACCGCGGCGTCGGAAAGATCGAGCAGCGGCCCCGGCTCGCCTTCGGCCTCGGCTTCGGGCGCGCCGGGCTTGGTCGCCTTGGCGGCGGCGGCCTTGGCGGCGGCGGCGGTGAGCGGAGCGGGCGCCTTCGGGGCGGCTTTGGCCGGCGCGGGCGCGGCTTTGCCTGGCGACCGGCTTGTCCTTGCCGTCCTTGGCGGCGCGGGCGAGCGCCTTCTTCGCCTTGGCGGTGACCGCGCGCAGCATTTCGGTGACGGTGCCGCGCAGCACCTTGCCGACCTTGCCGGCGGGCTTCGCGGGTGCCGCGGCCTTTATCGTAGTAGCCTTGGGCTGCAGCGGCGGCGCCACTTTCTTGGGGAGCGGAATCGAGCGCGGCTTCGGCGGCGGCTTGGGGCCGCGCGTGCGCCAGGAAGTGTCGATGAACTTCGCGTATTTCGACGCCGGCTTCTTCACGGGCGCAGCCGCGCGCGCGGCGGGTTTGGCCGCCGGCTTCTTCGGCTTTTGTTTGATCTTGGTCTTGGTTTTGGTTGCCACCGGATCCTGCCGTTCGAGTTCAAATGCGCCGCGCCGGTGATCGCGCGGTCGCGAATCACCGGACGGCTTTTGTTACATGCTACGCGCGGGCCGGCCGGAAGGCTCGCCGAACCCTTCGATCAGGGCCTCGGTGCCATCGAGCGCGGCCAGCCGGTTCTGAACGTCCTTGAGCCTGGCGAAATTCGCTTCGCTGGACTCCGTGCCGAGGGCGCGTTCGGCTTCCTTCAACTCTCTAGATAACGTGCGTTTCCTACGATGCAAGGTCACGATCTGGTGCCAGAATCGTGCCACGTCCTCCGGTGCGGCTTCCGGGCGCACCGGCCAGTCGGCCGCATGGGTGATGGCACGTTTGATGCTTGCCAGCGCCGGACCCGCTCCAACCTCCTCTACCCTATGGGTGAGAGTCTCGGTGTCGGCCGCCCCGGCGGCCGCGGCATCGAGAATGGCCCGGCGCAGTGCCTCCGCGTCCCGGTGGGCGAAATCGAGCTCGGCCAATTCCTCGGCATGCTCGGAAAGCAGGCTCGGGTGGTTCAGGACCGCGGCCAGGATCAGGGCTTCGCGGGCCGGCACCGCGGAAAGGCCCCCGCGCACGATCGTGCTCCCGGTCAGACCGGCGCTGTGCTGGCGGATCGCGGCCCGCGGCTCGGGAATTCGCCGCGAGCCCCGATTGGGGCGGAATTCGGTGGCGCGGAACTCAGGCCGGGCCGGCCGGCCGCCATCGGCCGGGGCGAACAGGCGCTTCAGGCGCTGGCCCAGCTCTTCGCGGTAATAGCGCCGCACGGTCTCGTCCTGGATCATGCGCAGCAGATCGCCGAGGCGGGCTTCCAGCGCCGCGCGGCGCTCGGGCGTGTCCAGATTGGCGTTTTCGCTCTCGCGCTGCCAAAGCGTCTCGACCAGCGGGCGCGCGCCGTCGAGCACTTCCTGCATGGCCTCGGCGCCGCCGCGGCGCACCAGATCGTCGGGGTCCTGGCCCTCGGGCAAGAGCGCGAAGCGCAGGCTGTAGCCGGGGCGCAAGAGCGGCATCGCGAGTATCGACGGCGCGATAGGCGGCGCGGCGGCCGGCCTGATCGCCGTCGAAGCACAGGATCGGCTCCTGCCCCATGCGCCACAACAGCAGCAACTGATCCTCGGTGAGCGCGGTGCCGAGCGGCGCCACCGCCGCCTCGAAGCCGGCGGCGACCATCGCAATCACGTCGACATAGCCTTCGACCGCGATCGGCGAAGCGCCCTTGTGCGTGGCGGCGCGCGCGCCGGCGACGTTGTAGAGCAGCGCGCCCTTGTGGAAGAGCGGCGTCTCCGGCGAATTGAGATATTTCGGCTGCGCGTCCTCGGCGAGCGCGCGGGCGCCGAAGCCGACCACGCGGTTCTTGAAATCCATGATCGGGAACATCACCCGCTCGCGGAAGCGGTCGAACGGCAACGGAATGTCCTCGCCGGCGATGAGCAGGCCGGCCTCGACCATGTCCTCGACCGGCACGCCCTTGCCGCCGAGATATTCCTTGAGCGCGAAGCGCTCGGCCGGCGCGTAGCCCAGGCGAAAGCGCGCCTGGGTCGCGGGCGCGATGGCGCGGTCGGCGAGATAGCCGCGCGCGCGGGCGCCGGTGCGCGCCTGCAGGCTCTCCTCGTAGAACTTGGCGGCGAGCTCCATCACTTCGTGCAGCGTTTTCCTGCGCGACTCGCGCTTCTCCTCTTCGGGCGAAGCGGCCGGGACCGGCAAGCCGGCGAGACCCGCCAGCCGCTCCACCGCCTCGCGGAACGAGAGCCCTTCGGTCTCCATGAGAAAACGGAACTGGTCGCCGTGCTTGCCCGACGAGAAGCAGTGATAGAAGCCCTTCTGGTCGTTGACGAAGAAGCTGGGCGACTTCTCCGGATTGAACGGCGAGAGGCCCTTCCACTCGCGGCCGGCCTTCTTCAGCGCCACCTTGCGGCGCACGACGTCGGACACCGGGAGCCGGGCCCGGATCTCGTCGAGGAAGGATTGCGAATAGCGCATGAGTGCGAATCTGGCAGCGGCGGAATCTTACACCGCCGCTCAAGGCGGCCGTTTGGCAAGCCAGAGCAGCTTAGCAGCGCCTATTGCGCCCGCTCTTTGGGTTATCCACAGCGCGAACTGTCATTCCGGCCGAGCCGCGTAGCGGCGAGGGCTGGAATCCATAACCCCCGCACTCGTTTCATTCGCAATGCCGGTGGCTATGGATTCCGGGCCTCGCGCCGCTTTCGCGGCGCTCACCCGAAATGACGAAATGTAATTACTGCTCCGGCGTAAAGCCGGACGCCTTCACCGCCGGGGCCCAGCGATCGGAGTCCATCCGCTGGATCTTTCCGAGTTCGGCCGGGCTGGACCCGGTGGCGTAGAGGCCAAGGGCGAGCAGGCGGTCCTTCACGTCCTGCCTGGCGAGCGCCGCAACGACGATCTTGTTGTAGCGCTCGATCACGTCATCCGGCGTGTTCGCCGGCGCGAACATCGCGTACCAGGACGTCCCCTCGATGTCATAGCCCGCTTCCTTGAAGGTCGGCACCTCCGGCACCAGCGGCGAGCGCTTGTTGTCGGATGTGGCGAGGATGCGGATTCGGCCGGCCTTGTGCATGGCGAGCAGGTCGCTCGTCGTCGTCACCACGACCGGGATTTGTCCTCCGGCCAGGTCCACGATGGCGGGCGCCGACCCGCGATATCCGATGTGCACGAAGTCGACGCCGATCGCGCGCGCGAACAGAACTCCGAAGAAATGCGGCAATGACCCCGCTCCGGGCGAGCCGTAGCTCGCCTCCTTCGGGTTTGCCTTGGTCCAATCGACCAGCTCCTTGAGCGTCTTCACCGGAGCTTTCGGTCCGACCGCGATGGCGAACTCGAAGCCGGCCACGTGGGCTACGGGCTTCAGGTCCTTGATCGGATCGTAGCCGAGATCCTTGTAGACGTGCTGATAGACGACGACCGGCGCGATCGGCGTGAGCAACAGCGTGTTGCCGTCGGGCGCCGCGGCCACGACCTGCCGCGTGCCGATACGCCCGGCGGCGCCGGTCACGTCCTCCACGACGACGGTGCGGTTGAGGCCGGCGCGCAAATGCTCGCCGATGATGCGCGTCAGCGCATCGCCGGAGCCGCCGGCGGCGAAGGGGAAAATGATTTTGAGCGGCTGCTCGGCGAGCTGGGCCTGGGCGGGCGCGAACGGCAGCGCGGCGAGCCACAGCGCGGCGAGCGCGGTCTTGAACCAACGAAGCATATTGTTCCTCCCCCGGATCGCTTCTTCTTTCCGCGATGCTAACCGGGCGGATACGCGGCGCAATCGCCGATCCCCGGGATTGAGCGGAATAAATCGACCGTGCCGCCTAGCGGCCTAGCGCTCGCTGAACAGCACGCCGCCCTTCATCTTGTGCGTCTTCGGCGTCTCGATGATCGAGACGGTCACCGAGTCCGGTTTTACGCCGGCATTCTTCACGACGGCGTCGGTGATGTCCTTCATGAGGGATCGCTTCTGTTCGGGCGTGCGACCCTCGACAAGATGAACGATGACTTCGGGCATGTTCTTTTCCTTCGGTTGATTAGGCGAGATTAGAGATCGAGGGACATTTTTTGGGCCCTAAAAACCGGCGTCATCCTGAGGTGCGAGCGCAGCGAGCCTCGAAGGATGACGCCTGTCAAGGATTGCGCCGCCACCCTTCGAGGCCCGGCTTCGCCGGGCGCCTCAGGGTGACGGCAGTTTTCACCCCGCCAGCAGTCCCTTCACCAGTCCGCTGGCCTTGCCGAAATCCATCTGGCCGGCGTGGCGCTCCTTGAGCGCGGTCATGACCTTGCCCATGTCCTTCACGCTCGCCGCGCCGGTCTCCTTGATGACGGCGGCGATGGCGGTCTTGGCCTCGGCCTCGCTCATCTGCTGCGGCAGGAAGCCCTTGATAATCTCGATCTCGCCGCGCTCCTGGTCGGCGAGTTCCTTGCGGCCGGCCTTGTCGTAGAGCTCGATCAATTCCTGGCGCTGCTTGATGAGCTTCTGCAGCAGGCCGAGGATGGCGTCGTCGGCGATCGGCTCCTTGCCCGCGGTGCGCGACTCGATATCGGCGTTCTTGATCGCGGCATTGACGAGACGGAGCGTGGAGAGCCGGAGCTTCTCCTGCGACTTCATCGCGGCCTTCATACCTTCGTTGATCTTCTCGCGGAGCATCCGATCTCTCTTTCGATCCGCCATCATCCTTCGAGGCCCGGCTTCGCCGGGCACCTCAGGATGACGGCCACAACTACCTCGTCACCTTGAGGTGCGGGCCCGGCAAAGTCGGGCGAGCCTCGAAGGGTGACCGTGCATAGACTTAGGCCGCTTTGACGCGCACCGCGCCCGTCGCTATCTAGGCCGCTCATGAACCCTAAACAAGCCGATTCCGGCTGGTCGGAGGCCGTTCCGACCGCCCTCCTCGTGCTCGCCGACGGCACGGTGCTCGAAGGCTTCGGCCTCGGCGCCGCCGGCCAAGCCGTGGGCGAAGTCTGTTTCAACACGGCGATGACCGGCTACGAGGAAATCCTCACCGATCCTTCCTACGCGGGCCAGATCATCACCTTTACCTTTCCGCATATCGGCAATGTCGGCACCAACGAAGAAGACATCGAGACGGTGAACCTCGCCGCCACGCCCGGCGTGCGCGGCATCGTGCTGCATTCGGCGATCACCGATCCGTCGAGCTATCGCGCCACGCGCCACCTCGACGCCTGGCTCAAGAGCCGCGGCATCGTGGGGCTCGCGGGCATCGACACGCGCGCGCTCACGGCGTTGATCCGCGACAAGGGCATGCCCAACGCCGTGATCGCGCATGCGCCGGACGGCAAGTTCGATCTCGACGCGCTGAAGAAAGAAGCGCGCGAGTGGCCCGGCCTGGTCGGCATGGACTTGGTGCCGATCGTGACCACGAGCCAGCGCTATGGTTGGGACGAGACGCCCTGGGTCTGGGGCAAGGGCTATGGCCGGCAGGAGAACGGCGAATTCAACGTGGTCGCCATCGATTACGGCATCAAGCGCAACATTTTGCGGCTGCTCGTGGCCAATGGCTGCAAGGTGACCGTGGTGCCGGCGAAAACTTCGGCCGAGGACATCCTCGCCATGAAGCCCGACGGGGTTTTTCTCTCGAACGGCCCCGGTGATCCGGCGGCGACGGGCGAATACGCGGTGCCCGTCATCAGGAAGATCATCGATAGCGGCACGCCGACTTTCGGGATTTGTTTGGGCCACCAGATGCTCGGGCTCGCGGTCGGCGCCAAGACGATGAAAATGCATCAGGGCCACCACGGCGCCAATCATCCGGTGAAGGACCTGACTACGGGAAAAGTCGAGATCACCTCGATGAACCACGGCTTTGCGGTCGACCGCGCAACGCTGCCGCCGAACGTCGAGGAGACGCACGTCTCGCTGTTCGACGGCTCGAACTGCGGGCTCGCGCTCAAGGACAAGCCGGTGTTCTCGGTGCAGTATCACCCGGAGGCCTCGCCCGGTCCGCGCGACAGCCGCTATTTGTTCGAGCGGTTCGTCGGGATGATGCGGGGAAGGAAACAGTAGTTTCGTCATTCCGGGGCGCCCGCCGTAGCCCGAAGGGCGAAGGTGTGGCGAGCCCAGAATCCATAGCCATCAGCCTTAGAGTTTCACGCACACCGCACCACTGGCGGATATGGATTCCAGGCCTCGCGTCGCAAAAGTGACGCTCGCCCGGAATGACGCCAAGAGTTATCGTAGCCTCACGATGCTCGACCGGCTCATCTCCGCCCTCGCCTCCCTCTTCCACATCGATGAGCACACGTGGGAGCGCAGCGCCAATCCGTGGAGCGTGTGGACGCGGATCGCGAGCTGGCCGCTCGCGATGCTCGCGCTGTGGAGCCTGCACTGGATCGGCTGGTGGGCGCTCGTGCCGCTCGGCCTGCTCGCGGCCTGGCACTGGCTCAATCCGCGCATCTTCCCGCCGCCGGCCTCGACAAAAACCTGGGCCGCGCGCGCGATCATGGGCGAGCGGATTTATCTGATGCGCGCCTTTCGCCCGATCCCGGTCTATCACGCCAATGCGGCGACGCTCTTGTCGATCGGATCCGCCATCGGCGGGCTGCTCATGGCCGCGGGCCTGTTCGTGGCCGAGCCGTGGGTCTATCTGGCCGGCTGCGTCACTGTGGGCCTGTGCAAGTTCTGGTTCCTCGATCGCCTGGTTTGGCTGTTCGATGACGTGAGCCGCGAAGTGCCGGAATATCAGGCCTGGCTGCGCTGATGCCGTCCGAACAGCGACCCCGTTCGCGGTAGTCAGGGCCCGCTATTGACGCTATGGATCGGCCAGTCGCCATGAGACATTTGCGTTGGCCGCTCGACGGCTTCGACCAGATCGCCCGGCTCGAGTTCGGAGGCGGCCACCGCAAGCAGGTCGCCGCGACGCGCTATCCGATTCGTTTCCTGCGCTACTGGTTCGGCCGCATGCTGCTCGACGAGCAGCACAAGCGGCTCGGCCGGCCGCTGCGGGTGCTCGAGGTCGGAATCGGACAGGGCAAGATGCTCGCCTTCATGGGCGGGCCGCGGCTTTCGGCGGAGCGTTTCGCGCTGCCGGACTGGATCGAGCGCTGGGACGGCATCGACGTGCAGGTCACGCCCGAAACGCTGAAGCGCTACTCCTATTCCGACTATATCGAAGCCGACATCGAACGGCCCATCGAGCTGCGCGGCCGCCGCTACGACGCCGTCATCCTGTCTGCACGTGCTCGAGCATCTGTACGTGCCGGAAGTGGCCGTGCGGCATCTGGCGGCGGGTCTCGAGGCCGGCGGGATCGTGATCGGCGGATCGCCGACCATGCCGGACGCGCTCGCGGCGGTTCACCGCTACTGGCTGCACCGGAAATTCTCCAGCGTGCTCGACGACGTGCATGCGCACCGGCATCTTTCCGTCATCACGCCCGGCCTGGTGCGCAGGATCGCGCGGCAGGGAAACTTGACCGTCGATTTCCTGGCCGGCACGTTCTTCACGCGCTGGTCGGGACTCTTCCTCGAAAACTACGCCGGCTGGGTGCGGGCGAACCTGGCCTGGGGCGCGGCATTGCCGGCGCTCGGCGGCGAAATCTATTTCTCGCTGCGCAAGCCCGCCTGATTTGAGCTTGATAGGTTCGCCCATGCTCCGCTGGTCGCTCATCGCCCTCGTCTCCCTGGCCGTCATCGCGGTCGTCGGCCTTGCCGGCGCGATCGCGTTCGGCACCAAGGCGGCGCCGCCGCCGATGGCGACCATCCAGGCGGCGGGCGCGATCATGGCGCGCGAGGCCGCCGATCTGCCGGCTGCGCGGCGTTTCACCGCGCGCGACGGGACCATGCTCGCTTACCGCGCCTATCCCGCTTCGCCCGATCGCGTTGCGGTGCTGATCCATGGCTCGTCGGGATCGAGCATTTCGGTGCATGGTTTCGCCAAGGCGCTGCAGGCCGCGGGCATCAGCGTCTACGCGCCCGATATACGCGGTCACGGCGAATCCGGCCGCATCGGCGATATCGACTACATCGGTCAATTGGATGACGACGTGGCCGATTTGCTCGCCGCGCTGGGCCCCGCGCCGGCAGGCGCCAAGCGCATCCTGATCGGCCATTCCTCGGGCGGCGGGTTCACGCTGCGCATTGCCGGCGGCGCAATCGGCGACCGGTTCGACGGCTATCTCCTGCTGGCGCCCTATCTCAGTTATGACGCGCCGACCGTGCGCCCATTCGGCGACGATTGGGCCGCGCCGGCGGTGCCGCGCATCATCGCTTTGTTCGTTCTGTCGCGGCTCGGAATCCACTGGTTCGAAGGATTGCCGGTCGTCGCTTTCGCTGTTCCGCAACAGGATCAGACGCGAATCCGGACGCCGACCTATTCGTACCGGCTGTGGGCCAATTTTTCGCCGCATCAGGACTGGCAGGCGGACATCCGGAACATTCGCCGGCCAGCGATGGTTCTGGCCAGCGCGAACGACGAACTATTTCGTGCCGAGCAGTACGCGCCCGTCTTCAAGGCGCTGCGGCAGGATATTCCGGTCGAGCTGGTGCCGAATCTCAATCATATGGAAATCACGACGAGCCCCGAAGGCCGCGCCGCCGTGATCAAAGCGTTCGGCGTGTTGAGCGCGCGCTGACCGACTGGTGCTGCGCTAGCGGCCGGCGGGCCGCACGACCAGGATCACGAACGATTCCGGCTTCGCGGCAATGCCGAACAGCGTACGCGTGAGCGTGACGGCGCTCTCGCGCACCGGATTGGACCCGGCGATCTTTCGGGCCATCGTGAGGCAGCCGCTATCGGCTTGGCGGCATAGGCCGACCCATCCGTCACGCGCCATGGCCGCGGGATCGATCCAGGGCGCGTCGACACGGGAGAAGTTCGGGAACGCACGGGGATGGTCGCGGCAATAGAACGTGCAGCCCCAGGCGAGCGTCTCGGGTCCGGCCACGTAGCGCAGCGGCCCCTTTGCCTCCGCATTCCAGCGCCGGTCCGCTTCCTGGGAAAGTTGCGCATAATACGCGCCGGAATTGGGGACCCCGTCGCGATGGATCATGAGCGCGACCAGCGGTGCCGTAAGCAGCAAGACGATCGGCACGAATATAGCGGCCGCAAATACCGCCGCCGCAGCGCCGCGCGTGACGCGAACCTGCGGCGGCGCCAATAACAGCGCCGGCACCGCCGCCCAGAACGGCAAGGTCCAGAGCGAGTCGAGACGGACATTGAGCGCAACGGAAACCGGGATCGGTGCCAGCGCCGTCGCTACGAGCGCGACGGACATCAACCGGAGATCGGGCTCGCGCGGCCGGGCGATGGCGGCCAGCGCGGCGCGTCCGGGGCGGCAGGCCAGCACGAACACGAGCGCCGTTCCCGCCAGATAGAATATCCCGCCCGCATAGTTGAGCAGCGTCTTGAGTTGCGCGGCGGGGCCGGCAACGGCGTGCGTGGTGACGCTGTATTCGAATGAATGGAAACCATAGCCGACGAGGGAAACGACATTGGGCGCAAGCAGCAAAGCGCCTACCGCGACCGAAGCCCACAACGCCGGTGAGCGGAAATAGACGGCGCGTCGCGAATCGAAGAGCACGCCGACGGCGAGGCCGAACAACAGGAAGATCGACCAATACTTGGTCAGCATCGCGGCCGCTGCGGCGATGCCGGCCAGCAGGCCCCACCCAAGGCTGCGCTCGGTGTAGGAGCGAAGGAAGAGATACGTGGCCGCCGCCCAGGTCGAGACGAGCAGCGCGTTGGGGTTGAATTTCGTCAGAAGAAAATTGAACGCCAACGAGAACATCAGGAGCGTCAGCGCCAGCGTGCGCTTCTCGCGGGCGACGTAGCGCTTCGCGATCAGCCAGACGAACCAGAGCGCGACCCCGGCGTTGCAGGCCGAGAGCAGGTAGTAGGCCCAGTCGCGATACGGAAACAACGCGAACCATGCCGTGACCACCCAGGCCGTGAACGGCGGATGCTTCGGGTAGCCGAAGGCGGGCTCGAGCGACCAGGCCACGAGCTCGCCCATGTCGAAATGGATGTCCTCGGCGCCCTTGGAGAAGAGCGCATAGAGCCACCAGACGAGAATGTAGAAACCGATCGCCGCCGCGGCCGCCGCATTGTCGCGGAGCGGATCGGCGAGCGCATCGACGACACGGCCGGCCCGCTTCCTGATAGCCTGGTAAAGCGATTGCAAAGCGCGCTCGGTGCCTTGAGCCCATTCGGCCGCGAACGGCGAACCTCGTATCACGCGACGGCACGATGCGCAAAGATTGCCTTGGCACGCCGCTGCCACTAAAGACTGGTTCGAGGGCCGCCGAACGGAACGGTGGACGGGCGAACGCGACGGCAAGCGCGCGGCGCCGCGAGGAGCAATGCGGCCATGAGCCGTGGCGCACGCGACTGGGCGACCTATTGGGACACGGATCACCCGATCTACGTGAACGAACGCCACCTCGACCTTCACTACAGGGCGATCGCCCAGCAAATCATCGAGATGTTGCGTGTTCCCGCCGCGCGCGTGCTCGACTATGGCTGCGGCGAGGCGCTGCACGCGGACAAGATCGCGCCGTATTGCGTGGAGCTCTATCTCTGCGAGGCCGCGCCCAAGCTGCGTGCGCGGCTGAAGCAGCGCTTCGCGCGGGTACCGAGCATCCGGGTGATTGCGCCGGAGGAACTGGACCGGCTGCCGGCCGTGAGCTTCGATCTCGTGATCGCGAACTCGGTCGTGCAATACCTCACGCGCGAGGAGTTCGCGTACCTGTTGCCGCTGTGGAAGAAGCGGCTTCGGCTTACCGGCCGCCTCGTCATCGCCGACGTGATCGGGCCGAACCAGAGCGCACTCAAGGACGCGGCCGCGCTGCTTTCATACGCGGCCAAGAACGGCTTCCTGCTCGCGGCGCTTTTCGGCCTGGTGCGCACCGTGTTCTCACCCTACCGAAGCCTGCGCGCACGGCTTGGCTTGAGTCAGTATTCCGAGGCCGAGATGATTCAAATACTACACGCGGCGGGACTGAACGCCGAGCGCATGAGCCGCAATCTCGGCCACATTCAAAACCGCATGGCGTTCCGGGCGACGCGGCAGCAATGATTTGCGGAACTCAATAGTACTGGCATTCCTGTTGGGTGCTGAAGAAGAAGACTTCCTTCTTGCTGTCCCGCAGGCAGCCGCGCACCCACCGGCCGGAAAAGAGCTCGCCGGTTTCGGTCTCCAGCGTTCCCTCGCCTTCGGGCTTGTTGTCGCGGAACTCGCCCTCGAAGCGTTTGCCGTCCGACGTCGTAATGACGGCTAAGCCATGCAGCTTGCCCTTGATGAACTCGCCTTCGTCGGTTTCGACATTCTTACCATCCTCGTACCAGCGGAGCGTGCCGCGGCCGTGAACGTATCCGTCCACGCACTTGCCGCTCCAGCGGATCAACTCGCCTTCCTGCATGTAGTTGCTCCAGGCCTTGCAGTCCGAGCGGGTATCGGTGACCCAACCGGATTTCTCCTGTTGCGCATGACCGATCGACATCAGACCGAGCACGAAAAGAAGAATCGCCAAGTAACGAGCCATTGAACCCGCCTTTCGCTTTGCTTCGACAATATCGGCGCTGCCGTACGGGGTAAACCATAGCTTCCGTCTAGGGCAAATCTGGGCTAAGACGCCCGCGCCGCGGCGGGCCTTCGGCCCTCGGTCCGCGTGGGACGGGGACGCGCTGCCAGCGCGGCCTTTTTTGTGCCTACCCGGCGTGGTCATTCCGGGGCGCCGCGCAGCGGCGAGCCCGGAATCCTTAACCGGCGGCGGTGATTATGGATTCCGGGCCCGGCCCTTCGGGCCGTCCCGGAATGACAGGGTTCGAATGCCCAAACGGACCGACATCAAGACGATCCTGATCATCGGCGCCGGGCCGATCGTCATCGGCCAGGCGTGCGAGTTCGACTATTCCGGCACCCAGGCCTGCAAGACGTTGAAGGCCGAAGGCTACCGGATCGTCCTGATCAATTCCAATCCGGCGACGATCATGACCGACCCGGATCTGGCCCACGCCACCTATATCGAACCGATCACGCCGGAGATCGTGGCCAAGATCATCGAGAAGGAGCGCGACGTGCTGCCCGGCGGCTTCGCGCTGTTGCCGACCATGGGCGGCCAGACCGCGCTCAACACGGCGCTGTCGCTGCGCAAGATGGGCGTGCTCGACAAATTCAACGTCGAGCTGATCGGCGCCACGGCGAACGCCATCGACAAGGCCGAGGACCGGGAATTGTTCCGCGAGGCGATGAAGAAGATCGGCCTGGAGACCCCGCGCTCGCACCAGGTGAAGAACCTGCCCGACGCCTTGAAGGCGCTCGACGATATCGGGCTGCCGGCGATCATCCGGCCCTCGTTCACGCTCGGCGGCACCGGCGGCGGCATCGCCTATAACCGCGCCGAGTTCCTCGACATCGTCGAGCGCGGCATCGACGCCTCGCCCACCAGCGAAGTCCTGATCGAACAGTCGGTGATCGGCTGGAAGGAATTCGAGATGGAGGTGGTGCGCGACAAGAAGGACAATTGCATCATCGTCTGCTCGATCGAGAACATCGACCCGATGGGCGTGCATACCGGCAACTCGATCACGGTGGCCCCCGCCCTCACGCTCACCGATAAGGAATACCAGGTGATGCGCGACGCCTCGATCGCGGTGTTGCGCGAGATCGGGGTCGAGACCGGCGGCTCGAACGTGCAGTTCGCGGTGGAGCCGGAGACCGGCCGCCTCATGATCATCGAGATGAACCCGCGGGTTTCGCGCTCCTCGGCGCTGGCCTCGAAGGCCACCGGCTTCCCCATCGCCAAGGTCGCGGCGCGGCTGGCGGTCGGCTACACGCTCGACGAGATCGCCAACGACATCACCGGCGGCGCCACGCCGGCCTCGTTCGAGCCGACGATCGACTACGTGGTGACGAAAATCCCGCGCTTCGCCTTCGAGAAGTTTCCCGGCGCCGACCACGTGCTCACCACCTCGATGAAGTCGGTGGGCGAGGCCATGGCCATCGGCCGCACGTTTCGCGAGTCGCTGCAGAAGGCGCTGCGCTCGATGGAGACCGGGCTCTCCGGCCTCGACGAGATCGAGATCGGCGGGCTGGCGCTCGGCGACGACAAGAGCGCGATCCGCGCCGCGCTCGGCACGCCGACGCCCGACCGGATCCTGATGGTGGCGCAAGCCATGCGGCTGGGCTTCACCGACCAGGACATCCACGAGAGCTGCCGCATCGACAAGTGGTTCCTGGGCGAAATCCGCTCGCTGGTCGACACCGAGGCCGAGATCCGCGCCAAGGGCCTGCCGGCGACCGCGGGCGCGTTCCGCCGCCTGAAGGGCGAGGGATTTTCCGACGAGCGGCTGGCTACGCTGGCCGGCGTCTCCGAAGCCGAAGTCGCCAAGCGCCGCCGGGCGCTCAATGTGCGGCCGGTATTCAAGCGCATCGACACCTGCGCCGCCGAGTTCGCTTCGCCCACGGCCTATATGTATTCGACCTACGAGCCGCTGTTCGCCGGCGCGCCCGCCGACGAGGCGCGGCCCTCGGACCGGCAAAAGATCGCGATCCTGGGCGGCGGGCCGAACCGCATCGGCCAGGGCATCGAGTTCGATTATTGCTGCTGCCACGCGGCCTTCGCGCTTTCGGAGGCCGGGTTCGAGACCATCATGATCAATTGCAATCCGGAAACGGTCTCGACCGACTACGACACTTCGGACCGGCTCTATTTCGAGCCGCTGACGGCCGAGGACGTGCTCGAAATCCTGGCGCGCGAGCAGACCAGCGGGAAGCTCCTGGGCGCCATCGTGCAGTTCGGCGGCCAGACGCCCTTGAAGCTCGCCGACGTGCTGGAAAAGGCGAAAATCCCGATTCTCGGCACTTCCTCCGACATGATCGACCTCGCCGAGGACCGCGACCGCTTCAAGACGCTGCTCGACGAACTCAAGCTGCGCCAGCCGGAGAACGGTATCGCCAAGAGCGCGGCCGAGGCACGGCGCATCGTGGAGCGCATCGGCTATCCGGTGGTGATCCGGCCGTCCTACGTGCTCGGCGGCCGCGGCATGGAAATCGTCTACGAATCCGCCTCGCTCGAGCGCTACATGAAGGAGGCCGTGGTCGTCTCCGGCAAGAGCCCCGTCCTGATCGACCGCTATCTGAGCGACGCCATCGAAGTGGACGTGGACGCGCTGTGCGACGGCAAGGACGTGTTCGTCGCCGGCATCATGGAGCACATCGAGGAGGCCGGCATCCATTCCGGCGACAGCGCCTGCTCGCTGCCGCCGCACTCGCTCGACGAGAAAACGATCGAAGCGCTCGAGCGCGAGACCCGCGCGCTGGCGCTGGCGCTCAATGTCGGCGGACTGATGAACGTGCAATACGCCATCAAGGACGGCGACATCTACGTCCTCGAAGTGAACCCGCGCGCCTCGCGCACGGTGCCGTTCGTGGCCAAGACCATCGGCATCCCCGTCGCCAAGATCGCGGCGCGGATCATGGCCGGCGAGAAGCTTGCCGCCTTCGGCCTCTCGCGTCCGAAGCTCCGCCACATCGCGGTGAAGGAGGCGGTGTTCCCGTTCGCCCGCTTCCCCGGCGTCGACACCGTGCTCGGGCCGGAAATGCGTTCGACCGGCGAGGTCATGGGCCTCGATTTCGACTACTCGGTCGCCTTCGCCAAGGCCCAGATGGGCGGCGGCAGCCAGCTGCCGAGCGGCGGCACCGTGTTCGTATCGGTGAAGGACGAGGACAAGCCGCGCATCCTCGAGGCGATGCGGCTCTTGAAGGAGCTGGGCTTCCAGATCATCGCCACCCACGGCACCCAGCGCTATCTGGCCGAACACGGAGTGGCGGTCGAAGCGGTCAACAAGGTGCACGAGGGCCGGCCGCACATCGTCGACCGGATCAAGAACAGGGGCGTGCAGCTGGTGTTCAATACCACCGACGGGGCGCAAGCCCTTGCAGATTCAAGGGCGATGCGGCGGGCCGCCCTCTTGCATAAAGTCCCCTATTACACCACTCTTTCGGGAGCCGTCGCCGCGGCGCATGGAATCAAGGCCTACTTGGGCGGTGATCTCGAAGTGCGCGCGCTGCAAAGCTATTTCGGCGACAGGGCCTGAGTTGCCGGGCCGGCGGGTACGCCGGTCCGACCGGGCCGCGGCGGTGGTGTTCGTGATCCGTAACGTGACCGCGACGGCCGGAAAACCCGGCGCGCGGTCGGCGGATTTTTTTGTAAGTCGGCCCGAATCGCAGAAAATCCGGGCCGGGGAGCAGGACCGATGGAAAAGATACCGATGACGGCGGCGGGATATGCCGCTCTCGAAGTCGAATTGCGCAACCGGCAGACGGTCGAGCGGCCGCGCATCATCCAGCAGATCACCGAGGCCCGCGGGCACGGCGATCTGTCGGAGAATGCCGAATATCATGCCGCCAAGGAGACCCAGTCCTTGAACGAGGGCCGCATCGCGGACCTCGAGGACAAGCTGGCGCGCGCGGACGTGATCGACGTATCGAAACTCAAGGGCGACACGGTGACGTTCGGCGCCACGGTGACGCTGGTCGACGAGGACACCGACGAGAAGAAAGTCTGGCATCTCGTGGGCGAGACCGAGGCGGACGCCAAGGCCGGCCGCATCTCCATCACCTCGCCGCTGGCGCGCGCGCTGATCGGCAAGAAGAAGGGCACGTCGGTGGAAGTGATGACCCCCAAGGGCGCCCGCGGCTACGAGATCACCAAGGTCGAGTGGCGCTAACCATCCGTCTTCGCCAGATCGATCGGCACCATGGCCTCGTCCTTGGAGCGGCGGAGCGAGAGCGCGGTCTTCACGTTGCGCACGTTCGGCGCCCCGGTGAGTTCGGTGACGAACGCCTGGAACGTCGCGAGATCGGGCGCCACGCACTTCAGGATGAAATCCACCTCGCCCGAGAGCATCCAGCACTCGCGCACCAGCGGCCAGCCGCGCACGCGTTCCTCGAAGGCGACGAGATCGGCCTCGGCCTGGCTCACCAGATGCACCATGGCGAAGACCACGACCTCGTAGCCGAGCTTCTTCTCGTCGAGCAGCGCGCGATAGCTGCGGATAATGCCGGCCTCCTCGAGCGCGCGCATGCGGCGCAGGCACGGCGGCGCCGAGATGCCGACCCGGCGTGAAAGCTCGACATTGGTGATGCGGCCGTCCTTCTGCAGTTCGCTCAGAATCTTCCAGTCGATCGCATCGAGCCGCTCGCGCATGGGGGTTTCCGCCGCGCCCGGCATTGGGCCGGGGTGGGACCTTGGTAATCGCGCCCGGCGGCCCGCGCAAGCGCTGCAAAATCGGCCATCCACGGCTCACCGATCCGTGTGCGGAGGCCGGTTTGCAGGTTCGCTCCCGGCACGCCATATCTAGCCCGGGCTGACGATTCCAACTCCGAGAAACCCATGGCAAGCGAGCACGTCCGCGTCGTCATCATTGGCTCGGGGCCGGCAGGCTATACGGCCGCGATCTACGCCGCGCGCGCCATGCTGAAGCCGGTGCTGATCGCCGGGCTGCAGCCGGGCGGGCAGATGACGATCACGACCGACGTCGAGAATTACCCGGGCTTCGCCGGCGTGATCCAGGGGCCGTGGCTCATGGAACAGATGCGCGAGCAGGCGGAGCATGTCGGCACCCGCATGCTCAGCGATCACGTGAACAAGCTCGACTTGTCGCACCGGCCGTTCAAGGTGACCTGCGAATCCGGCGCCGTCTTCCTGGCCGACACGGTGATCCTGGCCACCGGCGCGCAGGCGAAATGGCTCGAGCTTCCTTCCGAGGCAAAGTTCCGCGGCTTCGGCGTTTCGGCCTGCGCCACCTGCGACGGCTTCTTCTATCGCGGCAAGGAGGTGCTGGTGGTCGGCGGCGGCAATACCGCGGCCGAGGAGTCGCTGTTCCTCACCAATTTCGCCACCAAGGTCACGCTGGTGCATCGGCGCGACGCGCTGCGCACGGAGAAGATGCTGCAGGAGCGCGTGTTCGCCAATCCCAAGATCGAGGTGGTTTGGGACACCGCGGTCGACGACATCCTCGGCGGCGGCGAGCCGCTGAAGGTCACCGGCGTCCGGCTCAAGAACCTGAAGACCGGCAAGCTCACCGAGAAGAAGCTGGACGGCGTGTTCGTCGCGATCGGCCACAAGCCGGCGACCGAGCTGGTCGAGGGCCAGATCAAGATGAAGCCGAACGGTTATGTGTGGACCGCGCCCAATTCGACGGCGACCTCGGTGGCCGGTCTGTTCGCGGCCGGCGACGTGGCCGACGATATCTTCCGCCAGGCGGTGACCGCGGCCGGGCTCGGCTGCATGGCCGCGCTCGAGGCCGAGAAATTCCTCGCCCACGAGGAAGCGGCGCACAAGAAGGACGCGGCGGAAGTCAGGACTTCCCCTCGCGCCCGAGCGTCGGAGAGGGAGCGGGCTCGGAGCATGGACTGGGACAAGCTCAAAATCTTCCATGCCGCGGCCGAGGCCGGGAGCTTCACCCATGCGGGCGAGGCGCTGGGGCTGTCGCAATCGGCCGTGAGCCGCCAGGTTTCGGCGCTCGAGCAGGAGCTGAACGTCCCCCTGTTCCACCGCCACGCGCGCGGGCTGATCCTGACCGAGCAAGGCGATCTGCTGTTCCGCACCGCGCATGAAGTGTTCATGAAGCTCGAGGCGACGCGCGCCCAGCTCGGCGACAGCCGGGAGAAGCCGAACGGCGAGCTGCGCGTGACCACCGCCGTCGGGCTCGGCAGCTATTGGCTCTCGCCGCGGATCGGCGAGTTCCTCGATCTCTATCCCGACATTCGCGTCACACTGATGCTTTCCGACGAGGAACTCGACCTTTCCATGCGCGCGGCCGACGTGGCGATCCGCCTGCGCCAGCCGCTGCAGCCGGACCTGATCCAGCGCAAGCTGTTCACCATGCATTTCCACGCCTATGCCTCGCCGGCATACCTGAAGAACCACGGCCATCCGCTCACGGTCGAGGACCTCGACAAGCATCGCATCCTGCTCCTGGGCGGGCAGATCCCGAGTTTCTACGAGGGGCTGAACTGGCTGCGCGAAGCCGGCCGGCCCGAAGGCAAGCCGCGCGAGGCCGCGTTCTCGGTCACCAACGTGATGGGCCTGAAGGAGGCGGTGCGCAGCGGCGTCGGCGTCGCCACGCTGCCGGACTACCTCGCCGAGGAGGCCGGGCTGGTGCAGCTGTTCCCCGATCGCGCAGCGCCGAAGCTCGATGCCTATTTCGTGTATCCGGAGGAATTGCGTTCGCTGGCGCGCGTCCAGGTATTTCGCGATTTCCTGATCTCGAAGACGCAACGCTGGCAATACTGAATCCGCGCGTGCCCGTGCACGATTTGCGGCACACGTATTCGTGAAGCTGCAAGGTCTGCATGACCCGCATGCCTGACATGTCGGCATGCACGTTGTTTTTTCGCCTGCGAGTATGAAAATACATTTTGAAGCAGCCCCGCGCATCCCCCCGCGGGAAGCTCCCTTCGAATCGAGCCGCCGCTCCCCCGTGGCGGCTCATAAGCCGGGCCTCTCATCCTCCCCCGAGAGCCCGGCTTTTTCTTTCCGAATGGCCGGAATTTCCGGCCATGATCGCGACGCGCGTCACATATAAAGCTTCTCGCCCGGCAGATCCTTGTAAAGGCCGGCGACGTATTCGCCGTAGCCGTTGAACAGCTGCGTCGGGATGCGGCTGCCGTCCCCGATGTCCTCCTCGCTGGCCTGGCTCCAACGCGGATGCGAAACCTGCGGATTGACGTTGGCCCAGAAGCCGTACTCGGAGCCCTGCGCCACTTCCCAATAGCTCTTCGGCCGCTGATCGGTGAAGCTCACGCGCACGATCGATTTCACCGACTTGAAGCCGTATTTCCACGGCAGCGCGAGGCGCAGCGGCGCTCCGAACTGCTTGGCCAGCGGTTTGCCGTAGACGCCGGTGACCATGAAGGCGAGTTCGTTCATCGCCTCTTCCACGGTGACGCCCTCGACATAGGGCCACGGATACCAGAACTGCTTCTGCATGGGCGCGACACTGGTATCGAGGAAGGTCTCCATGCGCACATATTTCGCACTCGAAAGCGGCTTGGCGAATTCCACGAGCTTGGCCATCGGGAAGCCCGTCCAAGGCACACACATGGACCAGGCCTCGACGCAGCGGTGGCGATAGAGCCGCTCTTCGAGCGGCATGGCGGCGATCAGGTCGTCGATGCCGACGGTCTTCTCCTTCTCGACCATGCCGTCGAACTTCACCGTCCAGGGCCGCAGCTTCAGCGCCTGGGCGCGGCTGGCGATGCCCTTGTCGAAACCGAACTCGTAGAAATTATTGTAGTTGCCGGAGCGGACCTCGGGCGTGATGGCGCGGCCGTCGCCGAGCACGAACTTCTCGTTGCGCTTGGCCGGATAAAGCGCGGCAGTCGGGTCGAGCTCGGCGCGGGCCGCGGCGGGCAGCGCGGCGGCGGCGGCGATGGTAGCGGCGCCACGGATCAAGGAGCGGCGGGACAAGAAGATGTGCTCGGGGGTCGCCTGCGATTCCGGGATTTCCCAGCCGCGCTTCTTCAAGATCACCATGCTCGTCTCCTTAAGGCGTTTCCTTGGGGGCGTTCGTTGCGCAGGGTGCTACACCGCCTGCCCGATCACGACAATTCAACACAGCGTGCGCGCGGCCCCGTCAGGGGTCGAACAACAGGGCGATGAAGGCCAGAAACAGCACCAGGTGCACCGCCCCCATGAGCACGTTGGTGTGGGCGCCGCCGAAAGTGAAGGCTGTCACCAGGAAGGTAAGCGCCAGCAGCAACGCCTCCTCGTTTTCCAAGCCCAGAGTGATGCCGGTACCCCGCAAGACACTGACCGCCAGAATTGCCGGAATCGTCAGCCCTACCGTGGCAAGCGCCGAGCCGAGCGAAATGTTGATCGCGCGCTGCAGCTCGTTGCGCGAGCTGGCGCGCAGCGCCCCCATGCCTTCGGGAGAGAGCACGAGGACGGCGATGATGACGCCGGCAAGCGCCGCCGGCGCGCCGATGGCGCCGAGCCCGGTCCCGGTCAGCTCGGCGAGCGCCTCGGTGAGATAGACGACCGGCAGCAACGTCAGCACAGAATGCCGGCATGAACATCGCAACGTGCTCGACCGGCGCCGGCTCCACCGCTTCCTGCGCCTTGCGGCCCGCTTCGGCTCCGGCTGCTTGAAATAATAGGGATGGCGCACCGTCTGCACGGTGAGGAAGACGCCGTACAGCAGCAGGATCAGCACGCCGCAGAAGGCGGAGTGGAACACGGAGAAGATCGGCCCCGGGATCGTCGTATAGTTCGGCGCTGCTCAAGCTGCGTGAGCTCATCTTGAGCGGTGAACTCAACCCCGGCGAACGGGTTTCGGAGTTGCCCCTCGTCGAGCGCCTCGGCGTCTCGCGCACGCCGCTGCGGGCCGCGCTCATCCGCCTCGGAGAAGAGGGGCTCCTCGACGCGATCCCCACAGGCGGCTTCGCCGTCCGCGGCTTCGACAACGCGACCTCTATACAGCGATCGAGGTCCGCGGCACGCTCGAAGGCCTCGCCGCGCGGTTTGCCGCTGAGCGAGGCCTAGCAGCGCCGGAGCTCGCGACGCTGCGGATGTGCGTGGACGCGCTCGATGCGCTCCTCGCCCACTCACCGATCACGACCAAGAATTTCACCGACTACGTCAAGCTCAACGACCGGTTCCACGCCGGCATCGTCGCGCTTGCCGATAGCCCGGTCTTGAAGCGGCAGATCGAGCGCGCTGTGAGCCTGCCATTCGCGTCAGCGGGCGCCTTTGTCATGGTGCAGGCGGCGTTGCCGGAGGCGCAGACCATGTTCACGATCGCACAGGACCAGCATCGCTGCATCCTGCAGGCGATCGAGGTGCGCGAAAGCGCGCGCGCCGAGGCGCTGATGCGCGAGCATGCACGCCTCGCGCATCGGAACCTTGAACTTGCGTTGCGCAATCAACGCACGCGCCAACTCGTTCCGGGGTCGGGGCTCATCCGATTTCGCACCACTGCGGTGGCCTAGGCCGAAGCGTAGTTCGACGGGTCCGCCGCGCGCGCCGGACGGCTCATCCTCCCGGGTAGCCGTCCGGCGCTTTCTTATTCCGCCGCCCGCCGCGCCGCGACCACCTGGTCGGCCTGCTTGCCGGTCAATTCCTGCAGGTGGTCGAACTTGAAGCTCAAGCCGCCGACGCCCGCGGTGGCCGAGCGCACCTCGATGATGAGGTCGCCGATCTCCGACTCCGGCAGCATGGCCTTGACCACGTCCCAGCCGTCCCAGCCCTCGCGCGCGTCGAAGCCGAGAATCTGCCCGCGCCGCTGCGACAGGATGGCGTTGATTTTCGCCGTCGCCTCGTTCGGGCAGGCGATCTCGACGTGGAAGATCGGCTCCAACAGCACCGGCTGGCATTGCGGCAGACCCTCGCTCATGGCCAGGCGGCCGGCGAGCTGGAACGCCATGTCGGACGAATCCACCGTGTGATAGGAGCCGTCGGTGAGCGTCACCTGCAGATCGACCACCGGGAAGCCGAGCGGCCCGGAACCGAGAAAGCTGCGCACCCCCTCCTCGACCGACGGAATGTAATTCCTGGGCACGGCGCCGCCGGTGATGGTCTCCACGAACTTGAAGCCGGAGCCGCGCGGCAGCGGCTTGATCTCGACCACCACGTCGCCGAACTGGCCGTGGCCGCCGGACTGCTTCCTATGGCGGCCGCGCTGGCTGACCGTCTTCTTGATCGTCTCGCGGTAGCCGACGCCCGGCGCCCGGGTCGTGACCGGCAACCCGTAGCGGCCGGCGAGCCGCTCGGCGGCCACGCGCAGATGCATTTCGCCCTGGCCCCAGAGCACGATCTCGCTGGTCTCGGCGTTGTGCACGACGAGCAGCGACGGATCCTCGTCGGCGAGCTTATGCAGCGCCGGCCCGAGCTTGACGTCGTCCTTGCGCTCGCGCGCCGAGATCGCCACCGCCATCACCGGCGGCGGCGGCACGACCTTCACCAGCGGCTTGAGCGGCGTCTTCGCGGTGGTCACCGTGTCGGAGGTGACGATGGGGTCGAGCTTGGCGAAGGCCGCGGTCTCGCCGCCCTTGGCGGCGCCGCGCTTTTCGGTGGCGGCGCCCTGCTGCTTGAACACGCCGGCGACGCGCGCCGCCTCGCCCTTGGTGCCGATCAAGGAGGCGCCATCGGCGATCTCGCCCGCAAGCACGCGGGTGACCGAGAGCTTGCCGCCGTGGGCGGTGTGCAGCGTCTTCACGACGATGCCGACCCCATCGGCGCCCGGCTTCAGGCCGAGGCGGGCAATGGTGGCGGCGATGCCCGGCGCCTCGTGACGCAAGGCCTTCATCAGGCGGAGCACGCCATTGGTGCGCGTGGCCGAGCCGATCAGCACCGGGCAGATCAGGCCGTCGCGCAGCTCCTTGGCGAGATCGTCGAACACCTTGTCGCGCGGCGGCTCGATATCCTCGAGCAACTGCTCCATCAGCTTGTCGTCGTGGTCGGCGAGCTTTTCCAGCATGGAGAAGCGCGCCTCCTTCTTGCGGTCGGCGTTTTCGCCCTCGATCGGGACCACCTTGCTCTCGGCGTGCTCGCGGTAGACGAAGGCGCGCTCGAGCGCGAGATCGACGAAGCCCTCGATGATGTCGTTCTTCCAGATCGGGATTTGCCGCAGCACCAGCGGCACGCGCGAGGCCGGCTGCAACAGCGCGATGGTCTCGCGCACGCGCTTGTCGGCCTTGTCGATCTTGTTGAGGAACAGGAAGCGCGGGATTTTCAGTTCCTCGAGCTCGCGCAGCACCAATTGCAGCTGCGGGATCTTCTTCTCGTCGGCCTCGCAGACCACGATCGCGGCATCGACCGGCGGCAGCGCCGAGCGCATGTCCTGGGCGAACTCGACCGAGCCCGGGCAATCCAGGAACGTATAGGTGTCGCCGAGAAAATTGGTGGAGGCGACCGAAAGCTCGGTGCTCATCCGGTGGGCGCGGGCCTCGGGGCTGGCGTCGCCGACCGTGTTGCCGGCTTCGACGGTGCCGGGCCGCGGCAGCACGCCGGTGCGGGCGAGGATCGCTTCGAGCAGCGTGGTCTTGCCGGCCTGGAACGGGCCGACGATCGCGATGCAGCGGGGCCCCGCTGCTCTGCCGTTGTTGGTTCCCTGAGTGTCCGCCATGGCCGCCTCCCTCGCCCCGGGACCGGCATCGTGCGCGCATCCGCGCATCTTGCGGCCGGCGCACTATCGTTTCAAAGGGAACGGCGCGGCGCAAGCCGGACAAATACCGGCGCCGGTTATTCCAGAAAGTCGGGCAGTTTCAGCGGGTCTGGGTGGGGACGGTCTGCGGCAGGCGCGTGCGCTCGCCGGCGCGCAGCACGCGCGGGTCGCCGGTACGGCCGGAATCGTTCGCCGACAGCGAGACGTTCCGCCCGGGCAGCGCGAGCGCCTCGAGCGCGCGGCTCACGCCGAGGCCGCCCAGCGCAATGCCGAACAGGAACAGGATCGCGAGACGAAACAACATGAGCCCACCCCGACCGCGTTGATTGGGGCGTTATGGCCCGGAAACCTTAACCGGCGGCGAACAAGCAGGGTGAACAAAAGGTTGCGGCCACGCAGTGCAGGTGCCGCGTGGCCGCAATACCGACAAGCCGAGGAAGGGTCTCAGCGCAGTTCGAAATCCGTGACGGTAAGCTGCAAGTTGACGCCGCGATCGCCCTGGAAGCTCAAGGGCTGGAGCGAAAACGAATTCCTGAAGCCGCCGACCAGCGCATTGGCGCCGCCGCCTACGCCGATCGCCGCGCCTGCGGTAGCGCCGACATAGTTGCCGGCCAGCGCACGGCGGCGGTAATTGGTCTCGGCGAATACCGCCCAGACCAGCCGGATCGAGCGGGTGAAGCCGAGATCGATGCCGAGGCGGCTGATTCTGCCGGCATAGCGCTCACCCGGCCCGCCATTCGACGGCCGGAAGGTGCAGTTGAAGTTCGGTCACCGAGCCGACGATGAACCCGACCGAGCCGGGGCTGAAGCAATCGAGGGTGCCGACCCGTGCGCGCTGGGCCTGGGCGGAGCTGGTGAACACGAACAGGGCCGCGACAGCGGCAAGAGCGAACGCGAATGTGCGACGGATCATTGGGGCCTCCCTCCGAGTGGAATGCATTGGCCTCGTTACGGGCGAATGTGACGGGAGCATAGCCGCTTAACAGGCCCCAGGCGAGGCTGTGGAAAGCTCAGCGCAGGCCGCCGCCTTTTCACCTCTCCCCGCCGGGGAGAGGTGTTCATTTCAGATTGCCGCAAAACCGCTGGATGCGCCGGCAGGCCTCTTCCAGGTCCGAGGTCTTGGTGGCGTAGGAAATGCGGAAGGCCGGCGCCAGCCCGAAGGCGGTGCCGTGCACCACGGCGACCCCTTCGGCCGCGAGCAGCTCCGTCACGAAGTCCTCGTCGGTCTCGATCTTCTTGCCCGAGGGCGCGGTCTTGCCGATCGTGCCGGCGCAGGACGGATAGACATAGAACGCGCCTTCCGGCTTCGGGCACTTGATGCCGTTGGCCTGGTTCAGCATCGAGACGACGAGGTCGCGGCGCTCCTTGAACACCTTGTTGTGCTTCGGCGATGAAATCCTGCGGGCCGTTCAGCGCCTCGACCGCCGGCCCATTGCGTGATCGAGCTCGGGTTGGTGGTCGACTGCGACTGCAAGGTGCCCATGGCCTTGATCAGCATTTCCGGCCCGCCGGCGTAGCCGAGGCGCCAGCCGGTCATGCAATAGGCCTTGGACATGCCGTTCAGCGTCAGCGTGCGCTCGTAGAGCTTGGGCTCGACCTGCGCCGGCGTGGTGAAGACGAATTCGTCGTAGACCAGATGCTCGTACATGTCGTCGGTCAGCACCCAGACGTGCGGGTGCTTCACCAGCACGTCGGTGAGCGCCTTCAGCTCCGCGCGCGTATAGGCGGCGCCGGTCGGGTTCGACGGCGAGTTGAAGATCAGCCACTTGGTCTTCGGCGTGATCGCGCGCTCGAGCGCCTCGGGCTTCATCTTGAAGCCGTCCTCCAGGCGCGTCGGCACGATCACCGGCTTGCCGCCGGCGAACAGCACGATGTCCGGGTAGCTCACCCAATAGGGCGCCGGGATCACCACCTCGTCGCCCGGATTGATGGTGCAGACCAGCGCGTTGAACAGCACCTGCTTGCCGCCGGTGCCGACGGTGATCTGCGACGGCTTGTAGTCGAGGCCGTTCTCGCGCTTGAACTTCTTCGCGATCGCCTGCTTCAGCTCCGGCATGCCGTCGACGGCGGTGTATTTCGTCTCGCCGCGGCGGATGGCGGCGATCGCCGCCTCCTTGATGTTGTCGGGCGTGTCGAAGTCGGGCTCGCCGGCGGCCAGGCCAATGATGTCGCGCCCCTCGGCCTTCAACTTCTTCGAGAGATCGTTGATGGCGATGGTCGGCGACGGCTTGATGCGGCCGAGACTGTCGGCGAGAAAGCCCATGATTTCCTCCAAAACGCGCGCGGAACCTAGTCGAGGCGGGACAGCCCGGCAACCCGGCGTACGCGCGCACCCATCAATAGTATTGTCGCGAATCATGCAGACGGTTGAACCATGACCGGCTTGGCCAAGGCGCTCGCCTCCGGCGATTGGCTCGACGCGCGGGTGCGCAGCCTATAGCTGGATTCTGGTCGCGCTGGCGGTGGCGGGCATCGTCGTTCTCGCGCGCGACGTCGGACGGGCTCAACGACTATCTGGGCCGGCCGCTCGGCACCGATTTCTCCAACATCTACGCCGCCGGGAAATACGTGCTCGAAGGCAAGCCGGCGGCGCCGTTCACGCCCGAGCTGCAGCACCTGATGGAGAAGCGCATCTTCGGCCCGGCCACGCCGTTCTATGGCTGGCACTATCCGCCGGTATTCCTGGCCGTCGCGGCGCTGCTTGGCGCTGCTGCCGTATCTCCCCGCGCTCATCGTCTGGCAGGCGGCGACGCTCGCGCTTTATCTCGAAGACCGATGCGTCGCCATCGCCGGCGACCGGCGCGCGTGGCTGCCCGCCCTCGCCTTCCCGGCGGTGTTCATCAATATCGGGCACGGGCACAACGGATTTCTCACGGCGGCGCTGTTCGGCGGCGGGCTCCTGCTGCTCGACCGCAGGCCGATGGTTTCGGGAATCCTGCTCGGGCTGCTTTGCTACAAGCCGCAATTCGGCATCCTGATCCCGCTGGCGCTCGCCGCGGGCGGCTACTGGCGCGCGTTCATCGCAGCCGGCGCGACCGTCGTCGGTCCTGGTCGCGGCGAGCTGGTTCGTCTTCGGCACCGAGACCTGGGCCGCGTTCCGCGACAGCCTCGCCTTCACGCAGACCGTGGTGCTCGAGGAAGGCGGCACCGGCTTCCACAAGATCCAGAGCCTGTTCGCGGCGTTGCGCGCCTGGCACGCGCCGCTGCCGCTAGCCTATGCGGCGCAGGCGCTGCTCGCGCTTGCCGTGGCGGCGATCGTCATCATCGATCTGGCGGCGCGGCGGCGCGCTGGCGCCGAAAGCCGCGGCACTGCTTTCGGGCGCGCTGCTGGTGACGCCCTATGTGCTCGACTACGACCTGATGGTGATGGCGCCGGCCATCGCCTTCCTCGCCGCGCACGGCATCGCGCGCGGGTTCCTGCCCTGGGAGAAAACGGCGCTGGCCGCGATCTTCATCGCGCCCCTGGTCACGCGCGCGGTGGCCGAACAGACGCGGCTGCCGATCGGGTTTGTCGCGCTCGCCGCGCTGTTCCTGCTCGCCGCGCGGCGGGGCATGGCGAAGGCCGCCTAGACGCCCCATATTCGCCGGGTCGGCAGGCGGGGAAAGCATGCTCACCCTCTATTCGATGCAGAGCTCGGGCAATTCCTACAAGGTGCGGCTGCTGCTCGCGCGCCTGCAGATGCCCTATCGGCTGGTCGAGATCGACATTTTGAAAGGCGAAAGCCGCACCGCCGACTTCCTCGCCAAGAACCCGGACGGCCACGTGCCGTTGCTCGAATTGCCGAACGAGAAATTTCTGCCGGAGTTGAACGCGATCCTGGTCTATCTCGCGGAAGAAACCCCGTTGCTGCCCGCGGATCGCTTCGAGCGGGCCGAGACCTTGCGCTGGATGTTCTTCGAGCAGCACAGCCACGAGCCGGCGATCGCGGCGGCGCGCTGGTGGTTGCACCTGGTCAAGGGCGGGCGCGAGCTGAAGACCCACGACATCGATCACTGGATGGAACAGGGCTATCAGGCGCTCATGCTGATGGAGCGCCATCTTTCGCATCACAAATATTTCGTCGGCGAGCGCACGACCGTGGCCGATCTCGCGCTCTATGCGCACACCCATGTCGCCGGCGAGGGCGATTTCGACCTGTCGGATTTTCCCGCCGTGCTCGATTGGCTCGCGCGAATCGCCGGCGAGCCCGGCCATGTGTCGATGGATAAATAGCCTGCCGCGGGCATTAACCGGGCATTAACCATAAACCGTCCTATTGCCACTCCCTTTTCCGCATCGGGCGGTCGCCCACGAGTTGCGGCCGCCGCAGCGGAAAAGAAGTGTGCGCCCGGAGTGCAGTGATGCGCCGATCGGACCCGACCCTCGCCCGCCCGCTTCCAGCGGCCGCGCTCAAGCGGCGGATCGGCTTTGCCTTCACGGAAGCGATCGTGGCCGGCGCGCTGATCGCCTCGCTCGGCGCGCTCATTCTCCTGATCAGCCGCGGTTTCGCGGGCTGAACTTTTCTTTACCGGACGCCGCTGGCATCCGCGCCGCGAGCCGCTAGGCTTGGGCCATGCGGCTTCTCCGATCCCGCTCGCAATCACGCTCGCCCTGCTCGCCGGACCCGCGGCGGCGCAGGCGCCTGAAATCATCAAGAGCAACAAGGCGAATTTCCGCGTCGAGACGGTCGCGACCGGCCTGGTCAATCCCTGGGCGCTCGCCTTCCTGCCCGAGGGCCGCCTGCTCGTGACCGAGCGGCCCGGGCGCATGCGCATCGTCGGGCGCGACGGCAAGCTCTCGGAACCGCTCGAAGGCGTGCCGACGGTCGCCGCCGTCGGTCAGGGCGGCTTGATGGACGTGGTGCTGGCGCCCGATTTCGCCCAGAGCCGCACGATCTATTTCACCTTCGCCGAGCCGCGCGGGCCGTTGAACGGCACCAGCGTGGCGCGCGCGCGGCTCGTGGAAGAAGGCGGCAAGGCGCGGCTCGCGGACGTGACCGTGATCTTCCGGCAGGAGCCGGCGATCGGCGGCGGGTTCCATTTCGGCTCGCGCATCGCCATCGCGCGCGACGGCATGCTGTTCGTGACGCTGGGCGAGCGCTACCAGCGCGACCGCGCGCAGGACCTCTCCGCGCATCTGGGCAAGGTCGTGCGCATCCGGCCGGACGGCACGGTGCCGCCGGACAATCCGTTCGTCGCGCGCCAAGGGGCGCGGCCGGAGCTGTGGTCCTATGGCCACCGCAACGCGCAAGCGGCGGCGATCCATCCGGTCACCGGCAAGCTCTGGATCGTCGAGCACGGCCCCCAGGGCGGCGACGAGGTGAATATTCCCGAGGCCGGCAAGAACTACGGCTGGCCGGTGATCGGCTATGGCGTCGATTACTCGGGCGCGAAAATCCACGCCGGCACGCACAAGGAAGGCATGGAGCAGCCGATCCATTACTGGGTGCCCTCGATCGCGCCCTCGGGCATGGCGTTCTATACCGGCGATGCATTCCCCGGCTGGCGCGGCAGCCTGTTCGTCGGCGCGCTGGCGGGCCAACACTTGAACCGGCTCGAGCTCGACGGCGAGAAGATCACGGGCGAGGAGCGGCTGCTCGCGAACCTCGGCGCGCGCATCCGCGACGTACGCATGGCCGCCGACGGCACGCTCTATCTCCTCACCGACGCGCGCGACGGCAAGGTGCTGCGGCTGGTGCCGGAGAAGTGAGTTCCGTAGGGTGTCGCCATGAGCGCCTATCCGAAAGAGTGGGAACAGCACGAGACGCTCCGCGACGGGATGCGGGTGCTGCTGCGCCCGCTCAAGCCGAGCGACGAGGCGCTCTATCCCGAATTCTCCAACCACGTGACCCCGGAGGACGCGCGGCTGCGCTTCTTCCATCCGGTCAGCCAGCCGAGCCCGGCCATGGTGCGGCAGTTCGTCGATATCGACTACGACACGCGCCATGGCCTTCGTCGCGATCGGCCAGGACACCGGCGAGCTGCTCGGCGTCGCGCGCCTGCATTGCAACCAGTTCCGCACCCACGGCGAATACGCGGTGATCGTGCGCTCCGACCACAAGCGGCGCGGGCTCGGCCGCCTGTTGATGCGGCATCTGATCGACTGGGCTCGCGCCACCGGCCTCGAGCGCGTCCACGGGCAAGTCTATGCCTATAATGAGCCGATGCTGAAAATGTGCGAAGAACTCGGCTTCGTCGTCACCGACGACCCGAGCGACCGGGACATCAAGGTGGTGACGCTTACGCTGAGCAAAGCGTGAAACGCGCCCTGCTTCCGCCGAGCCGCAGCCATGAGCGCTTATCCGAAAGAATGGGAACGGCACGAGACGCTCGCCGGCGGCACGCGGGTTTTCATCCGTCCGCTCAAGCCCGACGACGCGGCGCTCTATCCCGAATTCTTCACCCAGGTAACGGAGGAAGACACGCGGTTGCGCTTCTTCAGTCCGATCCGCGAGCTGAGCGCCGCGACGATCCAGCGGTTCGTCGATATCGACTACGAACGCGTCATGGCCTTCATCGCGATCGACGAGGAGACCGGGAAAATGCTCGGCGTCTCGCGCCTGCATTGCGACCCGTTCCACAAGCACGGCGAATACGCGGTGCTGGTGCGCTCGGACCTCAAGGGCCGCGGTCTCGGCTGGCTGTTGATGCAGCGCGTCATCGAATGGGCGCGCGGCACCGGACTCGAACGCATCCACGGCCAAGTGCTCGCCTATAACACCACCATGCTGCGGATGTGCGGGGAGCTCGGGTTCGAGATCGCCGACGACCCGGATGAGCGCGACATCAAAGTGGTCACGCTGCACCTCAACAAGGCGTGAACCCCGCGCCCCAAGTCCTCCGCTAGCATTACCCACAAGGACGCGGAAGAACCGGGCCGCGCTTGCGCTTGGCGGGCGCTTTCCTTTAGGGATCGCGCACGCGTTGCGCCCGGGAGACGGCCATGATCATCGAAAACCAGCAAATGGTGACGACGGCGGTGCTCGACGAGCTCAAGCGCGCGCCGAACGCGCGCTTCCGCGAGATCATGGGCGCGCTGGTGCGCCACCTGCACGACTTCGCCCGCGAGGTGAAGCTGACCGAAGAGGAATTCCACCAGGCCTGCGCCTATGTGAACGCCATCGGGCAGAAGACGACGAAAACGCACAACGAGGCGGTGCTGATGGCGGGCTCGCTCGGATTTTCAAGCCTGATCTGCCTGCTCAACAACGGCAACAAGGGCCAGGCCGAGACGGCGGCCAACATGCTGGGGCCGTTCTGGCGGCTGAACTCGCCGCGCGTGCAGAACGGCGGCTCGATCGTATTCACGCCGATGCCGGGACCCGTGCTGTTCGTGAATGCGCAGGTGATCGACGGTGCGAAGAAGCCGATCGCCGATGCCGAGGTGGACGTCTGGCAATCCTCGACCGAAGGCCTCTATGACAACCAGGATCCGAAGCTGAAGGGGATGAACCTGCGCGGCAAGCTTACCACCGACAAGGATGGCGGCTTCCGGTTCCGCTCCATCCTGCCCGCGGGCTATCCGATCCCGATCGACGGGCCGGTCGGCGAACTCCTGGCCGCGCAAGGGCGCCACAACATGCGCCCGGCGCACCTGCATTTCCTGATCTACAAGCCCGGCTTCAAGACGCTGATCTCGCAGGTCTATGTGAAGGGCGCGCCGTACATCGACAGCGACGTGCAGTTCGGCGTTACCCGCGCGCTGGTCGGCGACTATGTGCGTCACACGGACAAAGCGCCCGCGCCGGACGTGACGGGCGAGTGGTACTCGCTCGACTACACGTTCGGCATGGAGCCGGGCGAGGCCAAGCTGCCGCGGGCGCCGATCGAGTGATCATGTTGATTTGATGAACACACAATTGAAACGACCACTGAGGAAGTTCCGCGAGCGGCAATCGGTCCGTTTTGTCAAAAAGGTATTGCGTTCGCCTTTCGCCCTTCGTGCCAGGCTTCGTGACCGCGCCGTTTCGGGAACAGAGCCCCACTATTTGTCGGTTTGCGCCATCTTCAAGAACGAAGCTCGACATCTCGACGAATGGCTTACCTTTCACCGCGGCGTTGGCGTCACGCATTTCTACCTCTATGAGAACGAAAGTACCGACGATTTCCGAGATGTGTTGCGGCCCTGGATCGACGAAGGCCTTGTGACACTGATTCCCTGGCCCGGAAAAGCAATGCAGATGCCTGCCTACAATGACTGTGTGCGGCGCCACTGGGCCGATGCGCGGTGGATCGCCTTCCTCGATATCGACGAGTTCCTGTTCTCTCCCAATCAGGTCGATATCCGGCCGATCCTCGCCCAATACGAAGATATGCCGGCGATCTTCGTGCATTGGCTGGTCATTCGGTTCATCCGGTCATGTGAAGCGCCCCAATCTGCCGGGCGTCGAGGCGTATACGCACCGTCAAGCGACCAAGCCTCCCCCGTATCTCGGCAAGTCGATCGTCAACCCGCGATACGTACGCAACGTAGGGAACGCGCACAAATTCGCGCTGTGGCGCGGCGAGACGCTCGATTTGAACCGCATCGGATTTTCAGGACCCGATGCTAAGGGTCCGCCCAACTGGAAACCGACCTACGATCCGTTGCGTATCAATCACTACTGGTCGCGTTCAATAGAAGACTTGACCGTAAAGGTTGAGCGCGGGGATTCCTCTTATAATCTATGGCGCGATCTCGCCTACCATATAAAAGCAGAAAGCGAATTAAACGAGGTCGAAGACAAGACCATTCTCCCGATCTGGCGGGAAATCCGCGAGCGTACCCGCCCGCGCCGGACGTGAAGGGCGAGTGGTACTCGCTCGACTACACCTTCGCGGTGGAGAAGGGCGAGGCCAAGCTGCCAAGGGCGCCGATCGAGTAGGCCAGGCGCGGGTTCGTTCGATTAATCCAAAAGCTCCGCTGGCACGCACCCGCGCCGATGCGTGATGCACCGGCGCGGCTGATCGTCAAAAAGCGCTACTTCCTCGAAATTCGGTCCGCGATGTAGCAAACGATGGCCGACGACAAGAGATAGAAGCCGCCGCCGATGCCCATCACGCCGTATTCGGCCGGCGTGCCGCCCGTGCCGAACTTCCATATACCCACCGCCATTCCGAACAGGCCGCCGAGAAACAGCAGCCAGCCGGAGATATTGAGCAGCGTCTTTTCCATGCTTCTCCCCCCCTTCGCTTGGCCGGCGAAGGCCGGCCTTCGAAGCTTCAACTGGATCGAGCGGCGATCACCGACGCGGGCTCGCGCATGGATACAGCCGCAACCGCACCGGACAGGAAGGTCAAAGCGGCGATTGTGGCGATGGCCCAAGAAAGCCCGAACAGGTCGGCAATCAGCCCGGCCAAGAGCGCGCCGATCGCATAGCCGAGGTCGCGCCAGAAGCGGTAGACGCTGAGTGAGCGCGCGCGCCAGCTCGGATGCGAAGCGTCGGATACTGCGGCGATCAGGCTCGGATAGACCATGGCGGTGCCGAGCCCGAGCAGCAGGCTGCCGGCAAGCCACCATTGGAAATCGCGGGTCAGCGCAGTGAGCAACAGGCCGGCGGCCTGCACCCACATGCCGCCGACGATCAGGCCCTTGCGGCCCCAGCGGTCGCTCGAGCGGGCCGGTCGCGACCTGGAGAACGCCCCAGGCCGCCGGATACACCGCACTGAGAATGCCGATGCGCTCGATGCCGAGGCCGAAGGCCGTATAGAACAGCGGAAAGATCCCCCAGCTCATGCCGTCATTGAGGTTGTTCACGAGCCCGGCCTGCGACGCGCCGAACAGATTGCGGTCGCGGAACGAGGTAAGCGCAAAGACCTGCCAGAAGCCGAGCGTGCTCGCCGGTGCAGTGCTCTGGCTCATCTCCAGGCGCACGTGCTCGCGGGTGTCGCGGACGAGCGCGACCGACAGCACCGTGCCGATCAGCGCGTAGGCGATGCCGAGATAGATCGGCGCTGGCCGCAGCCCGTAGCGGGAGGCGAGGTAACCGGTGAGGAAGGCGGTGACGCCGACCGCGAGATAGCCGGCGAACTCGTTGAGACCGACGGCCAGACCGCGCGACTTCGGCCCCACCAGATCGATCTTCATGATCACGGTCATCGACCAGGCGAGGCCCTGGTTGATTCCGAGCAAGCACATTGGCCGCGATCACCCAGCCCCAGCTCGGCGCCCAGATGATCATGAACGGCACCGGCAGGCCGAACAGCCAGCCTAGGACAAGCACTCGCTTGCGGCCCCAGTGATCGGCCAATTGACCCGAAACTAGATTGGCGAGCGCCTTGACCACACCGAAGCTGACGATGAAAGAAACCACGAGCGTGGTCGAAGCGATGCCGAACTCCTCGGCGCCGATCAACGGCACGACCGTGCGCTCGATGCCAACCATGCCGCCGACAAAAGCGTTGATCAAAATGAGCAGCGCAAATTGCGGCCAATTGGCCGCGAGCCCGAGCACGACGCGCCGTGCCATGGACTGATCCTCGCCCGGCGCGTCGGCGCTTGTCATGCGACCGCCGCCGCTATGCCGGCATTGGCTGCGCGGATTTCCTTGGCTCCAGGCGGCGCCGGTGGCACGTCCTTCATCATGAAGCGCAGAAAAGCGTCTTCATCGCCGATAGCGAATGCCTTGTTGTGGCGCCTCTCGAAGCCGATGGTGGAAGTCGGATTTCCGCTCAGGCTGCGGCCACAGACCGAGCCGGAATAAGCGCCGGGGAAAACCTCGAGATAATCGGGCAGCGCCTTCAGTCTCTGCACGCTCTTAAACAGGCTGCGGGCGCCGTCTTCGGCGCTGGCGGCGAGCTCGGTGCGGCCGAGATCGCCGACCATCAGCGTGTGGCCGGTAAGCACGAACCAAGGCTCGTCGGCGCGGGTGCGGTCAGTGACGAGCAGAGAAATGTGCTCGGGCGTGTGTCCGGGGGTATGCAGCACGTCAATCACGACGTTGCCTAGCGTCAGCCGCTCGCCGTCGCGGACGCCGCGGAACGGATAGTCGGCTGGCGCACCGGTGAACAGCACGTATTCGCCGCCGGCCGCTTCTGCGAGTGCACGACCCGCGGAAAGATGATCGGCATGCAGGTGCGTGTCGATGACGTAGCGGATGCGCATGCCGGTCTCCTCAGCGGCGCGGAGATAGGGGCGGAGGTCGCCGACCGGATCAACGACGGCCGCGGCGGCGTGTCCCGCGCAGCCGAGCAGGTAGGAGACGGCGACCGGGTCGCGGTGGAGAAAGGTTCGCAGGATCATTGGTTGCTCCTTACTGTCAGAACACCAGCACGCGATTGGCGGCGAGCGTCGCGGCCGCGAGCTCGTCCATGTTGCTGCGCTTGGCGCCTTCGATCACTTCGCTCTCGGCCATGCCGCGCGCGTCCATGCAGGTGCCGCACAGGAGCACGGCGCCGCCGCCGCGGATGACGCGGCCGAGCATGATCTCGACGTTGTAGTAGCCTTCCGGCGGCTTCTGCCCGCGCTTGGCGGCGGTCACCGCGTCCGCCATCAGGAACACGGTCATTTCGGTCTTGTCGTTCGCCTTGCGCAACGCGTGCGCCAGCCGCAGCGCGTTGTAGAGCCGCTCGGTGCCGTAGGGCGGGTCATTGATGATGATCAGGGTCCGCACAGAATTGTCCTCGAACGCTCTTGACGCCCGCCAGTGATTATAATATTCAATTGAATGATTGAATGTCAACACGGCCGATCGCATGTCGAAGGAATCGCCCAAGAAAGCGCTGTTCGCCGAATTCGCCGCCGGTCGCCCGCGCCCTCGGCAGCGAGCATCGCCTCGATCTGCTCGAGCACATCGCCCAGGCAGAGCAGCAGCGTCGAGCTCCTCGCTGAGCGCACCGGGATTCCATTTGCCAGCGTGTCGCAGCATCTGCAGGCGCTGCGCAAAGCCGGCCTCGTATCCGCCCGCCGCGACGGCAGACGCGTGCTTTATCGGATCGCCAACGACAACGTGCTGCGCCTGCTCGCGTCGCTGCGCGAGGTCGCCGAGCATCAAGTCGCCGAGGTCGAACGCATCGTCGCCGGATATTTCCACGATCGCGACAGCCTCGATCCAGTCTCGCGCGAGGAACTGCAGGCGCGGATCAAGGACGGCTTGGTGACCGTGCTCGACGTGCGGCCCGAGGACGAATTCGCCAGCGGACATCTGCCCGGCGCGGTCAATGTTCCCTTGTCGCAGCTGCGCAAGCGGCTCACGGAGCTTCCGAAGCGGCAAGAAGTCATCGCCTACTGCCGCGGCCCGTGGTGCGTGCTGGCGTTCGAGGCGGTCGCCATGCTGCGAGAGGCCGGCGCGGAAGGCGCGGCGGCTGGATGGCGGCCTGCCCGAATGGAAGATCGCGGGCCTGCCGGTCGAGTCAAACGAAAACCGAAGGGCGCACTTAAGCGTCGCAAACCATTATTGGGAGGAGCAACGCCATGAGCACTGTCACGACTACGGTCTTCAATGCCAAGGAGCTCGAAGCCAAAGTGAAGGCGATGTATCGCGACGTCGCCGAAGACCCGCACGGCGAGTTCCATTTCGAGATGGGCCGCGCGATGGCCGAACGGCTCGGCTATCCGCCGGCCGATCTCGACCGCATCCCGGCCGAATCGATCGAATCGTTCGCCGGCGTCGGCTACTATTTCCATCTTGTCGATCTGAAGGAAGGCGAAACCGTGCTCGATCTCGGCAGCGGCTCGGGCATGGACACGTTCTTCGCCGCGCTCAAAGTGGGCAAACGCGGCAAGGTGATCGGCGTCGACATGACCGACGAGCAGCTCGCCAAGGCCGCGATGCGTCTGCGCGACCGCGGCAGTTTCACCAACGTCACGTACCTGAAGGGCTATATCGAGAACGTGCCGCTGCCGGCGGCGTCCGTGGATGCCGTGATCAGCAACGGCGTATTCAATCTCGCGCCCGACAAAACCAAGGTGTTTCGCGAGGTGGTGCGGCTGCTGAAATCCGGCGGCCGGCTGGCGATTTCGGATATCGTCACCGAAGTGCAGCTGCCGAGTCGATCTCCTGCAACACCACGCTGTGGGCGGCCTGTATCGGCGGCGCGGCGCAGCAGCAAAGCTATCGGGAGCAGATCGAGGCCGCTGGTTTGCGGGTCGACAAGGTCGAGGACAATCCGCAGTATCAATTCATCTCGGACAACGCCCAGGGCGCGACCAAGAAGTTCGGGGTCAAGAGCGTCTCCTTGCTGGCGGTGAAGCCCTAGACGCTCGATAGGATCACCATCGCGGCCGAACCGCGGCTAGCCGGAAGCCGCGGCCTGAGACGAGAGCCGGGGGCCAGGGGAGACGATTCGCAGCGTATGATGGTCTTGGGCCAGGCTCGCGCTCGCTTGGCCAGGACACGAGGCGCCCTTCCCTCGCCGCGAACGCGGCCCCATATTGGCTCAATGCCCAAGCCCCAGAAGCCCTATCGCACCGCGCGCGGCGTCAGCCACGGCATGGCCGAACGGCCGCAAAAGGCGTTCGAGCTCGAGCCGAAGCCGAGGTCGCGAACGTCGATCCGGAGCTGGCGCGCACCGCGGGCTTCCAGAAGCCCGAGGACGAGGACGACTTCACGCCCTCGCTGGGCTCGACCGCCTCGGCCGACGCGCTCAAGGCGCTGATCGAAACCGGCCGGCCCGAGTTCAACAATCAGGTCTGGGTGCCGCACCGGCCCGAGCGGCCGGCGAAAAGTCCGAGGGCGGCAAGAAGTTCAAGCTGGTGTCGCCGTTCGAGCCCAAGGGCGACCAGCCGCACGGCGATCGAGGAACTGGTCAAGGGCGTCGCAGGACAACGAGCGCATGCAGGTGCTGCTCGGGCGTCACCGGCTCCGGCAAGACCTTCACCATGGCGCAGGTGATCGAGCGCGTGCAGCGGCCGGCGCTGATCCTCGCGCCGAACAAGACGCTGGCGGCGCAGCTCTACGGCGAGTTCAAGAGCTTCTTCCCGGAGAACGCGGTCGAGTATTTCGTCTGCTACTACGACTACTACCAGCCGGAAGCCTATGTCCCGCGCACCGACACCTACATCGAGAAGGATTCCGCGATCAACGAGCAGATCGACCGCATGCGCCACGCGGCGACGCGCGCGCTGCTGGAGCGCGACGACGTGATCATCGTCGCGTCCGTCTCCTGCATCTACGGCATCGGCTCGGTCGAGACCTATTCGGCAGATGACCTTCGAGCTGCAGCGCGGCGGACGCATCGACCAGCGCCAGCTGATCGCCGATCTGGTGGCGCTGCAATACGAGCGCACCGACATGGATTTCTACCGCGGCACCTTCCGCGTGCGCGGCGACGTGATCGAGCTGTTCCCGGCGCACTATGAAGACCGCGCCTGGCGCGATTTCGCTGTTCGGCGACGACGATCGAGGCGATCCACGAATTCGACCCGCTGACCGGCGAGAAGTTCGCACGACCTCGAAATCATCAAGATCTACGCCAACTCGCACTACGTGACGCCGAAGCCGACGCTGTATCAGGCGATCGAGGGCGATCAAGCGCGAGCTGAAGCAGCGCGTCGACGAGCTGAACCGCACCGGGCGCCTGCTCGAAGCGCAGCGGCTCGAGCAGCGCACCATGTTCGATCTCGAAATGCTCGGCGCCACCGGCGTCTGCGCCGGCATCGAGAATTATTCGCGCTATCTCACCGGCCGCAAGCCCGGCGAGCCGCCGCCGACGCTGTTCGAATACCTGCCCGACAACGCGCTGGTGTTCGTCGACGAGAGCCACGTCACCGTGCCGCAGCTCGGCGGCATGTATCGCGGCGACTTCCGCCGCAAGGCGACGCTGGCCGAATACGGCTTCCGGCTGCCGTCGTGCATGGACAACCGCCCGCTGCGCTTCGAGGAATGGGACGCGATGCGGCCGCAGACCATCTGCGTGTCGGCGACGCCCGGCCCCTGGGAGATGAACCAGACGCAGAGGCGTGTTCGCCGAGCAGGTCATTCGCCCGACCGGGCTGATCGACCCGCCGGTCGACGTGCGGCCGGCGCGCACGCAGGTCGACGATCTGCTCGGCGAAGTGCGCGCCACGGCGGCGAAGGGCTACCGCACGCTGGTCACGATGCTGACCAAGCGCATGGCCGAGGACCTCACCGAATATCTGCACGAGCAGGGCGTGCGCGTGCGCTACATGCATTCGCGACATCGACACCATCGAGCGCATCGAGATCATCCGCGACCTGCGGCTCGGCGCCTTCGACGTGCTGGTCGGCATCAATCTGCTGCGCGAGGGCCTCGACATTCCCGAATGCGCGCTGGTCGGCGATCCTCGACGCCGACAAGGAAGGCTTCCTGCGCTCCGAGACCTCGCTCGTTCAGACCATCGGCCGCGCGGCGCGCAACGTCGACGGCCGCGTGATCCTCTATGCCGACAAGATCACCGGCTCGATGGAGCGCGCGATGGCCGAGACCAACCGCCGCCGCGCCAAGCAGAAGGCCTACAACGTCGCGCAACGGCATCACGCCCGGAGAGCGTCAAGCGCGCCATCGCCGACATCATGGACTGCGATCTATGAGCGCGACCACGTGACGGTGGACACCGGCTTCGAGGACGCCATCGCGATCGGCCACAATTTCGAGGCGGTGATCGCCGACCTGGAGAAGCAGATGAAGGAGGCGGCCGGCAACCTCGAATTCGAGGAGGCCGCGCGCCTGCGCGACGAAATCAAGCGCCTGCGCGACGTCGAGATGGCGGTGAGCGACGATCCGACTTCAAAAGTCCCCTCCGCCCATATGGCGGGAAGCCGCGCGGTGCGCAGCCAGGACGGCTCGTCCAACCGCGCGCCCTCCTCCAAAGGCGGAAGGTCGGGGACGCGGGCGTGGAGGAGAAAGTGACTGCGATGAGAAAGCGCGCCTTCAAGAAGATCAAGGCCGGGCTCGACGAGGCCCGCGCTTACTCTCGACGGAACCGCCGACAAGCGGCGATTTGGCGTACATCTACCTGCGCGCAAGACTGCCGTCCGCGGCGGAAGGTCGGGGACGAGGGCGTTTAGGAGGAAGTGAAGCAAAAAACCATGATTCTTATTTTCTTGGGAGCGAGTCTTTTCGATTTCGGCTAGTCAACCTTCCACGTCCAAGTTGATGAGTAAATCTCTGAGCCGTCGTGGCCCGTCCATGTCCACTTCTTCCACATCAATTCCTTATTGCTACCGCCAAGCTTTGCCACCTCGTCCAGCCGATTAAAGGCTGCGCTGGTGATCCATGTTGGATAATCCGCATTCAGTTCCGTTAATTTTGCAGCATAGTTAGCAGCGCGCCCCACCCACACTAAGTCGTTATCGCCGCGTACCCCAGTTCTCGCAGCCCGGATTTCACTCGTGTCTATTCCCACTACTTGACGCACCTTGTAGTCAGAATTCGGATATTGCTCCTTGAGCGCAACATTCACGACGTTCTGGACAGCCCAGTTAATCTTCAAAGCGCAGCGAGCAGCCGGCGTCGTTTGATTCGCTCCGACGAATACCCCCATCACTCGATCACCGTCGTATGCGGTGATTGTTCCGCCTTCTTCGCGTATTATTTTCGCAGCACAAAAGAGGTATGAACGATAGATTTCAGCGGCGAACCCCCATTTATGTTTGTCGACTAAAGACGTTGAACCCGAAAGGTCGGCATAAAGCACGGTCGCCCTATCAAAATGGACTGCCTCATTAGTCAGGCTGAGATCTTCTGGGTCAGGAACAACCTCCCCGTCCCGAGTTTCCCATTTATCTCGGAATATCCTTTTGACTTCAGTTTTTAAGTCGTCCGCGAGCGACATGGAGCCTACCGAGGTCCCTTGGCTATTACGAGCTTGCGAATCTCCGCACATACGGGCGTAAGACGCTCCGTAATTGGCTTTGACGAATCTGAAGAATATCTAATCGTTATCACGCCCAATAAATCTGTAGGTATCTTAGTGTCGTGATCGATTGGATTGACCAAATAGGTTCTTGCGCGCGTTAAAGCGCCCATAAACAGACCTAATTCGAAAACTACATTATCGCGCGGAGCATCGTGTCCCTTGCCACGCGAAATCACGTGATCATCTGGCGCGAGGACCAATACAGCAAAATCAGATCGCGCTAGTTCCGTTTCCAGCGATTCTATGTTCGTGTTCGAGGGTGTAAAAACGTCTTCGCTCCAAAGTCGCACCGAGAAAGGAGGAGTCAACAATTGTGAACTAATTTCTCGGGCAATCTCCAATGCTTCAGACGATGAGCCAATAAAGATATGCGGCGACGGGTTGGGTGTCCGAATGAGAAAATTACGCTGGCGCAGACGGTCCGCAAGCTCAATGGCAAGCCTGCGCCATATCTTGGGGTGACGATTAGCTATCGGCGTAAAATTCGCCTCAACTACTCTTGCGCATATCGTTTCTTCGAGGGCGGTTACAGTAGCGGAACGAGTTGCAGAAGGATCGATTAGTGCCATTTCCCCAACGTGCTGCCCTGCCTTTCGTTCAGCAACCGCGTGTCTATTGACAGAAATTGAAGTTCTTCCGGCGAGAATAAAAAGTATATCGTTGTCCCCTCCTCCTTGTTCCATAAGAATGGAGCCTAGTGGGTATTCTTCCAGTTGAGCGACGCCTAAAATTTCTTGACCCGCTGTCGTAACTCTGAACATTTGTTGCTTACGGAGCGCATCAATTATAAGGCGTCTTCCGTTAGCGCCGCGAAATCGGTCAATTAGTTTAGGCATCTATGCCGCTCCAGCGTCCGCTTGATAAGCCGGGAAAGCGGACCTTGCAACTTTTGCGAGTTCCCAAAATTTCGTGGCACGATGGCCGCACTTGGGCTGGTCGGCGTCCGCGCCGTAAACCGACCATCCGGAGGTGCAGATGACCATCTCGCCGATACGGCTCGCGGCCATTGCCGTCGCCGGTCGGCTTCCCGCTACGGGTCGAATTCGGGGATCTGCAGGTACTTGAGACAAACCTGCGCCAAGCCGGAAAAGCCGAGTGCGCGCGCGGCGATCTGCGATAGATCGATTATTCTTCCGCGCACGAACGGCCCGCGATCGGTGATCCTCATTTCCACCGAGCGTCCGTTTTCCTTATGGTCGACGCGGACCAGCGTCCCGAACGGCAGGATCGGATGCGCGGCAGTGAAATTTTCGGGGCGGGTGTCTTCTCCGCTCGCGGTCTCTTCGCTCAGAGTTGAATAGATCGACGCGATGCCGCATTCGTCCGGTTCGCTATCGGCTGCGCCCGCCGGCCCCAGCAAAGCGGCCTGCAGCAACGCGGCCATGAGCAAGCTTGATTTCGTGATCATCGATCGCTTCGCGGCTTTCAACAACAAAACTTAATGCCACGCGGGAATGATTCAGGCAATATCGCAAGCGACTCCCGCCACCAGAAGCGGGCGCGGAAACGAGGGAGCCTGGGTGGATGGATGGAGGGAATATCTCGAACGGTTCAATCGCGTCATTCCGGTCGAGCCGCGCAGCGGCGAGGGCCGGGAATCCATAACCGCCGCCCTGCGAGAATAGCGCTGCCTGTGATTATGGATTTCGGGGCCTCGCGCGGCTTGCGCCGCGCTCACCCGGAATGACGAACTTCAGCGCGCGCAGTTCGAATCCCACACCTTGTGCCAGCGCCAGCCGGTCCATTCGCGGCGCGGCATCTGGCAGGAGGTGTAGCGGTCGGGGGATCCCGTAAAGCGGAATATCGCCGCGCGCCACGATCACCGCGGCCACCGGCCCGGTGGCGACGTCCTTGCCCCAGCCCCAGTTCGGCTGGCATTCACCGTACGAGTTGCAGGTCCAGCCGCGGCGGGCATGGGCGTGATGCTCGTAGGCTTGATAGGGTTGCGCGTAGCGCGGGCCCTTATGGCGCGGGCCGTAATAGTCGGGTGCGGCGGCCGGGCTGGAGCACAGCGTGCGCGGCGAACACCATCGCGGACGCCAAACAAAACCGTTTCATGGATCGCTCCTCCTTGGGCCCCCGAGCGCGGCGCTCGCTGGGCCGGGAGGCGATCCTGCCGGCAAATGGTGGAGGTAGCGTAAATGCGGCGAAGCCCGTGGAAATGCGGGAGCGCGTACGCATTCTACCCTCCCCCTTGTGGAGGGCTGGAACCGCGACCCCGGACTTGATCCGGGGAGCGACCGGGTGGGGGTGGCAACGATGAGCGAGGGCCTTTTTACCCCCACCCCGTCCGCCTTCGCTGCGCTCCGGCGGGCGACCCTCCCCACAAGGGGGAGGGTAAGTAAAAGGACAAAGATTGCGGCTGAGCGCGCGCTCAGACCAGATGCGGCGCCGCGTGCTCGGTCTTGCGCTTCTTCGCACCAGTCTTGTTCGCACCAGTCTTGGGCTTGGCGAGCGGATATTCGGCGCTGTCGTACAGCCGGCGGATGGCGGCGCAATCGAAGCGCGCCTCATCGACCTCCAGATAGGCGCCGAGCAGCAGCTCGGGCGGCAGATCCTCCACCGCGAAGCGAACCGCCTCGGCGGCGGTATCGAGCGGCGATAGCCGGCCGGCCGGTTCGACTTGCGGTTCCGGCTCGGAAACAGTCCCGAAGGCTTGTTGAAATCGAATGCACTCATCGCGGTCTCCTGCGCCGGCCCTCACTTCTTGAAGGCCGACTCCGTTTGGTCGAGCAGTTTCAGGTCGAGGGCGGTTTTGAGCACGATGCGCTCGTGGGCATCGTGCGCGCTCTTGATGCGGTACTGATAGCCGCCCTGCTCTTCCGGCAGGAGCTGCGTGACGTGGTAGCTCCCCGATGGCGCCGAGGAGCGGTCGCTGCGCGCGGGGGTGAAACGCACTGCATCCCCGATTGCATATCTGTGCAACGTCAAATTCGTCTCCGGAGACCGCGTTCAGAAAACGCGGTTTCAAAAAACGCGGTTTCAAAAAACGCGGTTTTTGGCCCAGGCGTCGACGTCGAGTGGCCTGCTCTTTGCTCGTGCCGTAGCGGGCGTTGATCATGGCGACAAGATCGGGCTTGCCGGTAAACGCGTTGGCTTCCGCGTCGGAGATTTTGCTCCACTTGTCGTGAATGTCCTTGCGGCGGATCGTGTCGGGCTTATTCACCGCGCCGAATGGCGTGGCGGTCATGGCATCAACGTCCGGGCGCTGCGCGTGAGCGCTCGTTCCGGGGACATTCGACCGAGTGCCGAACCCGCCCGGCCTTGGGGTATCGATCATACAAAGGCTCCTGAAATGGATCGGTGCAGTATCGCCTGAACGAACTCATTCAAGTGACGCAAGCACATTACAGCGGAATAGTGCTTTATGTGTGTT
>CAVYZC010000007.1:0-222500 GCA_963772885.1 uncultured Alphaproteobacteria bacterium | reverse complement strand
CACCTCGACGCGCAGCGGCCTCGATCCGGCGATCCCGACCTTGCAGGAAAGCGGAGTGCCGAATTTCCATCTGGAAGCCTGGTGGGGCGCCTGGTTCCCGGCCAAGACGCCGCGGCCGTTCGTCGACCAGATGTCGGCGTGGCTGAACCAGGTCCTCGCCAGCCAGGAAACCAGGGATTTCTTCCAGAGCGGCGCGATCGCCGATCCGTTCCCCGGCACGCCCGAGTTGCTCTACGCGTATCTCAAGCAGGACATCCCAAGATGGGCCGAGGTGTTCAAGCTCGCGAAAGTCGAGCCGCAATGACGGCGCATCGCTGAGCCGTCTCGGCTTCGAAACGAAAAGCCGCCGCAGAGAAATCCGCGGCGGCTTTTTCGCGCGCCGGCATCAACGCCGGTATTCGGGCAACCGGTTGAGCAGATCGGCGATCGGATTGGGGGCCCAGGCTTGCGTCACGAAATCGCTGTGCCGCTCATCGGCGCCGCCGGCGATGAAGATCACGCTGCCCGGCCGCAATTGCGGTTCGAACGAGGTGCGGATCGGGATGTTCTGGTCCGCCAGGATGCGCTGCAATTCGAGGTTTCTGGCGCGCGTGGAGCCGAGATAGGCACTGACGAAGAAGCGGCTGCGGTCGCTCTTGATCCAGGTCTCGAACTTGTCCAGCTCGCCATAGAGCGCATCGAGCAGGACGACACCGCGCAGGCGCTTGTTCGCGCTGCTGTGGTGGATGGCCCAGGCCGTCGGCGAATATCCGCCGCTATATCCGATGATGATGACCGGCATGCGGTCGAAAATCCGCGTCGTGCCGGGCTCCCCGTTCAGCAGCGCAAGTTGCTCGGAAGTCTCCTCGAGAAACAGCCTGAATAGTTCGGGCTCCCAGAAGCTGCCGGCACTGGAATCCGCTGCGTTCACAGCGAATTGGGGAGCGACCAGCACCGCATTGGCAGGCGATAGGGAAATCTGCTCCGCCACCCGCTGTCTCGTGAGCACATCGCCCGCGATCGTCGCCCGATGACCGTGGAAGAACACGACGATGACCGCCGGCCGGCGGACGTCGAAGCCCTCGGGGATATGCAGGAGCACGCGCTGGTCGGCGTAGGTCTGATCCTCCGGTTTGAAGCCGCCGCGCGTGGCGCGGCCGGGCCGGCCGGTTGGGTCGGCGTTGATGAACGGCCGGCCGGTGCGCGGATCGAGGCCCTCGAACGGGAAGGGCGCGTTTTCGAACTCGACGAGCTTGGTCTTGCTCGGCTTCCGGAATGTGCCGGGCAGTTGGGCCAGTTGCATCGGCAGCAGCGCCGCCGCAGCCGTTTGCCGGCCGGTCTCGGTACGCAAATCGTACGGAGCGGAGAGCGCATCCGCCTGCAGCGCGAGGGAAGCGAGCGCGCAGAGCGCGACTGCGATCAGCGGCGAGCGTAGGGCTTGCAAGGCTGTTCTCTCTGCATTTCGGCCAAGAATTGATTGAACATGAACACCCTTAAGATTGAATCACGCCGGGATCGTGGTTGCCAAGACGAAGGCGGCGGGCATGCGCCAGGCTCATATCGCCCCACGGATGGCCAAGCCCGCCGAAAAGTAAGTCATTTTCGGACTTGTTCATTGACGTATTTTCCGGAAGAAGGGACCTGCACGGGGGACTCCGAGAATGCCATTTTCCACGAAGGCTGCTGCCGTCATCGCCGGCCTGATCTTTTTCGCCGCATCGCATGGTGCGGTGTCCGCCGAGGCTTCTCGTGCCGACGATGCCGCGCGCTATCTCGCGGGTATGCAGCCTTCCGCCGAATTGCCGCTGATAAAATTCACCCGCGACGCCAGCTGGCAGCAGCATGCCCGTTATTTCGACGCCGCCTGGAAGAAACTCGACCGGGAGCAGATTTCGAAAATTCGCACTTGGTCCGCGGAGAATTTGAAGGAGCGGCGCGGCACGTTGTTCTATACGTTCAGCGGGCCCGACTTCTTGTACGCCAACGCGTTCTTTCCGAATTCGTCCACCTATGTGCTGGCCGGTCTCGAACCGGTCGGCCGTATTCCCGAAATCACCGAGCGGTCGCCTCACTCGCTGCCGGGTCTTCGGGCCTCGCTGAATACAGCGTTAAATCTCAGCTTCTTCATCACCGCGCATATGCGGCAGCAGCTGCAGCAGGGCGAGCTGAGCGGCACGCTGCCGATTTTGTACGTGTTCATCGCTCGCTCGGGAAACACGATCCGAGAGGTGAGCCTGGTGAATTTGGATAAAGACGGCAATGTCACGCCGATCGATCAAACGCGCGCCCGGCAGGCCGTCGACGGAGCGAAGATCGTGTTTTCACGCGGCGATGACGCGCCGCAGACCCTCTATTATTTCCGCACCGATCTATCCGACTCGGGCGTGAAAAATAGCGGCTTTCTCAAGTTTTGCGAGAAACTCGGGGTCGGCGACAGTCTCTTGAAGAGCGCTTCCTACTTGCTGCATCGCCAGTCGTTCTCGCGCACGCGCCAGTTCCTGATCGAGCACAGCCGATCGATCGTTCAGGACGACTTCGGTATTCCGCTGTTCGCATTCAAGCCGGACGAATGGCAGCTCAATCTGTTCGGCAAATATCTCGGCCCGATCGGGACGTTCCCCGAGCACAATCAGCCGAAGCTGCGGCAGCTATACCAGCAGGGTCAGCCGCGTAAGCTGGATTTCGGGATCGGTTATCGTTGGCGGCCCAACGAATCCAATTTGCTGCTGGCCGTGAAGAAACCGGCCAAGGCCGCGAGCCAGTAACTACCGGCTCTCCGAAGCCTTCGCGCGCCACCGCTCGATCAGCAGCAACGGCGTGCCGGCGAGCAGAACCGTGACCCCGAAGATCGCCCCAAGGCCCGCATAGGCGAGGCTGGAATAGACCATCCAGGCCGCGGCCGCGGCGAGCAGGATTGGCGGCAACGGATAGAGTGGCATGCGATAGCGCAACGCCGCGGGGTCGCGGCGGCGAAACACGAAGATCGAAAGCGCGACCAGCAGCAGGAAGAACCAGAATACCGGAGCGGTATAGGCCACCATGGCCTCGAAACCTTCGGGCGTCGTGGCACCGAACGCGATCAGCACGAGCGCGATCGCGCCTTGCAGCAGAAGCGCGTTCGCGGGCTCGTGTCCGCGGGCGTCCCACACGCCGAGCTTCTTGATCGTGCTGAAGTCGCGCCCCAGCGCATAATAGACTCGCGCGCCGGTGAAGATCGTGCCGTTGAGCGTGCTGAGTGCGCATACACAGACGATCAGGCTCAAGACAACAGCGCCCGCATCGCCGACGGTCAGCCGCATCAGGTCCGCCCCGACTGCGTTGCTGCGGCGCAGACCCTCGAGCCCGAATGCGTTGAGATAGGCGAGATTGGCGAGGATATAGGCCGCCATCACGGTCGCCGTGCCGTAGAGGAGGGTCCTGGCGATGGTACGGCGTACGTCCTTCAGTTCGCCGGTGAGGTAGGCCGCCTCGTTCCATCCTCCATAGGTGAGCAACACGAACACCATGGCGAGCCCCAGTGCGCCGAGCGGCGGCGCCGACGCGCTCGCCGCCGGCGCAGCACTGCCGCGCGTGAAGCCGGCAATCATGACGGTCAGCAGGGCAAGGATGGTGAGCGAGGTGAGCAGCACCTGCGTGCGCTTGCTCTCCAGGGTCCCGATCAGGTTGATGGAAGTCAGTGCCACCAGCGCGATGGCGGCGTGGATCGCGGAGCTATAAGGGCCGAGCGGGACCAAGTTGGAAGCATAATCGCCATAGACGAAGCCGACGGCCGCGATCGCGCCGGTCTGGATCACCGTTCCGCGCGCCCAGGCGAACAGCAGACCCACCGATTTGCCGTAGGCGCGCGTGAGAAAATGGTATTCGCCGCCGGCATCCGGATGCGCGCTGCCCAATTCCGCATAACACAGCGCGCCTAGGAGCGTGATGACGCCGCCGAGCACCCAGACGCCGATGAACGCCGCCTCGCTCCCGACGTTCGCGGCCACCAGCGAGGGAGTCTTAAAGATGCCGACACCGACCACGACGCCGACGATCATCGCGACACCGTCGAGCACCGACAGGTTCGCGCCCGGGGCGGCAGGTTTGGAATGCGGCATTGCTCGAACTCGTTCGCAGCGTCAGCGGATCAGGTAGGCGGAATGCCGCGCGGCACTGCGACGGCGAAGCAGATTATTCGAGAATGAACGTGACTTCCATTGTCACGCGGTACTCGGCGATCTTGCCCCGCTCGACTTTGACTTTCTGCGAGAGGATTTCGAAGCCGGTGACGCCGCGTAATGTCTTCATGGCACGGGCCATGCCTTCCTGCGCGGCCTCCTGAAATCCTTTCGATGAAGAGGCGGTGATCTTGCTTACCCTTGCAACGGCCATGACGCTTCTCCCATTTTGGCTCCCAAGCCCTCCTCGGGCCCATCAAAGCCTAACAGGTTTCATTCGCCGGTCACGGGTCTTTGGTGGGCTCAGCGAGCGCGGCCCGTCCACAAAGCCGAAAGCCTCCGGCGGAAAGCCTTCGGCCGCTCGGCGAACAGTCTCCCGGCGATACGCGCGGCGGCCGCAACGTGGTCGGCCTTGCGCTTGGCGATCGTTGGAGCAAGCCGTGAGCGCCAATGGGCGAGCGGCCGATGCGGCGCGGCAAGCCCTGCCAGCACGGCGAGGTCCTGGTGCGCGCCGAGCCGGCTGCGCAGCCGTTGCGTCTCCTCGACCCACAGTTTTCCGAAACGCGGCCAGAGCGATTCCACAAGCTCCATCTGGTAGCGATGCTCGACCACGCGTTTGCGCAGCTCGTGCAACTCTTCGGCCGTGGCTTGCGTCCAAGCATCGGGGATCGCGCGCCGCGCGCGCCGGTAGGTCTCGGTCAAGCCGGCGGCGATCGTATCGAAGTCGACGTCGTCGAGCGTCCAGCGTTGGGCCGAACGCTCGGCGGCGTTCAGACGGAGCCGCAGGCGCCGGCGGAGCACGGGATCGTGTGTCGCGCGCTCGCGCCGCCGTTTTGTGGCTTGCAATCGTTGGCGCAGCGTCGCCAATGTGCGCGGCGAAAGCACGTGTTCTTGCTTCTCGATGTCGTCGATTGCATCGAGCGCGGATTGGGCATCGCGGGTGCGCGTGAGCGACCGGGCGAGCTCGCGGGCCGACTTGCGCAGCGTGCGCGCGGCATCGCCGAGCGGCGGCTCCAACAGGCGGAGCAGCGCGCGCCAGCGTTTCAAGGCCTTGCGAAAATCGTGGATGCGCTCGGCATCGGAATGGCGCCGGTCGGCGAGCGCCGCCCGCGCCTCGCCGAATATGTCGCGGACGACCGCGGCAAGCGCGGTTCCGATCGGGCCTTGCGGTCGCAGCGTGGGTTTGGGGGGCATTTGAGCTTTTCGCCTACCGGAAATCGCTGTCATGTTGAAGGATCAGCCCTTCCCACCCGCGGTTTGAGTTGCTACATACCGGCTGCCGATCGCAGCTTGCGGCCGGAAATCACGATTTGGCGCGGGGTGGAGCAGCCCGGTAGCTCGTCAGGCTCATAACCTGAAGGTCACAGGTTCAAATCCTGTCCCCGCAACCAAAACCTCGCGATCCGATGTTGCCCCTGCCTGACGCCCCCCAAATGTGCACGCGATGAGCGTGCCGTTCTCCGCATGACCCCATGAGTAGCCGCCCAACCGAGATTGGCGCCGGGTCAGAATCGCGGTCCCGATTCGCCAATTTGATCCGCACGTTCTCGAACTTCGGCATCGAACGCCCCGTGCGACTCGTCGTGTGGACGATCGTCATCGGCACCGTCATGCGTCTGTTCGCGGCGGCCGCGATCGGATTCGGCAATGGCGAAGCCTATTACTTGGCGACGGCCCGCCACTTGGCGCTCAGCTATTTCGATCAGCCGCCGCTATTTCTCTGGATCGTTTGGGCGACGATGAAGCTCACCGGCTCCGAGTGGGTCTTCGTGCTGCGCGTTCCGTTCGTGCTCATGTTCATCGCGACGACGTGGCTGATGTACCGGCTGGGTGCCGTTCTATTCAACGAGCGTGCCGGGGCATTCGGAGCGTTCCTGCTCAACCTTTCGCCCGTGTTCACGATCAGCGTTGGCGGATGGATGCAGCCGGATGGGCCGCTCATGTTGACGCTGTTGGCCGGCGCGTTGTGCCTGGCGCGGCTCGCCTTCGATCCGTCGCCGCGTACGCGCACTCTGCTATGGCTGGCTGCAGGATTCTGGCTCGGGCTCGCCTTGCTGGCCAAGTACCACACCGTGCTGGTGATCCTGGGCATCGTCGCCTTTGCGCTGATGAGTCGCGCGCACCGCCGCTGGTTCGCCGAGCCGGGACCCTATCTGGGAGCGCTGATTGCGCTTGCCTTATTCAGCCCGGTGCTGATCTGGAATTGGCAGAATGGTGGCGTCTCGTTCGGATTTCAGGGCGGACGCATCGTCGAAAGCGAGGGGATCCGGCCGGATTGGTTGTTGCGCAGTCTTCTCGGCCAGGCTGCGTGGATCGGCCCGTGGATCTGGGTGCCGATGATCCAGTCCTATGCGCTGGGGCTGATGCGAGGTCCGCGCGACCTCAAGAGCTGGTTCCTGTGTTGCGCAGCCACGCTGCCGATATTCGTGTTCACCATCGCCGCACTATGGGCGCCGTTGGGTTGGCACTTCCATTGGCAGGCGCCCGGCTACCTTCTGCTGTTCCCTCTGCTCGGGTCGCTGATCCTGGAGCAACTCAATCGAGGCGACCGCGGGACACGCATATTTCTGTTCGCCTCCACGGTCGGGATCGTCGCTATCGTTCTCGTGCTTGTCTCCCAGGCGATGACGGGTTGGATGCGATATCTGGTGCCGAGCCCGCTCGCGCCGATCGTCAAGCAGATCAACGATCCGACCGTGGAAGGGCACGATTGGAAAGAGGTGCGCGAAGCTGTCCGCAAGCGCGGTCTGCTCACCAAGCAGCGGCTCTTTGCGGTCGGTGGGCAGTGGTTTGAAGCCGGCAAGGTCGACGTGCAGCTTGGCAGGAATTTGCCGGTCGTTTGCTTGTGCGAGGATCCGCGAAATATCGCGTTCGGCTGGGATCATCGCAATTTTGCCGGCTGGGATGCGCTGATTATCGGAACCGACCACTATGTCGGCGCCGCCGAGCGCATCTACGGAGCATATTTCCGCAAAATCGAGTTGCTGGAGCGGGTCGACATTTATCGCGGTGGGGCGATCGTCGTCACCATTCCGATCTTTTACGCGACGGACTACTACCGACCCTATCCCTTGCCATTGCCTCCGCCGGGTTCACGCTAGACAATGGCCCGATGAGCCTAGCCAATTCTCGGCCATGAGCGACGCCCCGGTCGAGCTCACGATCGTCGTCCCGACGTTCAAGGAGCGCGACAACGTCGCGCCGCTGCTCGAGCGCCTCGAGCGCATCCTGGCCGGCATCGAATGGCAGGTCGTGTTCGTCGACGACGATTTGCCCGATGGAACGGCGGATACCGTGCGCGCCGTCGCGCAGCGCGACCGGCGCGTGCGCGTAATTCAGCGCATCGGCCGGCGTGGGCTGTCGAGCGCCTGCGTCGAAGGCATCCTGTCGTCATCCTCGCCCTTTGTCGCGGTGATCGACGCCGACCTGCAGCATGACGAAACGCTGCTGCCGGCGATGCTGAAGCGCGTGAAGGCGGACGCTCTCGATCTCGCAGTAGCCAGCCGCTACGCCGAGGGCGGCAGCACGGTGGGCTGGGATTGGCGCCGGCAATGGATCAGCCGGCTCGCGGTCTATGTCGCGCAATTCCTGTTCAAGGTCGGTTTGCAAGGACCCGATGAGCGGCTTTTTCCTCATTCGGCGCGAAGCGTTCGACGGCGCGGTGCGCCGGCTTTCGCAACAGGGGTTCAAGATCCTGTTCGACATCATGGCGTCGTCGCCGCGGCCGCTGAAATTCGTCGAGCTGCCCTACCAGTTCGGTGAGCGCCGGCACGGCTCCAGCAAGCTCGACAGCATGGCGGCATGGCAATTCGGCCTGCTCATCATGGACAAGCTGATCGGCGGCTATGTGCCGGTGCGCTTTGTCCTGTTCGTGCTCGTGGGCGGCACCGGGGTCTTCGTGCATCTCGCGGCGCTGTACTTGTTGCTTGCAATGAATGCGTCCTTCGCGCTGGCGCAGGTCGGCGCGGTGTTCGTCGCGATGACCTCGAATTTCATCTTGAACAACTTGATCACCTATCGCGATCAGCGCCTGCGCGGCTTCGCGTTCGTGCGCGGTCTGGCATCCTTCTACCTGGTATGCTCGATGGGTGCGGTGGCCAATGTCGGCGTGGCCAGTCTCATCTATCTTGAACACCCGGTCTGGTGGTTGGCGGGCCTGGCCGGGGCGCTCATCGGCGCGGTGTGGAACTACGCTGCTTCTCGGCTGCTGACCTGGAATCGCCCCGACTGATCCCGCCCGGGACAAGCTCGACCATCGCCTTTTCATCTATAATGTCTGAAAACCTCCTCAGGAGTTCCCGCCATGCCGACCAAGGCGCGCTTCATCAATCCGCCCGCCCTCTACAAGCCGCCCGGCTATACGCACGTGGTCGAGGTCGTCGGCCCCGGCCGCATCGTCTATCTCGCGGGCCAGCTCGGCTTCGATGACAAAGGCAAGTTGGTCGGCGCGCCCGGCGATTTCCGCGCTCAAACGGAAAAGGCGTTCGAAAACCTTAAAGCGGCGCTCGCTTCCGTGGGCGCCAAGGTCGAGCACGTGATCAAGATCAACAATTATATCGTCGACATCGACAAGCACATCCCGATTTTCCGCGAGGTGCGCGATCGCCACATGAACATGGCGGCACCCCCGGCCAGCACCGCGGTCGGCGTGCCCGCGCTCGCGCGCGCCGGCGCGCTGATCGAGGTCGAGGCGATCGCGATGCTGCCGGCGTAAGGCAGAGGCATGGCCGCGCGCACGGGTCCGCTCAAGGGTATCAAGGTCATCGAGCTCGCCCATGTGATGGCCGGGCCGACCTGCGGCCTCATGCTCGCCGATCTCGGCGCCGACGTGATCAAGGTCGAGAAAATCCCCGGCGGCGACGATACGCGGAGCTTCCTGCCGCCCGCGGTCGGCGACGAATCGGCCGCGTTCCTGATGATGAACCGGAACAAGCGCGGCATCGCCGTCGATCTCAAGAGCGCGGACGGCAAGCGCGTGCTGCATCGCCTGCTGGAGAACGCCGACGTGCTCACCGAGAGCTATCGCCGCGGCGTCATGGAGCGCATGGGCTTCGGCTACGAGACGCTCAAGCGCGACTATCCCAGGCTGGTCTATTGCTCGGTCTCCGGCTTCGGCCGCACCGGGCCCTATGCCGACCGCGCCGGCTTCGATCTGGTGGCGCAGGGCATGAGCGGGCTCATGAGCATCACCGGCGAGGGGCCGGGCCGGCCGCCGGTCAAAGTCGGCGCGCCCGCTTCCGACATCACCGCCGGCATCCTCGCGGCCATGGGCGTGGTCGCGGCGCTGCACGCGCGCGCTAATACCGGCATGGGGCAGATGGTCGACACCTCGCTGTTCGAAGCCGGCATCACGCTCACCTATTGGCAATCGGCGATCGCGCTCGCCACCGGCAAGGCGCCCGGGCCCATGGGCTCGGCGCATCCGCTGAACGCGCCCTATCAGGCGTTCGAGACCAAGGACGGCTGGATCACGGTCGGCGCCGCCAACCAGACCAACTGGCTGCGCCTTGTCGAGTTGCTCGGGCGGCAGGATCTTGCCGCCGACCCGCGCTTCAAGACCAACGCCGACCGCATCCAGCATCAGGCCGTGCTCGCCGAGGCGCTCGCTCCGGACTTCAGGAAGCGCGCGAGCGCCGAGTGGCTCGAGCTCTTCGAGCGGGCGAAGACTTCCGGCCGGACCCGTGCTCGACGTGTTGCAGATGCAGTCGAACGAGCAGACGCTGGCGCGCGAGATGGTGGTCGAGACGCGCCACAGCAAGCTCGGCGCGGTGAAGACGATCGGCTTGCCGGTGAAATTCTCGGCGACCCCTGGCGGCGTGCGCCGCGGCGCGCCGATCTATGGCGAGCACACGCGCGAGGTGCTTGCGCGAGCACGGCTTCGCGGACGCCGAGATCGACCGCATGGCGCGGAACGGCGCGATTGTCGTCGCCGATATCGGCGCAGTGGGTTGAGAGAGATTGTGACGCCTTACTGGAAGAAGTGAACCATGCCCCTCGCGCCGATCGAAGCCCTCGATATCGTCGATTGCCATCATCATTTCTGGGACCTGAGCGGGAAGAATCATCCCTGGCTCTGCGATCCGGTGCCGGTGCATTTTCGCTACGGCGACTATTCTTCGATCAAGCGCAATTATTTTCCCGCCGATTACCGGCGCGACGTCGCGCCCTATCGCGTGGTCAAGACGGTGCACGAGGAGGCCTGGTGGGATCGTCGCGATCCCGTGGCCGAGACGCGCTGGCTGGAAGGCATCGCCAAGCAGCACGGCGTGCCGAACGCCTGCGTCGCTGCCGCCTGGCCTGCTCGCGATGACATCGAGGAAGTGCTCGCCGGCCACGCGAAAAGTGCGCTGGTGCGCGGTATCCGCAATTTCCCGACGCCGGCGCCGAGCGCGCGCGAGGCCCGGCGCGGCGAGCCCGGCTCCATGGACGATCCCAAGTGGCGCCGCGGCTATGCGCTGCTCGCGCGCCACGGCTTCTCCTTCGACCTGCAGGTGCCGTGGTGGCACATGGACGCGGCGAGCGAGCTGGCGGCGGATTTTCCGCAGACGCAGATCATCATCGTGCACACCGGCCTTCCCATCGACCGCAGTGCCGAGGGCCTTGCCGGCTGGCGCCGTGCGCTCGAGCAAGTCGCGGCCCATCCCAATGTCGCGATCAAGGTCTCGGGTCTGGGCGAGCCCAACCGGCCCTGGACGTTGGAATCCAACGGCCCGGTGATCCGCGACGCGATCTCGATCTTCGGCGCCGAGCGCGCGATGTTCGCCAGCAATTTCCCGGTCAACTCGATCGTCGGCTCGTTCAAGACGATCTATGACGGCTTCCGCGCCGCGGTCGCCGACCGGCCGCTTGCCGAGCAGAAGAAACTCTTCCACGACAACGCGGTGCGGATTTATCGGCTCTGATCGGGCTGCGGTTCATCGGATGTAGAAATAAAGCGCGCCCAGCGCGGCGCTCGCCGCGAGCACCGGGAGCATGCCGATCTTGAAGCGGAGCAGCGCCACGAGCGCTGCGACGGCGAGCACGACGCTCGCGATATTGATGCTGGCGAGCTCCGGCACATAGAGCCGGACGCCATAGGCGCGCACCTCGCCGACCGTCCCGAAGAAGAGGTGGATGGCGAACCAGACCGCGAGATTGAGGATCACGCCGACCACCGCCGCGGTGATGGCCGAGAGCGCCGCCGAAAGCAGCCGGTTGCCGCGCAGCTGCTCCACATAGGGCGCGCCGGTGAAAATCCACAGGAACGAGGGCACGAACGTCACCCACACGGTCAGCACCGACGCGAGCACGCCGGCCATGTAGGGATTGAACGCGCCGGGGTCGCGGAAGGCGGCGAGGAAGCCCACGAACTGCAGCACCATGATCAGCGGCCCCGGCGTCGTCTCCGCCATGCCGAGGCCGTCGAGCATCTCGCTCGCCGACAGCCAGCGATAGTGCTGCACCGCTTCCTGCGCGACATAGGCGAGCACCGCATAGGCGCCGCCGAAGGTGACGACCGCCATCTTGGAGAAGAACAAGCCGATCTCGGTGAAGATGCTTCCCGGGCCGAGCGCCGCGGCGATCGCGATCACCGGCACCAGCCAGAGCGCGAGCCAGATGCTAGCGACTTTCACCGCGCGCATGATCGACGGCCGCGCGTGCTCGGGGATGTCGTCGGCGAGCAGGGTGTCCACGACCGGTTGTGCAGGCGTCGGCGCATGGGCGCTTCCACCCATGAACAAGTCGGGCCGCAGCCGCCCGCCGAGATAGCCGATGATTCCGGCGCCGACGATGATGATCGGGAACGCCACGTCGAGGAAGAAGATGGCGATGAAGGAGCCGGCCGCGAGCGCGACCATGAAGCGGATTCTTCAGCGCGCGGCGGCCGATGCGGATCACCGCCTCGATGACCACCGCGAACACCGCCGCCTTGATGCCGAAGAAGATCGCCTCGACCAGCTTGAGGTCCTTGTAGCCGGCATAAAGGATGCTCAGCGCCATGATCGCGATGAAGCCCGGCAGCACGAACAGCGTGCCGGCGACGAGGCCGCCCACGGTCCGGTGCAGCAGCCAGCCGATATAGGTGGCGAGCTGCTGCGCCTCGGGGCCGGGCAAGCAGCGTGCAGTAATTGAGCGCGTGCAGGAAGCGCTCCTCGCCGATCCATTTCTTCTCCTCGACCAGGATCTTGTGCATGACCGCGATCTGGCCGGCCGGCCCGCCGAAGCTCAAGGCGGCCACGCGCAGCCAAACCTTCAGCGCCTCGGCGAAGCGGATGCCGTGCGCGCGCGGCGCGGCGGGTGAGGGGTTCGGCGTCGTTGACATGGATGTGGCTTGCGGCGGCGGGCTCTCGGAGGCTCATATCACACCATGTCCACCCTCGATCCCACTCCTTTGTTCGAAGGCGTCCGGGTTATCCCGGTGCTGACCATCGAGCGCGTCGCCGTCGCAGTGCCGCTCGCCCGGGCGCTCGTTGCCGGCGGGCTCAAGGTGATCGAGGTCACGTTGCGCACCGCCGCCGCGCTCGACGCGGTGCGCGCCATCGCGCGCGAGGTGCCCGAGGCCGTCGTCGGCATCGGCACCGTGACCGCGCCCGCCGACATCGAGCCCGCGATCAATGCCGGCGCCCGCTATCTGGTGAGCCCCGGCACGCCGTCCGCGCTCGCCGATGCGTTTGTGCGCGCGAGCGTGCCTGTGGTGCCCGGTTGCGCCACGGTCACCGAGGCGATGGCGCTTTCCGCGCGCGGCTTCCGCGTGCTGAAATTCTTTCCGGCCGAGGCTCTCCGGCGGCGTGCGCTGGCTCGAGGCGGTCGCGGCGCCCTTGCCGGATCTGCGCTTCTGCCCCACCGGCGGGATCAATCTTTCCAATGTCGGCGCCTATCTCGCGCAGAAGAACGTGGTGGCGGTCGGCGGCTCCTGGATGGTGCCGAAGGATGCGATCGCGTCCGGCGATTTTGCCCGTGTCGAGAAGCTCGCGCGCGACGCGGCGACGGCCGGATCGCAATTCCCGACACCGTGACCGGACGTCCGTTCAGCGGCGCTTCTTCGTCTTTCCTCGGCTTCGCGCGCGGAATGAGCGCGCCGCGGTGACGGATCACCTCGGCCGCGAGTACGTGCGCCGCGCGCGCCGCGTCGTGCGGCTCCGCGCCCTTGAGCCGCGCCGCGAGATAGGCGGCGTTGAAGGCGTCGCCGGCGGCCGTCGTATCCACGGGCTTGACCGTCTTCGGCACCGGAACCTCCGCGCGGACCCCCTGCGCGTCGACCAGCGCGGCCTTCGGCCCGTTCTTCACCGCGATTTCGGAAACCCCGAACTCGCGCAACCGCTCGACCGTCGCCTGCGGATCGGCATCGCCCCACAGCCGCGCCTCGTCCTCGAAGGTCGGCAGCGCGATATCGACGCGCGTCAGCGCCTCGGCGAACACGGCGCGCGCCCGCGCCTCGTCGCTCTTCCAGCCGCGCGGGCGATAATTGCTATCGAACGCGATCTTGGCCCCGCGCTGGCGCGCGTATTCGAGCGTGGCGAGCAGGCGGCCGATGCCGGCGTTCGAATAGAGCGAGAGCGTGATGCCGGAGAAATAGACGAGATCGGCGGTGACGATCGCCTCCGCCACGCGCTCCCAGCCGGGAAGCTCGAACAGCTCGCGCGCCGGCGACGTGTCGCGCCAGTAGTGAAACGTGCGCTCGCCCTTCTTGTCGGTCTCGATCAGATAAAGCCCCGGCGCGCGGCCGGGCTCGCGCAGCACAAGCTCGGTCGAAACGCCCTCGTCGGCGGCGCGCGCGAGCATCGCCGTCGGAATAGGGGTCCTCGCCGAGCGCGGTTGCGTATGCAGTGTCGACGCCGAGCCGCGCGAGATAGACGGCGGTATTGAAGGTGTCGCCGCCATAGCCGAGCGCGAAGCGACCGTCCGGTCCGCGCGCCAGCTCGACCATCACTTCGCCGATCGAGACCGCGCGTGCCATCAGGGTTTCCTGTATCGCGTATCGAGCTCGCGCGCCCGCGCGGTGGCCTTGTCCACGAGGCAGGCGAGGCGCTCCTCGAACGCGCCGATGCCGCGCGCGCCCTCATAGGGCGCCACGTTCTGGCACTCCACGTTGCGGAAGGCGATGAAGGCGTTCTGCGCTTCTTCCAGAGCGTTCTTCCAGCGGTTCCGCTGCACGGCGGCGAGGTCGGTCCGCGCGTCGATAAAGGCGCGTGCGCGCGCCTGTGCCTCGTTGAGCGCCTTGTCTGCTGTACGCGCCGCCGTCTCCAGGCACTCGATATAGGCCCGGCCCGGCAGCTTGGCGCGCTCGCAGGCCAGTTGCGAAGGGCGCGCCTCCTGCGCCCAAGTCGCGCCGATCGGGAAGGCGAGCAGAAGCATCGCGAGAAAAGCTGGCCGCATTCCGAACCTACTTCTCCGGCCCGGCATAAGCGCCGGCGGTGGCCGGGAACATCGCCTTGATGATCTTGAAGCGCGAAATATCCGCGGTCGCGTCGGAATGCAGAAAGATCGCGGCGTCGCGGAACAGCTTCTCGATTCCCATCTCCAGCATCACGCCGTGGCCGCCGTGCAGTTCCATGGCGTTCTGGCAGACCTTGAAGATTTCCTCCGACGCGAACACCTTGACCATGTTGCAGAGCGCGTCGGCCTCCGGCGCGCTCTCGGAAACCGCGTCGGCGGCGCGGCCGAGCAGCGCGCGCACGGCTTCGATCTTGGTCGCCATGTCGGCGAGCCGCAGCGCCACGGCCTGATGCTTGATCAGGATGCGGCCGCCCTGCACGTAGTTCTGCACATAGTCGGCGGTGCGCTCGAAGGCGGCGACGCCGACGCCGAGGTTCTTCGCCGCCTGGATGATCTTGCCCGGCCGGAAATAGATGCCGGCCTTGGCGATGGCGTCGTTCTCGGCGAGCAGGTGGTCCGCCGGCACGCGGCAATCCTCGAACACGATCTCGCCGTTGTTCATGAAGCGGCCGCCCATGGTCTCGTTGCAGCGGGCGACGCTCACTCCCTTGGTCTCGCGCGGCACCAGGAACGAAGACGTGCCCTGCAGCACGCCCGCTTTCGTGTTGGTGTTGGCGTAGACGATATAGAGCCCGGCGTCATAGCCGTTCGAGATGAAGTGCTTGCGGCCGTTGATGATCCATTCGTTGCCCTGCTTCACGGCGCGCGTCTGCATCGCCGCTTCCGGCACGTTGTAGGGCAGCCAGCGGTCCGAAGCGCCGCGCGGCTCGGTCAGGCAATGCGCGAGCAGGAACTGCGGGTCCTCGACCAGCCGCTTGAACCAGCGCTCCTGCAGCTGCCGCGGCGCGAGATTGCGCAGGAGAATGGCGATCTTCCAGTTCTGCACCAGCTTGTCGGAAAGCCCCGCGTCGCCGCGCGCGATCTCTTCGGCGATCAGCGCGAACGTCTGCACCTCGGTCTTGGGATCGAGCTCGGTGCCGCCGAATTCCTCGGGCACGCCGAGCGTGCGGATGCCGATCTTGTCGGCGCCCACCAGAATTTCCCGCGGCAGGCGGCCGTCGGGGTCCATCATCCATTCGCGCTGCCAGTTCTTGCGGATGAAGGGGATGACCACGTCGTCGACGAACGCGCGGCAGCTCGCTCGCATCAGGCGCTGTTCTTCGGAGAGTGCGCGGTCGTTCATCTGTCATCAAACTCCGATTCTATCGCCCCGAACGGGCCGCGGCGTGATTCGCGGCAGGGAGCGTGGATGTTCATCGGCAACAAAACGGGCGACCGGCTGACTTCGGCCATTTTGCGCAATCGCGCGCTCTCGCGCGAGGGGTTGCTCGAACATTTGTTCGCCTGGATGTTCAAGGGCCTCGTCTATCCCCAGATCTGGGAGGACCCGGAAGTCGATATGGAGGCGCTTGCGCTTACGCGCGACTGTCATGTGGTGACGATCGCCTCCGGCGGCTGCAACGTTCTCTCTTATCTCACCGCCGACCCCGCCCGCATTACGGCCGTCGACCTCAACAAGGCACATGTGGCGCTCAACCGGCTGAAGCTCGCGGCCGTGCGCCATCTGCCATCGTGGGAAGAATTCTACCGCTTTTTTGGGCATGCCGATGCGCGCGCGAATGTTCACGCCTATTGGCGCTTCGTTGCGCCCCATCTCGACGCGGAGACGCGCGCCTATTGGGAGGGCCGGCGTGCTTTTGGGATCGGGCGGCGGCGGATTTCGATGTTCGAGCGCAATGTCTATCGGCAAGGGCTGCTCGGCCGGTTCATCGGCCTCGGCCACTTGGTCGCGCGCGCCTATGGTGTCGATCCGCGCAAGATGCTGCATACGCGTTCGCTCGCCGAGCAACGCCGGTTCTTCGAAACCGCGCTCGCGCCCTTGTTCGACAAGCGCTTGGTGCGCTGGGCGATCGGGCGGCAATTGTCGCTGTTCGGCCTCGGGATTCCGCCGGCGCAATATGCGGCGCTGGCGACGGCGCGCGGCGGTGACATGGCCGCCGTCCTGCGCGGACGCATGGAGCGGCTCACCTGCTCTTTCAGCCTCGACGATAATTATTTCGCCTGGCAGGCATTCGGGCGCTCCTATTCCGGCCGCGGCGCTGGGCCGCTGCCGCCCTATCTGCGGCGCGAGAATTTCGACGCGATCCGAGAGTGGGCCGGGAGGGTCGAGGTGTTGAACAATTCCTTCACCGAGTATCTCGCACAACGCCCGGATCGTTCGCTTGACCGCTACGTCCTGCTGGACGCCCAGGACTGGATGACCGACGCGCAATTGAACGCGCTTTGGCGCGAAATCACCCGCACCGCGCGGCCCGGCGCCCGCGTCATCTTCCGCACTGCGGCCGAGCCGAGCCTGTTGCCCGGCCGGGTCGAAGCGCCGGTGCTCGGCCGCTGGCGCTACGAGGCGGAAATGTCGCGCGATCTCGCCGCGCGCGACCGCTCGGCCATCTATGGCGGTTTCCATCTCTACGCACTCGAAGGATGACGGCGATGACGACCACCCATGCCGAGGTCATGGACCGCATCTACCGCCGCCAGCGGCACGTCTATAATTTCACCCGTAAATATTTTCTGCTTGGCCGCGATCGCATGATCCGCGGGCTCAATCCCGGCCCTGGCGACCGCGTGCTGGAAATCGGCTGCGGCACCGGGCGAAACCTGATTCTGGCGGCTCGCCTTTTTCCCCAGACACGCGTCTATGGCATCGACGTCTCCGCCGAGATGCTGCGCTCGGCCCGCGAGGCGATCGCGCGCGCCGGCATGGCTTCGCGCATCCACGTCGCCCAGGCGGACGCGCGGGCATTCGATCCCGCCAAGCTGTTCGACGCGCCTGCTTTCGAGCGTGTGTTCATCTCGTACGCGCTCTCGATGATTCCCGGCTGGCGCGTGGCGCTCGATAACGCGCGCTCGTGGGTCGCGCCCAGCGGCGAATTGCACCTCGTCGACTTCGGCCGCCAGCGCGGACTGCCGCGCTGGTTCCGCGCCGGGCTGCGCAATTGGCTCGCGCTGTTCCACGTCAGTCCGTGCGATGACCTCGAGCCGAACCTGGCCATCCTCGCCGACCGCTCGCGCGCGACGTTCGCGGTGGAATATCCGTATCGCGACTATGCCCAGTACGCGATCGTCCGCATGCCGTAACGGCTCAATTCGTTTCGCAAGTGGTGATCTTGCCCTGGCGCGTGAGGATGGCCGAGCGGCCCTTGATCCAGAACTGGATTCCTCCTCTGGCATAGCGGCCGCCGTCGGCCGAGCGCCGCTGCGGCAGCACGATCGTCTTGCCGTCGATCGTCAGCCGCGCCGCCGACAATCGGATGAAGCGCAAATAAGCCACGGTCAATTCGGTGCCGTCCTCGCAGCGGTAGGTGAAAAATCGCTGCGCTTGCGCTGCCGTGCCGCTCAGGATCGCAATAGCGAGCCCGGTGGCAAGAACGCGTCCCGCGATTGCGCGCATTTTTTCCGCTCACGCCGCCTTGCGGCTCGCCAGAAACTCGCCCATGCGCCCGAGCGCCTTCAAGATGTTCTCGGCCGAGTTGGCGTAGGACACGCGGATATAGCCTTCGCCGAGAATGCCGAAATCCGGCCCGCCGACGATCGCGACACCGGTTTCTTCCAAGAGCGTCGAGGCGAGCTTCTTCGCCTTCCAGCCCGTGCGTTTGATATTGGGGAAGGCGTAGAACGCGCCCTTGGGCGTGGCGCAGGCGACGCCCGGCAGCTTGTTCAGGCCCTCGACCACGATCTTCCGCCGCCGGTCGAACTCGGCGACCATCGCGCGCGCCGCGTCCTGCGGGCCGGTCAGCGCCGCGATGCCGGCATATTGCGCCGAAGCGTTGACGCAGGAATGCAGGTTCACCGCAAGCTTGCGCGCATAGTCGTAGAGCTTGCCCGGCCACACCGCGTAACCGAGCCGCCAGCCGGTCATGGCGTAGGTCTTCGACCAGCCGTTCAGCAGAATCACGCGGTCGCGGATCGACGGATAATTGAGCAGGCACACGTGCTGCTCGCCGTCATAGACCATCTGGTCGTAGATCTCGTCGGACAAGATCGCGACATCGGGATGGCGCGCGAGCCCGGCAACGAGCTTATCCACCTCGCTCTTCGGCGTGACGCCGCCGGTGGGGTTGGCCGGCGAGTTCAGGATCAGGAGCCGCGTCTTCGGCGTGATCAGCTTCAGCGTCTCTTCAGCCGAAAAGGCAAAGCCATTCTCCTCGCGGATCGGCACCGGAACAGGGTTCGCGCCGGTGAACTCGATCATCGAGCGGTAGATCGGAAAGCCGGGGTCGGGATAAAGGATGTCCGCGCCCGGCTCGCCGAACATCAGGATCGACATGAACATGGTCGGCTTGCCGCCCGGCATGATCATCACTTCGTCGGGGGAAACCTTGGCGCCGAGCCGCTTAAACAGGTCGGCCGCCACCGCTTCGCGCAGCGGCTTGATGCCGACCGAGGGCGTATAGCCGTGGTGGCCGTCGCGCAGCGCCTTGATCGCGGCCTCGACGATGTGCGCCGGCGTCTTGAAGTCCGGCTGGCCGATGCCGAGATTGATCACGTCGCGGCCCTGGGCCGCCAGCTCGGTCGCGCGCGCCAGCACCGCGAACGCGTTCTCCTCGCCGATGCGATCGAAGGCGGCAACGGTACGCAACATGACGTTCCTCTCCCTTTTCTTTTTTCACCTCTCCCCGTTTACGGGGAGAGGTCGGCTTCCGAGCGTATGCGAGGAAGCCGGGTGAGGGGCATTCCGCGAGCGTGCAACTCGTTCGCCCCTCATCCGGCTCACCGCGCTTCGCGCTACGGCGGGCTCGCCACCCTCTCCCCGCAAGCGGGGAGAGGGAAGGTCCGCAATTGATTTCGCGCCGACTTTAGGCGCATAAATCCGTTCAAATCAAACCGTTCGAACGGTTCAAAATGGCCGTGGGCAAGTGACCCGGCGGCTCGGGAGGCGGCGATGGCCAAGGTTCCAGCAGGCAAGCAAAAGACGAACGGCAAGGGCGCGAAACTGCGCTCCAAGCTTTGGTTCGACAATCCCGACGATCCGGGCATGAGCGCGCTCTATATCGAGCGCTATCTGAACTACGGCCTTACCCGCGGCGAGCTGCAGTCCGGCAGGCCCATCATCGGCATCGCCCAGACCGGCTCGGACCTCTCGCCTTGCAACCGCCATCACCTCGACCTTGCCCACCGCGTGCGCGAGGGCATCCGCGAGGCCGGCGCCATCGCCTTCGAGTTCCCGATGCATCCGATTCAGGAAACCGGCAAGCGGCCGACCGCCGCGCTCGACCGCAATCTCGCCTATCTCGGCCTCGTCGAGGTGCTCTACGGCTATCCGCTCGACGGCGTCGTGCTGCTGACCGGCTGCGACAAGACGACGCCCGCCTGCCTCATGGCGGCGGCGACGGTGAATTTGCCCGCCATCGTGCTCTCGGGCGGGCCGATGCTGAACGGCTGGTACAAGGGCGAGCGCGCCGGCTCCGGCACCGTGAAGTGGAAGGCGCGCGAGCGCCTTGCCGCCGGCGAGATCGACTACAAGGAATACGTCGACATCGTCGCGGCCTCGGCGCCGTCGATCGGTCACTGCAACACCATGGGCACCGCCTCGACCATGAACGCGATGGCCGAGGCGCTCGGCATGTCGCTGCCCGGCTGCGCGGCGATTCCGGCGCCCTACAAGGAGCGCGGGCAGATCGCCTACGAGACCGGGCTGCGCATCGTCGAGATGGTGTGGGAGGACATGAAGCCCTCCGACATCCTCACCCGCAAGGCGTTCGAGAACGCGATCGTGGCCAATTCCGCGATCGGCGGCTCGACCAACGCCCCGATCCACGTCAACGCCATCGCGCGCCACGTCGGCGTCAAGCTCGACATCGAGGACTGGGAGAAATACGGCTTCGACGTGCCGCTCATGGTCAACATGCAGCCGGCCGGCGAGTATCTCGGCGAGGAGTATTTCCGCGCCGGCGGACTGCCGGCGGTGATGAACGAGCTGTTGCGCCACAAGCGCATCCATGCCGACGCGCTCACCGTCAACGGCAAGACCATGGGCGAGAACGTCAAGCACGCGAAGATCGCCGACCAGAACGTGATCCTGCCCTACAAGCATCCGATGAAGACGAAGGCCGGCTTCAAGGTGCTGCGCGGACAATCTCTTCCACTCGGCGATCATGAAGACCAGCGTGATCTCCGAGGAATTCCGCAAGCGCTACCTGACCGACCCAGAGCAACCCCGGCGTGTTCGAGGGCCGCGCGGTCGTGTTCGACGGCCGCGAGGACTATCACAACCGCATCGACGATCCGAAGCTCAAGATCGACGAGCGCACGATGCTGTTCATTCGCGGCGTCGGCCCGATCGGTTATCCGGGCTCGGCCGAGGTCGTGAACATGCAGCCGCCGGCGGCGCTGATCAAGAAGGGCGTTCTGTCCTTGCCCTGCATCGGCGACGGCCGCCAGTCGGGCACTTCGGGCTCGCCCTCGATCCTGAACGCCTCGCCGGAGGCGGCGGCGGGCGGCGGGCTCGCGCTGGTGAAGACCGGCGACATCGTCAGGATCGACCTCAACAAGGGCACCGCGAACATCAAGATCTCGAACGCGGAGCTCGCGCGCCGCAGGAAGGCGCTCGAGCGCCAGGGCGGCTACAAGTTCCCCAAGAGCCAGACGCCCTGGCAGGAAATCCAGCGCGGCATGGTCGATCAGCTGGAAGGCGGCATGGTGCTCAAGCCCGCGGTCAAATATCAGGATGTCGCCCACACCAAGGGCACGCCGCGGGATAGTCACTGATGCATGGGTTCGTCATTCCGGGGCGCCGCGCAGCGGCGAGCCCGAAATCCATAACCACGGCCCGTGAATATGGATTCCGGCCCGCGCGCTAGGCGCGCGACCGGAATGACGCGCCAGGATTTTGTAGCCATGCCCACCATCGCCGAAAAACGCAGCGCCTTCCGCCGCCTGCACGAGCGGGGCTGTTTCGTGATCCCCAATCCGTGGGACATCGGCACCGCGCGCTATCTGCAGCATCTCCACTTCAAGGCGCTCGCCACCACGAGCGCGGGCGCCGCGTTCTCGCTCGGCCGGCCGGACAACGAGACGGTGACGCGCGACGACATGCTCGCGCACATCAAGATGATCGTGGACGCGAGCGACCTGCCGGTGAACGCGGACTACGAATCCGGCTACGCCCACGAACCGGCGAAAGTCGCCGAAAACGTGCGTCTGTGCGTCGAGACCGGCGTCGCCGGGCTGTCCATCGAGGACAATTCCGGCGACCGCGCCAACCCGCTCTATCGATCTCGATCTGGCGGTCGCCCGCATCCGCGCCGCCCGCGCCGCGATCGACCAAGTCGGGCGCCGACGTGCTGCTCACCGGCCGCGCCGAGTGCTTTCTCGTCGGCCGGCCGAACTTGCAGGAAGCGATCGAGCGGCTCGTCGCCTATGCGGCGGCCGGCGCCGACTGTCTCTATGCGCCGGGCATCCGCAGCCGCGAAGAAATCGCGGCCGTGGTGCTGGCGGTGGCGCCAAAGCCGGTGAACGTGCTTGTCGGCGCACGCGAGCGAACTCACCGTCGACGATCTTGCGGCGCTCGGCGTGCGCCGCATCAGCGTCGGCAGCGCGCATGGCGCGCGCCGCCTGGGGCGGCTTCATCCGCGTCGCGCGCGGCATCGCCGAGCAAGGCCGCTTCGACGCCTTCGCCGACGCGGCGCCGCATGCAGAGCTGAACAAGTTCTTCCGCGAGGATTACAAGCGGAGACAGGGATGACGTGGCGGCGAAGCCTATGCCAGCCGTCGAGCGTCCGGTCGGTCCGCCGGTCGACGCGACGCCGGCGACGCGGCCCGGGCCGGTCGTGCTCGAGGGCCGTTTCGGGCGCGTGGAAAAGCTCGACGCGGCGCGCCACGGCGCGAGCCTGTGGAACGCGGTCAAGGGCCACGATCACATCTGGACCTATATGTCCTCCTATGGCCCGTTCGCGGACGAAGCGGCCTTTTCCGATTGGCTCGGCGAGCCGCGCGACGCTCGAGGACCCTTACTCTTACGCGATCGTCGATGCCTCGGATCGCGCCGTCGGCATCGCGACGCTCATGGAAATCCGCCCGGCCATGCGGGTGTGCGAGGTCGGCCACATCGTCTATTCGCCGGCCTTGCAGCAGACGCCGCTCGCCACCGAGGCGCAGTATTTGCTTGCCCGCTACGTGTTCGAGACGCTCGGCTACCGGCGCTACGAATGGAAGTGCAATTCGCTCAACGCGCGCCTCGCGCCGCGCCGCCGAGCGCCTCGGCTTCATGTTCGAGGGCATCTTGCGCCAGCACATGATCGCCAAGGGCCGCAACCGCGACACCGCGTGGTATTCCATGCTCGACGGCGAATGGCCGCGCTGCCGCGCCGCGTTCGAGCGCTGGCTAAGCCCTGAGAATTTCGACGGCAACGGCCGCCAGCACCGCCGCTTGGAAGAAATCCGCAAAACGCTTGTGAATGGAGAAATCGCGTGGCCAATCGACTTGAAGGGTAAAGTCTGCGTCGTCACCGCCGCCGGCCAGGGCATCGGCCGCGCCATCGCCGAGGCGTTCCTGGCCGAAGGCGCCAAGGTCGTCGCCACCGATCTCGACCCGAAGAAGCTCGAAGGGCTCGCCGGCGCCGATTGCCGAAAGCTCGACGCGATGAAGACCGCCGAGGTCGATGCGCTCGCCAAAAGCGTCGGGCCCGATCGACGTGCTCGCCAATTGCGCCGGCTACGTGCACCACGGCTCGGTGCTCGACTGCTCCGAGGCCGACTGGGACTTCTCCATGGATCTCAACGTGAAATCCATGCACCGCACCATCCGCGCATTTCTCCCCGGCATGCTCGCCAAGGGCGGCGGCTCGATCATCAACATCTCCTCGATCGCCTCCTCGGTGAACGGCCTGCCGAACCGCTATGTCTATGGGACGAGCAAGGCCGCGGTGATCGGGCTGACCAAGGCGGTGGCCGCCGACTTCATCAAGAAGGGCATCCGCGCCAACGCCATCGCGCCGGGCACCATCCAGTCGCCGTCGCTCGACGAGCGCATCAAGACGCTCGCCAAGAACACCGGCCAGACCGAGGCCGCCGTGCGCCAGGCCTTCGTCGATCGCCAACCGATCGGCCGGCTCGGCACCGCGCAGGAGATCGCCGCCATGGCCGTCTATCTCGCCTCCGACGAGGCCGCCTACACCACCGGCGCGGTCCATCTCGTGGATGGAGGATTTTCGCTGTGATTATCTTTCCCTCTCCCCGCGTGCGGGGAGAGGGTGGTCCGAGCCGAAGGCGAGGACCGGGTGAGGGGGCTTCGAAGCTGGCGCGATCCGAGAGCAGCCCCTCACCCGGCTTTCTCGCTTCGCTCGAAAGCCGACCTCTCCCCGCAAGCGGGGAGAGGTGAAGAGGGGAGAGGCCATGCACGTACTCGTCATCGGCGCCGCCGGCATGATCGGGCGCAAGCTCGTGCAGCGGCTGGCGCGCGACCCGCATATCGGCGGCAAGCCCATCGAGCGCATGACGCTGCAGGACGTGGTCGAACCCGAGGCGCCCAAGGGCGCGAGCTTCAAGGTCGCGACGCGCGCCGGCGACATCACGGTGCCGGGCGAGGCGGCCGCGCTCGTCGCCGACGCGCCCGAGATGATTTTTCATCTGGCGGCCATCGTCTCGGGCGAAGCCGAGACCGATTTCGAAAAGGGCTACCGCATCAATCTCGACGGCATGCGGTTTCTGCTCGAGGCGATCCGCGCCCGCGGCCACAAACCGAAATTGGTGTTCACAAGCTCGATCGCCGTCTTCGGCGCGCCGTTTCCGCACGCCATCCCCGACGAGTTCCACCTCACGCCGCTCACGTCCTACGGCACCCAGAAGGCGATCGGCGAACTGCTGCTTGCCGACTATACCCGCCGCGGATTTCTCGAAGGCGTCGGTATTCGCCTTCCGAGCATCGTGGTTCGCCCTGGAAAGCCCAACAAGGCGGCCTCGGGCTTCTTCTCCAACATCATCCGCGAGCCGCTCGCGGGACACGAGGCGGTGCTGCCCGTTCCCGACACGGTGCTGCACACCCACGCCAGCCCGCGGGCCGCGATCGGCTTTCTGCTGCACGGCGCGGAGCTGTCGCGCGAGAAGATCGGCCCGCGCGTCGGCATCACCATGCCCGGCGTCTGCTGCACCGTGGCCGAGCAGATCGAGGCGCTGCGCCGCGTCGCCGGCGACAAGGTGGTCGCCCGCATCCGCCGCGCGACCGACCCGCTGGTCGCCAAGATCGTCGAGGGCTGGCCCAGCCGCTTCGACGCGCGGCGCGCGCTCGCACTCGGCTTCCGCGCCGAGAAGGACTTCGAGGAAATCATCCGCATCCACATCGAGGACGAGCTGGGCGGCAAGATCGCGGCCTGATTTTCACCTCTCCCCTTGTGGGAGAGGGGTACCGAGCGGACGTCAGTCCGCGAGGCGGGGTGAGGGGTCGGAATTCCGTCCTCGCGATAAGAAACCCCTCACCCGGCTCACCTTCGCTCCGCTCCGGCGAGCCACCCTCTCCCGCAAGGGGAGAGGGGAAAAAGGATATTCCATGCGCTTCCCCACGCCTCTCATCCCCGCCAAGCTGATCAAGCGCTACAAGCGCTTCCTCGCCGACGTGGTGCTGCCCGACGGCAGCGCAGATCACCGCGCACGTCGCCAATCCGGGCTCCATGCTCGGGCTCATGGAGCCCGGCTCGCGCGTATGGCTTTCGAAGTCGGACAGTCCCACCCGCAAGCTTCCCTATAGCTGGGAGCTGATCGAAGTCGATTTCGGCTCCGGCCGGGAGCTGATCGGCGTCAATACCTCGCATCCGAACCGTCTGGTGGCCGAGGCGCTCGAAGGCGGCAGGATCATCGGGCTCGAGGGCTATCCGCGCCTGCGCCGCGAGGTGCGCTACGGCGAAGCGAGCCGGGTCGATTTCGTGCTGGAGCGGGACGGGCGGCCGGCCTGCTTCCTCGAGGTCAAGAACGTCCACATGATGCGCGCGCCCGGCCGCGCCGAGTTCCCGGATTCGGTCACCGAGCGGGGCGCCAAGCACCTCGACGAACTGGCCCGCGAGGCCGGGGCGGGCGCCCGCTCGGTGCTCCTGTTTCTTGTGCAGATCGGCTCGGCTGAAAGCGTCACGCTCGCCCGCGACATCGACCCGGCCTATGGTGAGGCCTTCGACCGCGCGCGGGCCGCGGGGGTCGAGGCCATGGCGCTGCGCTGTCGTATTTCCGTCGATGGAATCGAGGTAGCGGGCCCCGTTCCGGTGCTGGGATGACTTTCTTGCACCTGCGAAACGATGGCCTACATTGAGGTTCCGCGAGGCCCCATGACCTACGTCGAAGCCGCCACCGCACCGCTGCGCAAGACCGGGCAGATCAAGCTGCACGGGCCCGAAGGCTTTGCCGGCATGCGCAAGGCCGGCCGCCTCGTGGCCGAGGTGCTCGACCAGCTCGCCGACCGCGTCGAGCCCGGCGTCACCACCGAGTCACTCGACCGGTTCGTGTTCGAATTCGCCCGCGACCACGGCGCGCTGCCGGCCACGCTCATGTATCGCGGCTACGAGAAGTCGATCTGCACCTCGATCAATCACGTGGTCTGCCACGGCATCCCCAACGACAAGCCGCTGCGCGACGGCGACATCGTCAATATCGACGTGACGCTGGTGCTCGACGGCTGGCACGGCGATTCGAGCCGCATGTACGGCGTCGGCGAGGTCCCGCGCCGCGCCGAGCGGCTGGTCGAGGTGACCTACGACGCGATGATGGCCGGCATCGCCACGATCCGGCCGGGCGGCGCCATCGGCGACATCGGCGCCGCGATCCAGGCCATGGTCGAGCCCAATCACATGAGCGTGGTGCGCGACTTCTGCGGCCACGGCGTCGGCCGCCTGTTCCACGACGAGCCCAACGTCGTGCACGTCGGCCGCAAGGGCGAGGGGCCGGTGCTCAGGCCCGGCATGTTCTTCACCGTCGAGCCGATGATCAATCTCGGCCGGCCGCACGTGAAGGTGCTGTCCGACGGCTGGACCGCGGTGACGCGCGACCGCTCGCTCTCGGCCCAGTTCGAGCACACCGTGGCGGTGACCGAGACCGGCTACGAGATTTTCACGCTCTCGCCCAAGGGCCTGCACAAGCCGCCCTATCGCACGGCCACCTGAGCCATGCCCCCCAAGCGGAGCGCCGGCTTCAAGGACGCGCCGCATTATCTCGGTCACCGCGAGCGTCTGCGCACGCGCTTTCGCGACGCCGGCGCCGATGCGCTCGCCGACTACGAGCTTCTGGAGCTGCTGCTCTTCCGCACGCAGCCCCGCCGCGACGTGAAGCCGCTCGCCAAGGCGCTGCTCGAGCACTTCGGCTCCTTCGCCGAAGTCGTCGCCGCCACGCCGGCGCGGCTCGCCGAGGTCGAGGGCATGAGCGAGCTGAGCGCCACCGACTTCAAGGTGATCGAGGCTGCGGCCCAGCGCCTCGCGCGCGAGCGCGTGCGCGACCGCAAGGTGCTCTCCTCCTGGAGCGCGGTCATCGACTATTGCCGCGCCTCCATGGCCTTCGCCGAGAAGGAGCAGTTCCGCGTCCTCTTCCTCGACAAGCGCAATCAGCTGATCGCCGACGAGCTGCAGCAGAAGGGGACCGTGGACCACACCCCGGTCTATCCGCGCGAAGTGGTCAAGCGCGCGCTCGAGCTGTCGGCGACCGCCGTGATCCTCGTGCACAATCATCCGTCCGGCGATCCGACGCCGTCGCGCGCCGACATCCAGATGACGCAAGCAGATCGTGGACGTGGCCAAGCCGCTCGGCATCGAGGTCCACGATCACATCATCGTGGGCAAGGACGGCCACGCGAGCCTGAAGGGGTTGCGGCTGATTCCTCGAATCCCTCTCCCCGCGCGAGCGGGGAGAGGGTGCCAAGCGAGCGGCAGCGAGCGAGGTGGGAGAGGGGCCGTTCGTGCGTTGCTTGATCGCTGGCCCCTCTCCCGGCTCGCATCTCACTTCGCTCGATGCTCGCCACCCTCTCCCCGTAAACGGGGAGAGGGAAGAAAATTCAAGGCCGCTTCATCACCAACGGCCGCGGCAGTTCCGGCACCTTGGCCCAGTCGCCGCCTTCTTGTTTGCCGAAGCGCAGCCGCTCGCCCTGTTTCGATTGCAGCACGACGTCGCCGCGCTCGAGGCGCCAGGAAGCCGGATCGAAGCGGAGCAACGTGGCGTCGCAGCCGGGCTGTACGCTGAGCTTGAAGCCCTCGTCCTGCGACGGCTGATCGGTGAACACGAGCTGGCAGACGGCGGTCCCGTTCGGGCGCGCGATATTCCAGTTGCCGACCAGATCCTCGGGTTGCGCGAACTCCTTGGGGTCGACGAATTGGAGATTGGCGAGGAAATAAACCGCATCGCCCTCGCGGATCGCTTCATAGACGCCGCCGACGCCCTCGGTGAACTCGGCCACCAGCCGGCCGTTCGCGCGCACGAACTTGATCGAGCCGGCCGGCCCGGGCGTCCACGCCGTCACCTCGCCGAGAAAGCCGAACAGCTTGATGCAGGCCGGGCGGTCGTAGACCAGCGTGAAGGCGCTGCCGGCCGGCTTCTGGTCGAGCGTGATCTTGCACTTGCGGTCGCCGTCGGCATTGGCGAGCTCGTAATTGGCGGCGAGCGCCCGCAGTTCCGCGGGATCGACCGCGCCGGGCGCCGGCGATTGCGCCGCGGCCGCTTGCGCGAGCAGGATCGACAGAAAAGACGAAACGAGGAGACGCATGCACACCTCGCGCTTCGTGCCGCATAAGGTTAGCACGCGCCTTTGCTGCCGCTCAACGCTTCGGCGGCCACGGGGTTTCTGCCACCGGGGTGAGGGGCCCTTTGCCCGCGAACCACGACTTCAGATTGTCCACCACCAGCTGACCCATAGCGCGCCGCGTGTAATGCGAGCCCGAGGCCACATGCGGCAGGAGCACGATGTGCTCCATCTCGATCAGCTCCTTGGGCACCCGCGGCTCGTCGGCGAACACGTCGAGGCCGGCCGAGTAGATCGTCCTGTTGCGCAGGGCCTCGATCAATGCCGGCTCGTCCACCACCGAGCCGCGCGCCACGTTGATGAGAATCCCATTCGAACCGAGCGCCTTCAGCACCTCGGCGTTGATCAGGTTCTTCGTCGCCGGCCCGCCCGGCGTGATGACGATGAGCACATCCACGTCGCGCGCCATGGCGATGAGATCGGGATAGTGCCGCCACGTAACGCCGGCCGCCGGATTGCGGGAATGGTAGACGATCGGCAGGCCGAAGGCTTCCAGGCGCCTGGCGATGGCCTTGCCGATCCGGCCCATGCCGACGATGCCGATCTTGCGGTCGCGCAGGGTGGCGGTGAGCGGATAGGCCTTCTCCAGCCACTTGCCCGCGCGCAGATAGCGCTCCGATTGCGGCAGCTCGCGCACGGTCATCAGGAGCAGCGCGACCGCGGTGTCGGCGACCTCGTCGGTCAGCACGTCGGGCGTGTTGGTGACGACGATCTTGTGCTCGCCGGCCCATTTGGCGTCGATGCCGTCGTAGCCGACGCCGAAGCTCGACACGATCTCGAGCTTCGGCAGCCGCTGCATGAACGCGCCGTTGAGCGGCTACATGGCTGCTATAGGCGATGCCGCGCACGCGCGGGGCGATCTCGGCGATCAGCGCGTCCTTGTCGGCCGCCTTGGCCAGGCGGTGCACCTGGAACAGCAGATCGAGCTGTTCCTCGACGAATGGCATCATCGATCCGGGCAACAGGATTTCGGGCTTGCTCGCGGCCATGGGCTCCCCTTCGACGCAATGCGGTCGCTCATTTCTATATCACCGGCAAACGCCCGCTTCGTGCCGATTTAATCGACTTTCGCAGGCTTGATTCGGGCGCGGGCAGTGCCCCATGATCGACCCAACAATACGAAAAAGGGGCCCGGCCGCCCTCGGCGGAACCGGCTCCCATCGGGAGGAAAGTCGCGTAATGGCGTCGGTTGGAATTCGCGACGTGCGCAAGGCCTTCGGCGCGACCGAGGTCATCCACGGCGTCAACATCGATATCGAGGACGGCGCCTTCGTGGTGCTGGTCGGGCCCTCGGGCTGCGGCAAATCGACGTTGCTGCGCATGATCGCCGGGCTCGAGAACATCACCGGCGGCGAGATCAAGATCGGCGAGCGCGTGGTCAACGACCTGCCGCCGAAGGCGCGCGACATCGCCATGGTGTTCCAGAACTACGCGCTCTACCCGCACATGACGGTCGCGGCCAACATGGCGTTCTCGATGAAGCTGCGCCACGCCCCGCGCGCGGAGATCGATCAGCGCGTCAAGCGCGCGGCCGAAATCCTCGGCCTCATGCCGCTCCTGGAGCGCTATCCGCGCCAGCTCTCCGGCGGACAGCGCCAGCGCGTGGCCATGGGCCGCGCCATCGTGCGCGATCCGCAAGTCTTCCTGTTCGACGAGCCCTTGTCGAATCTCGACGCCAAGCTGCGCGTCGCCATGCGCACCGAGATCAAGGAACTGCACCAGCGGCTCGGCACCACCACCGTCTACGTCACCCACGACCAGATCGAGGCCATGACCATGGCCGACAAGATCGTGGTCATGCACGACGGGCTGGTGGAGCAGATCGGTGCGCCCCTCGAACTCTATGACCGGCCGGATAATCTGTTCGTCGCGGGCTTCATCGGCTCGCCGGCGATGAATTTCTTCAAGGGCCGGATCAGCCCAAACGGCTCCGCCGCCTTCGAGACGGCGGACGGCATGAAACTGCCGATCAGTGGCACGCCCTCGCGCTTCGACGGCCGGCCGGCCATCTACGGCATCCGGCCCGAGCATTTCCGGCTCGCCGACGACGGGGCGCCGGCCGAGGTGGTGGTGATCGAGCCGACCGGCTCCGAAATCCAGGTCGTGGCCAGGCTCGGCACCACGGAGATCGTTGCCGTATTCCGCGAACGCCATATGCTCAAGCCCGGCGAAAAGATCCGGCTCAGGCCCGAGCCGAAGCTCGCACACCTGTTCGACGAAGCGACCGGCAAACGGCTGGCCGCGTGAACGACAAGGAACCACCGCGAAGAAAGCAATTCGAAATCAGAAACATCAGGGAGGAGACCATGAATCCGTTCAATAGACGTACGTTCCTGCAAGGCAGCACCGCCCTCGGCGCCGCGATGGCGTTGAGCGGGCCTGCTTTGCTCGAATGGGCCAAGGCCTGGGCGCAGGCCGCGCCCTGGAAGCCCGAGAAGGGCGCCAAGATCAATCTGATGCGCTGGCGCCGCTTCGTCGAGGCCGAGGACGCGGCCTTCGTGAAGATGATCAACGCCTTCAAGCAGGCGACCGGCGTCGACGTGGTGGTGACGAACGAGTCGTTCGAGGACATCCAGCCGAAGGCCTCCGTGGTGGCCAACACCGGCCAGGGCCTCGACATGGTGTGGGGCCTCTATTCGCTGCCGCACCTGTTCCCGGCGAAGTGCCTGGATCTGACCGACGTCGCAGACTATCTCGGCAAGAAGTACGGCGGCTGGACCCCGTCGGCCGAGGCTTATGGCAAGTCCGGCAGCAAGTGGATCGGCATCCCGGTCGCGACCACCGGCGGCCTGATGAACTACCGCATATCCGTCGATGGAGAAGGCGGGCTTCAAGGAATTCCCCAAGGACACCGCCGCCTTCCTCGAATTGTGCAGGGCGCTCAAGAAGAATAACACGCCGGCCGGCTTTGCGCTCGGCCACGCTTCGGGCGACGCCAACACCTGGTTGCACTGGGCGCTCTGGTCGCACGGCGGCAACCTGGTCGACAAGACCGACAAGGTCGTCATCAACTCGCCCGAGACCGTCAAGGCGCTCGAATTCGTCAAGGCGCTCTACGAGACGTTCATTCCGGGAACGGCGTCGTGGAACAACTCTTCCAACAACAAGATCTTCGTCGCCGGCGATCTGTACCTCACGTCGAACGGCATCTCGATCTACGTGGCGGCGCAGAAGGAGAACAAGGCCGTCGCCGACGACATGAACCACGCCTATATGCCGGTCGGCCCGATCGGCAAGCCGACCGAGCTGCATCTGGCGTTCCCGATCCTGACCTTCAACTTCACCAAGGCGCCGCAGGCCTGCAAGGCGCTGACCGCGTTCATGCTGGAAGCGGAGAACTTCAATCCGTGGGTCGAGGCCGCGCAGGGCTACCTCTCGCACTTCCTGCTCGCCTACGACAACAACCCGGTTTGGACCGCCGATCCGAAGCGCACGGTCTATCGCGACGTTGCCAAGCGCACGCTGACCCCCGGCGGTCAGGGCTCGCTCGGCGAGAAGGCGGCGGCGGCGATCGCCGACTTCATCGTGGTGGATATGTTCGCGAACTACGCGACCGGCCGCGAGGACGCCAAGGGCGCCATCGCGGTGGCCGAGCGGCAGGCGAAGCGCATCTATCGCTGAGCATCACGTTGCCGGCGGCCGGCCCGAGGTCGGCCGCCGGCTAATTCCCTGTGCTGGAGTGCAGTGACCTCATGGTCGATGCCGCGATCCCCACACGGCGTGCGGCACTGGCAGCCGAACCCACTGCCTGGAGCCGCTTGAAGACGAACCGGCATTGGCTCGGCTACTGGTTCATGCTGCCGGCGCTGCTGATCCTGTTTCTGTTCCTCGCCTATCCGCTCGGCCTCGGCATCTGGCTGTCGTTCACCGACGCGAAGATCGGCCGGCCGGGCGAGTTCATCGGCTTGGAGAATTACGAGTGGCTGCAGGGCGACTCGATCTTCTGGATCTCGATCTTCAACACCCTGCTCTACACGATCGTCGCGAGCATCATTAAATTCGGCGCGGGGCTTTATCTCGCGCTGCTGCTCAACCAGCATCTGCCGTTCAAGGCGCTGATCCGCGCCGCGGTGCTGATCCCCTTCATCGTGCCGACCGTGTTGTCCGCGATCGCGTTCTGGTGGATCTACGACACGCAGTTCTCGATCATCTCCTGGTCGCTGAAGAAGCTCGGCTTGATCGCGACCAATATCGACTTCCTCGGCGACCCGAACAACGCGCGCGCCAGTACGATCTTCGCCAATATCTGGCGCGGCGTCCCGTTCGTGGCGATTACGCTGCTCGCCGGACTGCAGACGGTGTCGCCGTCGCTCTATGAAGCGGCCACCCTCGACGGCGCCTCGCGCTGGCAGATGTTCCGCTACATCACCTATCCGCTGCTGACCCCGATCATCGCCGTGGTGATGACCTTCTCGGTGCTGTTCACCTTCACCGATTTCCAGCTGATCTGGGCGATGACGCGCGGCGGGCCGGTGAACGCCACGCACCTGATGGCGACATTGTCCTATCAACGCGCGATCATCGCCGGGCAGCTCGGCGAGGGGGCGGCGATCGCGACCGCCATGATTCCGTTCCTGCTCACCGCGATCATGATCTCCTGGTTCGGACTGCAGCGGCGCAAGTGGCAACACGGGGAAAGCAATGACTGAAGCGTTTGTCCCCAAGCTTGCCGATCCGCGGAAGATCCTGACCGGCTCGTCGGCGACCGCCGATCACACCGAGGGCATGAGCTATCTGGAGTCGATCCCGCGCCAGCTCGTCACGCTCTATCTGCCGCTCTCGATCTTCCTGATCGTCCTGCTGTTCCCGTTCTATTGGATGGCGCTGACGGCGATCAAACCGAACTCGCAATTGCTCGACATGGAGAAGGTCAGCCCGTTCTGGACCTGGTCGCCGACGCTGCAGCACATCAACAAGCTGCTGTTCGAATCGGCCTATCCGTTGTGGCTGTGGAACACGATGTACGTCGCGACCGCCGCGACCGCGCTGTCGATCTTCGCGAGCGTGTGCGCGGCCTACGCGATCGTGCGCCTGCGCTTCAAGGGCGCGCAGATGCTCGGCGTGCTGATCTTCCTCGCCTATCTGGTGCCGCCGTCGATCCTGTTCATCCCGCTCGCGACCGTCATCTACAATTACGGCCTGTTCGACAGCCCGATGGCGCTGATCCTCGTCTATCCGACGATCCTGATCCCGTTCTCGACCTGGCTGCTGATGGGCTACTTCAAGACCATCCCGTTCGAGCTCGAGGAATGCGCGCTGATCGACGGCGCCAGCCGCCTGCAGATCCTGACCAAGATCGTGCTGCCGCTTTCGATCCCGGGCTTGATCTCGGCCTTCATTTTCTGCTTCACGCTGTGCTGGAACGAGTTCATCTACGCATTGACCTTCCTGTCCTCGACCCAGAACAAGACGGTGCCGGTCGCGATCGTCAACGAATTCGTCGACGGCGACATCTACCGCTGGGGCTCGCTGATGGCCGGCGCCTTGATCGGCTCGCTTCCGCTGGTCCTGCTCTACGCCTTCTTCGTCGAGCACTACGTTTCCGCCATGACCGGGGCGGTCAAGGAATAGCGCAAGAGGAGAATGCAATGGCGAAGGAACGCATCGGATTTATCGGTGTCGGCCTCATGGGCCACGGCATGGCGAAGAATCTCTTGGAAAAAGGCCATCCGCTCACCGTGCTCGGGCACAAGAATCGGGTGCCGATCGAGGACCTGAAGAAGCGCGGCGCGAGCGAGGCCAAGACTCCGAAGCAGCTCGCCGAAACCTGCGACGTGGTCATTCTCTGCGTCACCGGCGCGCCGGAAGTGGAAGCGCTGGTGCGCGGCAAGGACGGCCTCAAGGCCGGCGCCAAGAAGGGCCTCGTCATCGTCGACACCTCGACCTCGGAGCCGACGCTCACGATTTCGCTGGCCGAAGAACTGGCGCCGCTCGGCGTCACCTTCATCGACGCGCCGCTCGCGCGCACGCCCAAGGAAGCCGAGGAGGGCCGCCTCGGCATCATGGTCGGCGGCACGCCCGAGGCCTTCGCCCGCATCAAGCCGGTGCTCGCCTGTTTCGGCGAAAGCATCAATCTGATCGGGCCGACCGGCGCCGGCCACACCATGAAGCTGATCAACAACTTCGTCTCGCTCGGCTATGGCGCGATCTTCTCCGAGGCGCTCGCGCTCGCGCGCAAGGTCGGCATCACGCCCAAAGTATTCGATTCGGTGATCCGCGGCGGCCGTATGGATTGCGGCTTCTATCAAACCTTCATCGGCTATGCGCTCGAGGGCAACCGCGAGTCGCATAAGTTCGCGCTCCGCAACGCCCACAAGGACTTGCGCTATTTCGTGAACGTGGCCAATGCCCGTGGCCTGGTGAACCCGATCGGCTCCGCGGTGAAGAACAGCTACGCGGCGGCCGACGCGCTCGGCTATGGCGAGGCGAATATCCCGTTGCTCGTGGACGTGATCGGCGAGGTCAACGGCCTCGAGCCGCTGCATCCGGCCAAGCGCACAGCGGCGGAATAGTTCCCTCTCGGCCCAGTCTCATGAGATGAACTCCAGCGTGAACGAGGCCAACGGGCGCTCGTGATGCAGAGCTCCTGCTCAAGTGCTGGAGCCGGCTATTGGTGCTGGTGACCGCCCAGTTGATGTTTAGGTTGCTCGCCGCTCAAGTAGCCGCGCAATTCGGCGTACTGATGAATCTGCGCCGGCGCGAGCACCGTAACGGCCGCAAGATGATATTTGAGGTGAGCGGTCCTGAGAGCCGCTTGCGTAGTGCTGATCGCCTGCATCGTGGCTGCAAGGCTTGTTTCCGTGATCGTCCTGCCCGCGAACAGTCGCTCCAGTTCGGCCTCTTGCGCGATCAGCTTTTCGCCAATCGCAACCGTCTCGGCCTTCATCGCCGCAAAGAGTTCCTGCATTTTGACCCGTTGCGCCTCGGACAGGCCCAGCGGCTCAGCAAGTTCGAGGACATGCGTGGGGCCCGGATAGCCATTGAGCTCGGCTGCGAGCGCCAATCCCATGCCGCGGCCCGCCCTCAAATCGGCGAGTTGCTGATCGGACAGCGCCTTTATCGGCCGTGTCTCGAAACCGGCATAAGGCTGTTGCGCTTGCGCCGACGAAATGTACGTCGCCAACGTGAATGCAATTGCCGCCAATGCTGCCAGTCGCTTCATCTCATTTCTCCTATCTTGTCACATTATCACGATGTCACGGATCAGCTACTTGTCACATCGATCGTCGCCACCGGAAACTCCGGTGGCGACGATCGGGTTCAACTTGGCAAACTCCAGCGGCAGCTGTGCGACTATCCTCAACGCATCGCGGGCCCATGCATCATGCCGCCGCCGTTCTTTAACATGGCTTCGTGCCCAGCAACCATCCCGCGTCGGGCGAGATCGCTCACCTCTGCGGCGTGATCCTGGAGAGCTTTGACGACATTCGTGTCGGTCGAGGTCTGCACGACGATGATGCCCTTCTCGGTCACCTCATACGTGCTCTTGATCTTGTCCTTGTCTCGGAAGAGCGAGTGCAGCGCCGGGCTCTCGATCGGCAGACCGGGATCCCGTCCTTCCTCGATCCGCCGTCCCATATCCACAACGTGTTTCTTGATCACTTCTGCCACCTGCGGATCGTCCGATTCGGTGACGGTGCGGATGCCGTTCGGAAGGTTGGTAACCGTGCGCTTGATGGCATCATGATTGAAGAACAGTTCGCGGATGTCGCTATGCTCAGCCGTTGTCGCCGAACCAGGGTGCATTCCCATCATTCCGGGCCCCATCCCCGGACCCATGCGCTGCATCATGCCTGGGCCCTTCTGGTGCATCATTCCCGGACCTTTCTGCATCATGCCGGGACCCATTCGTTGACCCATGTGCTGTCGCATGGTGCCAGGCCCCATCGCATCAGGGCCTTCGGCGTCCATGAACCGGGGGCCAAAGTGACCGGGCCCGGGGCCGATTGACTGCGCCAGGGCCCATCCGCCGACGACCACGGCGGTCGTCGCGATGGCGCCGATAATCAGGGTTTTCTTTTTCATTTCGGTCTCCAATTACTCGGCAACAGAGAGTGTCCGTTGCTGAGCGCATTGGAGCGCGCAGGATTTCACCGAAGTTTTTCAGAGACGGGCGATTTTTGTGACAAAGTGTGTCAGTTGCGGCTCCTGCAACAATCGGAAATACAATCCAAGCGAAGGGTGAAGAGGCCTTGGGCTATAGTCCCATCATGCAAGGGGCGCCTCACATCCTGATCGTCGACGATCATCGCGAAATTCGCGACCTGGTCTCGCGCGCGCTGACCAAAGAGGGCTTCCGCGTCAGCGCGGCCGCGGACGGAAAGGCCATGCGCAAGGTCCTGGCCGACAGCCGGATCGACCTCATTCTCCTCGATTTGATGCTGCCCGGCGAGGATGGGCTGTCGCTTTGCCGGACACTGCGAGCAGAATCGAACATCCCGGTTATCATGCTGACTGCCAAGGGTGACGAAGTAGACCGGGTAATCGGCCTTGAGATGGGTGCCGATGATTATTTGCCGAAGCCCTTCGGCAGCCGCGAATTGGTCGCGCGCATCAGGGCGGTGTTACGTCGTACCCAGGAGCAATCGGCCGCGGCCGATCCGAAACCCCGCGCCAAACGCTACCGTTTCGATCATTGGGCGCTGGATACCGGTGCGCGAGAACTTCTCCGCGAAGACGGCGTGACGGTGCCGCTCAGCACCGGCGAATACGATCTCCTAATCGCACTGGTAGAGCGACCGCAGCGCGTCTTGAGCCGGGATCAGCTTCTCGACCTCGCGCGCGGTCGTACAGCCGCCGGAATCGATCGCAGCATCGACACGCAGGTCAGCCGTCTGCGCAAGAAGCTGGAGGTCGACCCCGCCGACCCGAAGATCATCAAGACGGTATGGGGTGGCGGCTACATGTTCACGCCCACGGTGAGTCGCGAATGAGCCGGTATCTACCGAAGAGCCTGTTTGGCCAGACGCTGCTTGTCTTGCTCGCTGGACTGATCGCTTCGCTTGCAGTCGGTTCCTGGATCTATTCCTTGGATCGCGAGCAGGCGGTGCGCGCGGTCGGCGGGCTTGCCGCCGCCCAGCGCATTACCAATCTGACCCGGCTCGTGCAGGAGACGCCGCGCGAGTCGCGCGAACGGCTCGTTGCCGCGCTGAGCGATCAGAGCTTCCGCGCCTCGCTCTCAGACCGGCCGCCCGCAATCGCGTCGGGAGCCGACGACGCACCGGTTGCGCAGGCGATCAAGGATTTCCTCGTCGATCAATTGTCGCTCGGTCCGGCACGAGAGCCTCGCGTGTCGGCCTCTTGGCCGGACGCTCCGATGTTCGGAGCCTGGCATCCCCTGCCGCGCGGCCCAATGATGCATGGCTTCGGCGGATTTCGGGATGTTTCGCGACCTTCAGGTCGCAATCCCGCTCGCGGACGGCCAGTGGCTCTCCTTCGCCACCGCTTTGCCGGAGAGCGGATTGACGTTTTCCAGTCAGTTCTTGCTGTCGATGGGGATCATGGCAATCATCATTCTTGCCGTGTCGGTATGGGCGGTTAAACGCGTGACCGCTCCGCTTGCCTCGCTCTCGGCCGCGGCGGAGCGCCTCGGCAATGACTTGAACGCCCCGCCGGTTCCCGAAACTGGAACGATCGAGACGCAACAGGCCTCTCGCGCATTCAATGCCATGCAGGCACGTTTGCGTGGCCTGATCGAAAACCGGACTCGGATGTTGGCGGCTATTTCGCACGACCTGCGCACACCACTGACGCTACTGCGGCTTCGTGCGGAAAACGTGGAGAATACGGGTGAACGCGAGAAGATGCTCGCGACGATCACGGAGATGGATTCGATGGTCGCGGCGACGATGCAGTTCGCTCGCGACGATGCGCGGGCCGAGCCGCGCCGGCCAACGGACTTGGCGGCATTACTCGCCAGCGCCGTTCATGACATGGCCGATGCGGGGCTCCCCGTTGCGATGGAGCCGGCAGAGCCTGTGACCTATGAATGCCAAGCGGGCGCACTGAAGCGCGCGTTGACCAACCTGCTCGAAAACGCGGTGAAATACGGCAAGCGAGCGCGAGCGGCGATCCGTTCGACACCGCGAATGATCGAGATCACGATCGACGACGAGGGACCCGGAATCCCCGAGGAGGAGCTGGCCCGGGTGTTTCAGCCCTTCTATCGCGTGGAAGGCTCGAGAAGCCGTGAGACCGGAGGAATCGGTCTTGGGTTGGCGATCGCTCTTTCCGTAGTCCAGGCACACGCGGGCCGGCTTGTGCTCACCAACCGGCCGGAAGGGGGACTGCGCGCCCAGGTTACGCTGCCCGTCTGAGGAGCAGCGTCTTTCACTCCCCCGTCTGCGCCTTCAGCGATTGCACCGCCCGCATCTTGCGCTCGCGGTTCAAGAGATAGAGGCCGCACGCGATCACGACCGCGGCGCCGGCGAGCGTCCAGCCGCTCGGCAGGTCGCCGAACACGAAGAAACCGGCGGCAGCCATCCATACGATCTGGAAATAGATGAAGGGCGCCAGCACCGGCGCCGGGGCCTGCCGGTGCGCGGCGATCAGCAGCCAGTGCCCGATCCAGCCGAAAGCGCCGATCGCCACCATGCCGGCGATCACCGAGGCGCTCGCCGGCGGCGTCCACAGGAAGGGGACCGGCACCGAGGCGGCGAGGAAGCCCACCAGCGACGAGTAGAACAGCGTGGTCTGGGTCGAATCGTAGGATGCGAGCATGCGCGTCGTGATGTTGTAGAGCGCGTAGCAGACGGCGCTCATCAGCGAGAAAATCGCGGCCGGATGGATGCCGCCCGCGCCCGGCCGCGTGACCAGCAGCACGCCCGAGAAGCCGACCATGATCGCGACCCAGCGCCGCCAGCCGATCCATTCTCCGAGCAGCGGCCCGGCGAGCACCGCGATGAAGAACGGCGTCGTGAACATGAGCGCCGCGGTCTGGTCCAGCTGCAGGTAACGCAGCGCGATGAAGTTGAAGAACGTCGAGCCGAACAAGAGCGCCGAGCGGCCGAGCTGCAGCCATGGCCGGCCCGTCCGCAACAGGCCCGGCGTGGTCCAGGGGTTCACCAACAGGAAGGAAAGGACGAAATGGCTGGCGTAGCGCGCCCAGACCACTTGCACCGTATCCATTTGCCCGGTCAGCCACTTCGCGGTGCTGTCGAGCAGCGCGAAACAGAACAGCGCGATGCAGATCAGGCCGATCCCGAGCAGCCGCGCTTTGCTGTCGGTGGCCGACGGCAGCGCGCGCCGGGGTATCGCCTTCCGGCGCTTGGTCTTGTCCGGCATGCGGATCAGTAGGTGGCGCGGCCGCCGGAGAGGTCGAACACCGCCCCGGTGGTGAACGAGCATTCGGCCGAGGCCGCGAACGCGATGGTGGCTGCGATCTCCTCGACGTTGACGAAGCGCGCGCGCGGGATCTTGGCGAGCATGTAGGCGATGTGCTGCTCGGTCATTTGCGCGAAGATCGCGGTCTTTGCCGCCGCCGGCGTCACGCAATTCACCGCGATATCGTAGGTGGCGAGCTCCTTGCCGAGCGATTTGGTGAGCGCGATCAGTCCGGCCTTGGAAGCGGAATAGGCCGGCGCGTTCGGATTGCCTTCTTTGCCGGCGATCGAGGCCACGTTGACGATGCGCCCGTAGTTCTGCGCGATCATGCCGGGCGCGATCGCGCGGCAGCAATGGAACGGGCCGTTCAAGTTGATCGCGATCACCTCGTCCCAGGCCGCTTTCGGATATTCCCAGGTCGGCACGTTCGGGCCGGATATGCCCGCGTTGTTCACCAGGATGTCGATGCGCTTGAAGGCGGCGAGCGTTGCATCGCGCGCTTTTTCGACACTGGAAAGATGGGTCACGTCGACATGGAACGAGTCCACCGGGCCACCGCCCACGAGCTCCGAAGCCGTATTGTCGGCGAGCTTCTTGTCGCGGTCCCAGATCGCGACCGAAGCGCCGGAGGCGAGGAAGCGCTCGACGATCGCGCGCCCGATGCCCTGCGCGCCGCCGGTCACGACCGCGACCCGGCCGGAAAGATCGATCCGGTTCGTCATTCGATTCCCCCTCCGTGGAGTGTGCGAATCCTAGACGAAGCAGGCCCGCCGCGCGAGTAGCCGGGCCGCATGACAGCCTTGCGCCGCCGCTTGCGCGGCGTTTACCGGCACACCAGCGTCCGCTTGCGGCGGCCGGAGCGGAACCCTAGGGTGCGGCGCTTTTCAAGAGCCCGCCATGCTGCCCAAGCGCAATTGGACCGAAATGACCTGGCCGGATTTCCAGCGCCGGCGAGCCCGCGCGCTGGATCGCCGTGCTTCCGGTCGCGGCCACCGAGCAGCACGGGCCGCATCTGCCGCTCGGCGTCGACGGCTATATCGCCGAGCTTTATCTGGCGCGCGTGCTGAAGCTCTTGCCGCAATCGCTTCCGGTCACGTTTCTCCCGCTGCAATGGATCGGCAAGTCCGACGAGCATCTGGAATTTCCCGGCACCCTCTCGCTGTCCACCGAGGCGGCGCTGCGCGCCTGGACCGATCTCGGCGAAAGCGTGCACCGCGCCGGCGTCAAGAAGCTCCTGCTCGTCACCTCGCACGGCGGCAACAGCTCGATCCTCGATCTGGTGACCCGCGATCTGCGCGTGCGCCTGCAAATGCTCGCCGTCGCCACCTCCTGGCATCGCATGGGGTATCCCGAAAAGCTCTTCACCGATGTCGAGCGCATTCACGGCATCCATGCCGGCGATATCGAAACCTCGCTGATGCTGGCCGGGCGCCCCGACCTCGTGCGCAAGGACAAGGCGGAGAACTTCGTGCCGGCAACGCTGGCCATGGAGAAGGAATTCAAGCAGTTGCGCGCCTATCGGCCCGCGAGCTTCGGCTGGATGACGCAGGACCTGAACGAGTCGGGCGCGGTCGGCGATGCAACGCTGGCTTCGAAGGAAAAGGGCGAAGCCGCGCTCGAACACGGCGCGCGCGCCTTCGTGCAGCTGCTCGAGGACATGCATCGCTTCGATCTGCAGCGCCTGAAGCCGGGACCGCTCGCGAAGTAAAGTAAGGCGCAGAAGGGGGGAACGAACATGGATGTCGAGGCCGAAGGCAACAGCAGGCAGCTGAACCGGCTCGTCGCGGTCACCGTCGTGATCCTTTCCGTCTTCATGGCGGTCAGCAAGGTCAAGGACGACAACATCGTCCAGGCCATGGCCAAGGCCAAGCAGGAATCGGTCGACGCCTGGGCCGAGTATCAGGCCGCGCGCATCAAGCTGCACGTCGACGAGAACTCGCTCTCGACGCTCCGGCTGATGGAGACCATGGGTACCTTCGACAAGGCGCTCGCCGCCAAGCAGGCCGCCGAGTACGAGGCCGATATCAAGAAGTACGAGGCGCGTTCGAAGGAAACCCGCGCCAAGGCCGAGGGCCTGGAGGCCGAATACGATCGGCTCAATTTCCGCGACGACCAGTTCGACATGTCGGACGCCTTCATGGCCATCGCGATCGCGCGTGGCGGCGGTGGCGGCGCTCACCGAGATGTACGCCTTGCTCGTCATTGAGCTGGATCTCCGGCGCGACCGGCATGGCGTTCGGGATAGCCGGCTTCGTCGGCTGGGGTTTGCGGCCCGAATTCCTGGCCAAGTTCCTCGGCTGACCGGCCGTTTCAGAAGCGCACGCCCTTCTCCTTGAAATACTTCGCCGCGCCCTTGTGCAGCGGCACCGGCAAGCCGCGCGGGGCGCCTTCGAGACGGATCGCGCGCGCGGCCGGCTCGGCGGCGGCAAGCTCGGCCAAATGGTCGAACACGGCCTTGGTGAGCGCGAAGACCCTGGCTTCGGGCAAGTCGGCGCGCGCGGCGAGGAAATACGGCACCAGCGCGGTCGCCACCTCCGCGGTCTGGCCCGGATAGCTGTTGGCCGGGATCGCGCCCCGGCGGAACGGCGCGCCGAGCTTGGTTATCGATCTCCGGCGGTATCGCGATCAAAGCGATCTCGGTGTTTGCGGCAAGCGCGCGCAATGCAGGGTCCGCCCGCGGCCCGATATGGAAGAAGGCGTCGAGCTCGCGCTCTCTTCAGGAGTTCCGCCGCGTCGGCGATCGAAAGATATTCGGCGGTGCCGAAGTCCTTGTGCTTGATGCCAACCGCCGCGAGCAGCGCGCGCGCCGCGAGCTCGGTGTCGGAGCGCACCAGGCCCACCGACACGCGCTTGCCCTTGAGGTCCGCGAGCGTCGCGATCCGCGCGTCCTTTGCGGCCACGATGTGCAGGAGATCGGATTGCAGCGCCGCGATCGCGCTCAGGTTCTTCAGCTTGGCCTTGAAGCTCATGCTTGCGTTGCCGGCGTGAGCGGCTGCGAGCACGTGCCCGCGGCGAGCGCCAGTTCTCCGTCGCCGCCGTCGAGGCGCGTCACGCGCTCGAAGCTTCCGCCGCTCGCCCGCACGCTGGCCCGCGAATCGGTGACGTGGCTCGCGATGAGCTTGGCCATTGCCGCGCCAAGCGCGTGGTCTGCGCTGCCCGGGAGCCGGCGAGGATGCGGATCGGCGGCTCGGCGGGCTTCTCGTCCTCGGCGCCCGAGCCAACGGCAAGCATAGAGAGCGCGATGATGGCCGCGAGCGCCAGGGCCGGATTTCGCAGACGGAATCGAGCCTGGCCCATGCGCCGCGCCTCTTCTCGACAAGCGGAACGCTATCCGCTATCCGTGTGCCGGCAAACGATATAGTGTAACAAATGCCAGCCCACGCAAACCACGACCACGCACGACGCGGCCCGGCAATCGTTCCGGCTTCGCTGTTGCGCTTCTCGGCCATGCAGCGGCTCGCGATCGCCGCCGTGCTCGCCGCGCTGCTGTGGGGCGCGGTGCTGTGGGCGATCGCTTGAGGATCCGATGACCGCGGCGCTTCGCTTTCGCAATCTCACGCTCGGCTACGACCGCCATCCGGCGGTGCATCATCTCGACGGCACCGTGGAGACCGGCGCGCTGGTCGCCGTCGTCGGCCCGAACGGCGCCGGCAAGACCACGTTGCTCAAGGGCATCGTCGGCGTGATCCCGCCGCTCGCCGGCGCCATCGAGCGCGACCGCACGCTTCCGCAAGATGTCGCCTATCTGCCGCAGGTGCTGGAGATCGACCGCAGCTTTCCGATCACGCTCTACGACTTCGTCGCCATGGGCCTGTGGCGCAGCGCCGGCGTCCTCGGCGGCATCGGCAAGCAGGAGCGCGCGCGCGTCGAGACCGCGATCGCGACCGTCGGCCTGCAGGGCTTCGAGAACCGCACCATCGGCACGCTCTCGGGCGGCCAGATGCAGCGCGCGCTGTTCGCGCGCCTTCTGCTGCAGGACGCGCCGCTGATTCTGCTGGACGAGCCGTTCGCTTCGGTCGATTCGCAGACCGTGCGCGACCTGCTGGCGATCGTCCGCCGCTGGCACGGCGAGAAGCGCACGGTGATCGCGGTGCTGCACGATCTCGAAGTCGTCCGCACCCAGTTTCCCGAAGCGCTCCTGCTCGCCCGCGAGCCGGTGGCCTGGGGCCCGACCGCCGAGGTGCTGTCGGCGGAGAATCTCCTGCGCGCGCGCCGCATGTCCGAGGCCTTCGACGATTCGGCCGAGGTCTGCGAAGTCGACGCCGCCTAGGGCTTCGTCATGTACGACTTTCTGATCGCCCCCTTCGTCGAATTCGAGTTCATGCGCCGCGCGCTCGTGGGCATGGCGGCGCTGTCGCTGGGCGCCGCGCCGATCGGCGTCTTCCTCATGCTGCGGCGCATGAGCCTGACCGGCGACGTCATGGCGCACGCGATCCTGCCGGGCGCGGCCATCGGCTTTCTGATCGCGGGCCTCGATCTCTTTTCGATGACGGTCGGCGGCATCGTCGCCGGGTTTGCGGTCGCGCTCGGCGCCGGCGTCGTATCGCGCATGACGGAGCTCAAGGAAGACGCCTCGCTTGCGGCTTTCTATCTGATCTCGCTCGCGCTCGGCGTCCTGATCGTGTCGCTGCGCGGCTCGAACGTGGATCTGTTGCACGTGCTGTTCGGATCGGTGCTGGCGCTCGACGACGCGACCCTGATCCTGATCGCCGCCTTCTCGACCGTCACGCTCTTCGTGCTGGCGCTGCTCTGGCGTCCGCTGGTGCTCGAATGCGTCGACCCCGGCTTCCTGCGCTCGGTGAGCCGCGCCGGCGCGCCGACGCACCTGGTCTTCCTGGCGCTCGTCGTCATCAATCTCGTCGGCGGCTTCCACGCGCTCGGCACGCTGCTCGCCGTCGGCATCATGATGCTGCCGGCGGCGGCGGCCCGCTTCTGGGCCCGCGACACGACGCGCATGATCGTCGTGGCGGTGCTGGTCGCCATGTTCTCCGGCTATGCCGGGCTGCTGCTTTCCTATCATTCGGGCCTGCCCTCGGGGCCGGCCATCATCCTGGTGGCCGGGCTCGCCTATGTGGTCTCGCTCGCGCTCGGGCCGGTCGGCGGCCTGCGCCGTTACCTCGTGCCCGGCCGTCATCTCGAAGCTTGAAGGAGAACGCCATGCTTTACCGCCGCATATTCCTCGCCGCCGCGCTCGCTGCTCGCCGCCGCGCCCGCGATGGCTCAAGAGAAGCTCCCGGTGGTCGCGACCTTCTCGATCCTCGGCGATTTCGTGAAGAACGTCGGCGGCGAGCGCGTCGCGATCACCACGCTGGTCGGCCCCAACGGCGACGCGCACGTCTATGCCCCGTCGCCCGCCGATGCGAGGAAGCTCGCCGAGGCCAAGCTCGTGATCGTGAACGGGCTGCGCTACGAGGGCTGGATCGACCGGCTGGTGAAGGCGTCCGGCACCAAGGCCGCGCTCGCGGTGGCGAGCAAGGGCGTGAAGGCGCGCGAGAGCCGAAGGCGCCATGGCCAGCGACGCCCAGCCTCGATCCGCACGCCTGGCAGTCGGTCGCCAACGCGAAGATTTACGTCGTCAATATCCGCGACGCGCTCACGCTCGCCGATCCGGCGGGCAAGGACATCTACGCCAAGAACGCCGCCGATTATCTGAAGAAGCTCGACGCGCTCGAAGCCGAGGTCAAAGCCGCGGTCGCGGCGATCCCGGCCGCGCGGCGCAAGATCATCACCACCCACGACGCCTTCGGCTATTTCCGCCTGGCTTACGGCATCGAATTCATCACGCCCCAGGGCGTCTCGACCGAGGCCGAGGCCTCGGCCCAGGACGTGGCCCGCATCATCCGCCAGATCAAGGCGCAGAAAATCCCGGCCGTGTTTCTCGAAAACGTCTCCGACCCGCGCCTGATCAAGCGCATCGCCGAGGAGACCGGCGCCCGGATCGGCGGCACGCTGTTTTCCGACGCGCTCTCCGACGACAAGGGCCCGGCGCCCACCTATATCGACATGATGCGGCACAACGTGAAGCAGCTCTCCGCGGCGCTGACGAGCTGACGCATTTCGTCATGGCCGGGCTTGTCCCGGCCATCCACGTCGCCTAAGTCGTGGATGCCCGGGTCGAGCCCGGGCATGACCGGTAATTCAAAATGCCCGAAAAAATCCCCGTCACCGTGCTCACCGGCTATCTCGGCGCCGGCAAGACCACGCTGTTGAACCGCATCCTGTCGGAGCCGCACGGCAAGAAATACGCCGTCATCGTCAACGAGTTCGGCGAGATCGGCATCGACAACGACCTCGTCGTCGGCGCCGACGAGGAAGTGTTCGAGATGAACAACGGCTGCGTCTGCTGCACCGTGCGCGGCGACCTGATCCGCATCATCGACGGGTTGCTCAAGCGCCGCGGCCGCTTCGACGGGATTCTGGTGGAGACCACCGGCCTCGCCGACCCGGCGCCGGTGGCGCAAACCTTTTTCATGGACGACAACGTCGGCGGCCGCACCGCGCTCGACGCGGTGGTGACGGTCGCCGACGCCAAGTGGCTGAAGGATCGGCTCAAGGACGCGCCCGAGGCCAAGAACCAGATCGCCTTCGCCGACGTGATCCTGTTGAACAAGACCGATCTGGTGACGCCCGAGGAATTGAAGGACGTCGAGCTGCGCATCCGCGCGATCAATCCCTATGCGCGCGTGCACAAGACGACGCGCTGCGCGGTGCCGGTCGACAAGGTGCTGGGGCAGGGGGCATTCGATCTCGAGCGCATTCTCGCCATCGAGCCCGAGTTCCTCGACTCCGACCTGCACACCCACGACGAAGACGTGCAATCGTTCTCGTTCGCGACCGAAAAGCCGCTCGACCCCGACAAGTTCTTCCCCTGGATCCAGGAGCTCGTGGCCAAGCAGGGCCCCGACATCCTCCGCTCCAAGGGCATCCTCTCGTTCAACAACGACCCGCAGCGCTTCGTCTTTCAGGGCGTGCACATGGTGCTCGACGGCGACCACCAGCGCGAATGGAAGCAGGGCGAGAAGCGGGAAAGCCGCCTGGTCTTCATCGGCCGCAATCTGGATGCGGCGGCGCTAAGACAGGGCTTCGAGGCCTGTGCGGCCTGATCGCTCGCCGTTCCACCGGCGGTGCTGTATGATCAAGATAGAGGTTTGCGATGCGTAGACGACTTGCCGCCTTGTTCTGCATTCTGGCGCTGGGCCTCGGGCTCGGCGGCTGCGACAAATGCGGCGATTGGTTCGGCGGCAATCCCGGTCCCCAATCCTGCAAGGACGATTATCGGCGCTAGCCTTTCAGGTCGGCTCCCGTTGGATGAAGCTGAGCCGATGCCCGTCGAAATCCCCTCCCTCGCCGCCAAGGTCCGCTCTCTCGACGCGGGCGGCCACGTGGTCGCCGCCGCCTTCCTCGGCGCCACCGCGGCCTTTGCGCTGGGCGAGGGGGAAATCCTGCTTGTCGGCGACGCCGAGCGCCGGGTGCGGGCCCACGAAGGTGCGATCCTCGAAGCCGCGAGCGACGGAAAGCGTCTTCTGACCGCCGGCGACGACGGCAAGCTGGTGGCGACCGGCGCCGACGGCGGCACGGAAATCCTCGCCGAAGCGCCCGGCAAGTGGATCGATCATGTGGCGCTTGGCCCCGACGGCGCGTTCGCCTGGTCGGTCGGCAAGACCGCCTTCGCGCGCACGAAAAAAGGCGACCGCTCGCTCGATCTCCCCACCAGCGTGGGCGGACTTGCCTTTGCGCCCAAGGGCCTGCGGCTCGCGATCACCCATTACAACGGCGCCACGCTCTGGTTTCCCAACGCCGCGGAAGCCAAGCCCGAGACGCTGGCCTGGAAGGGCTCCCACCGCGACGTCCGCTTCAGCGCCGACGGGCGATTTCTCGTCACCTCCATGCAGGAGCCGGCGCTGCACGGCTGGCGGCTCGCCGACGGCCACCACATGCGCATGACCGGCTATCCCGCCCGCGTGCGCTCCATGCAGTTCACCGCCGACGGCAAGTGGCTAGCGACCTCGGGCGCCAACGAAGTGATCCTGTGGCCGTTCGCGCTCGAAAGACGGACCGACCGGCAAGGAGCCGAGGGTGCTGGCGCAGCACTCGGCGCGAGTCGCGGCCGTCGCCTGTCATCCGAAGCAGGAAGTGCTCGCCGCCGGCTATGCCGACGGGCAACTCCTCCTCGTGCGTTTGGAAGACGGCGCCGCGATCCTCGTGCGCGCGGCCGACGGCGCGCCGATCAGCGCGCTCGCCTGGTCGACCAACGGCCAGGCGCTCGCGTTCGGGACCGAGGACGGGAAGGCCGGGGTGCTGACGCTATGATTTCTCTACTCCCTCTCCCCTCTGGGGAGAGGGATGGGGTGTGGGGGTTATGAGCAGATTATTGGCGCCGATCCCCTTCACCCGGATCGCATCCGAACTCGGGTGTTCCCGAGTTCGGTGTTCTTAAGGGGTCAAGTCGGAAAAATCCGACTTCGACTGATCCGACCTCTCCCCGACGGGGAGAGGTGAAAGAAGAAGTCACCGCACCAGCACGTTCTTGAACTGCCACGGGTCCTCGAGGTCCATGTCCTCGGGGAAGAACACGCCGCGGCCGTCGACCGGCGTCCAGCTCGTATAGGTGCCGACCACCGGTCCGAGATAGGGCGTCTGGATCTGCAGGCAGCGGCGGAAATCCATCTCGTCGGCCTCGACGATCCCGGCTTCCGGGTTCTCCAGCGCCCAGACCATGCCCGCGATCACCGCCGAGGTCACCTGCAGGCCGGTCGCGTTCTGATAGGGCGCGACCGCCCGCGTCTCCTCGATCGAAAGCTGCGAGCCGTACCAATAGGCGTTCTTGGCGTGGCCGTAGAGCAGCACGCCGAGCTCGTCCACGCCGTCCACGATCTCGTTCTCGTCGAGAATGTGCCACGAGGGCTGCATCTTGCCGCCCGAGCCGAACAGCTCGTGCATCGAGAGCACCGCGTCGTTGGCCGGGTGATAGGCGTAGTGGCAGGTCGGCCGATAGACCGCCTTGCCCTTCTCGCGCAGCGTGAAGAAATCGGCGATCGAGATCGACTCGTTGTGGGTGACCAGGAAGCCGAATTGCGCCCCCGGCGTCGGGCACCAGGAGCGCACGCGCGTATTGGCGCCGGGCTGCAGCATATAGATCGCGGCTTGCGAGCCGTGCTCGTGGGTGCCGGCGTTTTCCGGCATCCATTTTTCGTGAGTGCCCCAGCCGAGCTCGGCCGGCTGCATGCCCTCGGCGACGAAGCCCTCGACCGACCAGGTATTGACGAACTGGCGCATCGGTTTGGGGGTCTTGGCGCGCTGGGTGTCGCGCTCGGCGATATGAATGCCCTTGACGCCCGCCTCCATCATCAGCCGGGCCCAATCCTCTTGCGTCTTGGGCTCCTCGAACGACAGGCCGAGGTCGGAGGCGACGTTCAGCAGGGCCTGTTTCACGAACCAGGACACCATGCCCGGGTTGGCCCCGCAGCAGGAAACCGCGGTCGGCCCGCCCGGCTTCTTGCGCCGCGCCTCGATCAGCTGCTCGCGCAGATTATAGTTGGAGCGGCCTTCGGCGCTTTCCTTCGGGTTGAAATAGAGGCCGGGCCAGGGCTCGACCACGGTGTCGACATAGAGCGCCCCGATCTCGCGACACAGCTCCATCACCGCGACCGAAGCGACGTCGACCGAGACATTGACGCAGAAGCCGCGGCCCTTGCCGGCAGTGAGCAGCGGCGTGAGCAGCTCGCGATAGTTCTCTTTCGTCACCGCCTCGTGGACGAAGCGGACGCCGTGCTTGTCCAAAAGCTTGCGGTCTTTGTCCCTGGGATCGATGACGACGAAGCGCTTCTTGTCGTATTTGAAGTGGCGCTCGATCAGCGGCAGCGTGCCCTTGCCGATGGAGCCGAAGCCGATCATCACGATCGGGCCGTCGATCTTGCCGTGCACCGGCCATTCGGTCATGAATCCGGAATCCCCGTGGGCGTTTTCCTCAAGAGCCATGCCGCGCGCGCGGCGTCAATCTCCGGGGCGCGGCTGTGGGTAAGGCGGCCGCGCTCGCCGCAGCGGGCGCGCCGGTCGCCGTCACGATGCCCCGCGCACCTGCGAGCGCACCGGGCGCGAGCTCGAGCCCGAGGAAACGGTCGCGATCGAACGGCCCCGGCAGCCGCAGCTGCTCGGTGAGCGCGCGGCAGAAGCCGAAGCGGCGGTAGAACGGCTCGTCGCCCACCAAGAGCACCGCGGCGTGGCCGAGCGCCTTAGCTTCAGCCAGCGCCGCGCGCATGAGCGCCGAGCCGATGCCCTTGCGGCGGAACGACGGATGCACGGCGAGCGGCCCGAGCAGCAGCGCCGGCCGCTTGGCGCCGGCCGAAATGTGCCAGAGCCTGACCGTGCCGACGACCCGGCCGCCCTCGGTCCTCGCCGAGAACGCGAGCCCATCGGCCGGCAGACGTTGGTCGCGCAGGCGCTGGGAGGTCTTGGCCGACCGTCGAAGCCCGAAGGCGAGGTCGAGCAGGTTTTCCCGGGCGCCGGCTTCCGCCGGCGCCTCGGCTTCGATCCGTATCACGGCGATCAGATCGCGTAGGACTTCAGCGGCGGGAAGCCGTTGAACGCCACGGACGAGTAGGTGGTCGTATAGGCGCCCGTCGCCTCGATCAGCACCTTGTCGCCGATCGCGAGCGAGACGGGGAGAAGATACGGCGTCTTCTCGTACATCACGTCCACCGAGTCGCAGGTCGGGCCCGCGATGACGCAAGGCGCCATCGCGTCCTCGTCCTTGCCGGTGCGGATCGGGTAGCGGATCGCCTCGTCCATCGTCTCGGCCAACCCGCCGAACTTGCCGATGTCGAGATAGACCCAGCGCACCTTGTCGTCGTCCGACTTCTTCGAAATCAGCACGACCTCCGCCTCGATCACCCCGGCGTCGCCCACCAGGCCGCGGCCCGGCTCGATGATCGTCTCCGGGATGCGGTTGCCGAAGTGCTTGCGCAGCGCCCGGAAGATCGCGTTGCCGTAAAGCTTCACCGCCGGCACTTCTTTCACATAGCGCGCCGGGAAGCCGCCGCCGAGATTGACCATGGAAAGCGTGATGCCGCGCTCCGCCATGTCCTTGAACACGGCGGCCGCCGACTTCAGCGCCTTGTCCCAGGCCTTCACGTTGTTCTGCTGCGAACCGACGTGGAAGGACAGGCCATGGGCGACCAGCCCAAGCTTATGGGCGTGTTCGAGCACGCGGGGCGCCATTTCGGGCGCGCAGCCGAATTTGCGCGACAGCGGCCATTCGGCGCCGTTGCCGTCGCACAGGATGCGGCAGAACACCTTGGCGCCGGGAGCGGCGCGGGCGATCTTTTCGACCTCCGCCTCGCAGTCGACGGCGAACAGGCGCACGCCGAGCGCGAAGGCGCGCGCGATGTCGCGCTCCTTCTTGATCGTATTGCCATAGCTGATGCGGTCCGCGGTCGCGCCCGCCGCGAGCACCAGGTCGATCTCGCCCATCGAAGCGGCGTCGAACGAGGAGCCGAGCTCCACCAACAGCTTCAGGACCTCAGGGGCGGGGTTGGCCTTCACCGCATAGAAGACGCGCGTGTCAGGCAGCGCTTTGGCGAAGGCTTGGTAGTTGTCGCGTACCACTTCGAGATCGATAACGAGGCAGGGACCGTCGTCAGTGCGTCGTCGAAGGAACTCCAGGATGCGTTCCGTCACTTCTTCTTTCCTCCACTCCAAGTCGGCGGAAACTCACCAAGGATCCGCGGATGCGGTCGTCCCTTGGCAGGCTTTCGCCCGCGTCGCGCCGGCGAACATGCCGGCTGGTCTTGCGCCGTTGTGACAACGAACCCCGGATAATTAGTCCGGAGAGGGCTGCCACTCGCTTGGATCAGGAGATCCCGATCCGCACGGCCGGCAAGGAAGTAGTGCCTCTTCAGTGACCCCCGGCTCCTTGGGAGAGCCGGTAGAGACCAAAAAAGCCCGCTACGTCGTTGCTTTAAGTCGCGTCCCTCGCGGAGAGCGGGGTGCACCGGTTGACTCCGGCTACCGGTTTGCCCCGACAGCTTACCGGCCTCTTGTCCGGGGATCTGTCAACCGGCACGCGACCACAGGCACGTGCGAAATTGGGCAGTTGCGAGATAACACATTCTCGCGCGCATGCAAGAGGGAATCGCGCCGCGCGCCCAAAAATTTTTCGGCGCGCTCGAACTCGTAAATCGATTGTTAAGCGAAAATTTTTCTCAAGTCGTGCTCACCGCTCGACGAGCGGCTCGATGCGCGTCGCCGCGCGCAGGAAAGCGACGATGACGACAACCGCGCCGACGCCGAACAGCGCCTGCAGCACATAGGCGCCGATGTCGCCGAGCGAGAAGAAGCCGGCGATCGCCCAGGCGGTGGCGAGACCGGCGCCGATCACCTCGGTGCCGATCAGGATGGCGGCGCTGACCACGGTCAGCGTGTTCAGCCAGTTCACCCGGCCCCTCTTGGCAGCTTCCTCGGCCATCTTTTTGCCTTCCGACGGTTCGCTTGCGGGCGCTTCCGCCCTAGAATGGCGGGCAATCTGGCGCGGATCACGGCCCCGATCAAGCGCCGTTCCCCCGCGCCGCCCCTCCCGAGGTCGTCATGGTCCAGGAAAGCGTCCGCTCCCGCCGCGGCATGGTGGCCGCGTCGCACCGCTACGCGGCCGAGGCGGGCAGGGAAGTGCTCGCCGAGGGCGGCAACGCGCTCGAGGCGGCGCTCGCCACCGGTGCCGCCATCGTCGTCGCCTATCCGCACATGAACCATCTTGGCGGCGACGCCTTCTGGCTGTTCCGCGAGCCGTCGGGCCGCGTCCGCTACATCGAAGCCTGCGGCTATGCCGGGGCGCGCGCCACGCGGGAGCTCTACCGGGAGGCCGGGTGTGAGGTGATCCCGGCGCGCGGCCCGCTCGCCGCGCTCACGGTGCCGGGATTGGTCGGCGGCTGGATGCTGCTATACGAGGCCGCCCGCGCCCAGGGCGGCCGGATGCCGCTGTCGCGGCTCCTGGAGCCCGCCATCGCGCTCGCCCGCAAGGGCTATCCGGTCTCCCGCTCCTACGCGTGGCGCTTCACCACCGACCGCGGCGAGAAGATCGACGCGCCGGGGTTCGCCGGAACGTTCCTCGTCGACGGGAAGGCGCCCAAGGAGGGCGCGACGCTCACCGCGGGCCGGCTGCCCGATACGCTCGAGCAGCTCGCCCGCGCCGGTCTCGACGATTTCTATCGTGGCGACATTGCCCACGAGATTGCGGCCGACCTTGAGCGCATCGGCAGCCCCGTCACGCGGACTGATCTGGAGCGCTACCGCGCTCGCTCGCGCGAACCGTTGTCGATGCCGCTGCGCGAGGGCATTCTCTATAACTCCCCGTCGCCGACCCAGGGGCTCGCCTCGCTCCTGATTCTCGGCATCTACGAGCGGCTCGGCGACGCCGCGCCGGAGAGCTTCGACCACGTCCACCGCATCATCGAGGCGACCAAGCGCGCCTTCCGCATCCGCGACCGGGTGGTGACCGACCCCGACCGGCAGACCGGGGACCCCTTGGCCTATCTCGCACCCGAGGCGCTGGCCCGCGAAGCCAAGGCGATCGACGGGAAGCACGCCGCGTCCTGGCCGGCTCCGGCCAGGAAAGGCGATACGGTCTATTTCGCCGCCGCCGACGGCGACGGCCGCGTCGTCTCCTGCATCCAGTCGCTGTTTTGGGAGTTCGGCTCCGGCTGCGTGCTGCCCAAGACCGGCATCCTGATGCAGAACCGCGGCTCGTCCTTCTCGCTCGATCCCAAAGCGCTGAACCCGCTCGAACCCGGCCGGCGGCCGTTCCATACGCTGACCCCGGCGCTGGCAGTGCTGAAAGATGGCCGCGCGCTCGCCTATGGCACCATGGGCGGCGAGGGCCAGCCGCAGACCCAGGCCGCGGTCTTCACCCGGCACGTCCTCTATAAGGTGCCGCTCGGCGAGGCCATCGATCGGCCGCGCTGGCTCCTGGGCCGCACCTGGGGGACCGAGATCACCAATGTCCGGCTCGAATCCCGTTTCTCCGAGAGCCTTGTCGAGCGGCTCCTGGCAGCCGGTCATGACATCCAGGTGCTGCCGGACGCCTATAGCGAGCTCATGGGCCACGCGGGGGCCGTGGTCGTCCATCCCGACGGGACGCTGGAAGGCGCCCACGACCCGCGCTCCGATGGCGGCGCCGCCGGGGTCTAGCGCGCTGACAAAGGTGTTAACGGCCGTGGGTTGCTTTGGGCGCGGACTCTATTATTCATTATGCGGTACTTGGGATTGATCCGGAAGGCTGGGAATGATGCGCTCGTACCTCTTGATCGCCGCCGTCGCGGCGGCATTCGCCGTGACCGCAGTCGGCGCAGCCGACGCAAAGCCTTGGCGCAAGCCCCAGAATGTCCGCCAACACGTCGTCCGCAATCAGCCGATCGTCAAGATTTCACCGGTCTCGACCCGGGAGACGGTCGAGTTCGACGAGGACTTCCCGCGCGGCACCATCGTGGTCAAAAGCGCGGAGAAGAAGCTCTATTACACGCTCGGCGGTGGCCGGGCGGTGCGCTACGCGATTGCCGTCGGCCAGCCGCGCTTCCAGTGGTCCGGCGATCTCTGGATCAGCCGCAAGGCGGAGAATCCGGGCTGGAACCCGACCCCGCGCATGCGTCGCGAGAACCCGAGTCTGCCCAAGTATGTGGGGCCGGGGCCGAGAAACCCGCTCGGCATCCGCGCCATGTATCTGGGCTGGAGCGAATACCGCATCCACGGCACCAACGCGCCGCATTCGATCGGCTCGGCGGCCTCCAGCGGCTGCTTCCGCATGCACAATGCGGATGCGCTAGACTTGTTCCAGCGTGTGCATATCGGCGCGCTGGTGCACGTGCTGCATTAGGCGGAGCGCCACGCTTCCGCCCGAGTCGACAGGCCTGTTCGGCAGGCCTATGGGCAGTCCGATGACGGTCCGCAATTCAATCCTTGCCGCGCTCGCGGCGCTCGCCCTCTTCGCGGCCGTGCCGGCCGCCGAGGCGCACCCCCACGTCTGGATCGTGGCGCGCGGCGAGATCGTCTATGGGCCCGACGGCGCGATGCAGGCGATCCGCTACGCCTGGACCTTCGACGAGGCGTTCTCGGCCTTCGCCGTCCAGGGTCTGGACAAGGATAACGACGGCAAGCTCACGCGCGAGGAGCTGCAGCCGCTGGCCGAGGTGAACGTCACCTCGCTCAAGGAATTCGACTATTTCACCGTCGGCAAGAACGGCGAGAAGCAGATCGAGTTCGGCGCGCCGGTCGATTACTGGCTCGTCGCCGACGAAAAGCAGTTGCTCACGCTGCATTTCACGCTGCCGGTCAAGACCGCAGCCAAGGGCGCGGCGTCGCTCGACATTTTCGACCCGACCTATTTCGTCGCCTTCGAGTTCGGCGAGGGCGAGGCCATGAAACTCTCCGGCGCGCCCACGGGCTGCACGCTCGAGGCCAAGAAGCCCGAGCCCATGACGACGACGACCGGGCGGCTCTCCGAATCGTTCTTCAATTCGCTCACCGCCGCGAGCCAGTATGGCTCCCAGTTCGCCAACCGCGTCGCCGTACTGTGCCCCTGAGGCGTATGAAGTGCGGGGAAGGCGATATGCCGGCATTCTGTTTCTGATCGCGCTCGTCGGGGCGATGCTGCTCGTAGGCGATGTGCTGGCCCAGACATCGCCTTTCGGCGCGCCGCGTCCGGCCGAGCCGGCCGGCATCATGGGCTGGCTGATCGCGCAGCAGGCCGCCTTCTATCGCATGCTGGTGCAGGCGGTGCGTTCGGCCAAGACCGATGGCGCCGCATTCGGGCTGCTCACCGTCTCCTTTCTCTACGGAATTTTCCATGCCGCCGGTCCCGGCCACGGCAAGGCGGTGATCTCTTCTTACTTGCTGGCCGACGGCTCCACCTACCGGCGCGGGCTTGCACTCACCGCCGCGGCCTCGGCGCTGCAGGCGCTGACCGCCATCGCGCTGGTCGGAATCGCGGCGATCGCGCTCGGCGCCACCGCGCGCGCCATGAGCCAGACCGTGCGCGTGATCGAGCTCGGCAGCTACGCGCTGATCGTCGCCTTCGGTCTCTATCTCACCTGGCAGAAGGGGCGCGCACTCGTCGCGGCGTGGCGCGGGCAGGAACCGCATCACCATCACGATCATGCGCATGGCCATCATCACCCCGGCCATCACGATCACGGCCACGACCATTCGCACGGACCGGAGCCGGCGGAGCTGAAGGGCAAGGGCTGGTTCCGCCGCGGCTTGACGGCGGTGGTGGCGGTGGGCGCGCGGCCCTGTTCGGGCGCGATCCTCGTGCTCGTGTTCGCGCTCTCGCAGGGCATTTTCTGGATCGGGGTGCTCGCCACCTTCGTCATGGCCTTCGGCACTGCGATCACCGTCGCGGTCGTGGCCTCGCTCGCGCTCCTGGCGCGCGGGCTGGCGCGGCGTTTCGCAGGGCGGTCCGGCGGCAAGGGCCTGATCGCCTTCCATGCGCTGGAAGTCGCCGGCGCGCTCGTCATCGTCGCCTTCGGCGCCCTCCTGATCACCGGCATGCTCGCCTCGGAGCGGCTACTTCCGGCCTAATCCCTTGCCGACGCCCCGCCGCGCGTGCTCTAGGAACGGGCGGGAGGCGGCCATGGACGCAGGAAAACTCTTTTCGCTGAACGGCAGGGTGGCGCTGATCACCGGCGCATCGAGCGGGCTCGGCGAGCGCATGGCCGAGGTGGCCGCGGCCAACGGCGCCAAGGTGGTGCTGGTCGCGCGCCGCAAGGATCGGCTGGAGGCGCTCAAAGCCAAAATCGAGAAGGCCGGCGGCAAGGCGCTGGTGGCCGTCGCCGACGTCACCGACCGCAAGGCCATGGTCGCCGCCTTCGACGCGGCGGAAAAGGCATTCGGCACGGTCGATCTGCTGGTCGCCAATGCCGGCATCGCCCGCGTCAAGAAGATCTCCGACATGACGGAGAGCGACTGGCGCGAAGTGCTCGACACCAATCTCGACGCGGTCCTCTTCTGGTCGCGGGAGGCGGCCAATCGCATGTCCGCGGCCAAGAAGCCCGGCGCCATCATCACCATCTCGTCGATTGCCGGCTTTACGGTCGCTTACGGCCTGTCCTCGTACCACGTGGCCAAGGCCGCGGTGGTGCAGCTCACCAAGGCGCTGGCGCTCGAATTCGCCCGCAAGGGTATCCGCGTGAACACCATCGCGCCGGGCTATATCGTGACCGAGATCAACCGCGACTACCTTCTGGGCAAGGATGGCCAAGCCATGCTGGGCGGCATCCCGCTCAACCGCTTCGGCGATCCTTCCGATCTCGACGGGGCATTCTTGCTGCTCGCCTCCGACGCCGGGCGGCTGATGACCGGCTCCACCATCGTCGTCGACGCCGGGCTTTTGCTCATGGTCGGGGGCTAGGGATCGCCACGGATTTCGTGCTCTCGCCCAAGATCGAGGCGTTGCAATTCAGGCAGTTCTTCACTTCAACTTCATCAACTCTGTGCGCACGATCTGTAGCGCAGGCTCACCAATCTTGTCGTGACGCTGAACATAGGCAAGCGTTCGCGTCAGCGCGGGTCGCAACGGGCGTACCACAATATCCGCTGTTGCCTCTTTACCGGATACAACCATGGCCGGAACGATCGACACGCCAAGCCCCGCCATGACCATGCGCTTCACGGCCTCCAGATTGTCGACCTCCATTGCCGGATGCAGTTCCGCACCGTTTTCTGACAGCCAATCATGGATCAGCATTCGCACTTGAGCGCGGGTGTATTCGAGAATGAGCGGATATTGACCGAGCGACCTTGGCGTAGCCTTTGCCGGTATTTCGCCGATTCCGCTGGGAAAGATCGCGACCAGCGACTCTTGAACTAGTGGAACGACCTCCAAGTCTCGCTCGCTGATCGGCAAGCTGACAATGCCGACATCGATGTCGTTCTGCAGAATGCGTTCGACCACCTGGGCCGTGGTGCCGGTCGTCACGACCAGTTCGATATTGGGCTGCTCCAGCCGCAGCCGCCGAAGCACCGGCGGCAGATGATAGATCAGGGCGGTGGTGCTGGCGGCGACGCGCACCCGCCCGAGCCAGCCCTCGCGATGGCGGCGCATTGCCATCGTCACGGCGTCGGCTTCGCGGGCGATGCGCTGGCCATGTTCGATGACCTCCCGGCCGGCGGAGGTCCCGAAGGCCTTCTTCCCCAGTCGCTCCACCAGACGCACGCCGAAGCGGCGTTCAAGCTCGCTGATCTGCGTGCTGACGGCCGACTGCGAAAGATTCAGTTGCCTTGCTGCCGCGGTGAAGCTTCCGAGCGTCACCACCGCTTCAAGCGCCCGGAGTTGATCGAGATTGAGGCTGCGCATCTATCGAAAGTCTCGATGATCTCTATCAAGATAATCTGATTTACAGATTGACCGTCAAGTACCATGCCTTGCCGCAATGCAACATGGCCCTGGGCCAAGATCAGGAGATTCACGATGGAATGGAATGGTATCGCTTTGCGAGATGCAATAACCCGGCGTTCAAGCGGGCTCCTTATGGCCGCAATGCTGGTCGCAGTCGCGGGATTGGGCTTCTTCTCGGGAACGCTGGCTGCCGGTGCCGGCCGCAGCGCTGACGACGTGGCCCTTCATTCGGTCTGTATCGCACCGACGGTTTCGATGGCCGCCCCTGCGCAAGAGGAATCGATCTTGGTGGACTATACGAACGTGTTCACAACTGCTGACTAGCCGCCCCGTAATTGATCGATGAACGAACTGCGTATTCAGGGGCCGCTGTCCAGCAGGACAGCGGCCTCTCCGTGTGATCGGGGGCCAGGAACACGCGGGGGCCGGGTTGCGGCTTCTCAAGGCGGCGGGCTCGATGCACATTTAGGGTGCCGCACCGGGTAGAATTCGCTGCAATGCGCCAAATTGCGACAGTTCGGCGATCCATGCAGTTTTTCATCAACTGTTACGCGCAAAACGAAATTGCCGCCGCCGCGCGCCTATGCGAGCTTCCCGTGCAGCGCAACAAGAGCCGGGTTCTCCCCGCGTAGCGCTGGAGCAGCCGATGGCGCTGAAGAAAGTCAGTCTCGACGACAAATACGATCTGACCAAGGACCGGGTCTTCGTATCCGGCACGCAAGCCATCGTGCGCCTCACGCTCATGCAGAAGGAGCGCGACCGGCGCGCCAAGCTCAACACCGCGGGCTACGTCACCGGCTATCGCGGCTCGCCCATCGGCGGTCTCGACCAGCAATTCGGGCGCGCCAAGAGCGTGCTCCGGCCGAACGACATCGTGTTTCAGGCCGGCCTCAACGAAGATCTTGCCGCCACCGCGCTCTGGGGCACCCAGCAGGCCGGGCTCACCGGCGAGGGCAAATACGACGGCGTGTTCGGCATCTGGTACGGCAAGGGACCGGGCGTCGACCGCTCCGGCGACGCTTTCCGCCACGCCAATTTCGCCGGCACCTCGAAGAACGGCGGCGTGATCGCGCTCATGGGCGACGACCACACCTGCGAGTCGTCGACCACCGCGCACCAGTCCGAATTCCACTTCGTCGACGTGATGATCCCGATCCTGAACCCGGCGGGGACCCAGGAGCTCGTCGATTACGGCCTCTATGGCTGGGCCATGTCGCGCTTCACCGGCACCTGGACCGGCATCAAGTGCGTGAAAGACACGATCGAATCCACCGCCGTCATCGAAGGCGCCGTGGACCGGCTTTCGATCCTGGCGCCCACCGATTTCAAGATGCCGCTCGGCGGCCTCAATATCCGCCTGCTCGACAACGCGCTCTCGCAGGAGGCGCGGCTGCAGGAATACAAGCGCGACGCCATTCTTGCGTTCGTGCGCCTGAACAAGCTCAACCGCTACATCACCACCGGCGGCCGCAACCCCAAGATCGGCATCATCACCACCGGCAAGAGCTATCTCGACGTGCGGCTCGCCATGGACGAGCTCGGCATCGACGAGGTGAAGGCCAACGATCTCGGCATCCGCCTGCTCAAGATCGCCTGCCCCTGGCCGATCGCGCGCGCGGAGCTCGAGGAATTCGCCAAGGGACTCGAACTCATCATCGTGGTCGAGGAGAAGCGCGCGCTGATCGAAGTGCAGGTGCGCGAGGAGCTTTACGGCACCGCCAATCAGCCGGTCTGCATCGGCAAGCGCGACGAGAAGGGCGAATGGCTCTTCCCGGTCAAGGGCGCGCTCGACTCCAACGAGATCGCCATCGCGATCGGCGACCGCGTCTTGAAATACGGCGACGTGCCGGAGCTGCGCGACCGGGTGAACCGGCTCCGCCAGGCCCAGGCCTCGCTCGCCGAGACCTACGACGTCGCCACCCGCATGCCCTATTTCTGCTCGGGCTGCCCGCACAACAGCTCGACCGTGGTGCCCGAAGGCATGCGCGCCTATGCCGGCATCGGCTGCCACACCATGGTCATCTGGATGAACCGCAACACGCTGGGCTTCACCCAGATGGGCGGCGAGGGCGCCAACTGGATCGGCGAGGCGCCGTTCTCCAAGCGCAACCACGTGTTCCAGAATCTCGGCGACGGCACCTATAACCACTCCGGCATCCTGCCGATCCGCGCCTCGGTCGCGGCCGGCGTCAACGTCACCTACAAGATCCTGTTCAATGACGCGGTCGCCATGACCGGCGGCCAGCACCACGACGGCCCGCTCTCCGTCCCCATGATCGCGCGCCAAATGGCGGCCGAGGGCGTCAAGCGCGTCGTCGTCGTCACCGACGAGCCCTGGAAATACGCGAAGAACGAGGATTGGCCGAAGGGCCTCACCATCCATCACCGCGACCAGCTCATGACGGTCCAGAAAGAGCTCGCGGAAATCGCCGGCGTCACCGTCCTGATCTACGACCAGACCTGCGCCGCCGAGAAACGCCGGCGCCGCAAGCGCCATGAATTCCCCGATCCCGACAAGCGGGTGATCATCAACGAGCTGGTGTGCGAGGGCTGCGGCGACTGCGGCGTGCAGTCGAACTGCGTCTCGATCCAGCCGCTCGAGACCGAATGGGGCCGCAAGCGCCAGATCGACCAATCGAGCTGCAACAAGGACTTCTCCTGCGTGAAGGGCTTCTGCCCCTCGTTCGTCACCGTGCACGGCGCCAAGCTCAAGCGCGGCGCGGGCGCCGCCGCCACCGCCGGCAAGCTGCCGGACCTGCCGGAGCCGAAGCTGCCGGCGATCGACGGCAACTTTCGGCATCATCATCACCGGCATCGGCGGCACCGGCATCGTCACCGTCGGCGCGCTGCTCGGCATGGCCGTGCACCTCGAGGGCAAGGCCTGCGGCGTCATCGACATGGCGGGCCTCGCCCAGAAGGGCGGCTCGGTTTCGAGCCATATGCGCATCGCCAACCGTCCCGAGGACATCCACGCCATCCGCGTGCCGGCCAAGGGCGCCGACCTCGTGCTCGGCGGCGACATCGTGGTGGCCGGTTCCAAGAAGGTGCTCTCGGCCATGCGCCAGGAGGGCACCATCGTCGTCATCAACACCCACGAGACGCTGCCCGGCGACTTCACGCGCAACGCCGATTATTCGCTGCCGACCGAGCGCCTGAAGAAGGCGATCGTCACCGCCGCCGGCCGCGACAAGGTCCGCTTCGTCGATGCGACGCGGCTGGCGAGCGCGCTGTTCGGCTCCTCGCTCGGCCAGAACGTCTTTCTCCTGGGCTATGCCTATCAGCTCGGCGGCCTGCCGATCTCGCAGGAAGCCATCGAGACCGCGATCGAGCTGAACGGCGAGGCGGTGGCGGTGAACAAGGCCGCCTTCGCCTGGGGCCGCCGTGCGGCGGTCGATCCCGAAAGCGTGATCGCGCTCGCCACGCCCGTGGACGTCGCCACCGACGCGCGCAGGCTTTCCACTTCGCTCGACGAGAAGATTCGCCGCCGCGTGATGTTTCTCACCGGCTACCAGAACGCGGCCTATGCCGAACGCTATCGCACGCTGATCGAGCGCGTGCGCGCGGCGGAAAAGGCGCGAGACGCCGGGCCACGACGAGCTCGCCGACGCCGCGGCCGAATATCTCTTCAAGCTCATGGCCTACAAGGACGAATACGAGGTCGCGCGCCTGTTCACCGACGGCTCGTTCAAGCGCCAGATCGCCGCGACCTTCGAGGGCAATCTCCGCTTCGAGTTCCATCTCGCGCCGCCGTTGCTCGCCAAGATCGATCCGGAGAGCAAGCGGCCGATCAAGCGCAGCTTCGGCCCCTGGATGATGACGGCCTTCGGCTGGCTCGCGAAACTGAAGGGTCTGCGCGGCACGCCGTTCGATCCGTTCGGCCGCAGCGCCGAGCGCAAGCTCGAGCGGCGGCTGATCGAGGACTATGTGGCGACGCTCGAGGAATTGATGCGCTCGCTCACGCCCGAGAACCACGCGCTCGCCGTCGCTATCGCGGCGATGCCGGAGAAAATCCGCGGCTTCGGCCCGGTCAAGCTGCGCCACCTGGCCCCGGCCAAGGCCGAGGAAGAGGCGCTGCTCGCCAAGTTCCGCGCCGGCCCCGCGGGCGGCAAGCCAATGGCTGCCGCGGCCGAATAGGCCTCGTCCCGCCATGCGAAAGTCGGCCTTGTGCGACCTCCGGGGGTCCACGAGGATCAAACGTTGGGCAAGGCTTGACGCCGCCCACCCCGGTTCCTAATCGAATGGGTTGAAGCCCCGGAAAACAGGGGCGAACCAACGACCGTCGCGGCCACATGCCGCGGCCTTGGGGAGGTCACTGATTTGGGCGCCGATCTCGCGGCTAACGCCGACACGTTTCCGAAGCTCCTGCTGGTGAACGCGGTCCGGCGCGGCAACCGGCCGGCCATCCGCCAGAAGGATTTCGGCATCTGGCAGACCTGGACCTGGGCCCAGGTGCTGGATGAAGTGCATTCGTTTTCGATCGGTCTTGCCGAGCTCGGCTTGGTTCGCGGCGACAAGGTCGCGATCATCGGCGGCAACCGCCCCCGTCTCTATTGGACTTTCTGCGCGGTGCAGGCGCTCGGCGGAATTCCGGTGCCGATCTATCAGGACTCGGTCGCCGACGAGATGGGCTTCGTGCTCGCCCATGCCGGCGCGAAATTCGCGGTGGTCGAGAACCAGGAGCAGGTCGACAAGGTGCTCGCGATCTCCGACCGCGTGCCGAGCCTCACCCACATCATCTACGACGAGCAGCGCGGCATGCGCGACTACGACCACGCGCGGCTCAAGTCCTTCGAGGACGTGCAGGCCATCGGCCGCGACGGCGGTCCAGAAACAGAACAAATATTCGGGCAACGCCTGGGAGAAGATGATCGCCGAGGGCAAGGGCTCGGACGTGGCGGTGATCCTCTACACCTCGGGCACCACCGGCAACCCGAAGGGCGTGATGCTCTCCTACGACAACGTGATCATCAGCTCGCGGAACGCCAACGTCTTCGACGGCCTCACCGAGAAGGAAGAAGTCGTCGCTTATCTGCCCATGGCCTGGGTCGGCGACCACATCTTCTCCTACGCCCAGTCCTATCTCGCCGGCTTCTGCGTCAATTGCCCGGAGAGCCCGGAGACGGTGGTCGAGGACCGCCGCGAGATCGGCACCACCTATGCCTTCGCGCCGCCGCGCGTCTACGAGAACCTGCTGACGCTCACGATGGTTCGCATGGAAGATGCGGGCCGCCTCAAGAAGGCGATGTTCGATTATTTCATCGGCGTCGCGCGCCGCTGGGGCGAAAAAATCCTGAACGGCGAGCGGGTGCCGCCGCACGCGCGCTTCCTCTACGGGATCGGCGAAATCCTCGTCTATGGCCCGCTCAAGAACCGCTTCGGCCTGTCGCGCATCCGCGTCGCCTACACCGCCGGCGAGGCCATCGGCCCGGAGATTTTCCGCTTCTATCGCGCGCTCGGCATCAACTTGAAGCAGCTCTATGGGCAGACCGAGGCCTCCGTCTACGTGACGGCGCAGCCGGACGGCGAGATTTACGCCGACACCGTCGGCAAGCCGTCGCCGAACGTCGAGGTCAAGATCGACGACAAGGGCGAGGTGCTGTTCCGCTCGCCCGGCGTCTTCCTCGGCTATTACAAGGACGACGCCAAGACCGCCGAGACCAAGACCCCCGACGGCTGGGTGCACTCGGGCGACGCCGGCTTCTTCGATCCCAAGACCGGGCACCTGAAGATCATCGACCGCGCCAAGGACGTCGGCCGGCTCAAGAACGGCACCCTGTTCGCGCCGAAATATCTCGAGAACAAGCTGAAATTCTATCCGAACATCCGCGAGGCCGTGGCGTTCGGCGACAAGCGCGATTTCGTGACGATGTTCCTCAACATCGATCTCGTTTCGGTCGGCTCCTGGGCCGAGCGCAACAACGTGGTCTACGGCTCCTATCAGGAGCTCGCCAACCATCCGCGCGTCTACGACATGCTCGCCGAGCACGTCGACGAGGTGAACCGCTCGCTCGCCGAGGAAGGGCCGATGGCCGGCGCCCAGATCAAGCGCTTCCTCATCCTGCACAAGGAGCTCGACGCCGACGACGGCGAGATCACGCGCACGGCCAAGGTGCGTCGCGGCTTCGTCGGCGAGCGCTACGAGCCGCTGGTGACCGCGCTCTATGACGGATCGCCCGAGGCCGCCATTTCGACGCAAGTGACGTTCGAGGACGGCCGCAAGGGCACGCTCGCGGCGCGCGTCGAAGATCCGCGACATGAAGACCTATCCGCCGGTCACCGAGGCGCCGCCGCTGGGGAAGGCCGCATGAGGGCTCCCTCGGGCGCCGACATCGCCGCCGGCCAGGTGCTGCTCGCGGTCGAGGGCATTTCGCTCTCCTTCGGCGGCATCAAGGCGCTGACCGACGTCTCGTTCGACATCAAGAAGGGCGAGATCCGCGCCATCATCGGCCCCAACGGCGCCGGCAAGACCTCGATGCTGAACGTCGTCAACGGCTTCTATCGTCCGCAGAACGGCCGCATCACCTTCAAGGGCGTCCCGCATTCGTCCATGCAGCCGCACGAGGCGGCGACCAGCGGCATCGCCCGCACGTTCCAGAACGTCGCGCTGTTCAAGACCATGACCACGCTCGACAACATCATGGCCGGCCGCACGCTCAAGATGCACCGCGGCTTCTTCTGGCAATTGCTGCGCCACGGACCGGCGATGCGGGAAGAAATCGAGCACCGCAAGCGCGTCGAGGAGATCATCGACTTCCTCGAAATCCCGCATATCCGCCGCATCCCCGTGGGCCGCTTGCCCTATGGCCTGCAGAAGCGCGTCGAGCTCGGCCGCGCGCTCGCCATGGAGCCGGACCTGCTGCTGCTCGACGAGCCGATGGCGGGCATGAACCTCGAGGAGAAGGAGGACATGTCCCGCTTCATCGTCGACGTGAACAACCAGTACGGCACCACCATCGCGCTGATCGAGCACGACATGGGCGTGGTCATGGACCTTTCCGATCGCGTCGTCGTGCTCGACTACGGCATCAAGATCGCCGACGGCACGCCCGACGAGGTCAAGCGCAACCGCGCGGTGATCGACGCCTATCTCGGCGTGGCGCACTGAGGCGGGCCGATGGACATCCTCTACAACATCTTCGTCAGTCCCTTCGTGCAGATGGTCGCGGCGCCCGACCTGCTGGTGCAGACGCTGTGGGAGGGCCTGGTCGGCGGCGTGCTCTATGCGCTGATCGCGCTCGGCTTCGTGCTGATCTTCAAGGCCTCGGGCGTGTTCAATTTCGCGCAAGGCATCATGGTCGTGTTCGGCGCGCTGACGCTCGTCGGCCTCTACGCGATCCTGACGCGGATCGGCCTGACCAACGTGCACGCGGCGGCCTTCGTCGCGCTCGCCCTCACCATCGGCGTGATGTTCCTGCTCGCGCTCGCGATCGAGCGCGCGGTGCTGCGGCCCCTGGTGAACCAGCCCGACATCATCCTGTTCATGGCGACCTTCGGGCTCACCTATTTCCTGATCGGCTTCGGCGAGACTGATCTTCGGCGGCGACCCGAAGATCATGATTACCGAAGCCCTCTACCTCCCGAAGGGCTCCTACGACATCAAGATGCTCGGCGGCTTCGTCAGCCTGCAGAAGATCGACATCGCCGCCGCGATCATCGCCTCGGTGATGGTGGCGGGGCTCGCCGTGTTCTTCTCCAAGACCCGCATCGGCCGCGCGCTCCGCGCCGTGGCCGACAGCCACCAGGCCGCGCTTTCGGTCGGCATTTCGCTCGAGCAGATCTGGGTGATCGTCTGGTTCGCCTCCGGCCTCGTGGCGCTCGTCACCGGCATCATGTGGGCGGCGCGCTCGGACGTGTCCTTCGCGCTGCAAGTGATCGCGCTGCGCGCACTGCCGGTGCTCATCCTCGGCGGCTTCACCTCGATCCCCGGCGCCATCGTCGGCGGCCTCATCATCGGCATCGGCGAGAAGCTCGGCGAGTTCTACTGGGGGCCGCTCTTGGGCAGCGGCATCGAGAGCTGGCTCGCCTATTTCATCGCGCTCGTGTTCCTGCTGTTCCGGCCGCAGGGACTGTTCGGCGAAAAGATCATCGAGCGGGTGTGAGATGCTGTACCGCGAGTCCGGCCAGTTCAAGACCACCTACGCCAGCGACCAGGCGGTCTTTCCGATCCTGCAGGACAAGATCGGCATCGCGCTGATCCTGCTCGTCGCCTTCGTGGCGATTCCCTATTTCGGCAACGACTTCTTCCTGAACGCGGTCATGATCCCGTTCCTGATCTTCTCGCTCGCCGCGATCGGGCTCAATCTCTTGACCGGCTATACCGGCCTGCTGTCGCTCGGCACCGGCGCGTTCATGGGGGTGGGCGCCTATGCCTGCTACAAGCTGGCGACGATCTTTCCGGGCGTGAATATTCTCGTCTGGGTCGTCGCGTCGGGATTCGTCTCGGCGCTGGTCGGCATGATCTTCGGCCTGCCGAGCCTGCGCATCAAAGGCTTCTACCTTGCGATCGCGACGCTCGCCGCGCAGTTCTTCCTGCAATGGTGCTTCGTCCGCATTCCCTGGCTGGTCAACTACAACGTCTCGAACGCGATCGAGGTGCCGACGCGGACGCTGTTCGGCGTCGCGGTGACCGGCCCGACCGCCACTCCGTTCACGCGCTATTTCGTCGTGCTCGCGATCGTCGTGGCGATGACCTGGCTCGCATCGAACCTGGTGCGCGGCCGCATCGGCCGCATGTGGATGGCGGTGCGCGACATGGACATCGCCGCCGAGCTCATGGGCATCCGGTTGCTCTCGACCAAGCTCCTCGCCTTCGCGGTTTCGTCGTTCTACTGCGGCGTCGCCGGCGCGCTGCTCGTGTTCCTCTGGTACGGCAGCGCCGAGGCCGAGGTGTTCAACATCAACCAGAGCTTCTTTATTCTGTTCATGGTGATCGTCGGCGGGCTCGGCAGTCTGCTCGGCTCGTTCCTCGGGGCGGCGTTGATCTACATTCTGCCCATCGTGCTCCGCTACGTGCCGAACGCGCTCGGCGTGCCGATCCAGTCCGCGACCGTGGAGCATCTGACTTTCATGGTCGTCGGCGCGTTGATCATTTTCTTCCTGATCGTGGAGCCCAATGGCCTCGCGCGGTTATGGGCGATCGGGAAGCAGAAACTGAGGGTGTGGCCTTTCCCATACTGATTGGGCAAACTGGTCCCACCTTCCCACCGCCAGGGTCCGACCAACGGTTCCGGCCCGGTGGGATCAGCCCGGCCCCGGGTTCGGGGCAGGGCATAGAAGCCAAGTGGCCGGCGGCGTCCGCCTCCGGTCGTTCGAATGGGAGGAATACAATGCGTCTGAAAGGCATGATCCTCGGCGCCGCGATCGGCACGTTGGTGGGTGCGCCCGCCTTCGTCAGCACGGCCGCCGCCCAGGACTCGATCTATGTTCCGCTGTTCTCCTACCGCACCGGTGCGTTCGCCGGCTCCGGCATCCCGATCGCCAACGGCATGGCCGACTATCTCAACATGCTGAACGAGCGTGACGGCGGCATCGGCGGCGTGAAGATCATCGTCGAAGAGTGCGAGACCGGCTACGACACCAAGAAGGGCATCGAGTGCTACGAATCGGTCAAGGGCAAGAACCCGGTCATCACCAATCCCTACTCGACCGGCATCACGCTCGCGCTGATCCCGAAGGCGTCGGTCGACAAGATCCCGGTGCTCTCGATGGCCTACGGGCTCTCGGGTTCCGCCGACGGCACCAGCTTCCCGTGGGTGTTCAACCCGCCGGCGACCTACTGGGACGGCCTGTCGATGATCATCAAGTACATCGCCGACAAGGAAGGCGGCCTCGACAAGCTCAAGGGCAAGACCATCGGCTACATCTTCTTCGACGGCGGCTACGGCCGCGAGCCGCTTCCGCTCCTGGAGCAGTTCGCCAAGGACTACGGCTTCACCGTCAAGCTCTATCCGGTTCCGCCGGCCGAAATGCAGAACCAGTCGGGTCTGTGGCTCAACGTTCGCCGCGACAAGCCCGACTGGATGGTCATGTGGGGTTGGGGCGCCATGAACCCGACCGCGGTCAAGGAAGCGGCCAAGATCAACTTCCCGATGGACCGCTTCGTCGGCATCTGGTGGTCGGGCAACGAGGACGACGCCCGTCCGGCAGGCCCCGAAGGCAAGGGCTATCTCGCCCTCAACATCAACGCGGTCGGCGCCGGCTTCCCGGCGATCCAGGACATCGTCAAGAACCTGGTCGACAAGGGCAAGAGCCAGACGCCGAAGGACAAGGTCGGCGAGAACCTCTACAACCGCGGCGTCATGAACTCGGTGATCATCGCCGAGGCGATCCGCAACGCGCAGCGGCTCACCGGCAAGAAGGTGGTCACCGGCACGGACGTGCGGCGCGGCCTCGAGTCGCTCAACATCACCGCGGCGCGCTGGAAAGAGCTCGGCTTCGAGAACTTCGCGGCGCCGATCCTCGGCGTGAACTGCACCGACCACAACGGCCACCACGCGGCCTATATGCAGCAGTGGGACGGCACCAAGTGGGTGAAGGTCTCCGACTGGATCGCGCCGATGAAAGACAAGGTGCGTCCGTTGCTGGAGGCTGCGGCCAAGGACTATGTCTCCAAGAACCAGCCCTGGCCGGCCCGCAACGAGACTTGCGACAAGTCGTCGTAAGTCGATCGCGTCGCTCCCTCTCCCCGCGTGCGGGAGAGGGTGGCGACCGCGACCGAACGCGAATCCGAGCCGGGTGAGGGGGCCAAGGTTGTGCCATGCCCCTCACCCGGCTTCCTCGCTTCGCTCGGAAGCCGACCTCTCCCCGCAAGCGGGGAGAGGTGATTGGCTAGAGTTCGTAATGACCGCGCAGACACGAAACCGCCCCCGCCACCGACAACATCCTCGCGGTCAACAACATCGAGGTGATCTACGATCACGTGATCCTCGTGCTGAAGGGCGTCTCGCTCGATGTGCCGCGCGGCGGCATCGTCGCGCTGCTTGGGCGCCAACGGCGCCGGCAAGACCACCACGCTCAAGGCGATCTCCAATCTGCTTCACTCCGAGCGCGGTGAAGTCACCAAGGGCGCCATCCTGTTCGAGAGCGAGGAGGTGCATTCGCGCTCGCCGAACGAGCTCGTGCGCCGCGGCTGCATCCAGGTGATGGAAGGCCGCCAATGCTTCGGCCATCTTTCCGTCGAAGAGAACCTGCTCACCGGCGCCTTCACGCGCGCCGACGGCCGGGCCGCGATCAAGGCCGATCTGGAGTTGATCTACGGCTATTTCCCGCGGCTCAAGGATCGCCGCAATCTCGCTCGCCGGCTACATCTCCGGCGGCGAGCAGCAGATGACGGCGATCGGCCGCGCGCTGATGTCGCGCCCGAAGATGATTCTGCTCGACGAGCCGTCCATGGGGCTGGCGCCGCAACTGGTCGAGGAGATTTTCGAGATCGTGAAGCGCCTGAACCGGGAGCAGGGCGTCTCGGTGCTGTTGGCCGAGCAGAACACCAACATGGCGCTGAAATACGCGACCTACGGCTATATCCTCGAGAACGGCCGCGTGGTGCTCGACGGCGAGGCCAAGGCGCTGCGCGAGAACGAGGACGTCAAGGAATTCTATCTCGGCGTGGCCGAGGGCAAGCGCAAATCGTTCCGCGACGTGAAGCACTACAAGCGGCGCAAGCGGTGGCTGGCGTGACCTTCTTCTCCCTCCCCCTTTGAGGGGGAGGGTTGGGGAGGGGGGTAAATTCTCAATCGCCTGTGATTTCACCCCCCCTCCCGGCCGGCTTCGCCGGCCGACCTCCCCCTCAAGGGGGGAGGTGAAAAGGAAAACGTGATGGCCGAGCACTACGACATCCTCGAAACCCGCGATCCGGAAGCGCGCGAGCGCGATCTGCTGGCGCGGCTGCCGATGCTCGTCGCGGCCGCCTTGAACGCGCCGGGCTGGGCCAAGCATCTGAAGAGCGTCGATCCGGAATCTGGTGATCGACCCGCGCCGCGCTCGCCAAGCTTCCGGTGCTGCGCAAGTCCGATCTGCCCGCCTGGCAGAAGGCCGAGCCGCCCTTCGCCGGTCTGCTGCCCGAGGCGCCGTCCGCCTATGGCCGGCTCTACACCTCGCCGGGCCCGATCTACGAGCCCGAGGGCACGCAAGCCGATCCGTGGCGCGTCGCGCGCGGCCTTTTCGCGGCCGGCTTCCGCAAGGGCGACGTCGTGCTGAACACGTTTTCCTATCATCTGGTGCCCGGCGGCTGATGCTGGATTCCGGCGCGCGTGCGGTCGGCTGTCCGGTGATCCCGGCCGGGCCCGGCAATACCGAGCAGCAGCTCGAGATGATCGGGCATTTGAAGCCCGTGGCCTATACCGGCACGCCGGATTTTCTGAAAATCCTGCTCGATGCGGCGGCTGCCGCCGGCAAGGACGTCTCCTCGATCAAGAAGGCGGCCGTGGGCGGCGCGGCCTTCCCGCCGTCGCTGCAGGCGGAGATCAAGAGCCGCGGCATCGACGCCTACCAGACCTATGCCACCGCCGATCTCGGCCTCGTCGCCTACGAGACGCCGGCGCGCCAGGGCATGGTGCTGAACGAGGACGTGCTGCTCGAGATCGTCCGCCCCGGCACCGGCGATCCGGTGGCCGAGGGCGAAGTCGGCGAGGTCGTCGTCACCTCGTTCGATCTGCACCATCCCTTGCTCCGCTTGGCGCTCGGCGATCTTTCCGCCGTGCTCGCCGGCCGCTCGCCCTGCGGCCGCAGCAATACCCGCATCAAGGGCTGGATGGGCCGCGCCGATCAGACCGCGAAGGTGAAGGGCATGTTCGTGCGCCCGGACCAGATCGCCGAGGTCGCCAAGCGCCATCCGGAGCTGAAACGGCTTCGCCTCGTCATCACCCGCGAGGGCGAGCAGGACGCGATGACCTTGAAGGCCGAGGCGGCCGCCGATCCGGCGCTCGCCGGGAAGGTCGCCGAAACGTTGCAGGCGATCACCAAGCTCAAGGGCACGGTCGAGCTCGTCCCGCCCGGCACGCTCCCCAACGACGGCAAGGTCATCGCCGACGAGCGGAAGCTGTAGGATTTGTCTTCCATGGCAGCGCGTATCGGCGTTCTGCTCGTCAATCTCGGCACGCCCGACGCGACCGACTATTGGTCGATGCGGCGGTACCTCAAGGAATTTCTCTCCGATCCGCGCGTGATCGAGACCAATCGCCTGGTCTGGTGGTTCGCGCTGAATTTCGTGGTGCTCTCGATCCGGCCGCAGAAAAAAGGCCCCGACTACGACAAGATCTGGAACCAGGAAAAGAACGAGAGCCCGCTCAAGACCATCACGCGCGCGCAGGCCGAAAAGCTCGCCGCGCATTTTGCGGCCGACGCGCGCATCGCCGTCGATTGGGCCATGCGCTACGGCAACCCCTCGATTCCGTCGCGCCTCGACGCGCTGATCGCGCAAGGCTGCGACCGCGTCCTCGTGGTGCCGCTCTATCCGCAATATGCCGCCGCCACCACGGCGAGCGTGGCCGACAAGGTGTTCGCGGCGCTCGGCCGGATGCGCCGCCAGCCGACGCTCCGCTTCGTGCCGCCTTACTTCGACGACCCGATCTATATCGAGGCGCTCGCGTCTTCCCTCGAAGCTTCGCTGGCGAAGCTTTCGTGGAAGCCCGAGGTGATCCTTGCCTCCTACCACGGCATACCCAGAGCGTACGTCGAGAAGGGCGATCCCTATGCCGATCAGTGCGCCGAGACCACGCGTCTGCTGCAGCGCCGCCTCGGCCGCGACGGCGAGAAAATCCGCCTTGTGTACCAGTCGCGCTTCGGCCGCGCCGAGTGGCTCGGGCCCGCCACCGACCAGACCGTGCGGGAGCTCGCGCAATCAGGCGTGAAAAATCTCGCCGTTGTCATGCCCGGTTTCTCCGCCGATTGCCTGGAAACGCTCGAGGAAATCGCGGTCGAGAACGCGGCGGTCTTCCGCGCGGCCGGCGGCGAGAATTTCCTCGCCGTCCCCTGCCTCAACGATTCGGAGCGCGGCATGCGGGTGATCCGCAATCTGGTCATCCGCGAGCTGGCCGGCTGCGATTTGAATAGAGAAGGTTTAGGCGACGCCGATCCGCAACAGATCGTGGAAGTGCACGAGCCCGACCGGCTTGCCGCCCTCGACCACGAACAGCGTCGTGATCTTCGAGGCGTTGAGCTGCTCCAGCGCTTCGCCCGCGAGCTGATCGGGCCGCACCGTCTTCGGCTTCTTGGTCATCACCACATCGACCGGCGAGGCAAGCAGATCCTCGCGCATGTGCCGCCGCAAGTCGCCGTCGGTGATGATGCCGACCAGCGCGCCCGCGGCATCGGTGACGCCGACGCAGCCGAAGCCCTTGGAGGTCATTTCCACGAGCGCCTCGGTCATGCGCGCGCCGCGCGCCACCACCGGCACGGACTTGCCCGTGTGCATCACGTCGCGCACGAAGGTGAGACTGGCGCCGAGCCGGCCGCCGGGGTGCAAATCCTTGAACTGGAGCGCGGTGAAGCCGCGGCTCTCGAACAGCGCGACCGCGAGTGCGTCGCCGAGCGCAAGCTGGATGAGCGTCGAGGTCGTCGGCGCCAGCCCCAGCGGGCAGGCCTCGCGCGCGGCCGGGAGCAAGAGCGATACGTCGGCGGCGCGCGCCAGCGTCGATTCCGATTTTGCCGTGATGGCGATGAGCGCCACGCGGAAGCGCTTGGCATAGTCGAGCAGATCCTTGAGCTCGACCGTCTCGCCCGACCACGAAAGCGCGATGATGACGTCGTCGGGCGTGATGACGCCGAGGTCGCCGTGGCTGGCTTCGCCGGGATGGACGAAATAGGCGGGACGTGCCGGTCGAGGCGAAGGTGGCGGCGATCTTGCGGCCGATATGGCCGCTCTTGCCCATGCCGGTGACGATCACGCGGCCCTTGGCCGCCTTGATCTTCTCCACCGCCTCGACGAAGGCGGCGCCGAGCCCGTCATTGAGGACGCCCGATAGCGCCTCGAGCCCCGCCGTCTCGGTGGCGAGCGTGCGCAGGGCCGAGCGCACCAGCTCGGACGTGGGCTCCTTCTTGACGGCTACGCGGCCTTTGCTGGCCATGCAGGAACGCTCCCCGGTGTGCCCCAAGCGGATTCCCTAGCACGGGCAAGGGTCCGCAGGCCACTCGAAGGCCCGAAACAGGCGGGGACAAGGGTCCGTTAACCATGCCCGTTCTAGTTTCATTAACCATATCGATCGTGAGCCGCCCGCCGTGTTCCTGTGCCTTCGTTCCGGAAAATTGCGCGCCGTTCTCGGCGCGTTCGCGCTCGGCTGCGTTGCCGTCGCCGCGCACGCCCAGAGCACGACCGAAGACCCGGCGAAATTTCCCCTGCGCCGCACACTCGCAGCAACGCCTGCGAGTCCCGCGATCGCCGCAGCTCCGCTCGCTATCACGCAATCGCCGCCCGGCACGATTCCCTTTTTGTTGCCGCCGGGGACGGGCGCGGGGACGACGGGCTTTATTTCGGCGAGGACCCAAATCCAAGCGCGCACGTACGGCGAAGAAATCCTCTGCGAAGCAGACGGTGGCAGCGGCTCCGGCGCCGACTGCGAACTCGCTGCGTCCGGCCACGAGTCCCGAAGTCACCGGCGCGATCACCCCGATCCGCTATCCGCGCAAGCGGCCGCCCGAAGAGGAGCCGTTCGCGCCGGCCGGCATCAATGTCGGCAGTTTCACGCTGCGCTCGATTCTCGATCTCTCCGCCGGCTACGATTCCAACGCATTGCGCACGCCGGGCGGGCCCGGCTCGAAGTTCTATGTGATCGCGCCGCAATTCTCCGCGCGCTCGAACTGGACGCGGCACGAGCTGACCGCGGACCTGCGCGGTTCCTATACCGAATTTTCCGACGTGCCCGCCAATAACCGGCCCGAGGCATATGGGACCTTGCGCGGCCGCATCGACGTGACCGCGCTCACCCGCGTCGAGATCGAGGGCCGCGCGGCGCTGACCACCGAGAATCCCGGCAGCCCCGACGCCGTGAGCGGTGTCGTGCGCCCGCCCAACGTCTATTCGTTCGGCACGACGCTCGGCATCGTGCAGCGCTTCAACCGTTTCGAAGTCGGCCTGCGCGGCCTGTTCGACCGCTACGTCTATCAGAACGCGGAACTCACCTCCGGCGCGACCTTCGATCTCTCCGACCGCAACTATGACGCCTATGGTGCGCGCCTGCGCGGCGCCTACGAATGGACGCCTGGGATCAAGCCGTTCGTCGAGGTCGGCATCGACACGCGCAAATTCGATCTCGACGTCGATTTCACCGGCATCCGCCGCGGCTCCGACGGCTGGCTCGCGCGCGCGGGCGTCGCCTTCGAACGGCGCGGGTTTCTGACCGGCGAAATCTCCGCCGGCTATATGCAACGGCGTTACCGCGATCCGTCGTTGCCGGACATTTCCGGCCTGCTCTTCGACTCCTCGCTGGTCTGGACCGCGACCCCGCTCACCAAGGTGACGCTCGGCGCGACCTCGACCATCGAGGAGAGCTTCGTCGCGGGCGCCTCCGGCATGTTCCGCCACGAGGCCAAGATCATCGTCGAGCACGCCTTCCGGCACTGGCTGACCGGCGCGGTGAATTTCTCCTATGGCATCGAGGATTATCGCGGCGCCGGCCGCGACGATCATCGGCTGCGCGCCGGCGCCAGTCTGACCTATTATCTGAACCGTACCGTCGCGCTTGCGCGGGGAGTACCGCTACGAGCAGCTTTTCTCCGACCTGCCCGGGCAGAGCGTCGCAGCGAACGTGGGCCTGATCGGGCTCCGGCTGCAGCGTTGAGGCGGGAACGGGCGAAATCGATGCGACGGCGGCGCGTGAAGCTTCCGACCATCCTGAGCGGTGCGATGCTCGCTTTCATCGCGCCCGCGCTCGCGCAGGAGCGGGATGTGGAGCGGCCCGCCGCTGTAATGCGCGCGGCTCCAGGCCCTGCGGCGGGACCGGTGCATCCGCTGATGACGCCCGAGGCGATCCTGGCGGCCACCGCCAATTTCCAGAATTGTCTGGCCGCGCTCTGGCCGCAGGCGCAGAAGCGCGGCGTCTCGGCGCGCACCTTCGAGCTCGCCACCCGCGGCCTCGAGCCCGAGCTCAAGATCATGGAGCTGCTCGATGCGCAGCCCGAGTTCACCCGGCCGATCTGGGAATATCTCGATCTGCTGGTCAGCGAGGAGCGCATCAAGACCGGCCGCGAGGTGGTCGCCCGGCACCGCGCCGTGTTCGACGCGGCGGAAAAGGCTTACGGCGTCGATCGCCACGTGATCGCGGCGATCTGGGGCATCGAATCCAAGTTCGGCAGCATGGGGGGCGAACGGCCGGTGCTGCGCTCGACCGCGACGCTCGCCTGCATCGGCCGGCGGCAGGACTATTTCCGCGACGAATTTCTGCCGGCGCTCGAAATTCTCGAACGCGGCGACGTGCCGGCGGCCGATCTCAAGGGTTCCTGGGCCGGCGCCTTCGGCCCGACCCAGTTCATGCCGACCGCGTTCAAGCGCTACGCCGTCGATTTCGACGGCGACGGCCGGCGCGACGTCGTCAATTCCATCGCCGACGTGGTCGGCTCGACCGCCAACAACCTGAAGCGCACCGGCTGGCAGCCGGGCGCGACCTGGGGCTACGAGGTCGTATTGCCGCAAAACTTCGATTTCCTGCTCGCCGACCGCTCGGTCCGGAAGACGCTTGCCGAATGGGAGCGGCTCGGCGTGCGCCGCGCCGGCGGCAAGCCGTTCCCGCGTCCGTCCGATCAAGCCTCGCTCTTGATCCCGGCCGGCGCGCGCGGGCCCGCATTCCTGGTCGTCGGAAATTTCCGCGTGATCATGCGCTACAACCCTTCGGAAGCCTACGCGCTCGCCGTCGGCCATCTCGCCGACCGCATCCGCGGCGGCGATCCGATCCAGCAAGCCTGGCCGCGCCAGGAACAGGTGCTCTCGCGCACCGAGCGCGCCGAATTGCAGGAACGGCTCGCCGCGCTCGGGCTCTATCGCGGCGAGGCCGACGGCCGGCTCGGCGCCGGCACGCGCGCGGCGGTGCGCGATTTCCAGGCCCGCTCGGGACTGGTGCCGGACGGCTTCGCGACGCTGGCACTCTTGGAGCGCGTGCGCCGCACCCGCTGAAAGGCTTCCTCGACGAGCCTTGAAATTGGCGCGAAACTCGGCCATCGCTCTGGTTCTGGAGCCGAGCGAATCCGATGATCCGGCCCGTCCACGCTGCTGCATTGCTTGTCGCGCTGTCGGCCTTCGCTGGCGCGGCGGCGGCGCAGGATGCGCGCGACGACCGCTACTTCATGCTGCGCGATCCGTTCCGGCCGCAACGCGGGCTGCTCAACACGCCGCGCGATCTCGATCCGCGCCTGGCGCCAGCGCGATCCTGGCCGAGCCGCCCGCCGAGCGCGTCGGCGGCATCGTGTTCGGCTCGGCGGCCGACGCCGATCGCGTGCGGCTCAATCCGGCGAGCGAATACGTGCTGGTGCTCGGCGACACGCTGGCCGACCAGCTCGCGCAGGGACTCGCCGACGCGTTCGCCACCGAGCGGCCGGAGGTCGCCGTCGTCAAGCGCACGCGCGAATCCTCGGGCCTCGTGCGCGCCGATTTCTACGATTGGGTCGAGCAGGGCCCGCCCATGGTCGCCGCCGAAAAGGCGACCGCCGTGATCGTCATGCTCGGCATGAACGACCGCCAGGGCCTGCGCGACGAGACCGGCCTGCACCCGCCGCGTTCCGACCGCTGGCGCGAGCTCTATGCCAAGCGCGTCGAGGATTTTCTCACCAAGCTCAAGGACAGCAAGGTCCCGGTCTATTTGGTCGGCCTGCCGTCGATGCGGCTGCCGCAACTCGCGGCCGACATGCCGTACCTGAACGAAATCTTCCGCGAGCGCGCGGCGAAGGTGGGCGTGACCTTCGTCGATATCTGGGACGGCTTCGTCAACGAGAAGGGCGACTTCATCGTCATGGGCCCGGCGCTCGACGGTCAGTTGCGGCGCCTGCGGCTGAACGACGGCGTGCATTTCTGCCGCCCCGGCGGGCGCAAGCTCGCCCATTTCGTCGAGCGCGATCTGATGCGCCTGTTCGCAGCGCACGCTGGATCGCCCTCGTTGCCGCTGGACACGCCGGACCCGGGACCGGGCCCCCGGCCGGTCGCGGGTCCCGTGATCTCGTTCTCGGTTCCATCGGCCCAGACCGGCGCGCTCGCCGGTGGCGGCCCGCGCACCGTGCCGATGGATTCCACCGCGACCCGCACGCTGGTGGAAGGCCTGCCGGCCGAAACCGTCAAGGGCCGCGCCGACGATTTCCGCTGGCCGCAGCCAGCGGCCGCGGCGCCCGCGCCGGCTCCCGGCCAGGCGGCGACCGTGCCCGCGGGCGTCGCGCGCTGAGTCAGCGCGGCAGCGACGTCGATCCCATCAGGAACTTGTCGGCCGCGTGCGCGGCCTGGCGTCCTTCGCGGATCGCCCAGACGACGAGCGACTGGCCGCGGCGCATGTCGCCGCAGGCGAACACCTTGTCGAGCGAGCTTTTGTAGTCCTCGGTGTTGGCCTCGACGTTGCCGCGCTTGTCGAGCTTGAGGCCGAGGTTCTTGAGCAATCCCTCGTGCACCGGGTTCACGAAGCCCATGGCCAAAAGCACGAGGTCGGCGGGAAGCTCGAACTCGGTGCCCGGAATGGGCTTGAACTTGTCGTCCGCCCGCACGCAGTGAAGCTTGGTGACGCGGCCGTTCTCGCCGGTGAATTTCGTCGTCATCACCGCGAAATCGCGCTTGACGCCTTCCTCGTGCGAGGAAGAGGTGCGCAGCTTCAAGGGCCAGTCGGGCCAGGTCAGCAGCTTGTTCTCCTTCACGGGCGGCTGCGGCATGATCTCGAAATTGGCCACCGACAGCGCGCCCTGGCGGAACGAGGTTCCGATGCAGTCGGAGCCGGTGTCGCCGCCGCCGATCACCACCACGTGCTTGCCCGCGGCCAGGATCGGCTTGATGCCCTCCTGCGGCTCGTTGCCGATGCGCCGGTTCTGCTGGGTCAGGAAATCCATGGCGAAATGGATGCCGTCGAGCTCGCGGCCCGGGATCGGCAGATCGCGCGGCTTCTCGGCCCCGCCGGCGAGCACCAGCGCGTCGTGATCCTTCAACAGCTTTTCCGCCGGCAGGTGCCAGCCGACATGGGCGCCGTAATGGAAGCGCACGCCCTCGGCCTGCATCTGCTCGACGCGCCGGTCGACGTGGAGCTTCTCCATTTTGAAGTCGGGGATGCCGTAGCGGAGCAAGCCGCCCGCCTTCTTGTGCTTTTCGTAGACATGCACCTCGTGGCCGGCGCGCGCGAGCTGCTGTGCGCAGGCGAGTCCCGCCGGCCCCGAGCCGACGATCGCCACGCGCTTGCCGGTCCGGTGGGTCGGCGGCTCCGGCTTGACCCAGCCGTTCTGGAAGCCCTTGTCGATGATCGCGCACTCGATCGTCTTGATCGTAACCGGGTTGTCGTCGATGTTGAGCACGCAGGACGCCTCGCACGGCGCCGGGCACACGCGGCCGGTAAACTCCGGAAAATTATTGGTCGAGTGCAGGTTCTTGAGCGCCTCTTCCCAATTGCCCTTGTAGACCAGGTCGTTCCAGTCCGGGATCTGGTTGTTCACCGGGCAGCCGGTGTGACAATAGGGGATGCCGCAGTTCATGCAGCGCGCGGCCTGCTCGCGCGCCTCCGGCTCCGAGAGCGGCAGCATGAACTCGCGATAGTGGCGCACGCGCTCCTCGACCGGCTCGTATTTCCGGTCATGGCGATCGAATTCGAGGAAGCCCGTTACTTTGCCCACAGGCTTAGGCCCCGGCCGCGAGCCGCGGTTTTGCATCTTCCGCCGCCTTAAGCTCCGCCAGCGCCCGGCGGAACTCGTGCGGCATCACCTTGCGGAACTTGGGCTGAAACTCGGCCCAGCGCGCCATGATTTCAGCGGCCCGGCGCGAGCCGGTATAGCGCGCGTGGTTGGCGATCAAGCGCCGCAGCCGCTCGTTGTCGTGCTGCGTCATGTCGGAAATATCGCCGTGGATCTCGCCTTCGATCCATTCCGGCATTTCCTCGATCGCGACCATCGTTCGGTTGCAGAGCTTTTCGAAATCGCCGTCCTCGTCGAGCACATAGGCGACGCCACCCGACATGCCGGCCGCGAAATTGCGTCCGGTCTTGCCGAGCACGACGATCACGCCGCCGGTCATATATTCGCAGCAATGGTCGCCGGCGCCCTCGATCACGGCCGTGGCGCCGGAGTTGCGCACCGCGAAACGCTCGCCGGCGATGCCGCGGAAATAGCATTCGCCGGCGATGGCGCCATAGAGCACCGTGTTGCCGACGATGATCGACTCCTCCGGCACGATGCCGGACTCGCGCGGCGGATAGACCATGATGCGACCGCCCGAGAGGCCCTTGCCGCAATAGTCGTTGGTCTCGCCCTCGAGCTCGAAGGTGATGCCGCGCGCGAGCCAAGCGCCGAAACTCTGGCCCGCCGTGCCCTTGAGCTTCACGTGGATCGTGTCCTCGGGCAGGCCCGTATGGCCGTAGCGCTTGGCGACCTCGCCCGAGAGCATGCCGCCCGTGGTGCGGTCGGTATTCTTGATCGGGATCTCGATCTTCACCTTGGCGCCGCGATCGAGCGCGGCTTGGCAGTCGGCGATCAGCTTGCGGTCGAGGATCTTGTGAATCTTGTGGTCCTGCTCCTCGCAATTGAACAGCGCGACCTCGGCCGGCACCTCCGGCTTGTGGAACAGGCGCGAGAAGTCGAGGCCCTTGGCCTTCCAGTGCTCGACGAAGGCCTGCTTGTCGAGCATCTGCATCTGCCCGATCATTTCGTCGAAGCTGCGATAGCCGAGCTCGGCCATGAGCTCGCGCACTTCTTCGGCCACGTAGAAGAAGAAATTGATCACGTGCTCGGGCTGGCCCTTGAAACGCTTGCGCAGCACCGGGTCCTGGGTCGCCACGCCGACCGGGCAGGTGTTCAAGTGGCACTTGCGCATCATGATGCAGCCGGCGGCGATCAGCGGCGCGGTGGCGAAGCCGAACTCGTCGGCGCCCAAGAGAGCGCCGACCACCACGTCGCGGCCGGTGCGGATGCCGCCGTCGACCTGCACGGCGATGCGGCCGCGCAAGCGGTTAAAGACCAGCGTCTGGTGCGTCTCGGCGAGACCGATCTCCCAGGGCGAGCCCGCGTGCTTGATCGAGGTGAGGGGGCTGGCACCGGTGCCGCCCTCGAAGCCCGCGATGGTCACATGGTCCGCGCGCGCCTTGGAGACGCCGGCGGCCACCGTGCCGACGCCGATCTCGGAGACGAGCTTCACCGAGACGAGGCCTGTGGGGTTCACGTTCTTCAGATCGAAGATGAGCTGTGCCAGGTCCTCGATCGAATAGATGTCGTGGTGCGGCGGCGGCGAGATCAGCCCGACGCCCGGCATCGAGTAGCGCACGCGGGCGATGATCTTGTCGACCTTATGGCCGGGCAGCTGGCCACCTTCGCCGGGCTTGGCGCCCTGCGCCATCTTGATCTGCATCATGTCCGAGTTGACCAGATACTCGGCGGTGACGCCGAAGCGGCCGCTTGCCACCTGCTTGATCGCCGAGCGCATGGAGTTGCCGTTCGGCAGCGGCTTGAAGCGATCGGATTCCTCGCCGCCTTCGCCGGTGTTCGACTTGCCGCCGATCCGGTTCATGGCGATGGCGAGCGTGGTGTGCGCCTCACGCGAAATCGAGCCGAACGACATGGCGCCGGTCGAGAAGCGCTTGACGATTTCCTTCGCCGGCTCGATTTCCTCGATCGGCACGGGCTTGCGGCCGTCGTCCGCCGCGCTCTTGATGCGGAACAGGCCGCGGATCGTGAGCAGCCGCTGGGTCTGCTCGTTCACGATCTTCGAATAGGCGCGGAACTTCTCGTAGGAATTGCCGCGCACCGCGTGCTGCAGCGCCGCGACGCTCTCCGGGTTCCATACGTGCGCCTCGCCGCGGATGCGGAAGGCGTATTCGCCGCCGATGTCGAGCGCCTCGCGCAGCACCGGCGATTCGCCGAACGCCTCGCGGTGGCGCTGCAGCGTCTCCTCGGCGATCTCGGCGAGGCCGACGCCCTCGATGCGGGTCGCGGTGCCGGCAAAAAACTGGTTGACGAACTCGGTCTTGAGCCCAACCGCGTCGAAAATCTGCGCGCCGCAATAGGATTGGTAGGTGGAGATGCCCATCTTGGACATCACCTTGAGCAATCCCTTGCCGATCGCCTTGATGTAGCGCTTGAGCAATTCCTTCTCGTCGAGCTTGTCGGCGATTTCGTCTTTGACCGAGATCAGCGTCTCGAACGCGAGATAGGGGTTGATCGCCTCGGCGCCGTAGCCGGCGAGGCAACAGAAATGATGCACCTCGCGCGGCTCACCCGACTCGACGACGAGCCCGACCGAGGTGCGCAGCCCCTTGCGGATCAGGTGATGATGCACCGCCGCGGTCGCAAGCAGTGACGGCAGCGCCACGCGCGTCGGCCCGACGCGGCGGTCCGAGAGAATGATGATGTTGGTGCCGTCGTTCACCGCGGCCTCGGCCTGACGGCACAGCTCCGCGAGCGCGGCCTCGAAGCCGGCGCCATTGTCGGCGGTGAACGTGGTATCGAGCGTCTTCGACTGGAACTGCACGTCGCCGACTTCGGAGATGGAACGAATCTTTTCAAGGTCCTCGTTGGTCAGGATCGGCTGGCGCACCTCGAGCCGCTTCTTCTTCGCCAGCCCCTTGAGGTCGAACAGGTTCGGCCGCGGCCCGATGAACGAAACCAGGCTCATGACCAGCTCCTCGCGGATCGGGTCGATCGGCGGGTTGGTCACCTGCGCGAAGTTCTGCTTGAAATACGTGAACAGCAGCTTGGACTTGTCCGACAGCGCCGAGATCGGCGTGTCGTTGCCCATGGAGCCGACCGGTTCCTCGCTGTTGCGGACCATGGGCTCCATCAGCATCTGCAGGTCTTCCTGCGTGTAGCCGAACGCCTGCTGGCGATCCAACAGCGGCACGTTGGTGCGGCCGTTCTTCGAGCGCGCGGCCTGCAGGTCTTCGAGCACGATCTGCGTGCGGTCGAGCCACCGGCGATAAGGGTGCCGCTTGGCGAGCCCGGCCTTGAGCTCCTCGTCGTCGATAATGCGGCCCTGTTCGAGGTCGACGAGCAGCATCTTGCCCGGCTGCAGCCGCCATTTGCGGATGATCTGCTCCTCGGGAATCGGCAAGACGCCCGCTTCCGAGGCCATGATCACGCGCTCGTCCGAGGTGACCAGCCAGCGTGCCGGCCGCAGCCCGTTGCGGTCGAGCGTAGCGCCGATCTGGCGGCCGTCGGTGAAGGCGATCGCCGCCGGCCCGTCCCAGGGCTCCATGAGGGCCGCGTGATACTCGTAGAAAGCGCGCCGCTCCTCGTCCATGAGCGGATTTCCCGCCCAGGCTTCGGGGATCATGGTCATCACCGCCTCGGCGAGCGAATAGCCGCCCTGCACGAGGAATTCGAGCGCGTTGTCGAAACAGGCGGTGTCCGACTGGCCTTCATAGGAGATCGGCCAGAGCTTCTGGATGTCGTCGCCGAGCAGCTCGGAAGCGACCGAAGCCTGCCGCGCCGCCATCCAGTTGTTGTTGCCGCGCAGCGTGTTGATCTCGCCGTTGTGCGCGATCATCCGGTAGGGATGCGCCAGCGACCAGGTCGGGAACGTGTTGGTGGAGAAGCGCTGGTGCACGAGCGCGAGCGCACTCTCGAAGTCCGGCTCATGCAGGTCCGGGTAGTAGGTCAGGAGCTGATCGGCGAGGAACATGCCCTTGTAGACGATGGTGCGGCACGACACCGACACCGGGTAATAGCCCGACGCGCGCCGCTCGCGCTTGTTGTAGAGGCCGCCGGAGATCGTCTTCCGCAGCACGTAGAGCCGCCGCTCGAAGTCCTCATCGGTCTTGGTCTTCGGGCTGCGCGCGATGAACACCTGCATGTGCTTGGGTTCGGTCGGCTTCACCGAGAAACCGAGCGTCGAATTGTCGGTCGGCACGTCGCGCCAGCCGAGAATCTTCATGCCGTCGCGCGCGACTTCCGCGACATAGGTGTCGACGATCTCGCGCCGCCACGCCTCGTCGTGCGGCATGAACAGCGCGCCGACCGCGTAGTGTCCCGGCTGCGGCAGTACGAAGCCGAGCCGCTTGGCTTCTCTTGCGAAAAACTTGTGCGGAATCTGCACGAGAATCCCGGCGCCGTCGCCGGCGCGCGGATCGGCGCCGACCGCGCCGCGGTGCTCGAGGTTGCAGAGAATCGCGAGCCCGTCCTCGACGATCTGGTGCGACTTGCGCCCCTTGATGTCGGCGATGAACCCGACGCCGCAGGCGTCATGCTCGCGGAACGGATCGAACATTCCGGCCGGTTCGGGAAGCGCGTACGCGGAATCGGACTTCACAGTGCCGGGCTTCGCACCAGTCCGTTCCGTGTCCACTGCTCGCTTCCGAGCCATCGTCGTCCTCACACACGTTACCCGTTCCACCGCGCCGCGCGCCCGCCTTGCGCCCGTGCCATCCCGTTTCCGTGGAGCCGAGCCCTGGGCGGCGCCTCCGGCGCTGGCCATCAGTCGGCGCGGCTCTGCAGAGCTTACCTGCAATCGCCCCGCGCACCGCGGCGTTCTGTTTTTCGGCGCGCCGGTCGCCGTTGGGCTAATGGGACAGCATCACTGTCCTAATGGTAACATGACAGAATTCCAAGGTCCGGACAAGCGCGGGAAAAGCCTCCGCACCGAAAATCTTTCCACATCTTGCAAGAGCCACGCCGCCGCCGAAACAAGCGTATGCCCCACCGGGGCTGGGCGCAATGAATTTGCGCGAAAGCGCCGCCGCCCGGCCCAACGCCCGCCCTTATTTCCGGGCCGAATCCGCGGCGAGGGCGGGGGTCGCACAGGGGTCGCTCGCATGATCGAAATAGCCAAGATTTTCGCGCGGGTACTGGGGGCGGCGCTGCCGCTCTCGATCCTGGCGCTCGCTGTTCAACCCGCTGCCGCGCAAACCGCGCCGCCAGTCATCTCCGCACCCTACGAGGTCGCGGTCGCGCTGCAGCGGCTCGGCATGCGGCCCATCGCGCCGCCGCGCGCGCGGGGTCTGTTCTGGATCGCGCCGGCCATGGACCGCGACGGAACCCGCGTACGGGTCGTGATCGAGGCGGAAAGCGGAGCGATTGTCGATGTCAATGAGATCGATGCGATGCCGCTCCGGCCGCGCGCGCCGATCGGCGCTGCGCCCTATTCTCCCGGCCCGCGCTACAGCAGCCTGCGCGACCGCGATCCGTACGATGCACCTCCCACGCGAAATTATCCGGTTCCGGGACGCTCGTCCGATGTCGAAGATGAAGAGCTGCCGACCGGGCCCCGCGTGATCCCCGCCGACCCGACCTTGCGGCCACGCGGCCAGGTTCCGATGGCGCCCCGTGTCGCGGCCCGGCCTGCCGATCCGAAGCCGCGCACGACGCCGCTGCCGCGTCCGCGCCCGTCCGATTTGGCGGCAACCGTGCCGCAGCCCGCGCCCGCCGCACCCGCGCCGGCCATGAAGCCGGATGCGTGGGGCCCGCCGGTGCAGGGGTTCGAGTAGCGCAAAAGATCAAAGGGCGCCCCGGTTTCCCGGGACGCCCTTCGAACTCTTCCATCGCTGAAGGGTCAGGCGGCCTTCGCGGTCTTGCCCTCGATCACTTTGGCCTTGCCGCCGATCGCAATCTGGCGCGGCTTCATGGCCTCGGGGATCTCGCGCACGAGATCGACGTGCAGGAGACCGTTCTCGAGGTCGGCGCCCTTCACCTCGACGTGGTCGGCGAGCTGGAAGCGGCGCTCGAACGTGCGCGCAGCGATGCCCTGGTAGAGCGTCTCGCCTTGCTCTTCCTTCTCGGCGACCTGTTTCTCGCCGCGGATCGTGAGCGTGTTTTCCTTCACTTCGATATTGATTTCATCGCGCGTGAAGCCGGCGACCGCTACCGAGATGCGATAGGCGTTCTCGCCGGTGCGCTCGATGTTGTAGGGCGGATAGCTCGGCGCGGCGTCCACACCTCCCCACGAGTCGAGGAGCGAGAACAACCGGTCGAAACCGACGGTGGAACGATAGAGCGGGGTCAGATCGTACGTGCGCATACATATCCTCCTATGAAGCGACATGCGGTTGAAGGCCCGCCGAAGCCGGGCCCGGATTTTTTGCGCAGCCCCGAAGGGCCTGCGCAAGCGCGATATGGGAGGCACTGCCCGGGGCTGCAAGGGCCGGCCCAGAAGAAGAAAATTACTTTAAATTCAATAGTTTAGCGGATGCCTAGGCCCGGGCCAAACAACATGAACGCGCGATGAATGATGGCTTTCGCACCTATTCAGGGCCTCCTGTCTAAGTCCAAACAGGGGCGGGTCGCGGCGGCTGGACGGTCGTAACTGTCCGCGCGCGGCGATATTCTTTATGCGGATGTCGTCTGCGGCAGCAGGCGGCGGAGGACGTACGATGTCGAGGCCCGGACTCGTACTGACGGCCCTTCTGCTCGCGCTCGCTCTGACCGACGGCGCATCCGTGCCGTGGTCCTTCGCCCAGGGAGTTGGCGTGCGGATCGACGAGCCGCGCGCCATCGACGTGGCGCCGCGTCCGCCGGGCCGCCGGGTGCCCGGCTATTATAACGAGCGCCCACCGCGTACCGCCGTGCAGCGCCGGCCCATGGCGCGTGACGAGCTCACGGCCTCCCTCCACACGCGCGGCTTCCGGGATGTCGTATTCGTGCAGCAGCGCGGCGCCACCTACATCTATGAAGCCACCGGCCAGCGCGGCGAGCGCGTGCGGCTGATCGTCAATTCCGTGACCGGCGTGATCGACGGCGTGCGCCAGCTCGGTGTCGGCCGCAAGAAGTAGGCGGCCCCTCCGATTGCGGCCATCTCCGGCCCGTTGTAACGCTCGGTGCCCCTCCGCGCGTCTTTCATGAATCGAAAGCCATGACCTTGCACGCCATCGCCGCCAATCCGGTGCCCGAGGGCGCCGTTTCCGGCGATCTGAAGACCGCCGACAATGTGCGCGTGCGCTTCGCCCGTTGGGCGCCGCTCGCGCCGCGCCGCGGTACGGTCTGCATCTTTCCCGGCCGCGCCGAGGCGATCGAGGAATATTTCGAGGTGGTCGCTGAGCTCCGCATCCGCGGCTTCGCCGTCGCGGCGCTCGACTGGCGCGGCCAGGGCGGCTCCCAGCGTGCGCTGCGCGATCCGCGCAAGGGCCATGTATGGAGCTTCGACGAATATCAGAAGGACCTCGAAGTCTTCATGCGCGAGGTGGTGCTGCCCGATTGTCCGCCGCCCTTGTTCGGTCTGGCCCATTCCATGGGGGCCGCCATCATGCTGGAAATGTCCCGGCTCGGCGGCCGTTGGTTCGATCGGCTGGTGCTGACTTCGCCGATGATCGAGCCCGCTGGAATCCGCTCGCCGCGCCTTACGCGGGCCTTCATGCGGCTGGCAAGGCTCGCAGGCCTGGGCCGCGCCTACATACCCGGCGGCGGCCCGGTCGCCACCGCGAGCCGGCCCTTCGTCGGCAATCCCTTCACGTCCGATCCAGTGCGTTATGCGCGGCTCGCTGCGATCGTCGAGTCGGTGCCGGAGCTAGGCGTGGGCTCCCCGACCGTCGCCTGGACGGACGCGGCCTTCCGCGTCATGCGCAGGTTCGCCGACCCGGTCTATCCGGCCTCGCTGCGCCAGCCCATGCTGCTCGTCGGCGCCGGCGAAGACAGCGTGGTGTTGACGCCTTCCGTCGCCCGCTTCGCCGCGCGGCTACGCGCCGGCGCGCACCTTGTGATCGCCGGCAGCAGGCATGAGATCCTGATGGAGCGCGATGCGTTCCGCGGCCAGTTCTGGGCCGCTTTCGACGCCTTCATTCCCGGCTCGCAGTTCCATCGCTGACTATCCGCGCAGAATTTCGAGCGCCTCGGCGTGCACGCGCTTGTCGCCGGCTGCGATGATGCGGCCGCCCTTGACCGCGGGCTCGCCGGTCCAGCTCGTGACGATGCCGCCGGCGCCCTCGATGATCGGGATGAGTGCCGCGATGTCGTGGGTGCGCAAGCCGCATTCGACCACGAGATCGACAAAGCCCGCCGCGACCATGCAATAGGCGTAACAGTCGCCGCCGTAGCGCGAGAGCCGCGCGCGCTTCTCGACGCGCTCGAAGCGCTCGCGCTCCTCGGCGCTCATCAGCAGCGGGCTTGTGGTGTAGAGCGACGCTTGCGCGACGCCCGCGCAGGCACGCACCTGCAGCCGCCGCTCGCCGGCCGGCCCGCGGTAGCGCGCGCGCGAGCCGTCGCCGGTGAAGCGCTCGCCGATGAACGGCTGATGCATCATGCCGTAGACCGGCGCGCCCTCTTTCAGGAGTCCGATCAAGGTTCCCCAGGCCGGCATGCCGCTGATGAAGGACTTGGTGCCGTCGATCGGGTCGAGCGCCCACACATAGCGCGCGTCCGGCCGCTCGTCGCCGAACTCCTCGCCGATGATGCCGTGCGCGGGGAACGTCTGCTTGATCAGCGCCCGCATCGCCGTTTCGGCCGCCCGGTCGGCGGCGGTCACCGGGTCGAATACGCCGCCGCGCGCCTTGTCCTCGATGCCGAGTGCAGTGCGGAAGAACGGCCGGATCGCATCGCCCGCGACGGTCGCAAGCTCGTCGACAAAGGCGGCGAATTCGACGGCGGACATGATCGTGCTCCCCCCAAGCCCTCATAGCCGCGTCATGAAGGCGCGGCAACGCTTCCATGCGCGTGCGCCGGTTGTCGGACCGGGCGCGGCATGGCACTCGTGCAGGGCCGCACCGAAGATGCGGGGGAGGAACCAGGGATGGACGCCGGATACGCCGGCCCAGCCGGGCGCGCGGGCGGTATCGCGCCGGCTACCGCGATCGCGCTGATCGCGGCGCTCTGCGCCATCCATACCTGCAGCCAGTTCCTGCGCACCTCGATCGGGGTGATCGCGCCCGACCTCGCGCGCGAAATCGGCCTGACCGCGGCCGGAATCGGGCTCCTGTCGAGTTCCTTCTTCTTCAGCTTCGCCGCGATCCAGGTGCCGCTCGGCGTCGCCATCGACCGCTTCGGCCCGCGGCTCGTGCTCCTGGTCTCCACCGGCATCGCCGTCGCCGGCACCATCGTGTTCGCGACCGCGAAATCGTCCGAGATCATGCTGCTCGGCCGCGTGCTCACCGGCATCGGCTGCGCGAGCTTCTTTATCGCGCCGCTCACGATCTATTCGCGCTGGTTCCCGCCGGAACGCTTCTCCACCGTCGTCGGCATTCAACTCGGGCTTTCGGCGCTCGGCATGCTGGCGGCGACCGCGCCGCTCGGCTACGCCACCGCCGCGTTCGGCTGGCGCGCGAGCTTCCTCGTGGCCGCCGGCGTCACGGCGGTCGTTGGCCTCATCGCCTACGCGATCGTGCGCGACTACCCGCCCGGCGTCGTGCCGCCGCGCCGGCACGAGACCCTGATGGAGACGATCCGCGGCCTCGCCGTGGTCGCGCGCACGCCCTCGGTGCCGCGACTCTTCGCCATGCACTTCTCCGGCTTCTCGGTGCTGGTCACCGTGCTGGGGTTGTGGGGCGGGCCGTATCTGGCGCACGTCTATGGCCACGACCTCGGCCGCCGCGGCGAGCTGCTGTTCCTGCTGGCGACCGCCAACGTGCTGGCCAATTTCGTCTGGGGTCCGTTCGACCGCATTTTCAAGAGCTACAAGCGCCCGGTGATCGGCGGCGCGCTCGTGACGATGTTGCTGTTGGCCTGGATCGCCTGGGTCGGAAAGCTCGAGGGCTGGACGCTGGTCGCCTGGTTCGTCGCCTTCGGAATTTCCACCGCCTATACGCCGGTGCTGACCGCGCACGGCCGCTCATTGTTTCCGCCCGAGCTCGTCGGGCGCGGGCTCACGCTGCTCAATCTCGGCACCATGAGCGGCGTGTTCGTCCTGCAATTCGTGACCGGCCTGGTCGTTGACCTGTTTCCGGCCAAGGACGGGGTCTATCCGGTCGAGGCCTATCGCGCCGCGTTTGCGCTCTTGGCATTGGTGCTCGCGGGAGCGACCCTGGTCTACCTCCGCTCCCGCGACCCCACTTACGAACAGCCCAGCCCCGCCTGAGTGATGGCCGCGTAGCCGCGAAAGTTATGGGCTAGAACTACTCGGCATCTCTGGTATGCGAATTTCGCATAGCTGGTCTGTTGCGAATATTGCGCCGCACTGACATATTGCTGCAGTGCGATAACGCGATGGCGTCGCGTTATTGCCGCCCTCCTTGGGCGTTTCCTCCCTAGACTTGGGCCGCTTGCTCCCGCAAGCGGCCCTTTTTTCTTTCCGGAAGCTTTGCTGACCTATTCGGCCGCGTCACGCATCGGCGCGATCCCGGCCGCGGTCACGCTCGCGAGCCGTCCGACCATGCGCGCCAGATCCAGCCGCACCCGCTCGAAACGCGACGAGCGCGCATAGCTGCGCTCGTCCATGTAGAGCGCGCGGTTGATTTCGATCTGCACCGCGTGGAAGCCCGCGGCCGGATCGCCGTAGTGCTCGGTGATGAAGCCGCCCGCATAGGGCTTGTTGCGGGCGACTGCATAGCCGAGGTCGCGCAGCGACTCCTCGATCGTATCGGTCACCGAGGGGGCGCAGCTCGTGCCGTAGCGGTCGCCGAGCACGACATCGGCCCGCGGCCGCTCGTCCCGTCCGCTCGCGTTCGACGGCATCGAATGGCAGTCCACCAGCACCGCGTGCCCATAGACCTTCTGGGCGTCCAGCAGCAGCCGCCGCAGCCCCCGATGATAGGGCTTGTAGTAGAGCTCGATGCGGCGGAGCGCCTCGTCCACCGGCAGGCGCCGGTCGTAAATCTCGCGCGAATCGCCGACCACCCGCGCGATGGTGCCGAGCCCGCCCGCGACCCGCAGCGAGCGGGTATTGGCGAAGGTCGGCAGCCGGCCGTCGAACATGCGGGGATCGAGTTCGTAGGGCTCCCGATTCACGTCGAGGAAGGCGCGCGGGAAGTGCGCGCGCATCAGGGGAACGCCGAGGCGCACCGCGTCGGCGAACAACTCGTCCACGAAGCTATCCTCGGAGCGTCTGAGCGTCGGCAGATCGAGCCGCGTCAGCTCGATGAATTTGGACGGATAGAAGCACCCGCTATGGGGCGAGTTGCAGACCACCGGGCCTGCCAGCGCCATGGGCTCCAGCACCTCGAAGGCGGCCTCGAAATCGTCGACGATCTGGGCGCTCATGGCTCGGGACGGGCTCATCCGGGGCGGGCGGAAAAGGATAGGGGAATCCCCCGCTAAGGGCCCATACTGCAGGGGTTTGATGCCCCTTGGGAAGGGTCCCAAAAGGCTTATGCGCCTTCACCGGCCGTTTACCGGCGCGGGTGCAAATGGAGGCCGGGACGGGGAATTCCGCCGCGACGTGTGACGTGTAGGGCGTGGGTGCGTTGATGCCGAAAATTCTGCTCGCCGAAGACGACGGCGATATGCGCCGTTTTCTCGAACGTGCGCTTGCCAATGCCGGCTACGAGGTCGTCGCCTTCGACAATGGCCGCTCCGCCTATCAGCGTCTGCGCGAGGAGCCGTTCGAGCTTCTGTTGACCGACATCGTGATGCCGGAGATGGACGGCATCGAGCTCGCGCGCAAGGCGACCGAACTCGACCCCGATATGAAGGTCATGTTCATCACCGGCTTCGCAGCCGTCGCACTGAATTCCGAGAACAAGCCCAAGGACGCCAAGGTCCTGTCCAAGCCCTTCCATCTGCGCGATCTCGTCAACGAAGTGGAACGGCTGCTGAAAGCGGCGTGATCCGCCGCGCCTTGCGGCACCCCCTGCGAGCCGATATAGCAATTTGCCCGCGCTTCAAGCGCGCGGATGGGCGCGTAGCTCAGCGGGAGAGCACTACCTTGACATGGTAGGGGTCACAGGTTCGATCCCTGTCGCGCCCACCATTTTTCGCTCGATTGACACACCCGCACCCGGCCCCTAAGACCGCGCCTGACAACGGAAACAAGCCATGAAAATCCGCAATTCCCTTCGCTCGCTGCGCGACCGGCATCGCAACAACCGCTTGGTCCGGCGCAAGGGCCGCGTCTACATCATCAACAAGACGAACCGCCGCTATAAGGCGCGTCAGGGCTGATCCGCCCAATCCAGCGGCCCCAAACCCGAAAATCGAGCTTTGCCTGCCGCCGCAAGGCGGCATAAAATTGAATTCATGCGTGCACCTTTGCTCGCCGGGCTCGCCTTCGCCGCCGCTCTTGCCGTGGCCGATGTCGCGCTCGCGCAAGAGCCCGCCACCCCTCCTGCCGATCCCAAGGCCGAGCGTCGTCCGCTGCGCGCGGCCGTGCCCGACCGCGCCAAGCGGCTCGACGGCCTGTTCGAGGCGCTCAAGCGCTCGCCCGACGCCCAGATTTCCAAGGTCATCGAGGCGCGCATCGAAGCCGCCTTGCTGGTGTCGGGCAGCGACACCGCCGATCTCCTGATGGTGCGCGCGCGCGCCGCGGTGGAAGCCAAGGACAACGAGCTCGCGCTCGAGCTGCTCGACGCCCTGATCGAGTTCGAACCCAATTTCGCCGAAGCCCGGGCGCGCCGGGCGACGCTGCTCTACCTGAAGAAGGACGTGAGCGGCGCGCTCGCCGATATTCGCGTGGCGCTGGCGCGCGAGCCGCGCCACTTCGGCGCGCTCACCGGGCTCGGCGTGATCCTGCAGGACATCGGCGACGACAAGCGCGCGCTCGACGCGCTCCGCCGCGCGATCGAAGTGCATCCGCACCTGCCGGGCATTGGTGACATCATCAAGCGGCTGGAAGTGAAGGTCGAAGGCCGGGATATCTGAGTTTCAGCACGTCATCCTGAGGTCGACGCTAGCGCGACCTCAGGATGACGGCGAAAGTCACTCCCCGATATCCCCGAACCCACGTACGCGATCCGCACCATGTTGGTGGCGCCGGGCGTGCCGAGCGGCACACCAGCCACGATGATCACGCGCTGGTTCGGCTTGGCGAAGCCCTCGCGATAGGCGATGCGGCAGGCCTGCGCCACGGCGGCATCGATGTCGCCGGCATCCTCGTTGACGACGCAGTGCACGCCCCACACCAGCGCGAGCCGGCGCGCGGTGGCGAGTTTCGGCGATAGCGCCACGATCGGCGGCTTCGGCCGCTCGCGCGCGACCCGGAGCGCCGTCGCCCCCGAGCTGGTGAGGCAGAGGATCGCGGAGAGCTCGAGCGTCTCGGCGATCTGGCGAGCCGCCGCCGCGATCGCGTCGGCGCCGGTCGCCTCGGGCGCCTCGCGCTCCGCGCCCATCGTCGTGCCGTGCGCCGCGTCGCGCTCCACCGTCTCGGCGATGCGGCTCATGGTCTCGACCGCTTCGATCGGATAGCGCCCCGAGGCGGATTCGGCCGAAAGCATCACCGCGTCCGCGCCCTCGAAGATCGCCGTCGCCACGTCGGAGACTTCCGCGCGCGTCGGCACCGGCGAGGTGAGCATGGATTCCAGCATCTGGGTCGCCACCACCACGGGCTTGCCCTGGCGGCGCGCGCTGCGGATGATCTGGATCTGCAGGCCGGGCACGCGCTCGAGCGGCATCTCGACGCCCAAGTCGCCGCGCGCGACCATTAGCCCGTCGGCGGCCTCGAGAATCTCCGCGAGCCGGGTCACCGCCTGCGGTTTCTCGATCTTGGCCATGACCGAAGCCCGCGCACGCGCGATCTTCTTGACCTCGGCGATGTCGTCCGGCCGCTGGATGAACGAGAGCGCGATCCAGTCGATGCCGGTCTCCAGCGCCGCCTCGAGATCGGACCGATCCTTGTCGGTGAGCGGAGAGACCGGCACCGTCGTGTCCGGCAGGCTCACGCCTTTGCGGTCCGACAGCCGCCCGCCGACCTCGACCTTGGTCACGATGCGGCTCCGCGAGACTTCGGTCGCCACCAGCCGCACCTTGCCGTCGTCGATCAGCAGATGATGGCCGGGCTCGATCGCGGCGAAGATTTCCGGATGCGGAAGATGCACGCGCTTGGCGTCGCCGGGCTTGGCGTCGTCGTCGAGCACGAAGATAGCGCCCGGCTTCGACGTCCACGCTTCCGCCCGCGAACGTGTCGAGCCGGAGCTTGGGCCCCTGCAGGTCGACGAGAATGCCGATCGGCCGGCCGTGGCGCGCTTCGATCGCGCGGATCGCGCTCACCAGCTCGCGCATGCGCGGCTGCGGCGTGTGGCTCATGTTGATGCGAAAGACGTCGGCGCCGGCCATGAATAGCCGCTCGATCATCGCCGGATCGGACGAAGCCGGGCCCAGCGTGGCGACGATCTTGGTGCGGCGCTCGCGTTTCATCGCGTCGGTGCTCCGGGCCGGGTTTGTGCCGGCTGTGGCAATGCCGGGAATCCCGGTCGCGCCTGCGGCGGCGTAGGCGGCACCGCGGGAACGGTCTGGCCCTTTTCGGTCAGCTGCAGCGTCCAGTTCTTCTGTTCGATGGTGTCGACCTCGAAGAAGCCGGTGCGGTCATAGCCGCGCGCCAGGCAGTCCTCGATGCCGCGGATGGTGAATTCCCGCTCGCGCGTGCACATGAAGGCCTTGCCGGCCCATTCGCCGCCCTGGTCGTAGTCCACCGCGTAGACGTAATAGAAGCGCGCGACCAGCGGCCCGCGGATCAGCGTCTCGCAGGCATTGGCGCCGATGGTCCACCAGCCTTCGGTGGTCCAGCCTTCCTGGTCCTTGTAGCCGACGGCGATCCCGACCCGGCTCGAGGTGCGGTTGCACAGGCGGAAATCGGCGAACGCCTGCAGCGGCCACGAGCAGCGCCAGCGCGAACAGCGCGAACGCCGCGATGCGGGCCGGGTCGAATGCAGGAAGCCGGTTCAAACGAGCCACCTCATGCGGCGAAGCAGCGGCGGATGCGCCATTTCCCTTAAGGCCCCCTCAGGTGTCAACGAGCACCGCCCGGAAGTCGTTGACGTTGGTGCGGGTCGGCCCGGTTTGCAGGAGGTCGCCGAGCCGCTCGAAGAACGCACCGGAATCGTTGTCGGCGAGGAACCGGGCAGGATCGAGGCCGAGCGCGCGGGCGCGGGCGAGCGTGGTCGGGTCGGCGAAAGCGCCGGCCGGATCGTCCGGCCGGCCGCTGCCGCCATCGGTGCCGTCGGTGTCGGCGGCGAGCACTGAAATGCCCTGCGCGCCCGCGAGCGCAATGGCCGCAGCCAACGCATATTCCTGGTTCGGGCCGCCGCGGCCGCGGCCCTTGATCGTGACGGTCAACTCCCCGCCGGAGAGCAGCACTGCGCGCCGGCCTGCGCGCGCCAGCGCCAGCGCGCGGCGGGCGTGATCGGCGGCAACCTCGCGCGCCTCGCCCTCAAGATCAGCGCCGAGCAGCACCGGCTCGATCCCGGCTGCGCGCGCGGCCTCGGCCGCGGCCTCGAGCGCATCCGCGGGCCGCGCCACGATCTTGAACTCGTTTGCGGCGAACGCCGCGTCGCCCGGCTTCGGGCTCTCGTTCTTGGCATCGTTCAGCGCGGCGGCGATGGAGGCGGGGGCCTTGATGTTCCGCTGCGCGAGCACCGCGCGCGCGTCGGCCAAGGTCGTGACGTCCGGCACCGTGGGCCCCGACCCGATCACCGATGGATCGTCGCCGGGGACATCCGAGATCGCGAGCGCGACCAGGCGCGCCGGCGCCGCCCGTTCCGCGAGCCGGCCGCCCTTGATGCGGGAGAGATGCTTCCGCACCGTGTTGATCTCGCCGATCGTGGCGCCGGACGCGAGCAACGCCCGCGTCAGCGTGCGCTTGTCTTCGAACGAGACGCCGGGCGCGGGCGCGACCCAATTGGCCGACGCCCCGCCCGACATGAGTACGAGCACGAGATCGTCGGCGCCCGCCGCATCGGCAAGCGCAAGCGTGCGCGCCGCCGCGGCGAGCCCGGCCTCATCGGGCACCGGATGCCCGGCTTCGATCATTTCGATCCGCCGCAACGGCCGGCCATAGCCGTGGCGCGTGACCGCGATCCCGCCGATCCGCTCGGGCGCGAGCTTGAGCTTGTCGAGGTAATGGCGCTCCGCCGCCTCGGCCATGCTGCCCGCGGCCTTGCCCGCGGCGAGCACGACGATGCGCCCGCGCTCCGGGAGCCGGCGGCAGGGCAGGCGGCAGGCAGTGGTCCGGGTGCGCGGCCGCGACCGCGGCCTCGAACAGACCGTGGAGAAAGGTCGCGCGCGTCCTTGGAATTCATGGCATTCGGCCGGCCGTCTTGGCATAGACCAATCCGCCATTCACGGCACCTCCTTGCACCGGCCTTCGCGCGCGGCCTAAGTCCAAATGGCCGGGATCATGAGGAACCGCCATGGACGACCGCACCCGCACCGAGCTTGAGGCCGCCGTCTACCGGCGCCTGGTCGAGCATTTGCGCGGCCGCACCGACGTGCAGAACATCGACCTGATGAATCTCGCGGGCTTTTGCCGCAACTGCCTCTCCAACTGGATGAAGGACGCCGCCGACGCCAAGGGCGTCGCCATGACCAAGGACGAGAGCCGCGAGATCGTCTACGGCATGCCCTATGACGAATGGCGCAAGCGCCATCAGCGCGAGGCCAGCGCCGAGCAGAAGGCCGCATTCGAAAATCGCATCCCGACCACCACTAGGTTCCGCAAATAGCGATCGAATAGGGGAGGCCCGCGATGGCCGCGCAGACCAGCTTTGCCAAGGGGCAACTCAAGTCCTTCGTCCAGCGCATCGAGCGGCTGGAGGAGGAGAGGAAGACCCTCGGCGACGACATCCGCGAGGTCTATGCCGAGGCCAAGGCCGCCGGCTTCGACGTCAAGGCCATGCGCGTGGTGGTGCGGCTCCGAAAGCAGGATACCGACGAGCGCAAGGAGCACGAGGCGCTGGTCGAGCTTTACCGCGAGGCGGTGGGGCTGGTGGGTTAGTTCACCCGGGCCAGGAGCGATCCGGTCGCGCTGCGGCCGAACGCGACGACCTGGACCGGCGCGATAGCCGGGCCGGCGAAGCGGGCCGTGGGCGGCGCTTCGGCGAGATCGCGTCCGAAGGCGATTCGCAGCGCCGCGTGCGCCGGATCGATCAGTCCGCGCGCCTTGAGATCGGGGTGGTGAAGCTCGGCCACGAATTGCACCATCGGCCCGCGCAGGAGCTCCACCGGCGCGGCTGCCGCGGTTCCGAATTGCGGCGGCAGGGCCGGGGCGGCTTCGGCCGCGCGCACGGCGCGCGTCGGCACCGGTACCTGCGATCCGCCGAGCGGCCGCGCCGCCGGCGCATAGGCGAGTGCGGGTCCGGCCGGTTGCGCCGCCGGGCGTCCGACGATTGCCTCCGGCAGCGAAGCGGTGACTTCCTCGATATTTTCGGGCCGCGGACGCGGCAGCGGCACGGCCGCTACCATTGTCGTCTCAGGCGCAGGAACGCCAGCCGGGCCGGCTTGCCAAGTCAATTGCGCAGTCTTTTGTGCGCGCTGCGCGGGCAATGTCGGCGCGAGCACGGCGCTTGCGGTCGCGCGCGGCATCATTGTGGCCGGCGCCGGCGTGCTTCCGGGCGGCGGCGGACCGGCGGTGAGCGAAGCGATGGCCGGCAGGCGCCGGCGCTGGCCCGGAGTCGCGGGCGTTTCTTCCTCTTCCTCGTCGGCCTTGCCGAACAGCGAGGCGATGAAAGTCTTCGCGCGCCCGGTTACGCTCGGCCGTTCCGGATTTTCGATCTCGACCGCGTCCGGTCCGGGCGCGCCGCGCGACGCGAGCACGATCTGGCCGGGGCGGGCGCCACGCTTCTCGAGCGCGGCGAGCGCGATCTCGTAGCCCGGCATCGGCTTGCCGTCGGCCGGCAGATGCACGGTCTTGCCGTCGGGGAAGACGCGGGCGAGCTGATCGCGGGTCATGCGCGGCCAATGGCGGATGCCGCCGGTGTCCATGTGCACGAAGGGCGAGCCGGAGGTCGGATAGAAGCCGACCCCGCCGCGCTCCAGGCGCAGCCCGGCGACGCGCAGATCTGAAAGCTCGGCGCCGGGGATGTAGAAATCGATGGCCTTGCCCAGCATGTGCTGGCTGAAACGGGCGACGCCGCGGCCGCGCTTGCGCAGCATCGCGTTGGTCTGCGGCGAGCGATAGGCGGAGACGATGGTGATCGGCTCCTTGGCGTCGACTTCGCGGTGGATCTCCCACAGCAGATCGAACAGTTGCGGATCCATGCGCGTGGGTTCGTCGCGCCGCCAGTCGCGCAGCAGCCAGTTGATCTTTTCGAGTGCCTGGGGGTCGTAGCGGCCTTCGCGCTTGAAGGTGACGGTGAGCATCTCGCCGGTATGCATGTGGTGGAACGAGAGCGTGCGCGTGTCGCCGTTGGCGATCGCGTTCTCCAGACGGCCGGCGGATGCGAAAGCAAAGATAGCCGCGAAGCCCGCCACGGTGAGCGGACGAATGAACCGGTCGCTGAGGATATGTCGTCCGGAGCTGACTATCGGCACGAACCCGTCCCGTGGCGTGTCGAATTGGGCGAACCCGTGCGGCCCCCACTGGCCGCAATCAGGCTGAATGTACTCTTACCGGGCGGGGTTAACGGCTGATTGCCGACACCGCCCCCTTTTGACTGGGTAGCGGCGGATCGTGGCGAAAAGGTGCCTCGGAACGGGCGTAGCAGTGGATTACCGGGGCAATCCAAAGGCTTGCGGCCCCTTGCTGGGCAAGGGGCCGCGCCAAACCGGCCATTCAGGACCGGGCTAGCGGCTCAGGAACCAGTTGAAGAAGTTGCCGCCCCGGCCGGCCCAGCGGTCGTCCGGCAGGCGCAGCGCCTCGCGGTTGATGGTGGTAGCCGGGCGCCGCTCGACTGCGATGTCGGCGACCCGCCGCTCGCTGCCCTTGAGTATGGCGAGCACGCGGGCGTCGCGCCCATAGACGTCCTCGCGGATCTGCAGCTTGCCGGCGTCATCGACGAACGCGGTCTGGTAGGTGAGGTGGACCGGGATCTGGTTCGGCAGGCGGATATCGACCTCGCCGGGGCCGAACATCTTGCGGATGCGGTCCTGCGTATAGCCTTCCTTCGGCAGCGCGATCGACAACAGCACCTCGGCGTACTTCACCGGGTCCAACACGCGCATGCAGCCGTGGCTATAGGCGCGCTTTTCTTGGGCGAACAGATGCTTGTCCGGCGTGTCGTGCTGGTAGACCAGGAACTTGTTCGGGAAAGTTGAAGCGGATGCGCCCGAGCGCGTTGCGGTCGCCCGGCGGCTGGTAGATGTGGATGGTGCCGTCCGGGTTGCGCGTCAGCTTCAGACCGATGCGCTCCATCGCGTCCGGGTCCTGCTGCAGCGCCGGCAGGTACTCGTTCTGGATGATCGAGGGCGGCACGTTCCAGGTCGGGTTGACGGTGATGTGCGTCATGAACGCGCTGGTGATCGGGGTCGCGAGATTGCCCGGCTTGCCGACGACGATCCGCGTGGTCCAGACCATCTGGCTGTCGCGCACGACCTTCAGCGTGTAGTCGGGGATGTTGACCATCACGTAGGTCTTGCCGAGCTCGCGCGGCATCCAGCGCCAGCGTTCCATGTTGGCGACGATGATGTCCGCGTCGCGCTCGCGGCGCGGTCCGTTGAGTGCCTCGATGGTGGCGATGTTGAGATTGCCCGTCGCCTGGATCTTGCGCTGCGTCTGGAACCGCTTCACCGTTTCGGCGAGCGGCTTGTCGTAGGTGTCGTCCCCGGGGACCCCGAGCCGCTCGCGCAACAGCGCCACGCGCGCGTCGCGCATCGGCTTCTTCGGATCGACCTTGAGCAGCGGGCCGCCCGGAATCGGCTTCGGGCCCACATCGGCGGCCCGTCCGCGCGCCTCGGCGAGCTTGGCCTTCAGCGCCTTATAGGCCGGCTGCGGAGGGTTATAGCCGTCGAGCGCCTCGGCCACGTTCTTGGCGTTGGCCATCTGCGGCGAGCACTTCGGCGGGCTCCGGCGCGGTCGGGTAGTAGAGAATGTCGTAGGTGATGCGCGAGAAGTGCACGCGGCCGGTCTGCGCATGGCGCGCGAAGTCGAAGATCGCCGACGGTGAACTTGAGCTCGGCCTCGGCGAGGCCGTCGGCGTCGGCGATGGCCTTGAAGTTCGGCGTCGGGTAATCGGCGGGATCGAGGCCGTCGGCTTCGATGCCCCTCAGGTACGCGATCGCGGCCGTGGCGCGCGCGGTCTCGGCACCCTTCTCGACCCAGAGCGGGACGAAGCCGCGGTCGCGATAGAATTGCTCGGCCGCCGCGCGTTCGTTCTTGCGGCTGAAATAGCGCTCGCCGCGCAGCGCCAGTAGATCGCGGAGCTTCTCGGCGACTACCGTTTCGGTGGACGCGAGCGTGGCCGCGACCGGCGCCTTGACAAGATCCTTGCCGGTGAGCGGAGCCTCGGGCTGTGCCGCGGTCGCGGGCTGCGCAGGAGCGGGCGCGCTCGCCGTGGCGGGTCCGACATCCTTGAGCGTGATCGGTGCCACGCCGGCCGGCTCCGGCATCGGCACCTGCGACGCGATCCACTTGTCGCCGTCTTCGCGCGCGAGATCGGCAAGGGTGAGCGGCGGAACGTCGCCGTAAACGGGAGCCGGGATAAAGTCTTCGACGCGCTGGATGGTCGCCGCCGGTGTTTGCGCGACCGCAGCGGTGTCGGCCGCGCGGAAACCGGTGAAATCGCGATCCGCGGAGAACAGGAAAATCCCGATCAGCGCCAGTAGGCCGAAGCCCGCGACGAAGGCGCTCATGCGTCCCGGGCTCATGGGCTCGCGATTCTCGCCGCCGGCCGCCGCTGTGAACTTCCCCCACAATGCCCGTAGCATGGCCTCTCCTGCGCTCAGCGGTCCGATCTTAGAATAGGGGTTGTGGCAGTCTCAGGGCCGGGGAATCAAGTCTTTCCAAGCCCAGGCGGGTCAAAGGATTGCGAGCGTCACTCGGCCGCCACATCGGCCACAGTAGCATCCGCCTCGGGCTCAAGGCCGAGATCCTTCAGCTTCCGGTAGAGGGTGGAACGGCCGATCTTGAGCCGGCGGGCGACCTCGGTCATGCGGCCGCGATAGCGCGCGATCGCCGTGCGGATCGCCTCGGCCTCGATTTCCTCGAGCGGGCGCACATGGCCGTCCGGGCCCAGGAATGCGAGCTGTTCCGATGCCCCCGGCACGGTCGCCGGCGAATCGGGGAGGATAAGGATCGGCTCGGCCGGCCGCGCTCCGCTTGGCGCCACCGGCGGCAGCCTGTACCTCGAAGCCGGGCACTTGCGCCGCGATTTGCGGGAACTCGGCCGCGCCGATCTCGTCGGTCTCGGCCAGTACCACCGCGCGGAAGACGGCGTTTTCGAGCTGACGCACGTTGCCGGGCCAGCGAAATCCGCTCAGCAGCCGGATCGCGTCGGCCGAGACCGCGCGCACGCGCTTGCCCTCCTCGGCGGCGAAACGCACCGCGAAGCGGCGCACCAGATCGGGGATGTCCTCGGTCCGGTTCCTGAGCGGCGGCACGGTGATCGGGAAAATGTGCAGGCGATAATAGAGGTCTTCGCGGAAGCGGCCGGAGCGCACCAGCTCGCCGAGATCGCGGTTCGAGGCGGAGATCAGGCGGAAATCGACTTTCACGGATTTGCGCGCGCCGACGGCGTCGATCTGGCCGTCCTGCAGCGCGCGCAACAGCTTCACCTGCGCGTCCATCGGCAATTCGCCGATCTCGTCGAGGAACAAGGTGCCGCCGTCGGCCTCGACGAACTTGCCGATCTGTTTCTCGCTGGCGCCGGTGAAGGCGCCCTTCTCGTGGCCGAACAGGATCGACTCCACGAGCATCTCCGGGATCGCGCCGCAATTCACGGCGACGAAGGGCTTGTCGGCGCGGTTGCCGCCGCCGCGGATCGCGCGCGCGAGCAATTCCTTGCCGATGCCGGACTCGCCCTCGAGCAGCACCGGAATGTCGGAGGCGGCCGCTTTCTCGGCGAGCTTGAGCGTCGCCTGCATGCGCGGGCTCTGCGAAGCGAGGTCCTCCAGGCCGAGCGCATCGTCGGCGACCCGGCGCAACCGCCGCACCTCGCCGGCGAGCACGGATTGCGCGAGCGCATTGCGCAGCGAGACCTGCAGGCGCTCGGCGCCCGCGGGCTTGACCACGAAGTCGACCGCGCCCGCGCGCATGGCCGAGATCACGGCGTCGATCGAGCCGTGCGCGGTCTGCACGATCACCGGCGTGTCGATGCCGCGCTCCTTGAGCCGGCCGAGAAGTCCCATGCCGTCGAGGTCGGGCATGACGAGGTCGAGGATGACGCAGCCGATTCCGGGGCCGTCCTTGCCCTCGAGCAGGCGCCACGCCGCCTCGCCGCCGTCGGCGAGCACCGGCTCGTAGCCGAAGCGGCGGATCATGGCGTCGAGCAGCCGGCGCTGGACCGGATCGTCGTCGGCGACGAGAATACGCGTGGTCATTTTCCCTCCCGGCCGTGCCGTTCCGGGACAATCTGGGCCGAGTGCGTTAATGGAAGCTGAAAGCCGTCCCCTCTCCCAGCGGGCGGAGAGGGTGCCGTGCGGCATGAGCGAGCGAGGCGGGTGAGGGGCAAGGGGGTTGGTTCTCTCGGGACATGCCCCTCACCCGGCTCGCATCTCGCTTCGCTCGACGCTTGCCACCCTCTCCCCGCGCAAGCGGGGAGAGGGAAATGGCCATTGATCGGGGCCGGCGGGCACGCGATATGAAGAGAGAAGGGAAAATCCGTGAATCGACCGTCTTCCGCGACCGCCGCCCGTCCCGCCGAGCCGCTCGGCCCGCTTCCGGAATGGAACCTTGCCGATCTCTATCCCGGCATCGATGCGCCGGAGGTGGCGGCCGATCTCGCCCGCGCCGAGGCCGAATGCGCCGCGTTCGAGGAGGCCTACAAGGGCAAGCTCGCCGAAATCGCCGCGTCCGCGCGGGCCGGCGCCGAGTTCGGCGCCGCGGTGGCCCGTTTCGAGAAGATCGAGGATCTGCTTGGCCGGCTCATGTCCTTCGCCGGGCTGGTCCATGCCGGCGACACCACCGACCCCAAGCGCGCCAAGTTCTACGGCGACGTGCAGGACAAGATCACCGCGGCCTCGACGCATCTCCTGTTCTTCACGCTGGAGCTCAACCGCATCGACGATGCGCTGATCGAGAAGGCGCTCGGCGAGCCGGCCTTCGGCCACTACCGGCCCTGGGTCGAGGACGTGCGGAAAGAGAAGCCCTACCAGCTCGAGGACCGCATCGAGCAGCTGTTTCACGAAAAGTCGGTCACCGGCCGCGGCGCCTGGAACCGGCTGTTCGACGAGACCATGGCGGGCCTGCGCTTCAAGGTCGACGGCAAGGAGCTCCTGCTCGAACAGACGCTGACCTTGATGCAGGACCCCGACGAGTCCCGCCGCCGCGCCGGCTCCGACGCGATCGCCGAGGTGCTGAGGAACAATCTCCGCCTGTTCGCGCTCGTCACCAACACGCTCGCCAAGGACAAGGCGATCTCCGACCGCTGGCGCGGCTTCGAGGACGTGGCCGACGCGCGGCATCTGTCGAACCGCGTCGAGCGCGAGGTGGTGGATGCGCTGGTCGCGGCCGTGCGCGCCGGCTTCCCCCAGCTCTCGCACCGCTACTACGCGATCAAGGCCAAGTGGTTCGGCAAGGACAAGCTCGACCACTGGGACCGCAACGCGCCGCTGCCCAAGGTCGAGACGCGCACCATCGGCTGGGACGAGGCGCGCGAGCGCGTGCTCACCGCCTACGGCGCCTTCTCGCCGAAGATGGCCGCGATCGCCAAGCGCTTCTTCGACGAGCGCTGGATCGACGCGCCGGTGCGGGCCGGCAAGGCGTCGGGCGCCTTCTCGCACCCGACCGTGCCCTCGGCGCATCCCTATGTGCTGTTGAATTATCAAGGCAAGCCGCGCGACGTCATGACGCTCGCTCATGAACTCGGCCACGGCGTGCATCAGGTGCTGGCGGCGCCGAACGGCGCGCTGATGGCGCCGACGCCGCTTGACGCTCGCCGAGACCGCGAGCGTATTCGGCGAGATGCTGACCTTCCGCGCGCTGCTGGCGGAAACGAAAAACCCGGCCCAGCGCAAAGCCATGCTCGCGCAGAAGGTCGAGGACATGCTGAACACGGTCGTGCGCCAGATCGCGTTCTATACGTTCGAGCGCAAGCTGCATCTGGAGCGCAAGAACGGCGAGCTCACCGCCGACAAGATCTCCGAGCTATGGATGGAAGTGCAGGGCGAGAGCCTCGGCCCCGCCATCCGGCTCGGACCGGGCTACGAGACCTTCTGGGCCTATATCCCGCACTTCATCCATTCGCCGTTCTACGTCTACGCCTATGCCTTCGGCGATTGCCTGGTGAACTCGCTCTATGCGGTCTACGAGAAGGCCGAGGCCGGCTTCGCCGAGCGCTATCTCGCCATGCTCGCCGCCGGCGGCACCAAGCATCATGCGGAATTGCTCAAGCCCTTCGGCCTCGACGCGCGCGATCCGAAATTCTGGCAGGGCGGCCTGAGCGTGATCGAGCGGATGATCGACGAGATCGAGGTGCTCGACGCCAAGAGTGACGCGCTGTGATTGCACGGCTTTTTAGGGCGTTGTACGTTTCGTACAACATTGTTATACGCTTCGTAGAACACGAGGAATTCCTATGAAGCACACCAAACCCGATGTCGAAATCGAAGGCGCGATCCTTCAGGTCAAGAAGATCGGCAACTCGGTCGGCCTGATTCTCCCGAAGGAGTTGCTCGCGCGCAGTAAGCTCAAGGTCGGCGACAAGCTGCACGTGGTTGAGCAGACCGAGCGTGGCATCAAGCTGAGCCCGTACGACCCCAAGCACGCCAAGGCGATGGAAATCGCGCGGCACGCGTTCCGGACCTACGCCGACACGTTCAAGGCGCTGGCGAAGTGAGCGAGCCGGAATGGCTCGACGTGGACATCGTGCTCGATGTTCACGCCGAGCAGCTGTCGCTGTTCGGCGGCTCCGAGGGCGTTCGCGATATCGGCCTTCTGGAATCGGCGCTCGCGCGGCCGGCCAACAAATTTGCGTATGGCGAGACGAAACTATCGTCGCTCGCTGCAGCCTACGGTTTCGGCATCGCGCGCAATCATCCGTTCATCGACGGCAATAAGCGCGCCGCATTTTCGTCGATCATCGTTTTCCTCGGACTGAATGGGATCGATTTCAAGGTGCCGCCGGAACAGGCGACGGCGGTCATGATGGATTTGGGGGCAGGTGAGGTCGACGAGGAAGCTCTGGCGAAATGGATCGAGGACAATCTTCCGAAAAGGTGACTTCGCTACAAATGACCGACCGCGAACGCAACCGCCTCTCCGCCCGCGCGTCGCGCTATGCGCGGGTCGGCGCCAATATGGGCGGCCTGGCGGCGAAGTACGTGGGCGCGCGCGTGTTCGGGATCACGCTCGACAGCGGCGCGAACGCGCTGGCGCTCGCCGCGGCGCTCGGCGGCCTCAAGGGTCCGATCATGAAGGTGGCCCAGCTCATGGCCACCATCCCCGATCTGCTGCCCGAGGAATACGCCACCGAGCTGATGAAATTGCAGAGCGAAGCGCCGCCCATGGGCTGGGCCTTCGTCAAGCGGCGCATGAGCGCCGAGCTCGGCCCCGGCTGGCAGGAAAAATTCGGCTCGTTCGAGCACAAGCCCGCGGCCGCGGCCTCGCTCGGCCAGGTGCATCGCGCGACCGCGAAGGACGGCAAGCCGCTCGCCTGCAAGCTCCAGTATCCGGACATGCAGTCGGCGGTGGAAGCGGACCTGTCGCAGCTCGATGTCCTGTTTGCCATTCACCGCCGCATGGACCCGGTGATCGACACCCGCGAGATCGCCAAGGAAATCGGCGCGCGCGTGCGCGAGGAGCTCGACTATCTCCGCGAGGCTAAGCACGTCGCGCTCTATCAAGCGATGCTCGCCGACGTGCCTGAAGTGCGCGTGCCGGATGTGTGGCCGGAGCTATCGACCGGTCGGCTGCTCACGTTCGATTGGATGGAAGGCACCAAGCTGCTCGTGCACAAGGACGCGCCGTTCGAGATCCGCAATCGGCTCGCGCAAGCGCTGTTTCACGCCTGGTGGCTGCCGTTCAGCCGCTTCGGCGTGATCCACGGCGATCCGCACCTCGGCAATTACACGGTCTTCGAAGAGCAGGGCGCGCCCGGCGGCATCAACCTGCTCGATTACGGCTGCATCCGCATTTTCCCGCCGAGCTTCGTCGGCGGCGTGGTCGATCTCTATCGCGGCCTGAGCGGGGGCGACGAGGCGCGCGTGGTGCATGCCTACGAGACCTGGGGCTTCCAGGGCCTGTCGCGCGAGCTGATCGACACCCTCAATATCTGGGCGCGCTTCATCTATGGCCCGCTCATGGACGACCGCGTGCGCACCATCGCCGACGGCGTCGAGCCCGCCAAATACGGGCGCCGCGAGGCCTTCCAGGTGCACCAGGCGCTGCGCAAGCACGGCCCGGTCACCGTGCCGCGCGAGTTCGTGTTCATGGACCGCGCCGCCATCGGGCTCGGCGGCGTATTCCTGCATCTGCGCGCGGAGCTGAACTTTCACCGCCTGTTCGAGGCCGCCATCGCCGATTTCTCGGTGGCCGAGGTCGGCGCGGCGGCAAGCCGCGGCGCTGGCTGCAGCGGGGCTCGAGGGCGCGACCTAGGGCGGCGTTGCCCCTGGCACATGTTTCCGCTAAAGCCTGCGAAACGTTATCCAGCAAGGCTTGAGGGGCAGGCGATGGCCGCGCACGAGCATCACGGCGAGCAGAAATACACCCTGGCGGACGGGAACGACTATCCCGCGCACGTCGAGATGTACGACGATTTCCTGAAGATCGTGAAGTGGACGATCATCTCCGTCGTGATCGTGCTCGCCTTCCTCTGGATCTTCATCTGGTAATCCGGCAAGCCACCGGCCCCGCACGTCCCGCCTGCGTCTCTCCGAGTTCCGATCCGATTGCCCATGAATATCGCGATCCCGGCCGAGCTTGATGCCAACGAGCCGCGCGTCGCCGCGACGCCGGACACGGTGAAGCGTCTGGTCGCCCTCGGCAACACGGTCGCGGTCGAAAGCGGCGCCGGCAAGCGCGCGGGCTTTCCCGACGGCGATTTTTCCGCGGCCGGTGCCAAGATCGCGAACGGTGCGAAAGATACGCTCGCCAACGCCGATATCGTCCTGAAGGTGCGCCGGCCCGCGAAGGCTGAACTTTCCGCCTACAAGCCCGGCGCGATGCTGATCGGAATCCTCGATCCCTACGGCAACGATGCGGCAATTGCCGAGCTTGCAGCAGCAAAGCTCACAGCCTTCACAATGGAATTCCTGCCGCGCATCACCCGCGCACAGTCCATGGACGTGCTCTCGAGCCAGGCCAATCTTGCGGGCTATCGCGCAGTGATCGACGCGTCCGCCGAATACGGCCGGGCGTTTCCGATGATGATGACCGCCGCCGGCACCGTGCCCGCTGCGAGAGTGTTCGTGATGGGTGCGGGCGTTGCGGGCCTGCAGGCGATCGCAACTGCGCGCCGCCTGGGCGCCGTCGTTACTGCCACCGACGTGCGTCCTGCCGCCAAGGAGCAGGTGGAAAGCCTCGGCGCGAAATTCGTCGCGGTGGAAGACGACGAATTCAAGCAGGCCGAGACCGCCGGCGGCTACGCCAAGGAAATGTCGAAGGACTATCAGGCCAAGCAGGCCGCGCTCGTCGCCGCCCATATCGCCAAGCAAGACATCGTCATCACCACCGCGCTCATTCCCGGCCGACCGGCCCCGAAGCTCGTCTCGAAGGCGATGGTGGAATCGATGAAGCCTGGCTCGGTGCTGGTCGATCTCGCGGTCGAGCGCGGCGGCAATGTCGAGCTCGCCAAGCCCGGCGAGGTCGTCAACGTGAACGGCGTCAAGATCGTGGGCTGGCTCAACGTGCCGGGCCGCCTCGCGGCCACCTCGTCGAGCCTCTACGCGAAAAATCTCTTCGCGTTCCTCGATCCCATGTTCGACAAGAAGACCAAGGCGTTCTCGGTCCCCTGGGACGACGAAATCGTCAAGGCGACGCTGCTGACCAAGGACGGCGCCGTGGTGCATCCGAGCCTCAAGCCCAAAGGAGCGGCCTGATGATCGATCTGGTTCAATTCGCCAACGAAGCGCTGCTGCCGCTCGGCGCCATGCCGGCCGCCGGCACCGGCGACGTCGATCCGTTCCTGTTCCGGCTCTCGATCTTCGTGCTCGCGGTGTTCGTCGGCTATTACGTGGTCTGGTCGGTGACGCCGGCGCTGCACACGCCCTTGATGTCGGTGACCAACGCGATCTCGTCGGTGATCGTGGTCGGCGCCTTGCTCGCCACCGGCGTCGACATCGCCGGCAGCGATGCCGGGCCCTGGTGGGCCCGCGCGCTCGGCTTTGCCGCGCTCGCCATGGCCGCGGTCAATATCTTCGGCGGCTTCCTGGTCACCCAGCGCATGCTCAGCATGTATCAGAAGAAGAAATGATGATGCTCGTCGTCTTCAGCCGCGCGCCGTCACCCTGAGGTGCGAGCCCGACGCAGTCGGGCGAGCCTCGAAGGGTGGCGCGCGACCGTCATCCTTCGAGGCTCGCTTCGCTTCGCTCGCCTCCACCTCAGGATGACGGGGTGGAGGAGGCGACGCGATGAACGCCAACCTCGTCGCGCTGCTGTATCTCGTCTCCGGCGTCCTGTTCGTTCTGGCGCTGCGCGGGCTGTCGCATCCGGAGACCTCGCGGCAGGGCAATCTGTTCGGCATGGTCGGCATGGCGATCGCCATCGCCACCACGCTCGCCGCTTCGCCGCCCGTCGGTCTCGGCGGCTGGGCGCTGGTGATCGGCGGCTTCGCCATCGGCGGCGGCATCGGCGCCTATATCGCGCGCAAGATCGCGATGACCCAGATGCCCGAGCTGGTCGCCGCCTTCCATTCGCTGGTCGGCATGGCCGCGGTGCTGGTCGCCGCCGGCGCGCTCTATGCGCCGCGCGCCTTCGGCATCGGCGAGGTCGGCGCGATCCACGCCGCGAGCCTGGTGGAAATGTCGATCGGCGCCGCCATCGGCGCCGTCACCTTCACCGGTTCGGTGATCGCGTTCCTGAAGCTTTCCGGCCGCATGAGCGGCAAGCCGATCCTTCTGCCCGCGCGCCACGCGGTCAACATCGCGCTCGGCGTCGCGCTGCTGGTCTCGGTCGTGATCTTCGTCCGCACCGAGAGCCATCTGTGGTTCTGGATCGTGGCGGCGCTATCGTTCCTGCTCGGCGTCCTGATCATCGTGCCGATCGGCGGCGCCGACATGCCGGTCGTCATTTCCATGCTGAACTCGTATTCCGGCTGGGCCGCGGCCGGCATCGGCTTCACGCTCGGCAACACCGCGCTCATCATCACCGGCGCGCTGGTCGGCTCCTCGGGCGCGATCCTCTCCTACATCATGTGCAAGGGCATGAACCGCAACTTCTTCGCGGTGATCCTCGGCGGCTTCGGCGGCGAGGTGGCGGGGCCCGCGGGTGGCGCCGAGGCGAGGCCGGTCAAGCTCGGCTCGGCCGAGGACGCCGGCTACATCATGAAGAACGCTTCGAAGGTCATCATCGTGCCGGGCTACGGCATGGCGGTGGCGCAGGCCCAGCATGCGCTGCGCGAATTGGCCGACCGGCTCAAGAAGGAAGGCGTCGAGGTCAAGTACGCGATCCATCCGGTCGCCGGCCGCATGCCGGGCCACATGAACGTGCTGCTCGCCGAAGCCAACGTGCCCTACGACGAAGTGTTCGAGCTCGAGGATATCAATTCCGAGTTCGCCCAGGCCGACATCGCCTTCGTCATCGGCGCCAACGACGTGACCAATCCCGCCGCCGAGGAGGACAAGTCCTCGCCGATCTACGGCATGCCGGTGCTGCAGGTCTGGAAGGCCGGCACCGTGATGTTCATCAAGCGATCCTTGGCGTCCGGCTATGCCGGCATCGACAACACGCTGTTCTATCGCGACAACACCATGATGCTGCTCGGCGACGCCAAGAAGATGACCGAGGACATCGTCAAGTCGCTGGCGCACTGAGCGCCGCGATCGTCCTGCCCTCTCCCACAAGGGGAGAGGGTTGTTCGTGCTAATACGAGCGCATGGCGACGCTGAAATCCATCGCCATCATCGCGCTTCTGGCCTACGGCGCGCTGTGCGCGATCCTCTATTTCGGCCAGCGCGCGCTGATGTATTTCCCCGACCGCGCGCGCACGCTGCCGGCCGACGCCGGATTGCCGCAGGCGGTCGAGGAAGTGCTCGCGAGCGCGAACGACGCCAAGGTCATCGTCTGGCACGTGCCGCCGCGCGGCGATAAGCCGGTCGTGCTGTATTTCCACGGCAATGGCGGCTCGCTTTCCTATCGCGCCAACCGTTTCCGCGCGCTCACCGCGGACGGCACCGGCCTGGTGGCGCTGTCCTATCGCGGCTATGGCGGCTCGACCGGCAGCCCGAGCGAGCAGGGCATCCTCGCCGATGCGCGCGCGGCCTATGATTTCGCCGCCGCGCGCTATCCGGCCGAGCGCATCGCCGTGTTCGGCGAGTCGCTCGGCACCGCCGTCGCCGTGGCCATCGCCGCCGAGCAGCCGGTCGGCCGCGTCATTCTGGAATTGCCCTTCACCTCGGCCGCCGACGTCGGCGCCGCGACCTATTTCTTCGTGCCGGTGCGGCTCTTCATGCAGGACCAGTTCCGCTCCGACCAGCGCATCGGCAAGGTCCGGGCGCCGGTGCTCGTGCTGCACGGCGAGCGCGATACGATCGTCCCCATCCGCTTCGGCGAGCGGCTCTTTGCGATGATCCGTTCCGACAAGCGCTTCGTGCGCTTCCCCGAGGGCGATCACGTGAATCTCGATCCTCTGGGTGCGCTGCGCGAAGTGCGCGCGTTTCTCCAGGGCAAGCCGGAATCGAAATCCGCACGTCACCCTGAGGTGCGAGCCGCGACAGCGGCGAGCCTCGAAGGGTGGCGTGCCGCAGGATCACGCCCGTCATCCTTCGAGGCCCGCGCTGCGCGCGGGCACCTCAGGATGACGGGCGTGTTCAATTGATCTGATACGTCTGCCCATAGCGGCCGCCGACGCGCGCGAAGCCCGCGACCGCCGGCTGGTAGTTCTGGTTGATGTTGAGCGCGCGCGCGTAGGAGCCGGCGGCCTTCTCCTTGTCGCCGAGCCGCTCCCAGGCGAGGCCCCGGTTGACCCAGGCCTCGAGATGTCGCGGATTTTTCTCCAGCGCCTCGTCGAAGTCCTCGATCGCGCGCTTGTGGTCGTTGATCGCCCCATAGCTCATGGCGCGGGCGAAATAGGGTTCGGGCGCGGCGACGGTGAGATTGATGGCGGTGGTGAATTCGTCGATGGCGAACTTGTGCAGGCCCTGCGCCTGATAGATCAGGCCGCGGTTGTGATAGGCCTGCGCGTGGTCGGGCTTGAGCTGGATCGCCTTGTTGAAGTCGCTGAGCGCCTGCGCCGCCTGGCCCTGCTGGCGCCGCAGGATTCCGCGGCCGACATAGGCGGCGGCGTAATTCGGATCGATCTGGATCGCGCGCGAGTAATCGGCCAGCGCCAGATCGAAACGCTTCATCTCCTGATGGGCCAGCGCGCGGTTGGCGAAAGCCTGCGCGTAGTTCGGATCGAGCTGGATCGCGCGATCGAAGTCGGCGATCGCCTCCTTGTATTGCCCGGCGCGCCCGAAGACCGAGCCGCGCATGTTGTAGGCCTGCGGGTCGTTCGGGTTGCGCGCGACCACGTCGGAGAGCGAGGCGATGTTGGTCGGCCCGGCGGCGCGCAGATCGTCGTCTTCGGTGCCGATGCCGGCCCCGATGGTCCCGCAGCCGGCGAGCGCGAGCGAAAGCAGGAGTGCGGCGCTGATGGTGCCGGCGCTATGCGTGCGGGGCGAGGCGTTCGATCGCGGCCGGTTCATGGCTTTCCCATGCCGGGGGCATAAGGCGAGGGTTGGGCTGCGTCGAGGGGGTCGCAAAAACGAAAACGCGGGCAGCTAGCCTGCCCGCGCCGAAACGATGCCGGTGGAACAATCAGCGGCGGCCCATGCCTCCGCCGCCGCCCATGCCCATTCCCATGCCGCCGCCCATGCCCCCGCCGCGGCCGCCACGGCCGCCCTTCGCCAACTTTTCCTTGGCCAGCATGGCCGGGCTCTTCATCGGGATCAAGCCTTCGCGCTGAGCGCGCTTGCGCGCGAGCTTGCGGGCGCGGCGGATGGCTTCGGCCCGCTCGCGGACGCGCCGCTCGGAGGGCTTCTCGTAGTGGCCACGCAGTTTCATCTCGCGGAAGATGCCCTCGCGCTGCATCTTCTTCTTCAGCGCCTTGAGCGCCTGATCGACATTGTTGTCGCGGACGAGAACCTGCACGTGGTGACCTCTCTGAAAGCGTTGCGGAATAGGGGGCCGGCGGCGGCCGGGAGGCCAACGCCAAGCGCGCGGTGGGTAGCAGAAACGGAGCGGGAAGTCCACGCGGTAACCCTCTCCCCTTGTGGGAGAGGGTGGCGCCGACCCCGGCGAAAGCCGGGAGGCGCCGGTCAGGGGTGACTGTCCGACCCCTCACCCGGCTCGCTTCGCTCGCCGCCCTCTTCCACGGGGAGAGGGCTAGTTGTCGGGGGCCATCGTTGCGCTAACTCCCTTCATGCGCATCACCGGCATCGCCGATATCGTCGTCCCCATCAGCTCCCCGATCCGCAACGCCTTCATCGATTTTTCCACGATGAACGTGAGCGTGGTCGCGGTCTTCACCGACAAGCAGCGCGGTGGACGGCCCGTGGTCGGCTACGGCTTCAATTCGAACGGCCGCTATGCCCAGCAGGCCCTGCTGCGCGAGCGCTTCATCCCGCGGCTCATCGCGGCCAAGCCCGAGGACCTGCAGGACGCCGACGGCCTGCTCGATCCGGCGAAATGCTGGGCCGCGATGATGCAGAACGAAAAGCCCGGCGGCCACGGCGAGCGCTCGGTCGCGGTCGGCGTCCTCGACATGGCGATCTGGGATGCGCTCGCCAAGGCCGAGGACGTGCCGCTGTGGAAACTTTTGGCCGACCGCTACAACGGCGGCCAGGCCGACGACAGCGCCTGGGTCTATGCCGCCGGCGGCTACTATTATCCGGGCGCGGACGTAGCTTCCCTAACCGACGAAATGCGCCGCTATCTCGACCTCGGCTATACGACCGTGAAGATGAAGATCGGCGGCGCCGATCTCGCCACCGACTTGAAGCGCATCGAAGCGGTGCTCGCGCTGCTCGGTGGCAAGGGCCAGAATCTCTGCGTCGACGCCAATGGCCGCTTCGACCGCAAGACCGCGCTGGAATACGGCCACGCCATCGCACCCTATAACCTGCGCTGGTACGAAGAGCCGGTCGATCCGCTCGACTACCGCATGCACGCCGAGATCGCCATGGACTACGCGGGCCCGCTCGCGACCGGCGAAAACCTGTTCTCCATGCAGGACGCGCGCAACCTCGTGCGCCACGGCGGCCTGCGCTCGGATCGAGACATCCTGCAGTTCGATCCCGCGCTCTCCTACGGCCTGGTCGAATATCTGCGCACGCTCGAGATGTTGCGCGCGCACGGCTGGTCGTCGCGCCGCTGCGTGCCGCACGGCGGGCATCAGTTCGCGCTCAATATCGCGGTCGGGCTCGGCCTCGGCGGCAACGAGTCGTACCCCGAGGTGTTCGCGCCGTTCGGCGGCTTCGCCGACAAGACGCCGGTCGTGGACGGCCGCGTGCAGATGCCCGACGCGCCCGGCATCGGCTTCGAGAAGAAGAAAGAACTCTACGCGGTGATGAAGAAGCTGCTGCGCAAGGCGCCCTAGCGCTAAATCCTCAGCGGTGGAAGCGGTTCCACAACAGCGCGAAGATGAAGCCGATCACGTAGCCGCTCAGCGCGGTGATCGCCACCAGAGCGCTGCGGTACCCGCGTTGAACGGCTCGATCAGATAGATCGGTTTGATGAAGTGCAGCCAGAAAACGAAATTGATCAGCGGCTGCGCCCAGCCGATCGCGACCAGAAGCGCCCAGCCGAGATGCCTGATGCCAAGAGCGTGCCGAGCACGAGCCCTGCCTTGTTCGGTTGAATTGCGTTGCCCATGAGTCACCTCTCCGCATTGACAACAAACGGTAGCGGAAGGCCGGCGCTCGAACCTTGACCGGGATCAATTGCGCCGTCCGATGGCGGCTCGAGATTGACCCAAGCTCAGCGCGCGAGCGCTTGGCGGCCTTGCTCTGCCGCGCACGGAAGGCGTCGAGCCGCTTGGCCAGCGCGCGGTCTTCGAGCGCGAGCACCGCGGCGGCGAGCAGCGCCGCGTTTTTCGCGCCGGCCTCGCCGATCGCGAGCGTGCCGACCGGTATGCCCGCCGGCATCTGCAGGATCGAAAGGAAACTGTCGACGCCCTTCAGCGCCTTCGTGCGCATCGGGACGCCGAATACCGGAAGCGGCGTCAGCGCTGCCGTGACCCCGGGCAGATGCGCGGCGCCGCCGGCACCGGCGATCACCACCTTGAAACCCGCGCTGCGCGCGCCCTTGGCGAACTTGAACAGACGGTCGGGGGAGCGGTGGGCGGAGATCACGTGGGCTTCGAAGCCGATCTTCAACGACTTCAGGATTTCCGCGGCGAGCCGCATCGTCTTCCAGTCGGACTTCGAGCCCATGATGATGGCGACTGGACGCTTTCCGGCGGACATGGATCGGACACCTCTGGCGCGAGAAAGCCGGCGATTATAGGTGCGCGAAGTAGGCTGGCAAGCGGCGCCCTAGCGCGACAGGAACGGCTGCATGCCGTCGCGCGCCAGCTCGTCGGCGCGCTCGTTTTCCTCAAGACCGTCGTGTCCGCGCAGCCAATGCCAGCTTACTTCGTGCCGCCCCGCCGCCGCGTCGAGCCGATGCCACAGGTCGACGTTCTTGACCGGCTTGCGGTCCGCGGTGCGCCAGCCGTTCTTCTTCCACTTGGGCATCCATTCGGTGATGCCCGACTTCACATATTGCGAGTCGGTATAGAGATCGACCGTCGCGGGCCGCTCGAGCGCCTCGAGCGCCTTGATCGCGGCGGTGAGCTCCATGCGGTTGTTCGTGGTCTGCGCCTCGCCGCCCTGAATCTCGCGCAGCTCCGGGCCGAAGCGCATGACGACGCCCCAGCCGCCCGGGCCGGGATTGCCCGAGCAGGCGCCGTCGGTGTGGATGACGACGCGTCCCTTCATGCGGCTAACCCATAATCGCGCGCGTGGTCGATGCGCTGGTGGAAGCGAAGCTTCTTCAGATACTCGAGCGGATCCTTGGGCCGCACCAGCGCGCCGGCGGGCACGTCGAGCCAGTCCACGAGCCGTGTCAGCAGAAAGCGCAACGCCGCGCCGCGCGCGAGGAGCGGCAGCGCCTCCAGCTCCTCGGCCGACGGTGCGCGCACGTCGAAATAGCCCGAGAGCAGCGCGCGGCCCTTGGTGACGTTGTAGGAGCCGTCCAGCTCGAAGCACCAGGCGTTCAGGCAGATCGCGAGGTCGTAGGACAGCAGGTCGTCGCAGGCGAAATAGAAATCGATCAGGCCCGAGAGCTTGTCGCCGAGGAAGAACACGTTGTCGGGGAAGAGGTCGGCGTGGATCACGCCGCGCGGCAATTGCTGCGGCCAGTGCGCCGAAAGATGCGCGATCTCGTCGGCGACGATCTTCTGCAGTCCCGGCGCGACTTCGTCGGCGCGTTTTCCCGCCGTGCGCGCGAGCGGCTCCCAGCCGGAGAGCCCGAGCGCGTTCCGCCGGTGCAGCTTGAAGTCGTTGCCGGCCAGATGCAGTTGCGCGAGCGCCCGGCCCACCGCCGCGCAGTGCGACACGTTCGGCCGCCGCACCGATACGCCTTCGAGAAAGGTGACGATGGCCGCGGGCCGGCCGGCGAGCTCGACCAGCGCCTTGCCCTTTTTGTTCTTCACCGGCTGCGGGCAGTTGATGCCGCGCGTGGCCAGATGCTCCATCAGCCCGAGAAAGAACGGCAGGTCCGCCTTGGCGACGCGTTTCTCATAGAGCGTAAGGATGAAATAGCCGGCGCTGGTGTGCAGGAGATAGTTGGTGTTCTCGACGCCCTCGGCGATGCCCTTGAACGACAGCAGCGCGCCGAGATCATAGCCCGCGAGGAACTTCGCCAGTTCCTCCTCGCCGACGTCGGTATAGACGGCCATGTTCCTACTCCGCCGCGTTTTCGCGCAGTTCGCGCGGCAGCGGGAAGAACACATCCTCGTCGGCGGCCGAGACGCTCTCGACCGCGACCTCGTAGCGCGCGCCGAAGGCGTCGATGATTTCCTCGACCAGCACCTCGGGCGCCGACGCGCCGGCGGTGAGGCCGAGGCTCTTGATCGAGCCGAACACCGACCAATCGATATCGTCGGCGCGCTGCACCAGCGCGGCCACGCGGCAGCCGGCGCGCTCGGCGACCTCGCGCAGGCGCTGCGAGTTCGAGCTGTTCGGCGCGCCGACCACGATCATGGCGTCCACCCGCGGCGCCACGCGCTTGACCGCCTCCTGGCGGTTGGTGGTGGCGTAGCAGATGTCCTCCTTGTGCGGCCCGACGATCGCCGGAAATCTCTCTTTGAGGATGCCGACGATCTCGGCCGTGTCGTCGAGCGAGAGCGTGGTCTGCGTCACGTAGGCGAGCTTCGACCGGATCGCGCGGCGCGAACGCGCGCGCGTCGGCCGCGGTCTCGACCAGCGCGACGGCGCCTTTCGGGCAGTTGGCCCATGGTGCCGATCACTTCCGGATGGCCGGCATGGCCGACGAGCACGATCTCGCGCCCGCGCTTGAAATGGATCGTGGCCTCGCGATGCACCTTGGTCACCAGCGGGCAGGTGGCGTCGATGGCGAACAGATGCGCGCCGCTCGGCGTCCTCGGGCACCGCCTTGGGCACGCCGTGGGCGGAGAAAATCACCGGCCGGTCGGTGGCCGGCACCTCGTCGAGTTCTTCGACGAAGATCGCGCCCTTCTTCCGCAGGCCCTCGACCACGTACTTGTTGTGCACGATCTCGTGGCGGACATAGACCGGCGCGCCGTATTTCTCGAGCGCGCGCTCGACCGCGTCGATCGCCCGCACCACGCCCGCGCAGAAGCCGCGCGGGGCGCAAAGCAGGATTTTCAGCGCGGGTTTGCGGGCGTTCATGACGGTTCCAAGGGCCTTTAAGCGTTTCCGATAAGATAATAGGGCATGTCCTTATCACATTTGCCCTTTGTCCTTTCCGCGCCTATATATCCCGCACCCCGGGATCGTCAGACGTACCGAGGCTCCGCCCGAAAGGGTGGGCGGAGCGCGAAAAAGCTTCGAATCTGACCAGAGAGTTGCCATGACTCACATGCCGCTTATGCCCAAGGCGACCGCCGTATGGCTGGTCGAAAACACCTCGCTCTCGTTCGAGCAGATCGGCGATTTCTGCAAGCTGCACACGCTCGAGGTGAAGGGCATCGCCGACGGCGAGGTGGCGCAGGGCATCAAGGGCCTCGATCCGATCACCACCAACCAGCTCACGCGCGACGAGATCACCAAGGGCGAGGCCGACCCGAACCATCGCCTGCAGCTGCTCACGCCCAAGGTCGAGGTTCCCGAGCCCAAGGCCAAGAAGGGCCCGCGCTATACGCCGGTGTCCAAGCGTCAGGACCGGCCGAACGCGATCCTGTGGCTCGTGCGCAATCACCCGGAGCTGAAGGACGCGCAGATCATGCGCCTGGTCGGCACCACCAAGTCGACGATCGAATCGGTGCGCACCCGCACGCACTGGAACGCGCAGACCCTGCAGCCGCTCGACCCGGTGTCGCTCGGCCTCTGCTGCCAGACCGACCTCGACCACGAGGTGGGCCGCGCGGCCAAGGAGAAGCCGCTGCCGGTGGCGACCGGCGCCACGCTGTTGCCGGCCTCCGAGACCACCAAGCCGGAGCCGGCTCCGGCCGAGCCGTTCGTCGCCGAGTTGCCGAAAAAGAAAGAGAAGGAAGCGCCGATCGACGTCGACGCGGTGCTTCGCCAAGCTCGGCGGCACGAAGAAGGGCGCTTGACGACTTTCAGTCCAGCGCCTCGTCCTTCACCGGCACCGTGTAATTGAGCGCAAGCCGCCCGCCGTCGACGTACACCGTCTCGCCGGTCATGTAGCTCGCATCGTCCGAGGCGAGGAACGCGGCGACCGAGGCGATCTCCTCCGGCTCGCCGATGCGGCCCAAGGGCGTGCGCGAGAGAATCCGCCGCTTGGCTTCGCGGTCGGTCGCGACCGATTTCAGAATCTCGGTCATGATCGAGCCCGGCCCGATCGCGTTCACGCGGATGCCGTAGGGCGCCAGCGCCAGCGCCATGACGCGCGTGAGCTGGGCGACGCCGCCCTTGGAGACCGCATAGGGCACGTGGTTCGGGATCGCGACCACGGCGTTGGTCGAGGACATGTTGACGATGGCGCCGGGCTTCTTGCCGGCCTTGACCTGCTCGACCATGCGCCGCGCCGCCGCCTGGCCGACCAGGAAGCTGCCCTTCAGGTTCACGCGCAGCACGCGGTCGAAATCGGCCTCCTTGAGCTCGAGGAAATCCGCGCCGATGGATGATGCCGGCATTGTTGACGAGAATATCGACGCCGCCGAACGCCTTGCACCGTCTCGCTGACCAGCTTGCGCGGCGTCGCTTGGCGTCGCCGACGTCGCAGCGCGTGAAGCGCGCATGCCGCCGAGCGCCTTGGCCGCCGCGGCGCCGTCCTGTCTCGTTGATGTCGGCGAGCATCACCTTGGCGCCCTCGGCGACGAAGCGCTTGGCGATGGCGAGCCCGATCCCGCGCGCCGCGCCGGTGACGATGGCGACTCGCTTGCCAGTTTGGGCATCGGAGCCTTCTCGTTGTCCCGCTCGCCCGTGGGAGAGGTGGCCGCGCTGCCGAAGCTCGCTCGCCAGCGCGGCGTAGGGGTGGCGGCCCCCTAGCGAGTCAGCCCGCAGCCGCCGCTCAGCTCGCCCGCTCGCGCAAGCGCGGCGGGCGACTGAAGCGGGGAGGTCGATGCGTCGTCAGCGCCGCTTGCGCAGCCAGCCGTCGATCGAGAAGCGCCCGGCGCCGGTCACGAACAAGAGCATCAAGCCGCCGATGATCGCGAGGTTCTTGATGAAATTGATGTATTGCGCCGATCTGCGCCGCCGCCGGATATTGCCAGTAGCGGTGCGCCGGCGCAGTCGCGATGATGCGTGTAGACGATCAGCAGAAGCGCCGAGTAGCGCGTCGCCACGCCTAGGATGAGCGCGAGGCCGCCCACGAGCTCGATCGCGGTTGAGAGCCAGGCGAAAAACTCCGGCGCCGGCACGCCGAGCGAGGTCGAGGTATCGGGCGAAGCCGCCGACGCCGACGGTCAGTCTCGGCCAGACGTTCATCAGGAACAGCGCCCAGCAGCACGCGGCCGATGAGCGCGAAGGCATCCCCGGTGCGGATGGCGAAGCCGTCGCAAGCCGCGAATTGCGCGGGCGACGGCGTGATCAGTTCGTGATTGTTAGCCATGGAATTCCCCTCCCTGTGAGCCGATTCTGGCTGGCTCGAAGGATTATACTATCGTCTAAGATGCCGGCGAGCATAGGGGCTCAGCCCGCCAGCCCACGACCTTTCAGCGCCGCGCCGATCTCGTCGAGAATCGCCGGATCGTCGATCGTGGCCGGCATGGTCCAGGGCTCCTTGTCGGCGATCTTCTTCATGGTGCCGCGCAGGATCTTGCCCGAGCGCGTCTTCGGCAGCCGCTGCACCGTGATCGCGAGCTTGAACGCCGCGACCGGTCCGATCTTGTCGCGCACCAGCGCGACGATCTCTTTCTCGATCTCGGCGGTCGACTTGGTCGACGCCCGGCCTTCAGCACGATGAAGCCGCACGGCACCTCGCCCTTGAGCTCGTCTTGCATGCCGATCACCGCGCATTCGGCGACATCCGGATGCGCCGAAAGCACTTCCTCCATGCCGCCGGTCGAGAGCCGGTGCCCGGCGACATTGATGATGTCGTCGGTGCGGCTCATGATGAAGAGATAGCCGTCCTCGTCGCGATAGCCCGCGTCGGCGGTCTTGTAGTAGCCGGGAAACTCCGCGAGGTAGCTCTCCTTGAAGCGCTCGTCCTGCTGCCACAGCGTCGGCAGGCACGAGGGCGGCAGCGGCAGCTTCACCACGACCGAGCCCATCTTGCCCGCCGGCACCGGCTTCACGCGGTCGTCGACGATGTCGATCGTCGTAGCCCGGCATCGGCACCGTGGCCGAGCCGTATTTCACCGGCAGCTGGCCGAGGCCCACCGGGTTGCCGGCGATGCACCAGCCGGTCTCGGTCTGCCACCAGTGATCGATCACCGGCACGTTCAGGATGCGCTCGGCCCATTGCACCGTGTCCGGATCGGCGCGCTCGCCGGCCAGAAACAGCGTGCGGAATTTCGACAGGTCGTGGCCGCCGACGAATTTGCCCTGCGGGTCCTCCTTCTTGATCGCGCGAAACGCGGTGGGCGCGGTGAACAGCGCCGACGACGCCGTGCTCGGAAATGACGCGCCAGAACGCGCCCGGCGTCCGGCGTGCCCGACGGGCTTGCCCTCGTAGACGATCGAGGTGCAGCCGTGAAACAGCGGCGCGTAGACGATGTAGCTGTGGCCGACCACCCAGCCGATGTCGGACGCCGCCCAATAGGCTTCGCCCGGCTTGACGCCGTAGAGATTCTCCATCGACCACTTGAGCGCGACCATGTGCCCGCCGTTGTCGCGCACCACGCCCTTGGGGATGCCGGTGGTGCCCGAGGTGTAGAGAATATAGAGCGGGTCGGTGGCCGCGCACCGGCACGCAGTCGGCGCATTTCTTGTCGCGGATCGCCGCGGCGCGCAGCGACGCCCAGTCGTGATCGCGGCCGGCGACCATCGAGGCCTCGAGCTGCGGCCGCTGCAGCACGATCACCGCTTCCGGCTTCGACTTGCGCGAGCCGGATCGCTTCGTCGAGCAGCGGCTTGTAGGCGACGATGCGGTTCGGCTCGAGGCCGCAGGAGGCGGTCAGAATCAATTTCGGCTTGGCGTCGTCGATGCGGGTCGCAAGCTCCTTCGACGCGAAGCCGCCGAACACCACCGAATGGATCGCGCCGATGCGCGCGCAGGCAAGCATGGCGAAGATCGCTTCCGGCACCATCGGCATATAGAGAATGACGCGGTCGCCCTTGTGACGCCGAAGTCCTTCAGCACCGCGGCGAGCGCGCTCACCTCGGCGAGCAGTTCCGTGTAGGTGATGGTGCGCTTCTGCCCGCTGACCGGGCTGTCATAGACGAGCGCGGGCTGCTTGCCGCGGCCGGCCTTCACGTGCCGGTCGATGGCGTTCCAGCAGGTGTTGACCACGCCGCCGGTGAACCAGCGGCCATAGACGCCCGCGTTCTTGTCGAAGATTTTCTTCGGCTGCTCGATCCAGTCGATCGCCTCGGCGGCCTCGGCCCAGAAGCCCTCCGGATCGCGCTCCGCGCGCGCATAGACTTCGGGGTAGCGGCTCTTGGCTTGGCTGTTCATGCGCCGACATTGTCCGCGCCGGGCGCGCGATTGCAAGGGCGCCTGGCATCGCAGTGCCGTTCCGGGCGTATGCGATTGCGCCCGTTCCCGCGTAAGCGGATCGAACCTCCGGCACCCAGTCCCGCCCGTGATCTCCGATCCGATCTTTTACGCCGTCGCCATCGTCTCGGTGATCCTGCTGGGGCTCGCCAAGGGCGGCTTCTATGGCCTCGGCGTCATGGCGACGCCGATCCTCGCGCTGGTCGTTTCGCCGCTGCAGGCCGCGGGCATCCTGCTGCCGATCCTGCTCGTGGGCGACGCGATCTCGGTCTGGGCCTACCGGCAAGAGCTGGGACCCCTGGAACCTCAAGGTCGTCTGTTCCCCGGCCTTGTGATCGGCGTCGGCGTCGGCTGGCTGCTCGCGGCCTGGGTGCCCGAGGCCTACGTGCGCATCGTGATCGGCCTGATCGCGCTCGCCTTCGTGCTCAATTACTGGTTCGGCCGCGGCGTGCCCGACGAATCCTACCGGCCCTCGGCGATCGCGGGCACGTTCTGGGGCGCGATTGCCGGCTTCACCAGCTTCGTCGCGCACGCCGGCGGGCCGCCGTACGCCATGCACATGCTGCCGCAACGGCTCGATCGCGAGATTTTCGCCGGCACCACCACGATCCTGTTCGCCACGGTGAATGCGCTGAAGGTCTATCCCTATTTCGCGCTCGGCCAGCTCACGCCGGTCAATCTCTGGACCTCGGCCGTATTGTTCCCGCTCGCGGTGGTGACCACCTTCTTCGGCGTCTGGCTGGTGCGCCGCGTCTCGCAGGAGCAGTTCTACCGGGTGACGTATCTGATCATGTTCTTCGTCTCGCTCGAGCTGCTGCGCGGCGGGATTTTCGCGGTCCTGCGGGGATGATTGAAGCGGCCCGGCCGCTCCGCTACGGTCGAAGCGGGCAGGGGAGCTGCAGCGTGAAGAAGTCCGCCTACGACATCGATCTCGACAAGAATCCGGCGAACTATCAGCCGCTGACGCCGCTCTCGTATCTGCGAGCGCGCGGCCGCCGTATTCCCCGACCACGCCGCGATCATTCACGGCGCGCGGCGCACGAGCTACCGCGACTTTCACGCGCGCGCGAAGAAGCTCGGCTCGGCGCTGGCCAAGCGCGGCATCAAGCGCGGCGATACCGTCGCGGTGATGATGGCCAACACGCCGGGCATGCTCGAAATGCACTACGGCGTGCCGATGACCGGCGGCGTGCTGAACACGCTGAACACCCGTCTCGACGCGGCGATTATCGCGTTTTCGCTCGATCACGCCGAAGCCAAGATCGTCATCACCGACCGCGAATTTTCCGGCGTGATGAAGGCCGCGCTCGCGCAATGCAAGGTGAAGCCGCTGGTGGTCGATTACGACGATCCCGGAATATCACCGGCCCCGGCGAGCGGCTCGGCAATCTCGATTACGAGACGCTCTTGAAAGAGGGCGACGAGAATTACGCGCGCGCCGCGCCCGGCGACGAATGGGACGCGATCTCGCTGAACTACACCTCGGGCACCACCGGCGATCCCAAGGGCGTGGTCTATCACCACCGCGGCGCGGCGCTGCTCGGCGGTCGGCAATGTCGCTCACCGGCGCGATGAAGAAGCATCCGGTCTATCTGTGGACGCTGCCGATGTTCCACTGCAACGGCTGGTGCTTCCCGTGGTCGATCTCGGTGGTGGCCGGCACGCATGTCTGCCTGCGCCAGGTGCGCGCCAACGCTGATGTACGACCTGATCGCCAAGCACAAGGTCACGCACCTGTGCGGCGCGCCGATCGTGATGGCGACGCTTGCTGAACGCGCCCGAGAACGAGAAGCAGCCGCTGCCGCACGTGGTGGAGTTCTTCACCGCCGCCGCGCCGCCGCCCGAAGCCGTGCTCGCGGCGATGAAGGGCGCCGGCTTCAACGTCACGCACCTCTATGGCCTCACCGAAACCTATGGCCCGGCCGTGGTCAACGACTGGCACGACGGAATGGGACGCGCTCGACGCCGGCCGAGCAGGCCGCGCGAGAAGGCGCGCCAGGGCGTGCGCTATCGTGCCGCTCGACGGCCTCGACGTGATCGATCCCGACACCATGCAGCCGGTGCCGCGCGACGGCGAGACCATGGGCGAGGTCATGTTCCGCGGCAACGTGGTGATGAAGGGCTATCTCAAGAACAAGTCCTCGACCGACAAGGCGTTCAAGGGCGGCTGGTTCCATTCCGGCGATCTCGGCGTGATGCACCCGGACGGCTACATCCAGCTCAAGGACCGCTCCAAGGACATCATCATTTCCGGCGGCGAGAATATTTCCTCGATCGAGGTCGAGGACGCGCTCTACAAGCACCCGTCCGTGCAGGCCGCCGCCGTCGTCGCCAAGCCCGACGACAAATGGGGCGAGACGCCCTGCGCCTTCGTCGAGCTGAAGCCCGGCAAGCAGGCGACCGCCGACGAGCTGATCGCGCACTGCCAGGCGAACTTGGCGCGCTTCAAGGTTCCCAAGCACGTGGTGTTCATGGAATTGCCGAAGACCTCGACCGGGAAGATTCAGAAATTCAAGCTGCGGGAGACGGCGAAGGGGGTGTGATCACGCCGTCATCCTTCGAGGCTCGTCCTTCGGGCGAGCACCTCAGGATGACGGATCAGTGCATAGGAAACAAAGAGCATATGTTTCACTCACCCACACCCGCCGCGTCGCCGTGCTCACCATGCAGCACGGCAAGGCCAATGCGCTCGATACCGAGTTCTGCCTGGCGCTGGCGCGCGAAGTTCGATGAGCTGAAAAGCTCCGAGCCGAGGCGGTGGTCATCACCGGGCAGGGCAAGATTTTCTCCGCCGGCGTCGATCTGCTGCGCGCCACCACGAGCGGACCGGATTATTTCAAGAGCTTCCTTCCGGCGCTGGCCAAGCTCTATACGCAGCGTCGTTCTTCTTTCCGAAGCCCGTGGTCGCGGCGGTGAACGGCCACGCGGTGGCCGGCGGCTGCATCCTGGCCTGCACCGCCGACCGGCGGCTCATCGCGCGCGGCGAGGGCCGCATGGGCGTCACCGAACTGCTCGTGGGCCTGCCGTTCCCGCCGCTCGCCTTCGAGATCATGCGCTACGTCACCACGCACAAGTTCTTCCCCGAAGTCATTTTCTCGGCGGCGACCTATCTGCCCGAGGAAGCAGTGAAGCGCGGGCTCGCCGACGAGATCGTAGCGCCCGAAAAGCTCCTAGAGCTTGCGATCGAGAACGCCGAGCGCCTCGCCGCGCTCCGCCCCGCCGCCTTCGCGCTCACCAAGCAGGCGATGCGCCAGCCGGTGGCCGATGCGCTCGAGCGCCACGGCAAGCGCCTCGACGCGGCCACCGCCGAAGTCTGGCTCGCGCCCGAAACCGCCGCCAGCATGCGCGACTACGTGAGCCGCACGTTCAAGAAGTCCTGACGCTAGAAAAATTTCGCGTCGTCTCCGATGAGCAAATCGCGGATCGATGTGCGGTACTGGGAATCCATAGCCGCGCCCCGGCTCACCAGCAAACAAGTTCCCGGACTTATGCTCTTCGCTTGTATAGATCTGGCAACCGATGAATTGAAACGTGAGTAGAATCGCTTGCACCGAGTCATAGCCATACATGGCTCGCGCTTCCCGTTCGTCGGGCCAGTCGATCTCGTATCGGCATTCCCAACCATAACTTTCGCGTAACTCGGGCAAAAAGATACGGACCGGAATTTCAGTGTCGCCCTTCGGGTCACGCAATTTCAGTATGCGCGTTGCAATGATCATCGTGGCAATCCCCCATTAAAGCGCCTAGCAATATTGCCTCCGCCCAACTTTTACCGCAATCTAGGAATTTAATCCAGAAATGCGTAGCGCGCATATCACGATGCACAAGTGCGATCGCGCCACGAACATGCATCCCAGCTCGACGAATGGCATCAGCAGCGCGCCAGCTCATCGCATGCTGGCATCACATACAAGTTGGCCTGGTTCTGGCTCATCGCATTCTCGACCCCATGAAGCCCGTCATGACATGCCGCCGCTTAGCGGCGCGGGCAAGATCGTGGAAATCGACGAAATCTATTTCAGTTAAGTCTAATACAACCCACTAAGACACTGATGCAATAATTCACAAGCATGGTCGTAAGCGGCCTCAAACAAGCGCGCTGTGTCTCTCTTGTAGAGCGCGCGGCAATGTACGTTCTTCCACTTAAAGAACGCTAACAAACGATATCGTGAGCGATGTCTATACCCAACATCCTCAAGAGACACTTTGCACACCGACGAAAGCCGCTTTATTATTTAACTCCCCCGCTCATCTGGGGCGTCTTCTAGGGACGCCTGGCTGGCGGAGCGGGGAGCGGTTCCCGCGGGCGAGGCTCGTAACCTCGCACTCGGGCGACCCCGGGGCCCCGCCCGGGCGGCACTAGGACCGCCCTGCGAGGAGCTCGCTGACGGATAGGAGGCAACATGTCCGCCGTCCCAGGAAGCGCGGCCCGGGGTTGAGCCGGTCCTTCGGGAACTCGCCGCGGTGAAGCGCCGTAAGGCGAGTGCCCGGCGGTTCCGGGCACCGCGTCCCGCGAGGGACGCAAACAAGATGCAGCGCCGAGCGGCGCTCCATCCCCCTTCTTGTTCAGGAGGGGTTGCGTAACCAAACCTCGGGCGCGGAAGCGTCGCGGGAACGCCTCGGCACGTCATTCCGGGGCGCGGGCGAAGCCCGCGAGCCCGGAATCCATAGCCACCGGAGCAAAAGATGCGAAGACAGCGGATATGGATTCCGGCCCTCGCGCCACGCAAGTCGGCTATAGCCGACTTGCGCATTTAAGTACCGATCTCGGGTAAACCCGAGATCGGTGGCGCGATGCCGGAATGACGCAGAACGTGGATGGCCGGGACAAGCCCGGCAATGACGAAGGCGAAATGGACAGGTAAGAATGCGGCTATGGACGCAGACGTAATCGTAATCGGCGCGGGCCTCGCGGGCCTGACCGCCGCCACCGAACTCGCCGACGCCGGCAAGAAAGTGATCCTGCTCGACCAGGAGCCGGAAGCTTCGCTCGGCGGCCAGGCGTTCTGGTCGTTCGGCGGCCTGATGCTGGTGAACTCGCCCGAGCAGCGCCGCCTGGGCATCCGCGACTAGCCGCGAGCTTGCGATGCAGGACTGGCTCGGCACCGCCGGCTTCGACCGCGACGAAGACGAATGGCCGCGCCGCTGGGCCGAGGCCTACGTCGATTTCGCCGCCGGCGAGAAGCGGTCCTGGCTGCACGCCATGGGCGTGCGCTGGTTCCCGGTCGTGGGCTGGGCCGAGCGCGGCGGCTATCTGGCCACCGGCCACGGCAATTCGGTGCCGCGCTTCCACATCACCTGGGGCACCGGGCCCGGCCTGCTCGCGCCGTTCGTGCGGCGCGTGCGCGAGGCGGAGAAAAATGGCCTTGTGTCGCTGCGCTTCCGCCATCGCGTCACTTCTCTCACCAAGACCGGCGGCCGGGTCGACGGCGTGCAAGGGGAAATCCTGGAGCCGAGCCATGTCGAGCGCGGCCACAAAAGCTCGCGCAAGGTGTTCGGGAATTTTTCGCTGCAAGGCGCAGGCCGTCATCGTCACCTCGGGCGGCATCGGCGGCAATCATGAGCTGGTGCGCAAGCACTGGCCCAAGCGCATGGGCGAGCCGCCGAAGCACATGCTCTCCGGCGTTCCCGATCACGTGGACGGCCGCATGCTGGAAGCGACGGGCGCGGCCGGCGGCCGCATCATCAATTCCGACCGCATGTGGCACTACCCGGAAGGCATCGACAATTACGCGCCGATCTGGAGCCGCCACGGCATCCGCGTCCTCTCCGGCCCGTCGCCGCTCTGGCTCGACGCCACCGGCCGCCGCCTGCCGGTGCCGCTGTTTCCCGGCTTCGATTGCTACGGCGCGCTCGAGCACGTGCTGCGCGCCGGCCACGATCATTCCTGGTTCCTGCTGAACGAGCGCATCATCGGCCGCGAGTTCGCGCTCTCCGGCTCCGAGCAGAACCCGGATTTCACCAACAAGAGCATCCTCGGCGTGCTGCGGCGCGGGCGCGGCAAGGCGATGACGCCGGTGCAGAAATTCGTGCAGGCGAAGAAGGATTTCGTCGTCGCCAAGACGCTGCCGGAGCTGGTCGAAGGCATGAATCGGCTGACCCAGCGCAATCTCGTCGATGCCGCCACCGTCGAGCGCGAGGTCGTCGCGCGCGACCGCGAGCTCGACCACAAGTTCGGCAAGGACGCGCAGATCATGGCGATCCGCGCCGCGCGCAAATTCATCGGCGACCGCGTGATCCGCGTGATGCAAGCCGCACAAGCTGCTCGATCCCGCCGCGGGTCCCTTGATCGCGGTCCGGCTCTGGGTGCTGACGCGCAAGACCCTGGGCGGGCTCGAGACCGATCTCGATGGCCGCGTGCTGGCCGCCGGCGGCGAGCCCTTGCCCGGCGTCTATGCGGCCGGCGAGGTCGCCGGCTTCGGCGGCGGCGGCGTGCACGGCTATCGCGCGCTGGAAGGCACGTTCCTCGGCGGCTGCCTGTTCTCCGGCCGCATCGCGGGCCGGGCGGCGGCCAAGGCGGTCGGATGAGCGCGCCGATCAAGACCTCCGACGGCGTCGAGCTTTTCGTCCGCGACTGGCCGGTGCCCGCGGGCGCGCGCCGGCGCGGCTCGGCGCTCATCATCCATGGTCTCGGCGAGCACAGCGGCCGCTATGCCCATGTGGCGGCCGCGCTGAACGAGATCGGCATTGCCGTGCGCGGCTACGATCAGCGCGGCTTCGGCCAGTCCGGCGGGCCGCGGGCGACCATTCCTTCGCTAAACGCGCTGCTCGACGACGCCAAGCTCGTGTTCGACGCGTTCGCGGCGGAGGCGCAAGGCCGCGGGCGACACCGCGCCGCCGTTCCTGATCGGCCACAGCATGGGCGGCGCCATCGCCGCGCGCGCCGTCACCGGCGGCTGGATCCGGCCGCGCGGCCTGGTGCTCTCCTCGCCCGCCTTGAAGACGCGCTTGCCGGCGTTGGCGCGCTTCCTGATCGGCATCGCCAACCGCGTTACGCCGAACCTCATCGCCCCGCACGGCTTGCCGATCCACAAGATTTCCCACGATCCGAATGTCGTCGCCGAGGCGCTAAGTGATCCGCTCTGCCATCGCCTTCGCGACCCCGCGCCTCACCGCGTTCATTCTCGATGCCGGCGAGTGCGCGCTGCGTGACGCAGCCAAGCTCGACGTGCCGGCGCTCCTGCTCGTCGCCGGCGAGGACCGGTTGGTCGATCCGCAAGGTGCCCGCGAATTCGCGGCGGCGCTGCCGCCCGGCCGCGGCACGCTGCATTGCTACGCGCCGCTCTGGCACGAAGTATTCAACGAGCGCGAACCCGATCGCTCGCGCGTGCTCGGCGATCTGCAAGACCTGGATCGCGAGCCGGCTCGAATCGAAGAGCGCGTGATCGTGGCGCGACTTCCAGAGTTAAGACTTGGTTGCGGCGCGAAATTGCGCGCGGCTGGGCGGTCTTGACCTTGCCATAAAATTCGAGTCTATAGCGCCCGCAACTCGATTTTGGCTTGTCTTGCTACCACGCTCCCTTTTGGGCTGCGCTACGAGACCAAAACCCAAAACTCGGATTGTGGAAGCCGCGCGATGGTCGTGCGGTGAGAAAACGCACGGCTCGTGCGTCGAAAGGAAACGAAATGGCTATCGGTACCGTGAAGTGGTTCAACGCCCAGAAGGGCTTCGGCTTCATCCAGCCCGCCGACGGCGGCAAGGACGTGTTCGTCCATATCAGCGCCGTCGAGCGTGCCGGCATGTACACCCTGACGGAGGGGCAGAAGGTGAGCTTCGAGATCACCACCGAGCGCGGCAAGACCGCCGCGACGAATCTCCAAGCTGCCTGAACAAGCCGCCTGAAGCGGACCGCTTCGCGAAAATGGAAAGCCCGGCGCATGCGCCGGGCTTTTTTCTTGTTCGGTCGTGAAGCGGCTTACTTCAGGCCGCCGAACATGCCGATGAGCGCGAGCGGCGGGAAGAAGCAGCTCGCGGTCGACCACAGCACTTCATCGGTCGACAGCTCGCGCTTCTCGATCGCCACCGTGATGATCGGCGCAGCCGCCGCGCACCAGATGGCGCCGACCACATAGGGGAATTCACCGCTGGTGCTGCCGATTTTCTTGTGGTGGTGATGCCTGTGGTGGCCCTTGATCAGGAACGTGTTCGTCCAAGTGGGCCGGAGGAACCAGTTCGCAGTTCCCAGTCCGCCGGCAATCGGAAGCAGTGCGGAGCGATCGCGCTCCTGAGCGGCCGCGACGCCCGGGAGGGCGGTTGCGGCAAACGCGGCCATGAGGGCCGCAATGAGCATCTTCTTCACAGTTTCACCTCATCGCGTTAGTGGCCCGCTGCCGCGGCGGAGCCGGTAAGCTCGATGAGATGAAGATGAGAGGGCCGGTCCGGACGAGAGTCCGGGCTTCGACCGGCAAATGCGGGCATACGGGTACGCACCCGACACAACGCTCTGACCCGATACACAGGACTCAAGCGATACTCCGCCAACGCAACTCCAACTCAACAAGCACTTGAAAGAATTAGCAGAAAAGTAACCAACCGCCACGCGGTTCCTGATTCAGCATTAAGAATTTAGTTAAAATTGTAACGATCTGGACCCTTGCGCTATCGGGATTTCCGCTCGCCCTGCGACGATCCGCGCCGTGCCAAAACGAAACCGCCGGTCGACGGACCGGCGGCTTCCATCCAGGGACGGGGTCGGCGGTCAGTGCACCGGCTGATGCCTGAGCCGTTCGATCTCGTCCTTCAACAGCAGTTTGCGGCGCTTGAGTTCGGCGACCCTCAGATTATCGACCGAGGGGTGCGCGCGCGCCTCCTCCAGTTCGATTTCGAGAGCCCTGTGCTTCTGCTCCAATTCGGCGAGAAGCGCCTGAATGGTCATGAATCGATTCTCCATGCAGGGTGCGACGCGTAAGTCTGGCACGGGTCCGGCTGCAAGTCGACGCTATCGTGCGGCGGCAAGGCGCCAATCCACCGCGGCCCCTAAGGAAACATAGGGGCGTTTCCTTGTCTTGCCCGGAACACGCGCGGGCGCGATACTCGACCGCGGACATGGAGGGCGGCGCCGAATCGGCGGGAGGCCATGAACGCCGAAGAAGAACGACAGCTGAAGGGCGAGCTGGAGCGGCTCAAGCAGGAGCACCGCGACCTCGACTCCGCGATCGATGCGCTGACCTCGGTGCCCGGCAGCGACCGGCTGCAGGTCCAGCGCTTGAAGAAGCGCAAGCTGCAATTGCGCGATCAGATTCAGCGCATCGAGGACCAGCTTTTCCCCGACATCATCGCGTGACGACGGGCCGCGGAAGCTGTGCGTCGGGCGGCTAGAGGTGCTTCATCATGTTCTCGGCGCTGGTGATCTCGGCCTTGCCGGCCTGCTCCTCGACGTTGAGCACCTTCACCACGCCGTCATCGACCAGCATCGCGTAGCGCCGCGAGCGAATGCCGCCGAGGCCGCCGGTCGCGTCGAACTCGAGCCCGAGCGCCTTGACGAACTCCGCGTTCGGGTCGGCGAGGAACTCGATCTTGCCGGCGCCGCCCGAAGCCTGGCTCCACTGGTGCATGACCCAGTGGTCGTTCACCGCGGTGACCGCGATGTGGTTCACGCCCTTGGCCATGATTTTTTCGGCATTGGTGAGGAAGCCGGGCAGGTGGTTCTTGTGGCAGGTCGGCGTGAAGGCGCCGGGCATGCCGACCAGCACCACGCGTTTGCCCTTGAAGATTTCGTCCGTGGTGCGCGGCTTCATCGCGCCGTCAACCACCACCCGGAACGTCGCCGGAGGAAGCCGCTCGCCGACCTTGATCATTCCACTCTCCCTGCTTCATGCCGCCCGCTTTCCGGGCGGGCCTATCCTAACGCAAGTCTATCCTAGTCCAAGTCGTGGATCAGTCGAGCGGTACCTCGACCTCGATCGCCTGCTCGCCCGCGACCAGCGTCAGCCGCAGCATGGGCGGGATGGGATTGGCCCCCGCCGGCGCGCCTTCGAGTGGGAAGGCGAAGCGGACCAGGCCAGCCTCGGCCGCGATCTTCTCCGGCACCGGCAGCGCCCATTCCTCGCTGGGCCCTTCGGCGAACAGATCGAACTTCGATCCGGACGGAACCCTCGCGGTGACCAGCGCACGCGGCACCGCGCCGCGCTCGAGTTTCACGCCGATGATCGCGAGGCTCCCGGCCTCGCCGAGCTTCACCCGGCGCGGCACGTTCGCCTCCGCGGCTACGAGCGCGGGCACCGGCGCGGCGCTGCTTGCCGGCACGTCGAGCCGGACGCGCGCTTCCGCGGGGACGCACAGCTTCTCGCACACCGCGTATTCGAGCTTGAGCGCGAGCTTCACCGGCCGGGCCGGATCGGCGGGACGAATGCGCAAGGGAAAGATCACGTCGTGCTCGTAGCCGATCGAGATCGAGCCGCCGGCGAGAATTCTCTCCGGCGCCGGCCACAGCACGTCGACGCCGGCGAGGTTCTCCGATCCGCGCCAGTCGAAGCGCGGCGGAACGCCGGCGTCGCCCGGATAGCGCCAGTAGGTGTGCCAGCCGGGCGTGAGCTTGAGCTCGACGCCGGCCTTGAGCCGCGAATCGCCCGGCGCGGCCGGGCCGGCGGCGATCAGCCGGATCGCCGATTGCTGCGCCGGCGCCCAAGGTGATTCGAGCGCGCGCGCGGAATCGCCGGCGCCGAGTAGCGCGGGCGTAACCAGGAACAGGAACAGAATGTGGCGGACCATGCGCTCTCCTAGACCGGCGAAGGGTTCGCGGCCCATGCACATCCCCGTGAACGCGTGCGGCCGAAGCGCTGTTTGCGTCCACGCGCATCCGCGATAGTCTTTGCACATGCGCATCGGCGCCACCAAGCTCGGCACGGCCAAGGGCGGCCCCGGCTATCTCGATGGCCAGCTCCTCGTGGCCATGCCCACGATGCAGGACGAGCGCTTCGCCCGGGCGGTGATCTATGTCTGTGCCCATTCGTCCGAGGGCGCCATGGGCATCGTCATCAACCAGCCGGCCCAGAACATCCGGTTCCCCGATTTGCTCGTGCAGCTCGACGTCATCCCGTCGTCGGATCTGATCGAGCTTCCGAACCAGGCCGACGCGGTGCGCGTGCTCAAGGGCGGGCCGGTCGAGACCGGGCGCGGCTTCGTGCTGCACACCGCGGATTTTTTCATCGAGAACTCGACGCTGCCGATCGAGCAGGGCATCTGCCTCACGGCGACGCTCGACATTCTCAAGGCGATCGCGCGCGGCAAGGGGCCGGCCAACGCGGTGCTCGCGCTCGGCTATGCCGGCTGGGCGCCCGGCCAGCTGGAGAACGAGATCCAGGCCAATGGCTGGCTGAACTGCGACGCCGATTCGGAGCTGCTGTTCGGCCCGAATACCGAGGACAAGTACAATCAGGCCATGCGCAAGATCGGCATCGATCCCGGCAAGCTCGCGAGCGAAGCCGGCCACGCCTGAAATCGTCAGCTGGCTTTCGCGCGTTTCTCGGGCGGCAGTTCCGGCGCGACCAACCGCATCGCTTCGTCGGCGGTCATCGGCTCACCGAAGGCATAGCCCTGCGCGTACTCGCAGCCGAGCTGGAAGAGCTCGACCGCATCGGAGTCCGTCTCCGCGCCTTCGGCGACCGTCGCCATGCCGAGATCGTGCGCCAGCGCGATGATCGAGCGGAGAATCACCGGCCGCGGTCCCCCTTGCCGGAGCCGCGCACGAATTGCTGGTCGATCTTGATCGTGTCGAACGGGAAGCGCTGCAGATAGGCGAGCGAGGAATAGCCGGTGCCGAAATCGTCGAGCGCCAGCCCGGCGCCGAGCTCGCGGATGCGCTGCAGCATTTGCGCCGCGAGCTCCGGGTTCTCCATGATGAGCGATTCGGTGAGTTCCAGCTTCAGCGTCCCGGGCGCGCACAGATTGCGCGCCAGCACCGCCTTCACGTCCTGGATCAGATCGTGGCGCAGAAGCTGGCGGGACGAAATGTTCACGCTGGTGAAGATCGGCACCACGCCGGGCATCGCGCGCTGCCACAGCACGAGCTGGCGCGCGGCGCGCTCGAGCACGAAATGTCCGAGATCGACGATCAGGCCGGTCTCCTCGGCGATCGGGATGAACTCCGACGGACCCAGCCGCCCGAGCCGCGGATGGTTCCAGCGCATCAGCGCCTCGAAGCCGGCGATGGTGCGGTCCTCGAGGCGAATGACCGGCTGGTAGAGGATCGTCACTTCCTCGCGCTCGAGCGCGCGCCGCAGATCCGATTCCAGCGTCAGCCGGTCGATCTTTTGCGACCGCATCGCGGCCTTGAACACCTCGATCTTGTCGGCGCCGGAGCGTTTGGCGTGATACATGGCCAGCTCCGCGTCCTTCAGCACCTCTTCGCGTCGGCGCGTCTGGCCGTCCACCAGTACCAGGCCGATCGAGGCGGTGAGAAAAATCTGCCGCTCGCCGAAGCCGATGGGTGCGCGCAAGGTGCGCCGGATCGTATCGGCGAAGGCCGTGATGCGCTGCGGGTCGCGCTCGGATAGCAGGATCAGCCCGTACTGATCGCCGCCGATGCGTGCCAGCGTATCCTGCGGCTTCAGCAAGCGGCCGAGCCGGCGCGCGACGGTGAGCAAGATCGAATCGCCGACCGCCATGCCGACGCTGGAATTGACCTGCTTGAAGCGGTCGAGATCGATGACCATCACGGTCGGCCGCATGTGTTCGTCGGCCCGCGCGAACACGATCGCGGCATCGAGCCGGTCGAAGAACAGCTCCCGGTTCGGCAGCCCCGTGAGGTTGTCGTGCACCGCGTCGTGCAGCAGCCGCTCCTCGGCGACCTTCTGCTCGGTGATGTCGGTGATGGTGCCGACCACGCGCAACACCTCGCCGTCGGTGCCGACGACTGGCCGCGCGCGCAACGTGAACCACCGGTAATGGCCGTCTTCGCCGCGCAGGCGGAACTCGAGCGTGATGCGCCCGCGCCGCTGCTCGAGTACGCTGTCGAGCGCCATGCGGAAGCTGTCGCGATCGGTCGGGTGCAGATATTCGAGCCAGCCCGCGGCCGCGGTTTCCAGCGTGCCGCGCTTGAGACCCAGGAGCTGCTCGGCCTCGGCGCTGGTATAGATCTGGTCGCGGTCCACGTCCCAATCCCAGACCAGGTCGCCGGCGCCGGTGAGCGCGAGCGCGCGCCGTTCCAGATCGTTGACGATGCCGTCGGCGCCGACCCCGGCGAAGGCGTGCTGCATCACCGTGAAGCCGATCAGCATCACGATCAGCACGAGGCCGCCCAGGAGTGCCGGGCCGATCAGATCGTTGGTCAGCACGCCGGCGACCGCGAAGCCGGCGGCGATCACCCAGACCGTGAACAGGAACCAGGTCGGGATCAGCAGCACCGCGCGGTCGAAATTGTGCGTTGCCAGATACACGACCAGGCCGAAGCCCAGCAGCGCGACCGCGAGCAACGAAATTCGCGCGATGCCGGCGGCGATCGCCGGATCGATGAACGCGAGCGCGACCAGCAGCGCGAGGAAAACCAGCCAGCCCACCGCCACGTGCGAGTAGCGCACGTTCCAGCGCGCGAGATTGAGGTAGGCGAAGATGAAGACGATGAGCGTCGCGGCCAGGATCGCCTCACCGGCCGCGCGCCAGAATTGTTCCGTCGCCGGCGTGAGCCCGAACACCTTGGCCCAGAATCCGAAATCGACGCCGATATAGCCGAGCACCGCCCAGGCGAGCGCGGCTGCGGCGGGGAACATGATCGATCCCTTGACCACGAACAGGATCGTGAGGAACAGCGCCAACAGGCCGGCGATGCCGATGACGATGCCGTTATAGAGCGTGAAACTGTTGACCTTGCCCTTGTAGGCTTCCGGCTCCCACAGATAGAGCTGCGGCAGCAATCCCGAATTGAGTTCGGCGACGAAGGTGATCGTCGTGCCCGGATCGAGCGTGACCAGGAAGACATCGGCGCCGATCGCCGGTTGGCGCTCCGGCCGGAAGCCCTGGCTCGGAGTCACGGCGGCGATGCGCGTCGAGCCGAGGTCGGGCCAGAACAGGCCCGAGCCCGCCATCTGATAGTGCGGCGCGACGATCAGCCGGTCGACCTGCTCGTCGGTGTTGTTGGCGAGCGCGAACACCGCCCAGTTGGTGGTGCCTTGCGGCGTGCGCGCGCGCACTTCGATCCGGCGCACGATGCCGTCGGGGCCGGGTGCGATGGAAACCTGCAGCTTGTCGACGTCGGTGCTGTAGCGCTCGGTCTGCGGCAGGACGTCGAATGCGGGAGTCTTGAGCCGCACCGCGATCGCCTCGACGGCGAAGGCCGGCAGCACGCTCGCTGGGGCGAGGAGCACCGAGAACGCAAATACCAGTCGAACCAAACGCAAGTGCGGACCTCCGGAGGCGGCCCGCGCGTGGCCGTTCGGACGGCCTGAATTAGCCCTCCCTTGCGGCGGCGGCAAGGCAAGGCTCAAGGGCGCACCACGAGCACGATCTTCCCGATATGGGCGCTCGATTCCATGCGCGCGTGCGCCTTCGGGGCATCCGCAAGCGGGAAGGTGGAGTCGATCACCGGCCTGATCTTTCCGGCCTCGATCAGCGGCCAGACCTTGGCGAGCAGGCCCCGCGCGATGGCGGCCTTCTCGGCGACCGGCCGCGGCCGCAGCGTCGAGCCGGTGTGGGTGAGCCGCTTCTGCATCAGCCGGCGCATATCGACCGTGGCTTGCGTTCCCTGCTGCACCGAAACCTGGACGATGCGGCCTTCGAGCGCGGCGGCCTCGAAATTGCGGTCCACGTAGTCGCCGCCGATGATGTCGATGATGAGATCGGCGCCGCGGCCGCCGGTCGCGGCCTTGGTGGCGGCGACGAAGTCCTCCTTCTTGTAATCGATGGCCACGTCAACGCCGAGCCTTCTTGCACGCGGCGCATTTCTCCGCCGAACCGGCGGTCGTAATCACCTTCGCGCCGAAGGCCTTGGCAATCATGATCGCGGTCGTGCCGATGCCGCTGGTGCCGCCATGGATGAGCACGCTCTCGCCCGCTTTCAGCGCCCCGCGCTCCATCATGTTGTGCCAGACGGTGAAGAAGGTCTCCGGCAACGCCGCCGCCTCGATCATGGAGAGGCCCTTGGGCACCGGCAGCGCGATCGCCTCGTCGGCCACGCAATATTCCGCGTAGCCGCCGCCCGGAACGAGCGCGCACACTTTGTCGCCGACGCGGAGCCGCGTGACCTTGTCGCCGAGCGCGACCACTTCGCCGGCGATCTCGAGCCCGGGAATGTCCGGTGCGCCCGGCGGCGGCGGATACATGCCCATGCGCTGCATCACGTCCGGCCGGTTCACCCCGGCGGCCGCGACGCGCACCAGGACCTCGGTCGGTCCCGGCTTCGGCAAGGGCCGCGTCTCGGGTTTGAGCGCTTCCGGCCCGCCCGGCTTGGGGATCGCGATCGCGGTCATCGTCTCGGGAAGGGGCATTGCCGGCTCCGGGTGATGGGCGGAATTCCTACGACCCTGCCGCCGCGATGACAACGCCGGGCCCGATCCGCTAGGCTCGCGCCATGGAAGAGGAACCGGTCAAGAAGCCGTCCAAGGTGCACGAGATCGGCTCGGATCTCTCGCTCTTGTCGGTGCACGAGTTGCGCGAGCGGGTCGAGGCGTTGCAGGCCGAGATCGAACGGCTCGCAGGCCACGATGCAGGCGAAGCAGGCGACCAAGAGCGCCGCCGACACGTTCTTCCGGCGCTGATTTGCGGTACGCGGTTCCGGCCCGCGTTAACCATTGATTAAGGTTTCCGCCGCACTATCAAGATACATCCACTTCGTGGATGTCGAGTGGCTCCTGTCCACTCTGTTTGACGCCTCCCTGTGAAAACCTTTGAGCCGCCTTCGGGCGGCTCCTTTTTTTGCCCCGCGTCCCGTCCTGGCACGGGGCGGCGGCGCGCGAATTGCACGAATTGGGCGTGTTTCCGCCGGCAGATGGCCCTTTGACTCGCGACCGAATTCGGTGCTTCGATTCAAATTGGCCGCTGCCTCGTAAAGAGTTCAGTAGCGTTACCAGGTGCGTAAATGTCCGAAGTCCAAGCCACCCTCCGGAAACCCGTCGTGCTCGCCGAGCGCATCGCCGCCGGCCAGTCCTTCGCCACGCTGTTCCGCGAGGGCATGACGCTGGTGGAACTCGCCGCCGCCTATCTCGACGGGCCCGGCCGCAGGGAATCGAAGCAGCTCTCGCGCACCGGCGCGCTGACCTACGCGACCGAGTTCGATGCGGCTCACCACGCGGCTGATGCAGCTCGCGTCCTGGCTCCTGTTGCAGCGCGCGGTCAACGAAGGGGAGCTCACGCAGGATCAGGCGCGCTCCGAAAAGACCAAGGTGAAGCTCTCGACCTACGAGCCGCCGCACGAAGAGTCGATGAAGTCGCTGCCCAAGCGCCTGCGCACGCTGATCGACGAATCGCGCCGCCTGCACGACCACGTGCTCCGCATGGACGCGCTGATCTATGGCGGCAAGCCGTCGAAGGCCACCAACGACAATCCGGTGGAGCACCAGCTCGGGCTGCTGCGTGCCGCTTTCGAGGCAAAACGTAGCGCCTGAAACGAAAAAGCCCCCGCGCAGCGGGGGCTCGGAACGTCGCGCAGGGCGCTTCAGCCTTTGATGAAGCCGGCGAACTTCTTCTGGAAACGCGACAACCGCCCGCCACGGTCCAGCAGCTGTTGCTGGCCGCCGGTCCAGGCCGGGTGCGTCTTCGGGTCGATGTCCAGATGCAGCGTGTCGCCCGCCTTGCCCCAGGTCGAGCGCGTCGTGTATTCGGTACCGTCGGTCATCACGACCTTGATCTCGTGATAGTCGGGATGGATGTCGGCTTTCATGGCTACTAATCCTTGCCTCGCCGGGGTTTCAGGCGAGTAAACTCGCGAACCCCGGAAGTCGGCGGCTTCATACTAGAGAGTAGCTTGTGACACAAGCCGAGCCTGCCCAGCCACCGGCCGCACCGCGCGCTGCGCGCCTGCGGCCATTGATGACGCTCGTGCCCTTCGCGTTGCGCTACCGCGGGCGGATCGTGGCGTCGCTGGTGGCTCTCTTGGCCGCGGCGGGAGCGACGCTTGCGGTCCCGCTCGCGGTCCGGCGCATGATCGATTTCGGCTTTGCGCCGGAGCAGGCCGGCTATATCGACCAGTATTTCGGGATGCTCGTGGTCGTCGCCGCGGTGCTCGCGAGCGCGAGCGCGCTTCGCTACTACCTGGTGACCACGCTCGGCGAGCGCGTGGTGGCGGACCTGCGCGATGCGGTGTTCGCGCACATCCTCACGCTCTCGTCCGCCTTCTTCGATACCGCGCGAACCGGCGAGCTGGTTTCACGGCTTGCCGCCGACACGACCCAGCTCAAGACCGCCGTCGGCACCTCCGCCTCGATCGCGCTGCGCAACGTCGTGCTGTTCGTCGGCGCCATCGCGATGATGGTGGTGACCAGCCCGCGGCTCTCGGCGATGGTGCTGATCGCGATTCCGTTCATCGTGCTGCCGCTGGTGGGCTTCGGCCGTTCGGTGCGCTCCCGCTCCCGCTCGGCGCAGGACACGCTCGCCGACGCTTCGGCCTACGCGGCCGAGGCGATCGGTTCGGTGCGCACACTGCAGGCCTTCACCGGCGAGGCGGCGGCGCGCGTGCGCTTCGCCGAGGCGGTCGAGCGCGCTTTCACGGCCGCGCGCCACTCGACGAAAGCGCGCGCGCTGCTCACCGCCGGCGGCATCTTCCTCGTGTTCGCAAGCGTGGTCGGCGTGCTGTGGACCGGCGCCCAGGACGTGATCGGCGGACGCATGACGGCCGGCCGCCTCAGCCAGTTCGTGCTCTATGCGGTGTTCGCCGCCGGGGCCTTGAGCGAGCTCTCGCAGGTCTGGGGCGAGGTGAGCCAGGCCGCCGGCGCCGCCGAGCGCATCGCCGAGCTGCTGCGCATCGAGCCCGCGATCAAGAAGCCGAAACTCTCCGTCGCGTTGCCCGAACCCGCGAAGGGCTCGATCCGCTTCGACGGCGTCTCCTTTATCTATCCGACGCGGCCCGAAGTAGGGGTGCTGGAGTCGATCTCGTTTTCGGTCGAGCCGGGCGAACGCGTGGCCATCGTCGGACCCTCGGGCGCGGGCAAGAGCACGCTCTTCCATCTCTTGTTGCGCTTCTACGATCCGCTATCCGGCCGCATCCTGCTCGATGGCGTCGATCTGCAGCACGCCGATCCGCTCGCGGTGCGCGCGCGCATCGCGCTGGTCCCGCAGGATGTGGCGATCTTCGCCGCCTCGATCCGCGACAACATCCGCCTTGGCCGGCTCGATGCAACCGAGGCCGAAATCGAACGCTCCGGCACGCTCGCGCTGGTGGACGAATTCACGCAAAATCTTCCCGCACGGCTACGACACCCTGATCGGTGAACGGGGGGTCACGCTTTCCGGCGGGCAGCGCCAGCGGATCGCCATCGCGCGGGCAATCTTGCGCAACGCCAAGGTGCTGCTGCTCGACGAGGCGACGTCGTCGCTCGACGCCGAGAGCGAAACGCTGGTGCAGCAAGCCCTCGAGCGCTCCATGGAGAACCGCACCTCGCTCGTCATCGCGCACCGGCTCGCGACCGTGCTTCGCGCCGACCGCATTCTTGTCCTGGAGCACGGCCGCATCGTCGAGGAGGGCACCCACGCGAGCCTGGTCGCCGCCGGTGGACTTTATGCGCGGCTTGCGGAGCTTGCAATTCGGGGTCGCGGTCTGAGTCTCAGCCCGGCTTCCAAGCATAGCGCCAGATCGGCCGTCCCGAGAGCGGATTGATGCCTTCGCCCGTGCGCTCGAAGCCGGCGCGCTCATAGAAGCGGATCGCCCGCGCGTTTTCCTGATTCACTTCGAGCGAAATGCGCGCCGGCGAAATTCGCTTGGCCTCGTCCATCAGCCTTTTTGCGACTCCCGTGCCCCAATCTTCCGGCGCGACCACGATCTGATCGAGATAGCCGGAGTTGGGATCGATGACGACGAAGCCCGCGAGGCGCCCATTATCTTCCGCGACGCGAATCCTGTTGTTGGGGACCAGTTCGCCTACCCAGCGTTCGCGCCACCAGTCGAGTCGCGCGGAAAAGTCGATGTCCGGGAACGTCGCGTCCCAGGCGCGCCGCCAAAGTGCGATCGCGGCCTCGCAATCCTCGTCGCGGTAATCGCGGACGACGAATTCGCTCACCGCTCGGTCAGCTTCAGCTCGATGCGCCGGTTGCGGCTAAAGGCTTCCTCGGTCGCGCCGGGGTCGATCGGCTGGAATTCGCCGAAGCCTGCCGCGACCAGCCGCTCGGGCTTGACGCCGCGCCCGATCAGGTACTGCACCACCGAGATCGCCCGCGCCGAGGAAAGCTCCCAGTTCGAGGGGAATTGCGCGGTCGCGATCCGGCGGGTGTCGGTATGGCCGTCGATGCGCAGCACCCAGGCGATGTCGGCGGGAATCTTGCTCTCTAGGTCGAGAAGGGCGCTCGCGATCTTGTCGATCTCGGGCCGCGCCTCGGGCCTGAGCGCCGCCGAGCCGCGGTCGAAGAAGACTTCCGACTGCAGCACGAAGCGGTCGCCGACCACGCGGATCTCCGGCCGGTTGCCGAGGATCTCGCGCAGCCGCCCGAAGAATTCCGAACGGTAGCGTTGCAATTCCTGCACCCGTTGCGCCAGCGCGATGTTCAGCCGCTGCCCCAGATCCGCGATCCGCGCCTGACTTTCGCGGTCGCGCTTCTCGGAAACCTCGAGCGCCGCCTCGATCGCCGCGAGCTGGCGGCGCAAGGCCGCGATCTGCTGGTTCAGCAGCGCGATTTGCGAGACCTGCTGCTGGCTGAGCTTGCGCTCGCTGTCGAGCTCGCTGGCGAGCGCCGGCACGTCGGGGCCGGTGCCGGGGCCGCGCAAGCGGTCGCGCTCGGCCTCGGTGCCGCGCAAACTCGCCCGCAACTGTGCGATCTGGTCCTCGAGCGAGGTCGTGTTCGACCGCTCGAGCGAAAGCAGATCGGATAGTTGGCGGATTTGCGCGGTCAGCCGCGCAAGAACGTTTTCCTTGCCGCTGATCTCTTGCGTGAGGAAGAACTGCGCCAGCATGAACATCGACAGCAGGAAGATGAAGGCGAGCAGCATCGTCGAGAGCGCATCGACGAAGCCGGGCCAATAGTTGAACCCCGCCTCGCGGCGTCCGGTGCGTCCGAGCGCCATGTCACGCTCTCCCGCCGTTCGTCGTCACGCGCGCGATGTGTTCGAGCAGGTTGCGGATGTCGTCCTGCTTGGACGCCTGCGCCTCGGCCCAGTCGCGGATCATCTGCTGCTCCGTGCGCATGTGATTGACCAGGTTCTGCAGGCTCTCGGCGAGGTTCACCATCGCCTGGGTCGCGCGCTGCGAGCCCGCCTCGCGGATCGCCTTGTCGAGCCGCTCGGCGGCGGCGGAGAACTCCTCGACCGGGAAATTGGCCAGCGCCGCGATCGGCCGGGCCGAACGCTCGAGCCGCTCCACGGCGGCGGTCATCTCGGCGATCGGCAAGGCTGCGGCCGCGGAGGGCTGCAGATAAGCCGGCACGCCTCCGGGTGCGGCGCGCACCTCGCGCGCGCGCTCATCGGCCGCGTCCTCGATCGAATTCCTCAGCCGTTCGATCACATTGATCAGCGCGTTGACCGGAAACGCCTGCGCCTCGCCGCCGGCGCGTACGTCGACAACGCCCATCTCGCGCACCGTGGTCGAGAGCCAGTCCTCGAGGTCGGTGTAGAAGCGGTTCTGCGCCTGACTTGCCTGCAGATCGAGGAAGCCAAGGACCAGCGAGCCCGCGAGTCCGAACAGCGACGACGAAAAGGCGATGCCCATGCCGCCGAGCGGCGCGCCGAGGCCGCTCTTCAGATCCTCGAAGATCGCACTCGAAGTCGCGGCCGACCTCGAGCGACTGGATCACCTTGCCGATCGAGCCGATGGTATCGAGCAGGCCCCAGAAGGTGCCGAGCAGTCCGAGGAATACCAGAAGCCCGGTGAGGTAGCGCGCCAGATCGCGCGACTCGTCGAGCCGCGTGCCGATCGACTCGAGAATGCCGCGCATCGTCGTCTGCGAAATCGACATGCGGCCGACGCGGTCGCCCAGGATCGCCGCCATCGGCGCCAGCAGCACCGGCGCGCGCGCCACCGCGAGCCCCGGATCGGCCAGCCGGAAGCCGTTCACCCAATCGACCTCGGGGATGAGCCGCAGCACTTGCCGGAACGAAAACAGGATGCCGACCAGCAGCGCGCCGAGGATCAGTCCGTTGAGCCACGGGTTGGCCAGGAACGCGCTCCAGATCTGCCTGTAGAGCAGCGCCGACAACAACGCGCACAGGATCAGGAACACCGCCATCCGGACCAGGAAGATCCTGGGCGAAGAGACCTTCACGTAGAGGTCGGTGTCCCGCGCCATCGTGCCTATCCGAGTCCGCCCGCGGACTATGGCACAGGCGAACCGAATTGGAATGCCGCCCGCTCGCGGCGAAATCGCGGCAGGCTCAGGCGCTTTTGAGAACTTCGAGAAGCTGTTTCTGGATCAATTCGTTGCCGGCGCAGACCGAGCCCTTGGCGAACAGCTCGTCGCCGCCGTCGAGATCGGTGGCGAAGCCGCCGGCCTCGCGGATCAGCGCCATGCCGGCGGCGACGTCCCAGGGCGAAAGCCCGCGCTCCCAGAAGCCGTCGAACCGGCCGCTCGCGATCCAGGCGAGGTCGAGCGCGGCCGCACCCGTGCGGCGCACGCCGGCGACGCGTTCTTGCACCGCGGCAAGCTCGTGCGCGAAATCGCGCCGGGTCGCCCCGGCCCGAATGGGGAATGCCGCAGCAGACCACGCAGTCGGCGAGTTCCCGGCGCGCCGCGACGCGCAGCCGCCGCTCGTTCAGATACGCGCCGCGGCCCTTCTCGGCGACGTAGAGCTCGTCGCTCACCGGATTATAGACGACGCCGGCTTCCGGAATGCCGTCCTTCACCAGCGCGATCGAAATCGCGAACAACGGAATTCCGTGCATGAAATTGGTGGTGCCATCCAAGCGGATCGACCACCCACTCGTGCGACGGATCGCTGCCGGGTACCCGGCCGCGCTCTTCCATCAGGAATCCGAACTTGGGCCGCGCCTTCGATAGTTCCTGATGGAGTATTTCTTCCGAGCGCCGATCGGCGTTGGTGACGAAATTTCCCGGCCCCTTGACCGAAACCTGGAGATTCTCCAGCTCGCCGAAATCGCGGATCAGCGCGCGCGCCGCCTTGCGCGCGGCGGCGACCATGACGGTGATGAGGGGAGAGCGGAGCATTGTTCCCTCTCCCCTTGTGGGAGAGGGTGGCCGAGGGCGCCGAGCCGAGTGAGGGGTGAAAACAAGCGCGGGCGCGAGTACCCCTCACCCGCCTCGCTCGCTTACGCTCGCTCGGACCCTCTCCCAAAGGGGAGAGGGAAAGGCTATTCCGCCCGGCGGATGTAGGTGATCTCGTTGGTATCCACGACCACCTTCTCGCCGGTCGCCGACGAACGGCGGCACCATGATGCGCAGCCCGTTCTCGAGCTTGGCCGGCTTGTAGGACGAAGTCGCGGTCTGCCCCTTCATCACGGCGTCCGCTTCCACGATCTGCAGCACCACCTGGTCCGGCAGCTTGATGCCGATCGGCCGCTCTTCGTACATGTCGAGCGTCACTTTCATGCCGTCCTGCAGGAAGGCGGCGCGTTCGCCGACGAACTCCTCGGACAATTCGATCTGCTCGTAGGTGTCGGAATCCATGAACACCAGCATGTCGCCCTGGCGGTAGAGGTACTGGAAATCCTTCTGCTCGAGGCGAAAGCGCTCGACCTTCTCGTCGGAGCCGAAGCGGTTGTTGAGCTTGCGCCCGTCGACGATGTTCTTCGCCTCGACCTGGTTATAGGCCGGGCCCTTGCCCGGCTTCACGGCCATGGTCTTGACCGCGATCCACAGGCCGCCGTCGTACTCGATCATCATGCCGGGACGGATTTCGTTGCCGTTGATCTTCATGGATTGGAATTCCCGAAAGCAGGTCGCGCGTTGTCGTAGAAGCCGCTCGTAGCAGCGTCAAGTGCGCGGGGCGGCGTGACCTTCGCGCCATGCCTGTGCACGCTTCTCGGCCGCGGCTCGCTTCGGCCGCGGGAAGCTCGTTCAGCAACTGATCGAGCCACGGGTCGGGAACGCTGTTTCCGCGTGCCAGGATATGCCAGGCGCCGGCCTCGATCGGATCCTGCGCGATGCCGCGGCCGGCCGCCAGAATTCGGGCGAGCCGGTTCTGCGCCACGGGATTTCCGTAGCAGCGCCGCTTGGCGGAACAGCGCCGCCGCGCGCGCCTCGTCCTTCTGGATTCCATCGCCATTGAACAGCGCGATCGCGAACTCGACCTTGGCCGCCACGTGACCGAGTTGGGCGGCGCGGCCAAGCCAGCGCGCGGCCTCGGCCGGATTCTTGTCGACGCCGCGGCCGTCCTTGTAGAGCAGCGCGAGCGCATGCTGGCCGTCGGTGAGGTCGCGCTCGGCGGCAACCCGGAACAAGCGCGCCGCCGCCGCGTAATCCTGCGGGAACGCTTCGCCTTCGATATAGAGCACCGCAAGATTATAGGCGGCCGAGGCGTGGCCGCGGTCGGAAGCGGCAGCGAACAGGCGCGCCGCCTCCTTGCGGTCTTGCGCGACGCCCTTGCCCTGCAGGTGCATGACGCCGAGCGCGAACATCGCTTCGCGATTGTCGCGCGCGATGGCCAGCCGGTACCATTCGGCGGCGCGTGCGGGATCGATCTTGACGCCGAGGCCGTTCACGTAGAGCTCGCCCAGCAGCGTCATGGCGACCGGATCGCTCGCCTCCTCGACGCGCTTGGTCGCCTCGGCGAAGGCGGTCAGATATTCGCCGCGCTGGAACGCGGCATAGGCGGCATCGATTACGGGAGCCGCCGGAGTCGCCGGCGATGCCGGCTGCTTGGCCTTCGTGCGCGGCGATTGCGCCTGGGCCGCGTTCGCGGCAAGCAGCGCGAGCGCGACGACCGCGAGCAGGATCGGGCGAAGCGGGCGCTTCATCGCGCCGGCTCCCGCTGACGCAGCCGCTCCATGGCTTCGACGAGCGCGCCGGCGCCTTCCGAGGAGTTCCAGATCGAGTCCGCGAGCGCCACGAAGTCCGCGCCCGCCCGCGCCAGCTCGCCCGCTTCGGCGAGCGAAGCCGCATAGCCGACGCAGGGAATCTGAAAGAGTTCCGCCCACCACGCGACGCGCTCGCGGATCGCGTCGAAGCCGGGACGCCTTCCGTTGCGCGTCCGGTTCGCCGAACATCACGTAATCGGCGCCGAGTTCGGCCGCTGTCATGAAATCATGATGCCGGGTCGCGAGCCCGCCGCTGCCGGCGACGAATTCGGGCTTGAGCAGCGGCATCGCCGCCTTCAGCGCATCGATGCCGGCGACATGCGCGCCGTCGGCGCCGGTTCTGCGTGACCAGATCGACGCGCCCGTCGATGAGCAACGCAGCGCCGGCGTTCTGTACCGTCGGCGCCAGCGCGTGCACGCGCATGATCTGCTCGGCGTCCTTGCCCGGCGCGAGCCTGAGCACCACGGCCGCGACGTCGGCGGCCTTGACGGAGGCGGCGAGCACCGGCGCGATCTTGTAGGTGTCGGCGACCGGCGGTGTCACCAGCACGAGGCGCGTTTGATTTGGGCCGGAACGGCGATCCATGGGTCGAACGTCTGCACGTGAAAAGGGCGATTGCGGGGCTGGCGGCCCCGGGACGCGAAGCGACCAACAGGAAAAGTTACGCGGCCTTCTTCTCGAGCTCGGCCTTCCACTGGCCGAGGCTCGCGAGCCCGTTCATGCGCGCGCGGTGCGCGAAAGCGTGTTGCGCCTTGCCGGCGTTCTCCGCCTTGCCCGCCCAGGCCTTCTGCGGCGCCGCCTGCAGCGCGCGGCCATAGGAGAAGGTGAGCTTCCACGGCACGCCGCCGATCCGGTTCATGGCGTCGAGATGCGCGGTCGCCTCCTCGTCGGACTGGCCGCCGGAAAGGAACGCGATGCCGGGCACCGCCGCGGGCACGCAGGCCTTGAGCAGGCGCACGGTCTTCTCGGCGACTTCCTCGACGGACGCGCGTTTCGCGCACTTCTTGCCGGGCACCACCATATTCGGCTTCAGCACCATGCCTTCGAGCTGCACCTTTTGAAGATCGAGCTGCTCGAACGTGGTCTTCAGAACCCGCTCGGTGACGGTGTAGCAAGTGTCGGCGTCGTGATCGCCGTCCATCAGCACTTCGGGCTCGACGATCGGAACGATCCCTTCCTCCTGGCAGAGCGCGGCGTAGCGGCCGAGCGCATGGGCGTTCGTGAGAATGCAGGCATAGCTCGGAATCTTCGGGCCGATGTCGATCACCGCGCGCCACTTGGCGAACTTGGCGCCGAGATTGCGATATTCGACAAGCCGCTCGCGCAGGCCGTCGAGTCCTTCGGTGATCACCTCGCCCGGCGAGAAGGGAAGCGGCTTGGTGCCTTTGTCGACCTTGATGCCCGGCAGCGCGCCGGTGGCGGCGATGATCTTGGCGAGCGGCGTGCCGTCCTTGGCGTTCTGGCGGATGGTCTCGTCGTACAGGATCACGCCGGAGATGTGGTTCTTCATCGCCTCGGTCGCGCGGAACAGCAGCTCGCGATAGTCGCGCCGGCTGTCGGCGGTCGATTCCACGCCGATCGCGTCGAAGCGCTTCTTGATGGTGCCGGAGCTCTCGTCGGCGGCGAGGATGCCCTTGCCGGGCGCGACCATGGCGGACGCGACCTTGTGGAGCTCAGCGAGGTTCATCATGGCCTCCGGGACTCATTCGTTCGCGGAAATTACCCGATAACGCGGGGGCTGGGCGAGGGCATGGCGTTTACCTTACCCGCAGCGCCTCGACGCCGGGAAGCGGCTTGCCCTCGAGCCATTCGAGAAAAGCGCCCCCGGCTGTGGATACATAACTAAAGCGGCCGGCCGCGCCCGCCTTGTGCAAGGCCGCGACCGTATCGCCGCCGCCGGCGATGGAAACCAGCTTGCCGGCCGCGGTCAGCTCCGCCGCCGCCTCGGCCATTTCCAGGGTGCCGGTATCGAACGGCTCGAGCTCGAAGCCGCCCATCGGCCCGTTCCAGACCAGCGTCTTGGCCCGCGCCAGCGTGGCGATGAACTGCTCGATGGCGCGCGGGCCGATGTCGAGGATCATGTCGTCGTCCTTCACGTCGTCGACGGAGACGACCTGGGAGGGTGCGAACGCCTCGAATTTCTTGGCCACCACCGCGTCCACCGGCAGCACGATCTGGCACTTGCCGGACTTGGCCTTGGCCAGGATCTCCCGCGCAGTGCCGAGCATGTCCTTCTCGCAGATCGACTTGCCGACGTTCTTGCCTTGCGCGGCGAGGAAGGTGTTGGCCATGCCGCCGCCGATCACGAGGAAGTCGACCTTGGCGACGAGATTTCCGAGCAGCTCGATCTTGGTGGAAATTTTCGCGCCGCCCACGAGCGCCGCGAGCGGGCGTTGCGGCGCTTCCAGCGCCTTGGTCAGCGCTTCGATTTCGGCCTGCATGGAGCGGCCGGCATAGGCCGGAAGTTTCTTCGCCAGGCCCTCGGTCGAAGCGTGCGCGCGGTGCGCGGCGGAGAAGGCGTCGTTGACATAGAGGTCGCCGAGCTTGGCCAGTGCCGCGACGAAATCCGGCGCGTTCTTCTCCTCGCCGGCATGGAAGCGGGTGTTTTCGAGCACCAGCACGTCGCCCGGCTTCATCGCCGCGACGGCCTTCTCGGCATCGAGCCCGATGCAATCCTTGGCGAAGGCGACCGGCTTGCCGAGAACTTTCGCCACCGCGGGCACGATGGGCGCCAGCGACTGGCTCTCGTCGCGGCCCTTGGGCCGCCCGAAATGCGAAAGCAGGATGACCTTGCCGCCTTTGTCCGCGATCTCCTGATCGTCGGGATAGCCGCGCGGATGCGCGTGTCGTCGGACACGCGTCCGTTCTCCATCGGCACATTGAGATCGACGCGCACCAGCACGCGCTTGTTGCGCCGCGACGTTGAGGTCGGAAAACCTGCTTCGTCGAGTGGTGCGCCCTCGCTCGAACGCTTTCATGCGCCGTTGATCAGCCGAGCCGGCCCATGGCGACCGCGGTGTCGGCCATGCGGTTGGAGAAGCCCCACTCGTTGTCGTACCAGGCCATGACGCGGCAGAACGTGCCGTCCATGACCTTGGTCTGATCCATGTGGAACACGGCCGAGTGCGGGTCGTGGTTGAAGTCGATCGAGACGTTGGGCGAAGAGCGTGTAGCCGAGAATGCCCTTGAGCTGCTGCTCGGCCGCGCGCTTGATCGCCTCGTTGATCTCTTCCTTCGTGGTCTTGCGCTTGGCCACGAACTTGAAGTCGACCACCGACACGTTCGGCGTCGGCACGCGGATCGAGACGCCGTCGAGCTTGCCGGTGAGCTCCGGCAGCACCAGGCCCACGGCCTTGGCAGCACCCGTCGAGGTCGGGATCATGGAGATCGCCGCCGCGCGCGCGCGATAGAGATCCTTGTGCACTTGATCCAGCGAAGGCTGGTCGTTGGTGTAGGCGTGGATCGTCGTCATGAAGCCCTTGTCGATGCCGATGGCGTCGTTCAGCACCTTGGCGACCGGCGCCAGGCAATTCGTGGTGCAGGAGGCGTTCGACACGACCGTGTGCGCTTTCACGAGCTTGTCGTGGTTCACGCCATAGACCACGGTGAGATCGGCGCCGTCGGCGGGCGCCGACACCAGCACGCGCTTGGCGCCGGCGGTCAGATGCGCCGAGGCTTTATCCTTGGCGGTGAAAATGCCGGTGCATTCGAGCGCGACGTCGACGCCGAGCGCCTTGTGCGGCAGCTGCGCCGGGTCCTTGATCGCGGTGACCTTGATCGGTCCCATGCCGCAATCGATGCTGTCGCCCGCGACCTTCACCTCGCCGGGGAAGCGGCCGTGCACCGAGTCGAAGCGCAGCAGATGCGCATTGGTCTCGACCGGTGCCAGGTCGTTGATCGCCACGACCTCGATATCGTGCCGCTTGGCCTCCACGATCGCGCGCAACACGTTGCGCCCGATGCGGCCGAACCCGTTGATGGCAACCCGGACAGTCATTCCGCTACCTTTCGTGCTTTCACCTTATTAGACGGCTGGCGCGGCGCTGTCAGCGTGTCCGGATTCATGAACGCGCTGCAGCCTTAACGCCGCCGGCGCCGCGCTCGTTCCCGATCGCGCCGAGCGCCGCGTTCACCACCGCCTCGGTGGTGATGCCGAAGTGCTTGTAGACGTCCTTATAGGGCGCGCTGGCGCCGAAGCTCGCCATGCCGACGAAGGCGCCGTCGGTGCCGATGATCGGGTCCCAGCCTTGGCGAATGGCGGCCTCGACCGCGACGCGGGGTGCGTCGCCGATCACCGCGTGGCGGTAGCTTGCGGGCTGGGCGAAGAACAGCTCGAAGCAAGGCACCGAGACGACGCGGGCGGGCATGCCCTTCTTCTCCAGCTCCGCCTGTGCCGCGACCGCGAGCGAAATCTCCGAGCCCGAAGCGAAGATCGAGACCTTGGCCTTGCCGCTCGCGGGCGAAAGCTCATAGGCGCCGCGCGCGCTGAGATTCTCTTCGACGAAGCGTTTGCGCACCGCGGGAAGATTCTGCCGCGTCAGCGCCAATACGCTCGGCCCCTTGGCGTGTTCGATCGCGAGCTGCCAGCATTCGGCGGTCTCGGTCAGATCCGCCGGCCGGAACACATGCAGGTTCGGGATCGCGCGCAGCGCGGCGAGATGCTCGACCGGCTGATGCGTGGGTCCGTCCTCGCCGAGCCCGATGGAGTCGTGCGTCATCACGTGGATCACGCGCTGGCCCATGAGCGCCGCGAGCCGGATCGACGGCCGGCAATAGTCCGCGAAGACCAGGAAGGTGCCGGAAAACGGAATCACGCCGCCGTGCAGCGCCATGCCGTTCATGCCGGCGGCCATGCCGTGCTCGCGCACGCCCCAATGGATGAAGCGGCCGGAGAAATCGCCCGGCGCGATGATCTTCATGCCCTTGGTCTTGGTATTGTTGGAGCCGGTGAGGTCGGCCGAACCGCCGATCATCTCGGGCAGCGCCTCGACCAGCGCCTCGAGCGAAGCCTCGGACGCCTTGCGCGTCGCGATCTCCACCGGCTTCTCGGCGGCGCTTTCCTTTAGCTTGCGCACCGCGGCCGCGAGGGCAGGGGTCAGCTTGCCCGCGATGCGGCGCTCGAACTCCGCGCGCGTCGTCGCATCGAGCGCGGCCAAACGGGATTGCCAGGCCTTGCGCGCATCCTTGGAGCGCGCGCCGGCCTTTTTCCATTCCTCGCGAACGTCGGCTGGGATTTCGAACGGCGCATAGCTCCAGCCGAGCTTCTCGCGCGCGCCCTTGATCTCGTCGGCGCCGAGCGGCGAACCGTGCGCGTGCTCGGTGCCGGCCTTGGTCGGCGCGCCGAAGCCGATAGTGGTCTTGCAGGCGATCAGCGTCGGCCGGTCGGATTTCCGCGCCGCCTCGATCGCGGCGGCGATCGCGTCCGGATCGTGGCCGTCGACGCGCATGCCGTTCCAGCCCGATGCCTTCACGCGCGCGACCTGATCGGTGGAATCCGAAAGCGAAAACTTGCCGTCGATGGAAATGCCGTTGTCGTCGAACAGCACGATGAGCTTCGAAAGCTTCAGATGCCCGGCGAACGCGATCGCCTCCTGGCTGATGCCCTCCATGAGGTCGCCGTCGGAGGCCAGCACGTAGGTATAGTGATCGACGATCGCCGTCGCCGAACTTGGCGGCCATGATGCGCTCGGCGAGCGCCATGCCGACCGCGTTGGCGAGGCCCTGGCCGAGCGGGCCGGTCGTGGTCTCGATGCCGGCCGCGTGGCCGTATTCCGGGTGGCCCGCGCGTCTTCGAGCCGATCTGGCGGAAGCGCTTGAGCTCCTCGAGGGTCATGTCGGCGTAGCCGAGCAGGTGCAGCACGGCATAGAGCAGCATCGACCCGTGCCCGGCCGAGAGCACGAAGCGGTCGCGGTCGGGCCAGGCGGGGTCCGCCGGGTCGAACTTCAAGAATCTTGTGAACAGGACCGTGGCGACGTCGGCCGCCCCCATGGGCAGGCCGGGATGGCCGGATTTGGCCGCCTCGACCGCGTCCATGGCGAGCGCGCGGATGGCGTTGGCCATGCGGTCGTGGGTTTGGCGGCCCATGTTTTGGTCTCTGTCGGCCCGGGATCGACGAAGGTTCGGGGTTGCGCGGGGCCGCGCCGTCGTTGGGGGCGCGGACAATTAACACCTGTGGCCTTCAGTCAAGTCACAGCGCCAACAGGCGTACAATCGAATGCACAATGATTCGCACCGCCCTTGCGAGCCACCCGGACCCGGCCGAGGAGCCGGCGCCGCGGCGTGCCCAGGACGCGCCGGCGCTGGAGCAGGCGAGCAGCCGATTGCACGCGGCGCTCGACGCGCTGGAGGCCGCGGTCAACCGGCGGCTCGACGACGACCAGCGCCGCGACGGCCTCGAGGAGCAACTCCAGGCCTATGGCAGCGACCGCTCCAAGCTCGCATCGGAGCTCGACCGTCTGCGCGCCCGCTCGGCCGATCTCGAAGCCGCCAATCGCGAGGTCTCCCGCCGGCTCGATCATGCGATGGGCACCATCCGCGCCGCGCTCGAGCTGCGCGAGCACTGAGTGAGCGGGGAGTCGCCGATGGCGCAAGTCAGCATCACCATCAACGGACGCGTGTACCGGATGGCTTGCGACGACGGCCAGGAGGAACACTTGGTCCGTCTCGCGCGCGATGTCGACGCGCGCATCGGCCAATTGCGCAGCGCCTTCGGCGAGATCGGCGACACGCGGCTCGCCGTCATGGCCGCGATCATGGTGGCCGACGAGCTCTCCGAGATGCGCCGCCGCGTGCGCGCGGTCGAGCACGATATCGAGGGCCTGCGCGACAGCCGCGTCTCCGAGGTCTCGCGCATCGAAGCCAGCGAGCGCGCCTTCGCCGACGCGATCGACGGCGCCGCCTCGCGCATCGAGCGCATCGCACACCGCCTCAACGACGGCATCGGCAACGGCAACGGCGCCGGCCTGGGCTGACGGGGTTGGCGGCGGGACGCCTCTCGGCCTAGAGTGGCCACGCGGGCGTCAGCTCCGCACTCGCCCTTCAGGAATCCCCAGCGTCGTTGATGCTCGCGCAGACGGACGACATCGTCGAAAAGAAGCGCGCCTTGCGCGCGGCCGCGCTTGTCCAGGCGCGATGCGCTGGCGCCCGACTTTCGCATGCGGCGCGGCCAAGGCCGTCGCCGAGCGCGGGCTTCCGTTCAAGATCTACAAGAACACGGTCTTCTCGGCCTACGAGCCGATGCGCTCGGAGTTCGATCCGCGCCCGCTGCTCGAAAAAATCGCGGCGGCCGGCGGCCGGATCGTGCTGCCCGCCATCGTCGAGGGCCGCATCGTGTTCCGGCTGCACGAGCCCGGCAGCAAGCTCGTCGCCGGCACGTTCGGAACCTCGGAGCCGCCCGCCGACGCGCGGGAGCTGAAACCCGACATTCTGCTGGTGCCGCTGCTTGCCTTCGACGCCAAGGGCGGCCGTCTGGGCTATGGCAAGGGCTACTACGACGCCGCGATCGCGCGCATGCGCTCCGAGCGGCGCGTCGGCGCGGTCGGCCTCGCCTTCGACGCGCAGCGCGTCGACGACGTTCCGGTGACCGAGCGCGACCAGCGCCTCGACCTGATCCTCACCGAGCAGCGCGAATACTGGGCCCCGCGCGAGAAGGGCCGCTGATGCGCCTGCTCTTCCTCGGCGACATCGTCGGCCGCTCGGGCCGCGACGCGGTGACGGCGAAGCTGCCGCGCCTGATCCGCGACTGGAAGCTCGATTTCGTCGCCATCAACGGCGAGAACGCCGCCGGCGGCTTCGGCATCACCGAGGCGATCTATCAGGAGATCGTGGACGCCGGCGCCGACGCCATCACGCTCGGCAACCACGCCTGGGACCAGCGCGAGGCGCTGGTGTTCATCGAGCGCGCGCCGAAACTGATCCGGCCGCTCAATTTTCCCGCCGGCGCGCCCGGCCGCGGCGCGGCGCTGCTGCCGGCCAAGAACGGCGCGCGCGTGCTGGTCGTCAACCTGATGGGCCGCATCTTCATGGACGCGATGGACGATCCGTTCGCCGCGGTCGAGCGCGAGCTTGCCGCCAATCCGCTCAAGGGCGCCTGCGATGCGATCGTCGTCGACATGCACGCCGAGGCCACCAGCGAGAAGCAGTCCATGGCCTATTTCCTCGACGGACGCGTCAGCCTCGTCGTCGGCACCCACACCCATGTGCCGACCGCCGACGAGCGCGTGCTCGCCGGCGGCACCGGCTATGTCAGCGACATCGGCATGTGCGGCAATTACGACTCGGTGATCGGCATGGACAAGGCCGAGCCGATGCGCCGCTTCCTGACCAAGATTCCGTCCACGCGCTTCGAAGCGGCGAGCGGCCCGGCGACGCTCACCGGCGTCGCGGTCGAGATCGACGACGCCACCGGCCTCGCGCAGAAGATCGCGCCGGTGCGCCTCGGCGGCATCTTGTCCGAGGCCAAGCCCCCGTTCTGGACCTGAGGACTCTTCATGCCGACGGACAAGCCGCGCGCCGAGTTCCTGCTCTACAATATCGAAGAGAAGCTCACGCTCAACGCGCTCCTGTTCATGCCCGAGCAGCCCACGCGGAGCGCCGTGGTCTATGTGCCGGGCATGACCGGCGGCTTCATCGGCCCCAACGACTACAATCCGATGGCGGCGCGGCTGAACGAGATCGGCTACGCGCTCATGGTGCCGAACATGCGCACCGCCGGCCTGCACGGCATGCTCTATGCGAACTTCGCCGACTATGTGAACGACATCGCCGCGGCCATGGCGGTGGCGAAAAGCCGCGGGCTCGATCGCATCGCGCTGTTCGGCACCAGCCTGGGCGGCCCGCGCATCATCAATTACTGGCGCAAGACCCGCGACCCGATGGTGAAGGGCATGGGCTTCGTCGCCTCGATCAAGTCGCCGTATCTGGAGGCGCAGATCCGCTTCGACGCGAAGAAGAAGGCCGACTTCGACGCGCATCTGGCCAAGTGCCGCGCGCTGATCAAGGCCGGGCGCGGGAGCGAGATTCTCACCTATCCCGATTGGTTCCCCGGCCGCGACATGGTGCTGGCGGCGCAGGTCTTCATCGACGTATTCGGCACGCTCGAAGAGTCCGACGCCAGCACGATCAAGTTCGGCGCCGAGGTCACGGTGCCGGCCGTCGTCATCCACGGCACCAAGGACGACCTTGCGCTGCCGCCGAACGGCGAGGCGATCTATGAGAGCCTGACGACGGCCCCGAGCCGCGACCTGGTTTGGGTCGAGGGCGGCGGGCACTTTCTTACTTCCGGCCCGGTCGCCGAGAGTTTCGCCAAAGCCGTCGCCGGCTGGGTGGAGAAGAAGCTTCCGGCCGTTCGTTCCTAGTTCTGTCATCCCGGGCAGCGGCACGCACGGATCCCTCTCCCCGCAAGCGGGAGAGGGAATTGGGAACGGATGACAGAAAAGAATGCCGACCTATAACGCCGCGTCCGTGTGGAGCCCCTATGGCCGGTCATTCCCAATTCAAGAACATCATGCACAAGAAGGGCCGCGCCGACACGGCCCGCGCCAAGCTGTTCGGCAAGCTCACCCGCGAAATCACCGTCGCGGCCAAGCTGGGCATGCCCGATCCCGCCATGAATCCGCGGCTGCGCGCGGCCGTGATCGCGGCGCGCGCCGAAAACATGCCGAAAGACAATATCGAACGCGCGATCAAGAAATCGCAGGGCGGCGACGGCGAGAACTACGAGGAAATCCGCTACGAAGGCTACGGCCCCGGCGGCGTCGCCGTCATCGTCGAAGCGCTTGACCGACAACAAGAACCGCACCGCCTCCGAGGTGCGCTCGTTCTTCACCAAGCACGGCGGCAATCTCGCCGAGACCGGCGCCGTCTCCTTCATGTTCAGCCGCGTCGGCGTCGTGCAGTACGACGCCGGCAAGGCGAGCGCGGACGCGATGCTCGAAGCCGCGATCGAGGCCGGTGCCGACGACGTGTCCTCTACGCCCGCCGGTCACGAGGTGATTGCGTCGCCCGAGAATCTCCAGGCGGTCGCGCGCGCGCTCGAAGCCAAGTTCGGCGAGCCGCGCAAGACGGGTCTCGTTTGGCGGCCGCAGAACGCCGTGGCGGTGGACGACGAGGCGGGCGAGAAATTGCTCAAGCTGATCGAGGCGCTCGAGGACAATGACGACGTGCAGAACGTCTACGCCAATTTCGAGATTTCCGACGCGCTCGTGCAGCGCATGAGCGCCTAGCCACCGTCATCCTGAGGTGCCCGCGCGCAGCGCGGGCCTCGAAGGATGACAGCGCCATCACCCTTCGAGGCTCGCTTCGCTCGCACCTCAGGGTGACGGCGACTTCTCAACGCAGCATCCCGTCGAACAGCGGCAGGCTCACCAGTGCAGCCAGCGCCACGATCGCATAAGCGATGCGGCGATAGGTGAGCTCCGACGCGCCGCGGAACAGCACCGCACCGAGCGTCAGCGCCACGAGAAACGGCAGCGCGATCGCGAGCGCGATCGCGATCACCTCGGGCGTGAGCAGCCCGCGCACGAAATACACGGCGGCGACGAGCGCGTCGGTGAACAGGAAGAACACCATCAGGTTCGCGCGCACGATCGCCGGCCCGCTCGCGCTGCCGAGCCAATAAATGATCGCCGGCGGCCCGGTGAGCGTCGTCGCGCCGCCCGAAACGCCGGAAACCAGTCCGACGCCGACGATGAGCGGCAGCGAAGCCTGCCCGCGATAGCGCCAGCCGGAGACGATCACCGCAAGCAGGCCGAGCACGAGAATCGCGATGAACCAACGCAGCCACACCGGCTCCACATAGTGCAGGATCAATGCGCCGAGCGGGATGGTGCAGGCGGTCGCCAGCGTGAGCGGCCAGACCTCGCGCCGGTTGCAGAGCGGATAGGCGCGGATCGGCGAGCGGGATCGTGCAGAAAAAGTCGATGAGCACGAACGAGGCCGCCGCGATCTTCGGCCCGTACACGGCGCTGACCAGCGGAATATAGATCAGCGCCGACCCGAAGCCGGAAAAGCCCCGCACCAGACCGGAGAGCACCGTGATCCACAGCGCGATCATGAATTGCTGATCCGCGAACACGGCGGCGAACTGCGAGCTTTCGGGGAAGAGGGTCACGGGCGGAATCGGGTGGATGTTTTCTAGCAATTGCCGGCACTGTTTGCGACGGGTCTTTGTTGCATGCGTCCTATGCTCCGGTGAGTTCTATACGTCGATAAGTGGCCGGGTTATCAACGGCTGCCCCTTGTTGCAGAGGTCTCCAGTGAACCGACGCAATACTCTGATCGGCAGCGCCGCCGCCATCTTCGCGGTGACGATCTGGGCCGCCTGGATCGTCGGCACGCGCCATGCGGTGACCGGTACGCTTCCGCCGGAGGCGGTTGGGCTCTTGCGCATGGCGGTGCCCGCGCTCCTGTTCGCGCCGGTGTGGCTGCGCATCGGGGTGGCACCGCGCGGCGTTCGCGGGCTCATCGCCTTGTGCGTGCTCGGTGCCGGAGCGCCCTTCTTCATCCTCGTCGCGACCGGCATGAAGTTCGCGCCCGCCGCCGACATCGGCCCGCTTCTGCCCGGCACCATGCCGTTGTTCGCGGCGCTCCTGGCCGTGCTGGTGGACCGCGAGCGCATCGGGCCGGCGCGCCTGATCGGCTACGCGCTTATCGTCGCCGGCATCGTCGCCATCGCCGGCCGCGGCATGTTCGATCTCGCGAGCGGCGCCTGGCGCGGCCATGGGCTCGTGCTGGTCGGCGCCTTTCTGTGGGCGATCTACACGATCGCGTTCCGCCGCAGTCGCCTCGGCGCCTTCGAAGCGGCGGCGCTGATCGGCTTCTGGTCCACGCTTCTGCTGCTGCCGTTCGGCACGCTGCCGCTGATCGAGGCCTGGCGCGCCGGCCACGGCTGGGAGATCGCCGCCCAGGCGGTGATCCAGGGCGTCTTCTCCGGCATCCTCGGCCTGGTCGGCTACGGCATCGCCGTGGCCCGGCTCGGGGCGTCGAAGGCCGCGGCCTTCGCCGCGCTGGCGCCGGGCATGGCCGCGCTGATCGCGATCCCGGTGCTCGGCGAAGTGCCCGATATGGCCGCGATCATCGGCATTGCCGCGACCAGCATCGGCGTGGCGCTGGCCAGCGGTGCCATGGCGATGCGCCAGTCCACAGCCGCCTGACGGCCGGGGGGCTTCCGGGCTAGTTTGGCGGGGCCATGGCCGCACGCCCGATTCGAATCCTGGGCATCGATCCCGGCCTCCGCCGCACCGGCTGGGGCGTGGTCGAGATCGCCGGCAATGCGCTGAGCTACATCGCCTGCGGCTCGGTCGCGCCCGATCCCGATGCGGAAATGGCCGCGCGCCTCGCCAAGCTGCACGAAGGGTTGAGCGCCGTGCTCGCGCGCTATCGGCCGGAGGAAGCCGCGATCGAGGAGACCTTCGTCAACGCCGACCCGCGCGCGGCGCTGAAGCTCGGCCAGGCGCGCGGCGTGGCGCTGCTGGTGCCGGCGCAGGCCGGTTTGCCGGTCGCCGAATACGCGCCCAATCTCGTGAAGAAATCGATCGTCGGCGCTGGCCGCGGCGAGAAGGGTCAAGTGCGGATGATGGTGAAGGTGTTGCTGCCGAAAGCGAACCCGGAAACCGAGGACGCTGCCGACGCGCTCGCGGTCGCCATCACCCACGCGCATCACCGCGCGGCGCCGATCCTGCGGCTCGCGGCCGGAGGCGGGCGATGAGCGAAGGAGTGGTTTTCTCGTCATTCCGGGGCGCGCCGAAGGCGCGAGCCCGGAATCCATATTCACCGGCGGTGGTTATGGATTCCGGGCCCGGCGCGTCGCGCCGTCCCGGAATGACCAAAACGGAGCGCGGCGATGATCGGCAAGCTGCGCGGCGTGATCGACAGCTATGGCGAGGGCCACGTGCTGCTCGACGTGCATGGCGTCGGCTATCTGGTGCATTGCTCCGCCCGCACGCTGCAGGCGCTGCCGCCGGCGGGCGAGGCGACGACGCTCTCGATCGAAACCCATGTGCGCGAGGACCAGATCAAGCTGTTCGGCTTTTCGAGCGATCTCGAGCGCGAATGGTTCAAGATCCTGCTCGAGGTACAGGGCGTCGGCACCAAGGTCGCGCTCGGCGTGCTCTCGACGCTGAGGGTCGCCGAGCTTGCCAATGCCATCGCGCTCGGCGACCGCGCGCAGATTTCGCGCACGCCCGGCGTCGGGCCCAAGCTCGCGCAACGCATCGTCACCGAGTTGAAGGACAAGGCGCCGGCCTTCGCCAGCGTCGATCCGGCGGTCATCCGCCTGCAGGGCGATCTCGCCGAGCGCCGCGCGCCGCAGCCGGTATCGGACGCGGTCTCCGCGCTGATCAATCTCGGCTATGGCGAGATTCAAGCAAGTGCCGCCGTTGCAGCGGCGATGCGCTCCGCGGGCGATGCAGCTACGACCGAAACCTTGATACGAGTCAGCCTGAAGGAATTGGCAAGGTGATGCCGCGCGTCGCAGTCGTATTCCCTCCCCCCTTGAGGGGGAGGGCTAGGGAGGGGGGTAAGCGGCAGACTCTGTGTTTGCGGCTTACCCCCCTCCCGGCGCCCGCCGCGCTGCCGAAGGCGCCAGCGCGGCAACTTAACAATGTCCGCGCTGGCCGCTCGCGCTTTGCGCTCGCCAGCGCGGAAGCGTCCGACCTCCCCCGCAAGGGGGGAGGTGAAAGCAAGTGTGGAGCTGCGCGATGAGCCGGCGGCTGGTCACCCCGGAAGTCCGCGACGACGATGTCGCCGAGCCGAACCTGCGCCCGCAGCGGCTCTCCGAATTCATCGGCCAGGAAAAGGCCTGCGCCAATCTGTCGGTCTTCATCGAGGCGGCGAAGCAGCGCAAGGAAGCGCTCGACCACGTGCTGCTCGTGGGCCCGCCCGGGCCTCGGCAAGACCACGCTGGCGCAGATCGTCGCGCGCGAGCTCGGCGTCAATTTCCGTTCCACCGCCGGGCCGGTGATCGCCAAGGCCGGCGATCTCGCGGCGCTGCTCACCAATCTGGAAGACCGCGACGTGCTGTTCATCGACGAGATTCACCGGCTCAATCCGGCGATCGAGGAAATCCTCTATCCGGCCATGGAGGACTACAAGCTCGATCTCATCATCGGCGAAGGCCCGGCCGCGCGCTCGGTGAAGATCGATCTGGCGCGCTTCACGCTGATCGGCGCCACCACGCGCTCGGGCCTGCTCACGACGCCGCTGCGCGACCGCTTCGGCATCCCGATCCGGCTCGGCTTCTACGCGGTCGAGGAGCTGGAGACCATCGTCACGCGCGGCGCGCGCGTGCTCGGCATCGGCATCGGCGCCGACGGCGCGCACGAGATTGCGCGGCGCGCCCGCGGCACGCCGCGCATCGCCGGACGCCTGTTGAAGCGCGTGCGCGATTTCGCGGCGGTGGAAGGCGCCAGCACCATCGACCGCAAGGCCGCCGACCGCGCGCTCATGGAACTAGAAGTCGACGCCGCCGGGCTCGACGCCATGGACCGGCGCTATCTCTCCGCCATCGCGCTCCACTATGCGGGCGGGCCGGTGGGCGTCGATACGCTGGCGGCCGCGCTCTCGGAGCCGCGCGACGCCATCGAGGAAATCATCGAGCCGTTCCTGGTGCAGCAGGGCCTGCTCCAGCGCACGCCGCGCGGCCGCATGCTGACCGCGCACGCCTTCAAGCATCTCGGCATCAAGGAGCCGCCGCGCGATCCTTCGCAGATGCCGCTGTTCGATCAGGAAGAAGGATGAGCGGGGCCGAACCCTACGCGCATCTCGCCGGCCGCCTCGTCGCAGGCGGCCATGTCTTGCCGGTGCGCGTCTATTACGAGGACACGGATTTCTCCGGCTTCGTCTATCACGCGAGCTATTTGCGCTTCATGGAGCGCGGCCGCTCGGACTATCTGCGGCTCCTGGGCGTCGAGCAGGGCGCCTTGTTCGCGGAAGCCGTCGCCGAAACGGGCGGCTTCGCCTTCGTCGTGCGCTCCATGCAGATCGATTTCCTCAAGCCTGCCCGCATCGACGACGTGATCGAGGTGCGGACCACCCCGAAAGAAGTCGCCGGCGCCTCGATCACGCTCCTGCAGCGCGTGACGCGCGGCGACGAGGTGCTGGTCGAGGCGGAGGTAAAGGTCGCCTGCATCGCGGGCGGCAAGGCGCAGCGCATCCCGGCCGCGCTGCGCAAGGCCATGGGCGCGAATGGTTGAGCGCGCGCCAGCCGCCAGCGGTATCGACGCCCTGTCGAGACTGATGTAAGAGCTATTCACATGAGATGGCGAAGGCACGGCAGGGACAAGGCGCGCGCCTATCACCACGGCAACTTGAAAGAGGCGCTGGTCCAGGCCGCGATGGAATTGATCGCGGAGAAGGGGCCTTCCGGCTTCACCTTCGCCGAGGCTGCGCGCTCCGCCGGCGTCAGTCCCGCGGCGCCCTATCGTCATTTCCGCGATCGCGATCAATTGCTCGCCGATGTCGCGCGCCGCGGCTTCGTCGAGTTCGAGGCCATGCTCGTGCGCGCCTGGAATCAGGCGCGCCCCGATCCGCTCACCGCGTTCGAGCAAGTCGGCAAGGCCTATCTCGAATTCGCTCGCAAGGAGCCTGCCTATTACTCGGCCATGTTCGAGGCCGGGCTTCCGCTCGACCCCAATCCGGAGCTGCGCGAGGCGAGCGATCGCGCTTTCGCAATCCTCCGCGCCGCCTCGGAGGCGCTGCTCGCCGGCCTGCCGCCGCCAGCATCGCCCCCCGGCGCTGATGGTCGCGCTACACGTCTGGGCGCTTTCGCATGGAATCGCCTCGCTGTTCGGGCGTGGCGATGCCGGCCGGCGCACCCTACCTATGTCTCCCGAAGAACTGCTCGAGGCCGCCGTGCTCGTGTATCTGCGCGGGCTCGGCGTGACCGAGCGGATAGCGCAGGACGGCCGTCCACAGGCCCACTGAAACCGGGCCTTGACAGAACTGGCTGGCGCTCATAGCTATGTAAATGTGATTAACATTCACACGTGAGGCTAGCATGACTGCTATCGCAGCGAAGCTCGAAGGGTACGGAATTCCGTTTCCGGTCTGGATCCTCCTCATGGTCCTCGGCTTCATCGTCTGGTGGCCGATCGGTCTGGCGATCCTCTTCTTCGGTCTATGGAGCAGAAAGATGTGCGGATATCGGCGCGGCTATGGCCGCTGGCACGACTGGCAGGAAGGTGCGGATCGCATGCGGCGCGATGCTTCCGAATGGTGGGGCCCGCGCTCCAGCGGCAATCACGCCTTCGACGAATACAAGACCGACACCTTGCGGCGCCTGGAGGAGGAGCAACGCGAGTTCCGCGAATTCCTCGACCGGCTGCGCTTCGCCAAGGACAAGACCGAGTTCGACCAGTTCATGGCCGAACGCCGCAACCGTCCTGGTGCCACCGGCCCGCAGCCGCAGCCCCAAACCTGACGCCAACAAGACCTGACGCCAATAAGGGCTGACGCCAACACCCTCTCGAACGCCTGAGCCGCCCGTCTCCGCGCCGGAGCCGGGCGGCTTCGCTTTTCGGCCCGCCGCTAACCCAACATTAACGACGGCAGGCGCTGAGTCCGCTGCGGACGGGGTGCCACGCGCCCAAGTTTGGACAGATATTCGGTGTCGTTCAGGCCCAAGAACCCTTAGGGGTGCCTTTGGGCCGGATTTCGCCGCGCCAGCCCTCGCGGGCAAGCCCAAGGCATTTGTTCCAAATACGGCGTTCCGCTCCCCGCAGGATTGGGACAGCCGAGGTTTGATCATGAATCCCGAACTAGTCGCCCCCGCCGCCGATCTCTCGCTCTGGGGCCTGTTTTGGCAGGCGCACTTTCTGGTCAAGGCGATCATGGTCGGGCTGATGGTCGCCTCGGTCTGGGTCTGGGCCATCGTCATCGACAAATGGATTCTGCTGGGCCGCACCAAGCGGCAGATGGATCGCTTCGAGGAAATATTCTGGTCGGGCCAGAGCCTCGAGGAACTGTATCGCTCCGTGCAGGCGCGGCCGGGCAACCCGATGGCCACGCTGTTCGTCGCCGCCATGCGCGAATGGAAGCGCACCTACGAGGGCGGCGCGCGCACGCTCACCGGTCTCTCCGAGCGCATCGAGAAGGTGATGGACGTGACCATCGCCCGCGAGGTGGACCGGCTCGAGCGTCAGCTGCTGGTGCTCGCCTCGGTCGGCTCGTCGGGCCCCTTCATCGGCCTGCTTGGGCACGGTCTGGGGCATCATGACCAGCTTCCAGGCGATCGCCGCCTCCAAGAACACCAGCCTTGCGGTGGTGGCGCCCGGCATCGCCGAAGCGCTGTTTGCCACCGCGCTCGGCCTGGTCGCCGCTATTCCGGCCACGATTTTCTACAACAAGTTCGTGATCGACGTGAATCGCCAGGCGCAGCGCCTCGAAGGTTTCGCCGACGAATTCTCGGCGATCCTGTCGCGCCAGATCGACGAGAGGACCTGAGCCATGGCTGCCTCGACCTCGATGGGAAGCGGATGGGTGAGCCGGCGCTCGCGCCGCCGCCGCGCCACCGTGATGGCCGATATCAACGTGACGCCGATGGTCGACGTCATGCTGGTGTTGCTCATCGTCTTCATGGTCGCCGCGCCCTTGCTCACCGTCGGCGTGCCGATCGACCTGCCGCAGACCCAGGCCAAGAGCATGGAGCAGGACAAGGAACCGCTCACCCTCTCGGTCAATGACAAGGGCCAGGTTTTTTTGCAGAATACCGAGATCAAGCTCGACGAGATCGTGCCGAAGCTGAAGGCCATCGCCAAGAACGGCGCCGAGGAGCGCATCTATGTGCGCGGCGACCGCAAGAGTCGATTACGGCACGGTGATGAAGGTCATGGGCCGGCTCTCGGCCGCCGGCTATCGCCGCGTCGCGCTGGTGACCGAGTTCGAGCAGGGGAACTGAGCGCTTGCGTCCTGGGATCGCCATTTCGGGTGTTACGCACGCCCTCGTGCTCGGCTGGGGGCTCGTCCTGTTTGCCGTGACGCCCGTCGAGGCGCCGAAGACCGAGGCCATGCCGGTCGATCTGGTTCCGATCAGCGAGCTCACCGAGTTGAAGGCCGGCACCTTGAAGAAGACCAACGTCGAAGAGCCGAAGAAGCAAGTCGCCGAGAAGATCGCCGAACCGAAACCGGCGCCCGCGCCCGAGGCCAAGCCCGCCGACAAGCCCGAGATCAAGCCGCAGGTCGCCGCACCCCCGCCGCCGCCGCCGTCGGAGTCGCTCGAGAAGCTCATCGACAAGATGGTGACGCCGGAGCCCGCGCCCGCGCCAGGTGCGCGTGCCCGAGCCGCCCAAGCGCCCGCCGATCCCGAAGCAACAGCCGAAGCCGCCGGAGGCCACCGCCGACGCGCGCACGCCCCAGCGCACCTTCGATCCCAACCGCGTCGCCGCGCTGCTCGACAAGCGCGATCCGACCCGCCCGCGCACGGCCGCGCCCGAGGTATCGCCGCAGGCCACGCTCGGCGCGCCCACCGGGACTCGGCCAGCGCCTGACGCAAAGCGAGATCGACGCGCTGCGCGCGCAGATCCAGGCCTGCTGGAATCCGCCGGTCGGCGCCGAGGAAGCGGAGAAGCTGATCGTGCGCCTGCGCATCCAGTTCAAGCAGGACGGCACGCTTTCGCGCGAGCCCGAGCTGATGAACCGCTCGACCGGCTCCTATTTCCAGATCGCGGCCGAGAGCGCCATGCGCGCCGTGCGCCGCTGCCAGCCCTATACGCTGCCCGCCCACAAATACGACGTCTGGAAAGACGTCGAGGTCACCTTCGATCCGCGCGATATGTTCGGCGGATGAACGGAAATGCTGCCGAGCCACGCATGAAGCAAGAACTTTTCACTTCGCCGCTCCCCACAATCCGTCTTTCCCGCCGCCAGGTCCTCGCGACCGGCGCGGCCGCATCGACGCTCGTGGCGCTGGGTGCGCGCCCGGCGCACGCGGTGCTGAAGCTCGACATCACCCAGGGCACGATCCAGCCCTTGCCGGTCGCGATCCTCGATTTCCTCGGCGGCGCCGGCGGCGGCCCCGGCGACGCGGAGACCGGCCGCAATCTCGCCGGCGTGATCACCGCCAACCTGCGCCGCTGCGGCCTGTTCGCGCCGATCGAGCCCGCGGCGTTCATCGAGAAGATCCAGAATATCGACGTGGCTCCGCGCTTCCAGGATTGGCGCGTGATCAACGCGCAGGGCCTCGTGGTCGGGCGCGTCACGCGCCAGCCCGACGGCCGCCTCAAGGTCGAATTCCGGCTGTGGGACGTGTTCGCCGGCCAGCAACTCACCGGCTCCCAGTTCTTCACCCAGCCCGACAACTGGCGCCGCATCGCCCACATCATCTCCGACGCGATCTATGAGCGGCTCACCGGCGAGAAGGGCTATTTCGACACGCGCGTCGTGTTCGTCGACGAGACCGGGCCCAAGGAGCGCCGCATCAAGCGCCTCGCGATCATGGATCAGGACGGCGCCAATGTGCGCTACCTCACGCGCGGCGAGGAGCTCGTGCTCACCCCGCGCTTCAGCCCGAACAGCCAGGAAATCACCTACATGTCCTATGGCCGCGGCGAGCCGCGCGTCGTGCTGCTGAACATCGAGACCGGCCAGCGCGAGGTCGTCGTCGATCTTCCGGGCATGACCTTCTCGCCGCGCTTCTCGCCCGACGGTCAGCGCGTCGCCATGAGCCTGCAGCAGGGCTCCAATGCCAACATCTTCGTCATGGATCTGCGCTCGAAGCGCACCACCCGGCTGACCGACACCGCGGCCATCGACACCGCGCCCTGCTACTCGCCCGACGGAAAAATGATCTGCTTCGAGTCGGACCGCGGCGGCGCGCAGCAGATTTATCTCATGGGCGCCGACGGCACCAATCCGCGCCGCATCTCCTTCGGCCAGGGCTCCTATTCGACGCCGGTCTGGTCGCCGCGCGGCGACGTGATCGCCTTCACCAAGCGCGGCGCCGGCTCGTTCTCGATCGGCGTCATGCGCATCGACGGATCGGGCGAGCGAATTCTGACCGAAGGCTTCCACAACGAGGGACCGACCTGGGCGCCGAACGGCCGGGTGCTCATGTTCTTCCGCGACCCCGGCGGCAACGCCGGGCCGAATCTCTTCACCGTCGATCTCACCGGCTACAACGAGCAGCGCGTGCCGACGCCGAGCTACGCCTCGGACCCGGCCTGGTCGCCGCTGCTTTCCTGAACCGTCATTCCGGGGCGCCGCGAAGCGGCGAGCCCGGAATCCATAAACTCAAACGCTGAGAAGACTCGCTGACGCCGGTGGCTATGGATTCCGGCCCTCGGCCCACGCAAGTCGGCTCTAGCCGACTTGCGCGCTATTGATCGCCGATCTCGGGTAAACCCGAGATCGGTGGGCCTCGGCCGGAATGACAGGGGAAAACTGCCCCGAAACCGTCCGATTTGCGGCGTCTTCTGGTGCCGATCGATTCACCCTCCGCTAACCACGTCGGCTGGTTCCCGGCGGGCACTTTGAAAAAGCCGAGCATTTGCGCGGTTTCGCCAACACTTCGTCAAGGTTGACGAAATATTCGCTTAACCATCGCGCGGTTAGATCGGGCCAAGCCCGCTTTTGGGGACCAAGGGATTACCGACATGATGCGCTCCATTTCAATTTCTCGCGGTGTTCGCATCGCAGCCGTGCTCGCGGTCGCGATCTTCGCCGCCGCCTGCTCGAACAATCCGGCCGTCGACCCGACCAATCCGCTGGCCACCGCCGCGACGCCCGGCAGCGCGCAGGACTTCATCGTCAATGTCGGCGACCGCGTCTTCTTCGAGTCCGACTCGACCGAGCTCACCCAGCAGTCGCGCGACACGCTGGAGAAGCAGGCGCAGTGGCTGACGCTCTATAACCGCTACGCCTTCACCGTCGAAGGCCACGCCGACGAGCGCGGCACGCGCGAATACAACATCGCGCTCGGCGCCCGCCGCGCCCAGGCGGTGCGCGAGTATCTCGTCGCCCGCGGCATCGACGGCGCGCGCATGCGCACGATCTCCTACGGCAAGGAACGGCCGGTCGCGGTCTGCAACGACATTTCCTGCTGGTCGCAGAACCGCCGCGCGGTCACCGTGCTGAGCCAGGCCGGCGCGTAGCCGGTGAGGGGAGTTCTCCACATGCCGGCGCCCGCTTGGGCGCCGGTTTCGTTTCCCGGCCCCACTTTGGACGTACTCAAGGGCCTATCTGGCGCCAACCCGCCCGACGGTTTATTCCCTCGATTGATTGCCATGCTTGCAGCCGCCCGCATCTGCCTTGCCGTCCTCGTTCTTGCGGCCTCGCCCGCCGCCGCCGACGAAACGGATGCGCGTGCCGAGCGCGTCGAGATGCCGGGCAACGGCCTGTTCGCCCAGCTGTTTCCTCGCCGCGAGCAGGCGCCGCTGCCGCCAGGACAAATTCCGGGTCAAGCGCCCGGTGCGGCGACCGAGCCGTCCGAACTCGTCGTGCGCATCGACCGGCTCGAGGCGACCATCCGCCAGCTCACCGGCATGATCGAGCAACTTCAGTTCCGCAATCAGCAGATGGAACAGCAGCTCCGCCGCATGCAGGAGGACGTCGAGTTCCGCCTGTCGGGAGCGGCGCCGGGCACGCGCCCGGCCGCCCGCACGCCCGCCGGACCCGCGGCGATGCCGCCGGTGGCCGCGCCGGCTCCGGCGACGCCCGGCCGCCGCAGCGACGTGTTCGATCCGACGCAATCGCCGAACGCACCCGGTGCGCCGCGAACGTTGGGTGCCATGCCCGCCGGACCGAACGTGATCGCCGGCACCGCTCCGGACGTGGCACCGGCGACCGCGCGTGCGCCCGGCGCGCCGCTCGATCTCACTCCGGGCGCGACGCCCGCCGATCCGACGCTGGCTCCGCGCGGCCCCGGCCCGATCGGCCGTCCGATCGCGCCGGGTACCCAGGCGACGCTGCCGCCTTCCGACAGCGCCAAGGACGCCTACGACCTTGCCTATGGCTATATGCTGCGGCGCGACTACGAGCTCGCCACGGAATCGTTCAAGAAGTTCCTCAGCGATTTTCCGAACGATCGCTTGGCGCCGGACGCCTTCTACGGACTCGGCGAGAGCATGTTCCAGCGCCAGCAATATCGCGACTCGGCCGAGAGCTTTCTGAAGATTTCCACCGATTATCCGAACGCGCCGCGGGCGGCCGAAGCGCTCCTGCGGCTCGGCCAATCGCTCGCCGCGCTCGACGAGCGCGAGACCGCCTGCGCCGCCTTCGGCGAGATCGGTCGCAAATATCCGCGCGCTTCCACCGCGGTGAAGCAGACCGTCGTTCAGGAACAGCGGCGTGCCAAGTGCTGAATGTGTCAAGTGCTGAATGCACTAAGTGCTGAACGCGCCGCAATCGGCGACGGTGAGCTTGCGGCGCTTTTTTCCGACTTCGGCACTTTCCGGCGGGTAATCCTCGCCGTTTCCGGCGGCCCGGATTCGATGGCGCTGATGCTGCTGGCCAAGCGCTGGCGCGCGGCGCGGCCGCGCGGCTCCGAGCTGGTCGCCGCCACCATCGATCATCGCCTGCGCCCCGAATCCAAGGCCGAAGCCGCGGCGGTGGCGAAGCTCGCGCGCACGCTCGGCATCCGGCATCACACGCTGGTCTGGGCGGGCAACAAGCCCGCGACCGGCCTGCAAAGCGCCGCGCGCGACGCGCGCTACCGTCTGCTCCGCGATCTCGCCAAACAAATCGGCGCCGATGCCATCGCCACCGCCCATACGCAAGACGATCAGGCCGAGACCGTGCTCATGCGCCTCGCCCGCGGCTCCGGCCTCGCGGGCCTCGCCGGCATCCGCCGCGCGAGCGAGCGCGACGGCGTTGCGCTGCTGCGGCCGCTCATCGATCTGCCCAAGGCGCGCCTCGTCGCCACGCTGAAGAAGGCGCGCGTGGCGTTCGCCGAGGACCCGAGCAATCTCGATCCGCGCTTCGCGCGCGTGCGCATGCGCGCGCTCGGGCCGGCGCTGGCGAAAGAGGGCCTCGATGCGTCGCGCCTCGCGCAGATCGCCAGACGCCTGGCGCGTGCCGACGCCGCGCTCACCGCCACCGTCGACGCCGCCGAATCCCATGTGCTGCTCTCGGCGTCCCCCGATGGGCGCACGACCGACTTCAACGCGGCCGCGCTGTTCACCTTCCCGTCGGAGATCACGATCCGTCTGCTCGGCCGCGCCATCGATCGCATCGGCGACGAGGGGCCGGTCGAGCTCGGCAAGCTCGAAACGCTTTACCAGGCGCTCGCCGACAGCCACACCGCCGGCCGCCGGCTCAAGCGCACGCTGGCGGGGGCGGCAATCGCGCTAACGGGTCCGCGGCTTTCGGTCGCCCGGGCGCCCGCGCGGCGCTCCCGGCGATCCCGATAAGGTGCTCAGGAATCGACTAAAAACGGCTCCGCGCCGTGGCCTTCTCTTGTTAACGCCACCCGTGCGCCCTATTTTAACGTTATCCGGCTAACCGGTGGCGCTTCCGCCCCGGGGAAAGCGATCCCGGACGGGCACCCGCCCGCCGCGAAAGGTCAGAGATGAACGCGAATCTGCGCAACTTCGCCCTCTGGGTGATCATCGTCCTGTTGCTGTTGGCGCTGTTCTCGCTGTTCCAGAACCCGACTCAGCGGCCGGTCAGCAACGACATCACCTTCTCGCAGCTTCTCTCCGAGGTCGACGCCGGCCGCGTGCGCGATGTCCTCATCCAGGGCAACGAAATTCACGGCACTTTCTCCGACGGCCGCTCGTTCAATACTTATGCTCCGAGCGATCCGGGCCTGGTGCAGCGCCTCTACGGCAAGGGCGTGCAGATCACCGCCCGGCCGCAGGGCGAACAGGTCCCCTGGTTCGTGTCGCTGCTGGTCTCGTGGCTCCCGTTCATCGCGCTGATCGGCGTCTGGATTTTCCTCTCGCGCCAGATGCAGGGTGCCGGCGGCAAGGCGCTCGGTTTCGGCAAGAGCCGCGCCAAGCTGCTCTCCGAGGCGTCTGGCCGCATCACCTTCGAGGACGTGGCCGGCGTCGATGAGGCGAAGTCGGATCTGCAGGAGATCGTCGAATTCCTGCGCGACCCGCAGAAATTCCAGCGCCTCGGCGGCCGCATTCCGCGCGGCGTGCTCCTGGTCGGCCCTCCGGGTACCGGCAAGACCTTGCTCGCGCGCGCCATTGCCGGCGAGGCCAACGTGCCGTTCTTCACCATTTCCGGCTCCGACTTCGTCGAGATGTTCGTCGGCGTCGGCGCTTCGCGCGTACGCGACATGTTCGAGCAGGCCAAGAAGAACGCGCCCTGCATCATCTTCATCGACGAAATCGACGCGGTCGGCCGCCATCGCGGCGCCGGCCTCGGCGGCGGCAACGACGAGCGCGAGCAGACGCTGAACCAGCTGCTCGTCGAGATGGACGGCTTCGAGTCGAACGAAGGCATCATCCTGATCGCCGCGACCAACCGGCCCGATGTGCTCGATCCCGCGCTGCTGCGCCCCGGCCGCTTCGACCGTCAGGTCGTGGTGCCGAACCCGGACGTCGTGGGCCGCGAGCAGATCCTCAAGGTGCACGTGCGCAAGGTGCCGATGGCGCCCGACGTGAACCTGAAGACGGTCGCGCGCGGCACGCCCGGCTTCTCCGGCGCCGACCTCGCCAACCTGGTCAACGAAGCCGCCCTCATGGCCGCGCGCCGCAACAAGCGCATGGTCACGCAATTCGAATTCGAGGACGCCAAGGACAAGGTGATGATGGGCGCCGAGCGCCGCTCCCTGGTCATGACCGACGAAGAGAAGATGCTCACCGCCTATCACGAGGGCGGCCACGCCATCGTCGCGCTCAACGTGCCGGCCACCGATCCGGTGCACAAGGCCACGATCATCCCGCGCGGCCGCGCGCTCGGCATGGTCATGCAGCTGCCCGAGCGCGACAAGCTCTCCATGAGCCTCGAGCAGATGACCTCGCGGCTCGCCATCATGATGGGCGGCCGCGTGGCCGAGGAGATCGTGTTCGGCAAGGAGAAGGTCACTTCGGGTGCATCTTCCGATATCGAGCAGGCGACCAAGCTCGCCCGCATGATGGTGACCCGCTGGGGTCTCTCGGAAGCGCTCGGCACCATCGCCTATGGCGAGAACCAGGAAGAAGTGTTCCTCGGCTATTCGGTCTCCCGCCAGCAGACCATTTCCGAGGTGACGGTGCAGAAGATCGACGCCGAGATTCGGCGCTTCGTCGAGGAGGGCTATGCGCACGCCACCAAGATCCTCACCGAGCGGCGCGCCGAGCTCGAGATGCTGGCCAAGGGCTTGCTCGAATACGAGACGCTCTCCGGCGACGAGATCAAGGACTTGCTCGCCGGTAAGCCGCCGGTGCGCGAGGGCGTCTCCGAGCCGGCCGCGCCGCGCTCCTCTGCGGTGCCGAGCTCGGGCAAGCCGCGCCCGCGGCCCGAGCCCGGCGGCGACGTGGCGCCCCAGCCGCAGACGTAGTCTCTTCCGCGCAAACGCGTAGCGCCGTCACCCTGAGGTGCGAGCGACCGCAGGTCGCGAGCCTCGAAGGGTGGCGGCGCCGTCATCCTTCGAGGGCCGCGCTGCGCGCGGCCACCTCAGGATGACGGCGGCCATTCATCCAAAATCCCGCAACCCCGCCTGCTTGAGCAACGGATAGGTCATGTCGCGGAACTCGCGCATGCCCGCCTCGAAGCGCGGCCAGCACAACAGCACGCCGTCGAGCCCCGCGCGCGAGAGCGCCGCCAGCCCGTCCACGATCTGCTCCCTGGTTCCGACGATCGTGTGCCCGCCCCAGCCCGCGATCATCGATCTCCTGCATGATGCGTTTGCGCTCGGGCGGCAGATTTCGCGCGTTGACCTCGAGCATGAAGGTCTCGACGACGTTGCCCGCCGCCTCCCAGTCGCCCTTCTGGTTCACATAATAGTCGTAGAATTCGCGCGCCTCCTTCTCGGTCTCGCCCTGCACGATATTGGCGAGCGTCCACACGCGCACCTCGCGGCCGTATTCCTCGCGCGCGAGCTCATGATAGGCCGCGACGTGCGCCTTCCAGTCGTCGAGACTGCGGTCGGCGCCGCCGCGCACGACGGTGTAGACCAGGTCGCAGTATTTCGCCGCGAAGTGGCGGCCGCGCTCCGACGAACCCGCGTTCATGATCGCCGGATGCGGCTGCTGGATCGGCTTCGGCTCGAGATAGCCCTTCTTGATCCGATAGTACTTGCCGTCGAAGTCGAAGGCCTCGTCCTCGGTCCACAGCCTTTTCACGATCGCGAGCCATTCCTCGGAACAGGCATAGCGCTCGTCGTGCGGCAGCATTTGCGCGCCGAACATGTCGATCTCCGGCTTGTTCCAGCCGGTGACGATGTTGAGCGTGAAGCGGCCGTTCGAGATGTGGTCGATCGCGGCCGATTGCTTCGCCGCCATGATCGGATGGTTGAGCGAAACGTGCGAGGTCGAGACGACGCCCGATTTTCCGGTGAGCGCGCTGATGCCGGCGGCCCAAGTATAGGCCTCGAAGCCGGGGCCCTGCGGGTTGGTTTTCCCGCCGAAGCCCTGCCAGCGCGCCACCGGCACGATCGCCTCGAACTCCATTTCGTCCGCCAGCTTGGCCAGTGCCACCGTGTTCGGCCAGTTGATCTCGAGCCGGCCGTCGAGGTCGGACATGACGCAGCCCGAATCGAGATTGGTCTGGAACGTTCCGAGCTTGAGCTTCCGGTTGCCGAAGGCCGGATTGGTCTCGTGCCGGTCCTTGCGCACGCTCCTCTTGGCGGTCATTAACCATGTCCCTCCGGCCGGTGCGGATCATCCGCAGGGCCCCGCGTATGGCGTCAACTGCGGCTTGAGGCTCGAGGTTTGGGCCGGCACGTTAAGTTCGCTCACGAAATTTGAACCTTCCCGTGCGAGGATCGCGCTACAATAAACACAAATCGGGCAGGGCGGCGGGGCATCCCGGACATCATGGCGCGCAAGTATTTCGGCACTGACGGCATTCGCGGCCGCGCGAACGGCATCATCACGCCCGAGCTCGCGCTCAAGGTGGGCATGGCCGCCGGCCTCGTGTTCCAGAACGGCGACCATCGCCATCGCGTGCTCATCGGCAAGGACACGCGCCTTTCCGGCTACATGATCGAATACGCGCTGGTCGGCGGCTTCACCTCGGTCGGCATGGACGTGCTGCTCACCGGCCCGATGCCGACGCCCGCGGTCGCCATGCTGGCGCGCTCCATGCGCGCCGACCTCGGCGTGATGATCTCTGCCTCGCATAATCCGTTCGACGACAACGGCATCAAGCTGTTCGGCCCCGACGGCTACAAGCTGTCCGACGCGATCGAGCTGAAGATCGAGAAGCTGATCGACGGCGACCTGTCCAAGCACCTAGCCAAGCCCATGGCGCTCGGCCGCGCCAAGCGTATCGACGGCGTGCAGGACCGCTACGTCGAATTCGCCAAGCGCACGCTGCCGCGCAATCTCTCGTTCGATGGCCTGCGCGTGGTGATCGATTGCGCCAATGGCGCCGCCTACAAGGTCGCGCCCGAGGCTTTGTGGGAGCTGGGTGCCGAGGTGTTCTCCATCGGCGTCGAGCCCGACGGCTTCAACATCAACCGCGATTGCGGATCGACCGCGCCCGAGGCGCTCTCCGCCAAGGTGCGCGAGATGCGCGCCGACATCGGCATTGCGCTCGACGGCGACGCCGACCGCGTCGTCGTGGTGGACGAGAAGGGTCACGTCATCGACGGCGACCAGCTGCTCGCCGTGATCGCCGAAAGCTTCCGCGAGGACGGCCGCCTGGCCAAGGCCGGCGTGGTGGCGACGGTGATGTCGAATCTGGGCTTCGAGCGTCATCTGGCTTCGCTCGGCATCGAGCTCGTGCGCACGCCGGTCGGCGACCGCTACGTGCTCGAGAAGATGCGCGAGGGCGGCTACAACCTCGGCGGCGAGCCCTCGGGCCACATCATCCTGTCCGACTACACCACCACCGGCGACGGCTTCGTCGCGGCGCTGCAGGTGCTGGCCGTGGTCAAGAAGCTCGGCCGGCCGGTTTCCGAAATCTGCCGCCGCTTCACGCCGGTGCCGCAGGTGCAGAAGAACGTGCGCTACAAATCCGGCCGGCCGCTCGATGACGGTTCGGTCGCCGCCGCGATCCAGGCCGCCGAGCGGCGGCTCGGCAAGCAGGGCCGTCTCGTGGTGCGGCCTTCCGGCACCGAGCCGGTGATCCGCGTGATGGGCGAGGGCGACGACCGCGACCTCGTCGAGGCCGTGGTCGACGACATCGTCGCGGCGCTGACCAAAACCGCCGCCTGAAATTTACTCCTCGTTAACAACAGACGGATGCTTCCTTCCTTACCTCTCCCCGCGTGCGGGGAGAGGTCGGATCGCCCAAGCGGCTGCGAGGGCGATCCGGGTGAGGGGGCATCGCGGGCCCAAGCCACAACCAGCCCCTCACCCCGACCCTCTCCCCGCTGAAGCGGGGAGAGGGAGCTAACACATGAACGGACGTGGTTAAGCGTTAAGGTTAAGCGCTCTTTAAGCAATGGCTGCCATCTTGCCGGCTCTGGTAACCGGCGTCCGCCGCGGCGGGCTCGCCTTTTTGGAGATGGCAAGATGAGTAACTCTAAAGTATCTGGCGCTGGCCGCGGTCGTCGCTTCCGCGATCACGCTGCAAACTGCGCGCGCGGCGGACATGCCGATGCCCTATATCCCGGCCCCGGTGGTCGAGGAATATGGCGGCTGGTACCTGCGCGGCTATATCGGCATGAGCAATCAGGGCTTCCGCGGCCTCGAAAACATCAGCTTCGCCACGGCGCCGGGCTTCGCATGGCTCGACACCGGTGGCTTCAGCAGCGCGCCGTTCTTCGGCGGCGCCATCGGCTACCAATACAACAGCTGGATCCGCTTCGACGTGAGCGCCGAGTATCGCGGTGGCGCGAACTTCAAGGCGCTCGATCGCTACACGGACGTCGTAACCCCCTGTCCGCTTCCTGGTAATATCTGCACGAACGACTACAGCGCGATCAAGAGGGAATGGCTGTTCCTGGCCAACGCCTTCGTCGATCTCGGCACCTGGCGCTCGATCACGCCCTATCTCGGCGTCGGCGCCGGCTTCGCCCAGGTCACCATCAGCAACTTCCGCGACACCAACGTGATCGCCGGCGGCGGCGGCTATGCCGACACGGCCTCCCAGTGGAACTTCGCCTGGGCGCTCTACGCGGGTCTCGCCTACAAGGTCACGCCGACCTTCTCGGTGGACCTCGGCTACCGCTTCGTCAGCCTCGGCGACGGCATCACCGGCGATATGTTGAACCTCGACGGCACCAACCCGGTCCCGAACAACCCGATGCACTTCCGCGGCATCTACTCGCACGACCTGATGCTCGGCGTGCGCTGGCTGCTCGACGACGGCGGCTACGTTTCGCCGCTCATCCGCAAGGGCTGAACCACCTCTGCGCAATACCGAGAACGGCGCGGGATTTTCCCGCGCCGTTTTCGTTTGTCGGTTTCTGTCGTCCCGGCCAAGCGCCCCCGGATTTAATCCGGGGGAGCGCGAGCCGGGACCCATAGCCACCGTCGGTGCCGAAAATGCCCAGTCAGTGGTTATGGGTCCCCGCTTGCGCGGGGACGACGCGGCTGGATTGCTTGCCGAACTTGACGGCGCATCCGCCTTCTGCCAATCCCACAGCGGGCCACCCCTCCCCACCGAGGGGCTTCTATCTGGAAGGGTAGAGCGCCATGACGACCAAGCCTGCATGTGCGGCCGCGTGTGCCGCTTTTTTCTTCCGGGCCCTGCGCCAAGCGCCCGGGCTGGAACCTCCAAGTCCTCAAGGACGCGCTGATCGGCCGCTCGCACCGCTCCAAGCCGGGCAAGGCCAAGCTCAAGCGCGCCATCGACCTCACCCGTGAAATCCTGCAGGTGCCGAGCGACTATCGCATCGGCATCGTGCCCGCGTCCGACACCGGCGCCGTCGAGATGGCGCTGTGGACCATGCTCGGCCCGCGCGGCGTCGACGTGCTGGCCTGGGAAAGCTTCGGCGAGGGCTGGGTCACCGACATCACCAAGCAGCTCAAGCTCAAGGACGTCCGCGTGCTGCAGGCGCCTTACGGCGAGCTGCCGGACCTGAGCCAAGTCGATTTCGCCCGCGACGTGGTGTTCACCTGGAACGGCACCACGTCGGGCGTGCGCGTGCCGAACGGCGACTGGATCAAGGCCGATCGCGCCGGGCTCACGATCTGCGACGCCACCTCGGCCGCGTTCGCGCAGGCACTGCCGTTCGACAAGCTCGATGTGGTGACCTTCTCCTGGCAAAAGGTGCTGGGCGGCGAGGCCGCGCACGGCATGCTGATCCTCTCGCCGCGCGCGGTCGAAAGGCTCGAGACCTACAAGCCGGCCTGGCCGCTGCCGAAAATCTTCCGCCTGACCAAGGGCGGCAAGCTCAACGAAGCGATTTTCGAGGGCGAGACCATCAACACGCCCTCCATGCTCTGCGTCGAGGATTATCTCGACGCGCTCGTCTGGGCGAAATCCGTGGGCGGTCTGCCCGCGCTGATGCAGCGTGCCGACGGGAACCTCGCCAAGCTCGCCGCTTGGGTCGAGCGCACGCCCTGGGCCGCGTTCCTGGCGAAAAACCCGGCCACGCGTTCCAACACCTCGGTCTGCATCGGCATCGCCGATCCCGCGGTGAAGGCGCTGGCGCCCGACGCGCAGGCGGCCTTCATCAAGGCCATGGCCGCGGCGCTGGAGAAGGAAAACGCCGCCTATGACGTCGCCGGCCACCGCGACGCGCCGCCGCACATCCGCATCTGGGCCGGCGCGACCGTGGAAGGCGCCGACCTCGACGCGCTGTTCCCCTGGCTCGACTGGGCGTTCGCAGAGGCGAAAACCGCGCTCGCCAAAGCGGCGTGATTTCTTTTTCCCTCTCCCTTCGTGGGAGAGGGTGGCTCGAACTTCTTTCCCTCTCCCCCAAGGGGAGAGGGAAGGAGCAACAAGGACGCCGCCCATGCCGCCTCGCGTATTGATCGCCGACAAGCTCTCGCCCACCGCGGTGCAGATTTTCAAAGATCGCGGCATCGAGACCGAAGTGAAGACCGGTCTCGACCGCGACGCGCTCATCGCCATCGCCGGCGATTTCGACGGCATCGCCGTGCGCTCGGCGACCAAGATCACCGAGAAGGTGATCGCGGCGGCTCACCGGCTGAAGGTGATCGGCCGCGCCGGCATCGGCGTCGACAACATCGACGTGCCGGCCGCCACCGCCAAGGGCATCATCGTGATGAACACGCCGTTCGGCAATTCCATCACCACCGCCGAACACGCCATCGCGCTCCTGTTCGCGCTCGCGCGCCAGATCCCGCAGGCCGATTTGTCCACCCAGGCCGGCAAATGGGAGAAGAACCGCTTCCTCGGCGTCGAGCTCACCGCCAAGACGCTCGGCATCATCGGCTGCGGCAATATCGGCTCGATCGTCGCCGACCGGGCGCTCGGGCTGCAGATGAAGGTGATCGCCTACGATCCGTACCTGTCGCCCGAGCGCGCGCGCGATCTCGGCGTGGAGAAGGTCGAACTCGACGCGCTGTTGGCGCGCGCCGATTTCATCTCGTTGCACACGCCGCTCACCGACAAGACCCGGAACATCATCAACGCCGCCAGCCTGGCCAAGACCAGAAAGGGCATCCGCATCATCAATTGTGCCCGCGGCGGGTTGGTCGACGAGCAGGCGCTGCGCGCCGCGCTCGATTCCGGCCACGTGGCCGGCGCCGCCTTCGACGTGTTCTCGACCGAGCCCGCGACCGCGAACCCCTTGTTCGGTCACCCCAACGTGGTCTGCACGCCGCATCTGGGCGCCGCCACCAACGAGGCGCAGGAGAACGTGGCCCTGCAAGTTGCCGAGCAGATGGCCGATTACCTGCTGCGCGGCGCGATTTCGAACGCGGTGAACTTCCCCTCGATCAGCGCCGAGGAGGCGCCGAAGCTCAAGCCGTTCATCGATCTGGCCGAGAAGCTCGGCTCGTTCGCCGGCCAGCTCACCGAGAGCGGCATCAAGAAGGTGCAGATCACCTACGAAGGCGCGGTCGCCCAGATGAAGATCAAGGCGCTGACCTCGGCTGCGCTCGCCGGCCTGCTGCGGCCGATGCTGGGCGACGTCAATGTCGTATCCTCGGCGATCATCGCCAAGGAGCGCGGCATGGTGGTCGAGGAGACCACGCGCGAGGCCGAGGGCGACTACGACAGCCTGATCAAGCTCACGGTCGTCACCGAGCAGCAGGAGCGCACTGTCGCCGGCACCGTCTATGCCGACGGCCGCCCGCGCATCGTCGACATCAAGGGCATCCGCATGGACGCGGAGTTCGGCCCCTCGATGCTCTACATCACCAACCTCGACAAGCCGGGCTTCATCGGCAAGTTCTCCATGACGCTCGGCGAGGCCGGCATCAACATCGCGACCTTCCACGTCGGCCGCGAGGCGCCCGGCGGCAACGCCATCGCGCTGATCGAGATCGACGGCGAATTGCCGCCCGCCGTGCTCGCCAAGGTCCAGGCGCTGCCGCAGGTGCAGCAGGCCAAGCCGCTCAAGTTCTGAGCGCGCTCGCGCCGCGCGTCGCGATCCAGATTCCGAACAATACCAGCGCGTAACCGACGCCGTGATAGAGCGCCGGTCGCTCGCCGAGGAACACGATGGCGAGCGTCGCGCCGAACACTTGCGTCAGATAGAAGAACGGCGCCGCCCGGTTCGCGCTGACGAGCTCGACTCCGCGAAAGAAGAAGAAATGCGCCAGCAGTGCCGGGAATACGGCCACATAGACCAGCGCGAGCACGGTCGTCGAGGTCGAACTGCAGCACATAGCCGGTTGAAATCTCGAGCGCGTAGAACGGCAGTAGCAGAATCGAGCCCCAGCCCATGGTCAAGGTCAGGAACGAGAGCGGATGCAGGTTTGGCTTCAGCCGCAGCAGCGCCGAATAGAGCGCGTAGGAGAGAGTCGCGCCGATCAGCATTAGATCGCCCGGATTGAAGCGCACGCCGAGCAGCGCCGAGAGATCGCCGCGGCAGACGATCACCGCGACGCCAGCGAACGAAATCAGGAACCCGGCGAGCTGCCACCGCGTCAGCCGCTCGCGAAACAGCACGAAGCTCCAGATCGCGACGAACAGCGACGTCGTCGATTGCAGCAGCAGCGCGTTGAGCGCCTCGGTGTATTGCAAGGCCGTAATAAGTGAGCGTGTTGTAGGCCGAGATGCTGGTAAGCGAGAGCAGCGTGAGTAGGCCCACGTTGGAACGGATCGTCGGCCAGTCCATGCGCAGGAACGGCCAGGCGAACCCGATCACCAAGAGCGTGGCACCCACCCAGCGCAGGGTGCCGAGTGCGATCGGCGGCACGTGCCCGGCCACGTAGCGGCCGACCACCAGGTTGCCCGACCAGAACAGCATGGTCAGCACCAGCAGGAGATAGGGCGCGTCGAACAGGCGCCGGCCGAGGCGGTTGATGAGTTGGATCATCGGATGCGGGGAGGAATGTGTTTCGCAGACCTAGCGACACCATTCGGCGTGGTCAATGCGTCGTGGGATTGCAGCGGAAGACACGCGCAGGTTCCCGCAATTCGGAGAAGGGCGTTGACGTTGCCTAGAGCCACAGCGCGGCGGCGATCAGGGTAAAGACACAGCTCGTTATGCTAGCAAGCGCGGGGATCATAGTGAGGCTCGCGGTTGGTTCGGCAGGTACGATAGGCACATGTGTATGGACAGGCTTTGGCGCCCGATGGCCGCTGGTTTGTGCGGGAGTATCGCGCATTTCGGACTCATGTATCTGAAGGCCCGAACCGGCGTGTTGCCGTCGTTCCAGCCCTACGAGGACTTGCAACGAATGCTCGGCCACTTGTTCAGCGGCACAGTTCACCCGTCGCTTACATGGGCGCTGTCGTTCTTGAATGGAGCGGTAGTGTTGGGGTTCCTGTTTGCTCGCTCATACCGTCTACTGCCGGGTCGGAGCGGGGCGGCCAAGGGATGCATGTTCGGCGTGTTCGCCTGGGTCGCGATGGGGTTGCTTTTCTTCCCCCTTCTCGGCCGCGGACTGTTCGCCGTTCAATACGGGCTCGGTCTGGCGCCCGCTGCATTTTCGCTCGCGATGGTGCTCACCTACAGCATCACGATGGGCATCGCGTATTCGGCCTTGCGACGCTGACCGGGCGGGGTACGCTCGCCTAAGCTCGCGAACCACTCGCGCCCGCGACGAGCACCCGCATGGCGATGCTCCACGGATCGCGCACCAGGAATCCGCCCGGCACCGTCTCGGTGGCGACGCCGCCGTCGTGAAAGCGCTTCGCTGCTGCTTCCGCCGCGGCCGCGTCCGGCAGCTCAACGGTGAACTCCACGAGCCCGGCCGCGCTCAAAGGCGCGCGCGGCGCATTGTGGCTGTGCCAGATATTGCAGCCGAGATGATGGTGATAGCTGCCCGCCGACATGAATAGCGCGCCTTGCCGTCCCGCGGTCCGCACCAAGCCGAACAGATCGGCGTAATGATGCAGCGCCTTGTCGATATCGCCGACCTGCAGGTGCACGTGGCCCATGCGCGTCGCGGCCGGCACCGACTTCTTTTCCGCGCCGGGCGCGAGGTCCGCAAGCAGGCCTTGCAAGTTGAGCGGGTCCGTCGCCATGCGGACGGTTCCATTCTCCCACTTCCATTCCTCGCGCGGTCGGTCGCGATAGACCTCGTTGCCGTTGCCGTCCGGGTCCCAGATATAAAGCGCTTCGCTGACCAGATGGTCCGAGGCGCCGAGCCGCACGCCGCGCGCCGCGATGCGGGCGAGCACGCCGGCGAGGGTGGGGCGGTCGGGCACCAGGATGGCGAGATGATAGAGCCCGGTCGTTTCCTCGATCCGCGGCGCGATGCCGGGCTTCACATCGAGAAACAAGAAGGCCTTGCCGCCGGCGCCGAGCACGAGGCGGTCTTTGCTCCGTTCGATCAGCTCCAGGCCGATCATGTCGCGGTACCAGGCGATCGAACGTTCCGCCTCGGCCACGCGCAACGTAACCGGGCCGACTTGGGTCGCGGCGGGCAATATGCCGCGCTTTCGCCTTGGCGGGGCTCATTTGCTGATTCATGCTCACACACATCGGCCAGCCGGGCGCCCACTTCAAGGGGTCAGCCATGCAAGGCCGGGTGATCGACCCTGCATAAACGCCATTGTTCAACAGCCGCGTTCGCGCCTTGCCTCGCCCGGCGTGATTGGGTACCCATGACCGCACAGCCCCGGCTCGTGCCGGGGCTTTGTGCGTTCGAGTCCCAGGCTCAAGGGAGTGCCCAAGGGAGCGCTTAGGTGCCGAACGTCGTAGTCGTCGGCTCGCAATGGGGCGACGAAGGCAAAGGCAAGATCGTCGACTGGCTCAGCGAGCAGGCCGACGTGGTGGTCCGCTTCCAGGGCGGGCACAATGCCGGCCACACCCTCGTCATCGACGGCGCGACCTACAAGCTGAGCCTGTTGCCCTCGGGCGTGCTGCGGCAGGGCAAGCTCTCGGTCATCGGCAACGGCGTCGTCATCGATCCGCACGCGCTCGCCGCCGAGATCGATCGCCTGGCCGGGCAGGGCGTTACCGTCTCGCCGAACAATCTTCGCATCGCCGACATCGCCCCGCTGATCCTCTCGCTGCATCGCGAGCTCGACAAGGTGCGCGAGAGTTCCGGCTCGGGCACGCGCATCGGCACCACCGGCCGCGGCATCGGCCCGGCCTACGAAGACAAGGTCGGCCGCCGCGCGATCCGGCTGATCGATCTTTCCGAGCCCGAAGCGCTCGACGGCAAGATCGGGCGGCTACTGGCGCATCACAATCCGCTGCGGCGCGGCTTCGGGCTTCCGGAAGTGACGGTCGCGGCCATGCGCGAGGAGCTGCTCTCGGCCGCGCCGCGCGTGCTGCCGTTCATGGATCGCGTCTCCGAGCTGCTCGAAGGGCGCCGCCGCGCCGGCGAGCGCATCCTGTTCGAAGGCGCCCAGGGCGCGCTGCTCGATATCGACCACGGCACCTATCCGTTCGTGACCTCCTCCAACACCGTCGCGGCCCAGGCCGCGATCGGCTCGGGCCTCGGTCCGCGCGCCATCGATTACGTGCTCGGCATTACCAAGGCCTATACCACCCGCGTGGGCGAAGGGCCGTTCCCGACCGAGCTCAAGGATGCGACCGGCAAGCTGTTGGGCGAGCGCGGCAAGGAATTCGGTACCGTCACCGGCCGTCCGCGCCGCTGCGGCTGGTTCGATGCGGCGATCGTGCGCCAGAGCGTGCGCACCGCCGGCATCGACGGCATCGCCCTCACCAAGCTCGACGTGCTCGATGGGCTGGATCCGATCGAGATCTGCGTCGGCTACCGCCTGGACGGCAAGGCGCTCGATTATCTCCCGGCCAGCGCCACCACGCAGGCCCGGCTCGAGCCGGTCTATGAACGGATCGAGGGCTGGAAGGCCTCGACCCACGGCGCCCGTTCCTGGGCACAACTCCCGGCGGCTGCGGTAAAGTATGTCAGGCGAATCGAGGAATTGATCGGCTGCCCGGTGGCGGTCCTCTCCACCAGCCCCGAGCGGGAAGACACGATTCTTGTCCTAAATCCGTTCCAATCTTAAAGGAGTGAGTCGTCGGATTCGCGAAACGGACGGCAGCACCGATGCCCGATTATTACCCCCTGTTGACACGCGCCCTTTCCGGCCTCGAGCGCAATACGCGCGAAGCGCGGCTCGCGGTCTATGACCGCGCGCGCCAGGCCCTGCTGAAGCAGCTCCGCGGGGTTACGCCGCCGCTGGCCGAGGCCGAGATCACGCGCGAGCGGCTCGTGCTGGAAGAGGCGATCAAGAAGATCGACGGCGAGGCCCCGCAGAAAGAGGGACAGACCGCGCGCACTCCGCCTCCGCCGCGCGAGCCTTCGCGTCCGCCGCTGACGGCGCGCCCGGCGGTTCCGCCGCGCCCCCCGATGCCGTCGCGCGACCGCGCTCCGGCCGATTCTGCGGCCAGGCCGGCTGTAGCTGCAAGCGTCGCAGCCTCCGCCCCTGTCGATCTCGACCGCGCGCCCGCCGGCGGGGCGCGGCCGGGCGATGCGAAGCCGGGGAAGCCCGCCGAGCCCGCCGCCCCGGCGCCAGGACCGCGTCCGTTCCGGCCAGGCGCCGGCAGGTTCCTCCGCGACGGGGAGCGGCGCGCACTCCAAGCCAAGCTCCTGGTGGGAGGGCTGGTAGCGCTCCTGATCGTGCTCGCCGCCGGCCTTGGCTACATTCAGCGGGACCGCATCTTCGCCTTCTTCGGCGGCGGAACGGCACCTAGCCAGGCGACCGACGGCAAGGTTTCCGACCGGATCGCCGCCGGGCCGCAGACGACGCCGGCGCCCGGACCGGCACCCGGTCCGGGTACCGTTTCGCCGGTCGGCCAGCGCGCGGTGCTTTACGAGGAGAATCCCACAACCGGGCAGCAACAGCAGCAGGTGCAGACCTTCGTCGGCACCGCGGTCTGGCGCACCGAGACACTCAGCCCCGGACCCGGCCGGCCGCCCGAAATCGGTATCCGGGTCGACATCGACGTTCCGGACCGGCGGCTATCGGCGGTCATGACGATCCGCCGCAATCCCGATCCCAATCTTCCGGCCAGCCACACGATCGAGATCCAGTTCAATACGCCGAACGACCCGTTCGGCGGCGTTGCCAACATGCCGGGCGTGCGGCTGAAGACTTCCGAGACGGCCCAAGGCGCGCCGCTCGCGGCGCTCGTGGTGCGGGTGACGCCGGGCTTTTTCCTGGTCGGCCTGTCCGCGGTCGACGTGGACCGCGAGCAGAACATCCAGTTCCTGCGCGAGCGGACCTGGTTCGACATCCCCTTCGTCTACAACAACGGCCGGCGCGCGGTGCTGGCGTTCGAGAAGGGCACGCCCGGCGAGCGCGCGATCAACGAAGCGCTGGCCAGCTGGCAGCAGTAGTCCGTCTCGTTATTCCGATCGAGCGCGTCAGAATTACATCGTCATTCCGGGGCGCGGGCCACCGATCTCGGGTTTACCCGAGATCGGCAATTTATGATGCCCAAGTCGGCTATAGCCGACTTGGGTGCCCGCGAGCCCGGAATCCATATCCGCCGACTGTGGTTATGGATTCCGGGCCCAGCGCCGTCCCGGAATGACATGGATAGGTGGAAGTCGCCGCGCTCAGCCCGCCGGGATCTGCTTCGGCGTTTCGATGTCGCGTATCTTCGACATCACCGCCTGCTGCACTTTCTCGAAGGCGCGCACTTCGATCTGGCGCACGCGCTCGCGCGATACGCCGAACTCGACGGCAAGCTGTTCGAGCGTGACCGGCTCCTCGGCGAGCCGGCGCGCTTCGAAGATGCGCCGTTCGCGCTCGTTGAGCACCGAAAGCGCCGACTTGAGCGCATCGCGGCGATTGTCGAGCTCCTCGCCTTCCGCCAGCGTGGTTTCCTGGTTGGCGCGATCGTCGACCAGCCAGTCCTGCCATTCGCCCGCCTCCGCGTCGGCCCGGATCGGCGCGTTGAGCGACGCGTCGCCGGAAAGCCGGCGATTCATGTCGATCACTTCCTTCTCGGTGACGTTGAGCCGGTCGGCGATCTGCTTGAGATGTTCGGGCTTGAGGTCGCCCTCCTCGAGCGCGGAAATGCGGCTCTTGGCCTTGCGCAGGTTGAAGAACAGCCGCTTCTGCGCCGCCGTGGTGCCCATCTTCACCAGCGACCACGAGCGCAAGATGTATTCCTGGATCGAGGCGCGGATCCACCACATGGCGTAGGTGGCGAGCCGGAAACCCTTGTCCGGCTCGAAACGCTTCACCGCCTGCATCAGCCCGACATTGCCCTCGGAGATGATTTCCCCGATCGGCAAGCCATAGCCGCGATAACCCATGGCGATCTTGGCCACGAGCCGCAGATGCGAGGTGACGAGCTTGTGCGCGGACTCCCGGTCGCCATGTTCGCGCCAGGATTTGGCGAGCATGAATTCCTGCTGCGGCTCCAGCATCGGGAACTTGCGGATTTCCTGGAGGTAGCGGGAGAGTCCGCCTTCGGCCGATACGGCCGGAAGCGCGGCAATTGAGCGGGCCATCAGGCCTCCTGTTCTCGGCCCCCTGTGACAGGCGGGCCGGGCGTGCGGCCGCTTAAGCCGACCGCACTGCACAAATTATATAGCACGAGATAAGGCGGTGAAAAGGCAGCTAATCACAAGGTCTTGAGCGCCTTCGTGAGCCGCGCGAGCTCCCGCGGCAGTTTGCTCTCGAAACGCAGGGTTTTCCCGCTCACGGGCTGGGAAAAGCCGAGGCGGTATGCGTGCAGCGCCTGCCTGCCGAGCGTGCTCAGCGCCTCGCGGGCGGCGGGCGAGAGCGCCGTCTCCTTGGAGCGGAAGCCCGCGCCATAGACCGCGTCGCCGAGCAGCGGATGGCCGATCTTGGCCAGATGCACGCGGATCTGGTGGGTGCGGCCGGTCTCCAGCCGGCACTCGACCAGCGAGGCGACCGGCTTGCCGCCCTTGCCGCGATAGGTCTCGATCACCGCATAGCGCGTCAGCGCGCGCCGCCCGCCCGCCCGCACCGCCATCTTCACCCGCGCTTTCGGATCGCGTCCGATCGGCGCTTCGATTTCGCCCCGCGCCGGCGAGGGCACGCCCCAAACCAGCGCGAGATACGCGCGCTCGAGCGGACCGCTGCGGCCGTGATCGGCGAACTGGGCGGCGAGCGCCCGGTGCGCGCGGTCGGTCTTGGCGACGACCAGAAGTCCGCTGGTGTCCTTGTCGAGCCGGTGCACGATGCCCGGCCGCTTCTCGCCGCCGATGCCGGAGAGAGTGTCGCCGCAATGCGCGATCAGCGCGTTGACCAGCGTACCGGTGCGGTTGCCGGCGGCCGGATGCACCACGAGGCCGGCCGGCTTGTCGATCACGATCAGCTCGCCGTCCTCGTAGACGACCTGCAGTGGGATCGCTTCCCCTTTCGGCTTGGCCGGCTCCGGCGGCGGCACGTTTACTTCGATGCGATCGCCCGGTTTGACCCTCAATCCGGGGTCCCCTATCGTCTTTTCGCCCAGGCGTACCCGGCCCTCCAGGATCAGGCGCTTCAGACGCGTGCGGCTCAGCGCCGGAAGCCGCGCCGCCAACAGACGGTCGAGCCGCTGGCCCCGATCCGCCGCCCCGGCGACGAGAATTTCGCGCTTTCCTCCGGTATCCATCCGACGATGAAATCTCCCGACCCCGACGAGACCCCGCTCGACCCCGCGCAAGAGCGGATCGTGCAGAAGGTGCGCCGGCTCGCGCTCGGATCGAGCCTCATCATGATGCTCGGGGTCCTGCTCGTGCTCGGCGTGATCGGCTACCGCCTTTTCGCGGCCACGGATAGGGGTAGGCCGGTCCCGGATGCGATCGTCGCGCTTCCCAAGGGCGCGCGAGTGCTTTCGACCGCGGTCGCCGACGGCAAGCTCGCCGTCACCATCGAGCTAGCTGGCGCGATCGAGGTGCGGTTCTATGATCTTTCCACGCTCGAGCCGCGCGGGCGCCTGCAGTTCGCGCCCGCTCCTTAAGGATTCCGCCGCCCATGACGCCTGCCGAAATCGAGGCACGTTTCCATCCGGTGCTGCGGCCGGTGGCAAAGCGCACGCAGGAGCTGCTCGATCCGATGCACGCCAAGGTGCACGCCCGGCCGGGCGTGGCCGATATCGACGCCAAGGGCGAATTCAGCGAGCACTGGAGCAGCTCGCTGCGCGAGCTGTGCGAGATCGTGTACGGCGACGCGCGCAACCGGGTGCGCTCGGTGCTCGAGATCGGCGCCTATGAGGGCCGCTCCACGGTGTTTTTTGCGACGTTCTTCCCCAAAGCACGGATCGACACCATCGACACCTTCGCCGGCAGCGATGAGCACAAGTTCGTCCCCGCCGCCTCGCGCACCGAAGGCGTATTCAACCGCAATACGGCGGCGTTTTCCGCGCGCATCAAGAAGCACAAGGGCTATTCCTACGATCACCTGCCGCGCTTGCGTGCCGCCGGTTCGCAGTTCGACGCGGCCTTCATCGACGGCAGTCACTTCTCCGACGACATTTACGTGGACACGTTCTACGCCTGGGCCATGCTGAAGCCGGGCGGCGTTCTGATCTGGGACGACTACCTGTGGTCGGAATACGCCAACCCGCTCGGCGATCCGCGCGCCGCGATCGATCGTTTTCTCGAGGTGCACCGGGGGGAATTCGAGCCGCTGTTCGCCGGCTGGCAGGTGGCGGTCCGCAAGAAGGCCGTGGACGCTGCGCGCGCGTTCCGGCAAGGCTGAACCGGCGCGTCCGCTTTCCCGTTGAGAGTAGAGGTTGGCCATGAAGAACCGCCAGATCCAACTCGCTTCCCGTCCGGAAGGCGAGCCGAAGCCCACCGACTTCCGGCTGGCCGAGAGCGAGGCGCCCGCGCCCAAGGACGGCGAGCTGCTGTTGCGCACGCTGTGGCTGTCGCTCGACCCCTATATGCGCGGGCGCATGAGCGCGGCGAAATCCTACGCCAAGCCCGTCGAGGTCGGCGAGGTCATGGTCGGCGGCACCGTGAGCGAGGTCGTCGAATCGAAGCACAAGGACTTCAAGCAGGGCGACATCGTTTCTTCGTTTGCCGGCTGGCAGGACTACGCCATCTCCAATGGCGCCATGTTGATGAAGCTCGACCCCAAGCTGGCGCCGGTTTCGACCGCGCTCGGCGTACTCGGCATGCCGGGCATGACCGCCTATTTTGGGCTGCTTGAAATCGGCAAGCCCAAGACCGGCGAGACCGTGGTGGTATCCGCGGCCTCCGGCGCCGTGGGCGCCGTGGTGGGTCAGATCGCCAAGCTCAAGGGCTGCCGCGTCGTCGGCGTCGCCGGCGGCGCGGAGAAATGCCGCTACGTGAAGAGCGAGCTCGGCTTCGACGAATGCGTCGATCACCGCGTCGCCGATTTGCCCGCGCGGCTCGCCGCCGCTTGCCCCAAGGGCGTCGACGTCTATTTCGAGAACGTCGGCGGCGCCACCTGGGCGGCGGTGCTGCCGCTGTTCAACGATTTCGCGCGCGTGCCGGTCTGCGGCCTGATCGCCCACTACAACGACACGGCGCTGCCGTCCGGGCCGGACCGCACGCCGCTGCTCATGCGCTCGGTACTGAGCAAGCGCCTTACGCTGCGCGGCTTCATCGTCACGGACTTCTTCCCCAAGATGGGCGAGTTTTTCCGCGACATGCCCGGCTGGGTCGGCGCCGGCAAGATCAAATACCGCGAGGACGTGGTGCAGGGGCTCGAAAAGGCGCCCGAGGCGTTTCTCGGTCTGCTCAAGGGCAAGAATTTCGGGAAGTTATTGGTGAAGGTGGCCTAGCGCCGTCCCCCCTTCACCTCTCCCCGCGCGCGGGGAGAGGTCGGCGACACCCGCGATGGCGGGTGGAGCCGGGTGAGGGGGCTTCGATGTTTCACGCTGACTTACACGCCCCCTCACCCGGTTCCTCGCTTCGCTCGGAACTACCCTCTCCCACAAGGTGAGAGGGGAAAATATGTCCCGGCGCGCCGCCTGTTCGTATTTGCTAGATTGCCCTCATGACCAAGCCCTTCATCGACAACCAGCAGCGCGCCGGGGCCTATCTCGCGCGCTTCAAGTCCGGCCCGGTGCCGCACTGGATCGACGGCAAGGCCGACGCCGGCTCGGGCGAGACCTTCGACGACCTTTCGCCGGTCGACGGCCGCGTGCTGGCGAAAATCACCCGCGGCCAGGCCGCCGACATCGACCGCGCCGCCAAGGCCGCGGCGCGCGCCTTCCCGGCCTGGAGCAAGACCAGCGGCGAGGCGCGCAAGGCGCTGCTGCACAAGATCGCCGACAAGATCGTCGCCCGCGCCGACGAGATCGCCCTCATCGAATGCATGGATACCGGCCAGCCGCTCCGCTACATGAGCAAGGCGGCGCTGCGCGCGGCCGATAATTTCCGCTTCTTCGCCGACCGCGCGCCGGGCGCGCAAGACGGCCTGTCGCTGCCGGCCGAGGGCCAGCTCAACTACACGATCCGCCAGCCGATAGGCCCCGTGGGCGTGATCACGCCCTGGAACACGCCGTTCATGCTCTCGACCTGGAAGATCGCGCCGGCGCTCGCCGCCGGCTGCACGGTCGTGCACAAGCCCGCCGAATGGAGCCCGCTCACGGCGATGTTGCTGTCGGAAATCGCCGGCGAAGTCCTGCCGCCGGGCGTGCTCAATCTGGTGCACGGGCTCGGCGAGGAGGCGGGGAAAGCGCTCACCGAGCATCCGGCGATCAAGGCCATCGGCTTCGTCGGCGAGTCCTCGACCGGCTCGCTCATCATGGCGCAGGGCGCGCCGACGTTGAAGCGCGTGCATTTCGAGCTCGGCGGGAAAAACCCGGTCATCATCTTCGACGACGCCGATCTCGACCGCGCCGTCGATGGCGCGCTGTTCATGATCTATTCGCTCAACGGCGAGCGCTGCACCTCCTCGAGCCGGGCACTGGTGCAGGCCGGAATTTATGACGAGTTCGTCAAGCGCATGTCCGAGCGCATCAAGAAGATCAAGCTCGGTCATCCGCTCGATCCGGCGACCGAGATCGGGCCGCTGATCCATGCCGATCATCTCGAGAAGGTGATGAGCTACGTGGCGCTGGCGAAGAAGGAAGGTGCCAGGGTGTTCGAGGGCGGCAGCGAGAAGCCGGCCGCCGGCTATTACGCGCAGCCGGTGCTGTTCGCCGACGCCCGCAACGACATGCGCATCGCGCAGGAAGAGATTTTCGGCCCGGCGCTCACCACCATCCCGTTCAAGGACGAGGCCGAAGCGCTCAAGCTCGCCAACGATGTGCGCTACGGCCTGACGGCTTACATTTGGACCCGCGACATCGGCCGCGCGCACCGCATGGCGCAAGCGGTCGAGGCCGGCATGGTGTGGATCAATTCCGAGAACGTGCGCCACCTGCCGGCGCCGTTCGGCGGAGTGAAAGCGTCGGGCATCGGCCGCGATGGCGGCGACTACAGCTTCGATTTCTACATGGAAACCAAGAACATCGCGGTCGCGCTCTCGGACCACAAAATTCAAAAGATCGGCTCATGATGAAAACTTATCCCCCGTCATTCCGGGGCGCCCGCCGTAGCCCGAAGGGCGAAGGCGTGGCGAGCCCGGAATCCATATTCACGATCGCGAAAGAGACGCGTGGACAATGGTTATGGATTCCGGCCCGCGCGCTTACGCGCGCGACCGGAATGACGAGTACAGGATAGCAACCCATGCCCCTCAAGCCGCCCGTCTTCAATCCGCCCTTCAACATCCTGCGCTCGAGCCACGTGGTGCTCGGCGTCAGCGACCTTGCCGCCTCGCGCGCGTTCTATGTCGACTGTCTCGGCATGCTGGTGACCGAGGCGACCAAGGACACGCTCTATCTGCGCGGCATCGAGGAGCGTAATCATCACTCCATCGTGCTGCGCGAGACCGGCGAACCGCTCTGTTATGCGCTCGGCTACAAGGTGGGCGACGAAGAGGACCTCGACAAGGCCGCCAAATGGTTCGCGGCCAAGGGCCTGGCTGCGAAAATGGTGCAGCGGCCGCACCAGGGCCGCACGTTGCTCGCGCGCGACGCGCGTGGCATGCCGCTCGAGCTCTACGCCACCATGTGGCGCGACAAGAGCGCCATCCGCAAATACGGCTTGCACCGCGGCGCGCGCATCCAGCGCATCGATCACCTCAATTGCTTCACCGACGACGTGCAATCGAGCTTCGAATTTTATAACGATCTCGGCTTCCGCCTCACCGAATACACCGACACCGAGGACGTGCCGCCGCAATTCTGGGCGGTGTGGATGCAGCGCAAGGGCAATGTGCACGATATCGCTTTCACCAACGGCGCCGGCCCGCGCCTGCATCATGTCGGCATGTGGACGGCGACCTCGCTCGACATCCTGCATATCTGCGACGTGATGGCTGCGACCGGCTATGTGCAGAACATGGAGCGCGGGCCCGGGCGGCACGGCATTTCCAACGCTTTCTTCCTCTACGTGCGCGATCCCGACGGCCATCGGGTCGAGATGTTCACTAGCGACTACCTCACCGTCGACCACGACAACGAGCCGGTGCGCTGGACGCTGCGCGACCCGCAACGTCAGACGTTCTGGGGCCATCCGGCGCCGAAATCCTGGTTCGAGGAGGGCACCGTGTTCGAGGGCTGCCCGGTGCGCCCGCCGGTGCTCGAGGCGCAGCCGATCGTCGCGCGCTAAGCTTGCAACCTTGATTCTGACTGAACCTGTGAATTGGACCCTCCCCCTCACCCGGTCGGGCCTTCGGTCCTCTTCCCTCTCCCCCTCCCGCAATTGCGGGAGGGGGAGAGGGAAGAGGAAGCGCGAACGGTAGTGAGCGCTTCCGAGGGTGAGGGGGAGGGTAACGAATGAAAGAACGGCAAGAGCGTATCGACGCATGGACCTGATCGTCTTCGTCGCAGTGCTGGCCGCCGCCGTGATGCACGCGGGTTGGAACGCGGTGGTCAAGGTCGGGCTCGACCGCACCTCGTCGGTCCTTCTTCTATCGTTCGTTCAAAGCGCGGTGGCGCTTGTGCTGCTGTCGTTCTTTCCGGCTCCCGCGGCGCAGGCCTGGCCCTGGCTCGCCGCTTCGGCGCTGCTGCACACCGGCTACAAGCTGTTCCTGATCCGCGCCTACGAGCACGGCGATCTCAGCCAAGTCTATCCGTTGGCCCGCGGCGTGGCACCCATGATTGTCGCGATCGTCGGCGCTGTGGCGCTCGGGGAAGCCATGACCGTCACCAGAGCGCTAGCGATCCTCGTCATCGGCCTCGGCGGCGCGGTGATGTCGATAAAGGGCGGCAACGGTCTGGACCGGCTTCCCGCCAAGGCGCTGGTCTACGCCTTGATCACTTCGATCTTCATCGCCGGCTATTCGCTGGTCGACGGCGTCGGCGCCCGGCTCGCGTTGACCGCGTCGGGTTTCGTGTTGTGGATGTTCGTATTCGACGGGCTGATCATGCTGGGCTACGGCTTTGCCATCCGCGGACGCCGGTCGATCACCATGCTGGTCCCGGCTTGGCGCGAGGGCTTGCTCGCGGGCTCGCTTTCGCTCGGCGGCTACTGGATCGTGGTCTGGGCCTTCACCCAGGCGCCGCTCGCGCTGGTGGTGGCGCTGCGCGAGACCAGCGTGCTGTTCGCCATGCTGATCGCGGTCTTCCTGCTGCACGAGCGGGCTGGCCGCTGGCGCTGGGCCGCGGCGGCGCTCATCGTCGTCGGCGTCGTGCTGATCCGGGTCTGAAAATGCGTTCGGCCCTGCGGGCGTCACCCGGCAGGGCCGAAACGAAACTGTGATTTGCGTTGTTACTTCTTCTTCCGCCGTTTCTTGCGCTTTTCTACTTTTGCCTTGCGCTTGATGTCCGCGCCGTGCGCGCGCTTGTAGGTCTGGATGTCCTTGAACTTGCCCTTCTTGTCGCGAACGGCATAAAGCTTTTTGCCCTTCGAGCTGCGCATTACGGTCCGACGTCTGGCCATGGTGCCTCCCAACGAGCAAGAATCTCGCGCCCGGTAGCGCGATTCTACGGGGTAGCGAACGCGGCGGCAACAATACCGCTCCCCGTTATCCGCCGGTCTGCGCGGGCTTGATGGCTCCGGCCTTCACGGCTAAGAGAAAGGCAACGCTCCCTTCGTCTAGCGGCCTAGGACGTCGCCCTCTCACGGCGAAAACACGGGTTCGATTCCCGTAGGGAGCGCCAATTACCGGACCGTCCCCCGGATGCGCTTGAGGCGCGGCGAAATCGCCTCCTGAGCCTCCGCCGGCCAACGCCCTCGGTCGCCGCCGAGTGAAAGCCGAAACGAGGAACCTCATGGCCAAGCAACGCATCAGCTACATCCCGCTGGAAAAAATGGACGCGGAGATGCGCAAAGAGATGGAGCGCTGCCAGCGCGAGGGCACGCCGCGGCCGGAAAGCTCGGCGGTGCGCGCGCACGTGCCGGCCTGCTTCTGGTTTTTCGCCAATTCCTGGCGCGATATTTTCAGGAACGGCGTGCTCGATCATTCCATCAAGGAGCTGTGCCGTCTCTATATCTCGCGCTCGGTGCAGTGCGAGTATTGCGGCAACCAGCGCTCGGTGAAGGCGGCCAAGACCGGCGCCGTCATCGAGGATCAGGTGTTCGATCTGCTGAACTTCGAGAAATCCACCCGTTTCAACGAGCGGCAGAAGGCCGCGCTCGCCTATGCCGAGGCGATCGCCTGGCATCTCGACACCGACGACGCGTTCTGGGATCGCCTGCACAAGCACTTCAGCGAGCCCGAGCTCGTCGAGCTCGGTTGCATGATCGGCCTGACGCTCGGCCAGCAGAGCTGGCTCCGGCTCTTGAACATCGACCATCACGAGGTGATGGCCGGAACCGCCGCTTCCATGGCGCCGGGCTTCGAGGACGCCAAAGCGCTGGCCGCCAAGAAGGCCGCGGCCGATTACTGGGCGAAGTCGAAGGCGGGATCCGGGAAGAGCGCCTGATCGCGGGCGGGCCGCCGATCAAAAAACCGAGACGGGGAGGGGGGGGAACATGCAGGGCCTCTATGTCAACGATGCGTCCCGGCTCGATAGCGCTGGGCGCCTGCTGATTGTCGCGTTCTTCCTGATCGTCGGCATCCGCAATCTCTCGAAATTCCACATCGAGGATCACATCAAGCGCCTGACGCTGGCCGGCACGCCGATGCCTGCGGCCGCCTTCTGGGGGCCGGGATCGTGCTCGAATTCGTCGGCTGCGCGCTGCTGCTGCTCAACTGGCACCCGGCCATCGGCGTGCTGTGCCTGATCGCGTTCACGGTGCTGGCGACCGCGCTGCTCCTGCGCTTCTGGCAGATGGACGATCCGATGAAGCGGATCGGCATGCAGAACGGCTTCCTGTCCAACATCGCCATCGTCGGCGGCCCGCTCCTGCCGTTGCAGAACGTGCGCTGAGGGGCGGGCTTGCATCTGGAATGACCGGCCCCTAGTCGTAGGCGAACGGAAAGAATGCACGAGGAGTGAAGACCATGGTCGAGCGCAAAGCCGTTGAGCTGCGGACGCTGGGCAAGAGCGGGATCAAGGTGTCCGCGATCGGGCTAGGCTGCATGTCGATGTCGGGCGTCTATGGCACGAGCGATGACGCGGCCTCGACCGCCACGATCCAATACGCGCTCGACCGCGGCATCAATTTCCTCGACAGCGCCGACGCCTATGGCAACGGCCACAACGAGGAGCTGGTCGGCCGCGCCGTCAAGGGCCGCCGCGGCGAGGTGGTGCTTGCCACCAAGTTCGGCAATCTCGGCCCCAAGGGCGTCGCTGGCAGTCCCGAATACGTGCGCCAGGCCTGCGCGGCGAGCCTGAAGCGGCTCGGCGTCGAAACCATCGATCTCTATTACCAGCACCGCGTCGATACCAAGGTGCCGATCGAGGACACGGTCGGCGCCATGGCCAAGCTCGTGCAGGAGGGCAAGGTCCGCGCGCTGGGCATGTCCGAGGCGCACCCGGACACGATCCGCCGCGCCCATAAGGTGCATCCGATCGCAGCGGTGCAGACCGAATATTCCGTGCTCTATCGCGTCGAAGCGGAAGAAACGCGCGCGGTGACGCGCGAGCTCGGCATTTCCTTCGTTGCCTATGCGCCGCTTGGCCGCAGTTTCCTCACCGGCACGCTCACCAGCGCCGACGACGTGAAAAGCGACCGCCGCGCCGATCATCCGCGCTTCCAGGGCGAGCATTTCGCCAGGAACCGCGAGCTCGCCAAACGCGTTGAAGCCATCGCCAAAGAAAAGGGCTGCACGCCGGCCCAACTCGTGCTCGCCTGGCTGTTGGCGCAGGGCCCCGACGTGGTCCCGATTCCCGGCACCAAGCGCAAGGAACGGGTCGAGGAGAATCTCGGCGCGCTCGATGTGAAGCTTTCGCCGCAGGAAGTCGCGCGCATTTCCGCGGCCATCCCGCCCGGCGCCGCCTCCGGCCTTCGTTATCCCGAGGGCGCCATGAAGGCGCTCTACCGCTGAGCCGCCGCCAGCCGTTGATCCGCCTTCAGCCTTACGCCAACATGGCCGGTCAACCGCGGAGCACAATGTGAACGTGACGGCGCCGACCTCGACAATCGCAAAGGCGGGCACCAAGCCGCGCATCCGCGTCGAGGGTCTCGGCAAGCATTACGGCGCGCTTGAAGTCTTCCGCGACATCGATCTCGAAGTCGGCGACCGCGAGATCGTCGCCATTGTCGGCGCCTCGGGCTGCGGCAAGACTACGCTCTTGCGCTGCATCGACGGTCTGATCGCTCCTTCGCGCGGCGCCATCGACATCGAAGGCGAGCGGGTCACGGCGCCGTTGCCCGGCATCGCCATGGTGTTCCAGCACTTCGGCCTGTTTCCGTGGAAGACGGTGTTCGCCAACGTCGCCTATGGCTTGAGACTCGCGGGCGTTTCGAAGGCCGAGATCGAAGAGCGCGTGCCCCGCTTCATCAAGCTCGTGGGCCTCGCCGGCTTCGAGAGCGCGTACCCCTATCAGCTCTCCGGCGGCATGCAGCAGCGCTGCGGGCTGGCGCGCGCGCTCGCCATCGAGCCGCGCGTCTTGCTGATGGACGAGCCGTTCGCCGCCGTGGACGCGCAGACCCGCGAAATTCTCCAGTTCGAACTGCTGCGCATCTGGCATATGCGCCCGACCAGCATGGTGTTCGTCACTCATTCCATTGAAGAAGCGGTGCTGATGGGTCACCGGGTGGTGGTGCTTAAGGGCCGGCCCGCCAGCGTGTTCGAGACCGTCGCTGTGGACCTGCCGTTTCCGCGCAACCGGGCGACCCTTTCCCACCCCAACTTTGCCGCGCTGCGGGAGCACGTCTGGTCGACGCTGATGGATGAAGCGCGCGCGGCGGAACTCGTGTTGCAGCGCTGAGCCGCCTACAATGCTAAGCTTGTATCGAGGAACGATAGCAACGAACGGGAGGACATGATGAAACATTCTCGCCGCACCATCTTGGCCGGGCTTGCGCTGACCGCCGCGCTCGGCGGCCTTGCCGGCCCAGCAATGCCGCAGCAGCGCCCGACGCTGACGCTCGGCTTGCCCGGCATTCCACCGGTGTTCGTCACCGTGCAGGCCTATGTGGCGCAGCAGGAGAAGTTCTTCGAGAAATACGGCGTCAATGTCGTGCTGCGCCCGTTCGATAGCGGCGCCGCCGCTGCGCGCGCGCTGGCCTCGGACAGCATCGAGCTTTCGCTTTCGCCCTCGCCGCTGATCGTCAACATGATCTCCAATAATCCGGACGTCGACATCGTCGCCATCTATGGCCACGAGCGGCCGGACTGGCTGATTGGCTCCATGGATCCGACCAAGAACAAATGCGAGCAGATGAAGGGCCTGCCGGTCGGCGTCGACTCCTTCGGCGGCGCGCGCTCGATCGCGCTCACCCAGATGCTGCGTCAATGCAACCTCAAGGCCGAGGACATGCAGCAGGTGGCGCTCAGCACCAATGTGCACGCCGCGATGATCTCCGGCCAGCTCACTATCGGCGTGCTGCATATCGACGACGTGCCGGTGATCGAGCGCGAGTTGAAGAAAAAGGTAACCGTCGTCGTCGACATCAACGACGTGTTCAAGACCAACCACTATATGGCGATCGCCACCACCCAGAAGCGCGTGGCGCAGAATTGCGACACGCTGGTGCGCGTGTTGGCGGGATTGATCGAGGCCGAGCGCTTCATGCGCGACCCCAAGAATCTCGATCGCGTGGCGCTCGCCGCCGCGCCGACCACCCGCACGCCCGAGGAAGCCCGCTGGGCCGTGCAGGAATACGTCAAGATGGGCTTCTGGCCCAAGGACACCGCCGGCCTTTCGCCGCAGAATATCCAGGTGATCATCGAGGCGCAGAAGCGCGTCGGCGGCATCCGCCCGGATGCCACGCCGGTGGCCTATTCGCGCTTCGCCAATACCTCGCTGTTTGACGAGGCGAAGAAGATGGTGGACGCGAAGACCAACTGAGGCCGCGCTCCGGCTGAACGGCGGATAAGCCAATGGGCCCGGCGGCGCAGGCGTTGCAGCGTTACGCCACCTATGCCCTCTCGCTGGGGCTCGGCATTGCGATCTGGCAGCTCGGCGCCGTCTTCACCAAGCCGGTCTTCCTTCCGTCGTTCACCCGCACCGCCGCTCGCCTCTACGAGATGACGATCAGCGGCGTGCTCGGCGACGCGCTGGCGAGCTCGATGCTGGTCTATTTCACCGGGCTGATCGCCGCGATCGTCGTCGGCCTCGGCATCGGGCTGCTGCTCGCGCGCGTGCGGCTGCTGCGCATCGCGCTCGAGAACTACATCATGCTGCTCTACGCCACGCCCATGGTGGCGCTGATCCCCTTCATCCTGTCGATGATGGGCTTCGGCTTTTCCGCCAAGGCCGTGGTGGTGTTTCTGTTCGCGGTCTTCTCGGTGCTCTACAACACCGTCGAAGGCGCGCGCAGCCTGAAGCCCGAGCTGCTCGAGGTCGCCCGCTCGTTCCGCTCGAACGAATGGGAGATCTGGCGCGACGTGCTGATCCCCTACACCTTGCCCTTCGCCATGACCGGCGTGCGCCAGGCCATCGGCCGCGCGCTGGTGGGTCTCGTCGCCGGTGAATTCTTCCTCTCCGGCACCGGGATCGGCTTGCTGATCGTGCGCAGCGGCCAGGATTTCGACGTGCCCGGCCTCTATGCCGCGATCATCGTGATCACCGTGCTCGGCGTCGTGCTGATGGGGATCGGCCGCACGCTTGAGAACCGCTTTGCCGCCTGGCGGGGTCTCGCGCGATGACCGACGTCGCGCTCACTCCTGCTGCCGTGAGCCGCTGGCGCTCCTGGATCAGCATCGAGATGCTGGTGCGCATCCTTGCCGGCGTCGCCATCCTGCTGGTTTGGGAAATCGCCGTGCGGCTCTGGGGACCGAACTTCGTGGCGCGGCCGAGCCGCATCGTCGCCGTGTTCCCCGACACCATCACCAACCCGGCGCTGTGGGAGGCCTTCGGCCAGACCATGGGCTCCGTGGTGCAGGGGCTCCTGATCGCGGTCGTGGTCGGCACGGCGCTCGGCCTCGCGATCGGCCGCATCCCGGTCGTGGAGCGATTGCTTTCGCTCTACGTCAACGGCCTGTTCGCCATGCCGATGGTTGCGATCCTGCCGCTGCTCACGCTCTGGCTCGGCTATACCGGCGACGCGCGGCTCGCGACCGTGGTGTTCGCCGCGATCTTCGCCATCATCGTGAACGTGTCCGACGGCGCGCGCGCCGTGCCGCTGGAATATGTCGAAGTCTCCCGCTCGTTCCGCGGCTCCGGCTGGTCGCGCCTGTTCGACGTGATCCTGCCGGCTTCCGTGCCCTATCTGCTGGCGGGCCTGCGGCTCGCGGCGGGCCGCGCGCTGATCGGCGCGGTGGTGGCCGAATTCTTCGCGGCGCTTCCCGGCATCGGCTTCTACATCCTGTTCAATACGCGCGCGTTTCACCACAACGAAGCGTTCGTGGCGGTGGCCATGCTCGCCGTCACCGGCGTCCTGTTCGAGTTCGTTCTCGCCAAGGCGACGGCCAGGCTGTTGCCGTGGTATAGGCGCGACGAGGCCCGCGATTGAACGGGGCCCGCGCGCAGGAGCAGCCGCAGGACGCGCGTGTGCGTTCGGCGATCGCCCATTGGGCCCCGCGCTTTGTGTCGAACGGCGTCGCGCTCACCGACTTCGAAGAAGTTACAGCCGGGATCGCGACGTGGGACGATTGGTGTAGGGCCTGGTCCGCGCGCGCGGCAATCCATGAGGCGATCGGCCGCGAAACGCTCGCGCAGAAACACTTTCTCAGCGCCGGCGAGCATCTACAGCGCGCCGGCGTCTATTTTCACTTCGCCAAGTTCGTCTTCGTGCACGATCTCGCGCAGATGAAAGCGGCGCACATGAAGGCGGTCGAGTGCCGTCAGCTCGCGCTGCCGCTTCTCGTGCCGCCCGGCGAGCGCGTCGAAATTCCCTATCTGGGCAAGCACTTATACGGGATCCTGCGGCGGCCCCTGGGCCTCGCGCGGCCACCCGTGCTGGTCATGGCGTGCGGGCTCGACTCCGCGAAGGAGGAAACCGCCGCCTACGAGGAGCCGTTCCTCGCGCGCGGCGTCGCGACGCTGGTGTTCGACGGGCCCGGCCAGGGCGAAGCCGAATACGACTTCCCGATCCGCGGCGACTACGAGGTGGCGGTGAAGGCGGTCGTCGATTTCGTCGAGACGCGGCGCGACTTGGATGCCTCGCGCATCGGTCTCTGGGGCGTGAGCCTGGGCGGCTACTACGCGCCGCGCGCGGCGGCGTTCGAGAAGCGCGTGAAGGCCTGCATCGCGCTCGCCGGGCCCTATGACTGGGCCGAGGCCTGGGAGGGTTTGCCGGAACTCACGAAAGAAGCCTTCCGCGTGCGCAGCCGTTGCAAGACGATGGAAGAGGCGAAGCGGCACGCGGCGACACTCTCCCTGAAGGGGGTCGCGGAACGCATTGCCTGTCCGCTTTTCATCATGACCGGCAAGCTCGATCGCATCATTCCCTGGCAGCACGCCGAGCGCCTCGCGCGCGAGGCCAAGGGCGCGGTGAAGCTGCTCATCATCGAAGACGGCAATCACGTCGCCAACAACCGCACCTATCGCTGGCGCACGCAGACCGCCGACTGGATGGCGGAGCAGTTGAAGGCAAAAATCTCATCATCCTGAGGTGCTCGCCCGGAGGGCGAGCCTCGAAGGATGATGGCATTATTTTTTGCGGGCCTGCGCTCGCTTGACGGCGCCGCCATCCTTCGAGGGCCGCTTCGCGGTCACCTCAGGATGACGGCGAGCTTCTTGGCACGCACGCCAGATTTTCTCCGGCGTCGCCGGCATGTCGAGCTTGGCGCCCGCGCCGGGGATCGCATCGGCGATCGCGTTCATGACAGCGGCGAGCGAGGCGGTGGTTCCGGCCTCGCCAACGCCCTTGACGCCCAAGGGATTGGTCTTGGTCGGCACCTTATGCTCTTCGCCGTTCACGTTCGGCACGTTGTCGGCGCGCGGCATGGCGTAGTCCATGAAGCTGCCGCTCTGCACCTGACCCGAGTCGGCCTCATAGACGAAGTTCTCCATCAGCGCCTGGCCGACGCCCTGCGCCACGCCTCCTTGCACTTGCGCTTCGACGATGACGTGATCGAGCACGGTGCCGCAATCGTCCACCGCCGAATAGGCGACGATCTCGACGACGCCCGTTTCCGGATCGATCTCGACCTCGGCGATGTGACAGCCGTTCGGGTAGGTCGTGGGAATATCGGTCGTGAGCTTCGTATCGAGCGTCTCCTTGATCTCGCCGCGCGCGGCCAGTTGCTTGGCCCGCTCGGCCACTTCAAAGAGCGAAAGCCGGCGGTCGGTGCCTTTTACTTCGAACGAGCCGTTGCGGTATTCGATGTCGGCTTCCGCCACTTCGAGCAGATGCGCCGCGGCGGCCCGGCCCTTGGCGAGCATGGCCTCGGAGGTTCGCACGATGGCGGTGCCCGCGGTCATCGCCGAGCGCGAGCCGACCGAGGCATAGCCCGCGAGATTGAAGCGGCTGTCGCCCTGCAGCACGCGCACCTGGTCCGGACCGATTCCGAGCTTTTCCGCGAGCAGGCGCGAGAACACCGTGGCATGGCCCTGTCCGGTCGATTGCATGCCGAGCGCGACCGTCAGCGCCTCGCCGCCGGGGAAGGCGATGGCGGCGCTTTCCTTTGGTTGCGCGCCGGAATGCTCGAGGAAACACGAAATGCCGATGCCGCGCAGCTTGCCGCGCTGGGCTGCCTGCTTCCGGCGTTGCTCGAACTTGGCGAAGCTGGAGAGCTTCAGCGCCTTGTCGAGGATGGTCTCGAATTCGCCGCTGTCGAAGGTCGTCCCGACCGCGGTCTTGTAGGGCATGGCCGAAGCGGGAATGAAATTCTTCCGCCGAATGCTCGCGCGGTCGAGGCCGGTGACGCGCGCGGCCTCGTCGATCAGCCGCTCCATCATGTAGTTCGCTTCGGGCCGTCCGGCGCCGCGATAGGGTCCGACCGACACCGTGTTGGTGAAGACGCAGACCGCTTCCACGGCGATCTTCGGAATCGCATAGACCGTCGGCAGGCAACGGGCGAAGCTCATGGTCGAGATTTGCGCGCCGACCGCGGTCAGCAACGCGCCTACGCTGGCGACGTGTTTGGCGCGAAGCGCCAGGATACGGCCCTCTTGGTCGAGCGCGAGCTCGGCTTCGGTGAAGGTATCGCGCGCCTGATTGTCGCTCTGGAACGCCTCCGCGCGCGTCGACATCCAGTGCACCGGTCGGCCGACCGTGCGCGCGGCGACCAGCAGCGCCGGATATTCCGGATAGGCCGGCGTCTTCATGCCGAACGCGCCGCCTACGTCCTCGGTGATCAGCCGCAGCTTCTCGCCGCTCCAGCCCATCACCTCGATCATCTGTGCGTGCTGGGTGCCCGCGCCCTGCGAGCAGGAGCGCAGCAGATAGGAGTCGGTGGCCTTGTCATAGCTCGCGGTCGCGCCGCGCGGCTCCATGCTGGCGATCGCGACGCGCTGGTTGGTCACGCCGATGCGCGCCACGTGCGGCGCCGACGCGATGATGCGCTCGACCTCGCGCGCATTGGCCTCGTCTTCCTTGAAGCCCGGCCAGTCCACGGCGATGTTACCGGGAGCCTCCGGCCAGAGCTGCGGCGCGCCGGGCGCCATCGCTGCACGCATATCCACGGCCGCGGCAAGCTCTTCATAATCAATCACGACCCGCTCGGCCGCATCCAACCCTGCGAGCAGGGTCTCCGCCACCACGAGCGCCACGGCCTGGCCGACATGCATCACCCGTTCGCCCGCGAGTGCCGGCCGGAACGGGACGTGGAGCGGTTTGCCGCCCTTGCCGGGGAGCGGCGGACAGCGCGACACGTTGCCGACGCCGGCCTTGTCCATGTCCGCGGCGGTGAGCACCGCGAGCACGCCGGGCATGCTACGCGCCGCGCCGGTATCGAGCTTGCGGATGCGCGCGTGCGCATGCGGCGAGCGCACGAACACGCCGATGCATTGGCCGGGCAGGGGAGCGTCGTCCATGAAACGCCCGCGTCCGCGCAGGAGCGCTTCGTCCTCGATGCGCGGCTGCCAGTGCGGATGCGCGGTCATGCGAGCCCGCTGTTTCCTAAATTGCCGAATTCACGTGGATTGAGCGCTATGGTCAGCCGCGGCCGGAGCGGCTCTGCAGCGCGCGGATGCGGTCGGCGAGCGACAGGCGGGCGCCGCCGGTCGCCGGTAGTGGTCTCTGCCAGAATCGGCGCGCGGCCGGGGCCATTCTGTCGAGGAGCGGCCGGGGCCGGGGTCTTGTCGAGAATCTGGTTGATCGAGGAGCCGGGGCCCTCCAGCGTCGCGGTCATGCGCGTCACCTCGGCGGCGATGTCGTTGATGCGCTCGCGCAGCAGCGCGTTCTCGACCCGCTCCGAGGCCCAGGCGGTCTCGGCCTGGTGCTTGTAGGCGGCGACTTCCTGCTGCAGGCGGTTCCGATCCTCGCGCAACTGGGCAAGCGCACCGTCGAGCATGGACTTTTCCGATTTCAGCGTTTCGATCGTCGTATTGAAGGCGCGCGCGGCGCTTTCCGCGTCGCGACGCGACGCCAGCGTCTCCTCGCGATACTTCGCGATCTCGGCGCGCAGGCCGGTGAGCTCGCGCTCGCGCTCGGCGACGAGCTCGGTCTGGCGGCGGATCTCGCTTTCCAGGCTTGCGACGTTGCGCGAAAGATTTTCGGCGACCGTGCGGCCCTCGGTCACCAGCCGCTCGGTGTCGGCAAGCCGCCGATTGAGGCTCTCGACTTTCTCGCGCTCTTCGGCGAGCGTCCGCGCGGTGCGCTCCACGACGCTGCGCTCCTCGGCGAGCCGTTCCTCGGTCGCCGCCACGTCGCGCTCCAAATCGACGACGCGGTGCTTGAGCGTGTCGCACTGGGTCTCCAGCGCCACGATCTCGACGCGCTGGCTGTCGGCCTCGATGGATTTCTCGGAAAGCGTACGGTTGACCTGGCTGAGTTCGTTCAGCTTGTTCGAGAGATGACTCTCGGCTTCATGCAGCTCGCGCGATTTGGCCGAGAGCTCTTCCTCGGTCGCGCGCAGCTTGTCGCGCAGCGCCCGTTCCTGCGCCTCGAGTGAGGTGACGGCCGCCGTCGTCTCCTCGACGTCGGACTTCAACTGGCGGACCACGTCGGTCTTGCGGCCGATCTCGGCGAGCTGGTCGGTGGTCTTGAGCTTCAATTGCTCCACGCTCGCTTCAAGGCGGCGCGTGGACATGGCGAACTCGGCGCGCAGTTGATCCTTGTCCGCCTGGATCTCGGCCATGGAAACCGGGATCGCGCCTTCGATCCGCCGCGTGGTCAGCCGGACGGCGCGGTGCCAGACGGCCGAAAGCAGCACGAGCGCGATCAGGCTCGCGGCGAGGAAACCAAGGGCAAAAAACATGATCGCTTCGATCATGTCGCGGCCTCAATGAGGGGCGGAAACTCAATTTTTACCATGACACGCGTGCGCCCCGACTTCCAGAGAAACCGATCATTAACCTTATCTGGTGCGGAAATTAGGCGGCTCCGGCCGCCTCGCCGGTGTCTTGCCGCCTCAGCTTGCGAAAAACCGGCTTCGGCTCAGAATGGGTTCCAGGTCGCCCGCGGTGTGAACTTGATGTAGCCGACATTGGCGCCGAGCCTGAGGCCGACGCCCGAGCGGATCGGAACCACGACGATATTGGCCCAGGTCAGCGCCGTCATCCCCATCCCGCCTATGAAATAGGCGGAGCCCGAGATGCCAGCGAAACGGTTGAAGATGTCGTCGACGCTGCGCAGGTTATAGACCAGCATCATCGTGCGCGCGCCGTCGCCGCCCCAATCGAAGCCGAGCGTCGGCCCCTGCCAAAAGACCCTCACGTCGCCCGCATTGCGGGTATAGAGCGTGCCCTCGCCGTAGCGTAGCCCGGCCACGAAAGCGCCCGAGCCTTCCTCGCCGAGAATGTAGCCGTTCGGTTGCCCCCATTGCCTCGTCGCCCGCTCGACCAGGAGCGCGAGTTCCCGCGATACGCCGCCGAAGAAGCGATGTCCGGCCGAAAGCACCTCCTGCGACGAATAGGTCGAATTGGGGGGCGGGGGCGGCGGCGGCGGTGACTGGGCGATCGCCGGGGCGGCGGCCAAGCAAAACAGGGCGAGGGCGAGGGTGGTGCGCAAGCGTGTCATTGCGGTCTCCGTGGCCGGCGCGGACCGATCCGCGCGCGCCGGCAGGACCCTGATTCGTACGACGTTTCCTGCTTACCGACTATGACGGGTCCGAGGCAACCGTCGGGCATTTCGAAGCATATGTCCCAGGGTCTACGCCGGGTGCCCCCCAGGCCACGAAACCGTCGATCCGCCAGCCCTTCTCGGGGCGGCCATAAACCAGGGGTGCCCCATCGGGTGCGGCCATCGAGCCACCGGCGGCCACCAGGAGCGCGTGGCCGGCCGCCGCATCCCATTCCTGTACCGGCGAAAGCCGCGGATAGACGTCCGCGGCGCCCTCCGCCAGCCGGCAGAATTTGATCGCCGAACCGACCTGAATGCGGCGTGCGACCGGCAAGTCCGCGAGGAACGCCTCGCTTGCCGGATCGAAGTGAGAGCGGCTGACCGCGGCGACCAGTCGCTCGGGCCGGGGCCGGGCCCGGATCGCCGCCGCATCCGCTTCCGCGAAACGGCTGCCGGGCACGAGCCTCGCTCGCAGCGCCCGGCCGTCGCCCCCGGCATAGAGCACGGCCTCGGCCGGTGCGTAGACGAGGCCAAGCACCGGCGTTCGTGCCAGCACCAAGGCGACATTGACCGTGAAGTCGCTCCCGCCGGCGAGGATCTCGCGCGTGCCGTCGAGCGGATCGACCAGGAAGAATGCATCCGGCGCCGCCGATTGCTTCACCGTGCGCGACCGCCTCCTCGGCGACGATCGGGATACCGGGCAGAATCCGCTCGATGCCCGCGCGCAGGATCGCCTCCGCGGCTTCGTCCGCGTCGGTGACCATGCTCGCGTCGGGCTTCTTGCGTCCGTGCAGCCCCTTGGCCGCGAGATCGAGAATGCGCGCGCCGGCCTCGCTCATCAGCGAAGCGAGTGCCGGCACAAGCCGGCCGCGATCGGCAAGGTCGTTTGGCCGCGTACTCCCGGATTGCATCGCGTCAATATCCCGAACCGGCTGGCAGGAGCTGGGCCGAGGGTGTATCACGCCGCAACTTCGCCCGCGCGCCGATTCGCACTCCTCGACCGATCGGACTCCGATGGCCAATCCCGTCGTTCTGGAAAGCTTGGATCTCGCGGCGCTCCTGTGCTCGCGCGTCTGTCACGACGTGATCAGCCCGGTCGGCGCCATCGTCAACGGCCTCGAGGTGCTCGAGGACGAGAAGGACGAGGCCATGCAGGCGGTCGCCCTCGACCTCATTCGCAAGAGCGCGCGCCAAGCTTCGGCGCGGCTACAGTTCGCGCGGCTCGCGTTCGGCGCCGCCGGCTCGGCCGGCGCGCAGCTCGATCTCGGCGATGCCGGGGACGTGGCGCGTGGCTTCATCGAGGACGACCGCACCAAGATCGCCTGGAACCTGCCCCGCGCGCTCCTGCCCAAGAACCGCGTGAAGTTGCTCCTGAATCTCCTCGTCGTCGCGGGCAGCACCATTCCGCGCGGCGGCACGATCAAGGTCGATCCCGCCGGCGAGGGCGAGCGCATGGGCTTCCGCCTGGAGACCCAGGGGCTGAACGCGCGTATCCCGCCGGCCGTCACCGCGCTTCTGGCCGGGACCCCGGCCGAGGGCGTGGACGCCCATGTCATCCAACCCTTCTATACCGGGATGCTGGCCCGGGCCTCGGGCATGAAGCTCTCGCTCGCCGCGGAAGGCGACCGCGTCACGCTGACCGCCGAAGAAGCCTGAATTCATAAGGCTTTGTTCGCGCCCACGGGGCCGGACTTTCAGTGAAAGTTTACCTTTCCGGGCCGAAACTCGCCCCGCGCGAGGGCCGGGCGTTTCCCGGCCCGTTCATGCTTGCGGCCGGGCCACCATGGAAGACCTGCTCAAGGAATTCCTGACCGAAACGAACGAGAACCTCGATCTCGTCGACGTCGAGCTCGTCCGTTTCGAGACCGAGCCCGACAACGCCGAGATCCTCGCCAATATTTTCCGGCTCGTTCACACGATCAAGGGCACCTGCGGGTTCCTCGGCCTGCCGCGCCTCGAGGCGCTCGCGCACGCGGCCGAAAGCCTCATGGGCAAATTCCGCGATGGCATGCCGGTGACGACCGACGCCGTCTCGCTGGTGCTTTCGACCATCGACCGCATCAAGGAAATTCTCGTCGCGCTCGAGCGCACCGAGAGCGAGCCGGGCGGCGGCGATGAAGATTTGATCCATGCGCTCGGCCGCATTTCGCACGCCGATGCCGCCAAGGCCGCTGCCGTTAAGTCTGCTGCCGTTAAGGCTGCCGTGCCGAGTTCCACGGGAACGCTTGCCGGCCAGACGCTTGAGCGCGAGCTGCACACGGACGAAGTCTCCCTCGACGAGCTCGAGCGCGCCTTCCGCGAGGCGCCCGGACCCGAGTCCGTAGTCCAGACGCCGGATCGCCGCGCCGGCGCGGACCGTCGCGACTCCGACGAGCGCGAAGCCGCCAGCGCACGGAAACCCTCGATCCGTGTCCCGGTCGATACGCTCGAGCAGTTGATGACGCTGGTCTCCGAACTCGTGCTTACGCGCAACCAGCTGCTCGATCTCGTCCGCCGTCAGGACGACAGCGAATTCAAGGCGCCCCTGCAGCGCCTCTCCAGCGTCACCGCCGACCTGCAAGAAAGCGTGATGAAGACGCGCATGCAGCCCGTCGGAGCCGCCTGGGCCAAGCTGCCGCGCGTCGTGCGCGATCTTGCCACCGAGTTCGGCAAGGACATCCGGCTCGAGCGCTCCGGCGCCGCGACCGAGCTCGATCGCCAGGTGCTCGAACTGATCCGCGATCCGCTCACCCACATGGTGCGTAACTCCTGCGACCATGGGATCGAGACGCCCGCTGAGCGTAGCAAGGCCGGCAAGTCGGAGATGGGCACGATCCGCCTCTCGGCATTCCACGAGGGCGGCCAGATCGTGATCGAGATCGCCGACGACGGCCGCGGCCTGGATCCGGCGAAGATCCGCGCTCGCGCGCTCAAGCTCGGCCTCGTGTCGGAGGCCGAAGCCGAGAAGCTCGGCGAGCATCAGCTGCAGAAATTCATCTTCGCCCCCGGCTTCTCCACTGCGGCCGCGGTGACCAGCGTCTCGGGCCGTGGCGTTGGGCTCGACGTGGTCAAGAACAATATCGATCAGATCGGCGGCATCATCGACCTCAAGTCGCAGCCCGGCCGCGGGACGACCTTTACGATCCGCATCCCGCTGACGCTCGCCATCGTTTCGGCGTTGATCGTGGAGACCGGCGGCGAGCGCTTTGCCATCCCGCAGCTTTCGGTCGTCGAGCTCGTCCGTCTGAGCGCCCGCTCGGAACACCGTATCGAGCATATCCACGATGCGCCGGTCATGCGGTTGCGCGACCGCCTCTTGCCGCTCCTGCATCTGAAGACGCAGCTCGCGCTTGGCGATGCCGACATGGAGCAGGACAACGGCTTCATCATCGTCATGCAGGTCGGGCATGACACTTTCGGCGTCGTGGTGGACAAGGTTTTCCACACCGAGGAGATCGTCATTAAGCCGATGTCCGCGCTCTTGCGCGGCGTCGCCATGTTCTCCGGCAACACCATCCTCGGCGATGGGTCCGTGATCATGATTATCGACCCGAACGGTCTTGCCAATACGCTCGGCTCGCGGCTCGAAGCGGAGGCCGCCGAACCCGCGATCTCGATTTCCGAACCGGAACGCCTGCAGGCGAACAGCCAGGTTGCGCTCCTGGTGTTCCGCGCTGGATCAGCCGAACTCAAGGCCGTACCGCTCTCGCTGGTCACGCGGCTCGAGCAGATCGACGCGGCCAAGATCGAGTTCTCCGACGGCCGCCACGTCGTTCAGTATCGCGGTGGCTTGATGCCGCTGGTGCCGGTGAACGCCGATACGAAAGTTCGCAGCCAGGGCAAGCAACCGCTCCTCGTCTTCTCCGATGCCGGTCGCTCCATGGGCCTCGTGGTCGATGAGATCATGGACATCGTCGAGGATCGCCTCGACATCCAGGTCGGGAGCCGCACCCCGGGCACGCTCGGCTCGGCCGTCGTCGATGGCCGCGCCACGGAAGTCCTCGACATGGGCCACTACTTGCCGCTTGCCTACGAGGATTGGATACGCCGCAAGGCCGCCGATTCCGCGGCACAATCGCGCCGACTCCTGCTCGTCGACAACTCCGCATTCTTCCGCAACATGCTGACCCCGGTCCTGCAGGCCGCGGGGTTCGACGTGACCGCACTCGCCAGCGGCGAGGAAGCGCTTGCGCTGATCGAGAAAGGCGCGCGCTTCGATCTCGTCGTTTCCGACATCGAGATGCCCGGCATCGGCGGTTTCGAGCTTGCCGAGCGCTTGCGCGCCGACGCCCGCACCGCGCACGCGCTGCTGATTGCGCTCTCCTCCCATGCCGCCGCGGCGATCGTCGAGCGCGGCCGCCAGGCCGGGTTCGATCAGTTCGTCGCCAAGTTCGACCGCCGCGGCTTGCTCGCCGCGCTTGCGGAATTGCCGGGCTCCATGGCGCGCGCCGCATGAATTCGAAGATCAACCAGATGATCGTTCAGCGCGATGATGAAATCGAGTACGTGACCGTGACGGTCGGCGAGCAATTGTTCGGCCTGCCGATCGCGCGCGTGCACGACGTATTCCTGCCCGCGCGAGTCACTCCGGTGCCGCTCTCCCGGCCGGAAATCGCGGGCGTGCTGAACCTGCGCGGCCGTATCATCACCATGCTCGACATGCGCAGCCGCCTGGGCCTGCCGCCGCTCACCAACGGCGCCGTGCGGATGGCCGTGGGCGTCGAATTCCGCGGGGAGGCCTATGGGCTCCTTGTCGATGCCGTGGGCGAGGTAATGCGGCTTCCGCGAGCCAGCCGTGACCCGAACCCCGCGCATCTCGATCCGTCTTGGGCAACGGTCACCGCCGGTGTCCATCCTCTCGAAGCAAAGCTCATGGTCGTCCTCGATATCGACCGTTTGCTCGAACCGCCAACCCATGCGCTCGCCGCCTGAGCGCATATTGAAGGAGCTGCAACGATGAAACGTTGCCTCATCGTCGACGACTCGAGTGTCATCCGCAAAGTCGCGAGGCGAATCCTCGAAGGATTCGGCTTCACCGTGGTGGAGGCCTCCGACGGCCGCCAAGCGCTCGAACTCCTGCATGAAGGAAATGCCGGTCGCCGTGATTCTCGACTGGAACATGCCGGTAATGGACGGCTACGAGTTCCTGCGGGCGCTGCGCGCATTGCCCGGAGGTGACAAGCCCAAGGTGGTGTTCTGCACCACCGAGAACGACCTCGCCCATATCGCTCGCGCCATGCACGCGGGCGCCGACGAGTACATCATGAAGCCCTTCGACCGGGAGATCGTCGAGGCCAAGCTTCAGGAAGTCGGCTTGCTCTGAGTGGCGGCGCTTCGGCGCCGCCGTTCGCTCCTTTTTTTGTAGGCCAGGTCTTCGTGCAGTCCGTGTCAAGTTCGATCTCGCTGCCTTTGCTCGTACAGCCCACGCTGCCGGCGCACGTCATTCGCGTGATGATCGTCGACGACGCGGTGGTCGTGCGCGGGCTGGTTTCGCGCTGGGTCAGCGAGGAGCCGGACCTGCATGTGGTCGGCACCTGCGGCAACGGCCGCGAGGCGGTCGACAACCTGACCCGGCTCGACCCCGAGGTCGTCATTCTCGACGTCGAGATGCCGGTGCTCGACGGGCTCAACGCGCTCCCGCTCCTGCTCGCAAAGAAGCCGAATCTCGTCGTGGTCATGGCTTCCACCGTGACCCGCCGCAACGCCGAAGTGAGCTTGCGCGCGCTTTCAATGGGCGCCGCCGACTATGTGCCCAAGCCCGAGAGCAACCGCGAAATCTCGACCTCGCAGAATTTCCGCCGCGAATTGATCGACAAGGTCCGTCATCTCGGCCGCCGGCGCCGGCTGCAGCGCATCGCGCGCGGTGGCCTCGCAGACCAGGCACGCGCGCCGCTGGAGCTGCGCCCGTTCTCCAAGATGCCGCCGCGCGCACTGTTCATCGGCAGCTCGACCGGCGGCCCTCAGGCGCTGCAGGCCGTCGCCCGCGGGCTCGCGCCGGCGCTGCCGCAGTTGCCGGTGCTGATCGCCCAGCACATGCCGCCGACCTTCACCACGATCATGGCCGAGCATCTGGAACGCGAGACCGCGCGCCCCGCCCGCGAAGGCGTGGACGGCGAGCCGCTCACCGCTGGAACCATCTATGTCGCCCCGGGCGGCCGTCACATGCGGGTCGAGCAGCGCGGATCGGCGCAGGTAATCGCGCTCGATGACTCGCCGCCGGTGCATTTCTGCCGGCCGGCGGTTGATCCCCTGTTTGCCTCCGCGGCCTCGATGTTGGGCGCAGGCGCGCTTGCGCTGATCCTCACCGGCATGGGCTCCGACGGCACCGCAGGCGCCGCAGCAATCGCACAGGCTGGCGGCAGCATCATCGCCCAGGACGAAGCGACCAGCGTGATCTGGGGCATGCCCGGCACCGCCGCCCAGGCCGGCCTGTGTTCGGCGGTGCTGCCGCTCGACGAGATCGGGCCGCGCGTCGTGCGGCTGGTGAACGGAGAGCGGCCATGACCCCGGGTGAATTCGAGTTCCTCTGCAAATTTCTGAAAGAGCGCTCGGGTCTCGTGCTGCTGCCGACGAAGCAGTATCTCGTGGAGAGCCGGCTGATGCCGGTCGTGCGGCGCGCCAAGCTCGCCGGGCTCGGCGAGCTGGTGCAGCGGCTGCAAGAGCCTAAAGCCGAAGCGCTGCGGGTCGAAGTGACCGAAGCGATGACCATCAACGAGTCGTTCTTCTTCCGCGACAAGATCCCCTTCGACCGCTTTCGCGACACCATCCTGCCGTGGCTGCTTTCCGCGCGCGCGCCGCGCAAGCGCATCCGCATCTGGTGCGCCGCCGCGGCAACCGGGCAGGAGCCCTATTCGCTGGCGATGATTCTGGATGCGGCGGCCGCCATGCTGCAAGGCTGGCGCGTCGAGATTCTCGCCACCGACATCAGCCACGAGATGATCGAGCGGGCGAACGCGGGGACCTATAACCAGTTCGAGGTGCAGCGCGGGCTTCCGGTGCAGCTGCTGCTCAAGCATTTCGAAAAGGACGGCGACGAGTGGCGCATCAACGAGAAGCTGCGCGGCATGGTTCAGTTCCGGCAGATGAATCTGCTCGACGATTTCGCCTCGCTCGGCACCTTCGATGTCATCTTTTGCCGCAACGTTCTGATCTATTTCGACAGCGCTACGAAAATCTCCGTGCTCGAGCGTCTGTCGCAGGTGTTGGCGCGCGACGGATTTCTCGTGCTTGGCGCCGCCGAAACGGTCGTGGGGCTCACCGGCGCATTCGTGCCGCACCCGGACAAGCGCGGCCTCTACCTGCGCGCGACGGCTGCGGCAGATCGGCTTGCACCCAAGCGCGCGCCCGGTGCCGGAACCACCCGCGTCGCCTGAGCGACAACTTAAAAGCCCCGCCATTTCTGGCGGGGCCGGGGGTCTTGGCCTGGATTTGAGGGAAGCTCAGGCCGAAATTCTGGTGACACCTTCGATCGGCTCGCGCAGCACATAGCCGCGGCCCCACACCGTCTCGATATAGTTCTTGCCGTGCGAGGCGTTGGCGAGCTTTTTGCGCAGCTTGCAGATGAACACATCGATGATCTTGAGCTCCGGCTCGTCCATGCCGCCATAGAGATGGTTGAGGAACATCTCCTTGGTCAGCGTGGTGCCCTTGCGCAGCGAGAGCAGCTCCAGCATCTGATATTCCTTGCCGGTCAGATGCACGCGCGCGCCGCCCACCTCGACCGTCTTGGTGTCGAGATTGACGACCAGGTCGCCGGTATTGATGACCGACTGCGCATGGCCCTTGGAGCGGCGCACGATCGCGTGGATGCGGGCGATCAGCTCGTCCTTGTGGAACGGCTTGGTCATGTAGTCGTCGGCGCCGAAGCCCAGGCCCCGCACCTTGTCTTCGATGCCGGCCAGCCCCGACAAGATCAGGATCGGTGTCTTGATCTTGGCGACCCTGAGCGAGCGCAGAACTTCGTAGCCGGACATGTCCGGCAAGTTCAGGTCGAGCAGGATGATGTCGTAGTCGTAGAGCTTGCCGAGGTCGACGCCCTCTTCGCCGAGGTCCGTCAAGTAAACGTTGAAAGCCTCGGATTTGAGCATCAGTTCGACGCTCTTGGCAGTCGCGCTGTCGTCTTCGATTAGCAGAACTCGCATGCCTATCCCCTCCAGGCTTCGTCTCGAGGACGGAATTCGTCCGTGCGAGCGCCGCCTGCCCGGTCGGTCTCACGAATCACGCTAACGGTTAATGGTTAATAGAATCTGATTCCCGCGGCAAAGCTTTAGGGATGTAGGCCGGCGAAATTCGCAGCAAACCGTTGCAAATGCTCGTTTTCGCCAGGAGGGGCCGGTTAATGTCGGACTTCAAGAGCGACTTCCAAGCCAATCCGGGAAGCCCTCTCGATTCAGCGCCGGCGCGCGTTCGACGCCGAGCGGCGCGGGCCGAAGGCCGCATCGGCCAACGAAAGTGCGCGCCGCCGCCGAGTAAGGAAGCAACAACCATTCTCGGCCAAGGATACTGCACACCGCGCGCGGCTTGGCGTTCGGCGCAACTGAATCCTAACCGGTATCGTGGAGTATCGCCGGCATGAAGTCGCGTGAAACAGTAATCCGCTTGAAGCGCTTCCAGGCCGACGAAAAGCGTCGCCAGGTCGCGCAGATCGAATCCATGATCGCCGAGTTCGAGCGCATGGCCAACGATCTTGATCGTGAAATCGGCGTCGAGCAGGAGCGCGCGGGCATCCATGATCCCGCGCATTTCGCCTATCCCACCTATGCCAAGGCCGCGATGCAGCGCCGGGATAATCTCGTGCGCTCGGCCGGCGAGCTCAAGACTCAGCTTGCCGACGCCCGCACCGCCTTCGATGAGGCGCTCGAAGAGCTCAAGAAGGTCGAAGCGCTCGACGAGCGCGATCACGGCCGCGAACATGCCTCGCTCGCGGGCACCGGGCCGGAACGCGTGCGGGCCTGAACGGCTTCGGCCGAGTTATCCCCAGAGTTGGACTTGCCTCAGGCGGTGACCATCGCGTCATCAGCCTGTAATATTGCGCTATTGGGCGGTTGCAACGCACAACCACGCATTCGTGCGCGCATCTTGTCGGGACAGCGGCGGCTCCCTCCGGTAAAATTTTTCCGGTGCGCTGGGAGATGCGGCCTTGTCCAGTTCCACCGCTCGTCTCAACGATCTCATCGACGCCGTCGCCGAGGGCGACCGGCCTGCGCTCGAGGAGCTCTACAGGCTCACCTGCGCGAAGCTCTATGGCGTCGCACTGCGTATCCTGCGCCGGCCGGAGCTGGCGGAGGAGGCGCTGCGCGAGGCCTACCTGCGCATCTGGCAGGAGGCCGGCAACTACGATCCGCGGCTCACCGACCCGATGATCTTCGTTGTCGCGGCAACCCGATATGCCGCACTCGCGCTCGCACGCAAGCGCGGCGAGAACAATCTCCATACCGCCGCCGCGCCGGCGGATACGGCGAGCGAAGATGCCGACATAGCACCGCCGCAGATGAGCGACCCGCTCAAGCGGCTGCTTGCTGCACTCGCCGGGCTTTCCGAGGACCTGCGGCGCATGGTGTTGCTTGCCTATTACGACGGCTTTAGCCGGCAGGCGCTCGCGGTCGAGTTCGACGCGCCGGCCGGCACGGTCGCCACCTGGATCCGCCGCAGCCTCGGCCAGATCCGCGACGGCATCGGCCGATGAACCTGCTCGCCGATCCCGATCTACAGGCTGGCGAATACGTGCTCGGCGTGCTCGAGGAACATGAACACGCTGCTGCACAGCAGCGCGCGGCCGAGGATCCCGCGTTTCACGCCGCGATCCGGCTCTGGGAGCGGCGGCTCGGACCGCTGCACGAGCTGATCGCGCCGGTGGCGCCGCCCTATACGGTCTGGCCGCAGATCGCCGCGCGTCTCGACGCGATCCCGCAGACGGTGCGTGAAAATCGCGGCTTCGCCCGGGCCGTAGTCGAGATGGCTGAGGGGACCGGACCGGATGCCATCAGCACCATGGCACGCCTGCTGCGACGCTGGCGCGCGGTCGCGATCTTGGCCGGCGCGGTCGCTGTTTCACTGGCGGCCTTGTTGCTGGCCGACGCGCTACGGAACGCACCTCCGCCACAGCATTGGGCCGGAGTTCTGCAGGCGGAATCCGCGGCTCCGGCGATCGGGCTCTCGCTCGATTTGCAGAGCCGCAGCTTGACCGTTCGGCCGCAGGCGCCGCCGCCGGACGGGCAGATCTACGAGCTCTGGCTGCTGACCGGCGAGCCGCCGTCGGCCACCGCACTCGGCCGCGTGCGCGGCGAGGCGGTGCTGCAGCCGGACGCGCTCCGGCGTCTGACGCGCGCCCAATTGCGCAACGCCACGCTTGCGGTCTCGCTGGCGCCCGCCGACAGTGCGCCAGCGAGCCAGCCGGTGGGCGACTTCGTGCTGCGCGGCAAACTTCTCGCCGAGTGAGCCGGACACAGCGCGTCAACCCGCAAGAATCGGAACCTGCGGCGCCGCCGTGCGCGGCAGGAGGCCGGTCAGCCGCGGATCGTCGGCGATCTCGACCGAGCGCGCATAGGGCACGAATCCGTTGCGCAGATAGAACTCGAGCGCGCGCGGATGGTCGAGCGTGCAGGTATGGACGGTGAGCCGGCGCGGGCCGCGGCTCCACGCCAGCTCCAGCGCGCGGCCGATCAGGTAGCGGCCAGCGCCTTTGCCCAGAAGATTGGGCGTGATCCCGAGAAACGCGATCTCCACATCCGGGAAATGCCGGAAATCGAACTCGAGCAGACCCTCGTCGCGCCCGCGGTGACGCAGAGCATGCACCTCGACCGCGGGATCGTGCAGGATCGCCGCGAGTTGCGCATCGTCGAGCGCGAGCCGCGAGAACCACAGCCAATCCGCGCCGACCCGGCGGAACAGATCGCGATACCAGTCGAGCTCGGGCTGCACCGGCCGCCGCAGCGCATAGGGGCCGTCCGCGGCCGCGGGCTTGAGCGATGGCCGCGTGCGCATCTCCAGATGCGTCACCACGGTGGCGATCTTGCCGGCGGGGAGGGTGGTGTACCCGGTGGGGTAGATTATGGGAGCCTTGGCCATACGCGAGCGAACCATGACGGGCGCCTTGCCGCAATCGCGCGGCGCCCGGAAACTCCCAGCTTTTTCCGGGGCTTGGGGTAGGGGGCAGGCGACTTTAGGCCGCTTCCAAACTATCATTGCGCGATGCCCGATGCCGGGTCTAGGTATTCCGGGCGGCCGAAGCCGGAGTCGAGGGAGCGGGCTGTAGTGGACTACGAAAGCGTATTCGCGAGCGCCCTCGACGGCCTCAAGCGCGAGCGGCGCTATCGCGTGTTCGCCGAAATCGAGCGCGACGCCGCGCGCTTCCCGCGCGCGATCTGGCATTCGCCGCAGGGCCCGCGCGAAATCGTGGTCTGGTGCTCCAACGATTATCTCGCCATGGGCCGCCATCCGGCGGTGATCGAGGCGCTGCGCGAGACCGCGCGCAAGATGGGCGCCGGCGCCGGCGGCACCCGCAACATTTCCGGCACCAGCAACGTGCTGGTGGCGCTCGAGGCCGAGCTCGCCAGCCTGCACGGCAAGGAATCGGGGCTGGTCTTCACCTCCGGCTATGTCTCGAACGAGACCGGCATCGCCACGCTGGCGCGGCTCTTGCCCGGGTGCCTGGTGCTGTCCGACGCCGGCAACCACAATTCCATGATCGAGGGCGTGCGCCAGTCCGGCCAGGAGAAGGCGGTGTTCCGCCACAACGACCTCGATCACCTCGAGGAACTGCTGCGCGCGGCGGGCAAGCGGCCCAAGCTCGTGGTGTTCGAGAGCGTCTATTCCATGGAAGGCGACGTCGCGCCGGTGCGCGCGATCTGCGATCTGGCCGCGCGCTACGGCGCCATGACCTATCTCGACGAGGTGCACGCGGTCGGCATCTACGGCCCGCACGGCGGCGGCATCGCCGAGCGCGAAGGCGTGATGGACCGGATCGACGTGATCGAGGGCACGCTGGCCAAGGCCTTCGGCGTGATCGGCGGCTATATCGCCGGCAAGCGCGCTGCGGTCGACGCGGTGCGCTCGTTCGCGCCCGGCTTCATCTTCACGACCGCCCTGCCGCCGCCCGTCGCCGCGGCGGCGCTCGCCTCGGTCCGCCACCTGCGTGCCTCGAACGTGGAACGCGAGCGGCAGCGGGCCCAGGTCGAGAAAACCAAGGCGGCGCTGGTGCGCGCCGGCCTGCCGGTGATGCCGACCGAGACGCACATCATTCCGGTGATGGTCGGCGAGGCGGGCGCCTGCAAGGCCGCGAGCGATCTGCTGCTCGCCGAGCACGGCATTTATCTGCAGCCGATCAACCACCCGACCGTGCCGCGCGGCACCGAGCGGCTGCGCATCACGCCGACGCCGCTGCACGACGACGCCTTGATCGAGGCGCTGGCCCACGCTCTCGCCGAGGTCTGGCGCAAGCTCGATCTGCCCTTCGCGCGCGCGGCGGAAGCTGCCGAGTAATAGGCTCGCCCCTACCACCCCGATCCGCCGCCGCCTCCGCCGCCGCCGCCGGAAGAACCGCCGCCGCTGCTGCCCGAGCTGCCGCCGCCGCTCGATCCGGGCGGCGTCGAAGCCGAGGCGATGGTCTGCGACAGCTCGCCCCCCAGATGACTGGCGAACGAGACCGGATCGCGGGTGAAGTCGCGGTTGCCGGAATACCAGGTCGCGGCGGTCGCGGTGCCCGCCGCCGCCGCCGCGGCCAGCACGCCGGCGAAACGCCTACCCCAGGCATTCTCGACATCGAGCGCCACGGCATAGGGCAGGAAGCGCTCGAACAATTCCGCCGTCTTTTTCGGCGGGTTGAGGAATTCGAGCCGGTCTTCCTCGGCGACGCCGAGGTAATGCCGGAAGCCTTCGATCTGGTCCATGACCTTGCGGCCGGCCACCGAGGGCGCCTTCAGCCAGGAAAATCCGACCGCGACGAGGGGCATGAGCAGCGCCGGAATCGCGGCCGGCAAACCCTCGACCCACACGCGCGCGAACAGGGCCATCACGCCGGACCCGGCCGCGACCAGGCCGATCGCAAGCAGCGCGCCGATGATCTTTCCCCATATCCCGGGCGTTCCCCGCCGCCAGGCGCGCAACGTCAGCGCGCCGGTGATCATGCCGGGGATCGCGAGCGCATTGCCGAACAGCATCCCGATGCCGGGCTCTTCGCCGAACGTCCTGAAGACCGTGATCACCACGATCACCGACGCGAAGAACCACAGCATCAGCCCTATGCTCGCCCACCACGCATTGGCGTTGAACAGCTTTCCGGAATAGGCGTCGGCCAGTTCCTCCTTCAGCGCGTCCTTGGCCTTGCCGAGCGGCCCGTGATTGGACTGCTCGAGCTCAAGATCGGATTCGGACTTGAACAGCTCCCGCATCGCCGCCTGTTCCGGCGCGGCGATGGCGTGTCCGCCCTTGTGCTGGATCAGGCGCATCGTGTCGCCGGTTTCTTTCAGCATTAAATGGCCGCGCACGCCGAGATCGATGATCGCCGCGGTGAACGTCTTGTCGTCGAAGCTCATCTGCGAGACGTAGCGCACGGCCGCGGCCGACATGCCGTCCGGCGGGCCGAACAGCGGAACCACGACGCCGCGCGTGGGGTCGCGGCCGACGCTGCAGCCACGCGAACAGGTAGTAGCCGAGCACGAGGATCAGGCCGAGCCCGCCGAACAGCAGCGCGAGATTGTCGTTCAGCCACCAGCTCGCCAGTTGCGCCGAACTCGGTGGCTCGACGATGCCCTTGGCCCAGGCGGCCGCCACCGTCAGGCCGTTGCGCGGCGGCAGCGGCCGCGTGGTGCGAAAAACGATGCGGCCGGGCTGCTCCTCGACGACCTCGGCGTCCTTGCCGCGCGCGCCTTGCGGGCCGGTATAGAACGCGCGCTGCGTGAACGGCGCGCGCTCGGGCAGGGTGATGCGCGCCTCCGCCCGGTCGATGGCGAAGGTCCAGCCGGTGCCGGTGGCGTTCCAATAGAGTTCGTCGAAGTTTTTGAAGAAGCCGATCTGCCGCGTCGTGCGATAGGCGATGACGTATTCATGCACGCCGTCGCTGAGCAGTTGGCTCGCCCGGCCGATGCGGATGCGCACGCCGTTGGCCAGGCTTTCGAGCGCATAATTCTCCGACCGGCCGTCGCGGCTGACCGATTGCACCTCGAAATCCACGATGACGAGCGTTCCGTCGGTGCGCCGGTAGGTTGTCGGGAAGTCACGCAGGATGCCGCGGCGGATTTCACGGCCCTCGGCCTGGACGCGGATGGTCTCGGTGACCTGCAGATCGCCGTTGTGCTGCACCCGCACGTCGCTAATGAAAAGCAGGATGCGCTCGACCGCCTGCGCACTCGAGAGCGCGCCGAGCAGGAGCGCAAGGGCGAGCCCGAGGCACCGGGCCGCTTTCATTGCTCGCCCCGCGACAACGAAACCTTCGGCGCCTGCGCGGCGTCGCGATCATCGAGCTCGAAGAACGCGGCCTCAACGAAGCCGAACGGCCGGGCGATCACCACGCTGGGAAACGACTGGATCGCCACGTTCAGGTCGCGCGCCGATCCGTTGTAGTAGCGCCGCGCCATCTGCAGCTGATCCTCGATCTCGGCGAGCTGCTCCTGCAATTTCAGAAAATTCTCGTTGGCCTTGAGCTGCGGGTAGTTCTCCGCCAGCACGAGCAGCCGGCTGAGCGCCCCTTTGAGATCGCGTTCAGCGGCGGCCTGCTTCGAGACATTGTCGGCCGCGATGCTCGACGCGCGCAGTGTCGCGATCTGCTCGAACAGCGTGCGTTCGTGCGCCGCGTAGCCTTTCACCGCATCGACCAGGTTGGGGATCAGGTCGGTGCGCCGGCGCAATTGCACGTCGATCCCGCTCCAGCCCTCGCGCACCTGGTTGCGCAGCCGCACCAGGCGGTTGAACACGAGGATGATGTAGAGCCCGACCGCGACCAGTACGGCGATCGCGATCCATTGCATGCGCATCGGGATTGCCTCCTGCGGTCGCGGCCAGCGATCCTAAACTGGATTCTAGCTCAAGTGCTCCGGATTGGCTTGTCGTGGAACGAGGAGGCTTGGTAGCGGAAGCAGTCTAGCGCGAACCGGTCTCAATGGTTGAATTCCCTGATAAGTGGCAAATTACAGGAAATTTCATCAATCTGATCCCTGATCGTCGATTTGTAAAAGCAGATTTGCAGTGTCATTCAAAGACTTGTTCGAGAATTCCTTACGCAAGAAAACAGGGAATTGTGTCGAATGGAACAGGGAATTAGTCGCCGGTAACTAGGAATTGTGTGCTGCTCGCGGACTGATCCTGGCTAAGAAATTGTGCATTTCTCGTCAGTTGCGCGAACGAGGAGCGGGGCAATTCGATTCCGCTCAAGTTGCCGGTCTCGACCAGTGACTCCAAATTATCGCTCACTCACGTAGCCAACGACCGATAGATCGCAAGATTTTCCTCACCACATCTAGTCGCTGAGCTGACTTCCTTAAAGAAGCTAATGTTCGTGCTCGTACGATCGACCACAGCTTGCGGGAAATCGGCGGAGTAGGGATAGAAGCATGGACGTTAGGTGTAGCAACTGCGGCGTGCTAATGACCTGCAATCCTGGCGATTGTTGGTGCGATGAGGTGCCGCCCGTCAAATCGCTGAAGGAGCAGAAGGGCTGCTGCTGCCCAATTGTCTTCGTAACTTGTACGTTCAATCGTCCAACTATGATGTCGATATCAGCAAACGCATCGGACTCGGAGCGCGATTGTCCCCGTTACGTTTGGTGAGCCTAAACGCCGACGATTAGGCATTAGCGTGTGCCTGAACTTGTTTGGCGCGCATTTTTCTCTCTGTCGCCTCGGTGCAAAAAATCGATCAAGCCAGGCTTGATCTTTGAGTTTTTGGTTCGCCAGCGCAAGGTTTGCGAACAGGCGTGTTAGAAGCCCGTTTTCGCTTTCGAGGCCCTTCAGGCGTTGCGCTTGTGAAAGCTTCAAACCGCCGAACTCTTTGCGCCACCGATAGAACGTCTGCTCCGAGACGGCCAAAGTGCGACAAACATCCGGTAGCGTCTCGCCCTGTCCCAAACGGACTTCTGTCTCTCTTAGCTTGCTGACGATCTGGTCTGAGGTAAACCATTTCCGAGGGATATTGCTTGATCTCCTGTTGCCAAAACGGGTCTCAGACTATCATTCAACCTAGACCACTTTTGCGGGGCGGATCATAATGGCGCTCAAGGAGGTCGTCGTCGACCTGATCCTGGAAATCTGTCTGCTCAAAAAAATCGTGACGAAGGATGGGCTCAAAGATTTAGATTCCGAAAGTTTGGAAACGGGCAGGCTACCAACAAGCATCGAAAAAAATTATTTGCTTTTCGAATTCACGAGCTCGGCAAGCCGCGCCCGTTCCGTCGGCGTAAGCTTCGTCTCCGTATTGCTGTCCTTCGGCTGCCGCCAGATAAAAAAGATGACAAGGCCCAAAACACCGATCATCAGAAAGGTCGCCGGCAGCAGCCACAATATCGCAGTTATGCAAGCTGAACCGTGGCTTGAGCAGGACGAAATCCCCGTAACGAGCGGTCAGGAAGTCGAGAACCTGCTGGTCGCTGTCGCCCGCCGTCAGGCGCTCGCGCACGAGAATGCGGAGGTCGCGGGCAAGCGGTGCATCCGAATCGTCGATCGACTGGTTTTGGCACACCATGCAGCGCAATTCGCGCGAGAGATCGCGCGCGCGCGCCTCGAGCCGCTGATCGGACAACACTTCATCAGGTTGCACCGCAACGGCAGGCGTTGCGCCGACGACCGCCATAAGTAGGAGAAGCCAAAGCAATCGCATGCGTCACTCCGCCGGCTGCAGCGCGGTTTTCAGTTTCGCCGGCCTTGGCGCCCCAACACGTAGTCGGCGATCGGAAAGCGACAGCGCTCCGCCGAGCGCCATCACCACTGCCCCGAGCCAGATCAGCAACACCAGCGGCTTGTGATAGACGCGGACCGCGATCGAGCCGTCGGAGTTCGGATCGCCGAGCGAGAGATATAGCTGGCTAAATTTTCTGGTCATCAACGCAGCTTCCGTCGTGGAAGTTTCGCGCGACGCGAAACTGCGCTTGGACGGTTCCATGATCTCAACGACTACGCCGCCCGAGCGCACCGTAAATTTCCCCGTAAGTTCTTGATAATTCGGCCCGCCGCGGCGCACGAGACCATCGAAGGTAATGTCGTAACCGCTGATCGACACGGCCTGTCCAGGCTTCATTGACGCGATCCGCTCCTCGCCCCATTGCGTTTCGCACACGACGCCAAGCAGCGCGACGCCCAGGCCGAAATGCGCGAGCGCCGTACCCCAGACCGAGCGCGGAAGGCCGCGCGCGCGGGTGAATGACGAGGTCGCCGGCTCGCGAAACAAATTCGTCCGCTCGGCGAGATCGGTAAGCGCACCCGCCATCACATAGAACGCGAGTCCGATCGCAAACGGCGCGAAGAGCGACCCCCGCCCCGCGATCGTGAACGTCACGGCAATGGCGATCACCGCGACTGCAAGCGCGCCCAGCAGTCTTTGCGCGACGCCGAGAAGGTCGCCGCGTTTCCAAGCCAGCATCGGCCCGAATGGCACAACGACGAGCAGCGGAATGAAGAGCGGCACGAAAGTCATGATGAAGAAGGGCGCGCCGACCGAAATCTTGGTGCCGGTGAGCGTTTCGAGCGCGAGTGGATAGAGCGTGCCGATGAAAACCGTCGCGCAAGCCGTGGTCAGGAACAGATTGTTGAAAATCAGCGCCCCTTCTCGCGAGATCGGCGCGAATAATCCGCCCTGCTTCAGCATCGGCGCGCGCCAGGCGTAGAGTGCCAGCGCGCCGCCGATGAACGTTGCAAGAATCGCGAGGATGAAGACACCACGCGTGGGATCGCTGGCAAAGGCGTGAACCGAGGTCAGCACGCCCGAGCGCACCAGAAACGTGCCCATGAGCGACAAGGAGAACGCGAGAATGGCGAGGAGGATGGTCCAGACTTTCAACGCATTCCGCTTCTCCATCACCACCGCCGAATGCAGGAGCGCTGTGCCGGCGAGCCAGGGCATGAAGGAGGCATTCTCCACTGGATCCCAGAACCACCAGCCGCCCCAGCCAAGCTCGTAATAGGCCCAGTAGGAGCCCATGGCGATGCCGAGAGTGAGGAAGATCCAGGCGGCAAGCGTCCACGGCCGCACCCAACGCGCCCAGGCGGCGTCGATCCGGCCCTCGAGCAGCGCGGCAATGGCAAATGAGAATGTGATCGAGAAACCGACGTAGCCGAGATAGAGGAGCGGCGGATGGATGGCGAGGCCGATGTCCTGCAGGATCGGATTGAGGTCGCGGCCTTCGGTCGGCGCTTGCGCAAGCCGCAGAAACGGATTCGAGGTGACGAGGATGAAGAGATAGAACGCCGCCGCGATCCACGACTGCACGGCGAGGACGTTGGCGCGCAACGTCGCCGGCAGATTGGAACCAAATCCCGCAACGAGCGCACCAAACAGCGAAAGGATGAAGACCCAAAGCAGCATCGAGCCCTCATGATTTCCCCACACGCTCGTGATCTTGTAGAGCAGCGGCATCGCCGAGTGGGAGTTCTCGAAGACATTGGCGACCGTGAAATCCGAGATGACGTAGCAGGTCGTCAGCGCGCCGAAGGCGACGGCAACGAAACCAAATTGCGCAATCGCACTGGGCCCGGCGACGCTCATCAGGGCGGGATCCCGAGTGCGCACGCCGATAATCGGGATGCAACTCTGGATCAATGCCAAGCCCAACGCCAGGATCAACGCGTAGTGACCGAGCTCCGCGATCATGAGATGCACTCCCTCATTTCGGTCGGGTTGGACTGGCGGGGTCGATCTTCTTCTCGTTAGGGTCTTTCCATTGGCCTTGCTTCTTCAAAGCATCCACCACCTCCCGCGGCATGTATTTTTCGTCATGCTTGGCGAGGATGGTGTCGGCCCTGAACGTGCCCTGCGGATCCAGTGCGCCCTCGGCGATCACACCCTGCTCCTCGCGAAAAAGATCCGGCACAATTCCTTGATACACGACCGGGATCTCGCGGTTACCGTCGGTAACCTCGAAACGAATCAGCAAATTGTCGCCGCGTACTAGGCTACCCGGCTTGACCAGACCGCCGAGGCGAATGCGGGTGCCCGGGGCAATGTGCTTCTCCACCAGGTCAGTCGGAGAATTGAAGAATATGATCGAATCCTTGAGCGCGGACAGCACCAGAGCCGCCGACAGCGCCAGCACGGCAAGACCGGTACCAATCAGGGCAAAACGTCTCTGCTTGCGCGTCATCTTCTCTTTAAATCCCCTACGTCCGAACTCAGCCTCCAAGATCGAATTCCTTCACCGCCTCGTCGAACCGCCGCAGTTTGTCGGGCGCATCCGCGAGCGCGCGGCGAGCGTTGGCGGCGGCGGCACGCGCTTTATCGGTTTCACTTAGCACCTTATAGGAGCGCACCAGTTGGAGCCATCCATCGAGATCGGAACCGTTGGTTTGCAGGCGCTGGGCCAAGCGATCGACCATGCCGCGTATCATGTCGGTTTGCGGTGCGGGCCCGGGTTTCGCCCGCCGCCTCTATGTCTACGGCGTGTGGGTTGGGCACAGCGGCGGCCGGTTGTTTCTCAACCGGAGTGCCTTCGATACGGGCAAGCGCTTCACGAACGAACTCGACCCAATGCGCGCCCGTCGGCGCCGTGGCGATGAGATCATTCCAGATCTTAGCGGCTTGCTCGCGCTTTCCATCCTGCTCGGCGGCAAGCCCCAGGTAGAAACGGGCGCTTACGACCTTGGGGTCGATCGCCACGGCTCGTTCGAAGGCGGCCTTCGCCTCGGCGGTGACTTTGTCGTTAGCCGCAGCGACCAGCGCCTCGCCAAGATAGGCCTGGCGATCCGCGGTCTCACCCGATAATCGTATCGCATTGCGCCATGCCTTGACCGCATCCTGGTAGCGGC
>CAVYZC010000006.1:0-82688 GCA_963772885.1 uncultured Alphaproteobacteria bacterium | reverse complement strand
TCGAAGATGGCCTTCGGATCGCCGCCGGCCTTGCGGACCTGTTCTTCCCAGTCGGTCTTCACGGGCTCCGCGGACTTGCGCCAGGCGGCGAGCTGCTCGGCGGTCAGCGGATAGACTTCGTGTTCAGCCATCGCCTTGATCTTTACCTTGCCGCGCCGAGCTCGAACTCGGACCATGGCGTCGCGATCTTAAGCGCCCAATCGCTGCTGCAATGCTCGTCCATCACCTTCTTCTGGGCAGGTGATAGGGCATTGTACTTATCGTTGTTCAGCACCCACACCTGTTCGGACACGTAAAGTGGCGAGTCGATATGGTATTTCGTGACCCGGTCGATGCCGAACAGCTGCATCGAGCCCCAGGGCGAGCCGGCGGCCTCGGCCACGCCCTTCTCCAGCACCGTCGCAAATCTCAGGCGCCGCGGCTTGAACGTTGGTCGCGCCTAGCAGACGCATCCACAGGGCGATCACCGCGTTCGGCGGACGCACCTTGAGGCCGGACATGTCGGTCGGCGACACGACTTTCTTCTTGGTGAAGTGCAACGTGCCCGGGTCGTGTCGCCGAAGGCGAGGCAATAGTGCACGTCCTTCATTTCGCGGCCGGCGTAGCGGCGATACCAGGCGTCGAGCGCGGCGCTTCCTTCCTTTGAATGGAGAACTGGAAAGGCAATTCGACGGCGCCGATGATGGGGAAGCGGCCCGGCTCGTAGCCCGGGTTCACGTGCGAGACGTCCACGATCCGTCGCGGGCCATGTTGTAGTGATCGAATGCTTTGCCGAGCTGCTGCGCGGGGAAGATCGTGATTTTAATCGTCCCGTTGGAAGCTTTTTGGATCAACTCGGCCAAGCGCACGGCCGCGACGTGCATGGGGTGCGTCGCCGGAACCCAGTGCGAGAACCGGAGCTGCACCGGCTTGTCCTGAGCCGGCGCCGGCGATGCAGAAAATAGAGCCGCTGCAAGCGCAGCCGTTACGCTCCACGAAAGCAACTTCATTGAGACTCCTCCCGAAGTTTTTTGACAGGTTTTGAAGTTTCTCAAGCCGCGGCGTGTTTCCGATTGGTGATAAGGTGCGATCCGGGCACGAGCCGGCGAGTCTGCTGGTCGCGAAGCGCGAGCTCGAGATTGCGGCGCGCCAGGCGGGCATGCTCGCGCATCAGGGCCTCCGCACGCTCGCCCTCGCGGGCTTCGAGCGCCCGTACGATGCAGCGGTGATGATCCTGAGCCACCAGAAACATCATGCTTGCTTCCGGCAGGCTCGCCTGAACCATCACGAAAGCGCTGGCGGAGGCGAACGGAAGGGTCACGGCGCGCGCGATCTGCCGCGAGAGCACGGCGCTGTCGGCGAGTTCAATGACGATGCGATGGAACCGCTCGTTCAGTTCTACGTAATCGGAGAAGGTGCTGACTGTTACTCCGGCTTCGAGAACGAGCTGATCGAGCTGCGAGAGACACTCCTTGAGTTCAACGAGGCCGGTTTCCGGAACGCCGCGTTCCGCCGCAAGGCGAGCGGCCAAACCTTCGAGGGTGCCGCGAATTTCGATCGCAGCGTGAATGTCGCGCTCATTGAAGCTGTTTACGACGAAGCCGCCGGTGGCGATCGGTTGCAGCAGGCCCTCTTGCTCGAGCCGGACCAGCGCCGTGCGAATGGGAGTGCGGGAAACGCCAAGCCGCTCGACTAGAGCGAGCTCCGACATGCGCTCGCCGGTCTTGAGTTCGCCGTTGAGGATGAGCTCGCGCAGCTTCAACAGCGCGCTTACGGCCTGCGAAGAGCCTTCCGTCGCCATGCTGTCCCCTAGCGATTTATAGTACAGGCTGTATACAATTTATGCCGTTGTCAACAGCGGTACCTTTGTAAACATGCTGCTTTTCTAGGAAGCGCGCCTAAATCTGTATACCTATGCTAGGAGAATGAATTCAATTTCCGGTTCGCCGCGCTCGATCGGGATGAAGCCCGTCAGTTCGTACCAGGGGTGGGACAATGAAACGAAGTGACGATCGAATTCCCACGACGCGCGTTGGCAGCCTCGTCCGTCCGCCGGAACTCCCGCAGCTTACCGCCGCCGCCAGGAAGCGGCCGGCGGAGATGCAGAAATATCGGGACGCCTTTCGGGAGTTTCACTCGATCAGAAGGTGAAGAGACATGACCGCAGCAAATCTGGAAGACCTTCTTCGAGGTTCGAAGAGTGTGACGGCCCTGCTGTACAATCAGCAAACCGGCCCCAACGTCTATCCTGGCGTGCCTGCCGAGTACACGAACTGGCGAGACGAACAGGAGGCGTGGCAGAAGACATGCGTGCTCTTCAATCAATCCTACCACATGGCCGATCTTATCGTTGAAGGGCCCGATGCACTCAAGCTGCTGTCGTATCTCGCCTACAACAGCTTCAAAGGATTCGAAGTCGGCAAGGCCAAGCAGTTCGCGCCGTGCAGCTACGATGGCTACATCATCGGCGACGTCATCCTGTTCTACCTGGCTGAGAACAAATTCGAGCTGGTCGGCCGCGCTCCGGCGCTCAACTGGGTCCGGTTTCACGCGGAGACCGGCGGCTACAAAGTCAGTCTGGATCTCGATGAGCGGACTGCCCTGAGAAAGGATCCCAGCCGGCGCAGGTTCTATCGCTTCCAGGTACAGGGTCCGAACGCGATGAAGGTGATCGAGAAGGCGACCGGCAGGCCTGCACCGGACGTGAAATTCTTCAACATGACGAGGCTGACGATCGCCGGCAAGACGATGTGGGCCTTGCGCCACGGCATGGCCGGCCAACCCGGCCTCGAACTTTTCGGTCCCTGGGACGACGGCGAGACCGTGCGTCAGGCGATCATCGAAGCGGGAAAGGACCACGGGCTGCGGTTGGTCGGGTCGCGCGCCTATTCGTCGAACGCGATCGAGTCCGGCTGGATTCCCTCGCCGCTGCCTGCCGTCTACACGGGCGAAGCAATGAAGGCATACCGACAGTGGCTGCCCGCTGAAGGATATGAAGCCAAGGCTTCGATCGGCGGCAGTTTCTATTCCGAGCGGATCGAGGACTATTATCTGTCTCCATGGGACATTGGCTACGGGGCCTTTGTGAAGTTCGACCACGACTTCATCGGGCGCCAAGCGCTCGAGAAGATGGCGGGCAAGACGCATCGCAAGAAGGTCACGCTGGCGCTCGATAGCGAAGACGTATTGCGCGTGATCGGCTCGATGTACCAGAAGCGCGATCGGTTCAAGTACATGGACTTTCCCAGTGCCGTGTACGCCATGCACCCGTACGACAAGGTGCTTGTGAACGGGAAAATGGTGGGTCTATCGACTTGGATCAGCTACAGCGCCAACGAAGGCAAGATGCTCACGCTTGCCATCGTGGATGCGGAGCACAGCACGCCTGGGACGGACGCGACCCTGGTCGTGGGGTGAGCCGGGGGGCGGTTCCGCCAAGCCAACGGTCGAACGCCATGTGCAGACGGAAATTCGTGCGGTCGTCAGCCCGGTTCCGTACTCCGAAGTGGCGCGAACGTCCTACGCCGAGAGCTGGCGTACCAAGGCGCTCGCTTCCTGAGCGGCGATCCGTTGGCGTTGCGCGAGGAGCGTTGAGAAGTGAAACGAAGTGAAGACCGCGTCCTGACGACGCACGTCGGCAGCCTCGTCCGCACGCCGGAGCTGCTGCAACTTGCCGCCGCGGCCAGGCAGCGGCCAGAGGAGCAGCAGAAGTACGACGCCGCATTGCGGGCCGCCACGGCTGCGGTCGTGAAGCGTCAGGCCGAGGCCGGCGTCGACATCGTCAACGATGGCGAATACGGAAAGTCGAGCTGGGCCAATTACGTCTTGAGCCGCATCACCGGCTTCGAGCACCGGCCCGACTCGCACTATCCGGCGCGCTGGCTTGGCCGCGACCGCGTCCGCTTCCGCGACTTCATGGAGAAAGAGTTCCCTCGCGCGATCACAGGGACTGCGGGCGACGCCTGCGTGGGGCCGATTAAGTACAAGGGCCACGAAAGCATCCGGCGCAACATCGAGGACCTGAAGGCCGCGCTGAAATCCACCGACGTGGCCGAGGGATTCCTCACCGCGGTGGCGCCAGCCAGCACCGGCTACGACGCCGTCAACGAATATTATTCGAGCGAGCGCGACTACGTGTTCGCGATCGCGGAAGCGCTGCGCGAGGAATATCTCGAGATCGTCAATGCGGGCTTGGTGCTGCAAGTCGATGACGCTGTGCTGGCCAATATGTACGACGAGCTCACGCAGGAGAACCCGCAGCGCTACCGTGAGTGGGCTGAGCTGCGCGTCGAGGCGCTCAATCACGCGCTGCGCGGCATTCCCGAAGACCGCGTGCGTTATCACATCTGCTTCGGCAGTTGGCACATGCCGCACATGTCCGACGCTCCGCTCGAAGCGATCGTGGACCTGATGCTCTCGGTGCGCGCTGGCGCCTATTCGATCGAGGCTGGAAACGTGCGCCACGAGCATGAATGGCGGGTGTGGGAGAAGGTGAAACTGCCGCCGGGTAAGATCCTGATCCCTGGCGTGGTCACGCACCACACGACGACGGTCGAGCATCCGCGTTTGGTGGCCGACCGGATCATTCAGTACGCGAAGCTCGTTGGCCGCGAGAACGTCATCGCCGGTACCGACTGCGGCTTTGCCCAGACCGAAGGCATCCAGCGCGTGCATCCGCAGGTGATGTGGGCCAAGCTTGAGGCGCTCGCCGAAGGCGCGCGCATCGCCTCGCGAGAGCTATGGGGCCGGAAGGCGGCATGACACGGTTCGGCGCATGAAGCTCGCGAGCTTCCGCTACGAGGGGCGCGACCGGATCGGCTTCGCGGCCGGCGAGGACAAGCTCGTCGATCTCGCGGAAGTTATGGCCGCCATGAGCCGCTCGGATGCCCCCGCCGACATGATCGCGTTGATCGAAGCGGGCGAAGCAGGGCTCAAGCTCTTGCGCGAGGCGGCGGATTTCGCCGCGCGCAATCCCGGCAAGGTGCATGCGATCGAGGGGTCGGCGGTCGAGTGGCAGCCGCCGGTGCGGCGGCCGGCAAAAATCCTCGGCATTGCCATGAACAATTCGGCGAGCGACAGCCGCAAGATCAGCGCGCCGAAGCATCCGCTCTTTTTCATCAAGCCGGCCTCATGCCTGATCGGGCACGGAGCCGCGATCGAGGTGCGCGACGATTACGGCAGCGTGCATCCGGAGCCGGAGCTCGCGCTCGTCATCGGCAAGACCTGCCGCAACGTGAAGGCGGCGGACGCTTACGGCGTCGTCTACGGCTATTCGATCTTCAACGACATGACCGGCAACGGCATGCGTGCCGAAGACATGGTGCACTACTGGGCGCTTTATCCCTCGAAGGACGACCCGGCCAAGACCGAGCGCGTCGAGCAGCACCTCTCCTATACCGCGCGCTACAAGGGCTCCGACACGTTCGGGCCGATGGGACCGTGGCTGGTGACCAAGGACGAGGTGCCGGACCCGCACGCGCTCGAAATCCGCTGCTGGCACAAGGACGAGCTGATCGCCGAGGATTCCACCGCCTACTACAGCTACCCGGTGCCGCAGGCGATCGCATACATCACCCGCTTCCACTCACTGTGGCCCGGCGACGTGATCGCCATGGGCACGGCGTTCCGGCCCGGCGGCGCGCGGCGCAGCCTGCATACGGCGAACGTGACCAAATTGGGCGGGCCGGTAAGGATTTCGATCAGCGGACTTGGCACGCTCGAAAACCCGGTGCGGAAAATCGGCTAGCCGGACGCTATCGGCCCATCACGCCTTTGCGCCGGCCGCATCGCGGCCTTCTTGCGCTCGGCGAGTTCGTCCTCGAGGCGCGCGATGTTCTGCATCAGCCGCTCGCTGGTCAGCCGCAGGAAGAAGAAGCCGAAGCGCGGGTTCTGGAAATAGAGCTCCTTCACCTTCTCGTAGCTGATGCTCATGATCTCGCCGGACTCGACGCATTCGAGGCCTTGCGTGCGCTTGTTGTCGGGGGAGAGCAGCCCGAGCTCGCCGACCACGCGGCCGACCGGAATCTCGATGCCGGACTCGATCAGGCGGAGCTTGCCGCTCACCGTATAGAACATCTCGTGAGCCGGATCGCCCTTGCGGAACAGGATGTCGCCGGCCTTGCAGGCCTTCTTGTGCATGTAGGGCTTCAGCCAATCCATGTTGAGGTCGCCGCCGGCGGCGGCCTCCACCTTTTTGATCAGTTCGAGCATCTGATAGAGGCGCAACGAATTGAGCGGGATCAGGATCAAATAGAGAAAGAAGGTGGGATAGGACGAATGGAGAAAGGCATAGCCGACGAGAAAAAAGTTGCTGGCGATACCCATGATGCGAAGCGGCACCATCGTTTTGGTCGCATAGGTCGCCAGATAGAAACAGGCGCCGATGATGCCGAGGACGTCCGCGAAACTGATCCAGCCGTGATCCATGCCGTTCTCCGTCTCGCGCCCGCCACCAGGCCCGGGCGCGCGAGTTCTCAGCGGCATACTTGCCATATTTTGCCGGACACCGGGAGGCTTGCGGCCGGTTCCGCCGTAAACATGATTGATAATCCGCGTCGGCCGACGGACGAGCTTGACAGGATCGGCCGGATGCCGTCGTTCGAGTGCCGGGGAAATCGATGATCGTTCGCGCCGGGCGCCTCTATATCCTGCTCGTTTGCGGCGTGCTCGCCGCCGCGCTCCTCATTCGTTATCTCGATCCGTTCGTGGTGCAGGCGCTGCGCCTGATCGCGTTCGACACCTATCAGCGCCTCTCGCCGCAGCAATACGATCCGCAACTGCCGGTCCGCGTCGCTCGACATCGACGAGCGGTCGCTGGCGGTGATCGGGCAGTGGCCCTGGCCGCGCACGGTGCTGCGCCGATCTGGTGCGCAAGCTCTCCGAGCAGGGCGCGGCCGCGATCGCCTTCGACTTCACGTTCCCCGAGGCGGACCGCGCCTCGCTCGAGGAAGTGGTCAAGCGGCTGCCATCCGAGCAGGCGGCCCCGCTCGCTGCCGTAATCGCCGGCAAGTCCACCAACGATCAGTTGTTTGCCGCCGCGCTGAAAGACACGCCAAGTGTGCTCGCGATCGCGCTCACCGGAAGCGCCGGGTTTTTCGTGCCGAAGCCGAAGGCGGGCTTTGCCATCGCCGGCGACGACCCGAAGCCATTCGTTCCGGATTTCCCCGGCGCGATCGGGAATCTCCCGAGCCTTGAGGCAGCGGTCACCGGGCTCGGCTCGATCAACTGGATTCCGGATCGCGACCAGGTGCTGCGGCGGGTCGCGCTCATCTATCGTATCGGCGACACGTTCGTGCCGACGCTCGCCGCCGAAGCGCTGCGTGTCGCGCAGGGCGCGTCCACCTATTTGCTCAAGGCATCGAACGCCAGCGGCGAGACGGCGTTCGGCACGGTCTCCGGGCTCAACCACATCCGCATCGGCGATCTTGAGATTCCGACCGATGCCGATGGCGGCATCTGGCTCAAATATCGCGAGACGCGACCGGAGGCGTTCATTCCGGCCTGGAAGTTGCTCGCGGGCGAGGTGCCGAAGGAGGAGATCGCCGGCCGCATCATCCTCATCGGCACCAGCGCGGCGGGGCTTCTGGATCTGCGGGCCACGCCGCTCGATGCCGCGGTGCCCGGCGTCGAGATCATCGCGCAGACGATCGAGCACGTGCTCGCCGGGCGAGTGCTGACGCGGCCGGATTACGCGCTTGCGCTCGAACAGTTCGTGATCCTGGCGATCGGACTCTTGCTCGCGCTTGTGCTGGTGCGGGTGTCCGCGCGCGCGGCGGCGCTGCTGGCGATGCTTGCGATCATGAGCCTGTTCGTCGGCGGCTGGCTCGCCTACGACTACCGTGGCCACCTGTTCGATCCGATTTATCCGGCGCTTGCGATCTTCTGTTTGCTTGCGGTCGCGACCTTCTACGTCTATCGGCGAGTCGAGGTGCAGCGGGGCGAGATTCGCCGCGCGTTCAGCCGCTATGTGTCGCCCGACGTGGTCAACGAACTCATCGCCAATCCGGCCAAGCTCGAGCTCGGCGGCGAGGTGCGGGATCTGACGCTCATGTTCTGCGACGTGCGGAACTTCACCACCATCTCCGAGCGGCTGAGCGCCGCGGAGCTGACGCGCTTCATCAACGAGTTGTTGACGCCCTTGAGCGAGATCGTGCTCAAGCACCGCGGCACCATCGACAAATATATCGGCGACGCGATCATGGCGTTCTGGAATGCGCCCTTGGACGAGCCGGGTCACGCCGTCCAAGCCTGCCGTTCCGCGCTCGAGATCGCGGCGCGCATGGAGGAACTGAACCGGCAATGGAGCGCGCGCGCCCAAGCGGACAAGCGGCCGTATCAGATCGTGCGCGTCGGCATCGGCATCAACACCGGCAAATGCTGCGTCGGCAATCTCGGCTCGGTGCAGCGCTTCGACTACTCGGCGATCGGCGACGAGGTGAACATCGCCTCGCGCTTCGAGGGCCTGGCCAAGGTCTATGGTCTGACTGCGATCATCGGCGCGCGGACGGTGGAGGAATCGCCGGCGTTTCCCGCGCTCGAGGTCGACCGCGTCCGGGTGAAGGGCCGCGCTCAGCCGACCACGATCTACACGTTCCGCGACCTGCTCGACGGCAGCGGCCGCATGGCGCGGCTGATGCCGCTGCATGAGCGCTTCCTCGGCGCCTACCGGGGCCAGCAATGGGACGCCGCCGAAGCCGCGATCGCCGAATGTCGCGGCGTTGGCGTCGGACCGCTTGATGCCTATTATTCTTTGTTCTCGTCGCGGGTTGCGGCCTACCGGCAGACGCCGCCGCTGAAAGATTGGGACGGCGCTTTCACGGCGCTGGAAAAATAGCTGTAATGCGAGTTTGATAAGTGCGAAACGAAGCCACCGCAATGACCCGTCCAATATCCGAAAGACGCAGACCGTGACCCAGAACGTTCAGCTTGTCCTCGCCGCGCTCGCGCTCTTGCAGATCAAGCATTTCATCTGCGACTTCGTCATCCAGACGCCATACCAGTTTCTGAACAAGGGAACCTACGGGCATCCCGGCGGCCTCATCCATGCGGGGATCGCACGCGCTGGCCAGCATGGTCATCTTCCTGCTGATCACGCCGTCGTTCGCACTCGGTGCTGCGATCATAATCGGCGAATTCATCATCCACTATCACATCGACTGGATGAAGGAGCAGACGTTCAAGCGCAAGAAGTGGGTGTTCCCGCAGGCCGAGTTCTGGTGGGTGTTCGGCTTCGACCAGTTCCTGCACCAGTTCACGTACTTGGGCATCGTAGCAATACTGGCGAGCGCGCGCGGCCTCTGAGCGCACTCCGCTTCAGAAGCGGACGACGTACAGCATCGAGACCAGGTGATTGACGTAGTCCCGGAGCGGGTCCGACGAACGATTGTCTTCGTAGCGATAGTCGACGCGAATATCGTGCTGGTGCCCGAAGACGTGGTGGAAGATCATTGTCGCGCCGGGGAAGAAGGTCACGTCGCGCCGGCTGCTCGGCAGCAAGGTCACGAGATTGATCGATTCGGCATAGTCGCGGCCGAGGATTCCGATGCTGCCGCCGATCGTCAGCCATTCGAGTACTCGGCGGTAATATTCGAGCCGTCCGCCATATTCGATGTACTTGCCGGGCTGCACCTGCTCGAACGTGATCGTAATGCCCTCGCCGCCGATCCCGCTCCAGCGGAACCACGGGTTGACCACGAAGAGATCGTTCGACGCCAACACGGCCGGAAAGGAGAAGCGGCCGACGACGTCGGCGTAGAACCCCTCGTCCGAGGGGAAGAACTCGTTGTATTTGCGGTAGCCGGCGCGCACGCGCACGGTCTGGAAGGCGCCTTCGAGATAGCTCTCGAACTGCAGCGATGCGATGGCCTCGCTATAGAAGAAGAGCTTGTTGAAAAATGCAGCGCCACCGCCAAGGGCCGCGAACATGGCGACGCGCGGCGTGAGGTCGATCACCGGGCCGGTGAGGCCGCCGGCATAACCGTAGTGCAAGTCGCTATTGAGCTGATGCGCCTCGGCGATGAAGGTGCCGATGGTGCGCCAGCGCGTATCGCCGAGCGCGCGCTCGTCGCGCACCATGACGCGGGCGATCGCCTCCCATTCGGACTGCGCGCCGGTATTGACGCGGCGCGGGTTCGATTCCCAGGCGCCGCCGATCTCGGCGAAAATCTGCGTCTGGTTCGGCTGCAGCTTGCGCTGCACGCGCACGAGTCCCCAGCGCGCTTCTTCGTTGCCGGGGTCGTTGACCAGGATGCGCTCATAGGCGGCGAGCGCCCAACGCCACTCGCGGCGTTCCTCGGCGAGCCGCGCATAACGGAGATTGAGTTCGCTATTGGTCGGGTTGCGCAGGATCAGCTGATTCAGACGCGACAATTCGTCGGCCGCGGCGGCGTTCGGCAACGCCGCCAGCAGCAAGCCGGCCAACAGGTATCGAACCAGCCTCGCTGTCCCCAAACGACCCCACATTCCGGCCGGTTCCTTGCGGCCGATTCTTGTTGCCCGAAATACAATAGAACAGATTTTTGCGGGTAATAAGCGGGGGGTAGCCACCTCGTCAACGAAACGCCGGACGTGCTATCAATCTGGCAACAGTATCCACAGCGAATCTCGGGAATTGGCCTTGGTTCGCCGGGTCTTTCCGTTCCGTTCGTGACGAAGGCCGCCGGGGTGGAGCAACGTATAAGGGGATTGGTGCATGCGCTTCAAAGCTTGGCAAGCGACCGCCGTATCGGCCCTCTTCGCTGGCGCGATGCTCCTGCACTCGGGTGCTTCGTTTGCGCAGAACAAGGTCGGCGTCGCCGCCGCGGTGAAGAATCAGGTCACCAGCAACGCGCGGCCGCTCGTGGCCGGCAGCGACGTGCGCGTGCGCGAGGTTGTGCGCACCGGCGCGGACAGCATGGCGCAGCTCCTGTTTCTCGACGAAACGAGCCTGAGTATCGGCCCGCAATCGGAAGTGACGCTCGACCGTTTCGTCTATGAACCGAACCGCCGCGCGGGCAACGTGGTGTTCAACACCGGCCGCGGGGTGTTCCGCTTCGTGTCGGGCTCGCAGCAGCCGACGAGTTATCAAATCAAGACCCCGGTCGCGACCATCGGCGTGCGCGGGACGGTCGTCAGTTGGACGTCGGTCGTAAACTACACGATGTACAAGCAGGAGCACGGTATCGCGGAATACAAAATAGAGCCGAGCGGACCGGTCATCACGCTCGAGCCGGGTCAGGCGCTGATCGTCTATCAAGGCGGCAAGTACGAGGTCGTCCAGTACGAGAGCTGATCGTCAACGTCCGCACCCTCCGGTTCGGTAAGTTCCCCGATCGCAGGACATGCGTGCCACGAACATGGATCAGCTCGGCGCCATGGGTCCGCCGCCTCCGCCTCCGCCGCCGCCCTGCTATTTTTCTGGCGGCGGTCCCGCCGGCGGTCCCGCGCGCGTCCCCCGTATTTGCAACGACTAGCATCGTTCGACTCGTTGCCGGGTATGGGTAGCGAAACAACCGATCGCGGAGCCATCCGCGAGCTCGTCGAGAACTGGGCGGTCTGGCGCGACGCGCGTCTGTGGGACCGCTTCCGTACCGTCTGGCACGCCGACGGGCGCATGATGGCCACCTGGTTTCAGGGCGGCTTCGAGGAATTCATCAAGGTCAACGACGAAGGCTGGGCGCGCGGCGTGCGCATCCTGCATTTTCTCGGCGGCTCCTCGATCGAGGTTTCCGGCAACCGCGCCGTCGCGCAAACCAAGATGACGATCTCGCAGCGCGCGCCAGTGGAAGGCGTGATCTGCGACGTGGTCTGCACCGGCCGCTTCTACGATTTCTTCGAGAAGCGCCAAGATCGCTGGGGCCTCGTGCTGCGCCAGCCGATCTACGAGAAGGACCGGCTCGATCCGGTAGATCCCTCTGCCAAGCTCACGCTCGACCAGGAATCTGCTCAAGCGGTTTCCCGAAGGCTACCGGCATCTGGCCTATCTGCAGACCAGGATCGGCTACAAGGTGAAGCCCGACATGCCGGGCATCGATGGGCCCGAGCTCGAGGCGCTCTACGCGCGCGGCAGGACTTGGCTCGCCGGCAAGCCGCTTTGACTCCGCTCAGCCCTTCGCAGCGACCCGCTCGATAAACTTGGCGAACAGTGCCAGCTGGGTCTTGATGATCTCGCGCGTCGGCTCGTCTTTGAGCCTGCCTGCCTTCTCGTCGATCTTATGCGGGGCAAAGGTGACGAACACCTCGGGCCGGGTGAAGACGAAAGCCTCGAGGAAGACCATGATCTGGCGCAGATGATACTGCATGCGCGCGGCGCCGAGTGGCCCGCCGGATGCCGATTGCAGCGCGATCGGTTTGTCCTTGAACGGATGATCCTTGACCCGCGAAACCCAGTCGATGGCGTTCTTGAGCACGCCGGGAACCGAGAAGTTGTATTCGGGCGAGACGATGATGACGCCGTCGGCGGCGCGGATCGCTTCGGCGAGCGCCATGACCGGTGCGGGAAAGACCGTCGCCTGATGGTGATCGGCGTTGAAGAGCGGAAACGCGTCGAACGGCGGCGCCTCCTTGATCGTCATGCCGGGCGGCGCCAGCTCCGGCAGCGTGCGGGCGACCGCCTTGTTGAGCGAGCCCTTGCGCAGGCTGCCGCAGATGACGAGCACGTTCAGCTTCCTGGCTTCGGCCATGGTTCAGGGTTCCTGTGGGGGAAATACTTACCTAGGGACTGGCCGGCCATTATTCCAGCGGCACGTCCACCCATTTCTTGAAAGGCGGCCGTGCGCGTAGACGCTCCTGCCAGGCCAGGAGCCGCGGCAGGTCGGGATGCGTGATGAAGGGATTAGCGAAGACCCGGTAGGCCAGGATGCCGAGCGCGATATCGGCGATGGAGAAACTCCCGCTCGCGGCGTAATCGCGTTTCGCCAGCTCCGCATCGAGGATCTTCCAAACCGCGGCGAGCTTTACGGTGCCGGCCACGATCGCGGCTTTGTCGCGCTTTTCCGGCGAGGTGCGGATGGTGCCCCAGAACACCGGCACATCGACCGGGATCACGGTCGTGAGCTGCCAGTCGAGCCAGCGGTCGACGTTCGCCCGCGCCGCGGGGTCGGGCGGATAGAATGCTTCGCCGCCGTACTTCATGCAGAGGTAGCGCATGATCGAATTCGACTCCCACAGCACGAAATCGCCGTCCTCGATCGTCGGCACGCGGCCGTTCGGGTTGAGCGCCCGGTAGGCCGGGGTATCGACGATTCCATATTCGAGGCCGGCATCGATCCGCTCGTAGGGAAGGTTCAGCTCGTCGGCGAGCCAGATCACCTTCTTGACGTTGGACGAGCTGAGGCGGCCCCAGATGCGGATCGGTCTTGCCATGTCTTATCTCTCTCGTTCCTGGGTGAAATTTTCACTCGGCAGCCGCCGTTTTCGGCTTGCCGGCCGCCGCATTGATCGCCGGCATCACCTTCTCGGCCATCAGCACCATCGAGCGGCGCGCGAGCTCAGGATCGCGCCAGTCATGGCCGGCATAGAGCAGGGTGCCGAAATCGCCGACGATCTCGCGGAAGGCGAGAAGCTCGTCGATCACCTTGCTGGGTGAGCCCCAGATCACGAGCTCGTCGCAGGTTCCGTCGAGCGTCACGCGGTCGTCGGGGATCGTGCGGTCGGCCTTGAACAGATCCATGCGCTTGGCGCGCTCCATCTTGGTCAGCATCTGACGATAATAGAAGCGATAGGGGCTCGCGGCGGAATTGGCGTATTCGCGCGCGGTTTTGTCGTCGTCGGCGACGAAGACGCTTTTGGCGACGCGCCAGTTTTTCGGGTCGGCCGGCCGGCCGGCGCGCGCGCAGCCTTCGGCGTATTTCGGCCAGTGACTTTTCACCCATACCGGAAGAAGGAAATTCGCCGAAATCGGCTCCCAGCCGCGCGCGGCCGCTTCGGTGACACCTTTTGAAAAGGGCGCGACCACGCTGACGACGATCGGCGGATGCGGGCGCTGCAGGGGCTTCGGCAAGATCCCTTGCCCGATTTCGCGCACCAGCTGGCGCGTGAGCGAGATGTTCCAGAACTTGCCCTTGATGTCGTAGGGCGGATCGGAGGCCCAGATCGCGAGAATCTGGTCGATGGCCTCGACGAACATGGCGTTGCGGTCGGCGTCGAGATTGCCGAACGCTTCGGCGTCGGAAAGCAATCCACCGGGGCTGATGCCGAAGATGAAGCGCCCGTCGAGCAGATGATCGAGCATGGCGATCTCAGTCGCGACCTTGACCGGATGTGCGTTCGGCAAGTTCACCGTGCCGGTGCCGAGCTTGATGCGCTTGGTGGCGTCGACGAGCGTCGCCAGGAACAGTGTGCAGGAGGTGATGTTCTCTGCCTGGTCGGTGGCGTGCTCGCCGCAATAGGCTTCCGTGAAGCCGAGTTCGTCGGCGAGCACGAAGGCTGCGCGATCCTCGCGGAGCGACTGGCGCCAGTCCTTGTCGAGCGGATGGACCGGCATGGTGAAGAAGCCGAGCTGCATGCGGCGATCTTGCCCGTTCGTATGGCGGATTGCCAAGCGCTAGCGCGGATTTCCGTTGTGCCGTAGAGCAGCGCGGAGCCGAGCCTAAGGAAAGTGCCATGCCCCGTATTCCCGAACTGGATGTCGCCAAGCTCACGCCCGAACAGCGCAGGGTCCATGACACGATCGTCGCCGGCCCGCGCGGCAAGGTGGAAGGGCCGCTCAAGGTCTGGCTGCAAAGCCCGAAGTTTGCCGTGCGCGCACAGGAACTCGGCACGCATTGCCGCTTCAATTCAGGTTTGCCGCCGCGACTCTCCGAACTCGCGATCCTGCTCACCGGCGCCTACTGGAAGGCGGGATTCGAATGGTGGGCGCACGCGCCGATGGCGATCAAAGCCGGGCTCGATCCTGAAGCCGTCGAGGCGATCCGCGTCGGCCGCAAGCCGGTGCTCGAGCGCACCGATGAGGCCGCGGTCTATGCGTTCGCGAGCGAGCTCATCCGCAACCGGCGGGTTTCGGATGCGAACTGGCGGCTCGCCGTCGCCGAGCTCGGCCAGGCCGGTGTCGTCGATCTCGTCGGCATTCTCGGCTATTACGCGCTGATCTCCATGACCATCGTCGCGTTCGAGGTGCCGCTGCCGCAAGGCGCGGCCGATCCGTTTGCTGCGTGAAGGGAGGGGCGTATGAGCGCCGGGAACAAGGGCACGATCGGTGTTGTCGGCCTCGGCATCATGGGCGGGGCGATCGCGCGGAATCTCAAGGCCGCCGGCTGGCGCGTCGTTGGCTATGACATTGACGCGGCGCGCAATGCCGAACTCAAGGCGGTTGGAATTGAGATCGCGCCCAGTGCCGGCGAGCTCGCGCGCGCAACGCTCACGATCCTCGCGAGCCTGCCCGAGCCGCGCGCGCTCGAAGCCACGGTGCGAAAAATCGTTGCCGCCGGGCTTGAGCGGCGCATCCTGATCGAGATGAGCACGTTTGCGCTCGACGACAAGGAAAAAGCCGAGTGCGCGCTGCGCGCGGCGGGCCACGTCATGCTCGATTGCCCCTTGAGTGGCACTGGCGCACAGGCAAAAACAAAAGACCTCGTCGTTTATGCGAGCGGAGATTCCGCCGCTATCGCTTCGGTCATGCCGCTATTCTTAGACTTCGCGCGCGAGGCGCACGATCTTGGCGCCTTCGGCAACGGCAGTCGCATGAAATTCGTCGCCAATCTCCTGGTCGCGATCCATAACGTGGCGACCGCGGAAGCTTTCGTGCTCGGCATGAAGGCCGGCCTCGATCCAGAGAAGATTCTGAAACTCGTCTCCGCAGGGGCCGGTAACTCGCGCGTGTTCGAGCTGCGTGGGCCGATGATGGCGGCGAACCGCTACGACGACGCCACCATGAAAATCTCGACCTGGCAGAAGGACATGACGATCATCGGAAACTTCGCCCGCACGCTCGGCTGCCCAACGCCGCTGTTCAGCGCGAGCGAGCCGGTCTATGCGGCGGCGCTCAAGGGCGGCCACGGCGCGGAAGATACGGCCGCCGTCTGCGCGGTGCTCGAAGCCGAGGCCGGGCTCAGGCGTGTGCCCACGCGCTAGTGGGACGACGCCAATGAAAGTGCCGCGTCGATCGGCCGCGCGGCTTGAGAACCTTGGCTGAATTGCGCACACTCGCGCGCTAAACCGCGCCGGACCTGAACGCGCGCGGAAACCGGGGGAATGCGTAAGGATGAGTATTCCGGCCGACCTCTTGATCAACGCGATCATCGCCGGCCTGTTGCTCGGCGGCCTCTATGCCGCGGTGACTTACGGCATCTCGATCTCGTTCGGCATCCTCGACATCGTCAATATCGCGCATCCGGGTTTCATCATCCTCGGCTCCTACATCGCCTATATCGTCAATACGCGCCTCGGCCTCGACCCAATTCTGACCAGCATCCTGGTGCTGCCATTATTTTATTGGCTCGGGGCCGCGATCTATCAGGTCTACTATCAGTCGTTCGAGAAGCGCGGCCAGGAAGCGCTGCGCGGGCTCGCGTTCTTCTTCGGGCTCCTGTTCGTCACCGAAGTGTCGCTGATCCTCGTGTTCGGGGTCGATTATCGCTACGTGCAGGCGCCCTATATCGGGCCATCGCTGCATTTAGGGATCATGGATTTTCCGTTGCGCATGCTAGTGCCCTTTGCTCTGTCGGTCGTGATGTTCGCCGTCTTGCAAGTTTTTCTGTCGCGCACTTTCATCGGCCGCGCGATCATGGCTGTCTCGCAGGACCAGCAGGCGCTCCGGCTGCTGGCGATCGATCCGGTGCGTATCAAGCGTATTGCCTTCGGAATTTCGATTGCGACCGCGTCGATCGCCGGTGCATTGCTCATCGTGATTCAACCGGTCGAGCCGTCGGTCGGGCGCGAATATATCGGCCGCGTATTCGCGATCTGCGTGCTCGGCGGGCTCGGTAGTATGCCGGGAACATTGATCGCAGCGATGTTGCTTGGCGTCGTCGAGAGTCTGACGGCGACCTTCTATGGGCCGTCCTGGGCGCCGGCGGTGAGCTTCGGCCTCCTGCTGCTGACGCTCGCGTTTCGCCCAGCCGGCCTGCTGGGGCGATAGGCCGTGCGCTCGTTCACATTCTTCCTGGCCGCGGCCCTGGTCGGTCTGCTCATTTTCATCGGGCTGCGTTATTTCAATAACGAGTATTATTTCTTCGCCGGCTACGTCGTGGTGCAGTTCATCGTGCTCGCCACCGCCTGGAACATTCTCGGCGGCTATTGCGGCTATGTGAATTTCGGGTCGGCCGCTTTCTTCGCGGCGGGGGCCTATAGCTCGGTCGCTTTGCATAAGTTCGATCCGACGAAATGGATGCCGTCGATTTTCGGTTTGGAAATTCCGTTGGATTTCCTGGCTCCGCTGTTTCCGCTACCGATACCCGTGTTGATCGTTTTCGGCGGGATCGTATCCGGCCTCATCGGGTTCGGTATGGGTTATCTGACGCTCAGGCTGCGCGGCGCGTTCTTCGCCATCGCCACGCTGGCGCTGGCGGTCGTGCTGCAGACCCTGATCATCAATTGGGATTTCGTCGGCGGGGCGCGCGGCGCTTACATCATCCGCCCGGCGGCGGTTTCGATTTTCGGGCCTTATATCCATTATCTCTTTCTGCTCATGCTTTCGCTCGCGGTGATCGCGGTCGGGACCGCGCGCATGATCGAGCGCTCGCGGCTCGGCTATGGCTTCGCCTGCATCCGCGACGACGAGCACGCGGCCGAGGCGAGCGGCGTTCCGACGCTGAAATTGAAATTGATCGCGACCACGATCTCGGGCGCGCTCATGGGCATGGCTGGCGCGCCATTTCCCTATTACATCGGCTATGTCGAGCCGGGCAGCGCCTTCGGGCTGGCCTATACGGTCAACTCGATCGCCATGCCGATGATCGGCGGCACCACAAGCTGGATCGGGCCGCTGGTCGGCGCGATCCTCTTGGGCACGGTGCAGCAGGTCGCGACCGTGACGATTTCTTCGGCGGTCAATCTCCTGATCGTCGGCGTGCTCCTGGTCGTCTTCGTGATCGTGGCGCCGAACGGCATCGTCGGGCTTGTGCAGCGGCGCCTGCGGGAGCGGGAGAAGTGACGATGCCGCTTCTGGAGGTCGAGAACCTCTCCAAACGCTTCGGCGGCTTCGTCGCGCTCGACGGCGTCAATCTTTCGGTGAAACAGGGCGAGCGGCTCGGACTGATCGGGCCGAACGGCTCGGGCAAGTCGACGCTGGTGAACTGCATCTGCGGCACGTTGCACAACGAGACCGGCAGCGTGCGCTTTGAGGGCCACAAGCTCGACGGGCTCGAGCCGCACCGGCGCACCCGGCTAGGTATCGCGCGGAGCTTCCAGTTGCCGCGGCCGTTCGCCAGCATGTCGGTGGCCGAGAACGTGCGCGTGCCGCTGCTCTATACGGTGAACGCGCGAGCCGGTGCGAAGATCGCGGGCGCCGCCGTGGGCGAGCGTTGCATGGAGCTTCTGCGGCTCGTGGGCCTCGATCACAAGGCGAAGAGATGGCCGCAGGATCTGACGCAGGTGGAGATGCGGAAGCTCGAGCTCGCCCGCGCAATGGCGGCCGAGCCGAAGCTCTTGATCGCCGATGAGGCGATGGCCGGGCTGTCGCATTCGGAGGTCGATGACATTCTGGCGCTGTTGCAGCGGCTGAACGAACGCGGCGTCACCATCATCCTGATCGAGCACATCATGCGTGCGGTCATGAGCTTCTCCGAGCGCGTCGTGGTGCTGGTTTCAGGCAAGAAAATCGCGGACACGACGCCAGAACAGGTGATCCGCGATCCGGAAGTAGAGAGGGCCTATCTTGGGCAATAGGATCGCGCTTCACGGTGTGCACGCCGCCTACGGCTCGATCCGCGTGATCGAGGACGTGTCGTTCCATGTCGATTCCGGCGAGACGGTCGTGCTGCTCGGCACCAACGGCAACGGCAAGTCGACGCTGATGAAATGCATCATGGGCATCGTGCCGCCGAGCGCGGGCAAGATCGTCGCCGAGATCGACGGGGTGAAGCACGATCTCGTGGGCCGCACGACGGAGGAGATCGTCGATCTCGGGATTGCGCTGGTGCCCGAGGGGCGGCGGCTGTTTCCGAGACTGCTCAGTCGAGGAGAATCTTTTGCTCGGCGCCTTCCGGCGCTCGGCGCGGACCGAAATGAGCAAGAATCTCGATTTCTGCTATGCGACGTTTCCGGTGCTCGCCGAGCGCCGCCGTCAACTCGCGGGCTCCATGAGCGGCGGCGAGCAGCAGATGCTGGCGCTCGCGCGCGCGCTGATGCTGTCGCCGAAGATTCTTTTGGTCGACGAGCCCTCGGTCGGTCTCGCGCCGATTCTCGTTCAGCACACGATCGCGATGATCAAGCTCCTGAAAGAGCAGTATCAGCTCACGGTGCTGATGGCGGAGCAGAACTTCATTCAGGCGCTGCGCATAGCCGACCGCGGCTATGTCCTCGTGCACGGCAAGATCGCGTTCGAAGGCCGCTCGGCCGACGAGCTCAACAACAACGATCTGATCCGCAAGTTCTATATGGGGATGTGACGCTCACTCCGCCGCAGCGCGCGCGGGCTTCGCCTGCGCGGAGATCAGATAGTCCATGGCCGCCTGCACGCCGCCCTTCTTGTGGGGAACTCCCGCGAGTGCCAATGCCATCTCGGTCGCGCCCAACGCGCCGACGATGGTGGCGTCGTTGGTGTCGCCGAGATGGCCGATGCGGAACACTTTGCCGGTAATGCGCCCGAGCCCCATGCCGTAGGAAATATTGAAGTGATCGAGGGCGACCTGGCGGAAACGGTCGGCGTCGTGGCCCTCGGGCAGGAGCACGGCGGTGATGGTCGAGGAATATTGCTTGGGCTCGCGGCAGAGGATCTCGAGGCCCCAGCCGCGCACGGCGCGGCGCGTGGCTTCGGCGAGGCGGTCGTGGCGGGCGAACACGTTGTCGAGGCCTTCCTCGTGCAACATGTCGATCGATTCGGCGAGGCCGTACATGATCGTGGTCGCCGGCGTGTAGGGGAAGTAGTCCTTCTTGTTGGCGGCGATCATGCTCTTCCCAGTTCCAGAAAGACTTCGGCAGCTTCGCGGTCTTGGCCGCCTTCAGCGCCTTGTCGCTCACCGCGTTGAACGACATGCCGGGCGGCAGCATCAGACCCTTCTGCGCGCCGCCGACGGTGACGTCGACGCCCCATTCGTCGTGGCGATAGTCCATCGAGGCGAGCGAGGAGATGGTGTCGACCATCAGGAGCGCTGGGTGCTTGGCCGCGTCGATCGCCTTCCTGATCTCGGCGGGATGCGAGACGCAGCCGGTCGACGTCTCGTTGTGCAGCACGCACACGGCCTTGATCTTGTGCTCCTTGTCTTCGCGGAGCTTGGCTTCGATCGCGTCGGCCTTGGCGCCGGTGCGCCAATCGGACTCGATGAAGACGGGAGCCAGCCCGAGCTTTACGGCCATATTCTTCCACAGCGTGCCGAACTGGCCGGTCTCGTACATGAGCACGTGATCGCCGGGCGAAAGCGTGTTGACGAGCGAGGCCTCCCATGCGCCGGTGCCCGAGGACGGATAGATGATGACCGGGTTCGCGGTCTTGAAGATCGTCTTGATGCCGTCGAGCACGCGGCGGACGAGCCTGGCGAACTCCGGGCCGCGATGGTCGATGATCGGCATGTCCATGGCCCGCATGACGCGGTCGGGCATGGGCGTCGGCCCGGGGATCTGAAGGAAATGGCGCCCGGCGGCGCGCGACGAATTGGAGGCCATCGGCATGTTCCTCTTAACTCGGTATTCGGCTTGTTCCGGCCACGCGGCCGCGAAGGCGGGCGGCGGTCCGTACAAGACCAGCCTTGTGAATTATAATCGGAAGTGCAGTCAAGCGCGCGCGGCGTCGCGGGGCGCATTTCGGGCCGGCGGAGGGATTTAATGGCAATGCGCCTGATGCCGGGGCTCGAGCGCCGCCTGAAGCGCGAAGGCGTGGGCGAGGTGCTGTTCGGTGGCTTCGATCGTGGGCGCTACGCCACCGACGCTTCCTTCTACCAGATGATGCCGGTGGGCGTCGTCGTCCCACAGAGCGTGGACGAGGCGCAAAAGGCGATCGCGGTGGCCCGCGCCGAGGGTGTCTCGGTGCTCGCGCGCGGCGGCGGCACGTCGCAAGCCGGGCAGACGGTGAACGAATCGCTCGTGATCGATTGCTCGAAGCGCCTCACGCGCATTCTCGAGCTCGATGTCGCGGGCAGGCGCTGCGTGGTCGAGCCGGGCATCGTGCTCGATGATCTCAACCGCGCGCTCAAGCCGCACGGACTGTGGTTTCCGGTCGACGTTTCCACTTCGTCGCGCGCTACGATCGGCGGCATGGCGGGGAACAATTCCTGCGGCGGCCGCTCGCTGCGCTATGGCATGATGCGCGACAACGTGCTTTCGATCGACGCGGTGCTTGCCGACGGCACGGTCGCACGTTTTGGCAGCGTCGCGCCCGATCTCTCGAGCCTGCCAGTGGATTCACCGCTCAAGCCGCTCGCGCAGGATCTGTTCGCCATCGGTGCGCGCGAGGCGGGCGAAATCGAGTCGCGCTTCCCCAAGGTTCAGCGCCGGGTCGGCGGCTATAATCTCGATGCGCTGCTGCCGGGCAAGAACGACATCAATCTCGCGCATCTCCTCGTCGGCTCCGAAGGCACGCTGGCGTTCTCGACCAGGATCGAACTCAAGCTTTGGCCGGCCTTGCCCCGCCGCACGGTCGGCGTCTGCCATTTTGGCCGTTTCTACGAGGCCATGGACGCGGCCCAGCACATCGTGAAGCTCGGGCCGATCGCGGTCGAGCTCATCGACCGCACCATGATCGGGCTCGCGCGCGAGATCGAGCTCTTCCGCCCGACGCTAGAGAAATTCGTGCGCGGCGCGCCCGACGCCGTACTGCTCGTGGAATTCGCCGAGGACGACTGGCAGGAGAATCTCGCGCGCCTGAAGCGGCTCGAGCAGCTGATGGGCGATCTCGGCTTCGGCTGGGACAAGAGCGGGCCGCACTGGGGCGGGGTCGTCGAAGTGCTCGATCCGGCGCTGCAGGCCGCCATCGCCGATGTTCGCACCTCGGGCCTCAATATCATGATGTCGATGAAGGACGCGGGCAAACCGGTCTCCTTCGTCGAGGATTGCGCGGTGCCGCTCGAGCATCTGGCCGAATACACCTCGCGCCTCACCGAGATTTTCGAGAAGCACAAGACGCGCGGCACCTGGTACGCGCACGCGGCGCTCGGCTGTCTGCACGTGCGTCCGGTGCTCAATCTTCGGCTGGATAAAGACGTCAAGGCCATGCGCGCGATCGCCGAGGAAGCCTTCGCCGTGGTGCGCGAATACAAGGGCGCACACTCGGGCGAGCACGGCGACGGCATCGTGCGCTCGGAGTTCAACGAGCCGATGTTCGGAGCAAAGCTTGCGCGCGCGTTCGAGGAGGTGAAGGACCGCTTCGATCCCGAAGGCCTGTTCAATCCGGGCAAGATCGTGCGGGCGCCTAGGTTCGACGACCGCAAGAACTTCCGCTATGGCCCCGGTTATCGCGGCGTCGAGATCAAGGCCGCGCTCGACTGGTCGGCTTATCCGGGCGCCGGCCAAGGTTTTCAGGGCGCGATCGAGATGTGCAACAACAACGGCGCCTGCCGGAAATCCGCGGGCGGCGTTATGTGCCCGAGCTATCGCGTGACGCGCAACGAGCGCGACGTGACGCGCGGGCGCGCAAACTCGCTTCGTCTCGCCATGACCGGCCAGCTAGGCCCGGATGCGCTCACGTCGGACGAAATGGCGAAGACGATGGAGCTCTGTGTCTCCTGCAAGGCTTGCCGGCTGGAGTGCCCGACCGGCGTCGACATGGCGCGGATGAAGATCGAGGTGCAGGCGGCGCAGGCCCGCAAACATGGGTTTTCGCTGTTTGATCGGTTGGTGGGATGGCTGCCGCGTTATGCCCCCTATGCCGTATCGGCATCCGGGTTGCTGAACCTGCGGGATCGATTGCCGGGCGCCGCCAAATTGTCGGAAGCGCTGGCCGGCTTCAGTGCCAAGCGGTCCTTGCCGCGCTGGCGCTCCGATCCATTCCGCGAGGCGGAAATTCCGCTCGATATCAAGGGCGGCACGGAAGTCGTGCTGTTCGCCGATACGTTCAATCGGTATTTCGAGCCGGAGAATCTCGATGCGGCGCTCATGGTGCTGAAAGCCGGGGGCTACCGGGTGCATTTGCCCAAGTCCGCGGACGGTAGGCGGCCGCTTTGCTGCGGGCGGACATTTCTTTCGGTCGGCGCCGTGGATCAGGCCCGGCAGGAGGCCGAGCGTACGATCGCGGCGCTCGAGCCTTTCGCGGCGCGCGGGGTCCCGATCATCGGCTTGGAGCCCAGCTGCATGCTCGGCTTTCGCGACGAGATTCCGGCGCTCATCAAGGGCAAGAGCGCCAAGCGGCTCGCGGAGCACACCTTCACGTTCGAGGAATTCCTCGCGCGTGAGGCCGAGAACGGCGAGCTCAAGCTCGCGCTCGGCGAGATCGGGAAGCGGGCGCTGCTGCACGGCCATTGTCACCAGAAGTCGTTCGGCGCGATGGGTTCAGTCGAACAGGTGCTGAAGTTGATCCCCGGCCTGGCGGTCGAGACCATCGAATCGAGCTGTTGCGGAATGGCAGGCAGCTTCGGCTATGGCTTAGACACGGTGCGGACCTCGTTCGCCATGGGGGAACTTTCACTACTGCCGACGGTGCGCAAGGCCGAAGACGATGACTTGATCGTCGCCGATGGCTTCTCGTGCCGCCATCAGATCGCTGATGGTGCCGGGTGCGAGGCGCTGCACGTCGCGCGCGTGCTCGCGGCGAGCGTGGCCGCGGCGCAAGAAACCGCGCCGTTATGAGCGCACCACGCGCCGTGTCAGAGTAACAGCTTGCGTCCGCAGGAGCTTCCCATGCCCGACCTCACGCTCGCCAGCGCGCAACAGATCGTCAGCGCCGCGCTTGCCCAGGCGCGCAGCAAGAGCTTCAAGCCGCTCGTGGTCGCCGTGCTCGACGCGCGCGGCGCGCTCAAAGCCTATGCGGCCGAGGACAAGACCAGCCTGCGCCGCTTCGACATCGCGCGCGGCAAGGCCTATGGGGCGATCGCCATGGGGATCGGCTCACGCACGCTCGGCAAGATGGCGGGTGAGCGGCCGCACTTCGTCGCGGCGGCCGGCAACGCGATCGGCGGCACGCTCATTCCGGTCGCGGGCGGCGTGCTGATCAAGACCAAAGAGGGCGAGCTTGTGGGCGCGGTCGGCATTTCCGGCGATACGTCCGACAACGACGAAGCGGCCGCGATGGCGGGTATCGAGGCCGTAGGATTTAAGGCCGATCCGGGCAGCGACTGATTCAGGCCGCTTCGGGCGCGCCTTCGTCGACGACGCCGTTCTTCAACGTCCCAATTCCCTCGACCTCGACCTCGATCACGTCGCCGGGCACGAGCCAGCGCGGCGGATCGAAGCGGGCGCCGGCGCCGGTCGGCGTGCCGGTGAGGATCAGGTCGCCGGGCTTTAAGGTCATGAAGGTCGTGATGTAGGCGATCAGATATTTGAAATCGAAGATCATGTTCGCGGTGGTGTCGTCCTGGCGCGTTTCGCCGTTGACGCGGGTCGCGAGCCGGCGCGGGGAAGCCAAGTCGATCGCGTCGCGCGTTACCATCCAGGGGCCGAGCGCGCCCGATCGATCGAAGTTCTTGCCCTGCGTCGCGTTGAATTTTCCGTGGCGGACCCAGTCGCGGATCGTTCCCTCGTTGGCGATGGTGAGGCCCGCGACATAGTCGAGTGCACGCTCGTGCGGCACGTCCTTGCCTTGCCTGCCGATAACCAAGACGACCTCGCCCTCGTAATCGAGCTGCTGGGAGACGCGCGGGCGAACGAGCGGCGTGCCGTGGCCGACAAGCGAGCCGGGCGCGCGATAGAACAGGCTCGGATATTTGGGTAGCTCCGAGCCGTCGCGGTATTCCGCGTTGCGATTGGCATAATTCACGCCGACGCAGAGAATTTTCTCGCCGCCGATCACCGGCGGCAAGAGCGTCACGTCGGAGAGCGTGTAATCGGCCTTGGCCTTGGCTGCGGCGCCGAGGCGACTGAGCGCGTCGGCGCGCAAGAAATCCACAAGGCGCGGGAACTCAGGCAAACGCCTCGAAAGATCGATGACGCCGTCGCCCTCGACGGCGCCCCAGGATGTGCGTCCCTGATGAGTGAAGCTGACAAGACGCATCGCGTCAGCGCAGCAGGCCCGAGCGGCGCAGTACGCCGTCGAGCCTCTTCTCGAGCTCGGCGGTGGCCGGCACCATCGGCAGGCGATGCTCGTTTTCGGCGATCAGCCCGAGGCGCTTGGCCATGTATTTGATCGGAATCGGGTTGGTGTCGAAGAAGACGGCTTTGTTTAGCTCCAACAGTTCATCATGCAGCTTACGCGCGCTGGCAAGATCGTTCTTCCAGATCGTCTCGCACATGTCGGCGAGTTTCTTCGGCTGCAGATTGCCGACCGCGTTCATCAGCCCGCAGGCGCCGACCGCCATCATCGGGTAGGAAAGCTCCTCGAGGCCGACGAAGATCCGGAAATCCTTGCCCAGCGCTTGCAGCGCATCGGACACGAAGCCGAGATCGTTCACCGCGTGCTTCATGCCCACGAAGGTCGGCGACTTCTTCTGGAGCTCGACCAGCGTCTCGACCGTGACCGAAACCGCGGTGCGGCCGGGGATGTGATAGACCATCCACGGAAGATCGATGCCCTTGGTCGCTTCGAGATAGAAGGCGACGAGACCGCGCTGCGGCGGGCGGATATAATAGGGCGTCACGATCAGAAGCGCGTCGGCGCCGGCCCGAGCCGCGTGTTCGGTGAGCGCGCGCGTTTCGGCGAGCGATTGCGAGCCGGTCGCGGCCACGACCGGGACGCGGCCGCCGGCGGCCTTGATCGCCACGTCCACGAGCCGATTCCTCTCTTCGATCGTCAGTGTCGAGGGCTCCGCGGTGGTGCCGTTCACGAGAATCCCGTGCGTGCCGTGCTCGATCTGGTGCATCACCAGCCGCACATAGGCGTCGTAATCGACCGCGCCCTTTTTGAAGGGGGTCAGCAGCGGCGGGATCGAGCCTTTCAGGCGGTCAAGCGGCATCGGCATAAGAGGAACCCGTTCCGGGATTGCGCGGCTCGGCGCGGTTCTATCCTATACTCGCCTTGAGACGCCAATTGGCTCGGAAGGGGAGGATCGCTTTGCCCCATATTATTATCGAATACTCGGCCAACCTCGAGCCGAAGCTCGAGATCGCAAAGCTCGTGGAAAAGGTGCACACCGCGGCAGCCGGCACCGGTGTCCTGGAACTCGGCGGCCTGCGCACCCGCGCGGAGCGGCGCGACGTTTATCGGGTCGCCGACGGATTGCCGGGCAATGCCTTCGTCTTCGTCGTCCTACGCATCCGGCCCCGAACCGTCGAACAGCATAAGAAGCTCGGCCAGGCCGTCTTCGAAGCTTGCTCGAAGCACCTCGACCCGCTGTACGCGACCATGGAAATCGCGCTGTCGCTGGAAGTGCAACTGCTCGATCCCGACCTCACCTATCGGCGAAACAACCTGCACGACCGCCTGCGCGCGGCGGGATGACGCAGCGCCGTTCAGGTTACCGATCACAACTTCGTCTTGTGCGCTGCACGATAAGCGGAATCCATTTGCTGCCCACGCTGGTATGCATAATATCGGACCAATTTCGAGTGGGCGCGGTGGGATGTGGATCCTTCGCGCCAGGGGGAGACGAACGAAGCAGCATTGAGCAATGCATGCCGCCCGCTCGATCGGGACGGCCCAACAAACAAATCGGGAGGAAGTTCATGAAGCATCCGGTTCGTAATTTTTGCCTCGGTACGGCATTTGCGTTCGCGGCCGCGGTCAGTCTTGCGGCGCCGACTTATGCCGCGTGGGAGCCGACCCGTCCGGTCGAGTTCATCGTGCCGGCCGGCACCGGCGGCGGCGCCGATCAGATGGCGCGTGTAATCCAGGGCATCGTCGCCAAGCATAATCTGATGAAGCAGCAGATCGTCGTGATCAATAAATCCGGCGGCGCCGGCGGCGAAGGCTTCCTCGACGTGAAGGCTGCACGCGGCAACCCGCACAAGATCGTCATCACGCTCTCCAACCTGTTCACGACGCCGCTGGCTACCGGCATTCCGTTCAACTGGAAAGACATGACACCGGTCGCGATGCTTGCGCTCGATGAGTTCATCCTCTGGGTCAATGCGGAGACACCCTACAAGACGGCGCAGGAATACATCGCCGCCATCAAGGCCGCGCCCGCCGGCCAGTTCAAGATGGGCGGCACCGGCTCCAAACAGGAAGACCAGATCATCACTGTTGCGCTCGAGAAGATCACCGGCACCAAGCTCACCTACATCCCCTATCGCGGCGGCGGCGAGGTGGCGGTGCAACTCGTCGGCAAGCACGTCGACTCCACGGTCAATAATCCGATCGAGGCCGTCGCGCAGTGGCGCGCCGGGCAGTTACGGCCGCTCTGCGTGTTCGACAGCAAGACGCTTCCCTACAAGGACAAGGTCGCCGACAAGGCTTGGGGCGACATTCCGACCTGCAAGTCGCAAGGACTCGATATCGAGTACCTGATGCTGCGCGGTATCTTCATGCCGGCCGGCGTCACCAAGGAGCAGGTGGACTTCTACGTCGATCTGTTCCGCAAGGTGCGCGAGACTCCGGAATGGAAGCAGCTGATGAACGACGGCGCGTTCAATCAGACCTTCATGATCGGTGCCGACTACGCCAAGTGGGTCGATACCGAGGAGAAGCGCCACCAGACGCTGATGAAGGAAGCGGGCTTCCTCGCCACGGGTAACTGATCGCTGAACCGACATGCCGCCGGCGGACTTGTCTGCCGGCGGCACGATGTTGTGCAGTTCGGAGTATCCATGAACCAAGAATCCGGAGCACTTGCGGGCAGGGGGCCGTCCCACCGAGGCGTTGAAATCGGCGTGACCGTTGCGACGGCGGCGTTCGGCCTGATCACCATCCTGGGCAGCCTGCAGGTCGGCATCAATTGGGGAGCGGAAGGGCCGCGGGCCGGTTTCTTTCCGTTCTGGGTGGGCATCCTGATCGTCGGCGGGAGCGCCATCAATCTCGCCCTCGCACTGCGAGAGCATGTCACCGGCAAGCTGTTCGCCGAATGGGGGCAGTTGCGTGAAGTGCTGAAGGTGGTGATTCCAACGACGATCTACGTGGCGACCATCCCCTATCTTGGAATCTACGTGGCGTCGCTCGTGTTGATCGCGGTCTTCATGAAATGGCTCGGCCGCTACGGATGGCTGCTGACGCTCGCTGTTTCGTTCGGGGTCGTCGTGCTCACCTATCTGCTGTTTGAACGGTGGTTCCTCATTTCGTTGCCGAAGGGGCCGCTCGAGGACTGGTTGCAGCTCTGAAGACGGGCGATCGGCTGAACTCCGACCGCGTTCACGTGGCGTAAAGGCTGGGGAAGGGGACGATGGAAGAAATCACCAATCTGTTTCACGGCTTCGCGGTCGTGCTGCAGCCGTTCAACATCATGGTGATGATCATCGGCATTCTGCTCGGGGTCATCATCGGGGTGCTGCCGGGGCTCGGCGGCGCCAACGGGGTTGCGATCCTTCTTCCGCTCACGTTCTCCATGTCGCCGACCTCGGCGATCATCATGCTCTCCTGCATTTATTGGGGAGCGCTGTTCGGCGGCGCCATCACCTCGATCCTGTTCAATATTCCGGGCGAACCATGGTCGGTGGCTACCACCTTCGACGGCCATCCGATGGCGCAGCAGGGCAAAGCCGGCGAGGCGCTGACTGCGGCCTTCACCTCTTCCTTCGTGGGCGCGCTGTTCGCCGTCATCATGATCACCCTGGTGGCGCCGCTGGTCGCCAAATTCGCGCTGCAGTTCGGGCCGGCGGAGAAGTTCGGGGTATTCTTTCTCGCCTTCTGCAGTTTCATCGGCATGGGCAAGGAGCCGCCGTTCAAGACCATCGTCGCCATGATGATCGGCTTTGCGCTGGCCGCCGTCGGCCTCGATACGATCACCGGCCAGTTACGGCTCACCTTCGGCTATACCGAGTTGCTCACCGGTTTCGATTTTCTCGTAGCGGTGATCGGACTATTCGGGATCGGCGAGATTTTTCTCACCATGGAGGAGGGGCTCTCCTTCAAGGGCCGTGCGGCCGGCATCAATCCGCGCGTCGTGTTCGAGACCTGGAAAGAGCTGCCGCGCTATTGGGGCACGTCGCTGCGCTCGTGCGTGATCGGCTGCTGGATGGGAATTTCGCCGGCGGGGGCGACGCCTGCCTCGTTCATGAGCTACGGCGTCGCCAAGCGCACGTCGAAGAACGGCGCCAAGTTCGGAACCGGCGAGATCGAGGGCGTGGTCGCGCCGGAAACCGCGGCGCACGCGGCCGGCACGGCGGCGCTTCTGCCGATGCTTTCGCTCGGCGTACCGGGCTCGCCGACGGCCGCGGTGCTCTTGGGCGGTCTGCTGATCTGGGGCTTGCAGCCGGGACCACTCCTGTTCGTCGAGCAAAAGGAATTCGTCTGGGGGCTCATCGCCAGCATGTATCTGGGCAACGTCGTCGGTCTGATCATCGTGCTTACTTGCGTGCCCTTGTTCGCCGCGATCCTGCGCATTCCCTTCAGCATCATCGCGCCGGTCATTCTGGTGATGTGCGCGATCGGCGCCTACACGGTGCACAACTCGACGTTCGACGTCGTGATGATGCTCGTGTTCGGCGTGGTCGGCTACGTGATGAAGAAGTGCAACTATCCGCTGGCGCCGATGGTGCTGGCGATCGTGCTCGGCGATAAAGCCGAGGAAGCGTTCCGCCAATCGCTCCTGGGCTCGCAGGGCTCGCTTGCCATTTTCTGGTCGAACGGTCTGGTGGGCACGATCATGACGCTCGGGCTCATCGCCCTGTTCTGGCCGCTGATCCAGACGACCTGGACGCGGGTCCGGGCCATGGCGACCGCCTAGATTTGAAGGCAAAAGGCCTATGCTATATAAGGAATTATGTATACCAGCCCAGCTCCGGCCAGCGCCGGATCACGAGGTGCGGCCATGAGTGAGGTCTTCTCCAGAGGCAGTACGGTCGAGCCCGCGGCGCGTGTGGCCGTTGCGCCGCTCGAGGACACGTCCACCTTCAAGGACCGCGCCTATGCGGCGTTGAAGGACGTCATCGTCTCGCTCGACGTCTACGAGAGCGACGGCGAAGTGCGGCTCGACGAGCGGCGGCTGGCGCAGGATCTGGGAATTTCACGGACGCCGGTGCGCGAAGCCATGGCGCAGCTCGAGCGCGAGGGCTTCGTGCGCTCGGTGCCGCGGCGCGGCGTCTATGTGGTGCGCAAGACCAAGCAGGACGTGATCGAACTGATCACCGCCTGGGCCGCGCTCGAGAGCATGGCGGCGCGGCTGATCACCAAGCACGCGCGCGACGAGGAAATCGCGCAGCTCAAGACGATGTTCGCCAAGTTCGAGAACGGCACGCTGCACGCCAAGCTCGACGAATATTCCGAGGTCAATATCGAGTTCCACCAGAGCATCCTGCGCATGAGCCGCAATCGCGTGCTGATGGATCTGGCCGAAAACCTGTTCACCCATATGCGCATGATCCGCCGCAAGACCATCGGCGAGCAGGATCGCGCCGACCGTTCGATCCGCGATCACATGAACATCATCCAGGCGCTCGAGCAGCGCGACACCGAGCGCGCCGAGGCGCTGGTGCGCGACCACGCGCTCGGGCTCGCCGAGCACGTGGCGAAATACGCCGACTATTTGGATTGAATCGGGAGGACGCCATGGCCGAAGCAGCCGTGAGCATGGATGCAAATGCAGCCAAAGCAGAGCAGGAGCTGACGGATGGCTTTCACCTCGTCATCGATGCGCTCAAGCTCAACGGCGTCAAAACGATCTACGGCGTGCCCGGCATCCCAATCACGGACTTCGGCCGTATGGCGCAGGCTGAAGGCATCCGTGTCATCTCGTTCCGGCACGAGCAGCACGCCGGCAATGCCGCGGCAATCGCCGGCTTCCTGACGAAGAAGCCCGGCATCTGCCTCACGGTGTCGGCTCCCGGCTTTCTCAACGGTCTGACTGCGCTGGCCAATGCCACGACCAACTGCTTCCCGATGATCCTGATCTCCGGCTCGTCCGAGCGCGAGATCGTCGACCTGCAGCAGGGCGACTACGAAGAGATGGACCAGCTCGCGATCGCCAAGCCCCTCTGCAAGGCGGCATTCCGCGTGCTTCACGCCGCAGACATCGGCATCGGTGTCGCGCGCGCGATCCGCGCGGCCGTTTCGGGGCGTCCGGGCGGCGTCTATCTCGATCTGCCGGCCAAACTTTTCTCTCAGGTCATGAACGCTGAGGCTGGGCAGAAGTCGCTCGTCAAGGTCATCGACGCAGCACCGGCCCAGATTCCCGCGCCGTCTGCCGTCAAGCGTGCGCTCGATGTCCTGAAGAGTGCCAAGCGTCCACTGATCATCCTCGGCAAAGGCGCCGCCTACGCACAGGCCGATGACCAGATCCGCGCGCTGGTCGAAAAGAGCGGCATTCCGTTCCTGCCGATGAGCATGGCGAAGGGTCTTCTTCCCGACACGCATCCGCAGTGCGCGGGTGCTGCGCGCTCGACGGTGCTGAAGGACTCCGACGTCGTCATGCTGATCGGCGCCCGCCTCAACTGGCTGCTGTCGCACGGCAAGGGCAAGACCTGGGGCGATGCACCGAAGAAGTTCATCCAGATCGACATCGAGCCCAAGGAGATGGACAGCAACGTCGAGATCGTCGCGCCTGTGGTCGGCGATATCGGCTCCTGCGTGTCGGCTCTACTCGAGGGCATGGATAGCAAGTGGCCGGCCCCGCCGGCCGACTGGACTGGTGCCGTCAAGGCGAAAAGGGAAGAGAACGTCGCCAAGATGGCGCCGAGGCTGATGAAGAACACGGCGCCGATGGACTTCCACGGCGCGCTCGGTGCACTGCGCACCGTCATCAAAGAACGGCCGGATGCCATTCTCGTCAACGAAGGCGCCAACACGCTCGATCTCGCGCGCGGCGTCATCGACATGTACAAGCCGCGCAAGCGCCTCGACGTCGGTACTTGGGGCATCATGGGCATCGGCATGGGCTATGCCGTCGCGGCCGCGATCGAGACCGGCAAACCCGTGCTCGCGGTCGAAGGCGACAGCGCCTTCGGCTTCTCCGGCATGGAAGTGGAGACGATCTGCCGGTACAAGCTGCCGGTCTGCATCGTCGTCTTCAACAATAACGGCATCTATCGCGGCACCGACGTCAATCCGACAGGCGGTCCGGACGTTGCGACAACCGTCTTCGTCAAAGACGCGCGCTACGACAAGATGATGGAAGCCTTCGGCGGTGTAGGCGTCCATGTGACGACCCCCGACGAGCTGAAGCGCGCCGTCGACGCGGCCATGGACTCCGGCAAGCCGACCCTCATCAACGCCGTGATCGACCCGGCGGCCGGCAGCGAGAGCGGTCGCATCGGCAATCTCAACCCGCAAAGCGTGGTGAAGAAGAAATAAATCGAAATGGCGGGCCGGGAAACTTGCTCCCGGCCGCCAGTAGCAACCGATCAGATCAGTATTTCTGGAGACAAAGTCATGGCCACTCGCAAGAAAGCCAAATCGAAGGCAAAGGCGAAAAAGCCCGCCTCGAAGAGGCCGGTGCTGCGCGCAAAGGCCAACGGCAATGGTTTGCCGAGACCTTCCAGCAAGCCATGGGGCGCGGCCGGCAAGGCGCTCGACGGCGTGCGCATCCTCGATTTCACGCATGTGCAGTCGGGCCCGACTTGTACGCAGCTGCTTGGCCTGGCTCGGTGCCGACGTGATCAAGATCGAGCGCCCCGGCCACGGCGACATCACGCGCGGCCAATTGCGCGATATCCCGCACGTGGACAGCCTCTATTTCACGATGCTGAACCACAACAAGCGTTCGATCACGATCAACTCCAAGCACGGCAAGGGCAAGGAAATCATCGAGCGGCTGGTCAAGCATTGCGACGTGCTGGTGGAAAATTTCGCACCCGGCGCGCTCGAGCGCATGGGGCTCACCTGGGATCACATCCACAAGCTCAACCCGCGCATGATCGTTGCCTCGGTGAAAGGCTTCGGCCCGGGGCCCTACGAGGACTGCAAGGTCTACGAGAACGTCGCGCAGTGTGCCGGCGGCTCGGCGTCGACTACCGGCTTCGACGACGGCCCGCCGATGGTGACCGGCTCGCAGATCGGCGACTCGGGCACCGGGCTGCACCTCGCGCTTGGCATCGTGGCCGCGCTCTATCAGCGCAACCGCACCGGCCGCGGGCAGAAAGTGCTCGCGGCCATGCAGGACGGCGTGCTCAATCTCTGCCGCGTGAAATTGCGCGATCAGCAGCGGCTGGCGCACGGTCCATTGACCGAGTTCCCGCAATTCGGCGAAGGCAAGCCGTTCGGCGAGGCGGTACCGCGCGCCGGCAACGCCTCGGGCGGCGGCCAGCCGGGTTGGATCCTGAAATGCAAAGGCTGGGAGACCGACCCCAACGCCTACATCTATTTCATCACCCAGGCGCCGGTGTGGGAAAAGATCTGCGACATCATCGGCAAGCCCGAATGGAAGACCCACCCGGACTACGCGACGCCGAAGGCGCGGCTGCCGCGGCTGAAGCACATCTTCGAGCACGATCGAGCAGTGGACCATGACCAAGACCAAGTTCGAGGTCATGGAAATCTGCAACGCGATCGATATTCCGGTGGGTCCGATCCTGTCGATGAAGGAGATCGCCGAGGAGCCGTCGCTGCGCAAGACCGGAACCGTGGTCGAGGTCGATCACCCGACGCGCGGCAAGTATCTGACGGTCGGCAATCCGATCAAGCTCTCCGACTCGATTTCCGACGTGAAGCGCTCGCCGTTGCTCGGCGAGCACACGGAGGAAGTTCTGAAGCTGCTCGGCTATTCGGCCAAGGAAATCGCCGAGATCAAGGGCTCGGGCGCGATCACGGCCGAGGACAAGAAGCGCGCGGAGGCCGCCTGATCGGGCGGCGCCGGGGCAGGGGGAAAGCATGCGTATCGTGGTCCACGGCCAGCAGGCCTTCGGCAAGGCGGTGCTCGACGCGCTCTTGAAGCGCGGCGACAACGTGATTGCCGTCTATGCCGCCCCGGAAAAGCCGGGGCAGAAGATCGATCCGCTGAAGGAGGCGGCGCTGGCGGCGAAGCTGCCGGTGCTGCAGCCCGCGTCCTACCGCAAGCCCGAGGTGTGGGACGAGTTCAAGGCGCTCAAGCCCGATCTGCAGGTCATGGCGTACGTGACGCTGTTCGTGCCCGAGGAGTTCCTGAAGATTCCGGCCAAGGGCTCGATCCAGTACCACCCGTCGCTGTTGCCGAAATTCCGCGGGCCGAGCTCGATCAACTGGCCGATCATCAAGGGCGAGACCGAGACCGGGCTCTCGATCTTCTGGCCCGACAACGGGCTCGATACCGGCGACATTCTTCTGCAGAAGAAGACGCCGGTCGGTCCCGACGACACGCTCGGCTCGATCTATTTCGATCGCCTGTTCCCGATGGGCGTCGAAGCGATGCTCGAAGCGATCGATCTGGTGAAGGCGGGCAAGGCGCCGCGCATCAAGCAGGACGATACCAAGGCCAGCTACGAAGGCTGGTGCGCCGGCGACAACGCGCGCATCGATTGGGCGAAGCCGTGGGCGCAGATCTACAATCTAATCCGGGGCTGCAACCCACAGCCCGGCGCCTGGACCACGCACAACGGCGCCAAGCTGCAAGTCTTCGACGCCAAGCCGCTGCCCGCGCGTCAGCCCAACGGCATCGGTGGGAAGATGGGCGAGATCGTCGAGATCGACTCCGAAAGTTTCACCATCGCTTGCGCCGACGGCCGCATCCGTGTTCTTCGTGTGCGGCCCGCGGATGGCGCAAAAATCAGTGGTGCCGAATTCGCCGCGGCTGCCGGGATCAAGACCGGCACCCGTCTCGCCTGAACGATCCATCGCATTTCACAAGGTTCGCGTATGCCCGCCTCGCAACACAAACAGCCGAAATCCGACATCGAGATCGCCCAGGCCGCCACGAAGCGGCCGATCATGGAGCTCGCCAAGGAGCGGCTCGGGATCGCGGCGGAAAATCTGGAGCCCTATGGCCACTACAAGGCCAAGCTCTCCATGGACTTCATCAAGTCCCTGAAGAACAAGCCGAACGGGAAACTGATCCTGGTCACGGCGATCACGCCGACGCCGGCGGGCGAAGGCAAGACCACGACCACGGTCGGGCTCACCGACGCGCTCAATCATATCGGCAAGAAGGCGATGCTCTGCCTGCGCGAGCCGTCGCTCGGGCCGTCGTTCGGCATGAAGGGCGGCGCGGCCGGCGGCGGCTACGCGCAAGTCGTGCCGATGGAAGACATCAATCTCCATTTCACCGGCGACTTCCACGCCATCACCTCCGCGCACAATCTCCTGTCGGCGATGATCGACAACCACATCTATTGGGGCAACGAGCTCGGCATCGATTCGCGCCGCGTCGCGTGGCGGCGGGTGATGGACATGAACGACCGGGCGCTGCGCGAGATCGTCTGCTCGCTCGGCGGCGTCGCCAACGGCTATCCGCGCGAGGCGGGCTTCGACATCACGGTGGCCTCCGAGGTGATGGCGATCTTCTGCCTCGCCAGCGACCTCGAAGACCTCAAGAAGCGGCTCGGCAGCATCATCGTCGGCTACACGCGCGACCGCAAACCGGTGCGCGCCAGCGATCTCAAGGCGCACGGCGCCATGACCGTGCTGCTGAAGGAAGCGCTCTCGCCCAATCTGGTGCAGACGCTGGAGGGCACGCCCGCCTTCATCCATGGCGGGCCGTTCGCCAATATCGCGCACGGCTGCAATTCGGTGCTGGCGACCACGACGGCGCTGAAGCTCGCCGATTACGTGGTGACGGAAGCCGGATTCGGCGCCGATCTCGGCGGCGAGAAGTTCATGGACATCAAGTGCCGCAAGACCGGACTCTCGCCCGATTGCGTGGTGCTGGTGGCCACGATCCGCGCGCTCAAGATGCATGGCGGCGTGAAGAAAGAGGACCTGAAGAACGAGAACCTGAAGGCGCTCGAGGCCGGCATGGCCAATCTGCAACGCCACGTGGAGAACATACAGAAGTTCGGCGTAGTGCCGGTGGTCTCGATCAACCGCTTCAGCGCCGATACCGAAGCCGAGATCGCGCTGGTGAAAGAGAAGCTTGCAAGAAGCTCGGGCGTCGAGGCGCTGATGGCCGATCACTGGGCCATGGGCGGCGAGGGCGCGGCCGATGTCGCGCGCGCGGTGGTGAAGGTGATCGATTCGGGGAAGAGCAAGCTCAAGCTGCTTTATCCCGACGACATGCCGCTGTTGGAGAAGATCCGCACCATCGCCAAGGAAATCTATCGCGCCAAGGACATCGCCGCCGACAAGTCGGTGCGCGACCAGCTCGCGAGCTTCGAGACCATGGGCTACGGCAAGGCGCCGATCTGCATCGCCAAGACGCAATACAGCTTCACCACCAACGCGGATACCAAGGGTGCGCCGGTCGATCACATCGTGCCGTGCGCGAGGTGCGGCTTTCGGCCGGGGCCGAGTTCGTGGTCGCGATCTGCGGGGACATCATGACCATGCCGGGCCTGCCCAAGACGCCGGCGGCGAACAGCATCGACGTCTCGCTCGACGGGAAGATCGTCGGGCTGTTCTAAGATTGTGATGGCACAGGAAAAGTCAGGCAGCGGGCGGCGGCGGCCGGCGAAGACGCCGAAGGGCCGCCAGGTGGACCCGCGCGCGCTCGAAGAAGTGCGCGCCCTCTGGGCGAGCGGCCTCGTCGGCGCGATCTGCTGATCGAGCACCTGCACCTCATTCAGGACCGCTACGGGCATCTGGCGGCGGCGCATCTGGCGGCGCTGGCGAACGAGATGAAGCTTGCGCTGACCGAAGTCTACGAGGTCGCGACGTTCTATGCGCATTTCGACGTGGTGAAGGAAGGGCAGACGCCGCCGCCTCCGGTCACGGTGCGGGTGTGCGACTCGCTTTCCTGCGCGATGCGGGGCGGCGAGCGATCTGCTCGCGGAGCTTCCGAAGAAGCTCGGCGCCGAATGTGCGCGTGGTGCGCGCGCCTTGCATGGGCGCCTGCGATCGCGCGCCGGTCGCCGCCGTCGGCCATGTGCAGGTGATGCGCGCGGACGCCAACAAAGTCGCCGACGCCGCCAAGCACGCGGCGCACGCTCACGCTTACAAGACTCCGAAGGATTTCGCCGCCTACCAGAAGGAGGGCGGCTACAAGCTCTTGAAGGATTGCCTCGAAGGCCGGCGCACGCGCGAGGACACGATCAAGGCCGTGGACGAAGCGGGATTGCGCGGCCTGGGCGGCGCCGGATTTCCCACCGGACGCAAATGGAATCTGGTGCGCGCCGAGCCCGCGCCGCGCATGTTCGCGGTCAATGCCGACGAGGGCGAGCCCGGCACCTTCAAGGACCGGCATTATCTCGAGCAGGATCCGCACCGTTTCATCGAGGGCATGCTGATCGCGGCCTGGGTGGTGGAGGCGGGCGAGACCTATATCTACATCCGCGACGAATATCCCGAAGTGCGGCTGATGCTCGAAGCCGAGATCGCCAAGGTCGAGAAGGCCGGTCTCGCCAAGCATACGAAGCTGCATCTGCGCCGCGGCGCCGGCGCTTATATCTGCGGCGAAGAATCGGCGATGATCGAATCGATCGAAGGCAAGCGCGGCCTGCCGCGCCATCGCCCGCCCTACGTGGCGCAGGTCGGCCTGTTCGGCCGGCCGACGCTGGAGCAGAACGTCGAGACGCTCTTCTGGGTGCGCGACATCGTCGAGAAGCGGCGCGCAGTGGTTCACCTCGCAGGGCCGGCACGGCAGCAAGGGCTTCCGCTCCTATCTCGGTCTCGGGCCGCGTGAAGGAGCCCGGCGTCAAGCTCGCGCCGGCCGGGATCACGCGCAGGAGCTGATCGACGAATATCTGCGGCGGCATGCAGCCGGGCCATACATTCAAAGGCTATCTCCCCGGCGGCGCTTCGGGCGGAATTCTGCCCGCCTCGATGGCGACCTGCCGCTCGATTTCGGCACGCTCGAGAAATACGGCTGCTTCGTCGGCTCGCACGCGGTCGTCATTCTGTCGGACAAGGACGACATGAAGGCGGTGGCGCTGAACCTGATGAGCTTCTTCGAGGACGAGTCCTGCGGCCAGTGCACGCCCTGCCGCGCGGGCACCGAGAAGGCGGTGAAGCTCATGCAAGAAGGTCCGTGGAACGAGGCGCTGTTGAACGAGCTCTCGACCGCCATGCGCGATGCCTCGATCTGCGGCCTCGGCCAGGCGGCGCCCAATCCGCTGCAAAGCGTCTTCAAGTATTTCCGCGACGATCTCGCCAAGCCCTTGCGGGCGTGGTGAGCGGGCCGTGGTATAAGGTCGGACGATGACAAAGCCGGTGAAATTCATCCTCGACGGCAAAGAGGTCGAGGCGCGCGAGGGCGAGACGCTCTGGCAGGTGGCGACCCGGCTCGGCACCGAGATTCCGCATCTTTGTTATTCGCCCGAGCCCGGCTACCGGCCCGACGGCAATTGCCGCGCCTGCATGGTCGAGATCGAGGGCGAGCGCGTGCTGGCCGCGAGCTGCATCCGCAAGCCTGCGCCCGGCATGAAGGTGAAGACCGCCTCGGAGCGCGCCAAAGCCTCGCGCAAGATGGTGTTCGAGCTGCTGCTCGCCGATCAGCCGGAGCGCGAGACCGCGCACGATCCGGATTCCAAGTTCTGGCGCTGGACCGACAAGATGGGGATCGCCACGAGCCGCTTCCCCGAGCACGCGTCACCGGCGCCCGACCGCTCGCATCCGGCGATGGCGGTCAATCTCGACGCCTGCATCCAGTGCAATCTTTGCGTCCGCGCCTGCCGCGAGGTGCAGGTCAACGACGTGATCGGCATGGCCGGCCGCGGCATGCTCGAGAAGATCGTGTTCGATTTCGACGACCCGATGGGCGCCTCGACCTGCGTCGCCTGCGGCGAATGCGTGCAGGCCTGCCCGACCGGCGCGCTGATGCCCGCGATGCTGGTCAACGAGCAGAACGTGCGCACCGAGTTCCCGGACCGCAAGGTGGACAGCGTCTGCCCCTATTGCGGCGTCGGCTGCCAGCTCACCTACGAGATCAAGGACGACAAGCTGATCTCGGTGACCGGCCGCAACGGCCCGGCGAACCAGAACCGGCTCTGCGTCAAGGGCCGCTTCGGCTTCGACTATGTGCACAATGCGGAGCGCCTGTTGCGGCCGATGATCCGCAAGGACGGCGTGCCGAAAGTTCCCCACGAGACGATCGATCCGGCCAATCCCTGGACCCATTTCCGCCCCGCCACCTGGGAAGAGGCGCTGGAGCGCGCCGCCTCGGGCCTGAAGCGCATCCGCGACCGCGACGGCCCCAAGGCGCTCGCCGGCTTCGGCTCGGCCAAGGCCTCGAACGAGGAGGCCTATCTGTTCCAGAAGCTGGTGCGCGCGGGCTTCGGCACCAACAATGTCGATCATTGCACGCGGCTGTGCCACGCGTCGTCGGTCGCGGCGCTCCTGGAAGGCGTCGGCTCGGCGGCGGTTTCGGCCACGTTCAACGAGGTGAAGAATTCCGACGTCATCATCGTGATCGGCGCCAATCCCACCGAGAACCATCCGGTCGCCGCCACCTTCTTCAAGCAGGCGGCCAAGCGCGGCGCCAAGCTCGTGGTCATGGATCCGCGCGGCCAGGCGCTGAAGCGCCACGCCTGGAGGATGCTGCAATTCAAGAACGGCACCGACGTCGCGATGCTGAACGGCATGCTCAACGTCATCGTGGGCGAGAAGCTCTACGACCAGCAATATGTACAGACCTACACCGAGGGCTTCCCGGCCTTTGCCGAGCACATCAAGGACTTCACGCCGGAGGAAATGGCGCCGATCTGCGGCGTTCCCGCCGATACGCTGCGCGAGGTCGCGCGCACCTTCGCGCGCGCGGAGCGGGCCATCATCTTCTGGGGCATGGGCGTCTCGCAGCACGTGCACGGCACCGACAATGCGCGCTGCCTGATCGCGCTGTCGCTGATCACCGGCCAGATCGGCCGGCCGGGCACCGGGCTGCATCCGCTGCGCGGGCAGAACAACGTGCAGGGCGCCTCGGACGCGGGCCTGATCCCGATGTTTTTCCCCGATTACCGTTCGGTGGAGAACCCCGAAATCCGCGCGGGCGTGGAAAAACTGTGGGGCGTCAAGCTCGACCCCAAGCGCGGCAAGACCGTGGTCGAGATCATGGACGCGGTCCATGCCGACGAGATCAAGGGCATGTACATCCTCGGCGAGAACCCGGCGATGTCGGACCCGGACCTGAACCATGCGCGCGAGGCGCTGGCGCACCTCGAGCATCTCGTGGTGCAGGACCTGTTCCTCACCGAGACGGCGGTCTATGCCGACGTCGTGCTGCCGGCCTCGGCCTGGCCCGAGAAGGACGGCACGGTGACGAACACGAACCGCCAGGTGCAGATGGGCCGCCAGGCGCTGCCGCTGCCGGGCGAGGCCAAGGTCGACTGGTGGATCACGCAGGAGATCGCGCGCCGGATCGGGTTGAACTGGAACTACACGCACCCGAGCGAAATCTATACGGAAATGGCCTCGCTGATGCCCGCGCTCAATAATATTTCCTGGGAGCGGGTCGAGCGCGAAAGCGCCGTCACCTATCCCGCGGATGCGCCGGACCAGCCCGGCCATGACGTCGTGTTCGAGAAGGGCTTCCCGCGGCCCGGCGGATTCGGCAAGCTGGTGGCGGCCAAGCTTTCGCCGCCCGACGAGCAGCCGGACGCGGAATTTCCGTTCATTCTCACCACCGGCCGCCAGCTCGAGCATTGGCATACCGGCGCCATGACCCGGCGCGCGACCACGCTCGACGCGCTCGAGCCGAGCGCGGTCGCTTCGCTGTCGCGCGGCGAGATCGCCAAGCTCGGGATCAAGCCCGGCGATAGGATCCGCGTCGCCACGCGCCGCGGGTCGATCGAGCTTTATGTGCGGCAGGACGACGGGATGCCGGATGGAGTCGTGTTCATCCCGTTCGCGTTCATGGAAGCGGCGGCGAACCTCTTGACCAATCCGGCGCTCGATCCGTTCGGGAAAATCCCCGAGTTCAAGTTCTGCGCGGCACGGGTGGAGAAGGCCTCAGGCGACGTTCGGGTCGCGGCGGAATAGAGTGAGCGCAATTTCGTCATCCTGAGGTGGCCGAACGAAGCGAGGCCCTCGAAGGATGACGGTCCTGGCTTCCGTCCTTCGAGGCTCGGCGCACCGATCTCGGGTAAACCCGAGATCGGTGCGCCTCGCACCTCAGGACGACGGATGAGGGGAGGCGCTGGATGCGGCGCCGCTCGCCCAGCGCGCGGTCGCGGAGAATCCGCCGAACGAATAGAAGTGCGGCGACACCTCGCCGAGCTCGCCCGAAGCGGTCGCTTCCGCGAGCGTCTTCACGATGTCGTCGGGTGTGGCGCGGCCCAGCGCCTGCAGCGCCACGCCCACGTTGCGCATCAGCCCGCGGGTGCTGGCTTGAACGCCGCAGCGCTGGGCGAAGCGCAAGAGAGTCGTCGCCTTCGCGGGCCCCGCCAGTCCGATTCTGACCCGCCCGGTGAAGCCGTTTGTGCGTAGGCGGCGCACCCAGCTGACGATGCGCTCGCCGTCGAAGCAGAATTGGCTCACCAGTTGAACCTTGAGGCCGGCGCGGCGGGCGGCCGCGATCTTGGCCTCGAGTGCACGCTCCAGATCATCGGCGGCGATGCGCGGGTGGCCGTCGGGATAGCTGCCGATGCCGATCTCCTTGATGCCGAAGCGCTGCAGGAGCCCGCTCTCGATCACCGAAAGCGCGTTCGTGAACGGGCCCGCGGCGGTGTCGCGGTCGCCGCCGATCACGAGCACACGCGAAACGTTCGCCTCGCCGTGCGTGCGATTCAGCATGTCCTCGAGCGTCGCCTTATCGGGGTAATTGCGCGCCGCCACGTGCGGAATCGGCTCGAAGCCGGCCCGTCGCATGTGCGCCGCGGATTCGACCAGATGCAAATGGGACTCTTTTGGGATCGCGCTGATAAAAACTTCGGTTCCCGGGGCGAGCGTCTCTTTCAACGCCTCGATCTCCGCCGGCTTCGGCAGGGTGACCTCGAGCGACCAGCCGCGCATGAACGCGGCAAGGCGCTCTCGTTCGGAAGAAACTGTCTGGATTGTCATTGGTGCATCGAAAGCGGATGCAGCTATTCGCGCTTGCGCGAGATCACGTAGGACTCGTCCCAGAACCACAGGCCGCCGTGCTTCTTCAGCACCTCGCCGGTGGATTCGAGATAATGGTCGTCCTTGACCACACCGGCGAGCCGGTCGTCCTCGATCTGGCCCACGTAGATCGCCGCGTTCCAAGCCGCGAACAACGTCGAAGTGCCGATCGAGTTCGTGATCTCCGTCGGCAGCGTGTGCATGTCGTAGCGGAACAGCGAGCGGTTGTCGGCATAGGCGTTGAAATTCAGGTCGCGGCCGGCGGCGCCCAGCTCGTTCTTCACCGCCTTCAGGATCTGGTGCCGGTCGTTGGTGAACGGATTGTCCTCCGGCCAGACCTTGTTGACGATTTCCATGCCCGGGTCGTTGCCGTGCGAATGGATCGCGATGAGCCGGCCGCCGGGTCCGAGTGCACGGGCGAGCGGTGCGATCACCTTCTTCGCTTTGAAGTCGATCGGAGCGCGGGCGCGATAGGGTTGCGAGGCGATGATGAGGTCATAGTTGGCGTCGGTGCCGCCGCGGCGCGGGATCACCGGGTCGAGCAGGAAGCGGTGGTCCTCGCGATAGATCACCAGCACGACCGGCCGCTCGTAGATCGGGTTGCCGGTCTTGGGGCTTACGCGGGCCTTCCAGTGATCGGCCAGGAACGGCTGCAGCTCGTTGATCTGAGTCTCGAAGCGGTGCGCGGAATTACCGGTGAGCGCAAGCTCATGCCAAACCAGACTCGAAGCGGCGCTGAGGGAGTGCGTAGTGAGCCACGGCGCTTCGGAATAATAGAGATTGGTCAGCACCAAGACACTCGCCGGATGCTCGAAGAAGCGGTCCGGCATCTTCTCCAGCGTGAGCCGGATGTCCTCGAGGCTGATCTCCTTGCCGACGATATAAAACGGCATGGCCGGATAGCGCTCGTGCATGGCGCGCATCACGCGCGTGAGCACCGAGCCGTCGCCGACGCCGGCGTCGAACAGGCGCAGCGCCGGCGGACGCGGATGGATATTGGCGAGCTCGAGCGTCACCCGGTTCGCCACCACCTGCTTCTCGCTGCAGGTATTGACGAACAGGAGATATTTTTGACGGTTGTCGAAGAAACGGAAATTGCGGGTGGGGTCTTCGGAGTCGGAACTCGCCGCGGGCCGACGCGGCGAGAGGGGCGCGAAGGAAGGAGCCACGAACCGGCGTTCGAGATCGATCACCGCCGTGCGCGCCGAGCCCACGCCGTGCGGCCCGGTGGCGATGAAATTGCGGATGCGGTCCAGCGTCTCGGTAGTGATGCGGCCGCCGTCCCTGAGGCGGTTCACCAGCTTTCCGTCGTTCACCGCGCGGCGGCCGAACGTGGATTCGGCGAGCCCGGTGCGGCGGCAGAAATCGGAAATCTCGCGGAGAATTTCTTCGGCATGCATGGCGGCTACCGTGGCGTTCGTGGGCGTGGATTGACGGAAGAAACCGGACCGCGCCTCGGTTCGGGGTGCTGAAGGAGCGGCAAACAAAGCAATCGTGATGCGCCATGTCAATCGTAACCGGTCCCACTATCCGAGTGGGATCATAGATGGGCGGGCTCCCTCATTCCGCAGAAGCTATAAGAAATTGAAATAACTAATCTATCTTGAGCGGGAGAAATGCGAAGACCTGAGTTAAGGGTGATTTTAGAGCTTCGGCGAAGCGGGAATGGGAGATAGCCCCGTTATTGCCCACATATCCAAGTTATTGGTGGTGTTTACGGAATCTCGGAGACGGGTTGCCGTTGGAGGACTCAAACGACGGCTCGGTTGCCGACGAGTTCGGCGATGGCCCGAAGCGTGCCGACCGCATAAAGGCGCTCGAGCGCAGCCGTTACCGGCCGCGCGAAGCGCGGATCGGCGGCGAGATCGCGGCCGAAGATTTCCTCGACCGCGAGCAAAGCCGGGGCGAGCCGCCCGGCAACCGGCCCAGCCTCGTCGGCGATTTGTCGCAGGCGGACGGCGAGCGGGTCGCGCACGTCGATGGCTTGGCCGTTCTCGTCGCGGCCGGTGACGTAGCGCATCCAGGCCGCGACCGCGAGCGCGATCCTCGGGATCGGTGCATCGGCTTGCAGCCGCTCGCGCGCGGTGCCGAGCAGGCGTTGCGGCAGTTTCTGCGATCCGTCCATGGCGATCTGCCAGGTGCGATGCTTGAGGGCCGGATTGGCGAAGCGCGCCTGGAGCGAGCGCTTGTAGTTTGCCAGGTCGGCGCCGGGCGGAATCACGATGGTCGGTGAGATTTCCGCGTCCATGAGACCGCGCACCAGGGCCACGAAATTCGGATCGGTCATGGTCTCGGCGATCGTCGCGTAGCCGGCGAGATAGCCGAGGTAAGCGAGCGTCGAATGGCTGCCGTTCAACAGACGGTGCTTCATCCGCTCCCAGGGCGCGACATCGGCGACGAGTTCGATCTCGCCGGGCGCGAACTCCGGGCGGCCGGTGGGAAAGCGATCCTCGACGACCCGAAGCGAATAAGGCTCGGCGATCACCGGCCAAGCGTCCTGCAGGCCGATCGCGGCGGCGACTTCAGCGCGGTCCTCCGCGGTCGTGGCCGGCACGATGCGGTCGAGCATGGTCGAGGGACAGGCGACCTCGGCGGCGACGTAGCGGCCGAGATCGCCATCCCGAATCTCGGCCAGACGCGAAAGTACTCCGTGCACGGTGCGGCCGTTCGACGGGAGATTGTCGCAGGCGAGCACCGTGAAGGGCGCCACTCCCGCGGCACGGCGGCGGGCAAGCGCCTCGAGGAGAAAACCCGGCGCGGAGCGCGGCTGGTGCGGCGTCTCGATGTCGTGGCGGATATCGGGATGCGCCTCGTCGAGCTTGCCGCTCGCCGGATCGTGGCAATAGCCCTTTTCCGTCACCGTGAGCGAGACGATGCGCACGGCGGGATCGCTCATCGCGCGCAGGAGCTTCTCGGGATTTTCGGGCGCCACCAGCACCTCGCGTAGCGCGCCGATCACCCGATGGCGCGAGCCCGACTGGTCGCGGATCGCCAGCGTATAGAGCCCGTCCTGGGGCGCCAGCGCGTCGCGGGTATCGGGCGAGCGCAAGCTTGCGCCGAGGATGCCCCAGCAAAGATCGCCGGCGCCGAGCGCGTCGTCGATCAAGACTGCTTGCTGGGCGCGGAAGAATGCGCCGATGCCCAGATGCACGATGCCGGTGCGGACGCGCGCCCGGTCATAGCGCGGCCGGGCCACGTTCGGCGGAAGCCGATCGAGGGTCTTGTTGCTGAGACGGTCCATCGTCTAGTCGAGCAGCACGCGCGGCAGCCAGAGCGTAAGCGCGGGGATATAGGTCACCAGCGCGAGCACGATCAGCATCGGCACATAGAAGATCAGGATGCTGCGCGAGACCGCCTCCATGCTGACTTTTCCGATGGCGCAGCCGACCACCATGGTGGGTCCCACCGGGGGCGTGAGCAGGCCGATGCCGAGATTGAGAATCATGACGATGCCGAAATGCACCGGGTCGATGCCGAAGGTCTTGATCACCGGCAGGAAGATCGGCGTGCAGATCAGCAGCATCGGCGCCAGATCCATGAAGGTGCCGAGGAAGAGCAGGAGCAAGTTCACGTAGAACAGGAACATGTACTTGTCGCTCGAGATCGCGACGAAAAATTCGGTGGCCTTGGCCGGAACCCGCATGATCGCCATCAGGTAGCCGAAGGCGACCGAAAAGCCGATCATGATCATGACCATGCCGACCGTGCGCACGACGCGCGCGATCATGTGCGGCACCTCGCGCCATTTGTAATCGCGATAGATGAACATGGTGACGAGGAACGCGTAGACCGACGCCACCGCGGCGGATTCGGTGGGCGTGAAAATGCCCGAAAGAATCCCGCCGAGAATGATGACGACCGTGACCAGACCCCAGAACGCCTGGTAGGCGATGCAGACCGCTTGGCGCAACGAGATCGCCTCGCCCTTCGGGAAATTCTTGCGATGCGCGATGATCAGACAGAGGATCATCAGCGACAGACCGAGGAGCAGCCCCGGGATCACACCGGCCATGAACAGGTGCGCGACCGACACGGTTCCGCCGGCGGCGAGCGAATAGATGACGGCGTTGTGCGAGGGCGGGATCAGGAGCGGCTGCAGCGATCCCGAGATCGTGACATTCACCGCGAAAAGCCGCGGATAGCCGTTCTTGATCATCTGCGGGATCATCACCGAGCCGATCGAAGCCGTGTCGGCGATCGAGGAGCCCGAAATGCAGCCGAACATGGTCGAGGCGAGAATGTTGACCAGCGCCAAGCCCGCCGCGGACGAAGCCGACGAATACCTTGGCGAGATTGATGATGCGTTCGGCCATGCCGCCTTCGGCCATGATCGCGCCGGCCAGGATGAAGAAGGGGATGGCGAGCAGCGGGAAATCGTCCATGCCGTCGGAGGTCTTCAGCATGATCGCTTCGAGCGGCAGGCCGATCCAAAGCGCGGCAAAGATGGCGGACAGCCCGAGCGCATAAGCGACCGGCATGCCCATCAGGCACAGGACGCTGAAGCCGCCGACTAGGATGAGGACGTCCATGATGCGCTCCCGCCGCCGGATTTATTCGGTCGAAATCGTACTAATGGTGTCGGAGCCGGGCTCCTCGAAGAATTTCTGAGTGAGCAATCGCTCGATCACGAATAGTGCCGTGATCGCGCCGCCGATCGGAATCGGAAGATACGAAACACCGACGGAGACGATCGGGAATTCGGCGATGCTCTGATACCAGGTCACTTGTATGAGCTTGATGCCGTACCAGAGCATGAAGAGATTGGTGCCGAGCATGCAAAGCTCGATGATCCAGCCCAAGATCTTCTTATTTCTCGGGTCGAGCATCGTCGGCAGGATGCCGACGCCGATGTGCAGATATTCGCGATAGCAGACCACGGCCGAAGTGAACGACATTACGATCATCAAGAGCACGGCCATCGGTTCCGGCCATGATGCGGCGCTGTTCAGCACGTAACGGCAGAACACGCCGTACGGAATGATGATCGTAATGACGACGATGCAGACACCGGCAATGAACAAACACGCGCGATGAAGCGCATCCATTGCGCGGATATATTGCGCTTTCATTCCAGCCCCCGGCGACAAGGATGAAGCGGCCGGCTCCAATTGCGAGCCGGCCGCAATAGTTCAGAGCAACGCCGACGTCACTTTACATCCTGGATGCGCTTAATGAGTGCGGCGTGTTGCGCGCCGTACTTGTCCCAGACCGGCTTCACGGCGTCCCGGAACGGTTGCAGGTTGGCGATCTCGTTGATCTCGGCGCCGGCCGCTTTCATTTGCTTGATGGATTCGGTCTCCATCGCGTACCAGAGCGTGCGCTGTTCCTGTTGCGCCTCTTTCGCCGTCTTCATGATGAGCGCCTGATCGTCCTTGGAAAGCGTCTCCCAGATCTTTTTCGAAAAGACGAGGATTTCCGGGATCATCAGGTGGTTGGTGAGCGAATAGTACTTGGCGTAGCGGAAATGCTGGCCGGTGGCGTAGCTCGGATAGTTGTTTTCGGCCCCGTCCACCACGCCGGTCTGCATCGCGTTGATGAGCTGGTCGTAGCCCATGGCAACGCCATTGCCGCCGAGCGCGTTCATGGTGTCGACGAACAGCGGGTTGCCCATCATGCGGATCTTGAGCCCCTTGAGATCGGCCACCGACTTGATGGGATGCTTGTTGTTGTAGACGTTGCGGACGCCGCCGTTCATCCAGCACAAACCGATGAGCCCGGCGGTCGGATGGTCCGAGAGTTTCTTGAGCATCTCGTCGCCGATCGGGCCGTCAACGACCTTTTCCATATGCGTGCCGTCGCGGAACAGGAACGGCAAGGCCAGAACGTTCATTTCGGGAACGACCGGACCCATCGGCCCGACACTGATGCGCGCGAAGGCCAGCGCGCCGACCTGGGCCTGCTCGATCATCTCCTTCTCGCCGCCGAGCTGCATCGACGGGTACATCTGGATGCTGAGCCGGCCATTGGTCGCCGCTTCCAGCCGCTTGCCCATGCGCACGACCGCCTCGACCGTCGGATAGCCGAGCGGATGCACGTCGGTGGCCTTGAGCACGAGCTTGGCTTGAGCGAAGGCGGGCGTTTTCGCCGCCAGGCCCACGGCCCCGAATGCGACGGCTGCGCCGCCGAGGCCGATGAATTCACGTCGCTTCATTTTCATTGTCGTTTCCTCCCTTGATGATGGTTTCTTCAGTTCAAGTCATTGCGCCCTGCCGGTTCACATCCGGTAGGCCTCCTTGGCGAGCCGATAGGCCAGGTCGTGGGCGACTTCATGCGCCTCGTCCTCGTCCAGCCGGTGCGTAACCACGCGCTCGGCGAGGAAGGCACAGTCCACCCGCCGCGCCATGTCGTGGCGGGCGGGAATCGAAAGATAGGCGCGGGTGTCGTCGTTGAAGCCGACGGTATTGTAGAAGCCGGCGGTTTCGACGGTCAGTTCGCGGAAGCGGCGCATGCCGTCGGGGCTGTCGTAGAACCACCAGGCCGGCCCGAGCTTGAGGCACGGATAGTGCCCGGCGAGCGGGGCGAGCTCGCGCGAATAGCTGGTTTCGTCGAGGGTGAAGACGATGATCGTGAGGTTCGCGTTCGTTGCCGAAGCGGTCCGAGCAGCGGCTTCAGCGCGCGCACATAGTCGGTGCGGGTCGGGATATCGGCGCCCATGTCGCGGCCGAAGGCGGCGTGCAGCGCCGGATTATGGTTGCGGAACGAGCCGGGGTGGATTTGCAGCACGAGCCCGTCGTCCAGGCTCATGGCCGCCATTTCGGTGAGCATCTGGCCGCGGAACAGATCGGCCTCTTCGGCAGTGAAAGTGCCGCGCACAATTTTGTCGAAGAGATTGCGCTTGTCGGTCTGGCCAAGATCGGCAGTGCGCGCCGACGGATGCCCGTGGTCGCTCGATGTGGCGCCGAAGCTCTTGAAATAGGCGCGGCGCTTGCGGTGCGCGCTCGAGATAGCCGTCGAAGGAGAGCGTGTCACAGCCGGTGATCTCGCCGAGGCGGTCGAGATTCTTGCGAAATCCGTCGAATTCGGGATCGACCACCGGATCGGGCCGGTAGGTGGTGAGCACGCGGCCCTTCCAGCCGCTGTCGCGGATCATCTTGTGCCAGCGCAGATCGTCGAGCGGACTTTCGGTGGTGGCGATGGCCTCGATCTTGAAGCGCTCGAACAGGGCGCGCGGGCGGAACGCGGGCTTGGCCAGATAATCCGCGATGCGGTCGTAATAGAGTTCAGCGGTCGCTTCGGAGAGCCGCACGTCGAGGTCGAACAGCGTTGCGAAGGTGTGGTCGAGCCACATACGCGTCGGTGTCGCGCGAAAGAGATGATAGTTCGCGGCGAAGCGGCGCCAGATTTTCCTCGGATCGGTCTCGACGGGCTTCCCGTCCTTGCGTGGGATACCGAGCGCTTCGAGCGGAATGCCCTGGGAATAGAGCATGCGGAAAATGTAGTGGTCCGGGATCACGAGAAGTCCGGCCGGATCGGAGAAGGCCGCATTCTCGGCATACCAGCGCGGATCGGTGTGGCCGTGCGGCGAGACGATCGGCAAATCCCGCACGCCCGCATAGAGACGCCGCGCGACTGCTCGGGCCGAGGGATCGGCGGGAAAAAGCCGATCCTCGTGCAACAGGCCGCGCGTGGCGGCGCCGGTGACGGCGCGGGCTATTGTCACTTGGATGCCTCCGCCATGGACGACTTCGCGCGCGACGGTCGCGCCGCGTTCGCCGCAAAGGATCGCCTGCACTTTGCTGAGATGCGTATCCATGGCGCGCCGCGCCGCTTCCGGATCGCGCGCGACGATCGCCTTGGCGATCGACTGGTGCTCCTCGAGCGCGGTGTCGCGCGCTTCGGGCAACAGGCCGGTGCGCCGGCCGAGTCGCTCGAAAATCGGCGTGAACATCTGCGACCAGAGATTATCGACCATGGCGACGAAGACACCGTTGCCGGTCGCTTGCGCGATGCGTTGATGGAAATGCCGGTCGGCGGCGCGGAACGACGTGGAATCCGTCGCCTGCAACATGTCCTCGAGCGTCTCCTCGATCACGGCGAGGTCGTCGGCGTTCGCGCGCGTCGCGGCCGCGGCCGCGACGATCGGCTCGATGGCGCGCCTCGCTTCGATCAGCTCGATCGGGCCGGGGCCGGAATCGCCGAGCCAGAGCGGAAGCATGCGCGCTTCGGCCGGCATCGCGGCCACATAGCTTCCGGCACCGGTGCGCACTTCGACGAGGCCGGCGAGCTCGAGCGCGACCATGGCTTCGCGAACCGTCGGCCGGCTGATGCCGAGCTGGCGCGCCAGATCGCGCTCGGGCGGCAGCCGGCCGCCAAGCCGGTACTCGCCGCTCGCGATCAGGCGGGCGATCTGTTCCGCCACCCGCTGATAAAGACGTTGGACCGTAACGACCTCGATGGGCACCGAGGCTCTCCCCACACAAACACGCCGCATTGGCAGGCAACGTTATCGGAGCTTTTGCGCAGGTGGCAAGGTGGCCTGACCAATCCTCGGCTGTGGATTATGGGATTTTGCAATCGTGGGCGGCGGGAACGCGCCGGCCTAGGGTCTCGGCGAACGTTTCCCGGCAAACGTCGCCGCGGGCTGGGCGAGCGTGCGGCCGTCGGGCCGCTCCACATTGACGAAGCAAGCGTAATAGCGCTCGCGCGGGACACGCTTGCTCACCGCGCAATCGTGGAACGGCTGTAGGTCGGCTTCGGTCCGAAAATGCGCATAGGGCCCAATCAAAAAGCGGCTGGCGCCGTCGGGGTCGCTACCGAAGCGATCGATCTTGCCCTTGAGGCCGGGCTCGACGGCCAGAATCGCGTCGCGCAGCTCCTCGCCGGCGATGAAGTTGTCGGGCAGCTGATCGAACGGGCCATCGAAATAATTGTTGGCCATGGCGTTGCCTTCGAACACGCCGATCAGGATTTTTCGCTCCAGGCGATGATCGCGATAGAAGGCGAAGCCGGTGCGCTTGCCGATCAGGATGCGGTCCGACTTCTTCGCGGCGACGAATTCCTCCGGCACCGCGACGGTCTCGTCGAGCACGTAGTGGAAGAGCTTCAGACGCGGATTGAAAATCAGGAAAAAGCGGATTCCGGATTCGTCGAAGATAGGTCCGAGGAACTTCTCGTCCGGCCCGAGCGCGCCGGCGGGCGGCTTCACCGCGGAGAGATCGTTCAGCTCGAAAAGCACGCTCTTGCCGCCATAGGTGACGCGATAAAGGAAGCGCTCGAGCCGCTCGACCTTCACGCCGTCGGCTTCGCCGAGCAGCCGGTAGGTTCCCGCCTCGTCCTGCAGCTCGCCGCGATCCGGGTAATAGGCAAAGTGTACCTTGCCATTGTCGCGGTCGGAGCGGTCGAGGCGGATATTGCCCGAGTAACGCACGCCGTTTTGCATGAAGTGGAAGTAGTAGTAGTTCTCGGTGGGATAGATTTTCACGCGCTCCGGCAGGCTGCCGAGCACAAAGTCGAACATCGCCAGCGGATCGGCGAGCGGAAGCGCGGTCTTCCGCGCCAACTGCTCGATATAGGTCTGGTTTGTCTCGAGCTTCGGCGCCTCCTGCGCGGGCGCCGGCGCGGTGAGCGCGAGCAAAATCAGCAGCGCAAGAATCGGCGGCATCGTCGTTTCTAATCCTCGAAGATGGCGACCGCGCGCGTCCAGCCGGCCGACGCGCCCTTTATCTTGGCTGGAAAGCAGGCGACCAGAAAGCCCGTGGCCGGAAGGCTTTCGAGATTGTGCAGCTTCTCGATCTGGCAATAGCCGCGGTGGCGGCCGGCCTTGTGGCCCTCCCAGATGATGCTGGCGTCGTGGGTCTTCTTGTAGCGCTCGGCGGTGTGCAGGAATGGCGCGTCCCAGCTCCAGGCGTCGGTGCCGACCATGCGGATGCCGCGCTCGGTGAGGAACATGGTGGCCTCGTAGCCCATGCCGCAGCCGGTGTTCACATATTCCGGCTTGCCGTAGGCCGCGCCGGCGCTCGTGTTCACCAGCACGATCTCGAGCGGCTTGAGCGCGTGGCCGATGCGGGCGAGTTCCACCTCGATGTCCTTGGCGCTCACCACGTAGCCATCGGGGAAGCGGCGGAAGTCGAGCTTGACGGCGGGCTGCAAGCACCATTCGAGCGGCACCTCGTCGATGGTGATGCGCGCGCATGCCGCCATCCATGGTCGAGTGATAGTGCCAGGGCGCGTCGACATGGGTGCCGTTATGGGTCGAGAACTCGACCTGCTCGACCGCCCAGCCTTCGGCATCGGGTAGATCCTCGGGCTTCAGGCCCGGGAAGAACATGCAGACCTCGGGTGCCGTCTGCTTGTGGGTGCGGTAGGTGATCTTGGGCCGCATCGGCGGCGGATCGGCAATGGTTTCGTTGTCGAGCGTGATTGAAAGATCGACGAGACGCCGCGGCATGAATCTCCTCCGGACCCGGCTTATCGGCCGGCACTTCTATACATCTTGCCGTATCACCTTGTTGCGCAATACCCCAATTCGTTCGACCTCGAGCTCGATCTCGTCACCGTGCTTCAGATAACGGTCGAGCTCGAGGCCGCAACAATTGCCGACCGTGCCCGAGCCGATGAACTCACCGGCATGGAGCGTTTCATCACCGGATATGAAAGCGATGACCTCCTCGAAGGTGAAGAGCATTTCGGCGGTGGTGTTCTTCGACCAGGTCTCGCCGTTGACGCGGACCTCGACTTTGAGCGCGCGCGCATCGGGGATTTCGTCCGGCGTCACGATCCAGGGGCCGAGCGCGTTGCCGCCTTGGAAGCTCTTGCCTTTGGTCGGGCCGAGCATGGCCGGCATCTCGTTCATCTGCGCGTCGCGGGCGGAGAAGTCGTTATAGATCGTGTAGCCGAAGATGTGCTCGCGCGCCTTGCTTGCCGGGATATCGGTTCCGGTCTTGCCGAGGAAGACTCCGAACTCCAGCTCGAAATCCATCACTTTGCTGTAGCGCGGCCAGCGCACGGTCGCGCCGGGGCCCGACACGCTGTAGCGGTTGGTGAAGTAGTAGATCGGCCGTTGCCGGTAGAGCGGTGCGAGCTCCGGCAGCGCCTTGGCGGCGGCCGCGGCCGCCTCGTCGCCGCGCGCGCGCGCGATGAGCCGCTGCACGCCGCGCGGCGCCTGGCGGATGTGGGTCGGGAACAGCATGCCGTCACGCATCTGCCGCGGCTCGGGCACCGGCGCGAGCAGTTCGACTTCGGAAAGCGGCCGGTTGAACGCGGTGTCGCTTCCCCGGCGTCGAAAGAGATCGCGTGCCCGGTCGAGTGCGGTCGGCCCGGCATCGATCAGATCGAGCATCGAGGCGAAGGCAGGCTCCGGCTTGCCGTCCTTCGCCGCCGCGGCGAGGTCGAAAAGCCGGGTGTCACGATCGTGCACGAGGCCGATACGGGCTGCGCCATCTTGTCGGAAGCTGGCCAATTTCATAGGTTTTCCTCCTCAGAGTTATTATATACACTTTACAAAAATATATACGATCAGTTCGACGCGGTATATAAGATGACCCAAATGGCTGGTCGATCGCGGGCCGCTATTGAAAACAAGTCTGCCCATGGGAGGAAGTCGATGAAGCTTCTATCGAGAATTCTCGCGCTCGCCTGCCTCGCGTTCGGATTGGTGCCCGCCGCGCAAGCGCAGACCAAGATCGCCGTCGGTTACACCGCGGTCGCGGATTACGTCTCGCTCTATGCCGCGAAGGAGGAAGGCTTCTTCGCCAAGCGCGGGCTCGATGTAGAGCCGATATTGGTCACGCTCAATTCGACGATCCCACAAGCGTTGCTTTCGAACTCGCTGCAGGTCGGCCTGCCGACGCCTTCGGTGTTGTTGCAGGCGGTGGACGGCGGGCTCGACCTCGTGGTGATCGGCGGCACGTCGATCACCGACCCGAGCACGTTGAAGAACTTCGGCGTCGTCATCCGCGCCGGAGAGAACATCCAGAAGGCGCAGGATTTCGTCGGCAAGAAAGTGGGCGTGCCGGGAATCGGCGCATTCTTGCACGTCCTGTTCCGCCAGTGGCTGGTGCAGAACGGCGTCGATCCGAAGAAAGTGACCTATGTGGAAGTGAGCTTCCCAGCGATGAACGACGTCCTGAAAGGCGGCACCATCGACGCCGTGGTCTCTGCGGCGCCGTTCATGCTGCGCATCGTCGGCGCCGGCACCGGCACGCTGCTGCCGAAATACGCCGAGGACCTACCGAGCGGGCAGTCGGTGACGTTCTATGCGGCGACGCGCGAATGGGCCGCGAAAAATCCGGCCGCGGTCAAGGCTTTCCAGGAGGCCATCGCTGAAGGCGCCGCCTTCGCCAAGAGCAATCCCGACAAGGCGCGCGAGCACATCGCGAAATATACCAAGCTCCCGATGGAGATCGTCAAGACGATCACGATGCCGGTCGTGCAGCCGACGGTGAGCGACGCGCAGGTCGTCTGGTGGATCGACGTAATGCAGAAGCAGGACATGCTGCGCTCGAAGATCGACGTGTCGAAGCTGGTCGTCCGCTGAAGACGGAACGGTTCGGGGAAGCTAAGCGAGTTCCGCTTCCCCGGCCCGGAGGGCACGGAACATGACTTAAATCCTTCCGCAGTCCGCCGGCGCCGGCCTTGCAACCCTCTCGGCCGAAACACTGGCGGCGCGCGCCGCGAGCGCGCTGCAACGCGCCATTCTCTCCGGCGAGCTGGCGCCCGATTCCAAGCTCGTAATCCACGATCTCGCCGAACGTTTCGGCATCGGCGCCACCCCGATCCGCGAAGGCCTCTCGCGCTTGGTCACGCTCGGGCTCGTGGTGGCGATCGGGCAGCGCGGCTTCCGGGCGGCACGCGTGAGCCGCGAGGATCTGGAGGACATCATCCGGATCCGGACGCTCATCGAGGTCGAGGCGTTGCGCCTCTCCATGCAGAATGGAGGGGACGAATGGGAGGCGGGCATCGTGGCGGGCATCCATCGATTGCGGCGCTTCGTCGGCCGATCGAATTCGTCCATTCACGAGGGGTCGGAGGAGTTCGACGCGATTCATAAGGCGTTCCATACCTCGCTGATCGCGGGCTGCGACTCCTTGCGCATGATCGAGCAGCACCGCACGCTCTATGATCAGGCCTATCGCTATCGACGGATCATGATGCGCGCGTTTCCGAGCGCGGAGGAATTCGAGCAGGAGCATCAGGACCTCGCCGATCTCACGATCGCGCGCGATTTCGAGCAGGCGAGCGAGCGGTTGCGCCGGCACCTCGCCTACCCGCTGGCCTATGTCTATGGCGGGGCCGCACCTTAAAGAAAGCGCGTATTGCGGCAGACCTTGGGGGAAGGATCGTTCCGGATGAACAAGGTCGAGCAGGCGTCGAAACCGCGGCGAGCGGTGCGCGAGGAACTGATCGCGTTCCGCGGCGTCGACCTCGATCTCGGCGGCCGGAAGATTCTCCAGGGCATCGATCTTGCCGTCGGCAAGGGCGAGTTCCTCTGCATCGTCGGTCCTTCGGGCTGCGGCAAGACCTCATTGCTCAGGCTAATCGCGGGCCTGTTTCACGCCAGCAAGGGCGAGGTCCTCTATAACGGGAAGCCAATCACTAGGCCGCGCCAGGACATCGCCATCGTCTTTCAAGATTACGGCAAGGCGCTTTTGCCGTGGCGTACGGCGGCGGGAAATATTTCGCTCGCGCTGGAAGCGACGGGCGCCCCCGGCGCACAACGCGAGATGCGGATCGCGGAGCTCTTGGACAAGATCGGGCTCATCAATCACGCCGGCAAGTTTCCGGGCCAGCTCTCCGGCGGCATGCAACAGCGCCTGCAAATGGCGCGTTGCCTGGCGCAGGAGCCGGCCGTGCTCCTGATGGACGAGCCGTTCGGCGCGCTCGACGCGCTTACGCGCCAGGCGTTGCAGGACGAGGTGCTCTCCATCGCCGCCGGTAGCGGAACGACGATCGTTTTCGTTACCCACGATCTCGAAGAAGCGATTTACCTGGGCGATCGCGTGATTGGGCTTCGTACGAACCCGGGTCAGGTCGGGGCCACTTTCGAGGTCGGCCTACCCAGGCCGCGCGACCAGCTCTCGACGCCGGAGCAGCCGGAGTTCCTGCGGCTGCGGCGCGAGCTCTTCGACTTCATCAAGCAAGTCGAGACCCACGAGGTACTGGCGTGAGCCCGGGCGCCGCACCGCGCACGCGTTTTGACTGGCGCGGGTTCGTCGTGCCGACGCTCCTGGTGATTGCGGCGCAGATCGCCGCGGTCGCGGTGCATCTGCAGAGCGATAGTCTCGCGGCGCCAAGCGAAATCCTGACGGCGGGGATCGAGGCGCTCTTGGACGGCGACGTACTCCGTTCGACTCGCGATACCTTGATCATGGCGCTTGCCGGGCTCGCCATCGGTGTCGCGATCGGGCTCTTCCTCGGACTCCTGCTCGGGCTTTCGCACATCGCCGACCGACTGATGGAATTCTCGATCGAGGCGTTCCGGCCGATCCCCTCGGTCGCGCTCATTCCGGTGGCCATGCTGGTCTATGGCTTCGGCTATCGCATGGAAATCTCGATCGTTGCCTTCGCCACCACCTGGCCGATGCTGCTCTTTACGCGCTCTGCGGTCGGCTCGATCGAGCCGCGGCTCGTCGAGGTCTCGCGCGCGCTCGGCTTCGGTGTGCTGGCGCGGGTGTGGAAAATTATCCTGCCGGCGGCGCTGCCGCGCATTTTCGTGGCGTTCCGGCTTGCGGTCGGGATCGCGCTCATCGTCGCGGTGACAGTGGAGATTGCCGCCAATCCCTATGGCCTCGGCTATGCGATGATGGTCGCACAACAATCACTCAGGCCTGGGCTGATGTTCGCGATCCTGATCTGGATCGGGCTGATCGGCTGGTTCCTGAATGCCCTGATGATCTGGACGCAACACCGGCTGTTCGGCCCGGCGGCGGTGACGGCGGTGCAGCCATGACGCTTGCGCGCGCCCTTTGGCTTGCTGCGAGTCTCCTCGTTGGCGCCGCGCTGATCGGGCTTTGGCAGTACATTGCCAATGTGCGCCTTGTTTCACCCGTGTTTCTCCCGGGACCGGACCGGGCGTGGGACGCGCTGGTGCGCGGGTTCGCAACCGGCGATCTCGAATGGAAGCTCTTGGGCACCGTCGAGCGCATGATCTATGGCTGGTTGCTCGCCTCTCTCGTCGGCGTTGCGCTCGGAGCATTGATCGGAATTTCGCCGGCGGCGCGCGCTTATCTGGGGCCGATGCTCGAATTCCTGCGGCCGCTGCCGGCGTCCGCCATTATCCCGGTTGCGATCGCGCTCCTGGGCCTGTCCGATTCCATGGTGCTCGTGGTGATCGCATTCGGAGCGCTGTGGCCGATGCTGTTGTCGACGATTTACGGCTTCGCGGCGGTCGAGCCGCGGCTCTATGAGGTTGCGCGCCTGCTCCGTCTCTCGCACTGGGAAGTGATCCGCAAGATCGCGCTGCCCAATGCCATGCCCGATATTCTCGCCGGCATGCGGCTTGGCCTTACGGTCGCGCTGATCCTGGCGGTGGTCGGCGAGATGCTGGCGAGTCGCGACGGGCTCGGGCTATGGATCCTGCTCTCGGCGCGATCGTTCCGGGCGCCGGATCTGTTCGCCGGCGTGATCCTCTTGGGCTTGATCGGCTATGTGAGCGCGCTCCTCTTGGGCGCGGTGGAGAGCCGGGTGTTACGCTGGCGCGGTCATTGAGCGGAGAGAACATGCTCTCAAGCGAGCCGATCTTCCGCATCCACGCCGATCTCGGCGAGATCATGGAGCTCGGCGCGACGCCCTATGGCGGCCGGCGCTTGATCCCGATCCTCGGCGGGCGGGTGGAAGGGCCGAAGCTCAAAGGCCGAATTCTTCCCGGCGGTGCCGATTGGCAAATCATTCTCGCCAACGGTGTCGCCGACATCCAGGCGCGCTACTCGATCGAGACCGATACCGGCGCGCGCGTGATCGTGCGCAGTGACGGAATGCGCCACGGTCCACGCGAGGTGTTGGAGGCGATCGGGCGCGGCGAGAAGGTCGACGCGAGCCGTTATTATTTCCGGACCGTGCTACGTTTCGAGACCGGTGATCCGGCGCTTGCCTGGCTCAACAAGATCATCGGGCTTGCGCGGGGCGAGCGGGAAAAGCTCACCGTCACACTTGATGTATATGAAGTGCTCTAGAGCCGTTCGAGCGGGCGGCGCCGGGACTTCGCGGAAATGGGCCTCCGCCTGCTAAGTTTTGCTCTCGCTTGACCGGATTTCCGGTTGACGTGATACTGCATAACAATCTCAACAAACCGAGGAAACGCCTGTGAGTGCTCCGGCGCCCGACCGCACGCCCGCATTGATCGCGTCCGAAATCCAGGGCGACATCGCCATCGTTCGTCTCGCGCGGCCGGAAAAGCGCAACGCGCTGAACGATCCGGTCGTATTCGGGATCGAGAAATTCTTCGAAGGCCTGCCCGAGAGCGTCCGGGCCGTGGTGCTGCACGGCGAGGGCGATCATTTCTCCGCCGGTCTCGATCTTTCGGAGCTTGCTGAGCGCAGCGTCGCCGACGGAATTGGCCATTCGCAGAACTGGCACCGCGTCTTCGAAAAAATCCAGTTCGGGCGGGTGCCGGTGGTGACCGTAATGCATGGCGCCGTGGTCGGCGGCGGGCTCGAGCTTGCGGCCGCCACTCACGTGCGCGTCGCCGAACGCTCGGCCTATTACGCGTTGCCCGAGGGGGTGCGCGGCATTTTCGTCGGCGGCGGCGGCTCGGTGCGCTTGCCGCGCTTGATCGGCACGGCGCGGGTCATGGACATGATCCTCACCGGCCGCACCTACGACGCTGTCGAAGGGCAGGCGATGGGCATCTCGCATTATCTGGTCGAAAACGGCGAGGGCCTGGCCAAAGGTATCGAGATCGCGCGCCGCGTCGCCAAGAATGCGCCGCTCACCAATTTCGCGATCATTCAGGCGCTGCCGCGCATCGCCGAGTCCGATCCCGCGACCGGCTATTTGACCGAGGCGCTGGTCTCGTCGATCGTGCAAGGCGAAGGCGAAGCCAAGGAACGCCTCAAGGCGTTCCTCGAGAAGCGTGCGCCGAAGGTCGTGCAGAACCGCTGAATTCGCGATCGGGCAGGACGATGTCGAAAGCCGCGCGAGAGATCAACAAGACGCCCGCGTCCGCCGTACCGTTCCGTCCGGTCCGCCTTGGGCCGCGCGACTACGTGATCGACCGGAAGCCGGACGGCACCATCTATATCCGTTCGCCGCACCAGCTCGGCGCCTATTCAACGAAAATCACCGAGCGGCTGGAGCATTGGGCCGAAGTGGCGCCCGATCGGGTCTTCCTCGCGCAACGCGACGAGCGCGGGAACTGGCGCAAGATCACCTATGGCGAGACGCTCGAGGCTGCGCGCGCGATTGGCGAAGCGCTCCTGAAGCGCAACGTCTCGGCCGAGCGGCCGGTCGCGATCCTGTCCGGGAACGACATCGAGCACGCGCTCCTGGGCCTCGGCGCCATGCACGTCGGCGTGCCCTATGTGCCGATCTCGCCGGCCTATTCGCTGATCTCCGATGATTTCGGCAGGCTCAAGCACGTATTCAACTTGCTCACGCCGGGTCTCGTCTTCGCCGCCGACGGCAAGCTGTTCGAGCGCGCGATCGCGAACGTGGTTCCGGCCGACATGGACGTCATCGTGACGCGTAATCCACCGGCGGGACGCAAGACGACACTCTTCGCGGACCTGCTCGCCAGCAAGCCGACCCAGGCGGTCGACGCGGCGCACGCCAAGGTCGGCCCCGACACCATCGCCAAGATTTTCTTCACGTCCGGCTCGACCGGCATGCCCAAGGGCGTGATCAACACCCAGCGCATGTGGTGCTCGAACCAGGCGATGATCCGGAACCAACTCGCCTTCTTTCAGGACGAGCCGCCGGTGATCCTCGACTGGTCGCCGTGGCACCACACGGCGAGCGGCAACCACAATTTCGGCTTCGTGCTCTATAACGGCGGCACTTACTACATCGACGAGGGCAAGCCGGCGCCGGGGGCGATCGAGACCACGGTGAAGAACCTGCGCGAGATCGCGACCAACTGGTACTTCACGGTTCCCAAGGGCTACGAGGCGCTATTGCCCTATTTCCGCACCGACGCGGAACTGCGCAAGATTTTCTTCAGTCGCCTCAAGGTGCTCTGGTTCGCCGGGGCCGCGCTCTCGCAATCGATATTCGACGAGATGCAGGAGCTGGCGCAGGCCGGGTGCGGCGAGCGGATTCTGTTTCTTACCGGCCTCGGCTCAACCGAGACCGCGCCGATGGCGCTCGCCCGCATGTGGCAGAGCAAGGATTCCACCAATATGGGCCTGCCGGTGCCGGGCGTGGAGCTCAAGCTCGTGCCAAACGACGGCAAGCTCGAGGCTCGCGTCAGGGGCCCGAACATCATGCCGGGCTATTGGCGCCAGCCGGAGCTCACCGCGAAATGCTTCGACGAGGAGGGCTTCTACAAGCTCGGCGACGCGCTCAAATTCGAGGACCCGAACGATCCGGGGCTCGGGCTGCTGTTCGACGGCCGCGTGGCCGAAGACTTCAAGCTTGCGACCGGCACCTGGGTCAGCGTCGGGCCGCTGCGCGCGCGTTTCCTCGCGCATTTCGAGCCCTATATCCGCGATGTGGTCATCGCCGGCGGCGACCGGGACGAAATTGCGGTCCTGATATTCCCCGCGCTCGATGCCGTGCGTCAGCTCGCGGGGGCGGGAGCGGACGTGCCGATGGAAAAAGTGCTGAGCGCGCCGCGGGTGATGAACGAGTTCCGTGCACGGCTGACTTCGTTCGCCAAGAGCGCGACCGGCAGCTCGAACCGAATCTGCCGGGCGATTTTGCTAGCCGAGCTGCCCTCGCTCGACGCCGGCGAGATGACCGACAAGGGCTCGATCAACCAGCGCGCGGTGCTTTCGCGCCGTGCCAACCTGGTCGAGGAACTCTATGCGCCGCGGTCCTCGCCGCGCGTGCTCGCGATCGACAAGGGGAAATGACCAATGGAGAAGAAGCACGCGGGCCTCGGCGCGAGCTGGAGCGACATCTGGCTCTTGGACGGCGTGCGTACGCCGTTTGCCGACTATAACGGCCCGCTCGCACCGGTCTCGCCGACCGATCTCGGCATCAAGGCGGCGCGGGAAGTCTTTGCGCGCTCCAAGATTTCGCCGGAGGACGTCGGTGCCGTCATCACCGGCTCCATGGCGCAGGCGAGCTTCGACACCTACTGCCTGCCGCGCCACGTGGGGCTCTATTCCGGCGTGCCGATCGAGGTGCCCGCGCACATGGTGCAGCGGGTCTGCGGCACCGGCTTCGAGGTTCTCATGCAGGCTGCGGACACGATCGCCCATAGGGGGATCGATCTGGCGCTCTGCGTCGGCGCCGAGTCCATGAGCCGCAACCCGATCGCGTCCTACACCATGCGCGGCTTCCGCATGGGTCAGGTCGAGATGAAGGATTTCTTGTGGGAAGCGTTGATGGATCCGGCGCCGCACATGACCATGGGCGACACGGCGGAAAATCTCGCGCGGCAATACCAGATCACGCGGCCGGAGGTGGACGCGTTCGCCGCGCGCAGCTTCGAGCGCGCGCTCGCGGCGCAGAAGAGCGGGTTCGTGGCTGGCGAAATCGCCAAGGTCGAGAACGAAACTTTCGAGCGCGCGGGCTACAAGCCGCGCGCGTTCAAGCTGCGCGGCGAGAAGGAGCTCTCGGTGGATACGCACGTGCGCCCGTCGCCGGTCGAGGCGCTCGCAAAAATCCGCGCGGCGTTTGGCGGGGTGCAGACCGGGGGCAACAGCTCGGCGGTGGTGGACGGCGCGGCAGCCGCGCTGGTCGCCTCCTCGGCTTATGCGAAAAAGCAAGGGAAACAGCCGCTTGCGCGCATCGCCGCAGGAGTCACCATCGGCGTGCCGCCCGAGGTTATGGGCATCGGGCCGGTGCCGGCGATCAAGGCGTTGCTCGAGCGCACGGGCCTCAAGCTTTCCGAGATCGACCGCTTTGAGATCAACGAGGCCTTTGGCGCTCAGGTCATGGCCTGCGCGCGCGAGCTCGGGCTCGACGAGAACAAGTTGAACGTCAATGGCGGCGCCATCGCCATCGGCCATCCGCTCGGTGCGAGCGGTGTTCGCCTGTCGATCACGCTCGCGCGCGAGTTGAAGCGCGCGGGGCTGCGCTATGGCATCGCCTCGGCCTGCATCGGCGGCGGGCAGGGGATCGCGCTACTCATCGAAAATCCCGGCGCCGCGCCGGCGCAACGAAAGAACTGACCCATGGACGCCAAAGGTCACGCTGCCATCGTCACCGGCGGAGGCTCCGGGCTCGGGGCCGCGACTGCCGAGAAGCTCGTCCAGCACGGTGCCAAGGTCGCGATCTTCGATGTCAACATGGACGGCGCCAACGCGGTCGCCGCGAAGATCGGCGGGCTCGCCGTAAAATGCGACGTGGCCGATTCCGACTCGGCCACGGCGGCGGTGAAGACGGCGCGCGACAAGCACGGCATCGCCCGCATTCTGGTGAACTGCGCCGGCATCGGAACCGCCAAGCGCATCGTGGGCAAGGACGGCCCGCAGCCGCTTGCCGACTTCGAGCGCGTGATCAAGATCAACCTGATCGGCACGTTCAATCTGATGCGGCTGGTGGCCGCCGACCTGCAGGGCGCCCCGCCGCTCGAGGATGGCGAGCGCGGCGTGATCGTCTCGACCGCCTCGGTCGCGGCTTACGAGGGCCAGATCGGCCAGGCGGCCTATTCGGCGTCCAAGGGCGGCATCGTCGCGCTGACGCTGCCGGCGGCCCGCGAGCTCGCGCAGTTCGGCATTCGCGTGAACGCGATCGCGCCCGGCATTTTCCTCACACCCATGCTCATGGGCCTGCCCGAAGAAGCGCGGCAGAGTCTCGCCGCCTCGGTTCCGTTTCCCAAACTCCTGGGCCATCCGTCGCAATATGCCGATCTCGTCCTGCATATCGTGCAGAACCGCTACTTGAACGGCGAGGTGATCCGGCTCGACGGCGCCTTGCGCATGGCGCCGCGCTGATGGCCGTGCTCGTCAATACGCGTACCGTGCGCATCGAGTGGGGCGATTGCGATCCCGCCGGCATCGTCTATTTCCCGCGTTATTTCGTCATCATGGACAATTGCACGGGGCATCTATTCGAGCGCGCAACGGGGCTCACGAAAATCCAGCTCACGGAGAAGCTCGGCTTTGCCGGAATTCCGATGGTGGATATCCGTGCCCGCTTTCTCGTGCCGACGAAATACGGCGACGATGTCGTGGTGGAATCGAAGATCGTTGCGTTCGGCAAATCGCGTTTCGAGGTCGAACACCGCCTAATGAAAGACGGCGAGCTTGCCGTCGAAGTATTCGAGACGCGGGTCTGGGTCGGCCTGCACCCGGACGATCCCAAACGGCTGAAGTCGAAGCCGATCCCGGAGGAAATCATCAAGCTGTTCGGCGCGCCGGTGCGCGAGAAGGCCTGAGTTCGGCCAGGCAATTCTCAGGATTCGTCGTCGTCGACCGATGCCGGTCCTGCGGCTTGCAGGATCCCGCGCAACAGTTCGAGCAGCTTGTCGCGACCTTGCTCGCCGATCGCGGCGATCAGGTGTGCCTCGTGGGCGGCATCGATCTCGCGCAGCCGCTTCATCAGCGCGTCGCCCGCTTCGGTGAGATGCAGCGCATAGGAGCGCCGGTCGGCCGCCACCGGGGCGCGCTTGGCGAGCCCGCGCTCCTCGAGCGCGTCGAGCAACGCTACGAGATTAGTTCGCTTGATGCCGAGCGCGGCCGAGACCTGCGACTGCTTCAGGCCCGGATTGTGCTCGATGATCGTCAACACCGCGAACTGCGCCGGCCGGATGTCGACCTCGGCAAAGGCGCGCATGAAATGCTGGAACGCCGCAAGCTGCGCGCGGCGCAGCATGTAACCGCTCGACTGCGGCAGGCCGCCGTAATCGACGCCAGCCGGGCGTTCGTTGCGCGGCGATTGTGCCGCACGGTCCTGCGTATTGCGCCGCTTCAGCGGAAAATCGGCGATACGGCCCATTTCAGCCCCAGACTTCCTTGGAGATGTCCACGATCATCTTCAGCTTCGCCCATTGCGCGTCCTCGGTGAGGATATTGCCTTCCTCGGTCGAGGCAAAGCCGCATTGCGGCGAGAGGCAGATCTGCTCGAGGGCCACGAACTTGGCCGCCTCGTTGATGCGCCGCTTGATGTCGTCCTTCTTCTCGAGCGTGCCGCTCTTGGAGGTGACCAGGCCGAGCACCACCTGCTTGTTGCCCTTGGGCACGAAGCGCAGCGGCTCGAAGCCGCCGGCGCGGTCGGTGTCGTACTCGAGGAAATAGCCGTCGTAGTTCACCTGGCCGAACAGGAGCTCGGCGACCGGCTCGTAGCCGCCCTCCGACACCCAGGTGGAACGGAAATTGCCGCGGCAGACGTGGGTGGTGATCACCATATCCGCAGGTTTCTCGGCGATCGCGTAATTGATGACTTGGGCGTAGATTTCCGGAAGCTTGTCGACACCTTCGTGAAGCTGCCGCGCCTTTTCCAATTCGGCCTTCGAGCACAGATAGGCCCAGACCGTGTCGTCCATCTGCAGATAGCGGCAGCCGGCGCCGTAGAAGGCCTTCACCGCTTTGCGATACGCCTTGCCGAGATCGTCGAAGTACGCGTCGAGCTCCGGATAGACTTTGTCGCTGATGTTTTTGCGCCCGACGCGGAAGTGAAGCACCGAAGGTGCCGGGATCGTCATCTTCGGCGTCTTCTTGGTATTCGCCTTCAGAAACTTGAAGTGTTCGATGAAAGGGTGCGCGGTGAAGTCGATCTTGCCGACGATCCGGAGCCCGCGTGCTTTTGTCGCGACGCCCTGGAACTGGATGCCCTGTTCGGTCTCGTGCAATTCGACGCCGCCGAGCTTAGCCAGGAAATCGAAATGCCACCAGGAGCGGCGATATTCGCCGTCGGTGATCGGCTGAAGGCCGATGTCTTCTTGTTTCCGGATCAGGAGGCGGATCTCTTCGTCTTCGACCGTTTCGAGCTGCTTGGCGGTGATCTGGTTCCTTTCGCGTTTGGCGCGCGCTGCAGCCAGCTTGCCCGAGCGCAGAAAACTGCCGACATGGTCGGCGCGGAACGGCGGCGTGGCTCGGGGCATGGAACTCATCTGCTCGTCCTTAGCGGGCAACTGCCCATCGCGCAACGTTTTGGGACTTGAAGAGAACCAACCATTTGTGCGACGAAGAATGTGTCGGGCAGTGCTGTAAGTGTTTGGGAGGTCATGGGGAACATGAGCTACAAAAACCTGGAAGAGAAGATTCAAGCCGTTGGCGATACGGTCGGCATGCTGCGCAATTCGCAGATCGGCGCCTACGTTTATCCGGTGGTCGCCCCCGAATTCACCAACTGGCGCGATGAGCAGCGCGCCTGGCGCGAAACCTGCGTTCTCTACGACCAGTCCCACCACATGGTGAATTTGTTCGTCGAAGGTCCGGATGCTCTCAAACTACTTTCGCAGCTCGCGACCAATTCATTCAAGAATTTTGCCGTCAACAAGGCCAAGCAATTCGCGCCGTGCAGCTACGACGGCTATGTGATCGGCGACGGCATCCTGTTTTATATGGCGGAGAACAGCCTGCTTTACGTCGGGCGCAATCCGGCGGCCAACTGGATCGAGTTCCACGCCAAGACCGGCGGCTACAACGTCAAGACGGAATACGACGACCGCTCGCCGTCGCGTCCGATGGGCAAGCCTGTGGTGCGCAAATTTTACCGCTACCAGATTCAAGGGCCGAACGCCGAGCAGACCATTCAAAAGCTCAACGGCGGGCCGTTCGCCGACATCAAGTTCTTCAATATGGATTACATCAAGATCGCGGGACGCAAGGTCCGTGCGCTCCGTCACGGCATGGCGGGCCAGCCGGGGCTTGAGGTCTGGGGTCCCTACGCCGAGGGAGACGAGATTCGTAACGCCATCCTCGAAGCTGGCAAGGACTTCGGCATCGTTCAGGTCGGCGCGCGCGCTTATGCCACCAACACGCTCGAGTTCGGGCTGGATCCCGTCGCCAGTGCCGGCGGTCTATACCGGCGAGAAAATGAAATCCTACCGGCAGTGGCTGCCGGGCACGAGTTACGAAGCCAATGCCGGTCTCGGCGGCAGCTTCGTCTCGAAAAAGATCGAGGACTATTACACTTCGCCGCACGAACTCGGCTACGCCTCGTTCACCAAATACGACCACGACTTCATCGGCAAGGAAGCCCTGCAGAAGATGGAAGGCAAGGTGCACCGCAAGAAGGTGACGTTCGCTTGGAACGACCAGGATGTCGTCAAGGTCCTGCAGTCGATGTTCGCGCCGCCCGGCGAGAACTACAAAGTCATCGATCTGCCGCTGTCGAACTACGCATCGAGCTCGTTCGATTCCATCATGAGCGGCGGAAAAGTAGTCGGCGCCTCTATGTTCTCGGGCTACACCTTCAATGAGCGCAAGATGCTGTCGCTCGGCTTCGTCGAGGAGCAGTATTCCAAGCCGGGTACGCAGCTCACGCTGGTCTGGGGCGAGGAGAACGGCGGCACGAAGAAGACGACGGTCGAGCGCCACAAGCAGACGGAGCTGCGTGTGACCGTCGCACCGGCGCCTTACGCCGCGGTGGTGCGCGAGACCTACCATGAAGGCTGGCGCTCGGCCGCGAGCCGCTGAGCCCGGCCTCAGGCTGCGAAACGAAGTACGGGAAGGCGTGCGCCGGGCGAGTTTGCTCGGCGCATGCACATTGGGGACACCAAGCCCGAGCAGGGAGAGAACGCGCCCATGAAGATCGTCGGATTTGAAAGCGGGCAGGGCCTGCGGCTGGGCATGGTCGAGGGCGATCAGGTGATCGACCTGCAGGCGGTGGACGCCAAGCTGCCCACTAATCTCGCGGATTATCTCGCGCAGAGCAGCGGCGATCTCAAGCCGCTCGCCGATCTCGCCAAGCGCGCGCCGGCGTCGGCGCGGCGGCCGCTCAAGGATCTCAAATTCGGTCTGCCGGTGGCGCGGCCCGGCAAGGTCATCTGCCTCGGGCTGAATTATCTCGAGCACGTCAAGGAAGGCGCGAACCGCGACAATATCCCGAAGTTCCCCACGATCTTCATGCGCTGCCAGACGTCGCTGGCGCCGCATCTGTCGCCGCTGCTGCGCCCGCGCGTCTCGGAAACGTTCGACTATGAGGCGGAGCTGGTGGTCGTGATCGGCAAGCGCGCGAAGCACCTCACGATGGCGAACGCGTATTCGTGCATCGCGGGCTATTCGTGCTTCAACGAAGGTTCGGTGCGCGAGTTCCAGCGGAAAACCACGCAATGGGACATGGGCAAGAACTTCGATCGCACCGGCGGCTTCGGTCCTTGGATGGTGAGCGCCGACGAGGTGCCCGCAGGCGGCAAGGGGTTGAAGATCGAGAGTAGGCTCAACGGTCAGGTCATGCAGTCGGACAATACCGACAACATGATGTTCCCGGTGGCCGAGACGCTGGTCTATATCTCGCAAGGCATGACGCTGGAGCCCGGCGACGTGCTGGTCACCGGCACTCCGTCCGGCGTCGGCCACGCGCGCAAGCCGCCGGTGTGGATGAAAGCCGGCGACGTCGCCGAGATCGCGATCGAGGGCGTCGGACTGCTCAGAAATCCGATCGAGGACGAGAAGTAATCCTATCCATCATTCCGGTCGGGCCGCTTTAGCGGCGAGGGCTGGAATCCATATCCGCGGTCCGTGGTTATGGATTCCGGGCTCCTCGCTTCGCTCGGCCCCGGAATGACACGGTTGCATTCAGTTCGTCGGCCGCGGCCCGAACAGGCGTTCGGCGTTGCCGTGCGCGATCTTGGCGGCTTGATCGCGCGGCAATTGCGCGAGCCAATTGCGATACTCGCGGAAGATGGTGTCGTAGGAAAACCAGCGCTCGTTGATCCAGGTATCGGAGCCGAGCAGGAAGCGGTCGGGGTAGCGCGCGAACAGGATTTTCCATTCCGCGGAGAGCTTGCCCGTCGAGTCGATGATGCCGCCGCGGTACGAAAGCTCGCCCCAGAGCGCCGGGTATTTCTCCAGCAACTCCTGCACGTGCGCGGCCGAGACGGAGAAGCCGGTGTGCGCCCAGATGATCTTGGCGCGGCGGTCGTGGGAGAACAGGATTTCCAGCGCCTCCGCGTCGCAATGGGCATGGAGATAGAGTCCGCGCTCGGTGGCGAAGCGCACGATCTTGACCGCGATCTCGGCGCCGGCGTCCTTGCCGTAGACGTGGAACTCGCCGACGCCGCGGTAGTAGCCGCGCTTGTACTCGGCTTCGACCAGTTCGTAGATCGCCGGATCGTTGAACCAGGTCTGGATGTCGGCGCGGACGCGATAGGGCCTAATGAACGGCACGACCCAGAGGCCCGCGGGCTTCTCGGCGACCAGGGCGTGGGTGCCCGTGTTTGGGCGGCTGGTGGCGAGGATGCCGGTGATATTGTTGCGGCGGAACACCTCGAGCACCTGCTCCATCGAGTAGAACGGCGTCGGCTCCCAGTTGTAATGCAGATGCGCGTCGAAGATCGGGATGCGTTCCTGCGCGGTAGCCGGCAGCACGAAGACGGCCAGCGTGCCGAGGAGGATTGCGTTCAAGAATTGCGCGAGCACGGGAACCTCATTTCTTCCGGATGTGAAACACCAGCAGCTCGGGTCCATTCCGGCTGTCGACCAGCGCGTCGCCGGTCTCGCGCAAGAGGTTCGGAATGTCGATGCTGGTCAGCGGATCGGTGCACTCGACCACGAGCTCCTCGCCCGCGGCCATGCGCGAAAGCGCCTTCCTGGTCTTCAGCGCCGGGAGCGGACATTTCAGCCCACGCAGATCGAGACGGGTCTCGCGCATTCCGGCTCTATAGCAGAAAGCTATGGAATTGCGCGCTTGAAGCAGCCTCGGCCTCGCTACCGGGCGCGGTTCTGTTCGGCTAGAGAAGGGGCATGAATCCGCCGGCCGAAACCTCCCAGCGCATCGCGCGCTTGGCGCCGCTCAAGGAAGTGCTCGCGCAGGTCGAGGCGCTGGCGCGGCCCGTTGTGCCGCGCGATGTCGCGTTGGACGAGGCGCTCGGCTGTGTGCTGGCGACCGACGTGACGGCGCTCGAATTGCGGCCGGCGCAGCCGGTGGCGATCGTGGATGGATGGGCGGTGCGGGCGGAGCTTGTGCAAGATGCCGGACCTTATTCACCGATTGCGCTTTCGCCGCCGCCGGCGTGGGTCGAAGTTGGCGAGCGGCTGCCGCCCGACGCGGATACGCTCCTGCCGCCGGACGCGGTCAGCGTGCGGGGAAGCAATTTCGAGGCGCTCGCCGGGGCTGCGCCCGGCACCGGCGTGCTCGCGGCCGGTGGCAATGTAGTGCGCGGCGCGCTGTTGCGGCGCGCGGGCGAACGGTTGCGCGCGGGCGATATCGCCGCTCTCGCGGCGCTCGGCGTCGCGATCGTTCACGCGCGCCGGCCGAATATCCGGATCAACGCCACCAATCCGAGACTCGGACATGGCATCGCCGGTGCGTTGCTCAAGCGCGCCGTCGAGGCGGCTGGTGGCACGGTCGTAATCGACGACGGCTCCTCGCTCGAGCGCGCGCTGCTCGACGGGAGCGTCGACGCTGTTTTCGTCATCGGCGGTACCGGACAAGGAAAGCGCGATGCGAGCGTAACCGCGCTGGCGCGGGTCGGCCGCGTCGCGATGCACGGCTTCGGCGTCGCGCCGGGCGAGACCGGCGCGCTCGGAGAAGCGGCCGGCCGGCCGGCGCTCTTGTTCCCCGGAAGGTTGGATGCGGCGCTCGCGGTGTGGCTGCTGGTGGGCGCGCGGCTCATCGCACGGCTGGCCGGATCGACCGAGCAGGCGATGACGGTGCAAGCACGCTTGTCGCGCAAGATCGTCTCCCAAGCTGGCATCGCCGAAGTAGTCCCGGTGCGGCGTGGAGAAGATGGGCTGGAGCCGCTCGCGTCGGGGCTGCTGGGATTGGTGACGCTCGCGCGCGCTGACGGTTGGATCCTGGTTCCGGCGGAGAGCGAAGGATTTCCGGCGGGTGCAATAGTCGAAATGCAGGCGCTGCCATGAGCCGCGAGCGCAAGTCCACGCGCGACGACGCGCTTCTCGATGCCGTGCGGCGCGCGGCGCGGCAGGAGCAATTCCTCGAAGTGGTCGCGCCGGAAGAGGCGCGCTCGCGTTTCAACAAGCATCTCGATCTCAAGCCTCTTCCGGCCGAGCGTATCGCCCTTGCAGATCTGCTTGGGCGCGTGCTCGCTGCCGACGTCAAATCCGCCATCGATGTTCCGCCCTTCGATCGCTCCAACGTGGACGGTTTCGCGGTGCGCGCGGCTGATCTCACGGGCGCGAGCGATGCGAATCCGCGCCGCCTCATGCTCAACGAAGAAGTGCTGGCCTGCGGCGTCGCACCGAAGCTCGCGGTGGCACCCGGCACCGCCACGACGATCGCAACCGGTGGCATGGTGCCGCGCGGCGCCGATGCCGTGGTGATGATCGAGCACACGGAACTGATCGAGGCGAACACCCGCCCCGCGATCGAGGTGCGTCGTGCCGCGGCGCCCGGTCAGTTCATCTCGTTTGCCGGGTCCGACATCGCGCGCGGCGAGACGCTCCTGCGCCGCGGCTCGGTGTTGGGCTCGCGCGAGATCGGCATGTGCGCTGCCTGCGGGCTGGCCGAGATTGACGCCGTGCGGCGGCCGAAAGTGGCGGTGCTTTCGACCGGCGACGAGTTGGTCGCGCCCGGGGAGAAGTTGAAGCCCGGCGGCGTCTATGACTTCGAACGCCGCGATTCTCGCCGCCGCGGTCACCGAGGCCGGCGGCGAGCCGGTGAGCTTCGGCGTGTTTCCGGACGACGTAGACGTGCTCGAGCAGGGCGTGTGCGATGCGCTAGGGCGCTGCGACATCGTGGTACTCTCCGGCGGCACGTCGAAAGGGGCGGGCGATCTTTCGCATCGGGTCGTCTCGAAGCTCGGTGAACCCGGCATCGTCGTGCACGGGGTGGCGCTCAAGCCCGGCAAGCCCCTGTGTCTCGCGGTCGCCGAGCAGAAACCGATCATCGTGCTCCCCGGCTTTCCCACATCCGCGATCTTCACGTTTCATGCCTTCGTGGCACCCATCATCCGTTCCTATGCAGGCCTGCCGCCGGAGGCCGCACGCACGATCGAGGCCACGGTTCCCGTGCGCGTCCCCTCGGAGCTTGGGCGGCAGGAATTCGTGCTGGTGGCGCTGGTCGTGGGCGAACAGGGCCCGGTCGCGCTGCCGACCGGCAAGGGTTCTGGCTCGGTGACGAGCTTCTCGCAGGCGGACGGGTTCATCGAGATCGATGCGCTGGCCATGGCGCTCGACGCGGGCACGCGCGCGCGGGTGACGCTGCTCGGCGAATCCGCGCGGGCGCCTGATTTGCTCATTACCGGGAGTCATTGCATCGCGCTCGACGCGGTGCTGGGCGCGCTCGCCGAGCGCGGACTGGCGGTGCGCACGATCGCGGTCGGCAGCCTCGGCGGCGTCGCGGCGGCGCGGCGCGGCGAGTGCGATCTGGCGCCCGTGCATCTGCTCGATCCGGAAAGCGGCGTCTACAACAAGCATCTGCTCGCGCCGGGTCTTTCACTGGTGCGCGGCTGGGAGCGCATGCAAGGTATCGTTTTTCGGCCGGGCGACAAGCGATTCGAGGGACGCGACGCCACGGACGCGCTCAAAACTGCGCTCGCCGATCCGACCGCGCTCATGGTCAGCCGGAACGCCGGCGCCGGCACGCGCATTCTCATCGACAAGCTGCTCGGTGAGGCGCGGCCCGCCGGTTATGCCAACCAGCCGCGTTCGCATAACGCCGTTGCCGCCGCGGTCGCCCAGGGCCGCGCCGACTGGGGCGTGGCCATCGAGCCGGTCGCGCGCATGTACGGGCTCGGTTTCCTGCCGATCGCGCCCGAGCACTACGACTTCTTGCTCGTGGAGGCGCGGCGCGAACGACCGGCGGTGCAGGCATTCCTCGCGGCGCTCAAGGACCCCGCGACGCGCGAGCGTATCCGCGCGCTCGGCATGCGCCCCGCGGAAACATGAATCGATGAAGAAGCTCGTCACCATGCGCGCGGCGTCGAGACTCTTCATCTGCTGTCTCACTCTTCTGCTCACAAGCCTGAGCGCCGAGGCGCAGTTGCGCGGCCATGGCGGGCCGGTGCGCGCGATCGCGGTTTCGGCCGACGGCACCATCGCGCTTTCGGGCAGCTTCGACACTTCGGCGATCCGCTGGTCGCTCACGCGCAATGCTGCCGAGCAAGTGCTCCGCTTCCACGAGAGCGCGGTGAACGCGGTCGCGATGCTCCCGGACGGGCGGCTCGCTACCGGCGGCGAGGACGGCAAGATCGCCATCTGGCGGCCGGGTGCGCCGCAGCCCGAGACGGTGCTCGAGGGCCATAAGGCGCCGATCGTTGCGCTCGCAGTCTCGCCCGACGGAAAGACGCTGGCGTCCGCGTCATGGGATCACACGATCCGACTCTGGCCGCTCGCCGGCGGCGAGCCGCGCGTGCTCGAAGGCCATCAGCAGGCGGTGAACGGCGTCGCTTTCACGCGCGACGGTCGCGCGCTGGTCAGCGCCGGCTATGACGCGACGATTCGCATCTGGTCGCTCGCCGGCGACGGCACACCCGTCATCCGCACGCTGCCGACGCCGTTGAACGCCGTCGCGGTCGCGCCGGACGGCGAGATCGCCGCGGCGGGCGCCGACGGAAAAGTTTATTTCCTCGCTTCGAGCGGCGAGGTGCGCGGTGAGCTCGAGATCGGGCCGACGCCGATCATCGCCCTTGCGATCACCGGCGACGGCGCGCTCCTGGCGGCGGCCGGCATCCGCGGTTCGGTCGGCATCGTCGAGCGCGCGACGCGGCAGCTTGCGCGCACGCTGGTCGGGCCCGGGCTTCCGGTCTGGTCGGTCGCGTTTCTACCGGACAACCGGACGCTGGTCACCGGCGGCACCGACCGCATGGTGCGCCGCTGGAACGCTTTGAGCGGCGATCATCTCGGCACCGTTGCCTTGAGCGCGATCGATGATCCGCTGGCGCAATACGCCGGCGACCGCGGCGCAGAGATATTCAAGGCCTGCGTCGCCTGCCACACCCTGACGCCCGACGAAGGCAATCGGGCCGGGCCGACGCTTGCCGGTATTTTCGGCCGCCGGATCGCGACACTGCCGGGCTACAATTTTTCACCCGCGCTGAAGCGGCTCGACATCGTATGGACGCCGGAGACGGTGGCAAGATTGTTCGAGATCGGGCCCATGGCCTATACGCCCGGCACCAAGATGCCGGAGCAGAAGATCGGCTCAGTGGAGGACCGCAAGGCGCTGGTGGAGTTTCTCGAGAAGGCGGCGAGGCCGAAGTGATGCCGTCATCCTGAGGTGGCCGCCGAAGGCGGCTCTCGAAGGATGACGGTCAAAGTTTCCGCACGCCATCCTTCGAGGCTCGCCCTTCGGGCTTGCGCCTCAGGATGACGTGCTACGTCTTCCGTTCGCGCTCTTCGCGCTCACGCAGATAATCGTCGGTGGTGCGCACGTTCGGCCGCGCGGGCGCGCCATGGGGATCGAACGAGTCCTCGGTCATGGCGATCACCCGGCAGTCCTCGCACATCTTGAGCACGTCGAGCCGCTGCGGTTGACCCTTGAAGATCCAGTGTTTGCCCTCGAGCTTGGCGGTGACGCGTTCGATCGTGCTCTTGGTGCCGAACGGCTTGCCGCAGCGGATGCAGTGGAAAGGCTCTTCTTGCTTCATCACGCGCGCGGGCGCGGTCGCGGCGCGAAAATCGAGCTGCGGCACCAGCGAGATCACTTTCTCCGGGCAGGTGGCCTGGCAGATCCCGCATTGCACACAGGCGTCCTCGGCGAAGCGCAGCATCGGCCGCTCGGGGTCGTCCTTGAGCGCGCCGGTCGGGCAGGCGGACACGCACGAGAGACAAAGCGTGCAGCCCTCCACCTTGATCTCGACCTTGCCGAACGGTGCGCCTTCGGGGAGCGCCACCACGTCGACCGGAGCGGGTGCCGCCCGATGCAATTCGCGGAGCGATAACCTCAGCACGTCGCGCTTGGCGCCGACGGCCTGGAACGTCGCCGGCACCTTCACGCTGTCCATGGGCACGATCGTGCGGAGTGTTGCACCAAGCGCATCCGGGTCATCGGTTTCGATCGTAGCGACGCGGCCCGGGCCGAAGCCAAGTCCGGCGAGGATCGGCTCGGCGAGCGCGATGGTCTTGGTGAGCGCGGCAACGTCATGGCGCGGCTTGGCGCGCAGCAGAAAGCGTAGCGCCGTCGCGCCATAGGCGAATGCGGCGGCCGCGATTTCGAGGCCCACCTGCGTCACTTCGTTGACGGCGAGCGGGAGTACGTTGGCCGGCAGCCCGTCGCCGTGGCGCGCGAGCGCGTCGATCATCTCGTCCCCGTGCGCCGCGTCGTGCAGCAGCAAGATCGGGTTCGTTCCGCCGGCCTCGCGGTAGACATTGAGCAACGTGCGCAGCTTGCGCATGACGGTGTCGGCGGGCGGCAGCGCATACGCGGCGGCGCCGGTCGGGCAGACCGAGGCGCAGGCACCGCAGCCGGCGCAGATATACTCGTCGATCTTCACATGGTCGCCCGCGGGCATAATCGCGCCGGTTGGGCACAGGTCGAGGCAACGATGGCAGCCGACGATCTTGGAGCGCGAGTGGGCGCAGAGATGATCGGTGAAGGTGATGTAGCGCGGCTTGTCGAAGGTGCCGACGAGATCGGCGGCCTGCAAGAGCGCGCGCAGTACCGCGGCCGGGTCGCCCGGATCGGCGCGCAGATAGCCGTCGCGCAGGTCATGGGCCGGGAACAGCGGCGCGCCGCCGGAGAGGTCGATGATGAGATCGCAGTTCGAAGTCGCACCGTTCTTCGGAGCCACCCAGGCCAATTTGCCACGCGAGGAGGGAGCGGGCGCGGCGTAATCGTCGACGAGGAGCTCGAACGCGCCGAGATGACCCTTGGCCGAACGGATCGTGCCCTTGACCACGGGAAATTCGGTGACGCGGGGCGGGGCGATGTCGCCGGGCTTGGTCAGCAGCACCGTGACGTCGAGCTTGTCCTTGACGAGGTTCGCCGCCTCGATCGTCCTCTCGTCGCGGCCATAGACGAGAACGACGCCTTCGCTCGAAAGCGGAACGAGTGGGGTTTCCGGCAGGGGTTCCGCGGCCATGGCAAGGAGGGCCGCCATCTTCGGGCCCGCGGCGGCGGCCTCCTTCGACCAGCCGGCGGTTTCGCGGACATTGGCGAAGGCGAGCGGCGTCTTGGATGCCGTTTGGCCGGCGATTTCGGAGAATAGCGGCGCTTCCTGGGTGCAGCTGACCGTCAGCGGCGCACCGGTGGCGAGCGCCGCGCGGAAGCGATCGAGCTCGGCCCGGCAGAGATGGTTCGCGGTCTCGACCTTGGCTCCGCGCAGGCCGCGCCGAAGCGCTTCCGCGTCGAGCGGCATCGTCTTCTCGCAGGAACAGACGAAGATGGTGCGCTTGTTATCGGCCATGAACCCTCGGGGCGACGGCGCTTAATTGCAGTGCGGGATCGGTCGCCCGGTAGGCAAGTTATAATTATAAGCGTTAAAAGGTAAGGGTCCCGAAAGGCTTGAGGATCGGTCATGGCGCAGACCCGCACGCGCGTGCTGGCTTCGAAGACGGCGGCGGCACTCGATCTGCCGCCGGTGTTCCGTCTCGTGACGTTGCGCGAGGCGGGCAATGCGTTCGCCCGCGCGAAAAGCATCGCGGCCAAGGAGGGCGCCGGCACGCTGGTGTGGGTGCGGCGCTTCGATCTGGTTGAATTCGCGCTCGTGATCGAGCCGGACGAGCCGCTGCGCGCGGCCCGGCGCACGATCTATGCGGGGATGGCGGCGCTCGCCGATGCGCTAGCCGTGCACGCGCCGCCGGAGCGGTCGATCACGTTCGATTGGCCGGCCACGATCTTCGTCGAGGGCGCGGTGGTGGGCGGCGGCGAGCTCGGCTGGCCCAAGGACGCCGTCGAAGACAAGCGGCCCGACTGGCTCGTGTTCGGCGCGATGATCCGCACCAACGCGCTGGCGCCGCTGGAGGCGGGCTTCAATCCCGACGTAACCAACCTCGAGGAGGAGGGGTTCGATGACCTTGGCGCCGGCCGCCTGGTCGAAAGTTTCGCGCGCCACTTCATGGTGATGATCGACCACTGGCAGGATGGGGGGTTCATCGAGGTCGCCAAGTCTTATCTGGAGCGCCTGCCGGCCGAGGAGGGGTTCGAGCGCACGATCGACGGCGCCGGCGATTTGCTGATCCGGCGCAAGGGCAAGCTCGAAGTGGAGAAACGCGCGCTCCTGCCGGCGATCGAACGGGCGCTGTGGCGCCACGCCGATACCGGAGAGCTGCTTTCATGAAGCTGTTGCGCACCATACGCCTCGATCCCTCGGACACGTTCGTGTTCGAGCGCGCGGCGGAGCCAGGGGAGTGGGCGGTTTCGGGCGCGTTCGTATTCTGGGACGCGGACCCGGCGGCGCTCTCGGGCAAGGTGCGCGCCGCCTTCCGCGGCGGGTTCCTCGGGGTCGAATCGCTCGGCCGGTCCACGCTGGTGCAGATCGTCGAGGCAAGCGAGCAGGATCGCGCGAAGGTGATCGAAACACTCGCGCAACAGCTCGTCGAGCATTTCGGTGCGCCGGATCTTTTGACCGCGCGCATAGCCGCCGAGGAGGAAGTGGCTTTCGCCGCCTCGCTTTGCGGCCACCCGAAAGACACGCTTGTCGCCGTGCACCGGACGCACGAGGACGGAAACATGCGCGAAGCCTTCCGCACGCTGCACCCGCGCGTCGGGCCGAAGCCGTTGCGCGCTTTCGCATTCCTCGAAGTGGAGGGTGAGGAGGAGCCGGAGGAGCGCGTCGATCTTGCCGGGTTCACCGAGGACAAGCGCTCATGAAGGAGTTCTGGCTCACCTCGGGCCATCTCTTGCTCGACCGCGACGCGGGCGGCGGACTCGTGATGAGCGACGATCTTCTCAAGGTCTATTTCATGCGGCCGGAACTGGCGCCGCCCGACGATGCGGGTAATGTCGAGCGCACGCTGCACGCGGCGCTGATCGCCGATCCGCGCCTGACGGTGAGTCGCGGCGAGATCGCGGCGATCGAGGACGCCGATGCGCGCGAGAATTGGGGGCAGATGATCGCGTTCCGCGACCATCTGTTCGCGTATCCAACGCTGGAAGCGGCCTATCTCGCCCTGGTGCGCAAGGGCGTTGGCCGCACGCCGCCTTTGTTCCTGAACCAGCTGGCACACCTGATTTTGCGCAATGCGCTCGACGGCTGCGATGACCCGTTCGTGCTGCGGGCCGCGGAACTATTCTTCCGGGCCCAGCGGGTGACCGTGCATGAGGGGGCGCTGATCTCGGCCGATGAGGAGCAGATCGCGGGCACGAATCCGGCGCCGGTTTCACCGCTCGTCTCCATGCTCGGGATCGAGCGTGCGGTCGAGATCGACGTCATGGTGGAGGAGAACGCGGCGAGCTATTTCGAACGCAGCGATCGCTACGATATGGCACTCGACCTGACTGCAGGCCGGCGCGGACACCAGGCGCTAGCGCGCGTGATCGAGGCTTGGGTCAAGCATCTGCTCCATGTCGAGGCCGAGGTCGAACCGCTCACCGAGGTGCGCGACGCCAATCTCACCTGGTACGTGGGCCTCGACGCGGAGGGGACCAAGATCGGCGATCTGCTGTGGAACGGCGAAGCGCTCGACGAGGCCATGGGCGGCCGGGTGGCGGCGCTCTATCGGCTCAAATTCCGCGATCCCGCCGTCGCTGACCCGGCGGTGCAGGGCGAGCCGGTCTATCTCATCCTCGCCACATCCGCGGATAAGGTCCTGCGCATGAAGCCGCAGAATCTGGTGACCGGCCTGCCGGTCCGGCATTTGGAGGCGGTCACGTGAGCCTGGTGCCGCCGCTCGTTCGTATTCCAGTCGGTATCGTCGCCGAGCGGCGGCGCGCCAAGAGTCAATGGATCGATTTCGTGTGGCGGCCGGTGAGCGCGCTCGCCGGCGTACCGGATACGGCGCTCTGGACCCGGCTTTCGGGCGACGAGGAACTTGCCACGTATTATGTGGGCGCCACGGAGGTCGAGTTGTTTCCCTCGGAGACCAGCAATTACCGCGACAATCTCGTAAGCGGCAAGCCGCAGCTTTGGGTCGTGCTGCGTCCGACGGACGCCGAGCCGCCCTATAATCTGGTCTTGGTGACCGCCGATCCGGCCGAAGGCGAAGGCTATACCCAGACCGGCTCCGACCTGGTCGATCCGGTGCCGATGCCGGAATCGTTCATCGACACGATCGCCGCCTTCATTCAGGTGCATCACGTCGAGCAGGTGTTCTTCAAGCGCAAGCGTACCCCCGTGGACCCCGAGGCCATGGCGCCACGCGGTCCCGCGCGCAAGGACCGGAGCAAATGAGCGAGGACAAAAATTTCCTGTCGCGCTGGTCGCGCAAGAAGCTCGAGGCGGTAGAACTGCCGCTGCAAGCCACCGCTGCAGCGGCCAAGGACGCCGAGCCGAAAGAGAGCGCGGCAATAGCGGCGCCTGCCGACGGCACCAAGGCCACGAGGACGGAGGCCGACGAGCCGAAATTCGATCTTGCCAGCCTTCCGTCGATCGAATCGATCGGCGCGGATACGGATATTCGCCAGTTCCTGCAGGCGGGCGTGCCCGCCGAACTCACGCGCGCTGCGTTGCGCCGGGCATGGGCCAGCGATCCGGCGATCCGCGATTATATCGGGCTTTCGGAGAACAGCTGGAACTTCAATGAACCGGGAGCGATGTACGGCTTTGACCACTCCGATCCGGGCGTGGATGTGCGCCGGCTGGCCGAGGAGATGTTCGGCGGCAACTCGAAGACGGTTGCGGAGAAGCCGTCGGATCTGCCCACGGAAGAGCCGAGGGCCGCGGAAGTCGGCGCGAAAAGCGAAGCCGTGGGCGAAGCTGACCCCCCCGCTCACGACATAGTGAGCGCAACGCCGGAGCCAAGTTCGGAAGACAAGGGTCGCGTGGCGGAACAACAACTTACTGCAGCGCAACACGACGGCGATGTCGCATCGCAGCAGGAGCCCGCTCGAAAAGAGGCCGCTTCGAGCCCTGCTCCACGCCGTCACGGAAAGGCGCTGCCAAGCTGAATAGCCTGCACGAATAGTCCGCATATAGCCCAAAGCTATTGACGCTCGGCCCTTACGGGCCATACGCTTTTCAAAATTCTTCAAAAGAGCGGCTGATTCAAACCGTTCTGATCAAGAAATGGGCGGAAGTGTCGATACAGGAGGTCGCGTGCGCGACCCAGGCTTGAGCGAGGCCATCCGTGCCGTAGGTGGGGTGAGCGAACTCGCGCGGCGCATCGGAATTTCGCAACCGTCCGTATCGAATTGGGACCGGATACCCGCGGAGCGAGTCGCCGCGGTCGAAGAAGCGACCGGCGTCGAACGCACAAAGTTGCGCCCCGATCTCTTCGAGGAAGCTGCCGGCAACGTCGTTCCGCTGGATGAAACCGAAGTCGCGCGCGCTCAGGAATACCGGTTGCTGGCCACGCTGCTTTCGCGGGCACCGGACGCGGAGCTGCTCCGGCGCGTCGCCAAGCTCAAGGCCGATGCAAGCGCGCTCGGGCTCGTGCATGCCGCGTTGGCTGAAGCCGCGGAAAATACCACGGCGGAGAAGGTCGAACGCGAATTCTTCGATCTTTTCATCGGGCTCGGCCGCGGCGAACTGCTGCCTTACGGCTCTTATTACTTGACCGGCTTCCTGCATGAGCGACCGCTCGCGCGCCTGCGCGAAGATCTCGTGCAGCTTGGGATCGAACGCGCCGAGGCAATTCCGGAGCCCGAGGATCATGTAGCGATCCTCTGTGAAATCATGTCCCGCTTGATCGACGGCAGCGTCGAAGCGCCGGCGGAAAGCGACCGGAAAGTGTTCGAGAAGCATCTGGCCTCTTGGGCCGGCCGCTTCTTCACCGACCTCGAGAACGCCGCAGCCGCGGATTTCTACCGCCGCGTCGGCATGCTCGGGCGGACGTTCTTGGAAATCGAAAAGGAAGCTTTCGCGCTGCCGTCTTGAGCGGCGGGGCGATCATTCGGATTAAGAGGAGATGGCGATGAAGCAGAGGGAAAAGACGACGGTAGGCCGTCGCGAATTCCTGCGCGTGCTCGGTGCGGGTGCGGGCGCCGCGGCCGCGACTGCGGTGCCGCTGGCGAGCACCGCTGCCGCCGCCGAGTCCGAACAGGAAATGAAGAAGGCGCGTTATCGGGAAACCGAAGACGTGAAGACCTTCTACCGCGTCAACCGCTATCCGAGCTGAGGGAGGCACCCGTGCTGATCAAACGGACCGAACGCGAAGCTCGCCGCGGCACGCTGGCCGCGTCGTTTGCAAGCCAATCGGGCGGCGCTCTCGATCGCCGCACGTTCCTGCGCCGCTCCGGCGTCGCCGCCGGCGGTCTCGCCGCGCTCGGCACGCTGCAGCTCGGTCAGGTGCGCAAGGCCGATGCCGGCCCGCCGGCCCCTCCGGGCGCGCGAGTCACAACGACGAAAGCCATCTGCACGCACTGCTCGGTCGGCTGCACGGTCGTGGCGGAAGTCGCCAATGGCGTATGGATCGGCCAGGAGCCGGGCTGGGACAGCCCGATCAACCGCGGTTCGCATTGCGCCAAGGGCGCAGCAGTACGCGAGCTCGTGCATGGCGATCGCCGCCTGAAATATCCGATGAAGCTCGTGAACGGCCAGTGGACCCGCTTGTCCTGGGACCAGGCCATCAACGAGATCGGCGACAAGCTGATGGCGATCCGCGCGAAGTCGGGACCGGATGCGGTCCACTGGCTCGGGTCGGCCAAGTTCTCCAACGAAGGCGCCTATCTCAATCGCAAGTTCGCCGCTTTCTGGGGGACCAACAACGTCGATCACCAGGCCCGCATCTGCCATTCGACCACGGTCACCGGCGTCGCCAATACCTGGGGCTACGGCGCGATGACCAACAGCTACAACGACATCCGCCGCTCCAAGACCATGATCATCATGGGCGGCAACCCGGCGGAAGCGCATCCGGTGTCGCTGCAGCATCTGATCGAAGGCAATGAGCTCAATCGCGGCAACTACATCGTGATCGAGCCGCGGCTCACGCGCACGGCCGCTCACGCGACCGAATATGTTCGCATCCGGTCGGGCACCGATATCCCGATCATCTGGGGCTTGCTCTGGCACATCTTCCAGAACGGCTGGGAGGACAAGGAGTTCATCAAGCAACGCGTCTACGGCATGGACGACGTCCGCAAGGAAGTCGCCAAGTGGACGCCCGATGAGGTCGAACGGGTGACCGGTGCGCCCGGCGAGCAGCTGAAGCGCGTCGCCGAGTTGTTCGCGAAGCAGCGGCCCTCCACGCTCATCTGGTGCATGGGTGCGACCCAGCACACGGTGAGCACGGCCAACGTTCGCGCCTTCTGCATCCTCCTGCTCGCCACCGGCAACGTCGGCGGCGTCGGCGTGGGCGCCAACATCTTCCGCGGCCACTGCAACGTGCAGGGTGCCACCGACCTCGGGCTCGATATCGTTACTTTGCCGCTCTACTACGGCCTGGTCGAAGGCGCGTGGCGGCATTGGTCCCGGGTCTGGGAAGTCGACTACAACTGGATGCAGGCGCGCTTCGTCTCGAAGGCGCTCATGGAGACGCCGGGTATCCCGTCGACCCGTTGGTTCGACGCGGCGACCCTGCCGAAGGCCGACGTCGCTCAGCAGGACAATCTGAAGGCGATGATGGTGTTCGGTCATGGCGGCAATACCGTCACCCGGATGCCGAAGGCGGCGGAAGGAACTCGAGAAGCTCGAGCTGATGGTGGTCGCCGATCCGCATCCCACGACCTGGGCGGTGCTGTCGGAGCGCAAGAACGACACCTATCTGTTGCCGATCTGCACGCAATTCGAGTGCTCGGGCTCGCGCACGGCATCGAACCGCTCGCTGCAATGGTACGAACGGGTCGTAGCGCCGATCTTCGAGTCGAAGACCGACTATGAAGTGTTCTATCTTTTGGCCAAGAAGCTCGGGCTCGCCGACTTGATGTTCAAGAACATCAAGGTCGAGAACAATGTGCCGTCAGCCGAGGATCTGCTGCGCGAAATCAATCGCGGCGGTTTCTCGACCGGCTATTGCGGCCAGTCGCCGGAACGCCTCAAGGCGCACATGAAGAACCAGGACAAGTTCGACCTGGTCACGCTGCGCGCGGCCAAGGATACACCGGAGGTTGGCGGCGACTATTACGGCTTGCCGTGGCCATGCTGGGGCACGCCGGCGATCCGGCATCCCGGCACGCATCAGCTCTACAACACCAACCTTCACGTGAAGGACGGCGGCGGCACGTTCCGCGCCCGCTTCGGCCTCGAATATCAGGGCCAGACGCTGCTTGCCGAGGGCTCTTACTCACTGGGCTCGGAGCTGAAGGACGGCTATCCGGAATTCACCTATGGCGTCCTCAAGAAACT
>CAVYZC010000005.1:0-83301 GCA_963772885.1 uncultured Alphaproteobacteria bacterium | reverse complement strand
CGAACGAAAACGAACGCATCCCCTGGCCCCGAGCCATAGCCTACAACCCCCGCGCGGGTTTACAAACGATTCGCGCGAGGCGAAATTCGCGCCCCACCGGCATCGGCTAACCCATGCACAGCGAAGCGCCCGGATTCCTCGCGCCTAACCCGCGCTTTCGCGCTTTTCGGGCGCGACGGACGGTTTGCGGTGTTCTGGCGCTGGCACTACTTCTTCCGGCGATCGGACCCGCGTTCGCGCAGGCGCCGCAGCGCGTGTTCGTGCCGGGATTCTGGGACCCGAAGCGGCGGCCGGAGAAACCGGAGCCCGGCCGCATCAATATGATCCGCTTCTTCACCGAGGAGGATTATCCGCCGTTCAATTTCAAGGGGCCGGACGGCCAGCCGATCGGCTTTAACGTCGATCTGGCGCGCGCGATCTGCACGGAGCTTGCCATTCAATGCACGATCCAGGTGCGCCGCTTCGATACGCTTCTGGAAGCGATGGACGAGGGCAAGGGCGACGCGATCATCGCCTCGCTTGCCGCCAATCCAGAGATGCGGAAGCGCCTCGACTTCACCGACCGCTATTATCGCTCGCCCGCGCGTTTCATCGCGCGCAAGGAGCTTGACCTCAAGGACGCGACGCCGGAGACGATCGCCGGTAAGCGGGTGGCGGTCGTCGCCGGCACCGCACATGACGTCTACTTGCGCGCCTTCTTCGCCGAGACCGCGATCCAGCCGCAGGCCCATTTCGAGAACGCGCTCGCGGCGCTCAAGCGCGGCGAGGTCGATCTGGTGTTCGGCGACGGCATCGCGCTCGCGTTCTGGCTGAACGGACGCGATTCCGCGGGCTGCTGCGCGTTCCGCGGCGGGCCCTTCACCGAGAGCCGCTATTTCGGCGAGGGCGTCGGCATCGCGGTGAAGAAGGGCAACGAGACGCTCAAGCGCGCGCTCGACTACGCGCTGTTCCGGGTATGGGAAAAAGGCGTCTACACCGACCTCTATTTGCGCTATTTCCCGGTCGGCTTCTACTGAAGCAGCCCAAGGAGAAGACGATGGCGGCGCCGGCCGCGGAAGTCGCGAACACGCTGCGCGAATTCGCAGAACAGTCGAACGCCTGGCCGTTCGAGGAGGCGCGCAAGCTCGTCCAGCGCTTGCAGAAGCGGCCCAAGGACGAGGTGCTGTTCGAGACCGGCTATGGCCCGTCGGGCCTGCCGCATATCGGCACGTTCGGCGAGGTCGCGCGCACCAGCATGGTCCGCCACGCCTTCCGGGTGCTCACCGGCGACAAGATCAAGACCCGGCTGGTCTGTTTCTCCGACGACATGGACGGGCTGCGCAAGGTGCCCGACAACGTGCCGAACAAGGAAATGCTCGCCAAGTATCTCGGGCAGCCGCTCACGCGCGTGCCCGACCCGTTCGGCACGCACCCGAGCTTCGGCGAGCACAATAACGCGCGGCTGCGCGCATTCCTCGACCAGTTCGGGTTCGAGTACGAATTCCTGTCGTCGACCGCCTGCTACGCCGCCGGCCGCTTCGACCCGGCGCTCCTGCTGGTGCTCGATCGCTACGAGCAGGTGATGGAGATCATGCTGCCCTCGTTGCGCGAGGAGCGGGCGGCGACCTATTCGCCGTTCCTGCCGATCTCGCCGCGCACCGGCGCGGTGCTGCAGGTGCCGATCCTGCAGCACGACAAGAAGCGCGGCACGGTGGTCTACGAGGACCCCGACAGCAAGGAGCGCATGGAAAGCCCGGTCACCGGCGGGCGCTGCAAGCTGCAATGGAAGCCGGACTGGGCCATGCGCTGGGTCGCGCTCGGGGTCGACTACGAGATGGCGGGCAAGGACCTGATCGATTCGGTGAAGCTCTCGGGCCAGATCGCGCGCGCGCTCGGCGCCGAGCCGCCGGAGGGCTTCAATTACGAGCTGTTCCTCGACGAGAAGGGGCAGAAGATCTCGAAGTCCAAGGGCAACGGAATCACGATCGAGGAATGGCTGCGCTATGCGAGCCCGGAGAGCCTCTCGCTCTTCATGTATCGCGAGCCGAGAGCCGCCAAGCGGCTCTATTTCGACGTGATCCCGCGCCACATGGACGAGTACCAGCAGTTCCTCGAGGCCTATCCGAAGCAGGACTGGAAGCAGCGCCTCGGCAATCCGGTCTGGCACATTCATTCGGGCAATCCGCCGCCGTCGGAAATCCCGACCCCGTTCTCCATGCTGCTGACGCTGGTTTCATCCTCGAACGCGGAGAACGCCGAGACGCTCTGGGGCTTCATCAAGCGCTACCGGCCGGAGGTGACACCGGAAACACACCCGAAGCTCAAGGCGAACGTGGACTATGCGATCCATTATTTCCGCGACTTCGTGCTGCCGGCCAAATCGTTCCGCAAGCCGACGCCCGAGGAGCGCGAGGCCTTGACGGCGCTGCGCGACGCGCTCTCGCAGCTTCCCGCCAGCGCCACCGCCGCGCAGATCCAGGACGTGGTGTACGAGATTGGGCGGCGGCCGCCGTTCCTCGACACCAGCGGCAAGGGCAAGACCAAGGACGGCAAGCCGGGCGTGTCGCTCGAATGGTTCAACATGCTCTACCAGGTGCTGCTCGGGCAGGAGAAGGGACCGCGCTTCGGCTCCTTCGTCGCCGTCTATGGCATCGAGAACACGGTCGGCATGATCGACGGCGCGCTGGCGCGTTCGGCCTGACTTACTGACTCGCCCACAGGATGCGGGCGATCCAGACCACTTCGGAAGCCGGCAGCGTGCGATCCTTATGCGCGGGATTGAGCGAGCGCAGCTCGACCGATTTCGCCGATTTGCGCTTCAGCTCCTTGGCCAGGACCTCGCCGTCCTTGGTTTTCACGATAACGCGGTCGCCCTTGCGCACGGTCGCGCCCGGCGAGATCAAGAGGATGTCGCCCTTGCGATAGAGCGGCTCCATGGAGTCGCCGGAGACCTCGAGCGCATAGGCATGCTCGTCGTCCAGGCTGGGGAACGGAACCGCTTCCCAGCCGGAGCCGACCGGAAAGCCGCCATCGTCGAAATAACCACCGGCGCCGGCCTCGGCGAAGCCGATGAGCGGCAAGGGCCGCGGCGCGCGCTTGGCGCCCTTGGCGTCGAGCAGCGCGATGTATTCCTCGACGCTCGCGCCGGTCACGTGCAGGATTTTCGCGATCGACTCGGTCGAGGGCCAGCGCGGACGGCCATCGGGGCCGAGGCGCTTGGAGCGGTTGAAAGAAGTCGGATCGAGCCCAGCCTTCTTGGCCAGACCCGAAGCCGAAAAGCCGTAGCGCTCAGCCAGCCGGTCGATGGCGGCCCAGACGCGCGGATGGGAAAGATTGGCCAATTGGGGCTCCGCCGCTCGATGAAGATCGTACGGCAGTAGGAATAATCACCCAGCGCGCTTTCGTCCAGCCATCATTGGGAGTATTCACATAAATTTCCCGTGATAGATGTAGGCGGGCCCGCTTGCAGCCGAGGGGCGCCGCCGATAGCGTCGCGCCGAGATCATGAGCAGGCAGGCGGGCATCGACCATAGGGGGCTGAAACGCCCGACCTTTGACCCGTTGCCCAGGGGGAACCGCTCTTGATCCCGCTTCTAAACATCTCGCTTCTAGACTTGGGGCTTCCCTTTGCACGGCTTCTGGACGCCGAGGATGCCCACCGTCTGGCGATTTCGGCCCTGAAAACGCTGCCGTTGCCGCCGTCTGCGGCCGACGACCCGCGGCTCAAGGTCGAGGCGTTCGGCCTGCTATTCTCCAATCCCGTGGGGCTTGCCGCCGGCTTCGACAAGGATGCGGAAGTGCCGGATGCGGCTTTGAAAATCGGCTTCGGCTTCGTCGAGGTGGGAACGCTGACGCCAAAGGCACAGTCGGGCAATCCGCGCCCGCGCGTCTTCCGTCTTCCGGCCGACGAAGCAGTCGTCAACCGCCTCGGCTTCAACAATGGCGGCTTTGCTGCAGCGCACACTCGGCTGGCCAAGCGAGCGCGCGGCACCGGGCGGGTCTTCGGGATCTTGGGCGTCAATGTGGGGGCGAATCGCGAATCAGTCGACCGCGCCGCCGACTATGTCGAGGGCATCAAGACCTTCGCCGCGGCGGCAGATTACCTCACGGTTAACGTTTCCTCACCGAACACGCCGGGGCTGCGCGACCTGCAATTCGGGGCGGCGCTCGACGATCTGGTCGCTCGCGTCATCGAGGCGCGCGAGCGGGCGGCTGCGCGCGCCGGAAAAAAACCGGTCCTTCTGAAGATTGCTCCCGATCTTTCGCTGAATGAACTCGACGGTATCGTGGCGGTTGCGCGCAAGCGCGGCATCGACGGCATCATCGTCGCCAACACTACGATCGCGCGTCCGCGATCATTGCGCGATCGCGCCGCGCGCGAAGCAGGTGGGCTCTCGGGCCGGCCGTTGTTCTCGCTTTCGACGCGGATGCTTGCCGAAACTTATCTGCGCGCCGAGCGCGCGTTTCCGCTCGTCGGGGTCGGCGGAATCGATTCAGCGGATGCAGCGGAGCAGAAAATGCGCGCCGGCGCCACGCTCGTGCAGCTCTATACCGCTTTGATTTATAAAGGATTTTCTCTGGTCGCGACGATCAAGCGCGGACTGGTGCAGCGGCTCGAGCGCGAAAAGATCAAAAAGATCACCGATGTCGTGGGCGCCGACGCGAATGCGATCGTACGCGCGCCGTGGCCGGTGTGATGTTCAAGTCTTTCCGCGCGCGCGGATGAGCCGCATGATGATCCAGATCGGAAACACGATCACGGCGCCGAGCACGAAGTAGCGCCACACCCATTCGACCGCTTCGAAGCCCATGCTCATGATGCGGCGCACGAGCGACTCGAGACTGCGCCAGATGTTCCACGGATCGACTCCGAGCGCGGCGAGCAATACGCCGATTACGATCGACAACAGCACGAGTCGAACAATCACTCCGAGCGGCGATCCGCCAAAAAATTGATTCATTGTGTGCTCACCTTGAATTTTTCCGTTCGCGTGCACATCTGACATTGCGCAAGAAAATGTCAAGCAAGGCTTGACCGAACGTGAAACGCCGCGCATTAAGGTCTTTGGCGAATTTAGAATGCTCACGAACGCATCACTCGCACTCTCATCCGGCGATTTTTCGCTCGACCGCCGCGTCGACTGGGCGCGCGGTCTGCTCGCGCGCGGCGACAGCGCGAGCGCGATCGACCTGCTGCGCGAGACGATCGAGGCAGCACCGGGCTTCCTTGCCGCCTGGTTCATGCTCGGCGAGGTGCTCGAGCGCGCCGGCGAGCACGATGAGGCGATCGGCGCCTATCGGCGCGTGGTGACGCTCGATCCGGAAGACAAGCTCGGCGCGAGCCTCAGGCTCGCGCGGCTGGAGAAGCGTAAGCCCGAAGGAATGCCGCCGGCTTATGTGCGCACGCTGTTCGACCAGAACGCGGCGCGCTTCGAGAACGATCTCCTGCAGACGCTATCCTATCGCGGCCCGCAAATGTTGCGCGAGGCGGTCGAGCGGACCGCCAAGGCGCGCAAGAAGCGGGCGTGGTTCCTGCGTGTGCTGGATCTGGGCTGCGGCACCGGCCTGATGGGGGCGGAGATCCGCGACCTGGCAAGCGATCTCGCCGGCGTCGATCTTTCGCCCGGCATGATCACCCATGCCCAGGCCAAGGAAATCTACGATCGCGTCGCGGTTGGCGACCTCGTCGAGTTCCTCGACGAGGAAGAGGGCGATTTCGACCTGGTGCTCGCGGCCGACGTATTTGCGTATCTCAAAGACCTGCATCCCGTGCTCGCGGCGGTCCGCGAACGGCTCGCGCCCGGCGGCCTCGTGGCTTTCACCATCGAGACCCACCGCGGCGGCGGCGTCGTTTTGCATGAAGCGCTGCGCTTCGCCCATGGCGAGAAGCACGTGCGCGAGGCCGCCAAGGCGGCGCGCCTCGACGTTGCCGTCCTCGAGCGCGCGTCGACGCGTACGGAAAAGGGCAAGCCGGTCCCGGGTCTCTTGGCGGTGCTTTCGCGGCGCGGCGCTCAGTCGCGGCGGAACACCAGACTCGCGAGCAGGCCGGTCAGAAGCGCGAGCAGCGCCGTACCCAGGCCGTAATCCAGCCGCTGGTCGCGGGCGGCCTGAGCGACCACCGCTTCAAATCCCGTCCGCACGACCTCGATCGCGGTCGTTTCGCGATTGATCAGCGCGCCCGCCGCGATCAGCAGCGTCTCCACTTCATAGGTGCCGGTCGGCGCATCGCCGGGGATCGGCACGGCGGTGCGGAACAAGCTGTTGCCGAGATAGGTGACGCCGTTCGGCTCCTCGCGGAACAATCCTTCCACGGTCTTCACGCGGATGAATCCGGCGCGGAACGGATCCTGCGCGTGCACGTCGGCGACGTCGGCGCCGATCCGTTGCGTGAGCAGGTTGTTGACGAGACCGATGCGAAGCCGCCGAAGGAAATCGGGATCGCCGATATTGGCCGGCGTGCGGTTGGTCGAGACCGCGAGATAAGCCGGCACATCGACGAACTCTCGCGATTCCGCATTGACCCAGATACCGAGCAGGCGAGCCTTGCGCCGCGTGATGAACGAGCGCTTGGGACCGCGCACGGTCACCACTACGTCGTAGCCGCCGCGCTCCATCACGTCGGGGTCGATGTTGTCGATCGATCCGAACAGGACGAGATCGGCGCCGGTGAAGTTCGATTGGATGAGGACACGGTGCGTGGACAGCGTCACGACCAGCCGCTCGGCGGCCGATGCCGGGACGGCGGCGAACGCAGCTGCGATCGCAAGCACGATCAATCCGCGGCGCATCATTCGAACGCCTCCGTCGCGACCACGGAGAAGACGTCGGCAGGCGGCGTGAGCATGTCGATTGCGACGCGCAGACCGACCGCGAGCACCAGGAGCGAGAGCAGGAGCCGCAGCTGTTCCGCGCGCATGGCCTGGCCGGCGCGGGCGCCGAATTGGGCGCCGAGCACGCCGCCGGTCATCAGCGCGAACGCGAGCACCACGTCGACCGTGCGGTTCTCGACCGCGTGCAGCACGGTTGCGATCAGCATGGTGACGAGCGTGAGCAAGAGCGAAGTGCCCACGGCGACCGTGGTCGGCACGCGCATGAGATAAATCAGCGCGGGAATGAGCAAAAATCCACCGCCCACGCCCATGAGAGCGCCGAGCAGGCCGACCATGAAACCGATCGCCGTGACCGGCATGGCGGAGACGTAGATGCGCGACTGGCGGAAACGCAGCTTCAGCGGCAACCCGTGGAACCAGGCGTGCGTGCCGGGCCGGCGCACGATCGGTCGCTCGCCGCGCCGGGCCCGCAGGATCGCCCGCAAGCTCTCGGTGAGCATCAGGCCGCCGACGATGCCGAGCAGCACGACGTAGGAAAGGTTCACCATCAGGTCGAGCTGCCCGGCGCGGCGCAGGAGCGAGAAGATCCAGACGCCTGCGGCGGTGCCCAAGATGCCGCCGGAAAGCAGCACCAGCGCGAGCCCGATATCGACCTGTTTCTTCCGCCAATAAGAGATGGCGCCGGCGAGCGACGAGGCGGCCATGTGGCTCGGGACAGTCGCGACCGCCACCGCCGGCGGAATGCCGGTCAGGATCAGCAATGGCGTCATCAGGAACCCGCCGCCGACGCCGAACATGCCCGAAATGAAGCCGACCGTGATCCCGAGGCCGAGGATCAGGAACAAGTTCACCGGCAGCTCGGCGATGGGCAGGTAGATCGGCACGGCGCGCCTTACGAATGGCGCCGCGTTTTCCGCGGCACCTAGGCGTTCAAAAACCCGCGCGGCAAGTTTGTCAATGCAAAGTCGCGATTTTTCAGTTCTTTACTGAACGCCGGGCGGGGACGGTCTCGGCCTTTTCCCACTCGGCCTTGAGCTTAACGTTGTTGGCCGCGGTGTCGGCGGGCGTTGCCGCCCACGTCTGCACCGCAAGCTTGGCGGCGATCAACGTCTGCGCATCAAGACGGTTAGCCACGTCGTCGCGCTTCTTGGCGGCATCGGGGTCGCCCTGAATGGCCGCGAGCGCAAACCAGCGATAGGCCTCGGTGAGGTTCTGCTCGGCCCCGAGGCCACGAGCATAGAGTACCGCCAGATTAAACTGACTGTCGCGCAGGCCACGGTCGGCGGCCATGCGGAACCAACGCGTAGCCGTGCGGAAGTCGGGTTTGCCATCGACGCCCTCGGCGTGAAGGACGGCGAGGTTGTGCATGGCTTTGATATGGCCGCCCTCGGCGGCGAGGAGATAGTAGCGGCGAGCTTCGGCGAGGTTCTTCGTTACTCCCTGGCCCTTCTCATAGATGCCGCCAAGCCGGTAGGCGGCGGGAACGGAGCCTGCGGCGCGGGCGAGCTCGAACCAGCGCAGCGCCTCAACGCCATTGGCCTCGAGGCCCCGGCCGTCGAAATAGCGGGCGGCGATCTCGTAGGCCGCGCCCGGATCGCCGGCCAGCGCCGCGGTCCGCAAAGCCGCATTGCCGAGCCCGGCCGGCAGATCCTTGGGACGAAAGGCGACCGCGGCAGGCTTGGGCGCCGGACTGGGAACCGTGCTGGTGATATCGCGCGGATCGCCGCGCTGGCCGAGGAAGGCGGTTGTGACAGCGGGGCCAACGACGCCGGCCGGCGGGGCGGATGCGAACGCGGGGTCGGCCGGGGTCGGCAGAGCGGTACGGTCGGAGGGCGCCGGTTCGGCTGGCTGCGCGGGCGCGGCGGGTGCCGTGGGTTCGGCCTCCCTCTCCGGTTCCGCAGGCGCTGCAGCCGGTGGAGCGGCGACGGCCGGCGCGGGCGTTTCCTCGGAAGAGAAGAAGGACGGAAACAGCACGTCGGCGTAGCGCATGGTGCCCGCCATCACGAGCAGGAGCGCGAGCAGGCCGATCAAGAGCGAGCGCTTTCCTCCGCCGCCGAGCTTGGTGCCGATATCTTTCATGACGCCGACGGCGCGGGAATGCGGCGTTTCGGTCGCTCGCTCGGCAGCGGCCTGTTGCGCAGCGCGGCGGGCAGCCGCGATGAACTCCGCGGTGCGCGGATTGGCTTCGCCGAGCTTTGGTACGTTCGGGCCGAGCGCGGTCGCCGATTGTGCTACGCGCTCCGTCGCGCTCTGGGCGAGACGGCCGCGGGGTCCGCCGGAGCCCGGCTCGAGCGGATAGTCAGGCGGCAGGTCGCTGGAAATGGTCGTGGGCTTGATCTCGGGTTTGGGCTCGATGCGGGCCGGTCCGGACTGCACCGGCTCCGTGAGCGCGGGATCGGAACGGGACGACTCGCGCGAGGCGGCTTGCGGCTCCGCTTTTGGAGCGGCAGTCGGGCGCGGCGGCTCACGATGGATCGTCGGCTCGGGTTCGCGTGCGGCGGGATGCGGTTCGGATTCGAGGGCGCGGCGGACCGGCTCGGCGGAAGGCGCAGGCTGGGTGCGCGGAACCAGGGTGGCTGCGGCCTCGCGAATGGCCGAACGCGCGGCGCGTTCGGCGATATCGATGGCGCTCGCGCGGGTCTCCTCGAACTGGGCGAACAGGTCGTTCAGGCTGCGCTCGATCGAATCGAACCTGGAAAGGCGGGTTTCGGCCGCTTCCAGCTTGTCGATGACGCCATGCATCAGATCTTCGAAGCCGGCGGGCGCGCCATGCGAAAGGTTCGCGAGCGCGCGCTGCAGCTCATCGAGGCGTCCGGCAATCTCGGCGATGGCGGGCGCACCGGCCTTTTGGCTCGCGGTCTCGATGCGTTCGCCGAGCTGTTCGATGCGCCGCTCGAGCCCGGCGAAGGCGCTCAGCATCTGCGTCTCGGCGGCGGGACTGCTCTCGAGCTTGTGGGCGAGCACCTCGATCTGGTCGACCAGCACTTTGAGCACGTCGGCGGGAAGCGCGCTCGACAGCAGCGCGCGGATCTCGCCGAGCTCGCTCTGAACGCGCGCGACTGTCGCGCCGTCGAGGCCTTTGACGTTCAGCACGTCGAGCTTGCGGGAAAGCTCCTGCAGGTCGGCTTCGACCGCGCTGAAGCTTTCGGCGGGACGGACTTCGGCGAGCGAGGCGCGAATTTCGCCGAGCGCAGAGGCGACCTGCGAATAGTTCTCGCGCGGCTCGGTGCGGACGGCCAGGTCGATGCGCTCGGTCAGCATCTCGATCGCGCGCTCGAGCGCCTCGATCGAGCTGCGTGGCGCGAGCTCCGCCAGCGCGCGGCCGAGGTCCATGATCTGGTGGCGCAGTTCTTCGATCGCCGGCGCCTGTACGCTCGAGCGGCGCAGATGCTGCATCTCGTCGGCCATGGTCTTGAGCTGGCGCTCCAGGCCGCTGAGGTCGGGAGCGAGCGCCGGCGCCTGACCGCCGGAGCGGCGCAGGTGCTGCATATCGTCCGCCATCGCCTTGAGCTGGCGCTCCAGCCCGCTGAAGTCGTGCAGCGGGCGCCGGCTCGGGTTTTCGATCCTCGACGCGGCGGCCGATCCGGCCCTGGCGGCGGTCGAACATGCGGCCCTTGGCACCGTCATCGAGCGAGGCCTGGCGCACGGTGATTTCAGCGATGGCGTCGTCGAGATCGGCGATCGACGGCGAGATCGTGCTCGGGATCGGGCGCTCGGGCTCGTGCCCGGCGCGGCGGCTCATCCGTTCGATCGCGTGGGAAAGAGTGCGATCTCGACCGCGCGGCGTTCGACCGCGGCGTCCACTTGCCCGACGGGACAAGTCGCTCGGCGGCGCCGATATCGCGCATCAAAGCTTCGATGCGATTGTCGAGGGCTGCGACGGCTGCGGCGAGTGCGGGGTCGGTCCGCGCCGCGCGTTCCGGCTGCACGCGTTGCGGGCCGTTGCGCAGGAGATGATCGAGTTGCTCGGAGATATCGTCGAGGCGCTGTTCGAGCGCGTCGGCCCTCGGCTGCTCGCGCGCCGTGCGGTGAGCGTGGGGCTCATCGGCGCCTTGCCGGATCGTCTGTTCCAGCCATTCGCCGACGGAGAGCCCGGCCCGGCGCGCGGCATCGCGGGCCGCGGCCCAGGTCTCGCGCTCTACGGCATTCACGCTCCAAGGCACGCCTGCGGTCATGGCTGGTTCCGTTCGCGAATCGCCGCGGTTGAAGCGGCGTGGAAACGCACGCAAACGCGCTTGGGAACCGACTGTTCATAATCACGGTAAATGGCTGGTTAACTTTTCTTACCGGCGCTCAATATGTTGGGAGGCTCTGTGGCAGAATCGATTGAAGGGCCGCAGGGTCACGGCCTGTCTCCTGGCAAGCATTTGAAAACATTACCATTATGGGGCCGCGGGAGTTTTTCACAGGCGGCCCAGCCGATGGAGTTGACGTTTACGTCAACTGAAGCTAAGCGTCATCTACATTGTTACCGCGCGGTCCAGGGTCGACCGGTGCGGCGAATGCGACGCAGGGCCCGAACCAGAAGCAAATGCGCAGGCAAGTGGAAGCGACTTCCGCCCGCTCGGAGATCCCCGATCTCGTCGCCGGCTTCGACGCCGAAGCGGCGGCACGGCCGGAGAAGGATGAATTCACGATCCGCGATCTGGCGCGCGAATTCGGCGTGACGGCGCGGACGCTGCGCTTCTACGAAGAGAAGGAATTGATCGCGCCGCGGCGCGCCGGGCAGGACCGGCTCTATTCCCGCCGCGATCGTGCGCGATTGATGTACGTGCTCATGGGCAAGAGCGTGGGTTTCTCGCTCGAGGAAATCCGCGCCATGCTCGATCTCTACGATCTCGGCGACGGGCAGGTGACCCAGCTCAAGGTCGCGCACACCCGCTTCATCGAGCAGGTCGAGCGGCTCAAGCGGCAGCGCAAGGATATCGACCGGGCGATCGCCGAGCTCGAGCGCGCGAGCGAGACCGTGGGCGGGATGCTCGCGGCGCGCGGCGCGTGACAGTCAACAGGAGAGAAAAATGCCGACCTATAAGGCCCCGGTAGAAGACGTGATGTTCCTGCTCTCCGACGTGTTCCATGTCGAGCGCTACGACAACGTGCCGGGCTTCGCGGATCTGGAAACCATCGGCGCCGTGCTCGGCGAGGCCGGCAAGTTCTGCGAGGAAGTATTGGCGCCGCTGAACAAGGTCGGCGACAAGGAAGGCTGCAAGCGCAACGCCGACGGCTCGGTGACCACGCCGACGGGCTTCAAGGACGCCTACAAGAAGATGGCCGAAGGCGGCTGGATCGGCATCTCCGCCGATCCGCAAATATGGCGGCCAGGGCCTGCCGCACGTCGTGGCGGCGACGTTGAACGAGTTTCTGTCCGCGTCGAACCTGGCCTTCGGCATGTATCCGGGCCTGTCGATGGGCGCGTTCCGCTCGCTGGCGCGGCACGGCAGCGACGAGCAGAAAAGGATTTATCTGCCGAAGCTCGCGTCGGGCGAATGGGCCGGGACGATGAATCTCACCGAGCCGCAATGCGGCACGGATCTCGGCCTGATCCGCACCAAGGCGGCGCCGCAGGCCGACGGCAGCTACAAGATCAACGGCACCAAGATTTTCATTTCGTCGGGCGAGCACGATCTCACCAAGAATATCGTGCACCTGGTGCTGGCGCGCATCGAAGGCGCGCCGGAAGGGATCAAGGGCATTTCGCTGTTCGTGGTGCCGAAGCTTCTGCCGAAGCCCGACGGCTCGGCCGGCGAGTCGAACAAGGTTTCGTGCGGCTCGCTCGAAGAGAAGATGGGCATTCACGGCAACTCGACCTGCGTCATGAACTATGACGGGGCCAAGGGCTGGCTGATCGGCGAGGCCAACCGCGGCCTGGCCGCCATGTTCACGATGATGAACGAGGCCCGTCTCGGCGTCGGCATCCAGGGCCTCGCAATGGGCGAGGTTTCGTACCAGAACGCGGTAATCTACGCGAAGGAGCGGCTGCAGGGCCGCGCCATCTCGGGCGTGAAATTCCCCGACAAGCCGGCCGACCCGATCATCGTGCATCCGGATATCCGCCGGATGCTGCTGACCATGCGCTCGTTCAACGAGGCGGCCCGCGCGCTGGTGCTGTGGACCGCGCTCAAGGGCGATCTCGCGATCAATTCCGACGACGAGAAGGTCCGCGCGGCGACCGAGGACCACATGGGCCTGATGACGCCGATCATCAAAGGCGTGCTCACGGACCGCGGCTTCGACAATGCGGTCATGGCGCAACAGGTCTATGGCGGCCACGGCTATATCAAGGAGCACGGCGTCGAGCAGTTCGTGCGCGATGCCCGCATTTCCATGATTTACGAGGGCGCCAACGGCGTTCAGGCGCTCGATCTGGTCGGCCGCAAGCTGCCCAAGGACGGCGGCCGGGCGCTTCTGGCCTTCTATGCCGAGGTGCAGCAATTCGTGAAGGAGAATTCGAGCGAGGAGGCGATGAAGCCGTTCCTCGCGCCGCTCTCGGCCGCGCTCCAGCATCTGCAGCAGGCGACCGCCTGGTTCATGCAGAACGCCCCGAAGCGGCCCGACAATGCCGGCGCCGGCGCCACCGACTATATGCATCTGTTCGGTCTCGTCGTGCTCGGGCTGATGTGGGCGCAGATCGCCAAGGCGGCGCTCGCCAAGAAAGCCGCGGGCGTCGACGGGCCGCGAATGGATGCTAAGCTCACCACCGGACGTTTCTACATGGAGCGCGTGCTGCCGGAGACCGCGACCCGTCTCGCGCGCATCACTGCCGGCGCCGACAGCGTGATGGCGATGCCGGCCGAAGCGTTCTGAGTTCGAGGAGGAAAGTCATGACCGAAGCCTTTATCTACGACCACGTGCGCACCCCGCGCGGCCGCGGCAAGGTCGACGGCTCGCTGCACGAGGTGACCTCGCGTCGAGCTCGCGCGCCAGGCGCTGGTCGCCATCAAGGAGCGCAACAAGCTCGACACCAAGCTCGTGGACGACGTGGTGCTCGGTTGCGTCGATCCGGTCGGCGAGGCGGGTGGCGACATCGCGCGCGCGGCCGCACTCGCCGCCGACTATGGCGACGAGGTGCCGGGCATCCAGATCAACCGCTTCTGCGCCTCGGGGCTCGAGGCGGTGAACTTCGCGGCGGCCCAGGTCATGTCCGGCATGAAGGACATGGCCATCGGCGGCGGCGTCGAATCCATGTCGCGCGTCGGCATCGGCGCCTCGGGCGGCGCCTGGCCGGTGGATCCCTCGGTCGCGATCAAATCCTATTTCATGCCGCAGGGCGTGTCGGCGGACCTGATCGCGACCAAGTACGGCATCAGCCGCGACGAGGTCGACGCCTATGCGGTGCAGAGCCAGAAGCGGGCGGCCAAGGCCTGGGACGAGGGCCGCTTCAAGAACTCCGTGGTGCCGGTGACCGACGTGAACGGGCTGCCGCTGCTTTCGAAGGACGAGCATATGCGGCCTTCGACCGACATGCAGTCGCTGGCGGCGCTCAAGCCCTCGTTCGTGCAGATGGGCGAGTTCGGCGGCTTCGACGCGGTCGCGATTCAGGCGCATCCGGACGTCGAATACGTCAATCACATACACCACGCCGGCAATTCCTCCGGCATCGTCGACGGCGCCGCGGCGGTGCTGATCGGCTCCAAGGAGGCGGGCAAGGCCGCGGGCCTCAAGCCGCGCGCCAGGATTCGGCAATTCGCCTCGATCGGCTCCGATCCGGCGCTCATGCTCACCGGGCCGATCGACGTCACCAAGCTCGTGCTCGAGCGGGCCAAGATGAAGCTCTCCGACATCGATCTGTTCGAGCTGAACGAGGCGTTCGCGGCCGTCGTGCTGCGCTTCATGCAGGCGTTCGATCTCGACGACTCGAAGATCAACGTGAACGGCGGCGCCATCGCCATGGGCCATCCGCTCGGCGCGACCGGCGCCATGATCCTCGGCACCGCGCTCGACGAGCTGGAACGCACCAACAAGTCGACCGCGCTGATCACGCTCTGCATCGGCGCCGGCATGGGCACGGCGACGATCATCGAGCGGGTGTGACGCGAAGAACGTCGTCATCCTTCGAGGGCGGCCTGCGGCCGCCACCTCAGATGATCAGAAAAGCGACGGGAGGCGTGCGATGAGCTGGGTCAATTTCAAAGTCGACGTGGACGCGGACGGCATCGCGCTCATCACCTGGGACAGCCCGGGCCGCTCGATGAACGTCTTCACGCTCGAAGTGACGAACGAGATCGGCCAGATCATCGAGCAGGTCGCGACCGACCCGGCGATCAAGGGCGCGGTGGTCACCTCCGGCAAGGAGGCGTTCTCCGGCGGCGCCGACCTCACGATGCTCGAGAATCTGTCGCGCACCTTCGCCGACACGGTGAAGGCCAAGGGCCAGGTCGAAGCCAACCGCATGGTGTTCGACGAGTCGCGGAAAATGTCGCTGAACTATCGCCGGCTCGAGACCTCGCGGCAAGCCGTGGGTCGCGGCGATCAACGGCACCTGCGCCGGCGGCGCCTTCGAGCTGGCGCTCGCGTGCCATCGCCGTATCGCGTCGGAGAACGAAAAGACGCGCGTGGGTCTTCCGGAAATCAAAGTCGGCTTGTTCCCCGGCGCCGGCGGCACGCAACGGGTGCCGCGAATGATTCCGGCGGGCGACGCGCTGCAGTTTCTGTTCCGCGGCGAGCTCTTGCGCCTCGACCGCGCCAAGGCGATGAAGCTGATCGACGAGATCGTGCCGGCCGACAAGCTGATCGAGACCGCCAAGGCCTGGATCAAGAACGGCGGCAAGGGCGTGCAGCCCTGGGACGTGGAAGGCTTCAAGCTGCCGGGCGGCACCGTCTATTCCAAGGCCGGCATGATGACCTGGCCGCCGGCCAACGCGATCTATCGCCGCGAGACCTACGACAATTATCCGGCCGCCAAGGCGATCCTGCAGTGCGTGTTCGAGGGCCTGCAGCTCCCGATGGAGCGGGCGCTGACGGTCGAATCCCGCTATTTCGCGAAAATCCTGCGCTCCAAGGAAGCGCAGGCGATGATCCGCACGCTGTTCGTCTCCATGCAGGAGCTGAACAAGGGCGCGCGGCGGCCGGCCTCGGTGCCGGCCAAGAAGCTCAAGAAAGTCGCGATCCTGGGCGCCGGCTTCATGGGCGCCGGCATCGCGAGCGTGACCGCGCAGGCCGGGATCGAAGTGGTGCTGATCGACCGCGATCAGGCGAGCGCCGACAAGGGCAAGGCGCACGTCGAGAAGACGCTTGGCGAGCAGGTCAGCAAGGGCCGCATCAAGCCGGCCGACCGCGACGCGCTGCTCGCGCGCATCGTTGCCACGCCCGACTACGCGGCGATCGCCGGCGCCGATCTGGTGATCGAGGCGGTGTTCGAGGACCGCAAGGTCAAGGAAGAGGCGATCAAGAAGGCCGAGGCCGTGCTCGGCGACAAGGTCATTTTCGGCTCCAATACCTCGACCTTGCCGATCACGTCGCTGGCCGAGCTTTCCAAGCGGCCCGACCGCTTCATCGGCGTGCACTTCTTCTCGCCGGTCGAAAAGATGATGCTGGTCGAGCTGATCATGGGCAAGAAGACCGGCGACGAGGCGCTGGCAATCGGGCTCGATTACGTGCGCGCGATCAAGAAGACGCCGATCGTGGTCAACGACTCGCGCGGCTTCTACACTTCGCGCGTGGTCGGCACTTATATTCGCGAAGGCCACCTGATGCTCACCGAGGGCGTGCCGGCGCCGATGGTCGAGACCGTCGGCCGCATGGCCGGCATGCCGGTGGGGCCGCTTTCGCTCAACGACGAGGTCGCCGTCGATCTGGCCTGGAAAATCCTGCAGGCCACCAAGAAGGATCTCGGCGCCGAGGTGATCGATCCGCGCCAGGAGGCCTTGCTCGAAGAAATGGTGGTCAAACGCGGCCGCAACGGGCGCAAGAACGGCAAGGGCTTCTACGACTATCCGGACAAGGGCCCGAAGCGGCTGTGGCCCGGCCTCGCCGAGCTCGCGGGCGCACCGCAGCCGGCGGAGAGCTTCGACGTCGATACGCTGAAACAGCGCTTCCTCGGCATCCAGGCGCTGGAAAGCGCGCGCTGCGTCGAGGAGGGCGTCATCACCGACGTGCGCGACGCCGACGTCGGCTCGATCCTGGGCTTCGGCTATGCGCCGTTCACCGGCGGCACGCTCTCCTATATCGACGGCATGGGGGTCGCGAATTTCGTGGCGCTGTGCGAGCGTTTCGCCGGGCGCTACGGGCCGCGCTTCGAGCCGTCGGCGCTTGCTGCGCGAAATGGCGAAGAAGGGCGAGACCTTCTACGGCCGCTTCGCGCCGGCCGCGGGCAAGCGCGCCGCCTGAGCGGCCGCACTCCTGGCGGCCGTACTTGCGCCCCGCTTTGGGCTAGGATTGGGGCTCTCGACGAACGGGAGTTGAGTCATGGTCCGATCTTCGAGCGTTTCGTTGCGAATATTGTTTGCCGCAGCCGCCATCGCGTTTGCGCCGTCGGCAATCGCACAAGAGACTGCCAAGGGCTCGGAGATCCGCCCGATGCCCGCGGAGGGCGAAGTCGGGCGCTTCACCTTCAGTCCGGTGATCGACGGACTGATGCGGCTCGACAGCCGCACCGGCCAGGTATCGCACTGCCGCCGGCGCGGGCCGGCCTGGAGCTGCGAGACGGTGGCCGACGACCGCGCCGCCTACGAGGTCGAGATCGCGCGGCTCGCGGGCAAGGTCGCGGCGCTGGAAGCGGAACTCGCGCGGCGGAGCGCGACCGAAGCGCCGAAGCCGGGCGCGGAGCCAACGCCGCCAGTTCCGCCGCAGACGGTGCCGCCCTCGGCGTCGAAGCCGGGTGCGCCATGGCCGGGCGACGAGGAAGTCGAGCGGGCGATGCGCTATCTCGAAGGATTGTTCCGCCGCTTTCTCACGATGGTGGACAAGCTGCGGCAGGAAACGGAGCCGGGCCGCATCTGAGCCGCTAGCGCGCGGTGATCCCGGAAATCCCCATCAGCAGCGCCATTACCCACATCGCGATCGAGATGAACGCTGTGTACATCGCGAAGCTGAAATAGGCGTCGCGCAGCACAGTCGAGGCGGCCCATTGCGCGTAGGCTTCCGGCGGCCGGAAATTCTTGTCGAGATAGAGCCACATCTCGGTCTTCTTGTAGTTCTGGGTCAGGGCGTAGCGCGCCTTCAGGATCAGAACGATGGTCATGATCAGCGTGAGGATGCCGCCGGTCTGAAAGACCACGCGAGGATCGTAAAGCACGCCCATCATGACGCAGACGATGGCGAGCATGGCAAAGCTGCAGCCGCGGGCGACCGACGCGAAAGCGGCCTTGCGCATCTCTTCCATGCGGTTCTCCGCCGGGCGGCCCGGCGGACCGCTTCGTCTCGCGGTAGATAATGCAACGAGCGTGAAGGGTTGGCGAGGGGGCGCGGGCGGTTCGCCGGCTCAATCACGCAGATTTGGTGAGCAAAGCCCTATAGGCCGAACTGGAAGAAATTGGCCGCCGCCGGCAAGGTGAGCAGTCCGACGCCGGCGAGCCAGAGCCACATGGAGACCTCGCTCGATTCGGTTTGTCCGGTCCAGCGCTCATAGAGCGCGGCCGGGATGCCGCCGAGAATCAGGGTGATGGTCGCAAACAGGATCGAGGAGAGGAACAGAAGTACGCTGAGGCTGGTGAGGAAAAAAGCCGGCATCAGCACGAACACGAACGGAAACATGCCGACGAGCCAGGGCGAGAAGATGCCGTTGATGGTCGCGAGCAGCGCGATCGCGATCACATAAGAGCGCGTGCTCATTGCGGCGTCACTCCGGTAGTCGGCATTTGCCCGATGCTGGCAAACAGAACGAGGAGCGCGACGCGGGCGGCGAGCAGCCAGACGGAGGCGAACAGCAGCAGCAGCATGTGCGGCACCGCGAGCGGCGTCACGATGCGGACCGCGCGCACGACCGGATCGGTGAGCCGCACGAACGCGACCCAGATGTAGTTCTTGGATTCCGGCGGGAAGAGGAAGCTCAGGACGAAGCGCCCGAGCATCGTGTACATCAGCGCCGCCAGAACGAAGTTCGGCAGGTGGAACCACCATTGGGCGATGAAGGGATTCGAGCTCACGGCTGTCTCACTCGTCTGTAGTCGAGTTGAAGCATGTCCGCCGCCTGAAGGGAACCAGCCAAGAAAAAGCGGGGTCCCGCAGGACCCCGCCTGTTTCGTGATGCCCGTGGAGGGTCAGTCCTTCTCCACCAGGATCGTCCTGCCGCGGGGCTTGCGGATCTCGTCGACGAAGGCTTGCATTTCCTTCGACGGTTCCTTGCCCATCAAGCTGACGACGATGATCACCAGGAAGCCGAGCGGCATCCCCAGCAATCCGCAGTTGATGTTGTTGAGGTCGAACCAACCGACCTTGTTGGCCATCGGGTGGGCGAGCGTCGGGAAGCTCTCCATGGCGTTGGGAAGCGCCATGGCCTTCGCGATGTCGACCAGCGGTGCGCCGGTGAGCGGGTTCAACAGCGAGGTCATGCCGGCATATTTCACGCCGAAGCCCGGGAAGTAGCGGGTGACGACGAGATAGAAGATGCAGAGGCCGAACCCCGCGATCATTCCGCTTACCGCGCCTGCCGTTGTCGCACGCTTCCACCAGATGCCCATGACGAGGGTCGGGAAGTTACCGGCCATCGCGAGCGAGAACGCCCAGCCCACCATGGCTATGATGTCCGTCGGTCTGGTTGCAGCGGTAGCGGCCGCAGCCACGGCGACGAAGAACAAGAGCACCCGCGCGACCGTGAGCCGGCGCAAGACCGGTGCGTTCGGGCTGAGCATCTTGTAGTAGATGTCGTGGCTCAGCGCGTTGGCGATGGCGAGCAGCAGCCCGTCGGCGGTGGAAAGCGCCGCCGCGAGGCCGCCCGCGGCCACCAGACCCGAGATCACGTACGGAAGGCCCGCGATCTCCGGCGTGGAGAGCACGATCACGTCCGTATTGATCACGAAGTCCTGCAGCCGGAGAACGCCGGGATGGCCGGCGATCGCCTTACAGGCGTCGATGACCGCTTGGAGACTTGCGGCGTTCTTGCCGCAGATCTGGATCAGCCCAAGTTCGCCCCAGCTGAATACCCAGGGCCGAATGGCCGAAACGTCCCGGCCGATGATGTTGGTATAGACCTCCAGCTTCGAGAACGCCGCATAGGCCGGCGCCGAGAAGTAGAGCAGGAAGATGAAGAGCAGCGACCACGCCACGGACTGGCGCGCTTCACGCACCGACGGGGTGGTGAAATAGCGCATCAGGATGTGCGGCAGCGACGCCGTGCCCACCATCATGCAGAAGATGATGCCGAAGAAGTTGAGCGGGCTGTAGTTGATGAAGGGCTGGATGTGCGGCTTGAGTGCACCGGCCGGACATGAGGCGGCCGTGCACAGTACCGCAAGCCCGTCCTTCAGCATCTGTCCTTCGCGGGCGGTGATTTCCGCGATCGCCGTTCCGTAGGTGAGCTCCGGGATCGGAATCCCATAGTGCTTGGTGGACAGGATCACGATCGGCGTGAGGTAGGCGACGATCAGCACGATGTACTGGGCGATCTGCGTCCAGGTCACCGCACGCATGCCGCCGAGCATCGCGCAGAGCAGGATGCCGACGAGGCCGGCGAACACCGCGACCTCGAACTGCATGCCGAGGAAGCGCGAGGCGATGATGCCGGTGCCGTAGATCTGCGCCGTCACGTAGGTGAAGGACGCGGCCACCAGCACGATCACCGCGAGGAAGCGGGCGAAGTTGCCGCCGAACCTGAACGACATGAAGTCAGGCACGGTATAGGCGCCGAACTTGCGCAGGTACGGTCCGATCAGGATCGACACCAGCACGAAGCCGCCGGTCCAGCCGAGCACCCAGGCGATGCCGTCGTAGCCGAACAGGAACAACGTGCCGGCCATGCCGACGAAGCTCGCCGCCGACATCCAGTCGGCGCCGGTCGCCATGCCGTTGTAGAAGGCCGGCACGCGCCGGCCGGCGACGTAATATTCGGAGAGCTGTGCCGTACGCGTCATCACGCCGATGACGGCGTAGACCGCCAGCGTGAAGAACACGAAGAAGTAACCGATCACCTTATTCGGTACACCGGCGTATTCGAGGATACCGAGAAAGACGACGAACGCGACGAAGCCGCCGGTATAGGTGCCGTACATACGCCCGAGTTGTCTATAAAAGGTGTCCGCGGTAGAGGAAGTTTGAGTAGCCATGATCTGTTCCCCCCTCAATCGTCTTCGGCCACGCCGAAGTCGCGGTCGATCTTGTCCTGCTGTCTGGCGAACATGAACAGCATGACCACGAACACGATCAGCGAGCCCTGCGCGGCCATGTAGAAGCCGAGCGGGAATTTGAGCACCGGGATGGTGATCAAGTTCAGCTGGTTGACGAACATGTGGATGATGTAGCCGAAGAAGAACCAGACCCCGAGATGGATCAGCATCAGGTTGGTTGTCTTCTTCCAGTGCGCGTCGTCTCTTCCTTGGTCCTTGGCGGTATTCATTGGTTCGAGCCCTCCTATGCGTTGCGGCCGCGGCACAGCCGTGCCGCATCGCCCCTAGTTCGAGTCGAGGAAACGCCGTCTGCCGGATTTGAAGAACCGAAAGGCGCCGCCTCCGAAAACCACGGCCCGCGCTTCGTTTCTCTTCGGCGCGGGTCCTTGCCCAAAACATTAACACCGCGTTAACTGGCCTCCCTATACGACTTTCGGCGGCCCCTTTGATAATAAGCGATTGAATCGGCTCAAGATTTTCCCGTGCAGCGGGAGCCGGCAAGGCTCGCTGATGGTCCCGCACAGCACTCTAATGTGACGAAAGTTATGCACCCGCCGCCCCGATTCTCGCGGTTCCGGCACGCTGCTTTCTGACCGGAGAAATGGCTTGTGCTGCGCTATATTCCCCACGCCGCCCGCGCAGGGTGGGGAGGTTCGTTCCCTTGGAAGCGTCCGCGTCCTACCGCTTCGTGATCGCCGATGACCATCCGCTATTCCGCGGCGCGCTCAAGGCGGCGGTATCCGCGCAGTTCAGCGCGGCGAAAATCTACGAGGCGGGCGGCTTCGACGAATTGCAGAAGTTGCTCGAGCGCGAAGCGGACATGGATCTCATGCTGCTCGACCTTGCAATGCCGGGTGTGCGCGGCTTTTCCGGCCTGCTTTATTTGCGCGCGCAGTTTCCAGGCGTTCCGGTGGTCGTCGTGTCGGCGACCGAGGAGCCCGACGTAATCCGGCACTGCATGGAATTCGGCGCGTCCGGGTTCCTGCCCAAGACGCTCGGCGTCGACATCATTCGCGAGGCGATTCGCAAGGTGCTCGCGGGCGAAGTGTGGACGCCGCCCGACTTCGATCTTTCCGCCGGTTCCGACAAGGCGACGCGCGATCTGGTGCAGCGGCTCTCGACGCTTACGCCGCAGCAGGTACGCGTGTTGATGATGCTCTCGGAAGGACTGCTCAATAAGCAGATCGCCTACGAGCTCGGCGTGTCCGAAGCGACGGTGAAGGCGCACGTCTCGGCGATATTGCAGAAGCTCGGAGTCGAAAGCCGAACGCAAGCGGTGATCGCGGCGTCGAAGATCGAAGCCGGACAATGGTCGCAGCCGGTCAATTGAAGCTTCGTCATCCCGGCCGAGGCCGCGGACTTGATCCGGGGCCGTGAGCCGGGATCGTTCTCGATCATGCCGATAACGGTTCCCGCTTGCGCGGGGACGATGTGTAACTACTCGGCCGCAGGGCGCGCAATGCGCCACTGCGCGAGGAAGGCGCGGAGCGCCGCGGGCTTCACCGGCTTGTTCAGCACGAGAACATCGATCTTGCGCGCGTCATCGCGTACCTGCGGGCTACGGTCGGCGGTGATCAGCGCGGCCGGTAGATCCGCGCCGAAATCCTGTCTGAGCCGGACGATGGCCTCGATGCCGTTGCCCTCATCCAGGTGATAATCGATGAGCAGCACGTCCGGCCGCACCCCGCTCTTCTTGATCAAGGCAAGCGCCGCTTCGAGATCCGATGCGCCGAGTACATGGGTGCCCCAGTTCGACAACAGGGCCTCCATGCCGGCCAGTACCTGCGGCTCGTTTTCGATGCAGAGCACGATAACGCCTTCGAGCGGCGTCGCCGGGATTGCCGCCGCGGGCCGTGCGGCGGCCTTGCCGGCGACCGCGGCCGCGGCAGGCACTTCCACGGAGAATGTCGAGCCTTTTCCGGGCGCCGAGCGCAGGCCGATCTTGAGATCGAGGATGCGGGCGATACGTTCCACGATCGAAAGACCGAGGCCGAGGCCGCGCGCCGCCTTGGCGCCCTGGTCCAGGCGCTGGAATTCCTTGAACACGATCTTCTGCTTCGAGGTCGGGATGCCGAGCCCGGTGTCGGTGACCTCGATGCGGACCTGGCCGCGCCGCCGGCGGCAGCCGACGAGCACGCGCCCCTTGGGCGTGTATTTGACCGCATTGGAGACGAGGTTCTGCAACAGCCGGCGCAGCAGCCGCCGGTCGGTGCGCACCGCGAGCGAGGACGGTATGAAGGCGAGCTTGAGCCCCTTCTCCGCCGCGAGCGGAGCGAACTCGACCTCGAGCTGGCTCAGGATTTCGTCGATGGCGAAGCTCGAGAGATCCGGCTTCATCGCGCCGGTGTCGAGGCGCGAGATGTCGAGCAGGGCGCCGAGGATTTCCTCGACCGCCTCCAGCGATGCATCGATATTAGCGGCGAGCTTGGCGTCCTCGCCCATGCTTTTGCGCTCGACCAGACTCGTCGCATAGAGCCGCGCCGCGTTCAGCGGCTGCAAGATGTCGTGGCTGGCGGCGGCGATAAAGCGGGTCTTGGAAATGTTGGCCTCGTCGGCCTCCGACTTGGCGCGGGCGAGCGCCTGATTGAGGCCCGTGAGCTCCTCGGTGCGCTCATGTACGCGCCGCTCCAGATTCTCGTTGGCGCGCTCGAGCGCCTCGGCCGCCTCGACCGTGGGCGTGATGTCCGTATAGGTGACGACGAAACCGCCGTCGGGCATGGGGTTGGAACGCGCCTCGACGACAATGCCGCGTATCGGCAGGCGTTCCTGGAAGCTCCCGCTGCGCGTCGTGTAGCGCTCGATCCGGTCGGCGACCAGGTGCTCGACCGGGCCGGGGCCGAAATCGCCGCGGTCGGCGGTGCGGCGCAGGATTTGGTCGAGGCCGACGCCGACCCGCACCAGATCGGGCGGCAGGTCGAACATCTCGCCGAACTCCCGGTTCCAGCAGATCAGCTGCAGATCCTTGTTGAACACGGCGATGCCCTGGCGCACGTGATCGAGGGCGGATTGCAGAATCTCGCGGTTGTATTGGATCGCGGCGGAGGCGTCGTCGAGGAGTTTCAGCGCCGCTTTCGGCGACACCGCGCCCTTGCGCAAGAGCAGCGACAGCACGAGACGCGAGGAAGCGCCGCCGATCGCCGACGCAAGGATGTGCTCGGCATAGCGCAGAAGGTGGATGTCGGCTTCGCTTGCGGGCGCGAGCGACAAGCGCCGCGTCTGGGCGAAGCTTTCGAAGGAGCGGCGCGTTCGTTCTTCGCCGAGATAACGGGCGACGGTGGCGGTGAGTTCGCCGACGGTGACGGAAGAGCGCCAGAGCCGGAAGCCCGGCGCCATCGGGGCGCTCTCGGAACGTACGAACACGCTGGCCTGCATGCGCTCGATCGGCGTCGCCGAGGTGACGAGCGACACGCCGATGAAAGCGAGGACATTGAGCCCGAGGCTCCAGAACACGCCGTGGGTAAGCGGCTCCGCGTCGATGCCGAACAAGGCTTGCGGTCTCAGTTCCTGAATGCCGAACAGGCCGAGGTCGAGGATCGTCCGGTCGAGGATCCCCGTGGCGACGAAGCTCGGCAGCAGTAGCGTATAGGCCCAGACACCGACGCCGATCGCGAGTCCCGCGATCGCGCCGCGCGCGGTCGCGCCTTGCCAGAACAGCCCGCCGAAGAAGGCGGGGCCGAATTGCGCGACCGCCGCGAACGACAACAGCCCGATCTGCACAAGCTGCGCTTCGCCGGCCGTGTGATAGTAGAGATAGGCGAGGAAGAGCACGCCAAAGATCGCGAAACGGCGGGAGCGCAACAGAAGCTTGCCCATGTCCTCGCGGTTGGCACCCTGGCCGAGCACCGTGCCGATACCGCGGCCGCGCAGGATCAGCGGCACCACGATGTCGTTCGACACCATGATGGAAACCGCGATGCTCTCGACGATGACCATGGCGGTTGCGGCGGAGAGGCCGCCGATGAACGCCAGCAGCGCCATGGTCTCGGCGCCGGCCGAGAGCGGGAGCGCCAGCACGAACATGTCGCTGTCGACACTGCCCTTGGGGAACAGCACCAGGCCCGCGATGGCGATCGGCACCACGAACAGATTGATCAGCACGAGATAGAGCGGGAACAGCCACGACGCGCGCCGCACGTCGGTTTCGTCGTTGTTCTCGACCACGGTGACGTGGAACTGGCGCGGCAAGAGCACGATGGCGAGGAAGGACAGCAACGTCATCGTGATCCAGGTCGCTGGATTGATGCCGTCGAAGAAGATCGGAAGGATCTCGCCCTTGGCGGCCGCCTTGGCGAGCAGATCGCGCGGGCCGTCGAACAGGACGAAGGTGACGAAGATGCCGACGACCAGGAAGGCGACGAGCTTGATCAACGACTCGGTCGCGATCGCGAGCATCAGGCCTTCCTGGTGCTCGGTGGCGTCGATGTGGCGCGTGCCGAACAAGACCGCGAACGCCGCCATGGTGACAGCGACCATGAGCGCGAGGTCACCGACGATCGGGATCGACGACACCGGGATCTGTTGCTGGCCGAGGATGGTCAGCAGCGAAGCGGAAACGGCCTTCAGCTGCAGCGCGATATAGGGCACCGCACCGATCACGGCGACGAGGGTCACGATCGCGGCGACGAGCTGGCTCTTGCCGTAGCGCGCGGCGATGAAGTCGGCGATCGAGGTGATGTTCTGCGTCTTGGCGAGCCGCAGCATCTTCAGGATGAGCGGATAGCCCAGCCCGATCATCAGGATCGGCCCCAGATAAATCGTCGAGGAAGTCGAGCCCATTGCTTGGAGGCGAAGCCGACCGAGCCGAAGAAAGTCCAGGAGGTGCAATAGACCGCGAGCGAAAGCGGATAGATCAGCGGGCGGCTGCCACGCGCGCCCCATCGGGAGCGCATGCGGTCGCCGTAGCTCGCTACGGCGAATAGAAATCCGATATAGGCGAGCGCAATGCCGACAACGATCCAGCCTTGCAGCATTGTTGCTCCTGCGTCACTCTGCCCACGCGGGCAGGAGCCTTGCGGAACAAGGGGATCATAGCCTACCCACCTTGTCCATGCTGGGCCGTTCGGCCGCGCGCGGAAGCGAAGTCGCAAGCAGAGGCGTGAGTAGATTGATGGGTTTTCTCGACTGGTTCCGCCGCCCGCCGCCGATCGACGACCGCCCGGGGCTGGTCGAATATCTCGACAGCCGGGCAGCGTTCCTGACGCAAAAGGGCATCTTCGATTTCTCGCGCGCCGCCGCCGGTCCGTCGTTTACGTCGCTCATCAAGGAAGCAGCGTTCGCGGCGGCGGTGGACGAGGCGCGCTGGAAGTCCTACCCGCTCGTGCTCTCTTGCGTCGTCGAGATGGTGGACGGAGTGCTGCGCCCGCTCGCCAAGGGCGCGATGCCGTTGGCTGAGGTGCTGCAGGGGGCGGCGTTCGAAATCATCGACCGCTACCCGGTGCCCAAGCCGATCGAGCCCACGGCCTGGACCGAAGCGCGTGCCGCGCTTGGGCTGCGGATTATCCATATCGCGCTGCATCCGCCCAAGCGCGTGAAGGACATTCCGCTGCAGATCGCCCCGCAGTTCTATGACAATCTTCCGATCCACCAGCGCTTGCGTGGAAGCGCCAACGAGATCGTGACCAATAACCTACGCACTAGCCTGATCCGTATGCACGAGGAATTCGGGGGATGTGCGAACGTCGCTGTGCTGGTGAAGGCGCTCGGGGTCGCGGCCGGCGGCGACGTGGCCCGCCGCGGCGCATAGGCGACCACGTGGTCGACCGGCTGAGTGCGACGCCCCTCATCGCGCTTGACGCGGTCGTGGCAGATACGGAAACCACGGACCTCGAACCTTCGCGGGCGCGCATCGTCGAGATCGCCGGCGTCAGGCTGCACGGCGGGAAGCTCGACGCATCGAATCCTTACCGCACGCTCGTCGACCCGGGCGAGGTAATTCCGGCGATCGCCACGAAAATCCACGGCATCGACGCCAGGAAGGTCGCAGGCAGCCCGCGGTTTCCCGCGGCATGGCAGGGCTTCGTCGCGTTTGCCGGCGAGGCGGTCCTGATCGGCCATCACACGGGCTATGATCTTGCGGTGATCGGGCGCGAATGCGCACGCGCCGGTGTCGCCTTCGATCCGCCGCGTTCGCTCTGCGTGCGCATGCTCGCGGAGGCAGTGCGGCCCGATCTTCCGGGCTACTCGATCGAGCAGCTCGCCGTATGGCTCGGCGTCACCATCAGCGACCGCCACTCGGCGCTCGGCGACGCGCGGGCGACGGCCGAGATTTTCCTGAAGCTGATCCCGATCTTGCGTGAGCGCGGCGTCCGTACGTTCGCGGAGGCCGAGGCCGCGATCTACTCGCTATCGAACGTGCTCGCGGAGCAGCAGCGTGCCGGCTGGCACGAGCCGGCTCAAGAGCCCTCGCGCGCGGTGAGCGAGCGTCAGCTCGCGCGGATCGATTCCTACCCCTACCGCCATCGTGTGCGGGATGTGATGTCGAAGCCGCCGGTGTTCGTGCCGTCGGCGATGCGTGTTGCAGACGCGCTCAAGGAGCTGATGCAGCGAAAAATCAGTTCCGTCTTCGTGCCCCCATTCGGTACCAGCCCGGAGGGGCAGCATCGTGCGGCGCAATGCGGGATCGTGACCGAGCGCGATCTTCTGCGCGTGCTCGAATCCGGCGGCGCCGCGGCGCTGGCCGACGAAGTCGGCGCCATCGCGAGCCGGCCGCTCGCCGCCGTGCCGGCCGAGGCGTTCGTTTATCGGGCGATTGGCCGCATGGACCGGCTCAAAGTGCGCCACCTCGGCGTGGTCGACGAAGCGGGCATCGTGGTGGGCGCGCTTTCGGCGCGCCAGCTCCTGCGCATGCGGGCGCAGGACGCGGTCGATCTCGGCGATGCGATCGACGAGGCCCAGGACATTCATACGCTCGGTGCCGCCTGGGCGAAGCTGCCGGCCGTCGTGCGCGGACTGTTGATCGAGGGCGTCGAGGCGCGCGCGGTCGCAGCCGTAATTTCGCACGAGCTTGCCGGGCTCACGCGCCGCGCGGCCGAGATCGGCGAGGCGCGCATGCGCGAAGCCGGTCGCGGCGCGCCGCCGCAGCCTTATGCGCTCCTGGTGCTGGGCTCGGCCGGGCGCGAGGAAAGTCTCCTCGCCATGGATCAGGACAACGCCATCGTGTTCGCCGAGGGCGCTCCCGGCGGTCCGGAGGACCGATGGTTCGCCGAGCTTGGTACGCACGTGGCTGACATCCTGCACGAAGTGGGCGTTCCCTATTGCAAGGGCGGGGTGATGGCGAAGAACGCGCAATGGCGCGGAAGTGCGGCGGCCTGGCGCGAGCGGATCAACGACTGGGTCGGCCGCTCGCGGCCCGAAGATCTGCTCTCGGTCGATATCTTCTTCGATTTCCGCCCCGTGCATGGCGACGGCGCATTGGCGGTGGAGCTGTGGCGTTTCGCCTATGCGCAGGCCGGCGAGCGCATCGATTTCCTGAAGCTCTTGGCCGAAGCCGGCGGCGCGGTCGAGCCGCCGGTCGGCTGGTTCGGGGTGCGCACCGAAAACGGCCGGGTCGACCTGAAGCGGGGCGGGCTCTTTCAGGTGGTCCGCTCCGCCCGCGTGCTGGCGATCCGCTTCGGCGTCACCGAGCATTCGACGCGGGCGCGGCTCCTCGGCGTCAAGGCGAAGAAGCCCGATGCCGAGCGCGATCTCGACGCGATGATCGAGGCGCACGCGGTGCTGCTTGCCTCCGTGCTCGGGCAGCAGCTCGTCGATATCGCCGCAGGCCGTCCGCCCTCGAACAAGGTCGAATGGAAGCGGCTTTCGCACGCCGAACAGAAACGGCTCAAGGACGCGTTGCAGTCGCTGGCGCACGCCGACGAGACGGTGCGCGATCTGCTTGTGTGAACGCGGGGCTCGAGTAGATTCGCTCGGGCAAAATTTTCACAAACGCAGGAGAGAGCATGCTCAAGGAATTCCGTGACTTCGCGATGAAAGGCAACGTGGTCGACCTCGCCATCGGCGTGATCATCGGCGCGGCCTTCGGCAAGATCGTCGAGTCGCTCGTCGGCGACATGTTCATGCCCCTGATTAGCGCGATCGCGGGCGAACTCGACTTCTCCAACTATTTCGTGGGTCTTTCGTCGAAAGTCACCGCCGTCACGCTGGCCGAAGCGAAAAGGCAGGGCGCGGTGCTGGCGTGGGGCAATTTTCTCACCGTCGCCCTCAATTTCACGATCATCGCCTTCGTTCTGTTTCTGGTGGTGAAAGCAATCAACCGCATGAAGAAGAAGGAAGCGGCGAAGTCGGCGCCGACGCCGGCCGACGTGCAGCTGCTCACCGAGATCCGCGATCTTCTGAAGCAGCGAGCCTAGCTTCGGGATCGGCTTCCGGTTTGACGGATTCGGTGGTTCGGCGCATGGAAGCGCCACCCGCCATGGCCGTTCCACCCTCCGTGCGCCGCCGCACGCCTCGTCCGATCACGATCCTGCGCACGCTCGCCGCCGCTGCAGCCGGCGGGGGCTTGTTCGCGGCCTTCGGGCTTCCGGCCGCGTGGTTATCCGGGTCGCTCACCGTGGTCGCGATGCTCGCGCTTTTCGGCGCACGCGTCGCCGTGGGGCAGAGCGTACGCGGCGTGGCGTTCATCGGGCTCGGCATCACCATGGGCTCGGCGGTAACTCCCGCGACGCTTGCGGGCATGCGCAATTGGCCGATCAGCATTGCGGTGCTGGTACTCTCGGTCGCGGCCACGATGGCGGCGGTGACCTTCTATCTGCGCCGCTTCGCCGGCTGGGACGGGCGGACGGCGTTCTATGCCTCGGCGCCGGGCGCGCTTTCGACGGCGCTGGCGCTGGCGACCCAGGATGGCGCCGACGTCCGCCGGGTGGCGTTCGCGCAGGCGATCCGATTGTTCCTCCTGATCGCGGTGCTGCCGGGGACGCTCGCATCGCTCGGCCTTTCGAGCGCGGCGCTCGTTCCGCCGCGCGTGCTGCTCCCAGGCTCGGCGGGCATCGGGGCGGCCGGCGAGCTCATGCTCATGGCGGTGGCCGGGATCGCCGGCGGGCTTGCCGCCGACCGCGCGAAGGTGCCCGGCGGGCTCCTGTTCGGCGCGATGTTCGCGAGCGCGCTGTTGCACGGGAGCGGTCTGGTCACCGCGCTGATGCCGGCCTACGCGCTGATTCCCTGCTTCCTCGCGCTCGGCGCTTCGGTCGGCTCGCGCTTCGCGGGAAGCGATCTCGCGACGCTGAAGCACTTCTTGATCGCGTCGTTCGGCGCGTTCGTGGTCGCGTCCTGCGTGTCGTTGGTATTCGCGCTCATCGCCGCAGCGCTATCGGGCGAGGGTGCGGGCAAGACGATCGTGGCGTTCGCGCCCGGCGGGGTCGAGGCGATGAGCACGCTCGCCTTCGCGATCGGGCTCGATCCGGCCTTCGTGGCCGCGCATCACATCGTACGCTTTCTCCTGATCGGGCTCCTGCTGCCGTTCGCGGCCAGACTCCTGTTTGGCCGCGCACGGGTGCCGAGCGATCCGGCCAGTTGAAAACGAAGCGGCATGCGGTTTCGCGTGCTCGAGCGGTACCTTTGGTACCGCTCCCATCGCCTTGGCGGGTCACTCGCCGGGCTGCGGGCAACTCGCGGATTAAGAGAATTTCCAAGGAATCGCGGCTAGGTTCGGCTCCGGCACACATCATGAATCGTTCAAAACTGCTTGAATTACCGGCCTTTGGCGCATCGGCATGCTAGAAACTGGGGGCTGGGCGTCCGAATTGCCCATTGCCGCGGCATCTCGTTCGCGCGAAAGAGGCCCGCCGCAGGATGGGCTCGATTCGACGGCAGTCGCTACAAAAACGATTCTGCCGCACGGCGTGGAGAGCCTGCCAAGGAGTCTTAGAGAATGAGTGCCGGCACCACGACGCTGGACCGCAATGATCGGGAGGCGTCGGAAACCGGGGGCAAGGCAGGGCGCGGAGTCGGGGTTCCACCCACCGACATCCGCAACCCGGACTATTTCCACAAGGTCGTCGATTGCCAATGGGCCTGCCCGGCGCACACGCCGGTGCCGGAATACATTCGCCTGATCGCCGCCGGCCGCTACACCGACGCCTACATGGTGAACTGGCATTCGAACGTGTTCCCCGGGATTTTGGGGCGCACGTGCGATCGTCCTTGCGAGCCCGCGTGCCGGCGCGTGCGGGTCGAGGCGGAGCCGGTGGCGATCTGCCGCCTGAAGCGCGTCGCCGCCGACAACAAAGACGACGTCCGTGGGCTCTTGCCGGCGCTGCCGGCGAAGAAGAACGGCAAGCGGATCGCACTCATCGGATGCGGACCGGCGTCGTTGACGGTGGTGCGCGATCTGGCGCCGCTCGGCTACGAACTCGTCATCTTCGATCAGGACAAGGGCTCGGGCGGCATGATTCGTTCGCAGATCCCGCGCTTCCGCCTGCCCGAGGAAACGATCGACGAGGAGGTCGGTTATATCCTCGATCGCGGTTTCATCGAGCTCAAGCTCGGCCACCGCATCGACAGCATGAAGAAGTTGCTCGCCGAGAATTTCGACGCGGTGTTCATCGGCTCCGGCGCGCCGCGCGGGCGCGAGCTCGAAATCCCCGGCCGCAAGGAAGCGGCCGCGCACGTCCATATCGGCATCGATTGGCTTTCGAGCGTCTCCTTCGGTCACATCCACGCCATCGGCAAACGCGTCGTCGTGCTCGGCGGCGGCAACACGGCGATGGACTGCTGCCGCACCGCGCGCCGCCTCGGCGGCGAGGACGTGAAGGTGGTGGTGCGCTCGGGCTTCGCCGAGATGAAGGCGTCCTCGTGGGAGAAAGAAGACGCGATGCACGAGGGCATCCCGATCTTCAATTATCTCGTGCCGAAATCCTTCACCCACGAGAACGGCCGCCTCACCGGCGTCGTGTTCGAGAAGGTCAAGGCCGAGAAAGACGCCAAGGGCCGGCGTCAACTGGTGCCGACGGGGGAGCCCGACGAGCATATCCCTTGCGACGACGTTCTGGTCGCCGTGGGCCAGGAGAACGCATTCCCCTGGATCGAGCGCGACACCGGCATCGAGTTCGACCAATGGAATATGCCCAAGGTCGATCCGAAGACCATGCAGTCGAGCAACCCGAAGATCTTCTTCGGCGGCGACGCGGCGTTCGGTCCGAAGAACATTATCTGGGCGGTGGCGCACGGCCACGACGCGGCGATCTCCATCGACAAGTTCTGCCACGGCGAGGACGTGCACAAGCGCCCGTCGCCGCTGGTGAACCTGCAAAGCCAGAAGATGGGCATCCACGAGTGGAGCTACGACAACGACGTTTCGCTGGACAAACGCTTCCGCGTTCCGCTGCGCGACCAGGCGATTACGTTGAAGAACATCAAGGTCGAGGTCGAACTCGGGTTCGACCGGGCGCTTGGCCACAAGGAAACGCAGCGCTGCCTGAACTGCGACGTGCAGACGGTGTTCACGCGAGACTTGTGCATCGAGTGCGACGCCTGCGTCGACATCTGCCCGATGGACTGCATCACCTTTACGGTGAACGGACCGGAGGCCGAACTGCGTACGCGGCTGATGGCGCCGGCAGAGGATCTGGCGCAGGATCTATATGTCTCCGAGACGCTCAAGACCGGCCGCGTGATGGTGAAGGACGAGGACATGTGTCTTCACTGCGGGCTGTGCGCCGAGCGTTGCCCGACCGGGGCGTGGGACATGCAGAAGTTCCTGCTCGACATGGCGACCGCGACGGAGGTTTCCGCATGCCGTCGCGCCTAGAGCGAGAGAACGACTTCGTCGTCCTGTTCGCCAACGTCAACGGCTCGGGCTCGGCGAGCGCGAACCGCACGTTCGCACGCTCGATTCTGCGCATGGGCGTGCCGATCGGCTCGCGCAACATCTTCCCGTCCAACATCCAGGGCCTTCCCACCTGGTACGAGGTCCGCGTCTCTGAGGCCGGCCACCTCGGCCGCCGCGGCGGCACCGATCTCATGGTCGCGATGAACCCGCAGACCTGGGACAAGGACGTGGCGGGCATCGAGCCCGGCGGATACCTGTTCTACGACTCGACGAAACCGTTGCCGCCGTCGAAGTTCCGCGACGACATCAACGTGATCGGCATGCCGCTCACCGAGATCTGCAACAAGCAGTATTCGGACCCGCGCCAGCGGCAGCTGTTCAAGAACATCATGTATGTGGGCGCGCTGTCGCAGTTGCTCGAAATCGAGCCCGAAATGATCGAGACGCTGATCCGCGAGCAATACAAGGGCAAGGACAAGCTGATCACGCCGAATCTCGAGGCGTTCCATATCGGCCGCGACTACGTGAAGACGCATCTTCCGGGCGCGCTCGGGCTCAAGGTGAAGCGCGCCGACAAGGTCGGCGACCGGATTTTCATCGAAGGCAATGCCGCGGCGGCGCTCGGCTGCGTCTATGGCGGGGCCACGGTCGCGGCCTGGTATCCGATCACGCCGTCGACCTCCATGGCCGAGGCCTTTGCGGGCTATTGCCGCCGTTTTCGCGCCGACGCCGAGGGCAACAGCAAGTTTGCGATCGTGCAGGCCGAGGATGAGCTTGCCGCGATCGGCATGGTGATCGGCGCGGCCTGGAACGGCGCGCGTGCGTTCACCGCCACCGCCGGCCCCGGCATCTCGCTGATGCAGGAGTTCATCGGGCTCGCCTATTTCGCCGAAATCCCGGCGGTGATCTTCGACGTGCAGCGCGGCGGGCCTTCGACCGGCATGCCGACGCGCACGCAGCAATCGGACCTGTTGATCACCGCCTACGCTTCGCACGGCGATACGCGACACGTGCTCTTGCTGCCGCAGGACCCGCGCGAGTGCTTCGAATTCGCCGCCAAAGCGCTCGATCTTGCCGACCGGCTGCAGACGCCGATCTTCGTCATGTCCGACCTCGACATCGGCATGAACGAATGGCTGGTGCCGCCGCTCGCCTGGGACGATGCGCGCAAATACGACCGCGGCAAGGTGATGAAATTCGCGGAGCTCGAAGCGGGCAAGGAGTTCGGCCGCTATCTCGACATCGACGGCGACGGCATCCCGTACCGCACCTATCCCGGCGCCCACCCGACCAAGGGCGCCTTCTTCACGCGCGGCACGTCACGAGACAGGTATGCGCGCTACAGCGAAGAAGGGCCGGTCTATGTCGACAATATGCAGCGGCTCCTGAAGAAGTACGAGACCGCGAAGAAGCTCATTCCGGCCCCGGTGAGAATCGACGCCAAGGAGCCGACGCGCATCGGCGCGATCTATTTCGGCTCGACCACCGCGGCCATGGACGAGGCGATCGGTACGCTGGAGAAGAGCGGCATCCTGCTCGATCGGCTCCGGCTGCGCGCCTATCCCTTCACCGACGAGGTGATCGATTTCATCCGCTCGCACGAGCGCGTCTTCCTGGTGGAACAGAATCGCGATGCGCAGATGCGCACGCTCTTGCTCGAAACCAGTCAGGTGGAAGCGGCGAAGATCGCTTCTGTCCTGCACTATGACGGCACGCCGATCACCGCGCAGTTCATCGTCAGCGAAATCGCGCGGCGCATGCAGGAGATCGGCCGGGCCTCGATCCGCAAGGTGGTGGCGTCATGACCTATATCGTCAAGCCCAAGCTGCATCATCCGAAGTTGCCGCATAACACGCTTGGCTTCACGCACCGCGACTACGAGGGCAAGGTCTCGACGCTGTGCGCGGGCTGCGGCCACGACTCGATCAGCGCCGCATTGATTCAATCTTTCTTCGAGCTGAATTTGGAGCCGCACCGGGTGGCCAAGCTCTCCGGCATCGGCTGCTCCTCGAAGACGCCGGACTATTTCCTCGGGCAAAGCCACGGCTTCAACTCGGTGCACGGGCGCATGCCGTCGGTGGCGACCGGCGCGAATCTGGCCAACCGCGATCTCATTTATCTCGGTGTGTCGGGCGACGGTGATTCCGCGTCCATTGGCCTCGGCCAGTTCGCGCATCTGCTCAGGCGCGGCGTCAACATGCTCTATATCGTCGAGAACAATGGGGTGTACGGCCTCACCAAGGGCCAGTTCTCCGCCACCGCCGACAAGGGCTCGAAGTCGAAGAAGGGCGCCGGCAACCAGGATGAGCCGATCGATCTGGTGGGGCTTGCCATCATCATGGGCGCGACCTTCGTCGCCCGCAGCTTCTCCGGCGACAAGCGGCAACTCGTGGACCTGATCAAGGCCGCGCTCGAACACAAGGGCGCGGCGTTCATCGACTGCATCAGCCCATGCGTCGCGTTCAACAATCACCCGGGCTCGACCAAGAGCTTCGACTACGTGCGCGAGCACAACGAGGCGGTGAACGCCATCGAGTTCATCGAAGGCAAAGCGCCGATCAAGGCCGACTACGAGCCGGGAACTTCCACCCTCGTTCGCCAGCACGATGGGACCGTCCTGAAGCTCAAGAAGCTCGCTTCCGACTATGATGCGACCGACAAATCGGTCGCGCTCTCCTATCTCATGCATCACCATGACAAAGGCGAGGTCGTCACCGGGCTGCTCTATGTGGAGCCGGAGGCGACCGACCTCTGCGAGCGCATGAACGTATCCAAAACGCCGCTCAATGCGTTGAACGAGGCCGAGCTGTGCCCGGGCTCGAAGGCGCTGGAGAAGGTCAACGCCGAGCTGCGTTGAGGCGCCGTCTGATCGCCGTCTTCGTTCGAGAACTGGTGCTGCCGCTCAGGATTGAACTGAGGACCTCTCCCTTACCAAGGGAGTGCTCTACCACTGAGCTACGGCAGCGCCGGAAAGTGCACGGGTACCCGATCCCGATGCGGCGCGGAAACTGCCACAGGGGGTCCGGCGCCGCAAGGATTCGGCTTGCCTCGACCGGGTACCGGGCTTAGCGATCGGCAATGGCCGATGACCGCAAACCGGTGGATAGAGACTCCGCGCGGGCCGCGCAGACCGAGCGGCTGGCGAACGCGTTGCGCGAGAACCTGAAGCGGCGCAAAGCGCAAGCGCGCGGCCGCGTGCCCGGGACGAAAGGCGAGAAGTCCGGCGAAACCGGACGGCAGAAATAGCCGCGCCATTGTTTCGCCCCGCGTCGTCGGCTAGACCGGCCCATCGGACGGGGCGGCGCACCGCCATGAGGGGAAGAGAATGGACCGGATCCGCATCCGCGGCGGCCGCGCGCTGAAGGGCGAAATCCCGATCTCCGGCGCGAAGAACGCGGCGCTCCCCTTGATGATCGCGAGTCTCCTCACCGAGGAGACGCTCGTGCTCGACAATGTGCCGCATCTGGCCGACGTGATGCTGCTGCAGCGCATCCTCGGCAATCACGGCGTCGACGTGACGGTGGCCGGCAAGCGCGCGGGCGAAAGCGAAAATTCCGGCATGACCCTGCAGCTCTCGGCCAAGAATATCGTCGACACCACCGCGCCCTATCATCTGGTCTCCAAGATGCGCGCGAGCTTCTGGGTGATCGGACCCTTGGTCGCGCGCATGGGTGAGGCGCGCGTGTCGATGCCCGGCGGCTGCTCGATCGGCACGCGGCCGGTGGACTTCCATCTCGACGCGCTCAAGGCGCTGGGCGCCGCGATCGACATCGAAGAAGGTTATGTTCTCGCGCGCGCGAAGCAGGGTCTGCGCGGCGCACGCATCCGTTTCCAGAAAACCTCGGTGGGCGCCACGCACACCGCGTTGCTCACGGCCGCGCTCGCGCGCGGCGAGAGCGTGATCGAGAACGCGGCGCAGGAGCCGGAGATCGGCGATGTCGCCGCGTGCCTGCAGAGAATGGGCGCGCAGATCGAAGGCGCCGGCACGGCGACCATTCGCGTGCAGGGCGTGGAGCGTCTGCACGCCGCGCGCCACGCGGTGCTGCCCGACCGCATCGAGACCGGAACCTATGCCATGGCCACCGCGATGACCGGCGGCGACGTGATGCTGCTCGGGGCGCGCACCGAGTTGCTCGAGGCGCCGCTGCAGCTGCTGGCGAGCGCCGGGGTCGAGATCACCAAGACCAACGAGGGCATCCGCATCAGGCGCGACGGCGCGGGGCTCGCGCCGGTCGAAGTCTCGACCGCGCCGTTTCCCGGGTTCCCGACCGATTTGCAGGCGCAGCTGATGGCGCTGATGACGCGGGCGCGCGGCACCTCGAAGATCACCGAAACGATTTTCGAGAACCGCTTCATGCACGTGCAGGAACTCGCCCGCCTCGGCGCGCGCATCCACCTCGACGGCGAGACCGCGACGATCGAGGGCGTCGAGCGGCTCAAGGGCGCGCCGGTCATGGCCACCGATCTGCGCGCGTCGGTATCGCTGGTGATCGCCGCGCTCGCGGCCGAGGGCGAAACCATCGTGCATCGCGTCTATCATCTCGACCGCGGCTTCGAGCGGCTGGAGCAGAAGCTCGCCCGCTGCGGCGCCGCCATCGAGCGGGTCGCCGGTTAAGCCATTTCGCTTCGTCATTCCGGCCGAGGCCCCCGGATTTGCTTCCGGGGGCCGAGAGCCGGAATCCATATCCACCGACCTCGATTCTATCGCTCAGCCTGCGGCTATGGATTCCGGGTCTCGCGTCGTTAACACGACGCTCGCCCGGAATGACGGGCGGGGCAGCTTGCGCAACGCCCGCCGCGCCGGTATTGCGCGCGGGAGGAATGCCATGGCCGCCGATACCGAAATGCTCAAGCTGGCCGCGCTGGACGCCGAAGATCTTTCGGTCCTATCCGCGCACCTGCAGGACGCGGTCGCCAAGGTGGCCGACATGGCCTTTCTGGAGCAGGGAAAAGCGCTTCGCCATGCTGGTGAACCGGTTCGACTGGGCGGCGGCCGAGCGCGGCCGGCCGATGCGCCGGCGCTCCGGCGTGCATTTCGAGCGCGTGCTCGGGGCGCAGACGCGCGGATTTTCGCTCGCCGACCGCGACACGGTGCTGAACCTCTTGGCGGTCGATTTCGAGGAGACCGACAAGCCGTCGGGCATGGTGACCCTCTTCTTCTCCGGCGACGCCGCGATCCGGCTCAAGGTCGAGTGCCTGGAAGCTGAAATCAGCGACCTCGGCCCCGGCTGGTCGGCGCGGGCCAAGCCCAAGCACGAAGAAAAGTGAGCGGAGCGATGCCGATCCGCCTCGACAGCAAGGCCAAGGACTTCGCCGCGAAGTTCGACGCGTTTCTCGCCACCAAGCGCGAAAGCGCCGAAGACGTGGAAACGGCGGTGCGCGGCATTCTGGCCGACGTCGCCGCGCGCGGCGACCGGGCGCTGGTGGAGCTATCGCGCCGCTTCGACAAGGCCGATCTCGACCAGCTCGGAATCCGCGTCGATGAAAAAGAGATCGACGCGGCGCTGGGCGCGATCAAGAAGGAAACGCGCGCCGCGCTCGAGCTCGCCAAGGCGCGCATCGAGGCGCATCACAAGCGGCAGCTGCCCAAGGACGAGCGCTATACCGACCCGCTCGGCGTCGAGCTCGGCAGCCGCTGGACGCCGATCGAGGCCGTCGGCCTCTACGTGCCGGGCGGCAAGGCGGCTTATCCGTCGTCGCTCCTGATGAACGCGGTGCCGGCCAAGGTCGCGGGCGTCACGCGGCTCGCCATGACGGTGCCGGCGCCCGACGGCAAGCTCGATCCGCTGGTGCTGGCGGCGGCGAAGCTCGCGGGTGTCACCGAAATCTATCGCGTGGGCGGCGCGCAGGCGATCGCGGCGCTCGCCTATGGCACCGCGACGATCAAGCCGGTCGAGAAGATCGTGGGTCCCGGCAATGCCTATGTGGCGGCGGCCAAGCGCTTGGTGTTCGGCCGCGTCGGCATCGATCTGATCGCCGGCCCGTCCGAGGTGCTGGTGCTTGCCGACAAGGACGCCAATCCCGACTGGATCGCCGCCGATTTGCTTGCGCAGGCGGAGCACGACGAGGCGGCGCAGCCGATCCTCGTCACCGACGATGCCAAGCTCGCGAACGCGGTCGAGCAGGCGGTGGCCGCGCAGCTCAAGACGCTGCCGCGCGCCAAGATCGCCGGTGCGAGCTGGCGCGATTTCGGCGCCATCATACTCGTGGCCTCGCTCGACGACGCGATCCCGCTCGTCGATCGCATCGCCGCCGAGCACGTTGAGCTCCACGCCCGCGACGCCGAGCGGCTTGCTTCCCGCATCAAGAACGCGGGCGCGATCTTCATCGGGGCCTATACGCCCGAAGCGATCGGCGATTACGTGGGCGGCTCCAATCACGTGCTGCCGACCGCGCGCTCGGCGCGCTTCGCCTCGGGCCTCAGCGTGCTCGATTTCATGAAGCGCACTTCGTTGCTCAAGTGCGGGCCGGAACAGTTACGCGCGCTGGGCCCGGCGGCGATCGCGCTCGGTGAGGCCGAGGGGCTCGACGCGCACGCGCGCTCGGTCGCGATCCGGCTCAACCGCGACTGACCCGGCGCGATGCCCGACACCGGGAAAAGTCATCCGAACCGTCTCATCGCCGTCACGCTCGACGAGGCGTCCATCGGCCGCGCCAATCGCGACGTCGAGCACGAGCGCGAAGTCGCGATCTACGATCTCCTGGAGAGCAACCGCTTCGAGCCGCTCGGGCACGCGGGCGGGCCCTATGCGCTGAAGATTTCGCTGGTCGAACAGCGGCTGGTGCTCGAGGTGATGCTGGCCGGCGGCGCGCCGGTGATCGCGCACGTGCTGTCGCTGACGCCGTTCCGCAGCGTAGTGCGCGATTATTTCATGGTCTGCGACAGCTATTACACGGCGATCCGCAGCGCGACGCCGACCCAGATCGAAGCGCTCGACATGGGCCGGCGCGGCCTGCACAACGAGGGCTCGGAGCTCCTGGTCGAGCGGCTCAAGGACAAGATCAAGGTCGATTTCGACACGGCGCGGCGGCTGTTCACGCTGATCTGCGCGCTGCATTGGAAGGGCTGAGGTGGACGAGGTTCAGCCCGGCGCGCGGCCGCACTCGGTCCTGTTCCTGTGCGGACACAACGTGGTGCGCTCGCCGATGGCGGCGGCACTGGCGCGGCATTTCTTCGGCGGCTCGCTCAGGATCGCCGAGGCCGGCGTGCGCATCGGCGAGCCGGACCCGTTCGCCGCTGCCGCGATGGAGGAAGTCGGCATTGACCTCTCGCGCCATAAGCCGGTGACGCTCGACCAGATCGAGGAGCTGGAGGGGCTCGACTTCGATCTGGTGGTGAGCCTGTCGCCCGTGGCGCATCACCGGGCGCTGGAATTGACCCGGTCGCGCAAGATCGAAGCCGAGTATTGGCCGATCCCGGATCCGACGGCGGTCTGGGGCAATCGCGAGCAGCGGCTCGAGGCCTATCGGGCGGTACGGGATGAGCTCCTGCAGCGCATCCGGTCGCGCTTCGGCGTCACGCTAGCTGCCGGCGGCTAAGTTCGATCCATGCAATGTTTTTCCGCGCGGCGCGGCGCGCGCGCCTGTTCCCATGCGGGGACAGTTCGGCTAGGTTCCGCGCCGAAAGCATACGGCTCCCGTTTTTGCTTCCCCGAAACGCGCTTGGGCTCGGACGGCGAAGGATGAATTCCCGCCGCCGCGCCAAGGATGAACGATGATCGGCAGGCCGAAACTCGTGCTCGCGTCCGGATCGCCGCGCCGGCTGCAGCTGCTGAACCAGGCTGGAATGGAGCCGGATACGCTGTTGCCGGTCGAGATCGACGAGACGCCGGAGCGCGGCGAGCTGCCGCGCACGCTTGCGGTGCGGCTCGCGCGCGACAAGGCGCTGGCGGCGCTGCCGCGCGCGCGCGCGATCGAGGAGCTGAAGACCGCTTACATCGTTGCCGCCGATACGGTGGTGGCGGTCGGCCGCCGCATCCTGCCCAAGCCCGATCTATTGGAGGATGCGGCTGCGTGCCTGCGCTTGCTCTCGGGCCGCGCGCACCGGGTCTATAGCGGCATCTGCGTGATCACGCCGCGCGATGCGGTGCGCACCCGGCTGGTGGAGACCCGCGTGCGCTTCAAGCGGCTCTCGACCGAGGACCTCGATTCGTACCTGGCGTCGGGCGAATGGCGCGGCAAGGCGGGCGGCTATGCGATCCAGGGCATTGCCGGTGCCTTCGTGGTGAAGCTCGTGGGTTCCTACACCAATGTCGTGGGTCTGCCGCTTTATGAGACGGTCGCGCTGTTGCAGGGCGAGAGCTACCCGGTGCATTTCGGTTGGCTCAGTCCGGGCTGAAGGCCGTGCCTAAAGAAACACCGCCCGCTTTGATCGCCAACGACAACGCGCCGGCGCGGCGCTGCCCGGTCTGCGGCAAGGCCACGGCCGACGCCCACCGGCCGTTCTGCTCGCGCCGCTGCAGCGATGTCGATCTCCATCGCTGGTTCTCCGGCGTCTATGCGGTGCCGGCGAGCGAGGACGCGGACGATACGGCCTCCGCTCCCGAGGAACCGGGTGCGCACGAGTGATCCGGCGCGGCTGGACAGGGGGAAGGGGGCTTCCTATAAAACCGGCGCTCTCGATCGCCTTCCGGTCGAGCGCCCGGCGCCCAGGTAGCTCAGTTGGTAGAGCACGTGACTGAAAATCACGGTGTCGCTGGTTCGATTCCAGCCCTGGGCACCATCTTTTCAAATAGTTAGACAGAGTCTCTTGGAAGTTAGACACTTTGATCACTTTGGTCACTGGGTCGCTGGAGAACAAAGGGTGCTCGGGTTCTGAATCTCATCTGCAGCAATCGTGTAATATCATTTTCAATCGCTGTTAGTTGCTCAAGCAATAATGTCCGCTTCTGACCCGAAGCGGACATCGATCGCGCGAGTTCGGACACAGTCATTTAGAATTACCTATTTATTGCCGACAGAGTCAGCGCCCATCAACATCAGTTGCCTTGCGGCCGAAGAGAGAGATGGGAGCATTCGCGCCCTTCGCCGGATGCGGCGCTGTCTTCGGGATGCGCTTATCGAAGCACTCCAGGCGTGCAGTTTGGTCCTTGATCTCAATGCATTCGTGGATGTCCGCCTGCTGGCGCGACGGCATTTCGGTCATCACCGTCCAGACGGCCGGGAAAATCGCCACAAGACAAAACAGAACCGCAGCGGTAAGCCCGGCAATCAGTATGGCAACGGCGAAGTCAGTGGCCGACAGCCGTTTGGATTGCTCATGTTCGTTCAGATGAAAAAGGCTGGTCATGGCACGTCTCCACTTCCCAAAATCGGTACTATGAGTGGCGTTGGACAGGTGGGACGATCGGCATAAAAAATCGATTGCAGACGCGTTGTTCGGCTATCAAAATCTCATAAAAAGCATGGTGACCACTATCGACTTCACCGACGTTCGCGGCGCGCAATCAGGAGCCCTTCGATACGAGAAATCTGTGCTTTGATCTCACGCGCGTCCGCTTCGATGGCTTCCGTCAACTGAAAAAGCGCCGCGTTCAGGTTGTGACGGAACGGGTCAGACGTATGGTCGGCATGAAGCCTTGCGTTTTCCAGCAGCAAGGCCTTGGCGATTTGGTAACCGGTCACCCCAGGCGTCTTGGATAGAGAGCGCTTCTTTCCGGTAGCGCGTTGCGGGCGCGTCGAGGCGCTATCTCTCGGTCCATGTGAATCATCATTCATTGGCTTAAGTGCGTGAAAAAGATCCAGAATTTGGCCGCGATGAACGCGATCACTGCTGCAGAGAAGAGCGCGACGATTGCCGTGATGATGACCCCGGCGACGTAACGCTCTGAATTTTTCCACCGCCGAAACCGGGCGCGAAGGAGCAGTGGAGTTGTCTTGGAGAGTAGCCATGGAGGTTGCTCTTTGCATTTTCGTAGCCGCGAACCTGGTGGTCATATTTTCGCGTCGAGCTCGAGGATCCCCGGCACCATGATGACGGCCTGCGGATGGCGGGCGGTCTCGAACATCACGAACCGGAGCGCTTCGACACGATCGACAAACAAGCCACCGTGTCGGCCGGCTTCATCGCGCGCCACCCAATGGCCGTTCCGGTTCCTGCCGATCAGCCAAGAGCAGCGCTGCGATGGGTTGGGTGCGACTTGGATCATGATGAACTCCTGAGGTTCGTGCGGCATCGTTGGAAGTCATTGAACGAGCGGACCGCCCCAAGCGAACAATCTCAGCGCCACGGCGCCAGCCAAGGGAACGAGCGGGCCGCCAAAGGCGGCGAATCTCAACGCCACGGCGCCGACAAGAAGGGCCGCCATAACGACGACCGCGAGCACCACTTTCGCGACGTGCTGAATCGTTGCCGAGCGTGACGACGTCTGCACGGCGCGCGCTTGCTGCCTGGGTTCCCGGCACAAGGGCGACGGGATTACGTCGGTCGGGAAGTTCTCTGGACGTATGTTTCTTGAGACGAACATGGCCGCCTCCATCAATCGCTTCGGCTGCGAAGATGGTGGGGGCGTCATCTAAATTCGATTGGAATTTATGGGGCGGAAATAAATCCGAGTATAAAGTGCGGTGCTCGCGAACGCGCTAAGACGCTGTTTGAGCTAGGAAGAAATCGTCGATCTTTATACGGCTTTGATACAACGCAACTCGATTCCCAATCGAACCTTTATACGGGGACGACTAGTTGGTGCCTGCGGCTCTACAAACGTGGAGAAGAACCGTGCTGGATATCGTCTACCTCGCGCTCGGCCTCGGCATCTTCACCCTTATGCTCCTTTACGCCCGTTGGGCGGCGAACGCTTGAGGCCAGCCATGCCCCTCGATCTCATCCTCGGCGCGATCGTGGCCGCAAGCCTCGGCCTCTATCTCTTCTACGCGCTGCTTCATCCCGAGAAGCTCTGATCCCACGCGCCCACCGGCGTTTCCCGGAGCGCCCTTTCAGGTCCTGACCCATGACCCTCAATGGCTGGCTTCAGATCGTGTTCATGCTCGCGCTCGTCGTGGTGACGGCGCGGCCGCTCGGCATCTATATGGCGGCGGTATTCGAGGGCCGGCGCACCTGGCTCGACCCGATCCTGCGTCCGGTGGAGCGCGGCTTTTATGCGCTCGCCGGCGTCGATGAGAAGCGCGAGCAGGGCTGGCTCAGCTACGCGATTGCGTTGCTCGCCTTCAATGCCGCCGGCTTCGTTCTGCTCTACGCGATCCTGCGGCTGCAGCACCTGTTGCCGTGGAATCCGGCGGGGCTCGGACCGATGAGCGAGCATCTCGCTTTCAATACGGCGACCTCCTTCGTCAGCAACACCAATTGGCAGAGCTACGGTGGCGAGAGCACACTTTCCTATTTCAGCCAGATGGTCGGCCTGACCACGCAGAACTTCGTCTCCGCCGCCACCGGCATTGCGGTCGTGGTTCCGCTGGCGCGTGCTTTCTCCCGCGCCAAGATGGGCACGGTTGGCAATTTCTGGGTCGATCTCACCCGCACCACGCTCTATGTGCTGCTACCGATGTCGATTGTCGTCGCACTCGCACTCATCGCGCTCGGCATGCCGCAGAATCTCGACGCCTATGTCGACGCGGCGACGCTCGAAGGCGGCAAGCAGGTGCTCGCGCAAGGCCCGGTCGCCAGCCAGATCGCCATCAAGCAGCTCGGCACCAATGGCGGCGGCTTCTTCAACGTCAACTCCGCGCACCCCTACGAGAATCCGAACGTCTGGACCAACACGATCCAGCTCTGGGCGATTCTCGCCATCTCGCTCGGCCTCGCCGTCACCTTCGGCCGCATGATCGGCAAGGAGCGGCAGGGCTGGGCGCTGCTTTCGGTGATGATGCTGTTCATGGTGGTCGGCTGTGCCGTCGCCTATTGGGCCGAAGCCTCCGGCAATCCGCTGATGCAGGCGCTCGACGTCGCCGGCGGCAACATGGAGGGCAAGGAAGTCCGCTTCGGCACTGCGCTCTCGACCATCTGGGCGACGTTCACGACCGGCGCCTCCAACGGCTCGGTCAACGCCATGCACAACTCCTTCATGCCGCTCGGCGGCCTGGTGCCGCTGGTGCTGATGCAAATCGGCGAAATCGTGCCGGGCGGCGTCGGCTCCGGGCTCTACGGGATCGTGGTGTTCGCGGTGCTGGCGATGTTCGTCGCCGGCCTGATGGTCGGCCGCACGCCCGAATATCTCGGCAAGAAGCTCGAGGCCAAGGAAGTGAAGATGGCGATGCTCGCCGTCCTCATCATGCCGATCTTCATTCTCGGCTTCACGGCGGTCTCAGCCGTGCTGCCGGTCGCGCTCGCCGGCCTCGCGAACCCGGGACCGCGCGGCTACACCGAAATCCTCTATGCGTTCTCGTCGGCCGCCGGGAATAACGGCTCGGCCTTCGCGGGCCTCACCGCCAACGCGCCCTGGTACGACACGACCATGGGCATCACCATGCTGGCGACCCGCTTCGGCATCATCGTGCCGGTGATGGCGATCATCGGCGGCCTTGCCGCCAAGCCGCGGCTCGCGCCTTCCGCCGGCACGTTCCCGACCGATGGCCTGCTGTTCGTCGGCCTGTTGACCGGCGTGATCGTGATCCTCAGCGGCCTCGAGTTCTTCCCCGCGCTCGCGCTCGGGCCGATCGTCGAGCATTTCCAGATGCTCGCCGGCAAACTGTTTTCCTAAGGAGAGTCCGCCATGATCGCGGTCGCACAAGAAGGTCTCCCGACGGCGCGCAAGCGCTACAAGTCCGCCGTGGCCGACCCGGCACTGATTTTGCGCGCGGTGTTCGATGCCTTGCGCAAGCTCGATCCGCGCACGCTGATCAAGAACCCGGTGATCTTCGTGACGGCAGTGGTCTCGCTGCTGGTCACGGTGCTTTTCGTCCGGGATTTCGTCACCGGCCAGCCGGCCTCCTTCACCGGCCAGATCGCGGCCTGGCTGTGGTTCACGGTGCTGTTCGCGAACTTCGCCGAGGCGATCGCCGAAGGCCGCGGCCGTGCCCAGGCCGACGCCTTGCGTCGCACGCGCACCGAAACCAAGGCCAAGCGCCTCGCCGATCCGAAAAAGCGCAGCGCCTATAAGCAGGTTTCCGCGCTCGATCTGCGGCCGGGCGACGTGGTCCTGGTCGAAGCCGGCGACATCGTGCCCGGCGACGGGGACGTCATCGAAGGCATCGCTTCGGTCAATGAAGCGGCGGTGACCGGCGAATCCGCGCCCGTGATCCGCGAATCCGGCGGCGACCGTTCCGCCGTCACCGGCGGCACCACCGTGATTTCCGACTGGATCGTGGTGCGCATCACGTCCTCTGCCGGCTCCTCGTTTCTTGACCGCATGATCGCACTGGTCGAAGGCGCCGAGCGTCAGAAGACGCCGAACGAGATCGCGCTCAACATCCTGCTCGCCGGCATGACCATCGTTTTCCTGGTCGCGGTGGTGACGCTCACTGGGCTCGGAGCCTACTCCGGAACCAACGTATCCGTGCCCGTGCTGGTCGCGCTGCTGGTCACCTTGATTCCGACCACGATCGGCGGGCTGCTGTCGGCGATCGGCATCGCCGGCATGGATCGCATGCTGAAATTCAACGTGCTTGCGATGTCCGGCCGCGCGGTCGAAGCCGCCGGCGACGTCGACACGCTGCTGCTCGACAAGACCGGCACCATTACCTTCGGCAATCGTCAGGCGACCGAGATCATTCCCGTCCCCGGCGTTTCCGAGCGCGAGGCTGCCGAGGCGGCGCTGCTCGCGAGCCAAGCCGACGAGACGGCCGAGGGCCGTTCGATCGTGACGCTGGTGCAGGAGAAATACGGCGTAGCTGCTCCGGCTCAGGCGCCGAAGGATGCAAGGTTCATCGAGTTCTCCGCCACGACGCGTCTCTCCGGCGTTGATATTGGCGGACGCAGACTGCGCAAGGGTGCCGTCGACGCGATCGTTAAATTTGCTCGCGATCAGGCCGGTCGCGACGTCGCCGAGCCCGCGGCGTTTCGCGCGGCGGTGGATCAGATCGCGCGCACCGGTGGCACGCCACTCGCGGTCGCCGATGGCGGCCGGCTGCTCGGCGTCATCCACCTCAAGGACGTTGTTAAGGCCGACATGAAGGAGCGCTTCGCCGAATTGCGTCGCATGGGCATCAAGACCGTGATGATCACCGGTGATAATCCGGTCACCGCGGCGGCCATCGCTTCCGAGGCCGGTGTCGACGACTTCATCGCCGAAGCCACGCCGGAGGATAAGCTTCGCTATATCCGCAACGAGCAGACAAACGGCCGGCTCATCGCCATGTGCGGCGACGGCACCAATGACGCGCCGGCGCTGGCGCAGGCCGATGTCGGCGTCTGCATGCAGACCGGAACGCAAGCCGCGCGCGAGGCCGGCAACATGGTCGATCTCGATTCCAATCCCACCAAGCTCATCGAGGTGGTCGAGATCGGCAAGCAGCTGCTGATGACGCGCGGCACGCTGACCACGTTCTCGATCGCCAACGACGTGGCCAAGTATTTTGCAATCATTCCCGCGCTGTTCGTGGCGACGCTGCCGGAGCTCGGGGCGCTCAACATCATGGGGCTTGCGACGCCGCAGAGCGCGATTCTGTCAGCCGTGATCTTCAATGCGCTCATCATCATCGCGCTGATCCCGCTGGCGCTGAGAGGCGTCGCCTATCGCCCGGTCGGTGCGCCGGCGCTGCTGCGCCGGAACCTCCTGGTCTATGGGCTCGGCGGGGTCATCGTGCCCTTCATCGGCATCAAGGCCATCGACCTCGTGGTCGCGGCCCTACGTCTGGTCTGAGGAGGCGATCATGCTTCAGCATCTCCGTCCCGCGCTCGTGATGATCGTCGCTTTCACGCTCCTTACGGGCCTCGCATATCCACTCGCCATCACCGGCATCGCGCAGGTCGCCATGCCCTATGCCGCCAACGGCAGCCTGGTCGTCAGGGACGGCAAGGTGATCGGCTCGGTCCTGGTCGGCCAGTGGTTCAAGGAGGACAAGTATTTCCAGCCGCGGCCGTCGGCGACGAGCGACACCGATCCGGCCGATCCGACCAAGACCGTGGACGCGCCCTACAACGCCGCTTCGTCGACTGGCTCGAATCTCGGGCCGATCACGCAGAAGCTCATCGATCGCGTGAAGGGCGATGTCGAGGCGCTACGCAAGGCGGGCGTCACCGGCCCGATCCCGGTGGACGCGGTGACCACATCCGCGAGCGGTCTCGATCCGCACATCACGCCGGAGACCGCGCTCATGCAGGTTCCGCGCGTGGCCAAGGCGCGGAATCTGCCGGAGGAGCGGGTGCGGGGGCTCGTGCAATCTCGGATCGAGGGCCGGGCACTCGGCTTCCTCGGTGAGCCGCGCGTTAACGTTCTCAGCCTCAACCTCGCGCTGGACGGCCTTCAGCCATAGACTGGGCGGGCCCGAGAAATCGCATGCCCGCTGAAACCGCCCAGAGAGCCTCGCCGGAAGCCCTGCTCGCCCTCGCCAAGAAGGAGGCGCGCGGGCATCTGAAGATTTTTCTGGGTGCAGCTCCTGGCGTGGGCAAGACCTACGCCATGCTGACTTCGGCCCGAATCGCGAAATCCGAGGGCCGCGACGTGGTCGCCGGCTTGGTGGAGACTCACGGACGGCGGGAAACCGAATTGCTGGTGGAAGGCTTTGAAGCCCTTCCGCGCAAGTCGATCCCTTATCGCAATCAGCTCATGAAGGAGTTCGACCTCGATGCCGCGCTGGCGCGGCGTCCCAGTCTGCTCCTGGTCGACGAATACGCCCACACCAATGTTCCTGGCAGCCGCCACCCGAAGCGCTGGCAGGATATCGACGAGCTGCTCGCCGCCGGTATCGATGTCTGGACCACACTGAACATTCAGCATCTCGAAAGCCTGAACGACGTAATTCAGCAGATCACCAAGGTCCGGGTGCGCGAGACGGTGCCCGACACCGTGTTCGACAACGCCGACGAACTCGTGCTTGTGGATTTTCCGCCCGATGAGCTTCTGAAAAGGCTGGCCGAAGGCAAGGTCTATGTCCAGGACACAGCCCTCCGCGCCGTTGAGCACTTCTTCAAGCCGCAGAACTTGACGGCATTACGCGAACTCGCGCTGCGCCGCGCCGCGGAACGTATCGACGCCGATCTCATCGAGCGCATGCAGGCCCACGCCATCGAGGGACCTTGGGCCGCCGGCGAACGCATTCTTGCGTGCATCGGGCCGGATCAAAACTCGCTCAAGATCGTGCGCACGGCAAAGCGGCTCGCCGACCTGATGGACGCGCCGTGGATTGCCGTCACGGTCGAGCGGCCGGGCAGTTATCTCGACGAGGCGTCAAGGCGGCGCCTGGACGAGGCTATGAAACTTGCCGAGACGCTCGGGGGTGAAACCAAGACCCTTGTCGGCAGTGATCTTCCGGCCGAGCTTCTGCGTTTCGCTCGTTTCGAGAATGTCACTCAGATCGTGATCGGCCGCTCGCGCGGCGGCATCTTCACCGAACTTTTCCGCCGCTCGCTGCCCCACGAGCTGGTGCGACGTGCTGAAGATATTGCGATCCATCTGGTGACGGGTCGCGAAGAACCAGCTCTCGCGATTGCGACTTCCGCGTCTGGCCTTTCCGGCCGCACTCGAACTGATGCCCTTCGTTTGGTCCACGCTGGCGGTTGCCGCCGCGATTCTAGTCGGCGAGCTGATGACCACGCTGACTCAGTTTCCCAACGTTTCAATGATCTTTCTGATGGCGGTGTTGATCCCGGCCGCGGCCTTCGGTGTGTGGCCGGCGATCTACGCCTCAGTGCTCTCTTTCCTTGCCTACAATTTCTTCTTTATCGAGCCGATCTACACCTTCACGGTCGCCCAGCCGCACGAACTCTTCGCGCTTCTGGTATTCCTGGGCGTGGCGGTGTTTACCTCAGCGCTCGCGGGACGCATCCGCGATCAGGCCCGCATCGCTGCGGACCGCATGCGCGCGACCCGCCGGCTCTATGAGTTCACCAAGAAGCTCTCAGGGCTCGCAACGCTCGATGCCGTTGCCGAGGGAGCTGCGACCGAGATCAATGCGAGCTTGACCCGGGCGACCGTAATCTTGCTCGATCAAGACGGTGAGCTGACGCTACGGGCCGCCTGGCCGCCCGAAGACGCACTCGATACCGCATCGATGACGGCCGCACGCTGGGCTTACTCCAAGGGTGAGCCGGCGGGCGCCGATACCGCGACCTTGCCGACAGTCCCCTGGTTCTTCATGCCGTTGCGGACCGCGCGCGGTCTTGTTGGCGTACTGGGTATTGCACAAGGGGGAGACGCGCGACCGCTCGATTCCGAAGCGCGCGCGCTGCTCGACGCCTTGGCCGGGCAGACCGCGGCTGCGCTTGAGCGCGCTTCGCTTAATCGCGAAATGGTAGCCGTACGAACTGCAGCGGAGACTGAGCGGGTCCGCAATACGCTGCTCGCTTCGATTTCTCATGACTTTCGCACGCCGCTCTCGTCGATCCTGGGGGCGGCTACGAGCGTTCTCGACTACGGGGATAAGCTCGATGCAGCAACGAAGAAGGACCTTCTCGGGCAAATCAAGCACGAGGCCGAGAGCCTCGACGAAATGGTGCGCAATCTCTTGGCGATAACGCGGATTGATGCTGGTGTGCTTGAATTGCGGCGCGACTGGATCGATCTTCGCGAAATCGTCGAGCGAGTGGTGAGCGCTACGCGACGCCGCGGTGCAGCCCAGGTGCTCGAAGTCGTCCTGCCGCTGGACCTGCCTCTAGTTCAAGCCGACGCGACCCTCGTGGAGCAGGCGATCGGTAACATCATCGGCAACTCGGTGTTCCACACGCCGAAAGAGACGCACGTGAACGTAGACGCGGTTGTGACAACCGAGAATGTTGCGATCCGCGTGACCGACGATGGGCCCGGTATTCCTACCGACCTTCTGCCGCGTGTCTTCGAGAAGTTTATTCGCGGGCGCCCGCAAGATTTGGCAACCGCCGACGGAGGTGAGGGCACCGGCCTCGGGCTCGCCATCGCAAAGGGGATCATGGAAGCCCATGGCGGATCGATTTCTGCCGAAAGCCCGGCGGCGAACGGCCGAGGAACCCGCATCGTGTTGACGTTTCCGCGGGAGGAGGCACCCGCATGACCAACAAGACGCGGGTACTTGTGGTCGACGACGAGCCCGCCATCGCGCGGTTCCTCAAACCGGCGCTTGAAGCCAATGGCTACGAAATGGAGACGACCGGAACGGTCGCCGAGGCAACCAAGCGGATCGCGGCCGAGGCGCCCGACGTTGTCGTACTGGACCTCGGCCTGCCGGATGGTGATGGCAAGGACGTGATCCGGCAGGTGCGCCAGTGGTCCGATGTTCCTATCGTTGTGCTTTCGGCGCGCGACCGCGAAGCCGAGAAGATCGAGGCGCTAGACCTCGGCGCCGACGACTTCGTCAACAAGCCGTTCGGCGTCGGCGAGCTGATGGCCCGGATGCGAACCGCACTACGGCACCGCATGCAGCGACATGCGGAAACGCCCGTCCTCAAGGTGGGAAATCTCGAGATCGACAATGTGCGGCATCACGTGACCAGGAGCGGCCAGGAGGTCAAACTCACTCCGAAGGAATTTGAGCTGCTTTCGTTTCTCGCGCGTCATCCGGGCAAGGTTCTGACCCACCGCCAAATTCTCACCGCCGTTTGGGGACCCGCGCACACTGAAGACACGCAATACCTTCGCGTCTATATCGGGCATCTCCGGCAGAAGATCGAGGAAACGCCTGATGATCCGCGGGTCATCGTGACCGAGAGCGGTATTGGATACCGGACCGCCGACTCGAGCTGAGCGATTATCGAGAGGTAGGTGCTTCGAGACCTGCGCGTCAGCTTTGAGCAGGAAGAGGGGAATTGTGATCGATCGCGGGTTCCAGGGTGCTCGCTGCCTAGACCTTTGGCACATTTGTGGACTGATGTCCGCTATTGGCACAAAGCGGACTACATAGCGCAGCATGCCAAGTGTGCTCGGCGTTAGACAAATCTGTTCTATCTTGTTGATGCTTGTTTCGCGGTTAGACACTTTTTGCTCGTCTAACCCGTTGCGATTACTCTGAAAGCATTGGCCTGAAAATCACGGTGTCGGCAGTTCGATTCTGTCCCTGGGCACCACTTCAATTCAATACAATCGAGAATTAGTCCTAGGCAGGCTCCAACAGGCGCCGATGGCATCAGCGTGCCGTACCCGAGAATTGACGCCGCAGCATCTTGCCTGGGTGACGCTTCCAGGCACGCAACCACTCGGCTAAGGAGCGGCGAACATTGGCCTCAGCGAGACAGTGTGCCCGGAACTTAGGCCAGTCGCCCGCGAAGACGGAAGTAACATCAAGGCCGGGTTCTCGTTCGATCGCCGTCATCAGATCTTCCGACATCTGCCGTCGCTCTCGCGTCGACATCAGGTCGGTGTGAAGGAAGAATTCATAACCGGAACGGGGTGAGACGACCTGCGACAAGGCGACCGTGAGCAGCGTGCGTGCCTCGTCTTTCGTGTTCACGGCAGGCCATGCGGCAGCTACGAGGCGAACCCAGGAATTGATCCACGCGGCACGAAGATACCCCGGCTCCCATTTTCTGATCTTGTGGCCTGTCGACGCCGCATGTAAGCGCTTGAAGTAGAGAACCCGGGGGACGAAATGAATCTCCCCGATGCGTGTGATGTTCATGATCAGCACGAAGTACTCGAGCGCACTGTTGAATCGATCCACCAAGAGCGGCGGCACCGCCCGCAAGGCGGCGGTCCGGATCAGACCGTAGTGCGGTGTTGAGCGGCCGTAGCTCAACTGCGCAACGACCCGATCAAACGACGAACCCGGAAGCGGCGGGTCGTTCTGCAGCAGCTTCCTTTCCCCGAAAACCATCACATCGGACGCGACGATGAGTGCTTGCGGGTTCTGATCGGCGTGGGCGATCAGAGTTTCGTGACAGGCTGGATCGATCCTGTCGTCCTGGGCGACATATTGAAAAAATTCGGTGTCAGTCTGGCCGACCAGCCAGTTGATATTGCCGGCCCAGCCGAGCTGCTCGTTCTGGACTACGACGCGGAAGCGCGGATCGCGCTCGAACGGGCGGCATGCGGCGGCCGAGCGTTCGTCGCCGCCGTCGACCGAGATGATGACTTTGAAGTCTCGGAAGGTCTGCGCCTCGACCGAGCGCAAAGCGTCGGCGACGAGGGTCTCGCCACGGAAGACCGGAATACCGATCGTGATGCGCGGAGTTCGGCTCAAGCGGCAACCCTTCAACGCGAAGCGAGAATACGGCCTACCACCTGCTCGGCGAAAAGCGGAGCGGTCGTGTACTTGCCGGTGTCGACCGAATGATAACGGCCGTGCGAGGTAACGCCGATCTCGAACCGCTCGTGCAAGCCGCTGTTTCGCTCATCGATGTCGACCGCTCCCCAAGCGAAGATGATACCGCCTTTAAGCTCGCTCGCTTCCGCATTGTTGTTCGAAATTTCCGCAATTCCGGGAACGATCTCGGCGAGTCCGGCCCGGATGCCTGCACGGATCGCCGCAGCAGTCGTCGCATCGGGCGGAAGCGGCCAAGCCGGCGGCTTGATGCTGGTCGAGCGTCCGATGCACCCGGCTGGGTACCATGAGAGGAAAAAGTCTCCTTGGCCGTAGTTCACGATATCGCCGAATGGTCCAAGCACGATCGTGGCAGAGGGCAGAGCTGCGCCGTGTCCGGGCGCGCGCACCCGGAGGAAATGCTTCACGCGCCAGAGCCAGGGCCGCTGCGGGACGAGGCCAAGCGAGGCGTCGATGGCGAGCCGCCCGTCCCACAAAGCGTTGACCACGTGATCATAGTCCTCGCGGTCACTGTACGCCCGCCGATTCGAACTCGACCGTAATGCGCTCGTCGCGTCGCGCGACCGCGTTCACGGTCGCTCGCAATCGCAGGCTGATCTCGGGGATCGTCCGGACATGGACGCGCAGAATCGCCGCGAGCGCCTCGGGGTCGATGGCGATCTCAGGCGTTTGAAAAGCCGCGCGGACGCGACGGGTATCGAAGGCGGCGGCCAGCTCGGCGTGAGACAATTCACGTGACGGCGCATGCAAATCTTGCCCGAAATACCCGCCTGACCCATCTGCCGCGCATTCGCCGACGATATTCCGGCATGACTTCGAAATGGGCGCGCACTTCGTCGATCGTCAACATGCTATTCGCATGCACGAGGTACTGGAACGGCGATGAGACGGGGACCTTGTCGATCTTGGAGCCGATCCAGCGGCGCAAGAGCGGCGCGAACGACAATGCACCGCGCACCATCATAAGGGCGGTCCGCCGCGACCGATCGTTTCCGTAGACGAAGCCTAAATGGATCTTGCCTTCGCTCTGGGCGGAAGCTTGGGTGACGCAGTCGGCGTTCTTGTCGAACAGGTCGACGCGTACGCCACGGGCGGCCAATTCGAGAGCGACGCAGACGCCTTGCAGCCCGGCGCCAAGCACAGCAACGCGCATCGATCGCTTCCAAGAGCCGCGAACAGTTTTTGGCTTAGCACGTATTGTCCGCCGCGGCAGTATGCGGAGGCCGAGGGCCGCTGCCGGAGCAGCGGCCCCCGTCGATGAAACTTCAGCTCGGCCAGACGTAGGCGATGACGCGATTGCGCGGATAGGTGCCTTCGCCGACGCGCCGGCCGTGATTGCCGGAGATGATGATCGGATTGCCGCGCGCATCGATGCCTTTGACGATGCCGACGTGGCCGCCGAACTTACCGCGCGCGAAAACGGCGATGGCGCCGATCTGCGGGCCGGAGAGGCGCGTGCCGTAATTGGTGAACGAGCGGGCCATGCTCGACTTGCTGGTCTTGGCGCCGCTCTGCGCCAGCACGAGGTTCATGAAATCGGCACACCAGAGAGAGTTCTTGTGCGTCGGATTGGTCCCCTTGTAGCTCTCGGCGATGGCGAGCCAGCTCGGTGCGCCCCACGTCGCGCCGATGGCGGACGTGCCGATCCCGAGGCGCTCAGGATTCATGTCGCCAGGATAGGCGAGGGCAGGCGACTGCAGAGCGAGCGCGATAAGCAGAAGCGCGGAACTTGAACGTAGGAACTTGCCGATCATCTCGGCTCCTTCATGGCTGTTGACACGAGTCGCGCGGCGGCGCTTCCGCGCGACGCGGCTGAGTGACCGGCCGATGCGTTCTGAAGGTGGCGGCGAAATCACGCTTGGTGACAGAACGTTGCGGGCGCAACGCATGCCGCACTTGCGCCATAGACGCGGCAAGTTTCGCGCTGCTAGAACCTCGATCGTGAAATATTCTGCTGCATTTCTTAACGAGGCGGCAATGCGTCGCACGCTGACGATCCTGTTCTTTTTGTCAGTGCACCCGGCCGCGGCGCTCGCCGCCGATCCGGCCGCCGGCGAGCGCGTGTTCCGCAAGTGTCTGCCGTGCCACGCGGTGGGCGATGGCGCGCAGCACAAGGTCGGGCCGATCCTGAACGGACTGATCGGCCGGCCGGCCGGCAATTATCCCGGCTACAACTACACCGACGCCAACAGGAACTCGAAGTTCGTGTGGGACGAGGCGACGCTCGCCAATTATCTGAAGAACCCCAAGGCCGCGATCCCCGGCACCAAGATGGAATTCGCCGGCCTGCCGAAGCAGGGCGATATCGAGGACGTGATCGCGTACCTGAAGCAATTCGGCGCCGACGGAAAGAAGCAGTAGAGATGGCGAAATTCGACGTCCTGATCAAGAATGGAACGGTCGCTACCGAGAACGGTACCGCTCGTTGCGACGTCGCCATCAAGGACGGCCGCATCGCGGCGCTCGGCGAGAATCTCGGCGACGCCGCCGAGACGATCGACGCCGCGGGCCTCTTGGTGCTGCCCGGCGGCATCGACAGCCACGTGCATATCGCGCAGGCGAGCGCGCCCGGCATCGTGATGGCGGACAATTTCGAATCCGCCACGCGCTCGGCGGCGTTCGGCGGCAATACGCTGGTGATGCCCTTCTGCATGCAGGAAAAGGGCAAGGGCCTGCGTCAGGCGCTGAAGGAATATCACGCGAAGGCCGCGGGCCAGTGCTACGTCGACACCAGCTTTCATCTGGTGATCTCGGACCCGAGCGAGAACGTGCTCGGGCAGGAGCTGCCGGCGCTGGTGGCCGACGGCTACACCTCGTTCAAGATTTTCATGACCTACGAGGCGCTGAAGCTGAACGACCGCGAAATCCTCGAAGTGCTCTCGGTGGCGCGCGAGACCGGCGCGCTCGTGATGGTGCATGCGGAGAACGACGACGCGATCCGGTTTCTGACCGAGCGATTGGAACGCGCGGGGAAAACCAAACCGGCCGCGCACGCGCTGTCGCGGCCGATCGTGGTCGAGCGCGAGGCCACGCATCGTGCGATCTCGCTCGCCGAGCTGATCGACGTGCCGGTGATGATCGTGCACGTGTCGAACCGCCAATCCATGGAAGAAATCGCGCGCGCGCAGGGGCGCGGCCTCAAGGTCTATGGCGAGACCTGCCCGCAATATCTGCTGCTCACCGAAAAGGACCTCGAAGGCCAGGACATGGAGGGCGCCAAGCACGTGTGCAGCCCGCCGCCGCGCGATCTGGCCAGCCAGCAAGCGTGCTGGGAGGGATTGGAGCAGGGCATCTTCGCGGTGTTCTCCTCGGACCATTGCCCGTTCCGCTACGAGGGCGAGCAGGGCAAGCAGCATCCGCGCGGGCGGCAGAGCTTCCGCTTCGTGCCGAACGGCATTCCCGGCGTCGAGACGCGGCTGCCGATTCTGTTTTCCGAGGGCGTGAAGCAGGGGCGCATCTCGCTCGAGCGTTTCGTCGAGCTCACCTCCACCAACCACGCCAAGACCTACGGGCTCTATCCGAGGAAGGGCACGATCACGGTCGGCTCCGACGCCGACATCGCGCTGTGGGACCCGGAGCGGCGCGTGACGATCTCGCGCGCGGTGCTGCACGACGCCTGCGACTACACGCCCTACGAGGGCCGCGAGGTGACCGGCTGGCCGGTGCTCACCATGGTGCGCGGCAAGGTCATTGTGCGCGACGGCAAGCTCGTGGGCGCCAAGGGCTTCGGCACGCATCTTTCGCGCGAGCGCTCGCCGTTCGCTACGCCGCTCGGGCGGCTCGTCACCGGCTTCGAGCCGGCGGGGCGGCCGGGGTAAGTCTGGCGCATCTATTCGGCGGGTATCGGGTACGCTTTGTGCCAAGAGGCGAACATCGCGTAGTTTTGATATTCGTCATGGCGGCGCTCCCTGCTGCAATTAATGTGCAGTGCTTGGGACTCGTGATCAAGAAGACGACTCGATGCCGGGGTGGAGCAGCACTGGTCATTCTCTAATTACCGCGGCTCTGGCCGCCGGTCTTTTGCTGATGATTTCGAACCCCGCGGGCGCTGTGGCGAGCAAAATCGTCGCGGAGTGCGCCCTCAAGGCGCACCAAGCGTATCCCAATGGCCCGGTCGCCGCACGGACCGCCTACAGCTTACGCTGCCAACGCGAGGCGAGGGGAGGAAAGCCGGCACCACGCCTTCCGCCAGGACGACAGTATTGAACTCGAGCGGCGCAGCCCCGAGGGTGAGGGGGAAGATAGTTCCGCGTATGATGACCTAGAGGATCCAGCGATGACCCGCGAAGCATTCATCTGCGACTTCATCCGCACGCCGATCGGCCGCTATGGCGGGGTGCTCGCCAAGGTGCGGCCCGACGACCTCGCCGCGATTCCGCTCAAGGCGCTCATGGCACGCAACGGCAAGGTCGACTGGTCGAAGCTCGACGAAGTCTATCTCGGCTGCGCCAACCAGGCCGGCGAAGACAACCGCAACGTGGCGCGCATGGCGCTCCTGCTTGCCGGGCTGCCCGCTTCGATTCCGGGCGCGACCATCAACCGGCTCTGCGCGTCGGGCATGGAGGCGATCGGCATGGCCGCGCGGGCGATCAAGGCGGGCGAGATCGAGCTCGCGATCGCCGGCGGCGTGGAATCCATGTCGCGGGCGCCGTTCGTCATGGGCAAGGCCGATGAGGCGTTTTCGCGCAAGGCGGAGATTTTCGACACCACGATCGGCTGGCGCTTCATCAATCCCTTGATGAAGGCGCAATACGGCGTCGACTCGATGCCGGAGACCGGCGAAAACGTGGCCGAGGAATTCCAGGTCTCGCGCGAGGATCAGGACAAGTTCGCCTTGCGCTCGCAGCAGCGCGCGGTGGCGGCGCAGAAGCGGGGCTATTTCGCCGCCGAGACCGTGGCGGTCGAAGTGCCGGGCGGCAAGGCCGGGCCGGTGAAGGTCGACAAGGACGAGCATCCGCGCGCCGACACCACGCTCGAAGGGCTCGCCAGGCTGAAGACTCCGTTCCGCAATCCGGGCACGGTCACCGCGGGCAATGCCTCGGGCGTCAACGACGGCGCGGCGGCGATGTTGCTTGCCTCGGAAGAGGCGGTGAAGAAATACGGGCTGAAGCCGCGCGCGTGCGTGCTCGGTCTGGCGAGCGCCGGCGTGCCACCGCGCATCATGGGCATCGGCCCAATCCCTGCCACGGAGAAGTTGATCGCGCGGCTCGGCATCAAGGTGAAGGATTTCGACGTAGTGGAGCTCAACGAAGCCTTCGCCAGCCAGTCGCTCGCCTGCATGCGTGGGTTTGGGCTTGCCGACGACGCGGCCCACGTGAACCCGAACGGCGGTGCCATCGCGCTCGGGCATCCGCTGGGCATGTCCGGCACCCGCATCACCGGCACCGCGTTGCACGCGCTCGAAGAGATGGGCGGCAAGCGCGCGCTTGCGACGATGTGTGTTGGAGTCGGGCAGGGTGTGGCCATCGCGATCGAGCGCACTTGAAGTAAACGTGGACGGCCCGTTCGAGTTGCCGTGCTGCGGCATGACGCGCGCAGCGAACGGGTATAGAATTTTCAGCAAGTCGAATTCTTGGTGGGGGCGAAAATGTTGAAACTTTTGGCTTCATTCGCTATCGTTCTGTTCGTGCTTTCGTTCATGCCGTCGGAGGCTTCGGCGTGGTACTGCCGCGCGGATAGCCCGCGCGCGTATGGCTGGGGCAGCAGCGATTCTCAGAGCGTCGCAAGGCGCCGGGCATTGAGAGAATGCGCGGTCCGCACACCGCGCGGTCAAGTTTGCCGGATCACCTACTGCCGTTGAAACCTGCGTCATGATCCCGTGATCGACGACGTGTGCCGGTTTCTGTGACGAACGGCCGCAATCCCGCCTTGACGCTGTATACATCTAGCGCAGGCATGCTCGAATGAGCGGCCGGGGAATCCATGGCGGATTACGACATCGCGGTGATCGGCGGCGGCATCCATGGCTGCGGCATCGCGCGTGACGCCGCCGGCCGCGGGCTCTCGGTGTTGCTGGTCGAGCAGGGCGACCTTGCCTCGGCGACCTCCTCGGCCTCGACCAAGCTGATCCACGGCGGCCTGCGGTATCTCGAGCATTTCGCCTTTCGCCTGGTGCACGAGTGTCTGGCGGAGCGGGAGCTTCTGTTGAAGCTCGCGCCGCATCTGGTGCACCCGCTGCGGCTCGTGCTGCCGCACGTGCCGGGCATGCGGCCGGCTTTCATGCTGAGAATCGGCCTCAAGCTTTATGACTGGATCGGCGGGGCGAGCGTGCTGCCGCGGAGCCGCGTGCTCGATCTGGCCGACGATCCGGCCGGCGCGCCGCTCAAGCGCGGGTTCCATACCGGCTTCGAATTTTCCGATTGCGCGACCGACGACGCGCGGCTGGTGATCGCCAATGCGATCGGCGCGCGCGAAAAGGGGGCCGTGGTGCGCACGCGCACGCGCTGCGCGGCGGCGCGGCGGGAGGACGGCCGCTGGAAGCTCGTGCTGCAGACCGACGGCCAGCGCGAAACCGTCTCGGCCCGCGCGCTCGCCAATGCCGCGGGTCCCTGGGCCGGCCATTTCGTCGAGAACGTGGCGCGGCGTCCGCTCAAGACCCCGCTCAAGCTGGTCAAGGGCAGCCACATCGTGGTGCCGCGGCTGCAGGCGCACGACCGCGGATATCTGCTGCAGAATTTCGACGAGCGGGTGATTTTCGCCGTCCCGTTCGCCGACGCCTTCACGCTGATCGGCACGACCGAGATCGCCGTCTCCGGCGATCCCGCCGAGGTGGCGGCGAGCACCGAGGAAATTCTCTATCTCTGCCGCGCGGTCGGCGATTATTTCCGCGCCAGCGTCGAGCCGTCGCGGATCGTGTGGAATTTCGCCGGCGTCCGGGCGCTGGTGGACGACGGCTCGACCCGGGATTCCGACACCGCGCGCGACTACAAGATCGAGATCGACGGGGACTATGGCGAAGCGCCGCTGGTCTCCATCTTCGGCGGAAAACTCACGACCTACCGGCGCGTCGCCGCCAATGTGGTCGATCGGCTCAAGTCATGGTTCGTGCTGGGGCCGGCCTGGACGCATGAAGCGCCATTGCCCGGCGGCGATCTCGGCGCCGGCGGGGTCGACGGCTTCGTCGCCGAGCTATTGCAGACGCACTCGTATCTTGCCGGGCCGCAGGCGCGGCGGCTGGCGCGTACCTACGGCACGCGGGCGCGGAAGTTCCTGGAACACGCCAAACGTGCCGAAGATCTCGGCCCGCGCATCGTCGGCGATCTGCATGCGGTCGAGCTCGACTATCTGCGCCGCGAGGAATGGGCGCGCACCGCCGAAGACGTGCTGTGGCGGCGCACCAAGCTCGGGCTCGCGGCGAATCCGGCCGAGGTTACCGCGCTCAAGGCCGTGCTTGGAAACGTCGACGCGGTAGCGGCGCGCGCGCGCTGAGCGTCGCGCTCAGCGGCGGCTATAGGCGGCGAGGAAGACGTCGACGGCGCTGGCTACCACTTCGTTTATGCGCGCATCCGACGGCCGCGATTCGCCGCCCAGGATGATCGGCGCCAGCACCGGGCCCTGGCAAAGCGAAAGAAACTGCCAGGCGGCGAGCTCGACATCGCTGATCTTGAGTTCGCCGCGCGCGATCTTGGCGCGCAGCCAGTCGGAGAGCCGCGCGGCGCCGGCGCGCGGACCGGAATCGAGGAAGATGCGGCCGAGCTCCGGCAGCTTGCCGGCGACCGCCGTCACGATGCGGATGGTCGCCACGTGCTGTGGGCGGGTCAGGCCGTCGATGAAGCTCTTGCCGAGCTTGGTGAGCGCGGCGCGCGCATCCTGATCCACCGCGTCGAGAACGAATGCGCGCTCGGCCGTCTGCCGGCACTGCTCGGCGACGAGTGCGGCAAACAGCTTCTGCTTGTTCTCGAAATAGACGTAGAGCGTGCCCTTGGAGACGCCGGCCGCCGCGGCGATGTCGCCCATGCTGGCGGCATCGAAGCCGCGGGCGAGGAAGACCTCGCGGGCGCCCTCGAGAATCTGCCGCCGTTTCTCGGGCCCCGGGGCGGAGCCGGTTTCCGACGGTGCACGCTCGGCAAGTGCCAGTTTGGCCATTGGCCTCTTTGACTCCGGGTGGTACTGAAAAAATGAACCAAACGGTTCGGTTCGATGTTGATTTGATCCCTGAATTGCTTTATGTCAAGAAAAAAATGACCGTACGGTTCGGTCAATACCGTTCGTACGATGGGCGAAGTTTCACGGCTGCGGTTAGGCATTTTTTCGCCTATCGCGAGTATCCAGCGCGCGGGAGTATGCATCGTGGACGCCGTTCGCAAGCCGGAAGAAGAGCCGACCCCGATCGCGCCGGCGCCGGCGCCGTCGGCGCGCGCGAAGCCTTCCGCGCGCGGACCGAAACCCGCAGGCGCTCCGACCGCCGAGCGCGGCGCGGCCACGATCTCGCAGAGCGGTGAAGGTGCAGGCGCCAGCGGCCCGCAACAGCCGGGCGGTCTCGGCCGCAGGCGCATCCTTATTTTCGCCGTCGCAATCGTGGCGCTCGTGGGCGCGCTTTGGTGGGGATTGAATTACTGGTTCGTAGGCCGCTTCCTGGTTTCCACCGACAACGCTTATGTCGGCGCCGATATGTCGATCATCGCGCCGCGCGTGCCCGGCTACGTGGCGCAGGTGCCGGCGCAGGCCAACGTGCGCGTGAAGGCCGGCGACGTACTGGTCGTGCTCGACGACGGCGACTACAAGATCGCCGTGGCGCAGGCCGAGGCACGGCTGGCGACCCAGGATGCGACGATCGCACGCCTCTCACAGCAGATCGTGGCCGGCGCGGCGGCAGTCGATCTGGGGCGAGCCGGAATCGTCGCCGCGCAAGCCGACGCGACCCGCGCGAGCGCCGACTTCGAGCGTACGCAGACGCTCGCCGCCAATAGTTTCGCAAGCCGCGCCGCGCTCGACGCCGCGCGGGCGAACCGCGACCGCACTGTCGCCGGCGTCGATCAGGCGCGCGCGTCGCTCGCCGCGGCCGAAGCCAATCTCGAAGTGCTGAAGGCGCAGAAATTCGAAGCCGAGCGGGCGCGCAAGGAGCTGGAGGCGGTGCTCGCCAAGGCGGCGCGCGACCTGGAGGCGACCGTGATTCACGCGCCGTTCGACGGCGTCATCGGCAACAAGTCGGTGCAAAGCGGCGACTACGTGGCGCCCGGCAAGCGGCTCATGGCGATCGTCCCGGCCGACAGCTTCTATGTCGACGCTAATTTCAAGGAGACGCAACTGGCGCTCATTCGCCCCGGCCAGTCCGCGACGCTCGTGCTCGACTCGGATCCCGGCCACCCGCTCGAAGGGGTGGTGGAAAGCCTGGCACCGGCTTCGGGCGCGCTGTTCAGCCTGCTCCCGCCGGAGAACGCGACCGGCAACTTCACCAAGATCGTGCAGCGGGTGCCGGTTCGCATCCGCATCAAGTCGGCCGGCGAACGGCCGCTGGTCTCCGGCCTCTCGGTCGTGGCGACCGTCGATACGCGTTCCGCGCCGTGAGCGACGTCGCCGCTTATCCCGGCGCGCTGCCCGAACCGAAGGTAACTCTCCGCCGGTTCGTCGCCTTCACTGCGCTCATCTTCGGCATGTTCATGGCGATTCTGGACATCCAGATCGTCGCCTCGTCGCTGGCCGAGATCCAGGCCGGCCTTTCCGCGGCGCCGCAGGAAATCGCCTGGGTGCAGACGAGCTATCTCGTCGCCGAAGTGGTGATGATCCCGCTCTCGGGCTTCCTGGCGCGGGCGCTCTCGACTCGGGTGCTGTTCACGATCTCGGCCGCCGGCTTCACGCTAGCGAGCGTGCTATGCGCCACGGCGACGACGATCAACGAGATGATCGTCTATCGCGCGCTGCAGGGCTTCATCGGCGGCGGCATGATTCCGACGGCCATGGCCGCGGCCTATACGATCTTTCCGCGCCGGGTGATGGGGCCGGTGATGGCGGTGATCGGGCTCACGGTCACGCTGGCGCCGACGATCGGGCCGACGATCGGCGGCTATCTGACCGAGCTTTTTTCCTGGCACTGGCTGTTTCTGGTCAACGTGGTGCCGGGCACGATCGCCACGGTGATCGCCTGGACGCTGATCGATTTCGACGAGCCGGAATACGGGCTCCTGAAGCGCCTTGACGTCTTGGGCCTGGCCGCGCTCGCCGTATTTCTCGGCAGTCTCGAATACGTGCTGGAGCAAGGCCCGGTCGACGATTGGTTCGATTCCAACACCATCGCCTTTCTCGCAGTGCTCAGCGCCGTGGGCGCAGTCATCTTCTTCTGGCGTACCTTCAGCGCCCCGGTTCCGATCGTCGACCTACATGCCTATCGCGACCGCAATTTCGCGGTGGGGTCGCTGCTTACCTTCGTGCTCGGCATCGGGCTCTATGGCCTGACTTATCTCTATCCGCTGTTCCTCGCGCGCGTACGCGGCTTCAATGCGCTGCAGGTCGGCGAGACCATGTTCGTCACGGGCGCGGCGATGTTCGTGGCGGCGCCGATCGCGGGCACACTCGCTCGCAAGATGGACCCGCGCTACCTGATCGGCGCCGGGTTCGCGGGCTTCGTGCTGTCCTGCGTCGAGCTCGTGCCGATCACCAACCAATGGGGATTCTGGGAGCTGATGCTGCCGCAGGTGATGCGCGGCCTGTCGCTCATGTTCTGCATGGTGCCGATCAATCTGTTGGCGCTCGGCACGCTACCGCCCGATCAATTGAAGAACGCGGCCGGCCTGTTCAACACCGTGCGCAATATCGGCGGCGCGTTCGGGCTCGCGGGCATCAACACGTTTCTGAACCAGCGCACAGATCTGCACATTCTCCGGCTGCGCGAGCACGTGACCTGGGGCCGCACCGCGGCCGACGAGGCGCTCGCGGGTCTTACCGAGCGCTTCTCGCCTTTCCTCGGCTCCAACGCCGAGCAGGCGGCGATCAAGCGGCTCTCTAGCCTCGTGTTCCGGGAAGCGCTGGTGCTCGCTTTCGCCGACGTGTTCCTGCTCTTGGCGGTCATCTTCAGCTTGTGTGCGGTGCTCGTAGTGCTCGTGCGCCGTCCGCGGCTCGAGGTCGCCGCGCCGGCGCACTGAGCGCGGCCGCGGATTGAGCCCGCGCGGCTGATCCGTTTCGAGCGCGTGACCAAGCGCTTCGGTGACGTCGTCGCGGCCTCTATTGTCACCAAGCGGCAGGAACTCGCGCGCGAGGTGGCGGCGCGTGCTATGTGACGGCCCGGAGATTCGCATGCTCTACAAGCAATCGATCGATCGCGCGCTGGCCGGCAAGATCGGCGAGGGCGGCGTCCCGGACAAGGCGTTCGGGGAGACGCTGCTGCGCACCGAGGAGGGACTCGCGGAGCTGCGCACGGCTTACGAGCAGCGCACGATGCCGCTGTTGCGCCTGCCCGAGCGCAAGGACGATCTTGAGGCGCTCGAGGCCGTGGCGAAGAAGCTGCAGGAAGGAACCGACATCGTGTTCCTCGGCACCGGCGGGTCGAGCCTCGGCGGCCAGACGCTCGCGCAGCTCGGCGATTTCGGCGTGCAGGGCCTTTCGGCGCTGCGCAAGGAACCGCGGGTGCATTTCCTCGATAATCTCGATCCGATCACGCTCGGCGCGGCGCTGCAGCACCTGCCGCTCAAGACCACGCGCTTCGTCGCCATCTCCAAGTCCGGCGGCACAGCCGAGACGCTGATGCAGACGATGGCGGCGATGGCCGCGCTCAAGGCCGCCGGCGTGAAGAAGCTGGGCGATCATCTGTTCGGCCTCACCGAGCCGGCCGGCCCGGGCCGCCGCAACGGCCTGCGCGATCTGCTGTCGGGCACCGGCGCCGTCATGCTCGAACACGATCGCGCGATCGGCGGGCGCTACTCGGTGCTGTCCAATGTGGGGCTGTTGCCTGCGCTCGTGCTCGGCCTCGATGCCGGGGCGATCCGCGATGGCGCGCGGCAGACGTTGGCGCCGGTGATCGAGAAAGAGCTGCCCGCCGACGTGCCGGCCGCGCAGGGCGCGGCGCTCAGCGTCGCCGCGGCCGAAAGCGGCAAGAACATCACCGTGCTGATGGCCTATGCCGACCGGCTCGAGCGTTTCACCAAGTGGTGGGTGCAGCTCTGGGCCGAGAGTCTGGGCAAGGACGGCAAGGGTACGACGCCCTTGGCGGCGCTCGGCCCGGTGGACCAGCACAGCCAGCTGCAGCTTTATCTCGGCGGCCCGCGCGACAAGCTCTTCACGGTGGTGACCACGGGCGCGGTCGGGCGCGGGCCGAAAATCGACCCGCAGCTTGCAAGTAAAGCGGGAGAGTCGGGGTTCGGCGGCAAGAGCGTCGGCGATCTCGTCGCGGCCCAGGGCCGGGCTATTATCGAAACGCTCGCAGCCGAACAGTGTCCGGTGCGGGCGATCCATGTGGACCGCCTGGACGCGCGCTCGCTCGGCGCGCTGCTCATGCATTTTATGCTGGAAACGATCCTCGCCGCCCAGCTGCTCGGCGTCGATCCGTTCACCCAGCCGGGCGTCGAGGACGGAAAGCGGCTCGCCAAGCGCTATCTCTCCACCGGCGCCTAAGCCACTCGCTCTGCGGATTATTCGGCCCACCCCTCACCCTCGGGATGCCTCCCCCGGATTAAATCCGGGGTCGGCATCCCTCTTCCCTCTCCCCCTCCCGCAATTGCGGGAGGGGGAGAGGGTGGGGAGGGCGAAGCAACCAAACTCGGGCTAGCCCGAGTTTGGCAAGAAATAGCGCAAGTCGGGTGAACCCGACTTGCGGCGGGTGAGGGGGAGGGTTGCTGCACTCGCGGGCGGTCGGCAGCGGCGCTAGAGTCGCGCCGGATCCGACTCGCACAAAGTTATTTGCCATGCCCGTCCGTCAGCTCTCTGAAGCCGTCGTCAACCGCATCGCCGCCGGCGAGGTGGTGGAGCGGCCGGCTTCGGCCGTCAAAGAGCTGGTCGAGAACGCGCTCGACGCCGGGGCCGGGCGCATCGAAGTGGTGCTCGCCGGCGGCGGCTCGCGGCTGGTGCGCGTCACCGACGACGGCGTCGGCATGACACCGGCGGACCTTACGCTGGCGGTCGAGCGCCACGCGACCTCGAAGCTGCCGGACGACGATCTTCTTGCGGTGCGGACGCTCGGCTTCCGCGGCGAGGCGCTGCCCTCGATCGGCGCCGCGGCGAAGCTTTCGATCGTGACGCGTACGCGGGACGCTTTCAGCGCCTCGGAAATCCGCGTCGAGGGCGGGAAGAAATCGGCGGTGCGGCCGGCCGCGCTCGGGCCGGGCACGCGGGTCGAGGTGCGGGACTTGTTCTATGCCACGCCGGCGCGGCTCAAGTTCCTCAAATCCGAGCGGGCGGAGAACGCCGCGGCGATCGAAGCCGTGCGGCGATTGGCGCTGGCGCGGCCCGACGTCGCGTTCACGCTGGTGGCCGAGGACCGCGCGCCGGTCACTTACACTGCGCAGCGAGACAACATGGACGGCCGGCTTCTGCGTATGGCCGACGTGCTCGGCGCGGAGCTGCGCGACAATGCGGTGCCGGTCGAGGGCGAGCGGGAGGGCGCGCGCGTCTCGGGTCTCGCCGGCTTGCCGACGTTCGCGCGGGCGAATTCGCTCTCACAGTATCTGTTCGTCAACGGCCGGCCGGTGCGGGACAAGGTGCTCTTGGGCGCGGTGCGCGCGGCCTATGCAGATCTGTTGCACGGCGGGCGCTATCCGGTGGTGGCGCTTTTCATCACGCTCGATCCGGGCGAGGTGGATGTGAACGTCCATCCAGCCAAGACCGAGGTGCGGTTCCGCGATCCGGGCCTCATACGCGGGCTGCTGGTGCGGGCGCTCAAGGATGCGCTCGGCGAGGGCGCTCGGCGCTCGGCGACCACGGGAGCGACGCGCTTTTCCTCGTTTGCCCGGCGAAACGGCCGAGGCGCGAACTGGCGCGGCCCGGCCGCGCCGCCCGCGGGATTCTCCGAGAACGAACAAGCCGGGTTCGAGGAATTCGCAGCACCTTCGGCCGACGCCCGCGCGTCCGCCGCGCCGCCCGCGTCCGAGGTATTAGACAATCCGCTCGGCGCCGCCCGCGCGCAGCTGCACGAGACCTATATCGTGGCGCAGACCAAGGACGGCCTGGTGCTGGTGGACCAGCACGCGGCGCACGAGCGGCTGGTCTACGAGAAGCTCAAGGTCGCGATCGAGCGCGATGGCGTGGCGCGGCAGATGCTGCTGGTGCCCGCCGTGGTCGAACTCGATCCGGCCGACGCCGCGGCGCTCAATGAGCGGGCGGAGGAATTGTCAAAGCTCGGCCTCGTCGTCGAAGCCTTCGGGCCCGGTGCGGTGCTGGTGCGGGAAGTACCGGCGCTTCTGGGTGACGTCGATGTTGCCGGCATCGTGCGCGATCTCGCCGAGCACATGGCCGAATGGGACAGCTCGCTGCCCTTGGAGCGGCGCTTGCTCGCGGTCGCGTCCTCCATGTCCTGCCACGGCTCGGTGCGCGCCGGGCGGCGGCTGCGGCCCGAGGAGATGAACGCGCTGCTGCGCGCCATGGAAGGCACCGATTATGCCGGCCAGTGCAATCACGGCCGGCCGACGTATGTCGAGCTCAAGCTCGCCGATATCGAGAAATTATTTGGAAGGAGATAGTGCAATGGCCATTCATCGTGCCGACCTTCAAGGCTACGTTGTGGAAGCGCTTCGCAAGCTTGGTGGACAGGGGAAAGTGGCGGAAATCGCGAGGGAAATTTGGAATGGTCACGAGAAAGAACTGCGCGACTCGGGCGATCTTTTTTATACGTGGCAATACGACATGAGATGGGCGGGCCAAGTACTACAGCACAAAAAGAAATTGAAGAAAGCTCGTAGTGGTGGGACTTGGACGCTTCTCAACTAGCACGGAGAATCGTGAACTCCGTATCATCATACGCGCGCCGCTCGATTTCCTCGAAGCCTTCGGGCGTACTGAAGGCGCCCGCTTTCTCCTCGACCACGACGAGCGCGCCAGGCGCGAGCCAGCCGCCGGCGCGCGCCGAGGCGAGCGCCTGCTCGGCGAAGCCATGGCCATAGGGCGGATCGCAGAACACGAGATCGAAGGGCTCGACCGGCTTCGCCTCGCCCAAGTTCGTCGCATCGCGGCGGAACAGGCGGGTGACGCCGGGGAGTGCGAGGGCCTCGACGTTCTCGCGGATCAGCGCGCGGGCCTTGGCCGCGTCCTCGACGAACAGCGCGAAGCGCGCGCCGCGCGACATCGCCTCGATGCCGAGCGCGCCAGTGCCGGCGAACAGATCGAGCACGCGGGCATCGCTGACCGGGTCGCCATAGGCGTGCGCCAGGATATTGAAGATCGACTCGCGCAGCCGGTCGGCGGTCGGCCGGATCGCGGTGGAGGAGGGGCCTTTCAGCGCGCGCCCGCGAAATTTTCCGCCGACGATCCGCATTTCATCCTCGGTCGCGCGCACGTTCCCGGCGCTTCCTCTTCTCTCTTCCCTTCGCTCCGGTTGGTGGAGGAGAGGGTGGGGAAGGGGGTGAACGGCGCTTGAATTTTTTGCGACTCTCCTCCCGGTCCGCTTCGTGAGTTGGCTTCCCCCGCAAGGGGGGAGGTGAAGCGGGTTCTTTTTCGCGCAGCGGCGCATCGAAATCGCTGCCGGCGAGGCGCGTGAGGCGTTCGCCGAGCTGCTCCTTCAGCGTACGCATGCTCACTTCTTCGATCGCGCCGCGCCCCAGATCGCCGAGCTGGAACGGGCCGTAGGAGATGCGTATAAGCCGGTTCACCGAGAGGCCGAGGTGGCGCAAGACGTTCCGCACCTCGCGGTTTTTTCCTTCCCGCAGGCCCATACTGATCCAGACATTGGCGCCCTGCTCGCGGTCGAGCGCCGCCTCGATCGGCCCATAGGCGATGCCGTCGACGGTGACGCCGTTCTTCAGGCGCGCGAGCGCCGCCGGATCGACCCGGCCATGGGCGCGCACGCGATAGCGCCGCAGCCACCCGGTCTCGGGCAATTCCAGCACGCGCGCGAGGCCGCCGTCATTGGTGAGCAGCAAGAGCCCTTCGCTGTTGAGATCGAGCCGGCCGATGGAAATGAGGCGCGGCAGCGAGCGCGGCAAGGCGCCGAAGATCGTCGGCCGGCCGCGGTCGTCGCGGTTCGTGGTGAGCAGCCCGGGCGGCTTGTGATAGCGGAACAGGCGTGTGCGCTCGCGCTGCGGCAGCGGATTTCCGTCCACCACGATGCGGTCGTGCGCGGTGACGTTCAAGGCGGGGCTGGTCAACGTCTTGCCATTGACCGCGACGCGGCCGGCGGCGATCCAGGCCTCGGCGTCGCGGCGCGAGGCAAGGCCTGCGCGGGCGATCACCTTGGCGATGCGTTCCCCTGCCTTTTCTGTGGGCAGGGACGCATTTCGCTCCGGCTTGCGGGCATTTGTCATCTGTGCGACGTCGAACCCGGCTTCAATGATCGCGCGTAGCACGGGTTTGGCATGGATACGAGCGTACGAGGCAAGGGGTTCATGGACGTCGCCTTCACCGAGGCGCGGGTCGCCGCGCTGGCCGGCGAGGTGCCGATCGGCTGCGTCATCGTGCACGAAGGCAAGGTCATCGCGCGGGCCGGCAATCACACGGTCGCGGACAGGGACCCGACCGCGCACGCGGAGATGGTGGCGCTGCGGGAAGCGGCGAAGAAGCTGCGGGCCGAGCGGCTCACGGAGTGCGATCTGTACGTGACGCTTGAGCCCTGCACCATGTGCGCGGCGACGATGTCTCTGGCGCGCGTCCGGCGGCTCTATTACGGCGCGGCCGACCCCAAGGGCGGCGCGGTCGAATCGGGCGTGCGCTTCTTCGATCAGCCGACCTGCCACCACAAGCCGGAAATCTATGGCGGCATCGGCGAGGTGCGCTCGGCCACGATGCTTAAGGAGTTTTTCGCCGCGCGTCGTTGAGGTCAGGCGTCGAGCAACGCCTTCAATTTCTGCTTGGTCTCGGCCTTGATCGGCTCAGCCGCGCGCAGGATGGCAGCCACGCGCAGGAAATCGAGCGCGCCGAAGGCATTTACCTTGGGCTGCAGCAATAGGTCGGGCCCGCTAGCTTTCAGTTTTTCCTGCACGATTGTGTAAGTCATTATGTCCGTCGCCCCGAACAGGGATTCGGTCGCACCGAGAATTGTTCCGTTATCCGGCCTGCTATGCGAGCGCGTAATGTCGACTGCGACGACTAGATCGGCATTGCGTCGCAGCAGATCGAAGGGCAGCGGATTGGTCGCCCCGCCGTCGATCAGAATCCTTCCTTCGAGTTCGACGGGGCGCGCGAGGCCGGGGATCGCCATGGAGGCGGCAACCGCGGGCCGGAGCGGGCCGGAATCGAAGACGATCTCCTGGCGCGCCCAGTAGTCGGTCGCGACCACGGCAAGGGGAATTTTCAGTTCTGCGAAGGTCGCCGGCAGCGCCTCGGCCAGGAATTCCTCGGCGATGCGGACGGCGTCGAACTGCGGCGGCGGCGCGCGGAACGTCAAGATATCCTTGAGCTCCTTGCGCATCATTCCGACCTGAAGCGTAACGAGGCGGCGCACAAATGTGCCGCGCTCGCGTAGCGCATCGACGGCGAAGGCGCGGATTTCCTTGCCGCTCATGCCGGCGGCGTAGGCCGCGCCGATCACGGCGCCGATCGACGTGCCGGCTATGCGAACCGGCTTCACGCCAAGCTCGTCGAGCGCTTCCAGCACCGGTATGTGCGCGAGCCCGCGCGCGCCGCCGGAGCCGAGCGCAAGCGCAATGCGCGGCCCGCCGAAGAGGCGGCGAAGGAGCTTGGGGGTGCGCATGGCTCAGCGCGCGCCGGCTTCGCGCGCGAATTTCCACGCATTCTCCGCCATCGGCCGCACCAGCGTCGACATGGCGGCGGCGTTCTGGTTGGCGGCGGTGCCGTCGCGCACGCGGCCGACGATGCCCTGCAGGATTCCGGCGATGCGGAAGAAATTGTAGGCGAGATAAAGCTGCAGATGCGGGCGCGGGTCGAGGCCGGTGCGCTTCCAGTACATTTCCACATAGGCGTCGCGGTCGGGAATGCCGAGCGACTTCAAGTCGAGGCCGCGGATGCTGCCGGTGCCGGCGCCGCTCACGCTGCGCGGCATTTCCCAGGCCATCAGGTGATAGGTGAAATCGGCGAGCGGATCGCCGAGCGTGGAGAGCTCCCAGTCGAGCACCGCGAGCACGCGCGGCTCCTTGTGGTCGAGGATCATGTTGTCGAGGCGATAGTCGCCGTGCACCAGGCGCACCGGTCCCTCGGGCGGCAGATGTAGCGGCAGCCATTGCATCAGCCGCTCCATCTCGTCGATCTCCATGGTCTTGGAGGCGACGTATTGCTTGGACCAGCGCGCCACCTGGCGGGCCATGTAGTTTTCGCCCTTGCCGTAGTCGGAAAGGCCGATCGCGTTCGGATCGAAGCGGTGCAGGCGCGCGAGCGTCTCGTTCATGGCGTCGTAGGTGGCCGTGCGCTCCGCGTTGGTCGCGTCCGGCATGCGCGGCTCCCAGATGGAGCGGCCATCGACGAACCCCATGACGTAGAAGGCGGTGCCGATCACGTTCTCGTCGGCGCAATAGAGGATCGGCTCGGGTACCGGGAAGCCTTGCGGGTAGAGCGCGCTGATGACGCGGAACTCGCGGTCGACCGCGTGGGCGGAGGCCAAGAGCTTGCCCGGCGGCTTGCGGCGCAGCACGTAGCGGCGCGCGGGCGACTCCAGAAGATAAGTCGGGTTCGACTGGCCGCCCTTGAACTGGGTCACCTTGAGCGGACCGGCGAAGCCCGGCACCTCGCGCGCCAGATGGGCCTCGAGCCGATCGACCGGAAAGGCGAGCGCCGGCGCCACTTCCTTGGTGCCGGTGAAGGCGGTCTGGCGGTCGATCTGCTGCATCGCTGCGTTCCCCGGGGCGCCAGCATAGCGCGAATTTCGTTTGCGCTCAGTCCTTGGCGAGGAAAGGCAGCAGCGCGGCCAAGGTCGCGTCGGGATTTTCCTCAGGGAGAAAATGGCCGCAATCGATGGCCTGGCCCTCGACGTTCTGGGCCCAGCGTCGCCAGATCTCGAGCATGCCCTCGCCGCCGCTGCGGGCCGGCAGGCCGCGGGCGCCCCAGAGCACTTGCACCGGGCAGGCGATCTTGCGGCCGGCCTTCACGTCGGCGTCGTCGATCTCGACGTCGGTGGATTGCCCGGCGCGATAGTCCTCGCAGAAAGCGTGGATGTGCGCGGGGTCGGAGAAATTGACGCGATAGTGCTCGACCGCGCGCGGATCGAACACGCTCGCGTCGGTGCCCCAGCGCATGCCGGTGAAGATCCATTTGAAGTAGAAATCGACGGAATTGCCGATCAGCGTTTCGGGAAACGGCGCCGGCTGCGCGAGGAAGGCCCAGTGATAGGCCTGCATGGCGCGCGCGGCGTTCATGCCGGCCCACATTTCAAAGGTCGGGACGATATCGAGCACGGAAAGGCGCGTGATGCGTTCGGGATGATCGAACGCGAGGCGATAACCGACGCGGCCGCCGCGGTCGTGGCCGACAAGGGCGAAACGTTTGTGCCCGAGCTTCTCCATCAGCTCGACCATCGCGGCGGCCATGGCGCGCTTGGTATAGGGCGAATGGTCGGGCGCGGACTCGGGCGTGCCGCTGGCGCCATAGCCGATGAGATCGGCGATCACGAGGGTGTAGTGCTTGGCGAGCTCCGGCGCGATGCGGTGATACATGGCGCCGGTCTGCGGATGGCCGTGCAGCAAGCAACAGCGGCGCGCCCTTGCCGCCGATGCGGGCGAACAGCTTGGCGGCTTTCGTCTCGATGAGGCGGGATTCGAAGCCGGGGAAGAGTTCGGGGAGGGCTGTGCATGACATCCGTTTTTCGTCATCCCGGGCGCCGCCCCGCGGCGCAGGACGGTCGCGAGACCCGGTGATCCGCTGCTCCCAGACGATCAACGGAACTCGGCGCCCAGTCCGTATCCCGCAAGTCGGGTACCGCGCTTCAGCCCGGCCATGACGGGGGGATAATGCGCGCCAGGCGATATCGCGGCGGAAGAATCCTTCGGGCCAGTCGATGCGATCGATGGCCTCGTAGGCGCGCTCGCGCGCCTCGGTCACGGTCTTGCCGCTGGCGGTGACGTTCGAGACGCGCCCGCCATTGGCGACGAGCCGCGCGCCGTCGCGCTTGGTTCCGGCGTGGAAAATCTTGACGCCTGCCACTTGCGCGGCGCGCTCGAGCCCCTTGATCTCGGAGCCGGTCTTGTATTCGCCGGGATAGCCCTTGGTCGCCATCACCACCGTGAGCGCCGGCTCGTCGTGCCAGCGGGCGGTGACCTTGTTCAGCGTCCCGTCGATGGTGGCGAGCATGAGCGTGAGCAGATCGTCCTTCAGGCGCGGCATCAGCACCTGGCATTCGGGATCGCCGAAGCGGACGTTGTATTCGATCAGCTTCGGGCCGTCGGCGGTGATCATCAGCCCGGCATAGAGCACGCCGCGATAGGGCGTGCCGGCTCGCGCCAGCGCGCGGGCGGTGGGCTTGACGATTTCCTCGAGCGTGCGGCGCTCGATCTCGGGCGTGAGCACGGGGGCGGGCGAATAGGCGCCCATGCCGCCGGTGTTCGGCCCCTTGTCGCCGTCAAAAGCGCGCTTGTGGTCCTGGGCGCCGGCGAGCATCAGCACGTTCTCGCCGTCGACGAGGAAGAACAGGCTCGCCTCCTCGCCGGCGAGAAATTCCTCGAGCACGACCGGCGTCTTGGCGTTGCCGGTCATCTGGAACGCGAGATCGATGCCGGCAAGCGCCTCGGTCTCGCGTCATGGCGACGACGACGCCTTTGCCGGCGTGCAGGCCGTCGGCCTTCACCACGATCGGCGCGCCGTGCTGCTTCACGTAGGTCTTGGCGGACTCCGCATCGCGAAATTCTGCGAAGCCGGCGGTCGGGATCTTGTTCGCGGCGCAAAGCTGCTTGGTGAAGGACTTGGAGCCTTCGAGCTGCGCCGGGATCGCCTTGGGGCCGAACGCCTTGATGCCGGCTTTCTCCAGATCGTCCACCAGTCCGGCGACGAGCGGCGCCTCGGGGCCGACCACCACGAGATCGATCTTGTTCGCCTTGCAGAAGGCTGCGACCGCCGCGTGATCGGCGATCTTCAAGTCGACGATCTCCGCTTCCTCGGCGATGCCCGGATTGCCCGGCGCCGCATAGAGCTTGGTCAGGAGCGGGCTCGCGGCGAGCTTCCAGGCGAGCGCATGCTCGCGTCCGCCGGAGCCGAGGAGCAGTACCTTCATGGGAAGATTCCGAAAGCACTTCGCGCGGGCGCGCTGATGTAGCATAGAATCGGCGCATAGACGCGGAGCGCCCATGGCCGCATCCACAGAAGCGCGCGTCAATCTGCCCGAGATCAGTGTCTCGGAGCTTTCCGCCGCGCTCAAGCGCACGGTGGAGGAGGCGTTTCCCTATGTGCGGCTGCGCGGCGAAGTCTCCGGCTACCGCGGCCCGCACAGCTCCGGCCACGTCTATTTCTCGCTCAAGGACGAGGGCGCCCGCATCGAGGCGGTGATCTGGAAGGGCGTGTTCGGGCGCCTGCGCTTCAAGCCCGAGGACGGGCTGGAAGTGATCGCCACCGGCAAGATCACGACCTACCCCGGCAGTTCCAAGTACCAGATCGTGATCGACGGCCTGGAGCCCGCGGGCGTCGGCGCGCTGATGGCGCTGCTTGGAGGAGCGCAAGAAGAAGCTCGCGGCCGAGGGCCTGTTCGACGAGGAGCGGAAGAAGCCGCTGCCGTATCTGCCGCGCGTGATCGGCGTCATCACGTCGCCCACCGGCGCGGTGATCCGCGACATTCTGCACCGGCTTGCCGACCGCTTCCCGCGCCATGTGCTGGTGTGGCCGGTGCGGGTGCAGGGCGAGACCTGCGCGCCCGAGGTCGCGGCGGCGATCGCCGGCTTCAATGCGCTGAAGCCCGGCGGGCCGATCCCGCGGCCGGACGTGCTCATCGTCGCGCGCGGCGGCGGCTCGCTCGAGGATCTGTGGGGCTTCAACGAGGAGATCGTGGCGCGCGCGGCGGCGGCGAGCAAAATTCCGCTGGTCTCGGCGGTCGGCCACGAGACCGATTTCACGCTGATCGATCTGGTGGCCGACCGGCGCGCGCCGACGCCGACGGCGGCGGCCGAGATGATCGTGCCGGTGCGGGCCGAATTGATCGCGGAGACCGAGGATCTCGGCGCGCGGCTGATCGGCGCCGCGCTGCGCTTCATCGAGCGGCTGCGCAGCGAGGTGCGCGGGCTCGCGCGCGGCATCCCGGCGCTCGATGCGCTGCTCGCCATGCCGCGGCAGCGGTTGGATTCGGTCGGCGAGCGGCTGCCGAAGGCGCTGCGCGCGAACGCGCACGCCCATCGCGTGCAATTCGCGCGCGCCGCGTCGCGGCATGTGCCGTTTGCGCTTGCGCACAAGGGTCGAGCGCGGGCGCGAGCGTGCGCAATTGCTCATCGAGCGCGCGCAGCGCGCGTTCCGCACCCGTTTCGATGCGACGGAAAGCGCGGCTTCGGGGTCTCGCCCAATTGCTCGAGGCCTTGAGCTATCACGGCGTGCTGGCGCGCGGGTTCGCGCTGGTGCGCGACGCGGCCGGCGCGCCGGTACGCTCGGTGCAGGCGGTCGCGGCCGGCGACCGGCTCGCGATCGAGTTCGCGGACGGAACCCTGCCGGTGACCGCCGAAGGCGGCAGCGCGCCGAAGCGCCGCCGCGGCGGCGCCGGCGGCGGACAGGGCAGTCTGTTCAGCTGACGCAAAAGTTAACAGCGCGGGTTGGCAGGCCGGGTGCGCCGCACTATGTTGCGGCAAGTCACCCTGACCGGGACCGGCAATGAATCGCTACGAACGCATACCGCTCGCGGCCGGCGAGGCCGAAATCCGCTACCTCGACGGCGATTACAGGATCGTGCGTCCGGGCAGCTACGTGCGTTGCGCGGTCACCGGCGAGCCGATCTCGCTCGACGAGCTCAAGTATTGGAGCGTCGAGTTGCAGGAGGCCTATGCCAATCCGACGGCGGTGCTCGCCCGCCTGCACCCGGATCGCCGCAAGCGCTGATCAGCGCGCTTTCGCGAGCGCGTCCGCGAGGCGCTTTCCGATCGCAGCCGGATCCATGAACTCGAGCGTCACCGGCAGCGCCTTCGTCGCTGCCGCGAGCCCGGCGAGCGCCGGGTCGCCCCGCATGCGCACGAGATCCTTCTCGGTGGTGACGAGCTGAAGATCGTGCGCGCGCGCTCCCGACAGAAGCGCTTCCGCGTCGGCTGGCGAAAAGCGGTGATGGTCGGGAAAGCCGCGCCGTTCCACGATTTCGGCCCTGATCTCGACCAGCGTGGCAAAGAACTTCTCCGGCCGGCCGATCCCCGCGAAGGCCAGAACGCGCTTCCTGGCGAGCGCGTTCGCGGTAGCGGTATCCGGCACCAGGCGCGCCCTGAATACCGGGATTGCCCTCGCGGTCGCGGCTTCGGCGACCTCGCGGGCGGCGCCGCCCTGACCGATCAAGATGAGCCCTTGGGCGCGGGCGACTTGGGCTTGCGAGCGGTGCGCGCAAGGGGCCGGCGGGAAATACGCGGCCGTTTCCGACGCCGGTTTCGGCGTCGACCACCAGAAGAGAGAAATCCTTCTCGAGCGAGGGATTTTGAAAGCCGTCGTCGAGCACGATCACGCTCGCCCCTACGCTCGGCCGCGAGCTTCGCGCCGGCGACGCGGTCGGCGGCAACGATGGTCGGGGCGTGAGCGGCCAGCAGCAGCGGCTCGTCGCCGATTTCCGCGGCGTCCATGCCCGGATCGACGAGGACCGGCCCGGGCGTCCGCCCGCCATAGCCGCGGCTGACGATGAACGGCTTTTCGCCCGCGGCATTCAGCATCTTCGCCAGCGCGATCACGGCCGGGGTCTTGCCGCCGCCGCCGACGGTGGGATCGCCGACACAGATGACGGGAACTTTCGCGCGCTCGCCGCGGCGCGCTGAGCCGCATCGCGGCGACCGCGCCATAGAGCGCACCCGCCGGCGCCAGCAACAGCGACGCCAATCCCGGCTTCCTCCACCAGAAGGCAGGCGCGCGCAGCATCGTCACCAATACCCTTCAGTTCTGCAGCTTGAGCCCGATCAGATAGGGCTCGATCGAAGCATAGGTGCGTTCCAGCGCGCCGCCCAGCTGCTCGACGGTGGCCCGCGCCGCGACCGCCATCTTGCGCGCGAGCGTGCGGTCGTCGAGCAGGAGCGAGATGCTGCGCGCGAGCGAGTCGGCGTCGCGCACCAGTGCGGCGCCGCGCGCGCGGCTCAACTGATCATAGATTTCGGCGAAATTCGCGACATGCGGCCCATAGAGGATGGCGCTGTCGAGCTTGGCGGGCTCGATCGGATTCTGGCCGCCGTGCGGCACCAGCGAGCCGCCCATGAATACGATCGGTGCGAGGCGGTAGAAAATCCCGAGCTCACCGATGGTGTCGGCCACATAGATGTCGCTGCCGCGGTCGGGCAGGTGGCCGCGCGAGCGCATGACCGGGGCCAGGCCCGCGGCTTGCGCGAGCTCGGCGATCTCCGGTCCGCGCTCCGGATGGCGCGGCGCGATGATGGTGAGCAAGCCGGGCACCCGGCGCTTGATCTGCTGGTGCGCCATCAGCACGGCCTTTTCCTCGCCGGCATGGGTGCTGGCGGCGAGCAGGACCACACGCTCGCCGATCGCGCGCATCAGCGCGGAAAGCGCCGTCGCATCGGCCGGCGGCGGCGGTACGTCGAATTTGAGATTGCCGGTTACGTTCACGCGCGGCGCGCCTAACTCGGTGAGGCGCCGCGCATCCTCGGCCCCCTGCGCCAGGCACAGGTCGACGCGTGACAGCAGGCCTCCCACGGCACTGCGTGCGAGCCGCCAGCGATCGAACGAGCGCTGCGAAAGGCGCGCATTGACCAGCACCAGCGGCGTGCCGCGCCGGGTCGTTTCGATCACGAGATTGGGCCACAGCTCCAATTCGGCGAGCAACGCGAGGCTCGGGCGCCAATGGTCGAGGAAGCGGTCGACGAAGGCCGGCACGTCGAGCGGAACGAACTGGTGCAATGTGCCGTTCGACGGCCGCCTTCCTACGAGTTGCGCGGCGGTTACCGTGCCCGAGGTCAGCAGCATCGGGAAGCCAAGCGGCCGAATTCGTTCGACCAGCGGCAGCAGCGAAAGCACTTCGCCGACGCTGGCGCCATGGGCCCAGATCAGCGGACCGGCGGGGCGTTCGAGCGTCGCGATGCCGCGCCGCTCGGAGATCCGCTCGGGGTCCTCTTTCCCGCGCCGCAGCCGCGTCGCCAGCAGCGCGCCCATGAAGGGTGCGGCGAGCCGCGTCGCGCGCTGATAGACCTGGAGCGAGAGCGGCAGCCGGTCCCTAGGCGCCATCGTTCGTCTCCTGCGGCCGGTGTCCGGCGAGCGCCTCGGCTTTAGCGGAAATCTCGTTCAGCCGCTCCTGCACGAGCGCGCGCGCGGATTCGCACACGGCGTCGCTTGCGTCGCGCGCCACGCGCACCGGTTCGCTGAAGACGACCGCGATCCGCCCGAACGGCAAATAGATGCCGGCATTGTCCCAGCTCTTGGTCGCGATGCGGCGGCTTGAGGAAATCGCCAGCGGATAGATCGGCCGGCCGGAGTGGCGGGCGATCGCGATGATGCCGTCGCCGGCGATGCGCGCGACCTTCGGCACGTCGGCGGTGACGCCGAGGATATAGCCCTGCTCCAGTGCTTCGAGCATCTTGAAGGTCGCGCCGACCGCGCCCTTGCGGTGGAAGTCGCCGCCGTGATCGCCGGACCCACGGATGGCGCCGGCGCCGAGCGCTTCGACAGCGATCGCGTTCATCTCGGCGTCTCCGTGGCGCGACAGCAGGGCCTTGGCGCGCCAGTGCTTGGGGATCAGGAACGAGGTGAGGAAGTGTTGTCCGTGCCAGAAAGTGAAGATCGCGGGAACATCGGGCTCCAAGATCTCGTAGATGTTCCCGGGGACGATGATCACCCGGTTGGTCGCCCAGATCAATTTCAGATAGTTCGCGAGCAGGTTGCCGGCCAAACGCCGGAAGCCGGGCGACTTGCGGAACTTGCGCCAGATACGCACGGACACGATTCGGAACTCAGCCCCGCCGACTACGGATGTCGGTATTGGGATCCAGAAGACGGTGCAGGTGGACGATGAAGTATCGCAGCATCGCGTTGTCCACGGTCTGTTGGGCCTTGGCCTTCCAGGCGGCATAGGCGGAGGCGTAGTTCGGATAGACGCCCACGATATCGAGCTTCTCCAGATCGCGGAACTCGAGATCGTCGAGCGAACGGAGCTCGCCGCCGAAGACGAGATGCAGGAGCTGTTTCGCCGGGGGTTTGCTTGCTTTGCCGGGCGGTCTACTCACGAGGCGGCGCTCCCTTGGCGGTCTCGTGGGCGTATTCTCGCATTTTGTCCGGCTTGTTCAAAGAGTCGGCGAGCGCGTGGAGCAATGCCGGATGCAACGCAAGCCCGGCGGCGGCCAGCGCGCCGTGCAGCGTTTCCGGCCGGTTATATTGCGGGACGCCGCCGTCGAATTCAGTGAGCAATCCGCCGGCCTCCCGCAGCACGAGGTCGGCCGCGGCGATATCCCAATCATGCGCGTGGGCGGCGGCGAGCGCGGCGTCGGCTTCGCCGGTCGCGACCCGCACGAGCCGCAGCGCCAACGAGTGGATGCGCGGCAGCTTCTCTACTTTGTGCCGGTGCGCAAGCCGCTCGACGATCGAGCGCGATCCGGCGATGCGGGCGCCGTCGAGCGAAGTTTTCACGGGCGAAGCGATCGGAGCGCCGTTCCTGGTGGCGCCGCCGCCGGCGGTCGCCAGGAACAATTCCTCGGTTACCGGCGCGAAGATCGCGGCGGCGATCGGACTGCCGTGCTCGACGAGGGCGGCCACGATCGTCCAATCGGGTAACCCGGCGATGAAGGAGCGGGTGCCGTCGATCGGATCCACGACCCAGAGCCGTGGCCGGCCGAGCCGGTCTGGAGCGTCGGCGGTCTCCTCGGAGAGCCAGCCGGCTTCCGGTGCGAGCGGGCGAAGGCGCTCGTAGAGCCGCGCATCGACCGCGAGGTCGGCCTCGCTTACGGGCGAGTCGTTGGCTTTCGTCCAGGTACGAACTCCGTCACGGAACATCTTCAACGCGAGGGCGCCGGATTCGGTGACCGCGTCGGCGAGGCCGCGCATGAGCTCTGCCGGCACGGGCGCGGCCGCCGGCAATACTTCGTTCACGCTCCGCATGACGCAGGCTCTAGGCTTTCGTTTGCGGGGCTGCAAGCGCGCGATGGCAAGAATTCGGCAAGCATGAGCGGAGAAGAGCGGCGAAAAAGCACGCGAGTACAGACGATTAACCAGCTCCTTTAAGTCGATCCTCGCGAGCGTCATGGCAAGGTCGCGCTCCAAGACCGGACGCATAAGTCCGGCGGGGAGTGCGAATTGAGGCGTCAAACAATGACGGGCGGCATCACGCCCGCCGGGTCGAGCCGCGTCATGCGGCTCGACCCGCTTCTCCTTCCGGTGCGCGTCGCCGCGGCAGACCCGACGGCGGACGGCAAAACCCGTATTGCCGAGATCGATCGCGAGCGCGTGCTGGTGCTGCGCAGCGTGCGCGGCGTGCGCATGCGGCTCAATCTGCCGGTTGCGCATTTTCTCGGCGTTTCCATGCGCGCCTTATCCGGGCAATGTCGCGGCCGAGGGTCGCATGGCGTTGGTGCTCGAGCACCGCGACGCGGCGCTCTGCGTCCCGCTGCAATATGCAGCAGGGACGGAAGACCTCGATGCCGATTGGCGGCTCTGGGCGCACACGCTCGGCCGGCCGCTCTTGACCGGCGCGCCCGCCGACCTGCCGCAACCGAATCCGGCGGCGCTTGTATCGATCGCCATTGGCACCAGCGCGCCGCGTCGGCGCCGCCGCACTGCGCTAAAGAAGCGCCGCCCGACGATCCATCTGCGCCGCATGTGGGGCCGGGTGCGGATCGCGCACGCCGTGCACAGGAACGAGCGCGAAATCATCGCCCCGGAATAAGCGCCGCGTCGAGCACGAGTCCGGCGAAAAGAATCAACCCGGCATCGCGGTTCGAGCGAAAAAGCTTCAAACACAAATCCGGGTCGTCGATATCGAGCCGTCGCACTTGCCAGGCGAGATGGGCGGCGAAGGCCAAGAGCCCGAGCGCGAAGATCCAGCGCGCGCCAGCGAGCATGCCGGCTATTCCGATCAGCACTACGGCTCCCGCGAAGAAGATGAAGAGCGCCGGCTTCGTTTTCGCGCCGAACAGCCGCGCGGTAGAGCGCACGCCGACGATGGCGTCGTCGTCGCGGTCCTGGTGGGCATAGATCGTGTCGTAGCCGATCACCCACAGAATCGCTCCGGCATAGAGCACGAGCGCCGGCGGATCGAGCCGCGCGAAGACGGCGGCCCAGCCCATCAGCGCGCCCCAGGAAAAGGCGAGCCCCAGCACCGACTGGGGCCAGTTGGTGACGCGCTTGGCGAGCGGATAGATCGCCACGATCGCGAGCGAAGCGATGCCGGTCGCGATCGTGAAGCGGTTCATCTGCACGAGCACCGCGAGGCCGATCAACGAAAGCACCGCGAGAAACGCGAATGCGGCACTGACCGATACTTGTCCGGACGGGATCGGGCGCGAGCGAGTGCGTTCGACCTGGGCGTCGAGGTCGCGATCGAGAATGTCGTTCCACGTGCAGCCGGCGCCGCGCATGGCGATGGCGCCGATCGCAAACAGAGCAAGCAAACGAAGATCGGGTACGCGGTCGCCGTTCGCGATCGCCGCGAGCGCCGTCGACCACCAGCAGGGCAGCAGCAAGAGCCAGGTGCCGATCGGCCGGTCGGCGCGCGCGAGCCGCAGGTAGGGCCGCGTCCAGGATGGAGCGACGCGGTCGACCCAATTGCCGGTCGAATCGGCGACCGGAGCCACCGGCCGGCCGGCGGGGCTCATCGCTGGAGGGCGTTTCCGGTGAGCGTGTCGAACACGCCGGTGCCGCCCGTGGGCGGCGGGGGAGCGTTGCCTGGGATAATGGTGAGCAGGCCGGAAAGCCCGGCACTCGGCGGGGCTGCTATCGCCGGATTGGCGGCGGCTTGGCAGACCCGCGTGCGCACCTGCAAGGTCTTGGCGTGGTTGGCCTTGGACCCCTTAAGGGCGTCCGGCGGCACTTGGCACGCGAACTGGTTCTTCTCCAGGAATTGCACCATCTTGGACTCGGCTTCGGCATACGCACGAAATAACGGGCAGAGTTCCTGCGGCGATGCCTTGTGTTTTGCGGCGGCCTGGATCGCCTTGCCCCTGTTCTCGGCCGCGCCGCGCAACGCGGCGAATTCCTCCCCGCAATTGACCTGGGGCGCCTGTGCGCCCGCGCGGACCGCGGCCGCGAGGACCAAGGCAAGGACGATGAAGGGGAGCGCGCGAGGGAACATGTCCGCTACAATACCGAATTCGGAAGCCAGCATGAAAGCCCGAACCATGCGGCAAGATGAGGGCGCCGCCGGCACCGGTTAGGTCCATGGCCAGGCACGATATTCGCCTCCCGCGGCTCTATCTCGAGGGCGACCTCGCCCCCGGAGGCCGGCTCGCGCTTGCGCGTGGGCAGGAGAATTATCTGCGCAACGTGCTGCGGCTGCCGGACGGGGCGGAAACGCTCGTTTTCAACGGCCGGGACGGCGAATGGACGGCGCGGCTTGCCGGTGCGCGCGGCAAGGCCGTGCTGACGATTGTCGCGCACATGCGGCCGCAGCCGGCCGGGTCCGAGCTCCTGTTCGCTTTTGCTCCTCTCAAGCATGCCCGCCTCGATTATCTGGTGCAGAAGGCGGTCGAGATGGGGGTGGGGATCGTGCAGCCGGTTCTCACGCAACATACGCAGGTAACGCGCGTGAACACGGCGCGCATGCGCGCGAACGCGATCGAGGCGGCGGAACAATGCGGCATCCTCGCGCTGCCCAAGATCGAAGAACCGGTTCCGTTGGAACGCTGGCTTGGGGTATTGCCGCCCGAGCGCGTGCTGGTCTTCTGCGACGAGGAGGCGGAGATCGCCGATCCGCTCGACGCGCTGGCGCGGGCGCCCGCGGGCCCGCTTGCGATCTTGATCGGGCCCGAGGGCGGGTTCGCCGAAGCGGAGCGCACTATGCTCGTAGGCCGCGCGAAGACGGTGCGGCTCTCGCTCGGACCGCGCATCCTGCGCGCAGATACCGCAGCCGTCGCGGTGCTTGCGC
>CAVYZC010000004.1:0-57680 GCA_963772885.1 uncultured Alphaproteobacteria bacterium | reverse complement strand
TCGGCTGGGACAAGGATCTCACCGACGCGGAGAAGACGGTCATCGAGCGCATCGGCGGGGCCAATCCCGACGGGGTGGGCTGGGCGATCGATCTCTCCGGCGGCATCCAGCGCGTCTGTCTGGAGCACGGCGTGATCCACTACGGCAACGGCAAGGCCCGCGCCAATGCGTGGAACCTGCCGGATCCGATTCCGGTCCATCGCGAGCCGATCTACACGCCGCGTCCTGAACTGGTCGCCAAATACCCGACCTATGCGGACGTCAAGGCGCAGTTCCGCGTGCCGAACATCGGCTTCTCGGTGCAGAAAGCGGCGGTGGACAAAGGCATCGCCAAGGACTTCCCGCTCATCCTCACCTCCGGGCGACTGGTGGAATACGAGGGCGGCGGCGAAGAGACCCGCTCGAACAAGTGGCTCGCCGAGTTGCAGCAGGATGCGTTCATCGAAATCAGCCCGGCGGACGCGGCCGAGCGCGGTATCAAGGACGGCGCGTGGGTGCTGGTCTCCGGTCCCGAAATGGCGGCGGGCAAAGTCTGCCGCATGAAGGCGCTGGTGACCGAGCGTGTCGGCAAGGGAACGACCTGGATGCCGTTCCACTTCGCCGGCTGGTTCCAGAGCGTCGACCAGCGGGGCAAGTATCCGCCCGGTGCCGATCCGATCGTGCTCGGTGAAAGCGTGAACACCATCACGACCTACGGCTACGACCCGGCGACGGGCATGCAAGAACCAAAAGCTACGCTCTGCCAGATCAGAGCGGCATAGGAGGCGGGATCATGGCTCGGATGAAATTTCTCTGCGACGCCGATCGTTGCATCGAATGCAACGCTTGCGTCACCGCCTGCAAGAACGAACACGAAGTGCCCTGGGGCATCAACCGCCGGCGTGTCGTCACCATCAACGATGGCAAGCCGGGCGAGCGGTCGATCTCCATGGCCTGCATGCACTGCACCGACGCGCCCTGTCAGGCGGTCTGCCCGACCAACGCGTTCTATACGACCGCCGATGGCGTGGTGTTGCACTCCAAGGACATCTGCATCGGCTGCGGCTACTGCTTCTACGCGTGCCCGTTCGGCGCACCGCAGTATCCGCGGGTCGGCAACTTCGGCTCGCGCGGCAAGATGGACAAGTGCACCTTCTGCGCCGGCGGTCCGGAAGCGGACGGAACGCTCGCCGAATACAAGGACTACGGCACCAACCGTCTGGCCGAAGGCAAGCTTCCGCTCTGCGCGGAAATGTGCTCGACCAAGTCGTTGCTCGCGGGCGACGGCGACATCATCGCGCAAATCTACAAGGAGCGGGTGACCAAGCGCGGCTACGGCTCCGGCGCCTGGGGTTGGAAGACCGCCTATCGCGAGACCATCGCCACCTGAATAAGAATGGGAATGGGCGGCGCGGACAACACCGCGCCGTCCCGAACCCACCAACACCGGACGTTGCGGGAACTGGGAGAAAGTCCATGGCGACGCTATTCACACGCATCGGTTCCATCGTCGGAGCGATCATGCTCCTGGCGCTCGTCGCGGTCGTTACACCGGTGGCCGCGCAGCAGCCGAGCTCGGTCAATCCGACTGCGAGCGCGGTGCAGGAAGAAAAACTCCTGCAGGAATTGCAGCGCCTGCAGGGACGCATCTCGATTCCCGACGTGCGAGCGAGCGTGCTCGAACAGCCCGCCGGGCGCGACTGGCGCCAGTTCCACCAGGTCACCCTGCACTGGATCGGCGGCATTGCGATTCTCGGGATGCTCGTGATCCTGATCCTGTTCTACATGATCCGCGGCATGATCAAGATGTCGCGCGGCCGCTCAGGACGCACGCTCACTCGCTTCAACGGCCTCGAGCGCTTCATGCATTGGCTCGCGGCCGGTACGTTCATTATTCTTGCGATTTCGGGGCTCAACATCACCTTCGGCAGGGGTCTGCTGCTGCCGCTGATCGGGCCCGAGGCGTTCACCGGGTTCTCGCAGTGGGCGAAATACGCGCACAATTATCTGAGCTTCCCCTTCACGCTCGGCCTGATTTTCATCTTCTTCATGTGGATCAAGGACAACATCCCGAGCGGGATCGACGTCGAATGGCTGAAGCAGGGCGGCGGCTTTGTCGGCAGCAAGCATCCGCCGGCGCGCCGCTTCAATGCCGGCCAGAAGATCGTGTTCTGGGCCGTGGTCCTCGGCGGCGGCGCGATCGCCATCAGCGGTTATCTCCTGATGTTCCCGTTCTATGGGACCGGTATTTCCGGCATGCAGACCGCCCAGGTCATCCATGGCATCGTCGGCGTGCTGCTCATCGCCGCCATGCTGGCCCACATCTATATCGGCACCCTCGGTATGGAAGGCGCCTTCGAAGCCATGTCCACCGGCGAGGTCGACCTCAATTGGGCCGAGGAGCACCACAGTCTCTGGGTCGAAGAGGAAATGAAAGGCAAGGCCCCGGCGGGCGGCCGTCCGGCTGCGGCCCGTACCTAAGACTCTCCGCTACGCGCATTTCGCGCCCGGCGCCCTCGGCGCCGGGCACTTTGCTATAAGGGGGTATGCGTATCGTCGGCCTTTCGGGCTGGAGCGGCGCCGGCAAGACCACGCTGCTCTCCCGCGTCATTCCGGTGCTGGTCGCGCGCGGCTTGAAGGTCTCGACCGTCAAGCACGCGCACCACGGCTTCGACGTCGACATTCCGGGCAAGGATTCGCACACCCACCGCGTGGTCGGGGCGAGCGAGGTGTTCGTGTCCTCGAGCGCGCGCTGGGCACACATACGCGAGTTGCGCGGCGCGGATGAGCCGGATCTCGAGGAAATTCTCAAGCGGCTCACGCCGGTCGATCTGGTGATCGTCGAGGGCTTCAAGCGCCATCGTCACCCGAAGCTCGAAATCTATCGCGCCGCGCTCGGCAAGCCGCTGTTGCACCCCGACGACGACTGGATCGTGGCGCTCGCTTCCGATGGGCCGGTGCCGGAGGCACGCGTTCCGGTGTTGCCGCTCGACGACACGGAGAAGATCGTCGACGTGCTTCTGGTCGAGGCGGTGCCGGCCGAGCGGCTCGGCGCGGGGGCGGAGACGGCCTGATGGTCCAGCTCTCCGACGATTGTTTCGCGCACAAGGGCCCGCTGCTCGCGGTCGAACAAGCGGCGCGGCTCATGGCCGAGCAGGTTCCGCCGATCGCCGAGGTCGAGACGGTCGGGCTCACCGAAGCGCTCGGCCGCGTGCTTGCGGCCGACGTAGTGGCGCCTATCCCGTTGCCGTCGTTCGACAATTCCGCGGTCGACGGCTACGCCGTGCGCCACGCCGAGATCGCTGCGAGTGGCGAGACGCGGCTCAAGCTCGTCGGTCGCGTGCAGGCAGGTGCGCGGGCGGCGCGGCCGATCGGCGCCGGCGAGGCCATCCGCATCTTCACCGGTGCCCCGATGCCGCAGGGCGCGGACACGGTTTATATGCAGGAAGACACCCGCGTCGAAGGTGACGCGGTGATCGTGCCCGCGGGCCTCAAGCTCGGCGCGAACCGGCGGCTCCTCGGCGAGGATTTGCGGCAGAGCGCGGTGGCGCTGCCGGCGGGGCGGCGGCTTGCGCCGGCGGACATGGCGCTTGCGGCCGCCGTCGGCCTGCGCTCGCTCAAGGTGCGTCGCCGTCCGCGCGTCGCGATTTTCTCCACCGGCGACGAGATCGTGGAGCCGGGCGGCAATCCGGATCCTGCGGGTCTGTTCGACGCGAACCGGTATCTGTTGATCGGCTTGCTGCGGGCGCTCGGTGCCGAGACTGCCGATCTCGGAATCCTGACCGACGACGTCGGTACGATCACGGCGGCGATTGCGCAGGCGGCGGCGAGCCACGATCTCGTGCTCACCACGGGCGGCATCTCGACCGGCGAGGCCGACCACGTGAAGACGGCGGTCGAGAAGCTCGGCCGGCTCGTGTTCTGGAAGCTCGCGATCAAGCCCGGCCGTCCGGTCGCCATGGGGGTCATCAAGGGCACGGCCTTCGCCGGGCTCCCGGGCAATCCGGTCGCGGCGTTCGTGACCTTCGTCTGCGTGGTTCGACCGCTTTTGCTGCGGCTGATGGGGGCCAAGGCGGAGCCGCTGATCGCGTTACCGGTGCGCGCGGCGTTCCGCTACAGCAAGAAGAAGGGACGGCGCGAATATGTGCGGGTCGCGTTGCGCGCCGCCGACGGCGGCTACGAGGCGGTCAAGCACCCGCAGGAAGGGGCGGGGGTGCTCACCTCGCTCACGCAGACCGACGGGCTCGCGGAACTGCCCGAGGACGTGACCGAGGTCGAGCCCGGCTCGACCGTCGGTTTCCTCTCGTATGCGACGCTGGTCAGCTGAGGCGTGCTGCGTCAGAGACGGACGCCCGAGGTCGTGAAGGCGACCGAGACCGGCTCCTGTACGGAATTGAGGACGAACACGGCGCCGATCGCGATCACGATGGCGAAGGCACAGGCAGTGAGAAAAACCTTCATTTTCCAATCCTCCCGGGGCTGCATGCCGCCCCAATGCGTTTGTCGTCCATTATGGGTTCGCTGGCCGCGAGATCAAGCGCTCACACATCACGGTTTTGCGCTGCAATATCGGCGGCTGCAGCGAGGTCCTCGGGCGTGTTGACGTTCATGAAGGGGTCGACCGGGCGATCCGGCCACTCGGCGACGGCGACGCCGTAGCGCCCGGTGAAGAGTTCGATCTTGTGCAGGTCCTCGTCGAACAGGGCGCGCCGCAGGTCGGCGCACAGCGCGACCGGCCACAGCGCCACCACCGGGTGGCGCCATTCGCCCGAGCGGGCGCAGGCGAGTATCTTTCCCTCGGCAAGGCGCGCCTCGTGCAGGCGCGGGATCAGATCGCGCGGCAGAAACGGGCAGTCGCCGGGAACGCTGGCGATCCATTCGGCGGCTGGCTGGGCACGGGCGGCCCATTCGAGGCCGGCCAGGATGCCCGCCAGCGGTCCCGCGAAATCCGGCACCTCGTCGGCCACAACTGGAAGCGCATAGGCGGCGAAACGCGACGGATCACCGTTCGCGTTGAGCACGATAGCCATGCAGTGGGGGCGAATGCGCGCAAGCACGCGATCGAGGATCGTGATGCCGCCGACCTCGAACAGCGTCTTGTCGCCGCCGCCCATTCGGCTGGCGCGACCGCCGGCGAGCACCAGGCCGAGGGTGGGGGGATGTTCTGTCTTGGGGTTCATTCAGGGGTTGCCTACCAGCGTCGTCATCCTGAGGTGGCCGCGCGAAGCGCGGCCCTCGAAGGATGACGGCGCCGTCGCCCTTCGAGGCTCGCGGCCACCCAAGTCGGCTGTTGCCGACTTGGGTAATCTAGAATGCCGATCTCGGGTAAACCCGAGATCGGTGGCCGCTCGCACCTCAGGGTGACGGCGCCGGAATTTCAATCCTCATTCACCGCGGCCTTGCGCCGGTGCTTCGCGCTCTCGTCGTCGACATAGGCCAGGTTCTGGTCATAGACGATGCGGTCTTCGCCCGAGAGCGCGAGGAAGCGCTTGCCGCGGGCGCGGCCGATCAGGGTGAGTCCGGCCTTGCGCGCGAGCTCGACGCCCCAGGCGGTGAAGCCGGAGCGGGAAATCAGGATCGGGATGCCCATGCGCACCGTCTTGATCACCATCTCGGAAGTCAGCCGGCCGGTGGTGTAGAAAATCTTGTCGCCGGGCGTGATCTTGTGGCGGAACATGTAGCCCGCGATCTTGTCGACCGCGTTATGGCGGCCGACGTCCTCCATATAGATCAGCGGCTTGTCCTGGTGCGCGAGCACGCAGCCGTGGATCGCGCCGGCTTCGAGGTAGAGCGAAGGCGTCGTGTTGATCTTGTGGGTCAACGTATAGAGCCAGGAGGTGCGCAGCTGCGTGCGCGGCAGCGAGACGTCCTCGATCATTTCCATGAGATCGCCGAACACGGTGCCCTGGGCACAGCCGGAGGTCTGTATTTTCTTCTTCAGCTTCTTCTCGTAGTTGGTCGCACGCTTGGTGCGCACCACGACGACGCCGAGGTCGTCGTCGTAATCGACGCCGGTCACCACGTCGTCCTGCTTCAGCATGTTCTGGTTGAGCAGGAATCCGATCGCCAGATATTCCGGGAAATCGCCGATGGTCATGGCGGTCACGATCTCCTGCTTGTTCAGGAAGATGGTGAGCGGCCGCTCGACGGTGACCGAAGCCTCGACGCGCGCGCCGGTCTGGTCGACGCCTTCGACGCGCACGGTCAGCCGCGGGTCGGCGGGGTCGGGGCGCAGCAGATACTCGTCTTTCACGTCGGCCATGGATTTCATCTGTCCGGCGCGAAGGCGCCCGGCGTTATTCCGCGGCGATCCGGCGCTCGACCGAGGCCGCACGCACCGAATCGATGACGCGGCCAAGCGTCTGGCCCTCCGGATCGGCGAGCGCGGCGACCCGGCACTGCACGACGGCGTCGGCCAGGAAGCCCTTGGGCGCGCGGGCGGCAAGCAGGGGCTCGATCACCTCGTCCACGATCCTGGTCCAATTGCTGTGGCCGCGCTTATAGGTCTCGCCATAGCCCTTCACCAGGCGCGCGGTCTCGGCCACCTCGCGGGCGAAAGCGGGGTCGAGCGCGAGCGTGCGCTCGACCAGCGAGAGCCAGCGCTCGATCCAGGCTTGCTCCTCGGCATAGCGCAGGCTGCGCGGGCGCCAGGAACGCAGGCTCGCCAGGAACTTGAGCTTCAAGTAGCCGCCGACTGCCGGTGGTGCGCACGCGCATGGGCCATGACTTCTCGCTCCAGCCGCGGCGGGCGATGAAGGCGAGCAGCGGCCGCCCGAGCGCGGGCGGCAGGATCGAGAAGATTTCTTCCGGGCCCGGCTTCAGGAACTCGGTGACTTCGATGAGATCGCCCGCGCGCGCCTTGGCCTCGCCGCGCAGGCGCTCGATGCGGCCGTCGCGCAGCTTCAGCTGCGCCACGCGGATGGTGTCCTCGAAGCTCATGCGCACGGCCAGATGGCGCGCGAGCTCCCGGATCAGCGCGCCGTCGGCGTTCGGCTTCTTGGTGAAGCGCGCGATGCGGTCGAGGTAAAGCTGCGCGTAGCGCGGGCCTTGATAGTCGAGGAGCCGTCGCACGCCTTCGATCGCGATCTCGGCCGCCTCGCGCGGCACCAGCGTCTTGGCGCTGGCCTCGAGCTCGGTGCCGGGCGAGATGGCGGTGATCTTCGGCTCGGGCTCGGCTGCAGGTCGCGCAGCGGGCTCCGCCACGAGCGCAAGACCGGCCTCGAAGCCGCGCAGGTTCGAATCCACCGCCTTGCCTTCGGCCTGGATCGCGGCGCGGAACGCTTCGAGCTTGATCGGGAGCACGCCGGTCGCGGCGATCGCGCCCAGGAGCACCGCGCTGACCGGGCACTTGGCCGCGGCCGCCGCCTTGGAGAAATCGGCAAGCACGGCGCGACGTGCGAAATAGGTGGCGACTTCGTACATCCGTTCCGGCTCGACGCGGCCGTCGCCCATGGCGGACTTCTCGTCCACGGTGAAGACGCGGCTGGTGGAGGCGAGCAGCACCGTGCGGTCCGGGCTCACGTAGCCGGCCTGGATCGCGCGGATGGATTCGAGCAATTCGCTCGCCACCATCAGGTCCACCTCGCCGGGCGAGGGGCTCAGTGCGAGCACGGGCCGCGCCGCTCCATTGCCGGCGTGCGGCAGGACTTCGATGTAATAGGTCGTGGCGCCGGTGCGCTGGGCAACACCGGGGATCGAGGTGCGCTGCCCGATATGGCCGCTGGCGACCGCGGCATTGGCGATCCAGCCGGCGAGCACGCCGCCGCCCTCGCCGCCGAGCGCGGCGATCAGCACCTTGACCGGTTTCGCCGCGGCCACCGCGCTACTCCGCGGGAACCGGCGCGGCCGCGGCTGAGCGGCCGTCGAACAAGCGCATCACGGCCTGCGCAACGCGGTGGCGCAAGCGGTCCCAGGCATTGGGGTTCTCGATCACGTTGATCTCGGCAAACGACGGGCAGAGCTGGGCCGCGTGCGAAACCTCACCGCACAGGCCGCAGCCGACGCAGTCATTGTTCACATGCGCCACCGGATCGGTGCGCAGCTTGTCCTCGGTCGGCTTGATGGTGAGCGAGGGGCAGCCGGAAAGCCGGATGCAGGAATGATCGCCAGTGCACACTTCCGGATCGACCCAGAAGCGGGTGCGCACCACGCGCCCGCCGGCGGCGGAGAGCTTGGCCATTTCGGGCCGGATGCGGCGCTGGCGCGCGAGCTGGCATTCGCCGTCGGCGATGATGACCTTGAGTCCTGATTCCTGCGTATGCAGCGCCTCGCGCAGCACCTTCACCACGCCGCTCACGCCATAGGTGCGCACGCGTTTGATCCAGGAAACGCCGACGCCCTTGAGCGCCTTCTCGATATCGAGGCCCTGGCCGCGGCCGTCCGTCTCGGGGGCGCTGGAGATCAGGTCCTGCTGCCCGGTGGCGCTCGAATAGCCGTTGTTCATGATGATGAGGACTTCATCGTCCTTGTTGAACACGGCGCCGGTGACGCCGGTCAGCAAGCCGTTATGCCAGAAGCCGCCGTCGCCCATGATCGAAACCGGGCGATGCTCCTGGGTGCCGGAGACCGCCGCGGCCGAGGCGAGCGACATGCCGTAGCCGAGGATCGAGTTGCCCTGGCTGAACGGCGGGAAGGTCGCCAGCGCATGGCAGCCGATGTCGACGGCGACATGCACCGGTCCCATGTCTTTCTTCAGAATTTTCATGGCCGAGAAGATCGGCCGCTCCGGGCAGCCGGTGCAGAAGGTCGGCGGGCGCGGCGGCAGCGGCATGGCGAGCGCTTTGGCTGCTTCCGCGCGCCGGTCGTCGGTGTTCTTGGCCCATTGCTCGAGCGGTTCGTTCTTTCGCCCATATTGATCGAGAAAGCGCGCCAAGCCCTTGCCGATCACCAGCGGGGTGTATTCGCCGGCCATGACGAAGAGGTCCTTGCCGTGCAGGCGGGTGTTCAGGTCGGCCTTGCGCAGGATCTGGCCGATCGCCTGCTCGATGAAATCGGGGGAGCCTTCCTCGACGATGAGCACCGCCTTCTTGCCGGCGCAGAAGCCCGAAATCTCCTCGGGCACCAGCGGATGGACGACGTTCAGCACCAGCGTCGGAATCTCGACGTCGCCATAGACGTCGCTCAGGCCCGCGAGCGCGAGGCGGGAATTCAGCCCGTTGAACAAGCCGCCCTGGACGATGATGCCGAGCTCGCCGTTCTTCCCGCCGTTTTGGGGCCCGAGCCGTTCGTTGAGCTTATTCTCCATGATGAACTTGCGCGCGGCCGGCATGCGGCGCTCGAATTTCGCGACCTCCTGCGGGAAAATCACGGGCGGGTGCGAGAGCCGGTCATAGAGGAACTTCGCGGGCCCGGTGCGATGCTTGGACGAGACCAGCGGCGCGACATTGTTCTTGGTCTCGAAGCTGCCGAACACGTGGCAGGCGCGGATGCGCAACTCGAGAATGACCGGCGTGTTCGACACCTCGGAAAGTTCGAAGCCCTTTTCCACCATGCGCACGATGGTGGGCAGTTCCGGGCGCGGGTCGAGCAGCCAAAGCGACGACTTGAGCGCCATGGCGTGCGTGCGCTCCTGAATGACGCTGGCGCCCTCGCCATAGTCCTCGCCGACGATGATGAGCGCGCCGCCCATGACGCCGCAGGAGGCGAGATTGGAGAGTGCGTCGGCTGCGACGTTGGTGCCGACGATCGACTTCCAGGTGACGGCCCCGCGCACCGGGTAATTGATCGAGGCGGCGAGCATGGCGGCGGCGGCCGCCTCATTGGTGCAGGTCTCAACCTTGACGCCGAGCTCGGCGAGCAGGTCCTCGGACTGCACCAGCACGTCGAGCAAGTGCGTGACCGGCGCGCCCTGGTAGCCGCCGACATAGGCAACGCCCGATTGCAGCAACGCCTTGGTCACGGCGAGGATGCCCTCGCCGTGGAAGGTGGCGCCGTTGCCCAGGCGCAGGCTCTCGATTTCCTTCCGGAACGAAACTTCCATAGGTTTTCCGCGCGTTATCGGAACGTTGATTAGACCTTAGGCCCAAGGCGGTGCCAGATCAAATCGGTCTCTCGAATCCCGCAATTATCCCAACGGGATACCCGGCGTGTAGTGGGCCGCGTGCGGCGGCGCGGGGATTGCCTTGAGAATCCACAATTCATAAGGTGCCTGCAACAAGAACAAGAAGAAGTCCCGCGAACGGGACACGACTGCACTAGCGACCGCACCGGGATGATGCTGGCGGAATCTCTTGCCGCCACGGCCGTTCTAGTGTCGGTCGCGCCAGGGGGAACGCATGGCCGGCAGCCGCATGGACCGCTTCATCGATACGATCGAGCTGGTCGCGGCGTTTTTCGTCGGGCTGGTGGCGCTCGATGTCTTCGTTTCGGTGTTGTTGCGCTATTTCTTCAACGCTTCGATCCCCGACAGCTACAGCCTCGGCCAGCTCCTGCTCGGCATCCTGATCTTCTGGGGTATTGCGGCGACCTCGTATCGCGGCACGCACATCACGGTCGATCTGGTCTGGGCCAATGTCGGCCCGCGCTACCAGCGCCTGATCGACGTGTTCGCCACGCTCGTCCTGCTCTTCGTGGTGTCGGTGCAGACCTACACGCTGTTCGACAAGGTGACCTCGACCTACGCCGATAACGTGGGTACCTTCGACCTGCGCATTCCGAACTGGCCGTTCTTTCTCCTGGCCTGGCTCGGCGACGTGTCCGCGGTCATGCTGATCGCGGTGCGCACCTATCGGCTGATCTTTCGTCCCGGATCTGATGCCGAGCGGCTATCAGATCAAGCCGGTCGAGTAGGCGCCGCATGGAGCACCAACGTCGATCGCGATCACCGGGTTCGTTCGTTCTGTTCGCGCTGATGCTGTTGCGCGTGCCGGTCGGCATGGCGATGGGCTTGGTCGGCGTCACCGGCTTCGGCTACATCGTCGGCGGCGCGCCGGCGCTGAAGATCATCGGCCACACCTCGATGCGCACGGTGACCGACTGGAACTTCGCAGTCGTGCCCTTGTTCCTGCTGATGGGCTCGTTCGCCACCACCTCGGGCATGAGCCGCGAGCTGTTCCGCGCGGCCAACGGCTTCCTCGGCCATTTCCGCGGCGGGCTCGGCATCGCCACGATCGCGGCCTGCGGCGGGTTCGCCGCGATCTGCGGCTCGTCGGTGGCGACGGCCGCTACCTTCTCGCGCGTCGCTTATCCCGAAATGCGGCGCTATGGCTATCCGCAATCCTTCGCCACCGGCGTGATCGCCGCGGGCGGAACGCTCGGCATCATGATCCCGCCCTCCACAGTGTTCGCGGTCTATGGCCTGATCACCGAGCAGGACGTCGGCAAACTGTTCATCGCCGGCGTCCTGCCCGGGCTGCTCGCGGTGATGATGTATATCGTCACCATCAATATCATCGGCTTCGCGCGGCCTGGCTTCCTGCCAGCAGGCCCGCGCGCCTCCTGGCCGGAACGGCTCGATGGCCTGCGCAATGTCTGGGCCACGCTGCTGCTCTTCATCTTCGTGATTGGTGGCATCTATGGCGGCGTTTTCACCGCGACCGAAGCCGCCGGCATGGGCGCGGGCGGCGCGTTTTTCATCGGCCTCTTGCGTGGCCGCCTGTCGCAGGCGGACATCCGCCGCTCGCTGCTGGAGACGACGCGCACGACGGCGGCGGTCTTCACCGTGCTGATCGGCGCGGTCCTGTTCGGCTATTTCCTCACTGTCACCCAGACGCCGCAGAAGCTGACCGAGTTCCTCACCGGCCTCGGGCTCGGACGCTACGGGGTGCTCACGCTGATCATGCTCATGTACCTGTTGCTCGGCTGCCTCATGGACGCGCTGGCCATGATCATCCTCACCGTTCCCATCGTTTTCCCGGTGATCGTCGCGCTCGGCTTCGACCCGATCTGGTTCGGCGTCATCATCGTGATGACGGTCGAGCTCGGGCTGATCCATCCGCCGGTCGGCATGAATATCTTCGTGATAAAAAGCGTGATCGAGGACGCGAAGATCTCGACGATCTTCTACGGCGTGCTGCCGTTCATCATCACCGATATCTTGCGGCTCATCATCCTCATCATGTTTCCGATAATCGCCCTCTATCTGCCATCGAAGATGTGAAGCGGCGCGTCAGGGCAGCGGCAGGTTGAGCACGCGCGAGAGGCCCCAGGCCGAGAGCACGATTGCCGCCGCATAGGGCAGGAGAAGAAATCGCAAACGGGTGCGGGTCCACAACAGGACGACGAGATAGGCCGAGACGGCGGGCAGAAAACCGGCGAGCGGAATCGCCGCGATCGCCGCGCCAAACAATCCGATCTGTATCGCTTCGTTTTGTGGCGGCCAGGCTACCGCTAGGATCCGTCCGCGAAGATGCGAGGCAAGGACGAAGAGCGCCGCGACGAGGCCGGGAACGGCGGCGAGCAAGGGCACCAGCCGGCTGTCGGCGTCGAAATCGAACGAAAGAATAATTCCGGCCGTGAACAGAATGGCCGCGCCGAGCGCGAGCAGCAGGCCGAGATCGATCCGGCTGCTGCGCGGCGGTTGCGCGGGATTTTGCGCGGGCGGCGCCGCAGCGCTCGTGTGCGCCGCCGATTTTCGCGCCGTATAGGCGCGCCGGAACGTGAGCACGAGATGCAGGACCACGAGCGCGATCAGGCCGAGCACGATCGGCCCCTTGAGCCAGGTCCAGCCGTGCAATTGATAGGCGAGCCAGAAATTGCGCTCGATCGGATCGGCCAGCACGAAGCCGACGAGCAGCGGTGCGCGCGGGAAATGCGCACGTCTTCATCAGCCAGCCGAGCACGCCGAACGCGAGCAGCGTGTAGAAGTCGAGCACCGTCTTCTTGGAGTCGAACGAGCCGAGCAGCATGACGACGATGAGGGGTGCGGCGACGAGCCCGAAATCGATGCGGGTGAGGCGCGCGATCCAGGGGCTCGCGGCGAAGCAGAGCGCGGCGCCGAGCACGGCGGCGATCGCGCTCGACCAGACGATCAGGAACATGAGGTCGAGATTCATCTGCACGAAGCGCGGGCCGGGGTAATAACCCCAGACGAAAAGCGCGCCGAGGAAGACGGCCGCGGCCGGCCCGCCGGGCACGGCGAACAGCAGTGTCGGCACCAGGTCGGTGGTGATCGTGGCGTTGTTGGCGCCCTCGGCGGCCAGCATGCCGCGCGGGTCGCCCTTGCCGACCATGCTCTTGTCCTTGGCGGTGGAAACCGCGTGGCCATAGGCGACCCAGGTCGAGGCGCTGGCGCCGATCGCCGGAATGATCCCGAAGATCACGCCGATCACCGAGCCGGTGGCGACGACCTTCCATTCCCGACCCACGTCGCGCACGCCTTCCATCCAGCCCGAGAGCTGGAAGCGTTGCTCGGCGATGGCGCCGCCCTGGCCGAGCATGACGATCACCTCGGCAACGCCGAACAGGCCGAGCGCCAGGATGGTGAGTGCCGGACCGTCGAACAGATAGGCGACGCCGAAGGTGTAGCGCAGCTCCGGCGCCGAGGGCGCAACGCCGATGGTGCCGATAAATAGCCCGAGCGCGGCCGATAAAATGCCCTTGGCCGGGCTGTCGCCGACCAGCCCGCTCGCATAGGCGAGACCCATGATCGCGAGCATCAGAAGCTCGGCGCTGCCGAGTGCAAGCACCAAGGGGCCCGCGATGGGGATCGAGAGCGTGAGCACGAAGGCGCCGACGAGGCCGCCGATCATGGACGCGAGGAAGGCGCCGCCGAGCGCGCGTCCGGCCTCGCCGCGGCGGGCCATGGCGAAGCCCTCGATCGCAGTTGGGCCGGAGGAAGCCGAGGTGGGCGTGCCGAACAGGACCGCGGAAATCGTGTCGGACGTATAGACGACGCCGCACGCGCCAAGGAGCATGGCGAGGCCCGAGAGCGGATCGAGCTTGAGCACGAACGGGAGCAGGATCGACACCGCGCCGATGCCGCCGAGTCCGGGCAGCATGCCGATGACGGCGCCGGCCAGCAGGCCGACGAGCAGCATCAGCATGCGAAACGGATCGGCGAGCGCGACCAGCGCTGTACCGGCAGCTTCCCACATGCTCTGGCTCGCGTTCGCCGGCTGCTGCCCTACGTGCTCAGAGCTTCACGTTGTATTTCTGCGTCAGCAGGTTTCGCAGGTAAGTCGCGACCTCGGGGTTCGCCGCCAGCGCCGCCTTGACCTTGGGCTCGACGGTTTTGCCGGCCTGCAGCGCGTAGCCGCCGGTGACCTGCTTGCCCTTGGTCTGGAAATCCGGGTCGGCATTGACCTTGGCAGAGGCGAGCGCGAAGGCGTCGATCGCCTCTTGCGGCGTTCCTGCCGGCATCCAGCCAATGACGCCGTATTCGAAGGTAAGCGCGGATGCCGCCTGGAATGCGCCCCAGACCGGGCCGGACGGCTCCTTCTTGTGGATCTCTTTATAGACCTCGTAGGTCGACGGAAGATCCGCCACCACCGGGTCGCGCGCGGTGAAATTGCCCTGTGCGTCGGATGCGCCGCCTGTGAACAACGGCACCGCTTTCTTCGCCTCGACCAAGGCCTTGACCTGGGTCAGGTACACCGAGGTGAACTGGAAATCGAAATTGGTCTCGCCGCGCTCGAAGGCGAGGCGGATCGGCCCACGGCCCTGGAATCCGAGCACGGTCTTGACGGTGAGACCCAAGAGCTCGAAGGCGAGCAGGACCGGCAGATCGCTGCCGGTGGCGGCGATGCCGCCATAGACCAGCGGCACCTTCGGCTGCAGGAGATCGGCCGGCTTCTCGATGCCGGTGGCGGGCGCCGCGTAGACGACGGGTCCGATGCCGATCGCGTAGCCGACACGTTTGTTGGCGAGGTCGTACTGCACGCCCTGCTGCTTGAACATGAAGGGGAAGGCGCTCGACGAAGTGGTCGAAAGCATGAGCAGGCCGTCGCCTCTGCCCTGGGTTTCGAATTGATTGGCGCCGAGGATCGAGCCGCCGCCGGCGAGATTGGCGATGTTGAAATTCGGCGAACCGGGAATGTGCTTGGTCAGGAACGGCGCGATGAAGCGCGTGGTGACGTCGGCGGCGCCGCCGGGCGCGAACGGGACGATCACGTCGATCGTCTTGCCGGCGTAGAAATCGGCGGCGCGTGCAGAGCGCACCGGGCCGAGCCCGGCGGCAATGCCGGCGGCCGCGCCATAGCGCAACAGATCGCGGCGGCTCGAAGTTCCCGACATGGCTTCCTCCCCAAGTTGCGTTTTTTGCCGCGTCGGTTCACGGACCGGCGAGGTGGCGTCGTTGTTGTGGAATAGGGTAGCCTTTGTCGGCGCTCGTTGACCACCCCGGAAGCTTGCATTGGCGTTCTGCGCGTGGTTGATCGGGCCGCATCTAAACCGCTGCAGAACCAAGAAAAAAACGTCGCCGGGCAGTTTCGAGTCGGGGGAATGGAAGCGCAAACGCAAGCAAAGCCGCGGGCCGTGGAAACCGCCCCGCTTCTGGAGGTCGACGACTTGCACGTGCATTTCGTCACCTCGCGCGGCGTCGTGCGGGCGGTCGAGGGCGTTTCCTACACGGTCGGCCGCGGCGAGGTGGTGGCGATCGTCGGCGAGTCGGGCTGCGGCAAATCGGTCTCGGCGCTTTCGATCATGCGGCTGCTCGCCAAGCCCGCGGGCCGGATCGTCGGCGGGCGCATCCTGCTGGAAGGCCGCAATCTGCTCGATCTCTCCGAAGACGAGATGCGCGCGGTGCGCGGCCGCGAAATCTCGATGATCTTCCAGGAACCGATGACGTCGCTGAATCCGGTTCTGCCGATCGGGCTGCAGATCATGGAACCGCTCCTGATCCACCTCAAGATGAGCGAGGAGGAGGCCCGCGGGCGCGCGATTGAGTTGATGCAACAGGTCGGGATCACCGACGGCGAACGCCGGCTCGCGCAGTATCCGCATCAGCTTTCCGGCGGCATGCGCCAGCGCGTGATGATCGCGATCGGGCTGGCGTGCAATCCGAAATTGATCATCGCCGACGAGCCGACGACCGCGCTCGACGTGACCATCCAGGCGCAAATCCTGGAATTGATGAAGAATCTGTCGCAGCGGCTCGGCATCGCGCTCGTCATCATCACGCATAACCTCGGCATCGTGGCGCGCTATGCCGACCGGGTGAACGTGATGTACGCGGCCAAGATCATCGAGCAGGGCACGGCCGACGATATTTTTCTGCGCTCCGCGCATCCCTACACGATCGGACTGATGCGCTCGGTGCCCCGCCTCGACGAGCCGCGCCGCACGCGGCTACAGACGATCGAGGGGCTGCCGCCGGACTTGCTTGCGCCGCCCGCCGGCTGCCGGTTCGCGCCGCGTTGTCCACACCGGATCGAGAAATGCGCAGACCCGATCGCACTCGTCGATGTCGGCGGCGGGCATGCCGCCGCCTGCCATCGGATCGATGAAATTATTGCCGGCAAGCTGGTCGCGCCACCGCCGCCCGTGGTGCATCGGGCGGTTGAAACCGCCACCGAGTCCTGGCCGATCCTGGAAGTAGATCATTTGCGCAAGTATTTCGCGGTGAAGGCAACAGGCGCCGGGTTTTTCTCGTCGGAGACCGCGACCGTTCGCGCGGTGGACGATGTTTCGTTTGCGATCGCCGCCGGCGAGACGCTGGGGTTGGTCGGCGAATCCGGCTGCGGCAAGACCACGATCGGGCGCGTTATACTCAGGCTCGACGAGCCGACCGGCGGCTCGATCCGTTTCGACGGGGTCGATGTCACCCGCTATGCCGGCCGCGATATGCGCGAGCTCCGGCGCAAGATCCAAGTGATCTTCCAGGATCCTTACTCGTCGCTCAATCCGCGCATGACGGTGGGCGATATCATCGGCGAGCCCTTGAAGGTCTATGGTCTCGTTGCCGACGCGCGCGGCCGGCGGGATCGCGTGGCCGAGCTGCTCGGACAAGTCGGGCTGTTTCCCTATATGACCGAGCGCTATCCGCACGAACTTTCCGGCGGGCAGCGTCAGCGCGTCGGTATCGCGCGGGCGCTGGCGCTCGAGCCGAGCTTCATCGTCTGCGACGAGCCGGTCTCCGCGCTCGACGTGTCGATCCAGGGTCAGATCATCAATCTCTTGGAGGATCTGCAGGCGCGGCTCGGGCTCACTTATCTTTTCATCGCGCACGATCTCGCGGTGGTGCGCCACATCTCCGACCGCGTGGCGGTGATGTATCTCGGGCGCATCATGGAGCTCGCCGACCGCGACGAGATCTATCAGCGTCCGCTGCACCCCTACACCAAGGCGTTGCTGGATGCGGCGCCGATCCCGGACCCGCAGATCGAGCGTGCACGCGCTCCCCGCGCGCTACGCGGCGAGATTCCGTCGCCCTTGACCCCGCCCACCGGCTGCGTGTTCCATACCCGCTGTCCGATCGCAGGCGACATCTGCCAGCAGGAGATTCCGCAGGTGAGGGAGCTCAAACCGGGCCATTTGGTGGCCTGCCACAAGGCATGACGCGGAATTTAGGTGCCTGGAAAAGGCACTTGTCATAAGAAACCCGATAACAAAAGCATTTGGGAGGAAACGTGATGACAAGGCTACTTCTGGGCCTCTTGGGTGTGGTGGCTTTCACGCTCATGGGCGCCGGGCCGAAAGCGGAAGCGCAACAGCCCAAGCGCGGCGGTATTCTGAACTTCGCGATCAGCGCCGAAACACCGCACTACGACTGCCACGGCAGCGATACCTACGCGACGTTGCACTTCTCGTCGCCGTTCTATTCCACGCTGCTGCGCTACAATCTCTCGAAATTCCCGGAGATCGAAGGCGATCTGGCTAAATCCTGGACGGTGGCGCCGGACCAGAAGACGTACACCTTCAAGCTCCAGGAGGGCGTCAAGTTTCATGACGGCACGCCGCTCACTTCGGCGGATGTGAAGGCGACCTACGACCGGCTGCGCAACCCGCCGCAGGGCGTGGTGTCGACCCGCAAGGCGACCTTCGGCGACATCGACACGATCGAGACGCCCGACCCGCTTACCATCGTGTTCAAGATGAAGGCGGTGAACTCATCGATGCTCGACCACTTCGCTAGCCCGTGGAACTGCATCTATGCGGCCAAGGATCTCGCCACCGACCCGAACTGGCCCAAGACCCATATCAATGGAACCGGTCCCTTCACCTTCGTCGAGCACGTGAAGGGCAGCCATGTGGCCGGCAAGCGGAACGAGAACTACTTCAAGAAGGGGCTGCCCTATCTCGATTCCTACCGCGGGATATTCACGCTGCAGCCGGCCGCCATGCTCAATGCCCTGCAAGGCGGGCAGGTGTTGGCCGAGTTCCGCGGCGTCTCGCCGGCCGAGCGCGACCGCATGGTCGCGGCCATGGGCGACTCGCTCCGGGTCGAGGAATCGAGCTGGACGCTCAACCTGATCGTCGCTTTCAATGTCGAGAAGAAGCCGTTCGACGATGTGCGCGTGCGCCGGGCGCTGCTCATGGCCATCGATCGCTGGGGCGGCAGCGTCGGCCTCTCGCGCATTTCGACGTTGCGCGCGGTGGGCGGCGTCGTACGTCCGGGCTCGCCCTTGGCGACGCCGGAAGCAGAGCTCGTCAAGCTGCCCGGTTTCTCCAAGGACATCGCAAAATCCCGCGAGGAGGCGAAGCGGCTGTTGGCCGAGGCAGGCGTGCCGAACCTCAAGTTCGTCCTTTGGAACCGAAATCTCGCCATGCCCTATACCCCGGCCGGCATCTTCCTGGTCGACCAGTGGCGGCGGATCGGTGTGGAGGTCGAACATGTTCAGTCCGACACCGCGCCCTATCTGGCGGCATTGAGTGCCGGCAACTACGTAGTGGCCATCGACTTCTCCAACCTGTTCAACGACGATCCAACGCTCGCGCTCTCCAAGTACCTGTCGCGCGACAAGAACCCGCTCAACCTGTCGCGGGCGAACGACCCTGAGATCGATAAGCTCTACGAGCAACAGGTGCGCGAGGGCGACGTGGAGAAGCGCAAGGCGCTGATCCGCGCGCTGGAAAAGCGTCTGTTCGAGCAGGCCTATCAACAGCCGCTTCTGTGGTGGCACCGCATCGTGCTCTCCCACAAGACGGTGATGGGCTGGAAAATGTCGCCGAGCCACAATCTCGGGGCGGATCTAGCCGAAGTTTGGCTTAACCAGTAAGCACGAGCTCCGCGGCCCGGCGTTCTTGCCGGGCCGCGGACAGGCTTCGACATGCTCCGCTACACGATCAACCGCATCCTGTTCATGATCCCGACGCTGATCGGCGTCGCGGTGCTCGTGTTCTTCATGCTGCGCATCGTGCCGGGCGACGTCGTCGAGGTGAAGCTCAGAGGCGACGGCGGTAACGTTACGAACGAAATGCTCGACATGGAGCGCAGGCGGCTCGGCCTCGACAAGCCGCTCGTGCAGCAGTTCGGCGACTGGATGGTCGGGCTGGCCAAGCTCGATCTCGGCAAGTCGATGTGGACCGACCGGCCGGTGATCGATGAGATCATGATCCGCCTTGAATTGTCGCTGGAGGTGGCGATTCTGGCGACCATCTTCGCCACACTGATATCGATTCCGCTGGGAACCTTGGCTGCGCTCTACCGCGACAGCTGGATCGACTACGTCGTCCGCATCGTCACCATCGGCGGATTGTCGATTCCGTCGTTCTGGTTCGGCATGCTCATCATCTTGAGTTTGCTGTCTTTTTTCAATTGGCTGCCGCCGATCACCTTCACTCCGATCTACGTGGATCCGGTGGCCAATCTCTCCCAGCTCATCTGGCCGGCGATGGCGGTCGGCTACCGTTACTGTGCCGTGACCGCGCGCATGATCCGCTCTTCGCTCCTGGAAGTGATGAGCGAGGATTACATCCGCACCGCGCGCGCCAAGGGCGTGTTCGAGAAGCTCGTCGTTTCGCGCCATGCCCTGCGCAATGCCTTGCTGCCGGCCATCACCGTGATGGGCCTGGAATTCGCGTTCCTCATCGGCGGCCTTGTCGTCACCGAGCAGGTGTTCAATCTCAACGGCATTGGGCAGCTGTTCGTGCAGAGCGTGGCACGCAACGACTTCATGCTCATTCAGGGCATGGTCATGATGATCGCGGCCTTCTACGTCCTCATTAATCTCGGGGTCGACCTGCTCTATGCGGTATTCGACCCGCGCATCCGGTACGGCTGATGGCCTATATCGCGCCCGCAATCCCCACCGCCGCGCCGGTCCTGCGCCGCCAGAGTGCGATCCTGACTTTCTGCCGTCAGCAGCCGCTTGGCGCCATAAGCTTCGTCGTCATCTTTGTGATGATGTTCGCGGGTCTGCTTCCCCGGTTGGTCGCCCCCTATGATCCGCTGGACATCGACTTCGCGCAGATTCTCGGTGCGCCGTCCTGGGAGCACTGGGGCGGCACCGACGCCTTCGGCCGCGACATCTTCTCGCGCATCATCTGGGGCTCGCGCACCGCGCTGGTGATCGGCTTCTCTTCTTCATTTTTGGGTTCGGTTTTGGGCGCGGTGCTCGGGATCGCGTCGGCCTATTTCGGCGGCCGGATCGACAACTGGATCCAGCGTTTCGTCGACGTGCTGCTCGCCTTCCCGATCATTGTGCTGGCGCTCGTGGTGGTGGCGGCGTTGCGCAAGACGGTCGTCTATGGCGTGGACATGAACCTCATCGTCGCCATCGCCATCCCGATCGTGCCCCGCGTCGCGCGCGTGGTGCGCGCGGCGGCGCTTTCGGTGAACGTCATGCCCTATATCGACGCGGCGCGCGCGGCGGGCTACTCGGACAGCCGGATCATCTTCCGCCACATGGCGCCGAACGTGGTCGCTCCCTTCTTGATCATGTTCACGGCGTTCATCGCGCAGGCGATCCTGCTCGAGGCGTCGCTCTCGTTCCTCGGCCTCGGCGTCACCGAGCCGACGCCGGCCTGGGGGCTGATGCTTTCGGGGAACGCCGCGGACTTCTATCGCGAGGCGCCGTGGATGATCATCTTCCCGGGCGCGGCGATCAGCCTTGCGGTGTTCGCCTTCAACCTGTTCGGCGATTCGTTGCGCGATTTCCTCGACCCGCGCTTCAAGGTCTGACGCCGATCAGGCGGCGCCGCGTGCATAGGTGCGCGCATAGGTCTCGCGCAACGCGTTCTTCTGCACTTTGCCCATCGTATTGCGCGGGAGCTCCTCCACGAAGAACACGCGCTTGGGCTGCTTGAACTTGGCGAGCCGCCCTTCGAGGGCCGCGAGTACTTCGGCCTCGCCGAGGTTCGCGCCCTTCTTTCGCACCACGACCGCGGTGACGCCCTCGCCGAGATCGGGATGCGGCAGGCCGATCACCGCGGATTCGGCAACGCCCGCGATCTCGTCGATCTCGCTCTCGACTTCCTTGGGATAGACGTTGAAGCCGCCGGAAATGACCAGGTCCTTGGCGCGGCCGACGATCGACACATAGCCGTGCTCGTCGATGCGGCCGAGATCGCCGGTGATGAAGAAGCCGTCGCGGAACTCGGCTGCGGTCTTTTCCGGCATGCGCCAGTAGCCCTTGAATATATTGGGTCCCCTGACTTCGATCATGCCGGTCTCGCCCTGCGCGAGCGGCCGGCCGCTGTCGGGTTCGGTGATGCGCAGCTCGACGCCGGGCAGCGGAAAGCCGACCGAGCCGGGCACGCGGTCGCCGGCATAGGGGTTCGACGTGTTCATGTTGGTTTCGGTCATGCCGTAGCGCTCGAGGATGGCGTGGCCGGTGCGCTCGAAAAAGGCGCGGTGGGTCTCGGCCAAGAGCGGCGCCGAGCCCGAAGTGAAGAGACGCATATGCTTGGTCGCAGCGCGGTTGAGACCGGGATGGTCGAGGAGACGGACGTAATAGGTCGGCACGCCCATCATGCTGGTGGCTTGGGGCATCAGGCGCAGGCATTCGCCGGCGTCGAACCTGGCGCAGAAGATCATCGCGCCACCGGCGACAAGCAACGTGTTGCAGGCCACGAACAGCCCGTGGGTATGAAAGATCGGCAGCGCATGGAGCAGCGTGTCGTTTGCGCTGAAGCGCCAGTAGTCCTTCAAGACGCGCGCATTGGAGAGAAGATTTTCGTGCGTGAGCATCGCGCCCTTGGAGCGGCCGGTAGTGCCGGACGTGTAAAGGATCGCTGCAAGATCATCAGGCCCATGTGTGACTACGGGCGGTATCGGCGCATCGGCGGCAGCAGAGAGCAGCGAGCCGTCAGCCTTGGTACCGAGCGTTTCGACCGCCTTGATGCCGAGCTTGTTCGTGAGCGCCGTCACGCCGGCCTCGTTCTCGGGCCGGCAGACAACGAGACTCGGTTCGGCGTCGGTGAGAAAGTATTCGAGCTCGGCCAGCGGGTAGGCGGTGTTGAGCGGCAGATACACGGCGCCCGCGCGCACGCAGGCGAGATAAAGCGCGAGCGCCTGCCAGGATTTCTCCACCTGCACCGCGACACGATCGCCCGGCTTGACGCCTCGGCGGATCAGATGACCGGCGAGGCGGCCGGCGAGCGCGAACGCATCGCCGTAAGAAACGCGCCCGCCTTCGGGCAGCAGGATCAGCGCCTTGCCGTCGCCCGGGTTCGCGCTAGCGATTGCGTCGTACAGATGATTGGCCATGATGCTCACGTCCGGGCGCGGATGTGACGGATCGAAGCCTTTGGTGTCAATCCGCCGATTTCGCCGCACGCCATTCGGCGACAATCGCCTCGATCGCCGTGAGCCCGTCGGTGAGTGCCGTGGGGCCCGGCTGCAGGATCAGCGGCGACTTGATCTCGCGCAAGAAGCCGTCACGCACCGCCGGCAGCCGCTCGAAGCCCGGTCGCGCCGCGAAGCGTTCGGGACGGAATTTCTTGCCGCACCAGGAACCGATGACGATATCGGGCGCGGCGGAAATAATCGCCTCCGCGCTTACGATGCGGCCCTTGGCCGAGGGCTCGCGCGCCTGCTCGGGAAAGATATCGATGCCGCCGGCGGCCTCTACGAGCTCGGAGACCCAGCCGACGCCGGAGATCATCGGCTCGTCCCATTCCTCGAAATAGACGCGCGGACGGGCGTGAAGCTTGCTCTTGCGCGCCTTTGCCGCCTCGACCCGGCCGCGCAGCTCGGCGACGAGGCGGGCCCCCTTCTCGGGGGCGCCGATCAAGGCCCCTACGGTCTCGATCATCGCGTAGATGCCGGCGAGGTCGCGCTGATTGAAGGCGTGCACCTCGATGCCGCGGCGCACCAGCTCGGCGACGATTTCCGCCTGCAGGTCGGAGAAGGTGAGGACCAGATCGGGCGAAAGCGCCAGGATCTTGTCGATGTCGGCGGTGATGAAGGCCGATACGTGCGGCTTCTCCCGACGCACGCGCAGCGGGCGAACCGCATAGCTCGATACGGCGGCGATGCGGGCGTCCTCGCCGAGGAGATAGAGCGTCTCCACGGTCTCCTCGGTGAGGCAGACGATGCGGCGGGGTGGGAAGTCGCGCATGAAGGGCTCCCGCCTCTTCCTCGCGCTTTCGGGCACCGGCGACAAGAGCCGCAATCTTGCGGGTTCTGGCACGGGCTACCCGGCCCAAAGACCGGGCAGCAACGGTCGTACAATCCTGCTACGATTTTGTCCGGTGCCGCACGATTCGGCGACGGCAGTTCCGGAGGCGACCCATGAATCTATTCGAGCGCGTGAAGGCAATCCTGCTCAACCCGCGGGCCGAATGGTCCATCATCGAGCGCGAGCCCGGCGATGTGGCCTATCTATTCATGAACTATGTGGCGATCCTAGCGGCCATTCCCGCGGTCTGCGGATTTATCGGAACGTCGCTCATCGGCATTTCATTGCCGGGACTTGGCACGGTGCGCGTGCCGATCGTGACCGGGCTCGTGGGCGCGGTCGTCGGCTATCTGCTCACGTTCGCCATGGTCTATATCGTGGCGCTGCTGGCCGATCTTCTGGCGCCGACATTCCAGGGGCAGAAGAACTCCGAGAACGCGCTGAAGCTCGTGGTCTATTCCTATACGCCGGCCTGGCTCGCCGGCGTGTTTCTGCTGATCCCGAGTTCTCGGCTTCCTCGCCATCCTCGGGCTTTACGGGCTCTATCTGTTGTGGATCGGAATTCCGCCGCTGATGAAAGCGCCGCAGGAAAAATCGATCGTCTATACGCTTGCCATCATCGTGTGCGCGATCGTCATCGGGCTTATCGTCGGGCTTGTCCAGGCCGCGATCATGCCGTTCCCGCGGGCGTAAACAAACCGGCTGAGGCCCGTCTCCTCCGGCCGTCGTCCTGCCTTGGTCGCCAGGTCCAAGGCGAACGTCGGCTGGGCTAGGATCGCCCGCGCTGTTGCGGAGGAGACCATCCCGTGACCGTCGACTTCCTGACCGTCGAATTTGTATCGCTGTTCGCGATCGGATTCGCTGCGCAGCTCATCGACGGAGCGCTCGGCATGGCGTTCGGCGTGATCTCTACCTCGGCCATGTTGGCGCTCGGCATGCCGCCGGCGCAGGCGAGCGCGGTCGTGCACACGGCCGAAATCTTCACCACCGGCGCCTCGGCGATCTCGCACGTCTGGCACCGCAACATCGATTGGCGGCTGGTTTGGCGCTTGGGAATAGCCGGCGCGGCCGGTGCGGTGCTGGGCGCCTGGGTTCTGTCGAACCTCGACGCGACCGCGGTGCGCCCCTTCGTCGCCGCTTATCTTCTGGCCCTCGGTGCGTTCATTCTGCTTAGAGCGATGCAGATGACGCCTGCACGCGATGCACCTGCGGTGTGGACCGCGCCGGCCGGTTTCGTCGCCGGATTTCTCGACGCGAGTGGTGGCGGCGGCTGGGGGCCGGTGGCGACCTCGACGCTGGTCGGCTCCGGCCACGCACCGCGCCTGGCCATCGGTTCGGTGAACACCACCGAGTTCTTCGTCACCGTCGCAGCAGCGACCACCTTCTTCGTCGAGCTCGGCGCTTCGCCGATCCGGGAACTGATCGCGCTGATCCTCGGCGGGCTGCTTGCGGCGCCGTTCGGCGGCTGGATCGTCAAACGCGTGCCGCCGCGCCCGTTGATGGTCGCAGTCGGTCTGCTCATCGTCGTGCTTTCGGCTTGGCAGATCGCGCGCGCGCTGAAGCTCGTTTGATCAGGGGGCGAGCAGCACCTGCCGGCAGGCCGGCGGAAGATCGGCCATGGTGAGCCCCGGCTTGGGCTTGGGCGGTTGTGTCGCGGGTTTCGGATGCAGAATCGAATCGGCGAACCACCAATCCAGATCCTTGCCGCAGCCGTCCCCGGCCGAGACCGGGTCCTGGGGCTTGCAATCGGGACTGTCGGCCGGACACCGGATGCGGATGTGCATGTGGAAGTCGTGGCCCCAATAGGCCCTGACCTTGTTGAGCCAGGCGCGCTCGGTGCCGGCCTCGCGGCATAGCGCCTTCTTGATCGCGGCATTGACGAAAATGCGCTCGACCGCGGGATCTTCGGCGGCGGCGCGGACGACTTTCAAGTGTGAAGGAGTCCAGACGGCGGGATCGATATCGCGCCGGTCCGTGCGCACCATCATGGTCGCGGAAATGGTCTCGCGCTCCTCGCGCGAGAGCGTGCGGTCGGGCATCGGGGTCAGCCAGATATCGGCATCGAGCCCGACCTGATGCGACGTATGGCCGGTCAGCATCGGCCCGCCACGCGGCTGCGAAAGATCGCCCACGAGAATACCGGGCCAGCCGGCGATCCGCGGAACTTTCGCGGAAAACTGCTCGAGGAAGCGGACCAGATTGGGGTGCGCCCAGTTGCGGTTGCGCGTGAGCCGCATCACTTGCCAGGTCCTGCCATCGACCGGCAGCGCCAGCGCGCCGGCGAGACAGCCCTTGGCATAGAAGCCGATGGCACGCGCGAAGAGCGGCGCGGGCATGGCGGCGGCGCCAAATAATTGCTTGGCGGACGCCGCCTTGGGCAGAGCCTTCGGTGCCGCCTTCTCGGCCGCCTTCTTTTCGACAGTCTTGGTCGCCGGCTTGGGCGCGGGAGTTTGCGCCGGGAGCGGCGATGAGATCGCGGCCAGAGCGAGCGCCGCGGCGATTGCGATGCGCATGGTTCAGTCTAGCGCAGTTGCGTGCCGCGGAGAAACGCCTCGGACCGCACGCGGAATACGCGGAGCGTAGCCTTCGCGTCGCCCGGGAACGCCTCGAGATAGCCCGGTACTTCGCCCCGGCCGAGGCGGGCCGCAAGGCCCTGCGGCGCGGCGCGCGCATAATTGAGGTGCTCCGACGCACCCGGGCAGATGGCGACATAGTCGATGCCGTTCTCGGCGATGACCCGCCGTGCGCCTAGGCGCTTGATTCTTATGGTTAATAATAGGTTAATGCGCAGGCGGACGGAGGACGGAAAACTTTTTTCAGCAGTCCATATTATTGAAGGTCGAACCACTGGCGCGGGTGTTCCAGACGATGCGTAAATTTCCGTTGTTGTGCGTACTCGCTGTGGGCGCATGGCTTGCGGCGTCGCCGGCGAGCGCCGAGGTGATCGCGACGATCGATCTTTCCGCGCAGAAGATGATCGTAAAGCTCCACGGCATCGTGGTGCACGAATGGCCGATCTCGTCCGGCCGCGGCAGCTACCGCACGCCGGTCGGCACGTTCCGGCCGCAGAGCCTGCACGCGCGCCATTTCTCGTCGCTGTTCAACAATGCGCCGATGCCGTACTCGATCTTCTTCCACGGCCATTATGCGGTTCACGGCACCACGGATATCAAGAATCTCGGCCGCCCCGCGTCGCACGGCTGCGTGCGGCTGCATCCGGCCAACGCGCGGGTGCTGTTCGAGTTGATTCAGAAGCAGGGGCCGGCCAACGCGCAGATCGTGGTGACGGGCTGACGCGCAGCGTCAGCTGTCCACCTTCAGCGCGGCAATGAAGGCTTCCTGCGGAATTTCCACCTCGCCGTATTCGCGCATCTTCTTCTTGCCCTTTTTCTGCTTGTCGAGAAGCTTGCGCTTGCGGGTCACGTCGCCGCCGTAGCATTTCGCCGTCACGTCCTTGCGCAGCGCGCGCACGGTCTCGCGCGCGATGATCTTGCCGCCGATCGCGGCCTGGATCGGCACCTGGAACATGTGCGGCGGGATCAGCTCTTTCAGCTTCTCGCACATGGCCCGCCCGCGCTGCTCGGCGCGGGTGCGGTGCACGAGCATCGCGAGTGCGTCCACCGGCTCGGCGTTGACCAGGATCGAAAGCCGCACCAGGTCCCCGGGCCGCCGCTCGGTGATGTGATAGTCGAACGAGGCATAGCCGCGCGAGACCGACTTCAGTCGGTCGTAGAAATCGAACACCACCTCGTTCAGCGGCAGGTCGTAGGTCACCATGGCGCGCATGCCGACATAATTGAGCTCGACCTGGGAGCCGCGGCGGTCCTGGCAGAGCTTGATGATGGCGCCGAGATATTCGTCCGGCGTGATGATGACGGCGCGGATCCAGGGCTCGCGGATTTCCTTGATCTTCATCGGATCGGGCATGTCCACCGGATTGTGGATCTCGATGGTCTCGCCATCGGTCAGTTCGATCTCGTAGATCACCGAAGGCGCGGTGGCGATCAGCTCGAGGCCGAATTCGCGCTGCAGCCGCTCCTCGATGATCTCGAGATGCAAGAGCCCGAGGAAGCCGCAGCGGAAGCCGAGGCCAAGCGCCACCGAGGTCTCCGCCTCGAACGTGAAGCTCGCGTCGTTGAGCCGGAGCTTGCTCATGGCCGCGCGCAGCGACTCGAACTCGGCGGCGTCGAGCGGATACAGTCCGCAGAACACGACGGGCTGGGTCGGGCGGAAGCCCGGCAGCGGCTCGGCGGTCGGTTTGCGGTCGTCGGTGATGGTGTCGCCCACGCGCGTGTCGGCGACCTCCTTGATCGAAGCCGTGAGAAAGCCGATTTCGCCGGGGCCGAGCTCGGCCACTTCCAGCTTCTTCGGCGTGAACACGCCAACGCGATCGACGTCGTAGGAGGCCTTGGTGCGCATCATGCGGATGCGCTGGCCTTTGCGCATCGAGCCGTCGACGATGCGCACCAGCACGACGACGCCGAGATAGGAATCGTACCAGGAGTCCACCAGCAACGCCTTGAGCGGCGCCTCGGGATCGCCCTTGGGCGCCGGCAGACGGGTGACGATCGCTTCCAGCACCTCGGGCACGTTCTGCCCGGTCTTGGCAGAAATCTCGATGGCGTGCGAGGCGTCCAACCCGATCACGTCCTCGATCTGCTGCTTGACCTTGTCCGGCTCGGCCGCGGGCAGGTCGACCTTGTTCAGGATCGGCACGATCTCGTGGTTGTTGTCGAGCGCCTGATAGACGTTGGCCAGCGTCTGCGCCTCGACGCCCTGGCTCGCGTCGACCACCAGCAGCGAGCCCTCGCAGGCGGCCAGCGACCGGTTCACCTCATAGGCGAAGTCGACATGGCCCGGCGTGTCGATCAGGTTCAGCTCGTAGTCCTTGCCGTCGCGGGCCTTGTAGTGGAGCCGCACGGTCTGCGCCTTGATGGTGATGCCGCGCTCGCGCTCGATGTCCATGGAATCGAGCACCTGCTCGCGCCCGAGCATCTCGCGCTCGGTGAGCCCGCCGGTGAGCTGGATCAGCCGGTCGGCGAGCGTCGACTTGCCGTGATCGATGTGCGCGATGATGGCGAAGTTGCGGATGTTATCGATGGGCCGGGCGGTCATGACGCGTGGGGGATAGCATCGGCACCGCTGGGCCACAAGAACGCGCTATGCTTACTGGAGAGCTCAGCCATGATCGTCATCCGCCCCGCGACCGATGTGAACCTGCCGGCGATTCTCGCGATCTACAACGACGCGGTGTTGCACTCGACCGCGATCTGGAACGAGACGCCAAGCGACCTCGAAAGCCGCCGCGCGTGGTTGCGCGAGCGCCAGGGCCGCGGCTTTCCGGTGCTGGTGGCCGAGGAAGACGGCCATGTCGCGGGCTATGCCAGCTTTGGCGATTTCCGACCGTTCGAGGGTTATCGCATCACCTGCGAGCACTCGGTCTATGTCGCGCAAGGCGCGCGCCGGCGCGGGATTGGCACTGCCCTGGTGGCAGCGCTGATCGAGGATGCGCGCAAGCTCGGCAAGCAGGCCATGGTGGGCGCGATCGACGCGGCCAACGCGGATTCGATCGGGCTGCACAAGAAGCTCGGCTTCGTCGAGGTCGCGCGCATGCCCGGCGTCGGCATCAAGTTCGGGCGCAAGCTCGAACTCGTGCTGATGCAGAAGGCGCTGTGATGATGCGCCACCGTCATCCTGAGGTGTCCGCGCGTAGCGCGGGCCTCGAAGGATGACGGTTCTCGGTCTGCACGTCATCCTTCGAGGCTCGGCGGCGTTGCCGCCTCGCACCTCAGGATGACGTGGCTCAGTACCGATACTGATCCGACTTATAGGGGCCCTGCTGCGGCACGCCGATATAGGCCGCCTGGTCGGGACGCAGCAGCGTGAGCTTCACGCCGATCTTGGCCAGATGCAGGCGGGCCACCTTCTCGTCGAGCGCCTTGGGCAGCGTATAGACCTTCTTCTCGTACTTGCCCTGGTTGGTGAAGAGCTCGATCTGCGCCAGCGTCTGGTTGGTGAAGGAGGACGACATCACGAAGCTCGGATGGCCCATGGCGTTGCCCAGGTTCACCAGCCGGCCTTCGGAGAGCAGAATGATGCGATGGCCGTCGGGGAACTCGATTTCGTCGACCTGCGGCTTGATATTGACCCACTTGAGGTTCTTCAGGCCGGCGACTTGAATCTCGTTGTCGAAATGGCCGATGTTGCAGACTATGGCGCGATCCTTCATGCCGCGCATGTGTTCGGTGGTGATGACGTCCTTGTTGCCGGTCGCGGTGACGAAGATGTCGGCGCGCTTGACCGCGTCTTCCATGGTGGTGACTTCGTAGCCTTCCATGGCCGCCTGCAACGCGCAGATCGGGTCGATCTCGGCGACCAGCACGCGGCAGCCGGCCTGACGCAAGGATGCGGCCGAGCCCTTGCCGACGTCGCCGAAGCCCGCGACGAAGGCGACCTTGCCGGCCATCATCACATCGGTGCCGCGGCGGATGCCGTCGACCAGCAACTCGCGGCAGCCATAGAGGTTGTCGAACTTCGACTTGGTGACGCTGTCGTTCACGTTGATCGCAGGGAACAGCAGCTTGCCTTCCTTCTGCATGATGTAGAGCCGGTGTACGCCGGTCGTGGTCTCTTCTGAGACGCCCTTGATGCTGGCGGCGAGCTTGGCGAACCAGCCCGGCTTTTCCTTCAGCGTCTTCTTGATCAGCGCGAACAGGACTTCCTCTTCTTCCGAGGAGTGCTTTTCGAGGAACGCAGTGTCGCCTTTCTCGGCGCGCAGGCCGAGATGCACCAGGAGCGTGGCGTCGCCGCCATCGTCGAGGATCATGTTCGGCACCCCGCCGTCGCCCCATTCGAAAATCTTGCGGGTGTAATCCCAGTATTCCTTCAGGCTCTCGCCCTTGACGGCGAACACCGGCGTGCCGCCGGCGGCGACCGCGGCCGCCGCGTGATCCTGGGTCGAATAGATGTTGCACGAAGCCCAGCGCACGTCGGCGCCCAGCGCCTTCAAGGTCTCGATCAGCACCGCGGTCTGGATCGTCATGTGCAGCGAGCCGGCGATGCGCGCGCCCTTGAGCGGCTGTTGCTTGCCGTATTCCTCGCGCGTGGCCATCAGGCCCGGCATCTCGGTCTCGGCGATGGCGATTTCCTTGCGGCCGAAGTCGGCGAGGCCGATGTCTTTGACGACGTAGTTCTGGGCGGCGGGCATAGGCGGAACTCCAATGGGAACGGTGCGCGGCGTTAGACGGGGTAAGGCTTTGCGAAGCGATAAGGATATAAAGATATCTTTATATCAATGCAGGTCGGCGGTCAACCGCGGCCGGTCACTCTTCTTCGCCGAATTTCCCGCCGATCAGCGCCGCGATCGCGTCGAGCGCGGCCTCGGCTTCCGGCCCCTTGGCCGTGACGCGGATCGAGGTGCCGGGTGCGGCGGCGAGCATGAGGATGCCCATGATCGAACTGCCGCCCACGGTCTCGCCGCAGCGGGTCACCGTCACCTCGGCGCGGAATTGCTCGACGGTCTGCACGAATTTGGCGGCGGCGCGCGCGTGCAGCCCGCGCTTGTTGACGATGTCGAGTTCGCGCGCGAGCACGCCTGCGGGAAGCTCCGGATCCGGCGGGCAATCGTCGTCCGGGGCGGGCTTGTCCGTTCCAGGCTTGGCCGTCATTTGCCGTCCAGTACCTGGCTCGCGATATTGATGTACTTGCGTCCGGCCTCCTGGGCCATGGCCGCGGCCTCGGCCAGCGTCGTGTCCTCGCGCACCTTGGCGAGTTTCACCAGCATCGGCAGATTGATGCCGGCGATCACTTCGATGTTCGGCGCATTCATCACGGAGATCGCAAGGTTGGAGGGCGTGCCGCCGAACATGTCGGTGAGGATCGCGACGCCATTGCCGGAATCGACGCGGGCGACCGCGTCGATGATGTCCTGGCGGCGGCGCTCGATGTCGTCGGTGGGGGCGATGGCGACCGCCTCGATCTGGCGCTGCGGGCCCATGATGTGCTCGAGCGCCGCGCGAAACTCGGCGGCGAGGCGGCCATGGGTGACGAGGACGAGACCGATCATGTCTATTCCGCCGGCGGGGCAGGGGCCGTGGGCCCCGGGCCGAAGCGGGGCGGCATATTCCTTAGGTGCACCTGCGAAGGCAAGCGGGAAGCGACAGACTGTCTCACGCGTGGGCGGCGGTGGAAATGCAAGCCAGAACAAGGGGTAAGGGGTCCTCGTCGGGCGCGATGGGAAGCCGGGGCAGGCTGATCGCCATCACCTCGGTCTTGAGCGTTCCGCTCGGCGGCAAGCGTGCGGCGTCCGAGGCTGCAAGATCAACGACCAGACCCACGACGGCGCTGGGCTCGTATTCCATTTGCCGGATGCCGAGGCCGCGCACCTCGATCAGCCCGCGGATTGCTTCGGGCGCCGAAGCGATCAGACGGCCGTGCGCCGCCGCGAGCCGGACCCGGTCGTCGGCCACGAGGCGGGCGAAGAGGAGCCTGCCGGAGCGGCCCGCAGCGATGAGCGCGAGCGCAAGCTGCGATTTGCCCGATCCGGCCGGGCCGCGGATCAACACCGCGCGCACGCCGATCAGCACGCAGCTCGCATGCACGGTCTCGCCGGCAGGTTCAGGCATGGATCACGTGGCGGGCAGGCGTACGATGAAGCGGGCACCGGCGACCTTCGGCTCGCCGCCCGGCACCGGCGGGGTCATGCGGTTCTCGGCCCAGATGCGGCCGCCGTGGGCTTCGATGATCTGCTGCGAGATCGAAAGTCCGAGGCCGGAATTCTGACCGAAACCCTCGCCGGGCCGGTCGGTATAGAAGCGCTCGAAGACGCGCGACAGCGCCTCGGGCCGGATGCCCGGGCCGTCGTCGTCGACCACGATCTCGACCTCGCCCTTGAGCCGCCGGCAGACCACGCGCACGGCGCCGCCCGGCGGCGAGAACGAGCGCGCATTGTGCAGAAGATTGTCGACGACCTGCGAGAGGCGCGAATCGTGGCCCGGCACGACATAGCTTGCGGGCGCGCCCGGGCCGCGCTCGAAGGCGAGCGTGATCGAGACCTTGTCGTCGCGCGGCACGTCGTTGGCGAGCGTGACCACGGTGGTGAGCAGATTGCGCAGGTCGACCGGCGCCGCCTCCTGGCGCTGCAGGTCGGCGTCGAGCCGGCTCGCGTCGGAGATGTCGCTGATCAGCCGGTCGAGCCGTTTCACGTCGTGCTGGATCACCGCGAGCAAGCGGCTCCGCGCATCCTCGCCCTTGGCGAGCGGGAGCGTTTCGACCGCGGAACGCAGTGAAGTCAAAGGGTTCTTCAGCTCGTGGGCCACGTCGGCGGCGAAGCTCTCGATCGCCTCGATGCGGGCATAGAGCGTATTGGTCATTTCGCGCAGCGACCCGGAAAGATGCCCGACCTCGTCGGAGCGCTTGCTGAAGTCCGGAATCTCCACCCGCGAGCGGATGCGGCGGCGCACCACATCGGCGGCGCCGGCCAGGCGCCGCAACGGCCCGCCGATGCTGCGCGCGAGCAGGATCGACAGGATCATCATGACGCCGGCGGCGATCAGGAACACGCGCACGATGACCCAGCGCTCGGTTTCGACCGCGGATTCGATCTCGCCGCCCTGGGTCGAGAGCAGGAGCACGCCGGATTGGGCGCGGAAACGCTGCACCGGCACGGCTACCGAGATGATTACATCGCCGCGCTCGTTCTGGCGCACGACGCTCGCGCTCTGGCCGGACATGGCGGTCACGACTTCCGAGTAACCGCGCCCGTTCTCGGGACCAAGCTCGCGGTAGACCGGCAGATTCCCGCGATCGACGCGTTTCATGATCCGGTCGTACTGGCGGCGGAAGAAGCCCGGGGTCGGGACGTCCGGCGGCGGCAGGTCGAAGCGCAGAATCTCGCCGCGGATATAGAGCGTGCGCGAGTCGAGCAAGAGCGTCCCGTCGCGGTCGTAAATGCGCGCGCGCGTATTGGTAGGCGTCACCAGCAGGCGCAGAAGCGGCGCGATACGCTCAGGATTGAGCGGGAACTCGAGCGGCGAGAACACCTCCTCGCCGGGGCCGTAGGTCTCTCCGGCGTGGAGCTGAAGCAGCCGTTCCGGATCGATGGTGACGGTGTTGGCGTCGGCGGTGGCGGAAGCGGCGACGGCGCCGGCGATGATCTCGCTTTGGATGAGCAAGCTCTGGACGCGCGCGTCGATCAGGCCGGCGCGGTACTCGGAAAGATAAAGAATGCCGGAAACCAGGGCGATCAGGCCGGCGAGATTGAGCAGGACGATACGGCGGGTGATGCTCGAGAAGCCGAGATTGGACAGCTTGCGGCCGAGCCCGTGCAATGCGTCGAGCGAGCGCCGCAGACGGCCGGGCGCACGCACAATCGGGGTTTTTTCGACATCCGCCTTCATGGACCGGCGGCCGGCGCGGCAGGCTTGCCTGCCGCGGCTCAGGCCTCCTTGAACCGATAGCCGACGCCGTAAAGCGTCTCGATCATTTCGAAGTCGTCGTCGACAAGCTTGAATTTCTTGCGCAGCCGCTTGATGTGGCTGTCGATGGTGCGGTCGTCGACATAGACCTGATCGTCATAGGCCGCGTCCATGAGCGCATTGCGGCTCTTGACCACTCCGGGCCGTACCGCCAGGGCCTGCAGGATCAGGAACTCGGTGACGGTAAGCGTCACCGGATCGCCCTTCCAGGTGCAGGTGTGGCGCTCCGGGTCCATGCGCAATTGGCCGCGCTCGAGCGCCTTGGCGTCGAGTTGTTCCTTGGTCGCCTGGGCGTCCTTCGGCGTGAAACGTCGCAACACCGCCTTCACGCGCTCGACCAGGAGTCGCTGGGAAAACGGCTTGCGGATGAAATCGTCGGCGCCCATCTTGAGTCCGAACAATTCGTCGATCTCCTCGTCCTTGGACGTGAGGAAGATCACCGGCATATCGGCCTTTTGGCGCACGCGGCGAAGGAGCTCCATCCCGTCCATGCGCGGCATTTTGATATCGAGAATGGCGAGATCGGGTACGTTGGTCTTGAATCCTTCGAGCGCCGAGGCGCCGTCGGTATAGGTGAGGATCCGGTAGCCTTCGGCCTCGAGCGCGATCGAGACGGAAGTCAAAATGTTGCGGTCGTCGTCGACGAGGGCAATGGTGGGCATGAACGCTCCTTGCCGGAATCGATCCGGTGTTCCCTGCGGTAAAACCCCCAGGAAGGGCCGAAATGTGACGGCCCGCCGCCCCCAAGTCCGCAATCTAGCGTCTTTGTGCAACTTTCGCCATGAAAAGCGCACCGATCTTGACCCACGCTTAACTTGCGTGGCCCGTTGCCGTGTAAGGGAACCCGATGGGTATGGCTGAAACCTTCGATCCGGTATGGGTCGCGAAGCGGCTGATGCGCGAAGCGCGCATGGGCGCACTCGCGAGCCTGACTTCCGATGGAGCCCCTTACGCGTCTTTGGTGACCATCGGAACGTGCACTGACAACTCGCCTTTGTTGCTGTTGTCGCGGCTGGCGCGGCATACGGAGAATATCCGGCGCGACCCGCGCATTTGTCTGCTGATCGATGAACGCAATGGCGCCGATCCGCTGCGCGGCGCGCGCATCAGCGTCGCGGGCCGCATCGCATCCACGGACGATCTCGGCGCGGCGCGGCGGTTTCTCGCCCGGCACCCCTCGGCATCCGGTTACGCGACATTCGCCGACTTCGGGTTCTGGCGGGTTGAGATGGAGAGCGCCCATCTCGTTGCCGGGTTCGGGCGCATCGTCGAGCTCAAACGCGATCAGATTCTCACTGCGACCGAGGACGCGGCCGAGTTTTTGGCCGCCGAGGAGAGCGCGGTCGCGCATATGAACGAGGACCATCGCGAGGCGATCGGGCTCTATGCGACGCGGTTGCTCGGGGCCGAAGCGGGAACCTGGAAGATCATCGGGATCGACCCGGAGGGTTGCGATCTGATGGCCGGCGAAACCGTCCGCCGGCTCGATTTTCCGCAGCGCGTCAATTCTTCTGAGGATTTGCGCAAGACGCTTGTTGCGCTTGCGGATAAGGCAAGGCGCGCTTGAATCAGGGTTAAGACGCGGGTGGGCAAGCATTCGAGCGGCCGGCCCGAAAAAAGTGGTAATATAGTTCTTCACAAAGGCCGGGGCGGCACTCTAAGAAGTGCCCTCAAGCGCGGGCCGTCGTGCGTCCGGGGAGGCAGTAGTGCAAGAGACCGGCATTCGTAACGGCGCCTTCGGTGCCGACAAGTTCGGCTTCAAGGGCCTGAAAGCGGTCCATTGGAATCTCCTCGAGCCGCCGCTCTATGAGCATGCGATCGCGCACGGCGAGGCGGAGATCGCCGCCGGCGGCGCGCTGGTGGCCGAGACCGGCGTGCATACCGGCCGCAGCCCCAAGGACAAGTTCATTCTGCGCGACGCGCACACAGAGAAGACGGTGTGGTGGGACAATAACGGCGCGCTGACGCCCGAGCAGTTCCAGCGGCTCTATGACGACTTCCTCGCGCACGCCAAGGGCAAGGAACTGTTCGCGCAGGATCTCTATGGCGGCGCCGATCCGCAATACCGGATCAGGACGCGGGTCTATACCGAGCTTGCCTGGCACTCGCTGTTCATCCGCACGCTCCTGATCCGGCCCGAGCGCGCGGAGCTCGCGCATTTCGTGCCGGAGCTCACTATCGTCTGCCTGCCCTCATTCAAGGCCGATCCAAAGCGACACGGCTGCCGCAGCGAAACGATCATCGCCATCGATTTCACGCGCAAGATCGTGCTGATCGGCGGCACCAGCTATGCCGGCGAGATGAAGAAGTCGGTCTTCACCACCCTCAATTATTATCTGCCGGCCGAAAGCGTGATGCCGATGCACTGCTCGGCGAACGTGGGGCCGGCGGGCGATGTCGCGCTCTTCTTCGGTCTCTCCGGCACCGGCAAGACCACGCTCTCGGCCGATCCGAAACGCACGCTGATCGGCGACGACGAGCATGGCTGGGGCCCGCAGGGCGTGTTCAATTTCGAGGGCGGCTGCTACGCCAAGTGCATCAAGCTCTCGGCCGAGGCGGAGCCGGAGATTTTCGCCACCACGCACCGCTTCGGCACGATCATGGAAAACGTCGTGATCGATCCGGTTACGCGCATTCCGGATTTCGACGACGGCTCGAAGACCGAGAACACGCGCGCCGCCTATCCGCTCGATTTCATCCCGAACGCGTCGAAGACCGGCCGCGCCGGGATGCCGAAGAACATCATCATGCTGACGGCCGACGCCTTCGGCGTGATGCCGCCGATCGCCAAGCTCTCCTCGGCCGAGGCGATGTATCACTTCCTCTCGGGCTACACCGCCAAGGTCGCCGGCACCGAAAAGGGCGTGAAGGATCCGGAGGCTACGTTCTCCACCTGCTTCGGCGCGCCGTTCCTGCCGCGGCATCCGTCGGAGTACGGCAATCTGCTGCGCGAGCTCATTGCGGTGCACGGGGTCGATTGCTGGCTGGTGAACACCGGCTGGACCGGCGGCAAGTTCGGAGTCGGCCGCCGCATGCCGATCAAGGTTACGCGTACGCTGTTGGCGGCCGTGCTCGACGGCTCGCTCAAGAACGCGAGCTTCCGGCACGATCCCTATTTCGGCTTCGCGGTGCCGACCTCGGTGCCCGGCGTCGAGTCGCACCTCTTGCATCCGTTCAAGACCTGGAAGGATAAGAGCGAGTTCGACGCTACGGCGCGCAAGCTGGTGAAGATGTTCCAGCAGAACTTCGTCAAGTTCGAGCCGCACGTCGCTTCCGACGTGAAGGCGGCCGCCCCCGAGGTGCGGATCGCGGCGGAGTAAGCGATTCCGTCATTCCGGTCGCGCGCGCAACCGAATTCGGGCAAGCCCGAATTCGGCGTTCGTTACGTGTCGCAAGTCGGGCAAGCCCGACTTGCGATGCGCGGCCGGAATCCATAGCCACCAGATTCTCAAGCTAAAAAATTCCGTGGTTATGGATTCCGGGCTCGCGGCCCTGGGATAAATCCGGGGCCGCGCCCGGAATGACGGCTATAAGGTCACTCATGCGCCAGAAGCCCCTCGGCAGGAACGGCCCGCTCGTCTCCGAGCTCGGACTCGGCTGCATGGGCATGTCGGGCGGCTATGGCCCGGCCGACGACAAGGAGAGCATCGCCACGATCCATGCGGCGTTGGAGGCCGGCATCACCTATCTCGACACCGCTGACGCCTATGGCATGGGGCAGAACGAGATGCTGTTGCGCGAAGCGCTCAAGGGCGGGCGGCGCGAGCGCGCCTTCATCGGCGTCAAGTTCGGCGCCCAGCGCGGGCCGGACGGCAAGTGGCTGGCGGTCAACGCGCATCCCGACGCGGTGAAGACCTTTCTCGCCTACACGCTTCGGCGGCTGGGGACCGAATACGTCGACCTGTATCAGCCGGCGCGCGTCGATCCCAAAGTGCCGATCGAGGACACGGTCGGCGCCATCGCGGAAATGGTGAAGGCCGGCTACGTGCGCCATGTCGGCCTCTCCGAAGCGAGCGCGGCCACGATCCGGTGCGCGCACGCGGTGCATCCGATCGCGGCACTGCAGATCGAGTATTCGATCTTCAGTCGCGGCATCGAACGCGAGATCCTGCCGGCCGTGCGCGCGCTTGGAATCTCGGTGACGGCCTATGGCGTGCTGTCGCGCGGCCTGATCGCTGACCGGCCGCGCGGCGAGGCGGCGCCGCCCGGCGAGATCCGCACGCGCATGCCGCGCTTCCACGCCGATAACTACGCGCGCAACCTCGCGGCGGTCGACGCCTTGCGGGCGATCGCGAAGGAAAAGGGCTGCAGCGTCGCGCAGCTCGCTTTCGCCTGGGTGCGCTCGCGCGGTGAGGATATTTTGCCGTTGATTGGTGCGCGGCGGCGCGACCAACTCGCCGAAGGGATCGGCTCGCTCGGCGTCGTGCTATCGGCGCAGGATCTCGCGCGCATCGACGCGGCCGTTCACGCGAAAGGAGTGGCGGGCGAGCGCTATTCGCCGGCGCTCATGGCGCATCTGGACAGCGAGCACGGTTGAGAGCGCGCGCAGCCTTTAGCCGCGCAGAAATTCCTCAGCGCGGAACAGCGAGCGGAACCGTAATTTTGCTGCGGCAAAAGTCTCCTCGGCGCCTTCCTGACGATCGACCAAGGTGAATACGAGGGCGATCTCGGCGCCGGCGTCGCGCGCGGCCTCCGCGGCCTTCATCGCCGAGCCGCCGGTGGTGGTCACGTCCTCGATGATGGCGACGCGCTTGCCCTTGATCGACTCGTGCTTGGCAAGGCCTTCGACCAGGAGCTTGGCGCCGTGCTCCTTCGGCTTCTTGCGCACGAAGAAGCCGGGAAGCGGCCGGTTGCCGAGCGAGCTGAAGGCGGCGAGCGCGCCGGCGATCGGCACCGCGCCCATTTCCAGCCCGCCGATATAGTCGATCTTCTCGTCCTTGAGCGCCTCCAGCGTCAGCTGTGCGATCAGCGCGGCGCCCTCGGGGTCGAGCATCGTGGGTTTCATGTTGAAGTAGAAATCGCTCTTGCGGCCCGAGGCGAGCGTGATCTCGCCGCGGCCGAAGGATTTTTCGCGGATGATGGCGGCGAGCCGCGTGCGCGCGGTCTTGGTGTCGGGAAGCGCTCGTTGCGGGGTGGCCATGGGGCCTAGGTATCATCAAAGTCCGCCCGCCCAAACCGGCGATCCACAGAGACGTGCAAGGCAAGGAATTCTAGCGCGTCATCCTGAGGTGCGAGCCGCGAAGCGGCGAGCCTCGAAGGATGACGTGCGAAGCTTGGCGGCCGTCATCCTTCGAGGGCCGCCTTCGGCGGCCACCTCAGGATGACGGCGCGTTCAATGCGCCTCCTCCCAATTGTCGGCGGCGTGGGCGTCGACGTGGATCGGGACCGAAAGCGCGACAGCGGGCAGCGGCGCGTCCACCATCACCCTGGTCACCACCGGGAGGGTTTTTTCGACCTCGCTGTTCGGCACTTCGAACACCAGTTCGTCGTGCACCTGCAGGAGCATGCGCGCGGACAGCTTGGCCTTGGCGAGCGCGCCTTCCATGCGGATCATGGCGCGGCGGATGATATCGGCGGCGGAGCCCTGCAGCCGCGCATTGATCGCGGCGCGCTCCATGAAGGCGCGCATCGACGGGTTGTTGTCCTTGATCGACGGGTAGTGGCACTTGCGGCCGAACAGGGTCACCACATAGCCGTGCTTGCGCGCGAAGGCCTTGGTCTCCTCCATGTAGTCGCGGATGCCGGGGAAGCGCTCGAAATATTTCTTGATATAGGCGCCGGCTTCCTCGCGCGGGATGCCGAGCTGGTTGGCGAGCCCGAAGGCGGAAATGCCGTAGATGATGCCGAAATTGATCGCCTTGGCGCGGCGGCGCACGTCGGCGGGCATGCCCTTGATCGGCACGCCGAACATTTCGGACGCCGTCATGGCGTGAATGTCGAGCCCGTCGCGGAAGGCTTTTTTCAGCGTAGCGATGTCGGCGATCTCCGCGAGCAAGCGCAATTCGATCTGCGAATAGTCGGCGGAGACGAGCTTGGTGCCCTTCTCGGCCACGAAGGCGCGGCGGATCTTGCGGCCGTCCTCGGTGCGCGCGGGGATGTTCTGCAGGTTCGGCTCGGAGGAGGAGAGGCGGCCGGTCGGCGTCGCGGCCAGCGCGTAGGAGGTGTGCACGCGGCCGGTTTCGCGGTTCACATGGGAAGGCAGCGCGTCGGTGTAGTTGGATTTGAGCTTGGTCAGCGAGCGCCAATCGAGAATTCTCTTCGGCAGTTCGTGGCCTTCCTCGGCCAGGTCCTCGAGCACGTTGGCGCGCGTGGACCAGGCGCCGGTCGGCGTCTTGGTGCCGCCGGGCAGCTTCATCTTGCCGAACAGAATGTCGCCGAGCTGCTTGGCGCTGCCCGGGTTGAAATCCTCGCCGGCGAGCTTGCCGATCTCGTGTTCCAGGCGGGCGATCGACTGGGCGAACTCGCCGGAGAGGCGCGACAGGATCGCCTTGTCGATGGAAATGCCCGCGCGCTCCATGCGCATGAGCACCGGCACCAGCGGACGCTCCAGCGTCTCGTAGACCGTGGCCATGCTCTCGGCGACGAGACGCGGCTTCAGCGCGCGCCAGAGCCGGAGCGTGACGTCGGCATCCTCGGCGGCATAGGCGGTGGCCTTGTCGATCTCGACCAGGTCGAAGCCGACCAAGGTCTTTCCCTTACCGGCGACCTCCTCGTATTTGATGGTGTCGTGGCCGAGGTGCTCCTTGGAGAGCGTGTCCATGCCATGGCCGCGCTTGCCGGAGTCGAGCGCATAGGAGAGCAGCATGGTGTCGTCGAACGGCTTCACCTCGATGCCGTGACGGGCGAGCACGAGCATGTCGTATTTCAGGTTCTGCCCGATCTTGAGCACGCCTTCATCCTCGAGCATCGGCTTGAGGACTTTCAGCGCGTCGCGGATCGGGATCTGGCCGGGCACCAGCCCGCCGCCGGACAAGAGATCGCCGTCGGTGCGGTGGCCGAGCGGGATGTAGCAGGCCTCGTTCGGCGACAGTGCCAGCGACACGCCGACCAGCTCGGCCTGCATGGCGTCGAGCGAGGTGGTTTCGGTGTCGACCGCGACCACGCCTTGATCGTCGCCTTGGCGACCCAGACTTCGAGCCGCTTCAGGTCGCGCACGGTCTCGTATTTCGAGCGATCGACCTTGGTGGACTTGGCCTCTGTTGCGCGGGCGGCGGCGAGGGCGCGCGGGGCAAGCGCGTCCGGTGCGGGCTCGGCTTTTTCTGCCGCGGGCGGCTCGGGGCGAGGCTCGGGCGCCTGTTTCCCGGCTCGTGCGCGGGTTCGCTCGCGGCCTTCCGCCGCGAGCTCGGCCATTGCGGCCCTGGGATCGAAGCCGGGCTTGGCGGCAAGCGCCGGGTCGGGCGCGATCGAATTCGGCATCGAGCTCGAAGGTTTCGGCCACGCGCTTGGTCAGCGTCTTGAATTCCATCGCCTTGAGGAAGCCGATCAGGCGCTTGGGGTCGATGCCGTCGAGATGCAGGTCCTTGAGCGGGATATGAACCGGCGCCTTGTCGTCGAGCGTGACGAGCCTGCGGGAAATTCGCGCCTGCTCGGCGAATTCGATCAGCGACTCGCGCCGCTTGTCCTGCTTGATCTCCTTCGCCCGCTTCAGCAGGGTTTCGAGATCGCCGTATTCCTGGATCAAGCGCCGCCGCGGTCTTGACGCCGATGCCCGGCACGCCCGGCACGTTGTCGGAGGAATCGCCGGCCAGCGCCTGCACCTCGGCGGCCTTTTCCGGCTTGACGCCGAACTTCTCCTCGACTTCCTTGGGGCCGATCCAGCGCTCGCGGCCCGGCATCGGGTCGTACATGGCGACGCCCGGACGGACCAGTTGCATCATGTCCTTGTCGCCGGCGACGATGGTGACGTCGGCGCCGTGCAGCGAGCGCGGCGCGCGCATAGGTCGCGATCAGGTCGTCGGCCTCGAAGCCTTCCTCCTCGATCGGGATGAAACCGAAACCCTTGACGGCCTCGCGCATCAGCGGGAACTGCGGGATCAGGTCCTCGGGCGGCTCTTCGCGGTTCGCCTTGTATTCGGGATAGATTTTGTTGCGGAAGCTCTCGCCCGAGGCGTCGAAGATGACGCCGATGTGGGTGGGCTTCACGTCATCGAGGCCCTCGCGCAAGAGCTTCCACAGCATGTTGCAGAACGTCATCACGGCGCCGACCGGCAGCCCGTCGGAGCGCGTGAAGGCCTTGCCGCGCGCCTGCGCTGCTTTGAACATCGCGAAATAGGCGCGGAAAATGTAGGACGAGCCGTCGACCAGAAAGATGTGGTCGCGCTTGCCGGATTTCGCTGTTTTGGCCATCGGGCGCCTCTGGGCGCCACGATGCCGAAGACCGGCCGCGCCGACAACCCCTGGCGGATCATTTCCCTGTCTGGAAACGTTTATTCCGCGGGCTGCAGCGCCGGGTGGCGCGGCCGGTCGAAATGCAGCCAGGCCGGCCGCTCGAACAGGAAGAAGAGCGGCGTGTTGCGCACGAGCAGTTGCAGCAGAAGCGGCCCGGCGATCGCGAACACGGTCACGATCAGCGCGACTGTGCCGAGATCGGGGATGATCCCGGTCTTGAGCAGCACATAGCGCGTCGCCGCCATGGGCAGGAAGAAGGCGAGATAGATCGTGATCGAATGCTCGCCGGCATAGCGCAGCACGTCGAGGAAGCGCACCTTGGAGAGCAGCGCGGCGAGCGCGATCACAGCACGTCGCGCCGACGAAGCCCATCACCAGCGAAAGGCCGGGTACGAATGCAAGGCCGGAGGCCACCATCAGGCCGTTGATCGGGGCCCAGACCAAGAGGGCGGCGATCGCAAGCTTCGGGTATTGCTGAGCCATGCGTGCGAGCGTGAAGAAATGCGTGCAGAGCCAGTAGCCCGCGTAGAAATAGACGAAGCGGGCGGCGAACTCGTCGATCAGCGTGTTGCCGGTGTCGATCGTCGCGACTCGAGCGCGATGCCGAGAAGGAAGACGAGAAGCGGCGGCGCGCGGCGCACGAGCTTGGTCACGACGAAAAAGACCGGCAGAAGATAGATGAACCAGAGCGTGCCGAACGGATCGATGAAGGAGTGGAGATAAAGCTGCACGACTCCGAGCGCGCCCACTTCGCCCGCGAGCCCGGGCGCCTTGAAGCCGATCTGGATCGTGAGCCACAGCACGTAGAAATAGACGAAGTGCCAGACGCGGCGATCGAGATAGCTCGCCCAGTCGCGGTCGATGGCGCGGGCCAGGAACAGGCCCGAGATCAGGAAGAAGTCGGGCATACGGAACGGCTTGGTGAAATCGGAGACGACATGCATCCAGCTCTGCTGGCCGGCGGCGTGCTCGACGCCGAAGGTCGAATGCATCGTCACCACCATGACGATGCAGAAGCCCTTGGCGTAATCGACCCAGTCGATGCGTTCCGTGCCTTTGATCGCCGTCTGCATTTCCGTCTCCGAATCCGGCGCCTGTCCCGAATCGGGACAGACGGCGCCTTTCGCCGTTGGCGTCGCAAGCGTCGTGCCGGGCTGCTTTACCCCTCGGCCGCGGCCCGCTATGCGCGGCCGGCGGGACGATCCAAGCATGAGACGATGACCAATCCCTTTCGCGAGCCTTTGCCGGTGGACGAGGCGCTGCCGCGTCTGCGCGAGGCGCTCGTTTCGGGACGCTCGGCGGTGCTGGTGGCGCCGCCGGGCGCGGGCAAGACGACGCGCGTGCCGCTGGCGCTGCTTAACGAGCCCTGGGTCGCGGGGCGGAAAATTCTCGTGCTCGAGCCGCGGCGGCTGGCGGCGCGCGCGGCGGCGGCCCGCATGGCCTGGCAGCTCGGCGAGGCCGCGGGCGAAACGGTCGGCTTCCGGGTGCGCTTCGGCTCGAAAATCTCGCGCAAGACCCGGATCGAGGTGGTGACCGAGGGCGTGTTCACGCGGCTCGCGCTCGACGACCCGGAGCTGAAGGGGATCGCCGCGGTCCTGTTCGACGAGTTCCACGAGCGCTCGCTCGACGCGGATCTGGGGCTCGCGCTCGCGCTCGATGCGCGCGCGCGGGCTGCGCGAGGATCTGCGCATTCTCGCCATGTCGGCGACGCTCGACGGCGCGCGGGTGGCGAAACTTCTCGGCGATGCGCCGGTGATCGAAAGCCAGGGCCGCGCCTTCGAGGTCGAGACGCGCTATCTCGGCCGCGATGCGCGCGCGCCGATCGAGCGGCAGATGGCGGACGCGATCCTGCGCGCCGTGCGCGAAGAGCCGGGCTCGGTGCTTGCGTTCCTGCCGGGAGCCGCGGAAATCCGCCGCACCGGCGATTTCGTGCGCGAGCGCATAACCGATCCCGCGATCGACGTGGTTCCGCTCTATGGCGCGCTCGACGCCGACGTGCAGGATCGCGCGATCGCGCCGCCGCCGCCGGGCCGGCGCAAGATCGTGCTGGCGACCTCGATCGCGGAAACGTCGCTCACCATCGAAGGCGTGCGCGTGGTGGTCGATTTCGGGGCTCGCGCGCGTGCCGCGCTTCGAGCCGGCGGTGGCGCTGACGCGGCTCGAGACCGTGCGCGTGTCGCGCGCTTCCGCCGACCAGCGCCGCGGGCGCGCCGGGCGCACGGAGCCCGGCGTCTGCTATCGGCTGTGGGACGAGCCGGAGACGCGGAGCCTGGTGCCGTTCGCGCAGCCGGAAATTCTTGCCGCCGATCTTTCCAGCCTCGTGCTCGACCTTGCGGTCTGGGGCGTGGCCGATCCGGGCAAGCTCGCCTGGCTCGACCCGCCGCCCGGTCCGGCGGTCGCCGAGGCGCGCAGCCTGTTGAGGGAACTCGGCGCGATCGATGCCGAGGGCCGCATCACGGCGCTCGGCAAGAAGCTCGCCAAGCTTCCGTTGCCGCCGCGCTTGCCGCCATGATCGTCGCGGCGGCCGACGAGGACGAAGCGCTGCTTGCCGCCGAGATCGCCGCGGTCGTTTCCGAGCGCGGCCTCGGCGGCGACGATGTCGATCTTTCCCATCGCATCGAGAATTTCCGCCGCGACCGTTCGCAGCGGGCGGAGCAAGCGCGCCGCATGGCTCGCCAATGGGCCGAGACAGCCGGCGGCAAGCTGCGCGAAAGCAAGTCCGGTGCATGCCGGCGCGCTGCTTGCGCTCGCCTATCCCGACCGGGTGGCCAAGGCGCGCGCGGGAAAGCGCGGCGCGTTCCTGTCTGGCCAATGGCCGCGGCGCCGCGCTCGATCCGGCGCAGGCGCTTGCGCGCGAGCCCTATCTTGCGGTCGCCGAAATCGCCGGCAGCGCCAACGAGGCGCGCATCCTGCTCGCGGCCAAACTCGAGGAAGCGGAGATGGAGCGCCGCTTCGCGGATCGGATTGTGGAGGCGGTCGAAGTTGCTTTCGACGAGAAGGCGATGGCCGTGCGGGCGCGCGGCGTGCGCAAGCTCGGCGCGCTCGTGCTCGCCGAGCGGCCGCTCGCGGTGAAACCGAACGAGGAAACCGCGCAGGCGCTCGCGGATGGAATTCTTCGTCTCGGCCTTGAGCGGCTTCCTTGGTCCGACGCTTCACGCCAATGGCTGGAGCGCGTGCGGTTCATGCGCGCGCTCGAAGGCGAGCCGTGGCCCGATCTTTCCGAAGCGGCGCTGACGGCGCGCGCTGGCGAATGGCTGGCGCCGATGTTCTCGGGCAAGACGGCCTTGTCGCAGGTGACGGGCGAGGACCTGGCGCGCGCGCTGCGTGCCTTCTTGCCCCATGCGCTGGCGCGGCGTCTCGATAAGGAGGCGCCGTCTCATCTCGCGGTTCCCACCGGCTCGCAGCTTGCGATCGACTACGCGGCCGAGGGCGGTCCGGCGCTCGCGGTGCGGGTGCAGGAGCTGTTCGGCCTCGACCGCCATCCGGCGATCGGCAACGGCCGCGTGCCGCTCACGCTATCGCTGCTTTCGCCGGCGCAGCGGCCGATCCAGGTGACGAAGGACCTGCCCGCCTTCTGGCGCGGCTCCTGGGCCGAGGTGAGGCGGGAGTTGCGCGGGCGCTATCCGAAGCATCCCTGGCCCGACGATCCGCTCGCCGCCGCGCCTACGCGCCGCGCCAAGCCGCGGCCCAAGCGGTAATCCTCCGTTCACCATCGCGGCAAACGCTACGGCCCGTTTACCGGGCCGTTGCGGCGCGCCGCCTAGGCTGCGCGGATGACCGGAGTCTCGCATGCTCAAATTTCTTCTCTATGTCGCCGGCGTCGTTCTCGCGCTCGCCTATTTCGCGCCGGATCTGGCGAGCCGGCTGATCAACGGCCAGCCGAGCGCGGCGACGGTGCGTCCCCTGAGCATGACCGGGGAAAGCGAGAGCCCGGCGCCGGGCAATATCACGCGCATCGCCGCCGACCGGAGCGGCCATTATATCTCCGATATCGAGGTCAACGGCCGCACGCTCTCCGCGATCGTCGATACCGGCGCGTCGCTGGTGGCGCTGCGCTACGAGGATGCCCGCGCGCTCGGCGTCGTCTTTCCGGGCGATCGTTTCGATGTCGGAGTGCGCACGGCCAACGGAAACGCGCAAGGGCGGATGGTGCGGTTGCGCTCGGTGCGCCTGGGGGCGATCCGCTCAACGAAGTGGATGCGCTGGTGCTGAGCGAAGGCGCGCTCGGCCACCAATCTCCTCGGCATGAGCTTCCTCAAGCGCCTGTCGCGCTACGAGGTGCGGGGCTCGACGCTCGTGCTCGAGCGCTAACCAGCGCCGCCGACGCCTCCTCCATCGCCCGGTTTCGTGGTATGTGGCGCGCATGACGTTTCCGCCGCCCAAGCCCGCGCTGCAGCCCAACACCTACGCGTTCGAAACCGAGCCCCTGGTCAAGGCCACGGGCTTTCGCGAATACGACGCGCGCTGGCTGTTCGGCAAAGAGATCAATCTGATGGGCGTGCAGGCGCTGGGCCTCGGGCTCGGCACGCTGTTTCGCGAGCTGAAGGTGGAGCCGCGCGTCGCGGTCGGCCACGACTACCGCTCCTATTCGGCCTCGATCAAGCTCGCGCTCGTCACCGGCCTGATGGCCGCGGGCGCGCGGGTGCACGACATCGGGCTCGCGGTTACGCCCATGGCCTATTTCGCGCAGTTCGCGCTCGATCTGCCCTGCGTCGCCATGGTCACCGCCTCGCACAACGAGAACGGCTGGACCGGCGTGAAGATGGGCGCGGCGCGGCCCTTGACCTTCGGCCCCGACGAGATGGGCCGGCTGAAGGACATCGTGCTCGGTGCGAAATACCGGACGCACGAAGGCGGCGCCTACGAATTCGTGCCGGGGTTCGCCGAGCGCTACATCGCCGATCTCGCCTCGCGCCCGAAGCTCAAGCGCAAGCTCAAGGTCGTGGTCGCCTGCGGCAACGGCACCGCCGGTGCGTTCGCGCCCGAGGTGCTGGAGAAGGTCGGCTGCGAGGTGGTGCCGCTCGATTGCGAGCTCGACTACACGTTTCCGCGCTACAATCCCAATCCCGAAGACCTGAAGATGCTGCATGCGCTGCGCGACGAAGTATTGCGCACCAAGGCGGATGTGGGGCTCGCGTTCGACGGCGACGGCGACCGCTGCGGCGTGGTCGACGACACGGGCGAGGAAATCTACGCCGACAAGGTGGGCGTCATGCTGGCGCGCGATCTGTCGGCGCGGCAGAAGAACGCCACCTTCGTGGTCGACGTCAAATCGACCGGGCTATTCCTCACCGATCCGGTGCTGAAGCAGAACGGCGTGAAGGCCGATTATTGGAAGACCGGCCATTCCTACATCAAGCGCCGGGTCGCCGAGCTGAAGGCGGTCGCCGGCTTCGAGAAATCCGGGCACTTCTTCTTCAATCCGCCGATCGGGCGCGGCTATGACGACGGGCTGGTGTCGGCGCTCGCGGTGCTCGACATGCTGGAGCGCAATCCGGGCAAGAAGCTCTCCGAGCTGCGCCAGGCGCTGCCGCGCACCTGGCAGTCGCCGACCATGTCGCCGCATTGCGCCGACGAGACGAAGTACGGCGTGGTGGAGAAGATCGTGCGGCGCTTCGAACAGGCCAAGGCCAAGGGCGAGAAGGTCGCGGGCCAGCCGATCCGCGAGCTCGTCACCGTGAACGGCGTGCGCGTCACCGTCGAGGACGGCACCTGGGGGCTGGTGCGCGCGTCCTCGAACAAGCCCGAGCTCGTGGTCGTGGTCGAAAGCCCGGCGAGCGAGGCGCGCATGCGCGAAATGTTCAAGGCGATCGACGCGGCGATCCGCGTCCATCCCGAAGTCGGCGAATATAATCAGAAGATCTGAGCGCGGCGGCTCAGGCAGCCGACGCGGGAAATGCTCGTGGTCAGGCGCGGGCGCAGATACATGGTGTCCTTGAGCGGGAGCATGCCGACGATCGTGTAGCCGATCGGCGGCGTGTATTCGTAGGTCGTCTCGGCGAACACCAGCCAGCTAGTTCGCAGTGTTGAGGCCGGTCGGCAGCGTCAGCGTGGAGCCTACGGTGCGCGCCGTCGCCTGACAGGCATCGCTCCAGTCGATCGTGGCGATGCCGGTGGCGTCGACGGTGACGCCGGACACGACGATCTTCAGCTTCCCGGCGGTGTAGGGCGGGATGACCGCGGCCGACGCGTCGAAGATGCCGGTCATCTCCGCGTTGGTGATGCTGGTATCCTGCGCCACCAGGTCGGCGATGGTGCGGTTGACCAGCACCGATTTGCGCTTGACGGCGATGGCCTGGCTCAATTCCGTGCCGCCGAGGAAGAGCGTGACCATGATCGGAAGAATCATGGCGAACTCGACCGCCGAAACCGCGCGCACGTCGCGCGCGAACCGGGAGAAGGAGCGGATCAGGCCGGTGTGAGACACGGCTTTCATCGGATGCATGCTCAGTTGCCGCCGTTCCACGTGAACGGCTCGTTGCGGAAGGCGGCGGTCGCCATCATCAGGCGATATCCGTCGGAGAGATCCGACACGTCCAGGCCGAACGTGCGAACGAACGTGGGCCACTTGTAGACGAAGCGCATGACGACGATGTCGCCGGCGACGCCGGGCTGGAAGGTGAAGCCCGTGGTGTCGAGCAATCCGGTATTGGGATCGATCGGCGGTGGGTCGTGGCGTTGCGAACGTCGGAGTAGGTGCGGACATCGATCTGCAGTCCGCCCTGACAATCGAACAGGCCGAAAATCCGGGCGCAAACCTGATTCTTGAAGGTGGCGGCGTTGAGGTTCTGGGTCTGCGCCTGGCCGGTCAAGATCAGCCGCGCCGAATCGGCGACCGCGGTCTCGAGCACCTGACCGGCGAAGAATACGAGCGCGGTCTCGATGATCGCGAACAGCAGCGCGAGGAACGGGAACACGACGATGCCGAATTCGACCAGCGCCGCGCCGTCGTCGCGGCGCACGAACTTGCGCGCCAGCGTGCGGGCGAGCCGGCCGGCCCGGGTCGAGGCGAGGATATGCGAGATTGTCCGGCGCATTGCGATCCATGTCACTCCGAAGCGATCCGCGGTGCGAGCTCGAAGATTCGCCCGATGCGTACGGATTTCTTCTAGCGGAATCAGCTTGAGGAAGCGTTTCGGCGCCGCCCGAACTACGACCGGCTCGGTTAATCCCGGATCAACCTTAAGAAAGGCCGGACCGCTTCACTTGGGGGCGTCGGCTTGCGTGTCGGCGGTCGCGGTCTCGCACTTATCGGTGCAGCTGTAGAGTCGATCGCTCGACGCCGCGATAAACGGTCACCAATCCTTGGTTCGAGCGCCGGACTTGATCTTCTTCCGATTGCAGGCTCCGCATTGGGGCGAGAATCGGCAAGGCTGCGCAGCGCGAGCGAGAGCGTGCCGCGCTGGCGCGATACCGCGAGCGTCTCGCGTCTGGCGCGGGGTCAGTTCCAAGGTCGCGGTCTTTCCGACGACGACCTTCTGGCCGCCTTTTTCTTCGACCTGCTGGTCGATGGCGAGTACGCGCACGTCCTTCAGCACCGTCTCGCTGACGAATCCGTCGCCGGTACGCTGGCGCTGGGCGTCGGCGTCGCGGCGGGTGAGAAGGACATCGACGCGGTCGTTCGGAAGAATGAATCCGCCGACGCCGGTCTCCGCTGAAATCTCGGTCGAGATCGCGCGCATGCCGGACGGCAGAATTGCCGACATGAACCCGGCATTGCCGGCTTTCACGAGTTTCTGTTCGCGTATCGGCTCGCCGGCGACGAACGGCGCGCGCGCGATCGAGCCCTTCAGCTCCTCGATGGCCTTCGGCCGATCGGTCTTGCGGATGAACAACGGACCGGCGGCCGAGAGCGGCCACGCTTGCCAAGTGAGATCCTCGTCCGAGACGGCGCGGCCGATTCCGATATCGGATTTGGCCACGAGCACATCGACGAGGTCGGTTGCCTGCTTGACGATCGTCACTGGCGCCGGCGGCGGCGTTCTGCCGGCCAGCATGAAGGCGAGACCGCCGGCGGAAACGGCGACGCCGAGCACTACGATACGAGCTACTCTCATACGCTTACGTTCCCATGGATCGACACGGCCGAACGGAATGTTCGAGCCGCATTGCAACAGCCAAACGTCAAGATATGGTTATTGAGGCGTATTTTGCCCCGGCCCGGTGCAACGCCGCGACTACGCCACAGCGAGCGCTTGAGGGCGTTACCGGATAGACGGCGAGTCCCGTCGTCGGATCGCGCACTTGTGGTCGCATGGAGTCCATGCGAAGGTTTTGGTTCGGCGAGCGCAGGTAGCGGTTCATTTACCACGTTTGCATTCGGGACCGTTTTTCGGGATTTCGCGGGTCGTTTTAACCGTGCCGCAAGAGCTAACGCTTAAATTCCCCGTCGGTAGCGGCCAAGCACCACATAGTGCTCGGCCGTTGTGCGTAGAGAGATAACCGTGGTTCAAGGAGCCCTTGCTATGAAGATTCTCGCTCGTTTCGCGAAAGACGAGTCCGGCGCCACCGCCATCGAGTACGGCCTGATCGCAGCTTGCATTTCCGTCGCGATCATCGCCGTGGTCCAGGGCGTCGGCACCAAGCTGAACTCGACCTTCACGCAGGTTCAAGAACGCCCTCAAGTAAGGGTGCGCTCTGAATTGGTTTCGGAAGGCTCCGGCGCGAGCCGGGGTCTTCCGCAGACCGTTTCGAAAAATTCGCGGCCAGCTGCGATCCGCAAAAGCAACAAAGCCCCGGTCCTCCGGGGCTTTTTGTTTGAATCATATTCTCGGCAAATCATCGTGCGCGGAAAAATTCTCTCCTAATCCGGCGCCCCTATTGCGGTGCGCCCCGACGCCCGGGCCTTTCGGGGTCCGGGAATCCGCCGCTATTCACTAATCGCTCAGGGTTTGGGCGTAGCGTTGGATAGCGGCGTTTGTTGCGTACGCCGTTCGAGGCCGCCGCCGCCATGAGGACGCTAAATGGTCTTGCAGCTTATGATTTTGGGTCTGTTTCCGGCCGCGATGGCGTTCGCGGCCGCGAGCGATCTGGTCAGCATGACCATCTCGAACCGCCTGTCGATCGCGCTGCTGGTCGGCTTCTTCGTGATGGCGGCCATGATCGGGATGCCGCTGGCCGACGTCGGACGCCATGTCACTGGCCTGCCTGCTGGTGCTGGCGGTGGCTTTCGTCTTCTTCGCGCGGGGCTGGATCGGGGGTGGCGACGCCAAACTCGCCGCCGCGACCGCGCTGTGGCTCGGCTTCCCGCTCTTGCTCGAATACACGATGGTTGCCGCCATCCTCGGCGGGCTGCTGACGCTCATGCTGCTGCAGCTCAGGCACATTCCGCTGCCGTCGACGCTTGCGGGCCAGCCCTGGATCACCCGGCTGCATTCGCTCGAGAACGGCATTCCCTACGGAATCGCGCTCGCCGCCGCGGGACTCATCGTCTATCCGGAAACGCCCTTCATGCGCGCGCTCGTGGCCTAACCGCGGCGTTGCATTCGGGCCGGGGCAAAATACGCCCCATTAACCATACCTTGACGTTTGGCTGTTGCAATGCGGCTCGAACACTCCGTTCGGCCGTGTCGACCCATGGGAACGTAAGCGTATGAGAGTAGCTCGTATCGTAGTGCGCGGCCTCGCCGATTCCCGCCCCCATGCGGTTCGTGATCCGGAAGAAGATCAAGTCCGGCGCTCGAACAGCGTCAACCTCGTCCGCTACGGCGTGACGTCGATTTAATCCGCGAAATAGCAGCGGGCCCGAAGGAGAAGCCGCGATGAACTCAAAGTCCGCGCATTCCGCCTGCTTGAAGGCCGTCGTGGCGCTCGCCGCCGCGCTCGCCGCCGCCAGCTTCTTTATTCCCGCGGTCTCCGTGCAAGCGGGCGACGCCGACCTCGTGCGCACGAGCCCGGCCGCGCGCGGTTCCCGTTTCCTCGCGCTCGGCATCGGAAAGTCGATCGTCGTCGATCTGCCGCGCGAGACCAAGGACGTGCTCGTTGCCGATCCGAAGATCGCGAATGCGGTCGTGCGCTCGGCGAAGCGCGCCTATCTCATCGGTGTTGGCGTCGGCCAGACCAGCGTGGTGTTCTTCGACGCCGATGGCCAACAGATCGTCTCCTACGACATCGAAGTGGGTCGCGATGCAGCCGGTGTGCGCGAAGCGCTGCGCAAGATGTTGCCGAACGCAACGCTGAGCGTCGACTGCGGTCGGTGACAGCGTCGTGCTCTCGGGCACGGTGGCCAACGCGGCCGATGCGCAGCAGGTGGTCGAGGCGGCGTCCCGCCTGGTCGGCGATCCGAAGAAGGTCGTCAACGGCCTCATCATCATGGGTAAGGAGCAGGTGCTGCTCAAGGTCACGGTCGCTGAAGTCCAGCGCAATGTCCTGAAGCAGCTCGGCGTCGATCTGAGCGGCGCGGTCGCGATGGGCTCGTTCGCGATCGGCACCCCGACCAATCCGTTCGTCGTCAACAACCCCTTCACCGTCCAGAACCAGACCATCTCCAACACGCAGGTTCCTTTTGTCGGCACTTTGCCGAATGCGGCAGGATCCATCACCGCGACGCTGCGCGCGATGGAGCAGTCCGGCGTATTGCGCACGCTCGCGGAGCCGAACCTGACCGCGATCTCGGGCAAGTCGGCGAAGTTCCTGGCCGGCGGCGAATTCCCGATCCCCGCGGGCCAGACCTGCGATCCGACCAACGGCTGTCAAATCCAGATCCAGTTCAAGCAGTTCGGCGTCGGTCTCGACTTCACGCCGGTGGTGCTCTCAGAAGGGCGCATCAGCCTCCGGATCGCAACCGAAGTAAGCGAGCTCACCTCCGAGGGCGCGATCAAACTCGCCAGCATCAGCGTCCCGGCGCTCAAGGTGCGGCGTGCGAATTCGACCGTCGAGCTGCCGTCCGGCGGCTCGATCACGCTCGCCGGGCTGCTGCAAGAGCAGACCAAGCAGAACATCAACGGCTTGCCGGGGCTCATGAATATTCCGGTCCTCGGCGCGCTGTTCAAGAGCCGCGATTTCCAGACCGGTCAGACCGAGCTCGTCATCATCGTGACGCCCTATGTGGTGAAGTCGGTGGCCCGCCGCGAGCTGTCGCGTCCCGACGACGGCTTCGCCGATCCGGCCGATCCGGCGACCGTGCTGCTCGGTCGCATCAATCGTGTCTACGGAAATCCCGCCCTCGGCGATCCGCGCCGTGCCTATCACGGCAAGGTCGGCTTCATCATCGACTAAGCCGGAAACGGCTTACATCTGGAGTGTAAGATGTTGACCTCATTCGATCGGACTGTTCACGGCGGCGCGCGGCTCTTGGTGGTCGCTTTCGCGCTCATCGCCGGCGGATGCCAGCACGATCCCATCGTCACCAACTCCTTCTATCCGACCGATTATCGCGACCGGCACCCGATCGTGGTCACCGAGCGACCGCGCTCCGTCGATATCTTCATCGGCAGCGGTCGTGGCGGCTTGACCGCCGTGCAACGCGCACAAGTGGCCGCGTTCGGCGGCGCCTGGCGGCGCGAAGGCAACGGCTTGCTGGCGATCGATATTCCGTACGGCACGCCGAACGAAACGGCGTCGAAGGCGACGGTGCGCGAGATCAGCAGCATCCTGCACAGCGCCGGCGTGCCGCCGAAGGCGATCAGCGTGCGGCCGTACCGGCCGTCTGCGCCGATCGAGATCGGCCCGATCCGTCTCAATTACCCGGTGATGCGCGCGGAGGCGGGGCCGTGCGGCGAATGGCCCGACGATCTCGGGCCCACCACCAGTCCGATCGCCACGGAAAACCAACCCTATTGGAATTTCGGTTGCGCCACGCAGCGCAATCTTGCGGCCGTCGTGGTCGAACCTGCCGATCTCGTGCAGCCGCGTCCGGAAACAGCGCCCTACGCAGCGCGCCGCGCGACGGTGATGGACAAGTACCGCCTCGGTCAGGATCCGGCGACCGTCTATACGAAGGCGAACGAAGCTAAGGCAAGCCAGGTTGGCCAATGATGAAATTCGCGCGTAACGCTGAACCCGAGGCTGCTGCCGCGTCAGCCGAGGCCGAGCGGCATATCCCTCCGGTTCCGCGTATTTCGATCCAGGCGTTCTGCGAAACGCCCGATCTTGCCGGCGCCGTGCAAGCGGCGGCCGGGGACCGGCGCATGGCTAAGGCGCACGTCAAGGTGCAGATGGGCGGCCTTGCGGCAGCGAACGAAGCCTATCGCTCGGCGGCGACTCCGAACGTCATAATCATCGAGCATGGATCGGGCGGCGACGAACTGATCGCCGGGTTAGATCGGCTCTCGGAGGCCTGCGACGCGGGGACCAAGGTTCTCGTCGTCGGCCATTTCAACGATATCGTGCTCTACCGCGAGCTGGTGCGGCGCGGAATCAGCGACTACATATTCCCGCCGGTCACGCCCATCGACGTCGTGCGTTCGGTGTCGGGGCTGTTCAGCGCACCGAATGCCGAGCCGGTCGGCCGCGTTATCGCCGTCACCGGCGCCAAGGGCGGCGTCGGTGCTTCGGCCATCGCGCATAACCTCGCCTTCGTCATCGCGCGCAACTTCGATCTCGCTTCGGTCGTGGTGGACATGGATCTGCCGTTCGGCACTGCGGGACTCGACTTCAATCAAGACCCGCCGCAAGGCATCGCCGACGCGGTGTTTTCGCCGGACCGCGTGGACAGCGCATTCGTCGACCGGCTGCTCTCCAAGTGCACGGATCACCTGAGCCTGCTCGCCGCGCCGGCGACGCTCGATCGTGAATACGACTTCGAAGGCGAGGCGTTCGAGCCGGTGCTCGACGTGTTGCGGGGGTCGGTGCCCTTCATCGTGCTCGACATGCCGCACATGTGGACGGCGTGGGCCAAGCGCACGCTGATCAGCGCCGACGACGTGCTGCTGGTCGCGGCCCCCGATCTTGCCAATCTGCGCAACGCGAAGAATCTCTTCGATTTCGTGCGCGGCGCGCGGCCGAACGACCGGCCGCCGCACTATCTGCTCAACCAGGTGGGCGTGCCCAAGCGGCCGGAAATCCGCGCCGTCGACTTTGCCAAGGCGCTTGAGGCCGAGCCCGTGGCGACGATCCCATTCGATGCGCATCTGTTCGGAACCGCGGCGAACAACGGCCAGATGATCGAGGAAGTCTCCGCCAAGCATAAGATCGCCGAGACTTTCCTCTCGGTGGCCAAGGCGCTTACCGGGCGCGCCGAGGTCAAACACAGAAACGGGATTTTTTCCGCCGTTGCTCGCCAAACTGCGCGCCCGCAAGGCGTGATCGTTCATAGTCTGCGGGGGTAGCGCCGATGTTCGGCAAGCGGGGATCCGCAAGCGGGGTTCAGGAGCGGGCCAAGCCTGCGCCGAACAAGCCGGCGCCGGCCAGGGCCGGATCGGCTCCGCGCACCCACGAGACCGCCCGCAGCGGGGCCGCGGCCGGCACCGAATTCGGCCGCGGCGTCCGCGCCGATGGCTCTCGCCGCCGATCGTACCGGCGGCGCCGGCCTATTCCGAAGCGCGGCGTTCGGACACCTTCTACGAGGTCAAGAGCCAGATCTTCGGCGCGCTGATCGAGGCGATCGATCTCACGCAGCTCGCCAAGCTGAACTCGATGGCGGCGCGCGAGGAAATCCGCGACATCGTCAGCGAGATCATCTCGATCAAGAACGTCGTGATGTCGATCGCGGAGCAGGAAGGCTTCCTCGAGGACATCTGCAACGACGTGCTGGGTTACGGGCCGCTCGAGCCGTTGCTCGCGCGCGACGACATCGCCGACATCATGGTGAACGGCGCGAACACGGTCTATATCGAAGTCAAGGCAAAATTCAGCGCACCAACGTGCGCTTCCGCGACAACACGCAGATCCTGAACATCTGCCAGCGCATCGTCAGCCAGATCGGCCGGCGCGTCGACGAATCGAGCCCGATCTGCGACGCGCGCTTGCCGGACGGCTCGCGCGTCAACGTGATCGTGCCGCCGCTGGCGATCGACGGGCCGACGCTGACGATCCGGAAATTCCGCCGCGACAAGCTCACGCTCGAGCAGTTGCAGGCGTTCGGCACCATTTCGGATCATGGCGCCGACCTCTTGAAGGTGATCGGCCGCTGCCGGGTAAACGTGCTGATTTCCGGCGGTACCGGCTCGGGCAAGACGACGCTGTTGAACTGCCTCACGCGCTACATCGACGATACCGAACGCGTCATCACCTGCGAGGACGCCGCCGAATTGCAACTGCAGCAGCGGCATGTCGTGAGTGCTCGAATCGCGCCCGCCGAATCTGGAAGGCGAGGGCGAGGTCGAAGATGCGCGACTCTGGCGCAACCTGTGCGTCGCGTCCCAGCGGATCATCGTCGGCGAGGTGCGCGGACCGGAGGCATCGACCTGCTGCAGGCGATGAAGACGGCGACGACGGCTCGATGGGAACGCTCGACGCCAACGGCCCGCGCGAGCCGCTCTCACGCCCCGAATCGATGATCACGATGGCGGCCTGCGCTTCCGGCACGCACGATCCGCGAGTATGATCGTATCCTCGATCGACGTGATGATCCAGGTCGCGGGCATGCGCGACGGTTCGCGCCGGATCACGCACGTCACCGAGTTCGTCGGCATGGAAGGCGACGTGGTGACGATGCAGGATCTTTTCCTCTACGAATTCCTTGGCGAGGATCAGAACGGCAAGATTCTGGCCGCTTCCGCTCGACCGGCATCGGTCAGCCGCGGTTCTGGGATCGCGCCCGCTATTTCGGCGAGGAGAAGAAGCTCGCCGCGGCGCTCGATGCCGCCGAGATCGAAGAAACCGTGAAGCGTGGGTGATGCCGTGTTCGGAACATTAGGCGTCGCAATCCTGATCGCCGTCGCAGTCGGCGGGGTCGCCTATGTCTTTGATCCGCTCTTGACGGGCGAACGGCGCGTCGAGCAGCGCATGCGCGATGTCGCTACCGTGGAGACGGGACACGCGCCGCTCGCGTAAATCGGTCGATCCCACGGCAAAGCGTCGCCAACAGGTCGAGGATTCGCTGCAGCAGTTCGAGGATCGTCGGAAACGATTGCATCGCCCACCGCTCTCGGTGCGCCTGCAGCAGTCGGGCCTAACCTGGACCAAGCGCCAATTCTGGATCACGAGCGCGAGTCGCCTGGCCTGTTCGGCGCCATCCTCGCCTGGATTTTTGGCGCCTCGATTCTGACATCGCGCTGGGCGTCGGCTTTTCGGCCGCAGTGGGATTGGGGGCCGCCCGCGCTGGATGCGTACCCTTTCCTCCTCGCAAGAAGCGGCGCGAGACGCGGTTCCTCGAGGAGTTTCCGAACGGGATCGACATCATCGCGCGCGGCGCGAAGGCCGGACATCCTCCGGTCGGCGGACTGCATCCGCATCGTGGCCGCGGAGGCGCGCGAGCCGGTGAACGCGCCGAGTTCCGCATGATCGCCGAATCGCAATC
>CAVYZC010000003.1:0-110773 GCA_963772885.1 uncultured Alphaproteobacteria bacterium | reverse complement strand
CACCGGCAGCCGGAACGAGGCGTTCAAGGCGGTCAAGACCTGGCTCGCGGAGGCGACTCTCCAATAGGTGCAGCGCGGCCGGGCCGGTTGGCTCTGCGGCGGTCGGAGGGTATCGTCCCGCCCCCTCCGGAGCACCCTCCCGAATGGCCCGCGACCAAGTCGACCTGACGCCGATCGAGTCGCGCGACCAACTCGTGCAGTGGCTCGAGGAGGGCTGCAAGCCGCCGGAGCGTTTCCGCGTCGGCACCGAGCACGAGAAGCTGCCCTTCACGCTCACCCGTCACGAGCCGGTGCCCTATGCCGGCCCGCGCGGCATCCGCGCGGTGCTCGAGGGCATGCGCGATCTCCTGGGCTGGGAGCCGATCATGGAGGGCGAGGCGATCATCGGTTTGCTCGACGTGACCGGGGGCGGCGCGATCTCGCTCGAGCCCGGCGGGCAGTTCGAGCTTTCGGGCGCGCCGGTCGAGACCGTGCATCAGACCTCGACGGAATTGATCGCGCACCTCGTGCAATTGCGCGAGGTGGCGACGCCGCTCGGCATCGGCTTTCTCGGCATCGGCATGAGTCCGAAATGGACGCGCGCCGAAACGCCGGTGATGCCCAAGGGGCGCTACCGCATCATGGCCAACTACATGCCCAAGGTCGGCAATCTCGGGCCTCGACATGATGTTCCGCACCTGCACCGTGCAGGCCAATCTCGATTTCTCGACGGAAGCCGACATGGTGAAGAAGCTGCGCGTCGGGCTGGCGTTGCAGCCGGTGGCGACCGCGCTGTTCGCCAACTCGCCCTTCACCGAGGGCAAGCCCAACGGCTTCTTATCGTTCCGCTCCGAAATCTGGCGCGACACCGATCCGGACCGCTCGGGCATGCTGCCCTGGGCCTTCGAGAGCGGCATGGGCTTCGAGCGCTGGGTCGATTACGCGCTCGACGTGCCGATGTATTTCGTGAAGCGCGGCGACCGCTATTTCGACGTCTCCGGCCAGTCGTTCCGCGACTTGCTCGCGGGCAAGCTCGCGTCGCTTCCGGGTGAGCGGGCGACGATTTCCGACTGGGCGAACCATCTGACGACGATTTTTCCCGAGGTGCGGCTCAAGCGCTATCTCGAAATGCGCGGCGCCGATGGCGGGCCCTGGGCCCGGATCTGCGCGCTGCCGGCGCTCTGGGTCGGGCTCATGTACGACCAGGGCGCGCTCGATGCGGCCTGGGACATGGTCAAGGGCTGGAGCGCCGAGGAGCGGCAATTCCTGCGCGACCAAGTGCCGAAGCTCGGGCTGCGCGCGAAGATCGGCAAGGACAACGTGCGCGATCTCGCGCGCGAGGTGGTGGCGCTTGTCGCGCGACGGCCTGAAGCGGCGCGCGCGGCTCGACCGCAGCGGCCGCGACGAGAGCCACTTTCTTGCGCCGGTCGAGGAAACGGTCGAGCGCGGCGAGACGCCGGCCGAGGTGCTGCTCAAGCACTTCAACGGCGAGTGGAAGGGCTCGGTGGAGCCCGTGTTCACGGCATTGGCGTATTGAGGAACTATCTCTTGCAGCCTCAGCATCCATGGCGCGCGACCGTCCGCGCGCGCCGATCTCGCGCTGTTTGCGACGGTCGTGATCGTCTGGGGCGCGAGCTGGCTGCCGCTCAGGCTCCAGCTCGGCGTGGTGGCGCCGGAGGTCTCCGGCGTGTGGCGCTTCGCGATCGCGAGCGCGGTCATGTTCGTCTGGGCCGCGACTCGTCGGGCGAGCGCCTGCGCTTCCGGTCTCGCCGATCATCTGCGCTTCCTGGTGCTCGGCGCGACCCTGTTCTCGCTCAATTTCCTCTGCGCCTATTACGGCGGCTTCTATCTCACCGGCGGCCTGCTCGCGGTGATCTTCTCGCTCGCGTCGGTGATCAATCCGCTGCTGGCGGCCGCGCTCGGACGCGGGGCGCTCGGATCTGCGCGTGCTGCTCGGGGCCGTGCTCGGCGTCGGCCGGGATCGCGCTCCTGTTCGGGCCGGAAATCGCCACGACGCAGCGCGAGCCAGGAACGGCGCTCGGTCTCGCGCTCGCGCTCGATGGCGACGATCTCGTTCTGCATCGGCAACATGTTTTCGTCCGCGTTCCAGCAGGGCGGCATGCCGGTGGTGCCCGGCCAATGCGTGGGGCATGTTCTATGGAACGCTGCTGATGGCGCTGGTCGCGCTCGTGCGCGGGGAGCCGTTCATCGTGGAGTGGACTGCGCGCTACCTGCTGTCGATCGCTATGGCTCGCGCTCGCCGGCACGGTGATCGGATTCTTCGCTTACGTGACGCTCATCGGCCGGATCGGGCCGGGGCGCGCGAGCTACGCCACCGTGCTGATGCCGGTCGTGGCGCTCGCGCTGTCGACCCTGTTCGAGCAATATCAGTGGACGCTCGCGGCCGCGCTCGGGGTCGCTGTTCGTGCTCGCGGGCAATGCAATCGTGCTCACGGCGCCGCGGCGCGGGTAATCAGCCCGAATATTCGCTCTCGCGCGTGATGACTTCTTCGGCATCCGGGTTGAGCGGGCGCGCGGCGCGGCGCGGACCGGTGAGCGGCTCGGGTTGCACCTGCGGACGGTGCAGCACGTCGAGGCCGGCGGTCGGGCCGCCGGCGACCTGCAGCGCGAGGCGGTCCTTGTCGCGCGTGCGCACGTCCTCGATCACGCTGTCCACGGTCGCCGCATCGACGCCGATCGCCGCAAGCGCGGCAGCGCCGAAACCGACGGCCGATTCCAGGGTCTCGCGGATCTCGTAATCGACGCCCTTGGCGATCAGGTCGAGCGTGTGGCGGCGATCGTAGGAGCGCACGAACAGCTTGGCGTAGGAGAACTGGCTCTTGACCAGATCGACGATCTTGTTGGCGACCTCGGCCTTGTCGACGCAGACGGCGATCAGGCGCGCGCGGCCGGCGCCGGCGGCGCGCAGCACGTCGAGGCGGGTGCCGTCGCCGTAATAGATCTTGAAGCCGAAACGGCTCGCGCTCTGGATCATCTCGACGTCGCCGTCGATGATGGTCACGTCCACGCCCTGCGCCAGGAAGAATTGCGAGACCACCTGGCCGAAGCGGCCGAAGCCGATGATCAGCACCGAGCCGCGGGCCTCGGAGAAGTCGTCGGGGGCGGGCTCGGCCTCGCCGATAGAGCCGCTTGATCAGCCGCTCGCTGAGCGCGGCGAGTGGCGGACCGAACAACATGGTCGACGGCTGCGAGCGCTGCGAGCAGGCTCGCTTGCGACGCGTTGAGCAGGCCGAGCGAGAGCCCGAGCGGGAACAGCACGAAGGCGAATTCGCCGGCCGGCGTCAGCACCGCACCGGCGCGCAAGGCGTCGGCGCGATCCTCGCAAGTCGGGCGGAACAAGGCGCCCACGATCGCGGCCTTGACCGGCATCACCACGACTGCGGCGGCGAGCAGAAGCAGAAGGTTCTCGCGCACCACCGCGAGATCGATGGACATGCCCACGCCCATGAAGAAGACCGCAAGCAGCAGCCCGCGGAACGGCTCGATGTCGGCTTCGAGCTCGTGGCGGTAGGTCGATTCGGCCAGCATCACGCCGGCGAGGAATGCGCCGAGCGCCATGGAAAGGCCCGCCGCCTTCATGGCCAGCGCGGCGCCGAGGACTACGAGCAAAGCGCCCGCGGTCATCGCTTCGCGTGTGCCGGTGGCTGCGAGCGCGCGCAGGAACGGGTTCAACAGATAGCGGCCTGCGAGCACGATCGCGGCAATGGCGCCGGCGCCGATCAGAGTCGCGGTCGCGGCCTCGGCGAGGCTGCGGCCGTCATTGGCGTGGAACGGCGCGAGCAAGGGCAGCAGCGCCAAGAGCGGTACCACCGCCATGTCCTGGAACAGGAGCACCGCGAAAGCGCGCTGGCCGTAAGTGTCCTGCAACTGTCCGCGCTCTTCGAGGATCTGCAGCGCGATCGCGGTGGACGACATGGCGAGCGCGAGGCCGGCCACGGCCGCGCCGCGCCAGTCGAGCCCGAAGGCCGGGATCGCCAGTGCGCCCAGCGCGAGCGCGGTGAGCAGAAGCTGTCCCGCGCCGAAGCCGAATATATCGCGCCGCAGCGCGAGCAAGCGCGAGATTTTCAGCTCGAGGCCGATGAGGAACAGCAGCATGACCACGCCGAGCTCGGCGACGCCGATGATCGTGCCGGGATCGCGGAAGATCGAAAGTCCCCACGGGCCGATGGCGACGCCAGCGGCGAGATACCCGACGATGACCGAGAGGCCGAGCCGCCGGGCGAGCGGGGCGGTCATCACCGCCGCGCCGAGCAGAACGAGAATCGGAAAAAGCGTGCCGATATCGGCGCCGAGGTGTTCCATCGTTTTGTCTCTCACTCCGCCGCGGCGGCTTCGGAAAGGTTGTCGAGGCCCTGCACGATATGCGCCGCAAGCGCGTCGGCGAGCGCGGAGGGCTCGTGGGCGTTGCGCAACAGGCCGATGTCGATCGCGGGCAGCGCCGGGAATCCGTCCTGCTCGCCGATCACCCGCATGCCGGGGCGAAGCGCAGATTCGGGGAACACGGACACCGCGAGGCCGGCGAGCACCGCGGCGCTGATCGCGCCGGCGTTCCAGCTTGTATAGAGAATCCGGTGCGGGCGGCCGGCACCCTGCAGCTTCTCGATCGCGATCCGGCGCCAGGCGCAGGTCTGACGGCCGAGCGCGAGCGGCACGACCTCTTCGAGGTGAATCGCGCTCCGGGTCGATGTGACCCAGAGCAGGCGCTCGCGCCGGATGATGTCGCACTGCCGATTGCTCGATGAATGGGTGATGATGGCGAGATCGATGTCGCCGTTGTCGATGCGATCGACCAGGCTCACGGTCGGCTCGCAGACGATGGTGAGCTCGACGCCGGGATGCGAGCGCGCGAAGCGCGCCATGATCTCGGGCAGGTAGCGGTCGGCGTAATCGTCGGGCACGCCCAGACGCGCGCTGCCGGTGAGGCCGGCGCCGGCGATCGAAGTGAACGCCTCCACGTTCAGCTTCACGATGCGGCGCGCGTAGTCGAGCAGGCGTTCGCCGTCGTCGGTGAGCTTGGAGGCGCGGCCGTCGCGCTCGAAGATCGGCTTGCCGAGCCGCTCCTCGAGCCGCTTCATCTGCATGGAGACGGCGGACTGGGTCTTGTGCACGACGTCGGCGGCGCGCGTGAAGCTGCCGGTCTCGGCGATGGCGATGAAGGTGCGAAGCTGGTCGATGTCGAGAAGCGCGGTCATGAGAGAGCCCTGAGTTTGGAATCAAATCATTCGAGTTGCTGATCGGTTAGATTAAAAACATTCGTTTCACTTATCAATCGTCCCAAGGCATAAGAGGGCGTCACGAATTCAAACCGAGGTGATTTCGGGTCGTGCGGGGCATCGCCTCGCGCGAGAAGCCCCGTCTTTGCCGCCAGCCACGAAGGAGCCTGCCATGAGCTGCATCGCCGAGAGTCCCAAGGCCGTTCCGCAACCCTGGCTGCCGTCAACCGGCGCCATGCTTGGGTGGATCGCGCGTCGCACAGGCGCGATCGGACGAGCGATCGCAGGCCGGCGCGTGCTCCGCGAACTCGCGTCCTTCGACGACCGCATGCTCCGGGACATCGGGCTGAGCCGCAACGACCTGCGTAGCGCGGCGGCCGAGCCGCTCTATCGCGATCCGACCGCGCTGCTGGCCGGTCGCGTCGACGAGTCCCGCGATGGTCGAACGACACGCACCCGTCTCCTGGGTCCGGTCCGGGTCAACGTGATCTCGTACTGATCTGCATTCGCGAAATTCGGCAGCCCTCCCCACTCCCCCGGCTGCCGATCCTGGCGCCCGCCGGCACACCCACGGCGGGCGCCTTTTCTTTGTGCGGTCATTTCGGGTGGCCTTGCGCGGATGCGGCTCGGCTATAGTGGCGATTGCCGCGCGCCGCGGCCTTCTCTTCCAGGTCGCGATGTCCGAACCGATTCCCCGCCTTCGCCTGATCGTGATCCTCGGCGCGCTCTCGGCGTTCGGTCCGCTGGCGACCGACATGTACCTGCCGACGTTTCCCACGCTCGCACGTGCGCTCTCCACGGATGCGGCCGCCGTGCAGGGGACGCTGGCGACGTATTTCGTCGGTCTCGCGCTCGGACAAGCGGTGTGGGGCCCGATCTCGGACCGCTACGGGCGCAAATCCTCGATCCTGTTCGGCCTCACGTTGTTCGTCGCGGCGTCAGGAGCCTGCGCGCTCGCGACTTCGATCGAGAGCCTCTGGACCTTCCGTTTCGCGCAGGGGCTAGGCGGCAGCGTCGGCATGGTGCTCGGGCGCGCGGCGGTGCGCGACGTCTATGTGGGCGCCGACGCCGCGCATTTCTACTCGCGCCTGCTGATCGTGCTCGGGATGGCGCCGATCATCGCGCCGTTTTTCGGCGGACAGCTACTCGCCTTCTTTGGCTGGCGGGCGATCTTCTGGACGCTCGGATTGCTAGGGATCGCGTGCTTTCTCGCGGTCTGGCTGCAACTTCCCGAGACATTGCCGCCGGCCCGGCGCGCGAGCGGCGGCCTCGGCGCCGTGCTCAAGGATTACGGAAAACTGCTGCGCGATCGGCATTTTCTCGGCTTCACGGTGCCCTCGAACTTCGCGTTCGCCGGAATGTTCGCCTATATCGCCGGCTCGCCGTTCGTGTTCATCGAGCTCTTTGGCGTCTCGCCCGAGCGTTTCGGATTGCTGTTCGGTCTGAATGCGATCGGAATCGTGATCGCTTCGCAGATCAATGCGCACCTCGTGCACCGCTTCGGCCCGGCGACGCTGTTGCGCGTCGCCTTGCTGGTTTATTTCGCGGCTGCGGTCGCGCTTCTCGTAGCTGCCTTCACCAAGGCCGGACTCGTCGCGGTCGCTGCACCGCTCTTCTTTGCGGTAGCGATGATGGGGATCGTGCCGCCGAACTCCATGGCGCTCGCGCTCGAGCCCTATCCACGCGCGGCCGGCAGCGCGTCGGCGCTTTCCGGCGCGATGCAGTTCTCGGTCGGCGCGCCGATCGTGGCACTGCTTGGCGTGCTGCACGACGGCAGCGCGCTGCCGATGGCTTGTATTGTGACGGGTTGCGGACTGGTGGCGCTCGCGATCAATTTCGCGTCCACGCGCGGCGCTAGGCCGGACTAGGGCAGCTTGTCGAAGCCCTGGGTGAAGCCCGACAGGCTCACCGGAATCCCGATGCCTTCTTCGGGTGTCTGGAAGATGATGAAGGTCGCGATCTGGCCGTTCTTGAGCTGACCCACGAGCTTCTCGTCCATGATGACTTCGGCGACGCAGCCATTGGGTAGGCAGCGCACGAAGCCGGCGCGGCCGACGTCGGCCTGGTCGATCTTGAGCCCCAGACCCGAAGGCAGCAGCACGCCCAAAGGCGCCAGCACGCGCATGAGGCGCGATTTTTGATCGGCGGTCTTGAGCACGATCACGGTGAGGCCGACATTGGGCCGGTCTTCGGCGGTCACGCTCTGGATCAGCGCGCACTGCTCGGTCTGGGCGCCGGCGGGAGTATCGCAGCGAATCTGCCAATCGCCGTGCACCGAGCGCACGACGCCCTGCGCGGAGGCGGGCGAAGCCTGCGAATGCAGCCGTTGCCAGCAGGATCGCCAGACGCAACGAATAACACCGCATCAAGTCACCCAGGGCGCCCGCGAATCACGCGCGGCGCTTGCCAAAACCCGATTCGTTCGATCCGCCTACAATGCCGCCGCCCGATGTCAAGCATGGGGCGGGCGGCAATGGAACGGTCGGCGGGCAATATTATCCAATATCCGACCAATTGCCGCATCAATGGCAGGCCTGTTGGCGTTGCGAGGCTTGGGGAAGTATGGTTCATGAGCCTTCATCTGCGGTTTTGGCGACTTTCCCGGCGCCCGCCGGGGCCTTGGGATGCCTGCAGCAGGCCATGCGCCGGCCATTTGAGGAATCGAGTAAGAAGGGGACACGATGATCGCTGGGCTTAGGGAGTTGCACGCACGGGGTCCGCGGGCCTGGGCCGTCTCGGGCGCGCTCGTGTGCTTTCTTGCCTTTTCCGCTCCGGCCTTGGCCGGGACCGGCCAGCCTTCGCCGTGGCAGATCGACTTTCAGACCGCGGTAACCCCGGTGATGGAAGCGATTCATTCGTTTCACGCGTTCCTCACCATCCTGTCGGCGGCGATCACGCTGTTCGTGCTGGTGCTGCTCGGGATTTGCATCCTGCGCTTCAACGAGCGCGCCAATCCGGTTCCCTCGAAGACCACCCACCACACCGCGCTCGAGATCGTCTGGACCGTGATTCCCGCGATTATCTTGATCACGATCTTCGTGCCATCGCTGCGCATACTGTTCGAGCAACTCGAAATCCCGAAGTCGGATCTGACGGTGAAGGCCACGGGCACGGCGCAGTGGACCTGGACCTACAACTATCCCGACAACGGCGGCTTCAGTTTCGACAGCAACATGCTGCAGGACAACGAACGCAAGCCCGGCCAGCCGCGCCTCTTGGCGGTCGACAACGAAATGGTCGTGCCGGTCAATAAGGTCGTGCGCGTGCAAGTCACCGCCGAAGGGATCATCCACTCCTTTGCGATGCCTTCATTCGGCATCAAGATCGATGCGATCCCCGGCCGCTTGAACGAGACTTGGTTCAAGGCGACGCGCGAGGGCATGTTCTACGGCCAGTGTTCCGAATTGTGCGGCCGCAACCATGCCTTCATGCCGATCGCGATCCGGGTCGTAAGCGAGCGAGAGTTCGCGGCCTGGGTCGAGGAAGCAAAGAAGAAATTCGCGGCGGCGCCGGATCCGGCGACCGTCGTCGTGGCCGAAGCGGCGCGCTGAGCGCGGCGCGCATGATCGGGATCGAGAACGAGGCAAGCTAATGGCTTATGGCGCGACGCATCACGCTGAACACGACCACAGCCCGACCGGCTGGCGGCGCTGGCTCTATTCGACCAACCACAAGGACATCGGCACGCTCTATCTCTTGACGGCGATCCTTGCGGGCGTAATTGGCGGGCTCTTGTCGATCGGCATGCGGCTCGAGTTGCAAGAGCCGGGCCTGCAGTACTTCACCAATCCGCACACCTTCAACGCGTTCGTCACTGCGCACGGCCTGATCATGGTGTTCTTCATGATCATGCCGGCCTTGATCGGCGGTTTCGGCAACTGGTTCGTGCCGCTGATGATCGGGGCGCCCGACATGGCGTTCCCGCGCATGAACAACATTTCGTACTGGTTCCTGGCGGCGGCGCTGATCCTGCTCGTCACCTCGCTGTTCGTGGAAGGACCGCCCGGGGGCTTGGGCTTTGGCGGCGGCTGGACCGCCTATCCGCCGCTCTCCTCGAAGGCCGGGCATCCGGGACCGTCGATGGATTTGGCGATCTTCGCGCTGCATCTGGCGGGCGCGTCGTCGATCCTGGGCGCGATCAACTTCATCACCACGATCTTCAACATGCGCGCGCCCGGCATGACCATGCACAAGATGCCGCTGTTCGTGTGGTCGGTGCTGGTGACGGCGTTCCTGCTCCTGCTGGCGCTGCCGGTGCTGGCGGGCGCGATCACGATGCTGCTCACGGATCGTAACTTCGGCACCACCTTCTTCGACCCGCAGGGCGGCGGCGATCCGGTGCTGTTCCAGCATCTGTTCTGGTTCTTCGGGCATCCGGAGGTCTACATCCTGGTGCTGCCCGCCTTCGGCATCGTCAGCCAGGTGATTTCGACGTTCTCGAAGAAGCCGATCTTCGGCTATCTCGGCATGGCCTATGCGATGGTTGCGATCGGTGTGATCGGGTTCGTGGTGTGGGCGCACCACATGTACACGGTCGGCATGAGCGCCGGGGCGCAGGCCTATTTCGTGGCCGCGACCATGGTCATCGCGGTGCCGACCGGGATCAAGATCTTCTCCTGGATCGCCACCATGTGGGGCGGATCGATCTCGTTCAGGACGCCGATGCTGTGGGCGGTCGGCTTCATCTTCCTGTTCACGGTCGGCGGCGTCACCGGCGTGATCCTGTCCAATGCCGGCGTCGACCGCGCGTTCCACGATACCTACTACGTGGTCGCGCACTTCCACTACACGATGTCGCTCGGCGCCACCTTCGGCATTTTCTGCGGCTGGTACTACTGGTTCCCGAAGATGACCGGCTACATCTATTCGGAATTCCTCGGCAAGCTGCACTTCTGGCTGACCTTTATCGGCGTCAACCTGGTGTTCTTTCCGCAGCACTTCCTCGGGCTCGCCGGCATGCCGCGGCGCTACGTCGATTACCCGGACGCGTTTGCCGGCTGGAACTACATCTCCTCGATCGGGTCCTATATATCGGCGGCCGGGCTGGTCGTGTTCTTCATCTGCATCTTCCGTGCCTTCGCACAGAAGCGGAAGGCGGCCGACAATCCGTGGGGCGCGGGCGCGACGACGCTCGAATGGACGCTGCCGTCGCCGCCGCCGTTCCACACCTTCGAGGTGTTGCCGCGGATTCGCTGAGCGCTCGCGGCAGCCTTGCGCGAGCTTGAGTCGGGCGTAGCCATGTCGCTGGTCACCAATTCCATGCCTTCCGACCGCACCGATACGCTCGGCCGCGCCGACGCGTTCTCGGGCCAGGCCGATGTCGCCGATTATTTCGCACTGTTGAAGCCACGGGTGATGTCGCTCGTGGTGTTCACCGCGCTGGTGGGCCTGGTGCGGGCGCCTGAGGCATTGCATCCGGTGCTCGCTTTCACCGCGCTGCTTTGCATCGCGATCGGCGCGGGCGCTGCCGGTGCGCTCAATATGTGGTGGGACGCCGATATCGACGCCAAGATGACGCGCACGCGCGGCCGGCCGGTCCCTGCGGGGCGCGTCGAGCCCGGCGAGGCGCTCGCCTTCGGGCTGGTGCTGGCGTCGGCCGCGGTCCTGATGCTCGGGCTCGCGGTCGGGCTCGTGGCCGCCGGGCTGCTGGCCTTCACGATCTTCTTCTATGTGGTGATCTACACGATGTGGCTGAAGCGGCGGACCGCGCAGAATATCGTGATCGGCGGCGCGGCTGGAGCACTCCCGCCCATGATCGGCTGGGCGGCGGCGACTGGTTCCATCGGCTTTGAGAGCGTCCTGCTCTTCCTCATCATCTTCTTTTGGACGCCGCCGCATTTCTGGGCGCTGGCGCTGCTGCGTGCGCCCGAATATGCGCGCGCCGGCGTGCCGATGCTGCCGGTCGTGGCCGGCGCGGCCGAGACGCGGCGGCAAATCCTGATCTACGCGGCAATTCTCGCTCCCTTGGGGATAGCGCCGGCGCTGCTCGGCTTTGCCGGAATCGCCTATGGCGCGGTTGCGGCGGTGCTCGGCGGGCTGTTCCTCGCTGTGTGCGTGGCAAGTATTCCGGCGCCGCGGCGTTGCGGGCGAGGCCGCGGCGCGGCGGCTGTTCGGTTTCTCGGTGCTCTATCTCTTTCTTCTGTTTGCGGTCCTCCTGGTGGAAGCGATCGCGCGATGAAGCACGACAAGAACGGCATTGTGCTCACCGAGGAGCAGCAGCGGCGCCGGCGGCGGCGCTCGCTGGCGCTGGCGCTCGTGCTCGGCGTGGTCGTGATTCTGTTCTACGCGGTGACGATCGTGAAGCTCGGCCCGCAGGTGATGAACAGGCCGCTGTGATGGAAATGCCGCCCGATCAAGCGCGTGAGCTTGCCGAATTGCGGCGGCGGCATTTGCGTGTCGCGTTCGCCTGCGGCGCGTTCGTCGGCGCGATGCTGGCGGTGTCGTTCGCGGCGGTGCCGTTCTATGATTGGTTCTGCCGCACGACGGGCTTCGACGGCACGCCCCTGATCGCGCGCTCCGCGCCCAAGGAAACCATCGAGCGCAAGATCATTGTCCGATTCGACGCCAATGTCGCGCCGGGGCTGGCCTGGAGCTTCGCGCCCATGCAGCAGGAGGTCGAGATCAAAGCCGGCGAGACCATGCTGGTGCACTACGTGGCGCAGAACCTGGCGGCGCAGGAGATTGCCGGCACCGCGACCTACAATGTTTCACCGGCGGTCGCGGCCGCCTATTTCAACAAGCTCGAATGCTTCTGCTTTACCGAGCAGCGTCTCGCCGCGGGCGAGCGACTCGAATTGCCGGTGGCCTTCTTCATCGATCCGGCCCTCGATAAGGACCGGGAGCTCGCCGGAATCCGCGAAATCACGCTGTCCTATACGTTCTTCCCGGCAAAGCGGCGGCTGGAACCGGTCGCCGCGACAGCCGGTCAACAGTTGCGCTGAAATACGGGCTTGCCGCGCGATAGCGAGCATGCTGATAGACTGAACGAAATCGACGGAGACGGGAATGGCCGAAGCCCACGCCAAGCAGCACGACTATCATCTGGTCAATCCGAGCCCGTGGCCGTTCGTCGGCGCGTTCTCGGCGCTCATGATCACCATGGGCGGCGTGTACTGGATGCGCGGCGGCACCTCGCTCATCGCCATCGCCGGCGTGCTCGGCATCCTCTACACGATGATCGCCTGGTGGCGGGACGTCATCGTCGAGGCGCAGACCGGCTATCACACCCGGGTCGTCCAGCTGCACCTGCGCTACGGGATGATCCTGTTCATCGCCTCGGAGGTGATGTTCTTCGTCGCCTGGTTCTGGGCCTATTTCGACACGGCGCTGCTGGCCGGCGAGCACGCGAACTACGACCGCTATCAGTTGCTCGGCGGACACTGGCCGCCGGTGCCGACGGCGGACGCACGCTTCAAGAGCACGTTCGATCCCTGGCACCTGCCGCTCTTGAACACGCTCATTCTGCTGACCTCGGGCACCACGGTGACCTGGGCGCACCACGCGCTGCTGGAGAACGACCGCAAGGGGTTGATCCAGGGGCTTTGGATCACGGTAATCCTCGGCATCACTTTCACCTGCGTGCAGGCCTACGAATATTCGCACGCGGCCTTCACCTTCGGCGGCCACATCTACGGCTCGACCTTCTTCATGGCGACCGGCTTCCACGGCGCGCATGTGATCATCGGCACGATCTTCCTGATCGTCTGTCTGATCCGCGCCTATGCCGGCCACTTCAACCCGGAACAGCATTTCGGCTTCGAGGCGGCGGCTTGGTACTGGCACTTCGTCGACGTGGTGTGGCTGTTCCTGTTCACCTTCATCTATGTGTGGGGCGCGGGGCATTACGCGGCCGTCGCGCACTGACGCGCGCGGGAGGCGGCGATGAACGGCCTCCCGCCGGTTTCGCCCTATAGCGCCGGATTGCGCTGCCGCTGCCCGCGCTGCGGCAAGGGGCGGCTGTTCAACGGATTTCTTGAGCTGGCGCCGCGCTGCGAAAGCTGCGGGCTCGATTTCTCCTTCGCCGATTCCGGCGACGGACCGGCGGTGTTCGTGGTCCTGATCGCGGGCTTCATCGTGGTGTTCGCCGCGATGATCGTCGAGATTCTCTGGCGACCGCCCTATTGGCTGCACGCGGCCCTGTGGCTGCCGCTGATCCTGCTCACGACGCTCGGCCTGCTGCGGCCGGCCAAGGGGCTGATGATTGCGGTGCAGTATCACCACAAGGCCGAGGAAGGCCGGCTCGACCGGAGCGGAGAGTGAGCACGGCGCGCGCGGAGTTGCGCGGTCTGGTCCTGCCCGGACTTCTCGCGGTCATCGGGCTTGCCGTCCTCGCCGGGCTCGGCTTTTGGCAGCTCGAACGTCTCGCTTGGAAGGAAGACTTGATCGCGCGTGTCGAGGCGCGGACGAAAAAGCCGGCGGTGCCGATTCCGGCCGAGGTGGAGTGGCCGAACGTCAACGCCGCCCGCGACGAATATCGCAAAGTCACCGCCAGTGGCCGTTTCCAGCACGCGCGCGAGGCGCTGGTCTATACGGTACTTTCCGAACCGAAGGGCCGCTTCTCCGGCCAAGGCTATTGGGTGCTGACGCCGCTCGAGCTTTTGAGCGGCGCGATCGTCATCGTCAATCGCGGCTTCGTTCCGCTCGAGCGCAAGGACCCTTCGACCCGGCGCGAGGGCCAGATCGAGGGACCGGTCAGCGTGACCGGGCTTCTGCGCATGGCGGAAGTTACGAACTGGTTCACGCCGGCGAACGAGCCGGCGCGCGGCGCCTGGTACCGGCGCGATCCGGCGGAGATCGCGAAGCATTTTGGTTTAGCACGTGCCGCGCCGTTCATGATCGACGCGGACGCCGCGCCCGTTCCGGGAGTATTGCCCGCAGGGCGGCGAGACGCGGCTCGTTTTCCCGAACAATCATCTGGGCTACGCGCTCACCTGGTTCGGATTGGCGCTGGCGCTGCTCGGTGTGTTCACCGTGTTCGCGCGGCAGCGTTTGCGAGGCGAGCACTGATCTTCTAGGGTGCGCCGCTTCGAGGCACCCATGCGCTACATCTCGACCCGCGGCGAAGCGCCGCCCGTCTCCTTCACCGACGCGCTGATGATCGGGCTCGCGCGCGACGGCGGACTCTATGTGCCGGAGGCGTGGCCGGTGCTGTCGCGCGAGACGATCGCGTCGTTCGCGGGCCGGTCTTACGCGGACGTCGCCTTCGACGTGATCCGGCCGCTCATTGGCGGCGCGATCGCCGATGCGGATCTAATGCGCATGATCCGCGAGGCCTATGCGGCATTCGATCGCCCCGAAGTCGCGCCGCTGCACGACCTCGGCGCCAACGAATTCGTCCTCGAGCTGTTTCACGGGCCGACGCTCGCGTTCAAGGACATCGCCATGCAGCTCGTGGCGCGGATGATGGATCACGTGCTCGCGCAACGCGGCGAGCGTGCGACCATCGTCGCCGCCACCTCCGGCGATACCGGCGGTGCCGCGGTCGAGGCTTTCCGCGGCCGCAAGCGCGTCGATGTCATGGTGTTGTTCCCGCGCGGGCGGGTTTCCGACGTGCAGCGGCGGATGATGACCACCGCAGCCGAGGCGAACGTGCACGCGCTTGCGAATCGACGGCACCTTCGACGACTGCCAGGCGATCGTGAAGGCGCTGTTCAACGACCAGGCCTTCCGCGAGCGGGTGAAGCTCTCGGCGGTCAATTCGATCAACTTTGCGCGGATCGCGGCGCAGGCGGTCTATTATTTCACCGCCGCGGCGGCGCTGGGCGGGCCCGCATAAGGCCGTCACCTTCGTGGTGCCGACCGGAAATTTCGGCGATATTTTCGCGGGTTACGCCGCCAAGCGCATGGGGCTTGCGGCCGAGCGGCTGGTGATCGCGACCAATGTCAACGATATCCTCGTCCGCATGCTGGAGAGCGGCCGCTACGAGCCGCGCACGGTCGTGGCCACGTCGTCGCCGGCCATGGATATCCAGGTTTCCTCGAATTTCGAGCGGCTGCTGTTCGAGGCGCACGGCCGCGACGCGGCGGCGGTGCGCGCGCTGATGCTGGCGCTCGCCGAGAAGAAGAGTTTCACGATCGGCGAGCCGGCGCTCGGCAGGATCCGCGCCGATTTCGAGGCCGGCCGGGCCGACGAGGACGAGACGCGCGCCACGATCCGCGACGTGCACCGCTCGAGCGGCTATCTGCTCGATCCGCACGGCGCGGTCGGTCTCGCGGTGGCGCGCAAGCGCGGGCATCACGGCCGTTCGCCGGTCGTCGTGCTCGGCACCGCGCATCCGGCGAAATTTCCCGAGGCGGTCGAAGCCGCCACCGGCTTCCGGCCGCAATTGCCGGCGCGGCTCGCCGATCTCATGACGCTGCCGGAGCGCGTGACTGCGCTGCCGGCGGACAAGGAGAAGATCGTGAAGTTCATCACCGAAAAGAGCCGTGCCGCGATCAGCGGGGCGATCGCATGAGTCTCCAGCCTCACCAAGTTAGATAGCGGGATCACCATCGTCACCGATCCGATGCCGCACCTGAAGACGGCGGCACTCGGCATCTGGGTCGGCGCCGGCTCGCGCCACGAGGAGCCCGCCGAGCACGGCATCTCGCATCTTCTGGAGCACATGGCGTTCAAAGGCACCAAGCGGCGCAATGCGCGCCAGATCGCCGAGGAGATCGAGGCGGTCGGCGGCGACCTCAATGCGGCGACCAGCCACGAGATGACGGGCTACTTCGCGCGCGTGCTCGGCGAGAACGTCGGGCTCGCGCTCGATATCCTCACCGACATTCTCACCGAGCCCGCCTTCGACCAGGCCGAGCTGAAGCGCGAGCAGGGCGTGATCGTGCAGGAGATCGGCGCAGCGGCCGATACGCCCGACGACCTCGTGTTCGATTTCTTCCAGGAGAGCGCTTTCCCCGGCCAGCCGATCGGCCGGCCGATTCTCGGCACGATCGAGAGCGTGCGGGCGCAGACGCCGGCGCGGCTGCAGGATTATCTCGCAAAACATTACCGAACCGGACGCATGGTCGTGGGCGCGGCGGGGGCCGTGGATCACGAGCAGGTGGTGAGCGAAGTCGGCCGGCGGCTGGCCAAGGTTGCCGTCGGACAGGCGCCCGCCGCCGAGAGCGCGCGATATTCCGGCGGCGTCAAGCTCGGCGCGCGCGATCTCGAGCAGGCGCATCTCGTGCTCGGGCTCGAGGGCCGCTCCTATCATTCGCCCGACATCTACGCGATGCAGGTATTCGCAAATCTGCTCGGCGGCGGGATGTCGTCGCGTCTGTTCCAGGAGGTGCGGGAAAAGCGCGGTCTTTGCTATTCGATCTCAGCCTTTCATTCGTCGTTCGCCGATACCGGCGTGTTCGGCGTCTATTCGGGGGCGGACGCCGGCGATGCCGGCGAACTGATGCGTGTCGTCATCGACGAGCTCTCCGACGCTGCCGAGAATGCCAGCGAAGTCGAGATCGCGCGCGCGCGAGCGCAGCTCAAGGTCGGGCTGCTCGCCGCGCTCGAGAGCCCGCAGGCCCGCGCGGATCAAGTCGCGCGTCAGCTCTTGGCCTTCGGGCGCGTGATTCCGCTCGAGGAGATCGTGGCCAAGATCGAAGCGGTGGGCGTCGCCGAGGCGCGTGCGGCGGGCCGTGCGCTCGTCGCTGGTGGCCGGCCGACACTTGCGGCACTTGGACCGGGCGCCGGCCTTGAAACGGCGGCGCGGATCGTCGAGAGTTCTGCAGCGCAGGGCGGCCTGAGCCCGGAGCAAATTTCTCTTTTTCGTCATGGCCTTATTCCGGTCGGTGGTCTGGTCCGAAACGCTGCCCGCGATCGAGGGCGGCGGCGTCCGCTTGCGCTCGCCGCAAATGTCGGACTTCTCCGAATGGGCCGCCTTGCGCGAGCAAAGCCGCAGCTTTCTCGCGCCGTGGGAGCCGACCTGGCCCGAGGACGATCTTACGCGCGGCGCGTTCCGCCGGCGCATGCGCCGCTATGCGCGCGAGTTCCACGACGATCTCGGCTATCCGTTCCTGATCTTTCGCGCGAGCGACCGCGCGCTTGTGGGGGGCGTTTCGCTCGCCAATGTGCGCCGGGGCGTCGCGCAATCGGCAAGTCTCGGTTACTGGATGGGCGCGCCGTATGCGCGCAAGGGCTACATGAGCGCGGCAGTGGCAGCGCTCTTGCCGTTCGCGCACGCGTCGCTGCGGCTGCGGCGTGTCGAAGCCGCGTGCCTGCCGACCAACGCTGGCTCGATCCGGTTGCTCGAGAAGCTCGGCTTCGTGCGCGAGGGCTATGCGCGCGAATACCTTTGCATCGCCGGCAAGTGGCAGGACCACCTGCTATTCGCGCATCTAGCCGGGGACGACGCGGGCCCCGCGGCTCAATAGGCGCAGACGCAGGTCTCTTTCGCGGCGCTGGCGATCGCAGCAAGCGTGGCGTCGATCGAACCGGAGAGCTTCCCGACGCGCTTGGCGGCCTCGGCCAGCACGGCGGCGGTTTCCGCGAGCGACAGCGTCTCCATCTGGGCCGCGTCGGGCTTCTTCTCCGAGTCGAGCGAGGCGCGCGCGGACGCTAGCGCCGCCAGCGGGGAAGCAGTCTCATCGGGCGCTTTCAGCCCGGCCTTTTCGATCGCGCGGCGGACGATGCGCGCGAGATCATCGCCGGGCTCGGCGCCGCTCGCGTTGCGTGCCGCCTCGAGTGCGCTCAAAGCGGCGGCGCGGGTCGCTTCGATCCGGCGCGACGTGGGCGCGATCGTATCGCGGTAGCGGACGACGAGCTGCTCGGCGCCGGAACAGAGAGCCGGGTTCATCGGTTGCGTCGAATAGGCCGTGAGATCCGATGCCCAGCGCACGATGTTGAAACGCAACGGATCGCGTCCGAGCTCCGCGTCCGCACCGCCTTGGGCGAGGAAGTAGGCGGCGAGCCGTTCGGCATTGGCGACGGGGCCGGTGCGTGCGCCGGTCGCGGGGAAGCTGCGCGAACGTGGCCAGGCGGGATCGCTCTTGCGGATCGCGTCGGCTTCGTTCTTCGCGGTCTGCAGCGCGCCGGTACGGAGCACGGAAATTCTGGCGTGATAAGCGCCGGCACAATCGGCGGTCCGCAAGGTCAATTCCGCGCTCGCGGCAGGCCCGCCCTCGGCGCGCGCCTCGATCGCGATGCGGTTCGCGGCACCCGGAAAGAGCGCGGCGCGCTCGACCGGCAATACGAGGCGGCGCTCGACGGTGGCGCCGGGCCCGACGCGTCCGAGGTCGGCGACGAGCGAGTTGCCCTCGATGCGCCAAGCCGATGTCGGCTCCGGCTTGAACCCGTCGGCGCGTGCGGTGAGTACAAGGCGGGCGAGCGCGTCGGGGCCGCCGTTGCGTACGACGACATTCAACGACAGCGGTCGCACCGGGTGGCAGGGGTTTTCCACCCGCGGCGACGCCGAGCGGTAGTCACCGTCAGCGCAAGACCCGGGGCGGCCGGCAGGGGGGCGGAGCTAGGCGTAGGCGCTGCCGGTGGCGGGGCGAGATCCTGCGATAAGGCCGGCGGATAGGATGGGGGATCCTGCTGAGCGCGCGCGCCGCTTAAACCGAACGTCGCGGTCCCGAGTAATGCGAGCACCATCGCCCGGATCAACGGAAGGTCACAGCGCTGAAGGGGCATGGCGCGGAGAGAGGGTCGATCGTGAGGGCGGCGAGGAGTGAATCGCGCGCCACCATGAAGCGGCACGGACGGTTCGGCAAGACCCGAGCCAGGCCCGAAGACCGGGTCAGCGTTGGGCGGGTGCAGGAGCGGCCGTCGGCTCTTCGGGCGCTGGAGTTTCGCCAGCCGGGCGCTGGCCGGTGAGCGATTCGATCACCGAGCGGACCGTGCTGCTGGGGCTGTTCTTTGCGCGTGCGGCATCCAGAAGCGGTGCGGCGGCGCCCGAGCGCTGGATCAGTTCGTCTGCGTCGGGCAGGAAGAACGGACTCTCCCAGGGGCCCTGGAGGAGGAATGGCAGATCGAAGACCTTGGTACCCGCACCTTCGCGGTCGCCGGTCGAACCAGGCTCGCGACGCCGCGCAGCTCAAGGTCGCGCCGCGCGATCGAGGCCGCGCCGGAAAGCGTCACACGGAGCAGCGAGCTGTCGATCTGGATCTCTTCCAACATCACGCTGCCTTCGGTGAAGCGTGCCTTGGCCGCGATACGCTCGAAAGGAGTGCGTCCACCGCGCAAGTCGGCGAAGTTGGATAGAGGCTTGCGCTCGAGGCGCCTTAACACTTGCTCGAAATTGACGCCGATAACCGCGCCGCGGGTGATCACGAGGCTCGCGTTACCCGAAAACTCGCGCATGATTTCGTTCGGGGTCTTGCCGGAGCCTTCGAGCGCGAACGTAAGCACGCCGATGCCTTCCAGGTTCCGGACACCGGTAAGCTCCGCAAGCCCTCGATCAAGATTGAATTCGGTGAGTCCGGCTTGGATTTTCACGTCGGCGCCGGCAGTGCCGCGCACGAGCGCGAGCGTGCCGGTGAAGGTGCCGCCGAACACGTGTGCCTCGCCGACATTGAGCGTGAGCCGGCCGCCCTTGAGGGCCGTCGCGGCTGCGAAGCGGCTAATCTCGGTCTTGCCAATCATGATGCGCCGAGCCGAGAGTCGCAGGTCGAGGTCGAAAGCATCGAAGCTGGAAAGCTGGATCGGCTCGTCGACCCATTCATTCGCCGGGCGGCCGGGTGTGGAAATGGCCGCGTAATGGGTAAGATCGATTGTGTCGCTGGCGAGCGTTCCCTGCAGGAGCGCACGGCCGCCGTCGCGCTTGAGAGTTAGTCCGCCTTCGATGAGATTGCCGTCGAGATCGATGGAAAGGCCCGAGAGCACAAATGCGCTGGGCGTGAGCGCAACCTGGCTCTTCAGCGAGAACGGGCCCAAACCGCCGCGCTCGAGCGGCTCCAAGCCGAGTCGGGCGGTCAGATTGCGCAGCGACTTGCCTTCGACGGTGAGTAAGCCTTCGACTTGCGGGCCGTTCCTGAAGGCAAGACCGCCCTCGAAAATGGCGCGCAGCCCTTCCCCTTCCAGCCGGATCCGCATGCCGCTCCGGTTGGCGCTGCGGAGTGCGCCGATATCGGCGATGTTGAGGGTTCCGGAGATGGATGTGCGGCGCCAATCGAAAGTTCCGCTCGCGGTCAGGCCCGAGGCCGACCACGCCAGGGAGGCTTCGACGCGGGTCAAGGTATCGGCCGATTCCAGGCCCGCAACCCGGAACTCGATGATGCCGTCGACAATACGTAATTCTGGTAGTGCTGCGCGTTGTTCCGGCGGCGCGGGCGCATTCAGCGGCAGGCCGGCGATGCGCATTCCCTCCGAACCGATTTCAAGGGCAAGATGTGGCCGCTCGAAGATGATCGACGCGATCTCGATATTGCCCGACAAGAGCGGAAGCAGACGCACCGTGGCGACGATCGTGCCGGTCGAGATGCCGGACCGCCCGCCGTCGTCGAGCCGCACGTCTTCGAGGCGGATCGCAGGACGGGGCAGGAAGGTGAGCCTGGCCGAGCCGGAAATGCGCGGCTCCATGCCGGTGGCGCGTTGCAGCGAGCGTGTCACCTCAGCCCGCACATCCTCCTCCGGCACCAGCCGAGTCATGAGCAGGAAGCCGCCGGCCAGAAGGATAACGGCGGCCAGCGCGCCGACGATTAGTCGTTGCATGCGTCGACACTCATCCAGCGGCCGGGACGGCGGGAACGGTGGCGAGACGAGAATCGCCCCCAATGCGTCCCGCACCGAGGAAAGACCATCGGGCGGGTCTGTGACGCTTTCAAGGCCTGACACTTCCGGCGCAAGTCGCTAAGAATGCAGGGATTTCAAGGTGGAAAGCGGCATGGGAACGGCGCCAGATAGGCCCTTGTGGATCCCCGACCCGGCACGGGTCGCGGCCAGCGCGATGAGCCGCTTCCGCAAGGCAGCCAATGGGCGTTTCGGCCTGAAGCTCGCCACGTACCGCGAGCTGCATGCCTGGTCGGTCATGAATCCCGCCGAATTCTGGGAGCTGGTCTGGGACTTCTGCGGCGTCATCGGCGACAAGGGCGAACGGCGCCTGGTCGACGGCGGCCGGATGCCGGGCGCGCGCTTCTTCCCGGATGCCAAGCTCAATTTCGCCGAGAACCTCCTGCGCCGGCGCGGCGCGGCGACGGCGCTGGTGTTTCGCGGGGAGGACAAGATCGAGCGGCGCATGAGCTTTGCGGAGCTCGAAGCGCTGGTGTCGCGGCTCCAGCAGGCGCTCGCGGCGGCGGGCGTCGGCGTGGGCGACCGGGTCGCGGCGATGCTGCCGAACATGCCGGAAGCGATCGCGCTGATGCTGGCGACCACCTCGATCGGCGCGATCTTTTCGTCCTGCTCGCCGGATTTCGGCGAGCGCGGCGTGCTCGACCGCTTCGGCCAGATCGAGCCCAAGATTTTCTTCGCCTGCGACGGCTATTGGTACAACGGCAAGCGCATCTCGATTGCGGAGAAGCTGCGGCATATCGCCGAGAATCTTCCGAGCGCCGCCAAGATCGTCGTGGTTCCCTATCTCGGCGACGCGGACGCGGTCGCAAAGGAACTGCCGCGCGGCATCGACCTCGATACTTTCCTGAAGCCGTTCGCGCCGAAGCAGTTGCACTTCACGCGGCTGCCGTTCGATCACCCGATCTACATTCTCTATTCGTCCGGCACGACCGGCGTTCCCAAATGCATCGTGCACGGCGCCGGCGGCACGCTGCTGCAGCATCTGAAGGAGCACCAGCTGCATTGCGACCTGCAGCGAGGCGAGCGCCTGTTCTACTTCACGACGCTGGGCTGGATGATGTGGAACTGGCTTGTCTCCGGGCTCGCGAGCGGCGCCACGCTCATGCTTTACGACGGCTCGCCGTTCGCGCCGAGGCCCGAGACGCTGTTCCGATACGCGCAAGACGAAAAAATCAACGTCTTCGGCACGTCGGCGAAATATATCGACGCCGTGAAAAAATCGGGCCTGGAACCGGCCAAGGCGTTCGACTTGTCGGCGATGCGGCTGATCACCTCGACCGGCTCGCCGCTCGCGCCGGAGAGCTTCGAGTTCGTCTATTCCGCGATCAAGCGCGACGTGCATCTCGCCTCGATCTCGGGCGGCACCGATATCGTCGCCTGTTTCGTCTGCGGCGATCCGACCGTCGCCGGTGTGGAAGGGCGAGATCCAGGCGCCGGCGCTCGGCATGGCGGTGGACGTCTGGTCGGAGGACGGCAAGCACATCGAAGGCGAGCGCGGCGAGCTGGTCTGCACCACGCCGTTTCCCTCGATGCCGGTGAAATTCTGGAACGATCCCGAGGGCAAGAAATATCACGCGGCCTATTTCGAGCGGTTCCCCAACGTGTGGTGCCACGGCGATTTCGCCGAATGGACCGAGCACGGCGGCATGATCATCCACGGCCGCTCGGACGCGACGCTCAATCCCGGGCGGCGTGCGCATCGGCACCGCCGAAATCTACGCCCAGGTCGAGCAGATTCCGGAAGTCGTCGAGTCGATCGCCATCGGCCAGGAATGGGACAACGACGTGCGGATCGTCCTGTTCGTGCGGCTCAAGGAGGGCGCCGTGCTCGACGAAGCGCTCACGGAGCGCATCAAGCGCCAGATCCGCCATGGCGCGTCGCCGCGTCACGTGCCCGCGAAAGTGATCCCGATTTCCGACATCCCGCGCACGCGCTCGGGCAAGATCACCGAGCTTGCGGTGCGCGACGTGGTGCACGGCCGGCCGGTGAAGAACACCGAGGCGCTGGCCAATCCCGAGGCGCTCGAGCTCTACCGGGACCTTCCGGCGCTCAAGAACTAGGCGGCGCTGCCGCGGTTTGCCGGCATGAGCGGCGGCCGGCTCATGCGCGCGAGCAGCACCACGGGCCCCAGGCCGACGAGCACGATCATGAGTGCCGCGACCGCGCCGTCTTCATAGGTGCCGCGCGCGGCTTCGGCATAAATGTGGGTGGCGAGCGTCTCGAAGCCGAACGGCCGCAGCAAGAGCGTCGCCGGCAATTCCTTCATGCAATCGACGAACACCAGGATCGCCGCGGCGCCGAGCGCGGGCTTCAACAGCGGCAGATGCACGCGAAGCATGGTGCCGCGCGTGCTCTCGCCGAGGCTGCGCGCGGCCATGTCGAGGCTCGCCGGAATCTTGGCGTAGCCCGCTTCCATGCCGCCCGCGGAGATGGCGAGGAAGCGGATCACATAGGCGAGCACGAGCGCCGCCCCCGAGCCGGAAATCAGCAGCCCGGTGCCAAAGCCGAGAATCTGCCGCGTTGCGGCGTCCAATGCGTTGTCGAAGGTCGCGAGCGGTACCAGCAGTCCCACCGCAAGTACCGTTCCCGGAATCGCGTAGCCCAGCGAACCGACGCGCGCGGCCGCGTCGGCGAGCCCGCTGCGGTCGAGCCGGGCGGCATGCGCCAGCACCAGACCGAGTGCCAAGTGCGACCGCGGTCGCGGCCGTCGCAAACAAGACGCTATTCCGCGCCTCGATCACGATGTTCGAAGAGAGGCCGGCGAACTCGATCCGCGCCCAGGCTTCGTGCGCCAGGTACAAGGCCGGAAGGACGAATCCGATCAGCACGGGCGCAGCGCAGGCCAGCGAACGCGCCGAGGCTCGCGAGGCCTGAGAGCTCGGCGAGCGCCGGTGGATGCGCGCGGCGGCTGCCGCCGGAAAACTGCCGGTGCCGCCGGCCCCAGCGTTCCAAGAGCACCAGCGCGAGCACGGCCGCGAGCATGACGAGCGCGATCTGCGCCGCGCCCGGCAGGCTCGAGCGGTTCACCCAGGTGGCGTAGATCGAGACCGTGAAGGTGCGCACGCCGAGAAATTCCGAAGCGCCGATGTCGTTCAGCGCCTCCAGCAGCGCCAGCGTCGCGCCGACGGCGATGGCGGGACGGGCGAGCGGCAGCGCCACGCGCAGGAAGGTCGAAAGGCGGCCGGCGCCGAGCGTGCGCGCGACTTCGAGCGCGGGCGCGGATTGCATGAGGAAGGTCGCGCGCGCAGCGAGATAGACATAGGGATAGAGCACGAAGCCCAGGAGCAGAATGCAGCCAGGCAGCGAGCGCACGTCGGGCAGCCAAAGCCCGCGCGGATCGTCGATCGCCAAGAGCGCCCGAAGCGCCGTCTGGATCGGTCCGAGCGGATGCAGAATGTCGAGATAGGCGAAGGCGACGATATAGGTGGGGACCGCGAGCGGCAGCAGCAGCGCCCAATCGAACAACCCACGGCCGGGAAAGCGGCACGTGGTGACGAGCCAGGCGGTGCCGACGCCGACCACGACGGTGACGACGCCGACGCCGAGCAGAAGCAGCGCGGTGTCGTGGACCGCCTGCGGCAGCACATAGGCGAGGAGATGCGGCCAGAGGTCGCCGGAGCCCTGCGCGGCAATGGCGAAGAGGGCGGCGATCGGGGCCAGCACGATCGCCGCGACGAGCAGCGAAGCGAGCGTCCAGCCGCGGCCATCGCTCCGTCGGGCCGATGTGTGCGCGACGCTCATGGTTTCAGGCTCGTGGGTTCTGGCTCGCGCGTCCGATGGGGCGCCCTGCGCTATTGATCGAAGCCGACCTTGTCGACCAGGATGCTCGCCGGTTTGCGATTTCTGGCGATGGCGACGAGGTCGAGCGAGTTCGGGCTTGAGCGCGCCGAAGCTAGCGATGATCGGCTCGACCGCGGCGCCGCTCCTGACCGGGTACTCGTAGTTCAGCTGTGCATAGAGCGCTTGCGCGTCGTTGGAGACGAGATATTCGAGCAGCTTCTGCGCGTTGGCCTTGTTCGGCGAGTGCTTGGCGATCGCGGCGCCGGAAATATTCACGTGCGTGCCGCCGCCCTTGAAGGTCGGCAGCAGCGGATTGATCGCCGCGCCCCACTTGAGCTGGTCGGGACCGCCCGTGCCGCTGCGCATCAGGCCGACGTAATACGAATTGCCGACGCCGATGTCGCAGATGCCGCCCAGGATATCGCGCGCGACCTCGCGGTCGCCGCCGGTGGCCTTGCGCGCGAGATTGGCTTTGACGCCGCGCAGCCAAGCTTCGGCATTGGCCTCGCCATAGTGGGCGATGTAGGCCGCGATCAGCGAGGTGTTATAGGGATGCTGGCCGGAGCGGATGCAGATCTTGCCCTTCCACTTCGGGTCGGCGAGCTCCTCGTAAGTGATCGCCGTGAGCGGCACGCGCTCCTTCGACGACATAGACAAGCCGCGCGCGCAGCGAGAGCGCATACCAGTGGCCGTCCGGGTCGCGCAGGTTGGCCGGGATGGCGGAGGTGAGCGCTTCGGAGCGCACGGGCTGGGTCACGCCCTGGTCGACCGCGTCGATCAGCCCGCCGAAGTCGACGGTCATCAGCACGTCGGCCGGAGAGTTCGGGCCTTCCGCCTTCACGCGCTCGATCAAGCCGTCTTTGACGAAGATGGCGTTGACCTTGATGCCGGTCGACTTGGTGAAGGCGTCCAAGAGCGGCTGGATCAGTCCGGTCTCGCGCGTGGTGTAGAGATTGACCTCCTGCGCGGCGGCCGCGAGTGGACAGGCGGCGAGCGCGAGCGCAGCGATCGAGGCCGTGCGGCGAATGCTGGCCAGACGAAACATGGCTCTCCTCCATGGAGAAAGTCGGTCTAGGACTACGGAGCTCCGTTTATCGGGTCAAGAAAATCGGCCGTGATATCAATAGCTTAGATCAAGTCCAAACTGCTGCAGATTGGAGCGGTTCGAAGTTGGCAATCGCGCCTGGGCGCGATTGCGGTCATTCGGCAAGCACACGAGTGGTGGGGAAGGTGATCTCGACCAGGGTGCCGGAATTCTGCGCGCTCTTGATCGCGAAGCTCGCGCGGTTGGCCTCGACCAATGCCTTGGTCAAGGGCAGACCGAGCCCGGAGCCGCCCGAGCCGGTGCGGCCGGATGTAGCGAGCTGCCGGAACGGCTCGAGCGCGGTCTTGATTTCCGTTTCCGACATGCCGACGCCGGTGTCGCGCACCCGCAAGCGTCACCTCGCCGGCCTCGGCGAGCGCGGTCGAGACGATCACCTGGCCGCCGGGGCGAGTGAACTTGATCGAGTTCGACAACAGATTGAGCACGATCTGGCGGATCGAGCGCGCGTCGGCGACGACCGGCGGCAGATTGGGCGCGAGCGATGTGCGGATGATGATGCGCTCGCGGTTGGCCTGCGGTTGCATGATCGACATGCATTGGCTGGCGATGTCGTTCAAATCCACGCTGGTGAACGTGAGATCGAGCTTGCCCGCCTCGATCTTGGAGAGGTCGAGCAGATCGTTGATCAGCGAGATCAGATGCGAGCCCGAAGCCTGGATGTCCTTGAGATATTCGCGGTAGCGCTCGTTGCCGATCGGTCCGAAGCGCTCGTCGGCCATCACCTCGGCGAAACCAATGATCGCGTTTAAGGGCGTGCGGATTTCGTGGCTGATCTTGGCGAGAAAGTCGGATTTCTGCGAACTCGATTTCTCCGCGCTGCGCCTGGCTGACACGAGTTCCTGTTCGGCGCGCTTCCATTGCGAAATGTCGCGGAACACGGCGCAGAACTTGTCGGTGCTCTCGCCGACGCGGCCGAGCGTCATGAACAGCGGGATCAGACCGCCCTCGCGCACGCGGCCCAGCACTTCGCGGCCGTCATTGAGAACGCTGGCCACGCCATTGGTGGCCAGCCCGTCGAGATAGTCGACCACAGCCCGTCCGCTTTCTTGGGCGAACAGCATGGTGAAGGCCTGGCCTTCTACCTCGTTCGCGTCGAAGCCGAACAGCGCTTCGGCTGAGCGATTGATGCCGAGAATCTTGCCTTCGCGGTTGATGAGCAACACACCGTCGGTGGCGGTGTCGAGAATGGCGCGCAGCTCGCGCGTGGTGGCCTCGGCCTCGCGCAGCGCCAGCTCCGAAGCCTCCAACCGTTCGTCGAGCCCGGCGCCGGCGCGGCGCAGCACATAGACCAGCGCGCTTTCGCCTTCCCAGGGCGCGGAGAGCAAGCGCGCCTCCACCGGGATCGGCTCGCCGTTGCGGCCGGAAATCGCGAAGGTGCGGCCGGCTTCGCCGGGAGCCTGGGTGTCGTCTTCGTAGGCGCCGGCGAACAGGCGTTTCAGCCCGCCCGCGTGGTTTAGGGCGTCGAGGCTGTAGAGGCCGGTCCAGTCGAGCAGGACGCGGTTGACATAGAGGATGCGCTCGCCGCGATGGACCACGACGCCGAGCGGCAAACGATCGAGCACCGCGCGCTCGCCGTTGGCGACGGTGCGAGCAAGGGTCGGGGCAGCGGGTTCCGGACTCTTAGGCTCAGGTTTGGCCGGCTCTGGCCTTGTCAGCTCAGGTTTGGCCGGTGCGCGGGCGGGCGGTTCGGCCGGGGCTTCGAAGGGCTCGGCAGCCGGTTTTCTCCTCTCGTCGTCTTCTAGTCGTCCGCCCAGGGCGCGGGCGATCTCGCGGAAGGCGTTGCGCTCGCCGGGCGTCAGCGTCGGCCGGCGCAGCGGGTCGGACGTGATGCCGCGCATCGGAACCACATTCTCCGGATGCTCGATGAGCGCGAGTGGCGGACGAGCGGGGATGAACCCGGCGGCTGGTTGCTCGCGAGCTGCGGACGGCGGCTCCTTCGGCTTGATCGGCTTATCGGCGTCCGGGCGGGGGACCGGGTCGTGAAACACGCCGAAGCCGCGATAGCCGAGGAAGTTCCGCTCGCGATCGAACTGGGGAAGCGCCGCCAGATCCACCGGCCGCGCGAGACCGGAATTGGCCACCGGCCAATACACGGAGACGCCGGACCAGGTGTCGCGGCGTGCGACGGCTGCGGCGACTGCGCCGCTTTCGGCGATGCCGAGCCTGGAAGCGACCGTGGGCCAGTCGAGACCGACGATCGCCGCGGAAGGCGCGCCGACCACCATGGCAAGGTCGGGCGAAACCGAAGAGAAGCGTCCATCGGCGTCCATCTGCCACACAAAACGTGCGGGCAGGCGGCGGGGCGCTTCGGGTTCGGGCGCTGCTGCTTCCGCTGGTTTTGCGCTCGCGGGCGCGCGCGCGGCGGCGTCGGCGGGCGATGCAATGACCGCAAGGATCAAGGCCGCGGTTCCGGTCTCGATGCGCCGAAGCGCGATGCGCGACTGGCCGATCGTGGTGAAAGCGACGCCGTCGCGCTCGACGGCGGCCAGCGCCGCCGCGGCTCCGGTATCGAGATCGGCGAGCGAGCGTCCGCCGCCGAACAGGGGCGCGGCCGCCGCGTTGAAATGAATGGCCCGGCCGCTCGCGTCGAGCAGTGCGAACGCCTCATGTTCGCCATCGACCAGGGCCGCCGCGGCAAGCCTGATCTCGAGGATGCGCTCGCGGCCGGTGTCGATGCCGACGAGCAGTGCAGCGTCGCCATCGCGGCCGAGATCGAAGCGGGTCGCGGCGAACACGATCGGCTGCGCGAAGCCGCCGTCCGGCGGCAGCAGGTGTTCGAGACGCGGCGCGCCGGCCGGCGAAAGAGTCGGGATCAGTTCGCGTGCTGCCTCGCCGAACGGACCGAGCGCCTCGGGTCCGCGGGCGACGGCCTCGGCCAGCGTGCGCGCACCCAAGAGGGCGAGGCCGGCGCGGTTGGCGAAGCGCAGCTTGCCCGCGGAATCGATCAGGAACGCGGGCGCGGGCGCCGCGATGAGGGCTGCGATGCGTGCGTCCGCTAGCAGATGCGCGAGCGGCGGAAGGTCCTGCATGATCGGTCCTGCCGCGGGCCCGGACGGGCGGGCGGCTTTACCAATTGTTTAGCTAAAGAATGCAGTGGAATCCAAGGGTTGCGAGGCTTTGCGCGGACGGTTCGGCAAAAGCGGTTAATTGCGGGGAGCGATCCCCGGGATTCCGCGGTGTTGTTGTGCGCCCGCACGATGATAGGCTGGCTTAGGGTTGCGGCGGCAGAGGAGACGGACCGATGATGAAAACCAGGGCTCGAGGTTCCCCCCGAAATGCGGGCCTTCGCCGAAAAGAGCGTCGAGGAGGCCAAGAAGGCCTTCGAGACCTACATGGACGCCGCCACCAAGGCCATCAGCAGCGCGGAAAGCTCAGCCGGCAACATGCAGGAAGGCGCCCGCGAGCTGGGCCGCAAGGCCTTCGGCTTCGCCGAGGACAATGTGGCCGCAAGCTTCGCGTTCGCCGAGAAGCTGGTGCGCGCCAAGGATCCGCAAGAGGTGATGCGGCTGCAGGCCGAGTTCGCCAAGGCCCAGATGCAGGCGCTCGCCGAACAGGCCAAGGCGCTCGGCGACACCGCCGCGAAGACCGCCATGGACGCGGCAAAACCGCGCAAATAACAGGTTTTTCATAGGGTTGAGTGCGTCGCAACATTTATGTTGCAATGCACCATAAAACTTGCTAGGAAGGCTGCACAGGCCCCGGATACGAGGCAATGCGGCCGCCGGCCGGGGCGTCCTCCGAGGCCGTAGCGAGGATTGCCATGATCGACGTCGACAAGAAGTCCGGCAAGGCCGGCACCACCCCGAAATTCGAGTTGCCCAAGTTCGACATGCCGAAGGTCGAAATGCCCGAGGCGTTCCGCGACATGGCGGAGAAGGGCGTGCAGCAGGCCAAGGACGCCTATGCGCGCATCAAGACCGCCGCCGAAGAGGCGACCGATCTCGCCGAAGACACCTATGCGACCGCGACCAAGGGCGCGGCCGAATTCAATCTCAAGGCGCTCGAGGCGATGCGCGTCAACATGAACGCGGCGTTCGACTATACGCGCGAGTTCCTCGGCGCGAAGACGGCGGCCGAAGCGGTCGAGCTCTCGACCAGCCACCTGCGCAAGCAGTTCGAGACGCTGGCGGCGCAGTCCAAGGATCTCTCCGCGCTGGCGCAGAAGGTCGCGACCGAGACCGCCGAGCCGATCAAGGCCGGCGTGACCAAGAGCTTCAAGGTCAACTGAAGTCCGGCGTCCGGCCCAAAGCCGGTCGAGTTATCGAGCGAGCCCGGGCATGCCCGGGCTCGTTGCGTTTTGGCAGCCTTGCGGCGGCTTGCAAATCGGGGCTATTTCCCACTAGCTTGCGCCGCGCCGAACCCGTGCAGCTGTAGCTCAGTTGGTTAGAGCGCCCGGCTGTGGACCGGGAGGTCGGTGGTTCAAGTCCACCCAGCTGTACCACGGCGTGCCGTTCGGCCTCTTATGTATCGAGCATGTCCCATTCGTCGCCCAAAATCCATCGTAACGCCGATAGCTTCTTGACAAGTACCAAAATATCGTTATATACTCACTTTCAAGTACATACTTGGAAACATCATGAAGCTCGATCAGGTCACCCGATCAGACTCTACATCTTGTAAATTCGTTTCAGCCTTTGCAGGGCGAGCTGAGCCTTCCGCAGCTCTTGGCGCTCGCACGTATCGCCTTGGAGCCCGGCTTATCAGTTAACGAATTGGCTGACCGCCTTGACTGTCCGCAACAAACCGCGAGCCGACATGTCGCAGCGTTGCTAGGCCGCTATCAGGCAGCCCTGATACCCAGGCCGGCGCGGGACGATATACGCTCGACCCACTAATTACACAAGAAATTAGCAAATCAGACCCGCGAAGCCGGGCACTTTACGCCTCGAAGCAAGGAACTGCTCTTCTAGAGCGAATTCTTTCAAAGCTCGATGTTGATGTCGATCTATCTAGGGAGGAAAGAAATGAGCAACGCGGCCGAGCGATTGGTTGGCATTACTCTGCCGGGCGGCCGGCGATGTTGAACGTGGCAGAGCGCCAGTTCGGGCGTCAACGTCCCGATGTCGTGCACGACACGGACGGCAAGACGCATTTCTTGAAGGCATTTGTTTTTCAAGTGCGTTTGACCCGGCCGGCGACCGTGTTAGCGAGCTGCAACCGCTGACTGCAGCGTTCGAACACGCACCCGACGTTCTCGAACAGTGCAAGTCCCGTCGGCTTTCTGCCGTCGTCATCGCAATTACTCATGGATACGTTCAAGTTCCTGGTTTGTCGCGCCCGAAGGCACAGTTTATTATTTGATCTTCGAGCTTGCCGATGCGACGTGCGCCGGCAGGGACATTAAGCAGCGGCTGGACATTCTTTGGTGTTTGAAAATTCTCGACGATGTGACTCTTGGTCTTGGCGAGTACTTCGTGAAGGCATCGCGCATCAACATGAAAACCTTCAAGCGTGTTCGGTGTCTCCTAAGATGCAACTGTCGAGATCGCAATTTATGTTCTCATAGTCTGCCCCATGAGGACAAGCCGTGCGAAAGCCCACCCAAATCGAGCGTCTGTATCTCGACTTCGACGGCTTCTTCGCCTCGGTCGAGCAACAGGTCGCATCCGGAGCTTCGCGGCAAGCCCGTCGGCGTCGTCCCGTTCGCCGACTCCGTGCGCACCTGCGTCATCGCCTGTTCGCGCGAGGCGAAGCTCCTCGGCGTCAAGAACGTGATGAACGTGCTCGACGCGAAGGCGCTCTGCCCCGACATCATTTTCGTCCCGCAGTCGCCCGATCTCTACCGCCGCGCTCACAACACGCTGCTCTCGGAAATTTCCGCGGTCGTTCCGCTCGACGCCGTCAAGTCCATCGACGAGCTGACCTGCCGCGTCGCGCCAGAGGATCGCGCCGATCCGCAGCAGCTTGGCCTGCGCATCAAGGAGCGCGTCGCGGAGAATGTCGGCCGGTTCATCAAGTGCTCGATCGGCTTCGCCGCCAATCGGCAGCTCGCCAAGATGGCGTGCAAGGCGGGCAAGCCGGACGGCAACATGGTCTGGCATCCGAGCGAGATGCCGGGGCCGCTTCTCGCGCGAAGCCTGAGCGACGTTCCCGGCATCGGCACGCGATTGGAGCTGCGTCTCGCCCGCTCAGGAATTCACACGATGGCCGATCTCCTCGCCACGCAGCCGAAGCACATGCGGAAGCTCTGGGGCAACGTGACCGGCGAGCGCCTTTGGTACGCGCTGCACGGCTACGATCTGCAAACGCCGCCCTCGGGGCGCGGCATGTACGGGCACGGCCGCGTGCTGCCGCCCGACTATCGAACGATCGAGCACGCCAAGTCCGCCTCGCGCCTCTTGCTCGTTAAGGCCGCGCGACGCATGCGGCGCGACGGCTGGAACGCCGGCCGCCTCTGGCTGTGGCTTGAGATCATCCGCGAGAACTCATGGTCCTGCGGAGCGTCTGGCTCCCGGCGGTCCACGACGATCAGGCCGTCCTGTCCGCGCTCGAAGGCATGTGGGCCGAGGCCAGCGCGACGATTGCCGCGCCGGGCGCAGATTCTCCGGCTCGGCGTCACCCTGCTTGAACTCACTCGCGCGAGCGAGCGGCAGCTCGACATCCTGCTCGACGACGATCGGACCCGGCAGCGCTGGGAGCGCGTGACCGCGGCCATCGACGCGCTCAATCGGAAGTACGGCAGGACGCTCGTGAGCATCGGTCCGTGGGTGCCGCCGCCGGGCGGCTATGCCGGGGCAAAGATCAGCTACACGCGCATTCCTCGCGCGGAGGATTTCTGGTGAACTGGAAGACCGACCTGAAGCTCTCCGACCTCGACGCGACGACAGCGATCGAGATCGTCTTGCAAAAGCTGCGGGCTATCCCGCTACGAGACCCAGGCGGTGCTGCTTAAGCGGCCGGAATTGGAGCACGCCTATCTGGACGAGGTCGAGCGAAGCCTGAAATGCTCAAACAGATTCTGCCGCGGTCAGGTGCGCATCGCGCTCACCCACGACGACAAGAACGAAGGCTTCGTCGGCGGAATGGCTGAAAAAAGTTGCCCGCTCAGGCGGCGCGCGCCGCGGCGACCAGCGGCTTGAGACTGCCGCACCGGATCGGTCCAGTCGATGATCTCGAAGCGGCCGTCGGGGTGCTCGGCGACGGCGGTGCAGCTCTCGACCCAGTCGCCGCAATTGATGTAGCGCACGTCGCCGATGTCGCGGATCGCGGCGTGATGGATGTGGCCGCAGATGACGCCGTCGGCGCCATGCCGGTGCGCTTCGGCGGCGAGCACGGCTTCGAACTCGCCCATGTAGCTCACCGCGGTCTTGACCTTCAGCTTGGCCCATTGCGAGAGCGACCAATAGCCGAAGCCGAGATAGCGGCGGAGCCGGTTGAAGATCGTGTTCACCGCGATCGCGGCGTCGTAGGCCTTGTCGCCGAGCTTGGCGAGCCAGCGCGCGTGCTTGATCACCACGTCGAACAGATCGCCGTGGATCACGAGGTAGCGGCGGCCGTCGGCGCCGGCGTGGATCGCGTTCTCCATCACCTCGATGCCGCCGAAATGGGTGCCGTAATAGTCGCGCAGCACTTCGTCGTGGTTGCCGGGGATATAGACGATGCGCGTGCCCTTGCGCGCCTTGCGCAGGAGCTTCTGCACCAAGTCGTTGTGGGCCTGCGGCCAATACCAGTTCGAGCGCAACTGCCAGCCGTCGAAAATGTCGCCGACCAGATAGATCGTGTCGGCGTCGTGCAGCGGAGGAAGTCGAGCAGGCGGTCGGCTTGCGACCCGCGGGTACCGAGATGGACGTCGGAAATGAACAGCGTGCGAAAATGTCGGGTCCCGTCACCGGCGATCACGTTGTCCGTTTCCCTTGCCGTTCATGATGCAAATCTCTTCGCAGATTTATGTAACGGGCGAATGACTTGGGCGTTAACCATCGGGTGACGCATCGGCTCAGACGTTGCGAGCACTCTCGGCCACGGTCATTTCATTTCCGCGCCAGGAAAAATCGTTTCCGCGCCAGCCTTCGAGCCAGAGCGCGGGAAGCACGAGGTCGCGCGCGAGCCACAGCAGCGGCGAGCGAACGGCCAAATGCCAACCTGCAATGTGCGCAAGCAGCGCTTCCGCCCCGTACCAGACAATGGCAACGGCCAGTGCGCCGCTCCAAAGGGAATAGCCATGGAAGTCGGAAAGCCATGCGGCGGCGAGCAGCAGCGGCAGGCTGGTCGAAAGAATCTCCAAGGCAAAAAGCGGTTTGAACGTCACGCGCCGCAGCCGAGCCCAGCGCACTTGTCGCCGCCACACCTCTTTGAGCGTACGAACGCCGAGCGGTTGGCCGAACGGGCCATCGACGAGCCGCACGCGCAATCCCTGGGCGCGCACCACTTTGGTGGCGGCGGCGTCTTCGGCCGGCTCGGTGGCAAGCGCGCGCAATCCGCCCGCGCGCTCCAGATCGGGCCGGCGCCAAAGCATGGTCTTGCCCTGCGCGTAGCCCAGGCCGGCGGCGTCGGCCGCATATTGCCAGCGGGCCTGATAGGTATTGAGAAACGCGCATTCGATCTCGGCGGCGATTCCCTCGGGCAGGCAGCCGACCGGCGGCGAGCAGACCAGGCCGGTATCGGCCCGCCGGTTCACGAGCAGGCGCTGGATCAAATCGCGCGGCATCAGCACGTTGCTGTCGGCGATCACGATGGAATCGTGCGCGGCCGCGCGCCAGCCCTTGACGACGTTGTTCAGCTTCGGATTGTCGCTGATCCGGTCGTCGCCGACGAGCAGGCGCGCCGGCATGCCCGGGTGGTCGGCGATCAGCCGCTGGACGAGCGGGACGATCGGGTCGCGCGCGGTCGCGACGCAGAAGATGATCTCGTAGCCCGGATAGTCGAGCGCGAAGGTCGAGCGCAGCGTCTCCTCGGCATGATTGTCGATGCCGCAGACCGGCCGCACGATGCTGACCGGTGGCGCGCCGGAGGGCGCAGTCAGGTAGCGCGCCGGCCGGCAGCGAACGATGGCAAGAGCGGTGCTTAAGAGGTGAAGGGCAAGCGAGGCCAGGCAGAACGCCGCCAGCGCCCAAATCACGATCGTCATGCGGCGACAGAAAACAGTATTCGATTACAGCCGTGTGACGGCCGGCTTTACGCTTTCTTGCGATATACCAGCAGGGTCTTGAACTCCTCGACGCGCTCGACTTTGCGCGCCTTCTCCCACTGCGCGATCACCGGCTCGGCGCGGTCGTAGGCCATGGACTTCATATAGAACAGGATCAGCCCGCCGGGCCTGGTCTTGTCGGTCAGCAGATTGAGCATCTCCAGGTCGCTCATCGCGCCATAGGCGGCGACCATCTCCTCTCCCCAGAACTCGCAGAGATGGAACAGCGTGACGACGTCGAACTCGGGCAGCAGCCGCGCGTCGAGCATATAGATGTCGCCGAAGAAGGCCTTGTAGCTCTTCGACAGCTTCGGGTTGTCGATCGCGAGCTGCACATAGGCCTGCTCTTCTTCCACCGAAGCCGTGATGCCGAGCACCGCGTTGTTGGAGCCGTTCTCGTGGCAGCGGATGCCGACGTGGTGGTGCGAGCCGGTGCCGAAATGGAAGATCGTCTTGTTCTCGATGCCGCGCGCTTCCAGGTACTCGGTGAAGTGCACGTCGCACGGGCACATCTCCAGGATGAGCGGCCAGGCGGCGGTGTAGTAGTACATCTTGCTCGGCTCGTTCACGGTCTTCTCCTTGCGGTTCTTGCGCGGTCGCGTCTCATGCGGGCGCGGCGGCAGGGGGCGCCGGCGCGTGATGGTTAGACTGCAGGCCGAGGCCGGCCGGAAGGTCGATGGTGCGCCAGTGCAGCTCGGGGTGCTCGGCCGTGCGTCCGAACGAGATCACGGTGGTGCGCGGCAGTTCGTGCAGCAGCACGCGGAACAGCGCGCGGCTGGTGGCCTCGTCGAAATTCGAAGTGGCCTCGTCGAGCAGCAGGATGTCGGGCTCGCGCAGCAACGCGCGGGCGAAGGCCGCGCGTTGCTGCTCGCCGCCGGACAGCAGCACCGACCAATCGCCCTCCTCGTCGAGCCGCTCGAACAAATGCGCGAGCTCGAGCTTGGTCAGCACCTCACGCAGGCGCTCGTCGGGTATGGTTTCCGGCGGCGTCGGATAGGCGATGGCGGCGCGCAGCGTGCCGAGCGGAAAGTAGGTCTGCTGCGGCAGTGCGATGAACGCCACGTCGTGCGGCAGCGCGATGCGGCCGGCGCCGGTCGGCCACAGACCGGCGAGCGCACGCAGCACGCTCGATTTGCCGGCGCCCGAGGGGCCGTTGATCAGCGCGCGGTCGCCGGAGCCGAGCACGAAGTCGGGCACGCGGGCGATCTGCGAGCCGGCCGGCGTGCGCACGACGAGGCCGGAGACGGCAATGCTCTTCTCGGGGCGGAAATCGACCATGATCTCGCGCGCCGGATCGCGCGGCCGGTCGACCTCCTTGAGCGCCAGGTCGAGCTGGGCGACGCGGTCCATGGACGCCTTCCATTCGGCGATCTTGGCGTAGGTATGGAGAAAGAAAGCGAAGGACATGTCCACGCGCTGGAAGGCGAGCGAGGCCTGCATCAGGATGCCGAGCGGCACCGCGCCGGCGAAATAGGCCGGGCTCGCCACCACGAACGGGAACACGAACGATATCTGGCTATAGCCGGAGGTGAAGCCGGTGAGGCCGGTCTGGCGGCTGATCAAGGCGACCCAGTTCTTCACCAGCGACGTGAAGCGGCGGTCGAGCACGCGCCGCTCGATCTCCTCGCCGCGCAGGAGCGCCACCTGCTCGGAATGGTCGAGCACGCGCACGATGCCGAAGCGGTAATCGGATTCGAAGCGCTGCTGGTTGAAATTCAGTTGGATCAGCGGTTTGCCGATCAGGTGGGCGATCAGCGTGCCGGTGCCGGCATAGGCGATCGCGATCCAGAACAGATAGCCGGGAAAGGTAAGGTCGACGCCGAACAGCACCAGCGGCGCCACGCTCGAGATCTGCCACAGGATATAGGCGAAGGAAGCGAGCGCGATCATGCTGCCGAGGAAATTCTGGCCGACCTCGTAGGTGCGCTGCAGGAAGATCAGGATGTCATTGGCGATGCGCAGATGCGCATTGTCGATTTCCGGGTGCTGCAACTGCACGCGATAGTGGCGGCCGTCGGCCATCCAGAGCTCGACATAGTGTTCGGTGAGCCAGCGGCGCCAGCGCAGGATCAGCGATTGGCCGAAAAAGAACTGCAGCATGGTGGCGAGCACGGTCCAGGCAGCGATGCCGGAAAACAGGAGCAGCGAGAACAGGAAGGCGTTCCAGTTACGGTCCTGGATCGCGTTGAAGAAATAACCGCTCCACTGATTGAAGGCGACGAGCGCATAAACCACGCCGAACTCGGCGACGACCACGCCCGCCAGCAGCGCGAGCGCCCGCCATTTTTCCTCGGATCGGAAATAGGGCAGGGCGAGGGTCAAGAATGTGCGGAATACCTGGACGACCTGGCGCATGAGACGAACCCGCTGACAAAAGGCCGCCGAGTATACATGCGACCTTCATAGAAAGCCCCGAGACCGCCACGTTCAAATGCACGAATAATCGCGTCTTGTGCGCCGCCACTGCGGCGTATGCGGGAACAAGACGGCGCGCGAGGGGTTCATAATTTAGACGGCGCGGAGCCGCCGAACGATACCGGGAGGAAGCCATGAAATATGCAATTTCGCGCCGCGCGCTCGGCGCCGTCGGATTGGCGCTCGTGCTCGCGGCCGCCGTGCCTGCACTCGCGCAGCAACCGCCTGCCCAAGCGCCGGCCCAGCCGCCGGTGCGCGTGCGCGGCACGATCGAGAAAATCGACGGCAACGTGCTCACGGTGAAGAACCGGGCCGGCGAGACGCTCACCATCAAGCTCGCCGACAACGCGCGCGTGCTCGGCATGGTCAAGGCGTCGCTCGACGACATCAAACCTGGAGCTTACGTGGGCATCTCCGCCCTGCCGCAGGCCGACGGAAGCCAGCGCGCGCTGCACGTGCACTTCTTCCTCGAGGCGATGCGCGGCGTGGCCGAGGGGTTCGGCCCGTGGGACGTGCGGCCCGGCAGCACCATGACCAACGCGACCGTCGCCGAGGTGACTTCGGTGCCCGACGGGCGGACGCTGCTGGTGAAGTACAAGGGTGAAGAGAAGAAGATCGTGGTTCCGGCCGATACCCCGATCGTCAATTATGTGCCCGGCGACAAGGCCGATCTGAAACCGGGCGCGAACATCTTCATTATCGCCGCGCAGCGGCAGCCGGACGGCACGCTGGCCGCGGCCGGCGTGAGCGTCGGGCGCGACGGGCTCGTTCCGCCGATGTAGCTCGCTGCACGACTGCGATCATTCCCCGCGGCCATACCGCCGATAACCGGCGGTGTGGCCGTGGGCTTTTCGGGCCGTTTCGTGATAGAGCGAGGCTCGCACGAGGAGCCCGGGCATGGCCACGAATACGCAGAAAATCGGCTGGATCGGCATGGGGCGCATGGGATTTCCCATGGCCGAGCGGCTGCTGAAGGCCGGCTACGACGTCTCGATCTGGAACCGCACGCGCGCCAAGGCCGAGCCGCTCGCGGCCAAGGGCGGCAAGATCGTCGACAAGCCTTCCGATCTTGCCGGCCTCGATGTGGTGTTCTCCATCGTGTCCACCGGCAAGGACTTGCAAGAAGTCTATTTCGGCGCGAACGGGGTCGCCGCCGGCAACGGCAAGGTGCCCGGCATTTTCGTCGATTGTTCCACGATCGCGGTCGAGGAGTTGGCCGAGATCAGGAAGCAGCTCAAGGCGCGCGGCGCGGAATTCGTGGCCTCGCCGGTGAGCGGCAACGCCAAGGTGATCAAGGCGGGCAAGCTCTCCGCCGTCGCGTCGGGCGCCGAGGCTGCGTTCCGCAAAGTGCAGCCGATGATCGAGGCGTTCGCGCCGAACGGCGTTTCCTATGTCGGCGAGGGCGAGCTGGCGCGTATCTGCAAGATCGCGCACAACGTGATGCTCGGCGTGGTGATCGAGAACCTGATCGAGATCACGCTGCTGGCGAACAAGATGGGAATTCCGCGCCACGCTTTCCTGGCCTTCATGAACAACTCGGTGATGGGTTCGATGTTCACGCGCTACAAGTCGCCGGCGCTGGTCAATCTCGACTGGACCACGACGTTCACGCCGGAGCTGCTGCGCAAGGACATGGATCTCGGGCTTGAGCTGGCGCGCGAAAATGATGTACCGATGCCGGTGACGGCGGCGACGCGCGAGATGCTGCAAAGCCATTTCGGCGCCGCGCAGTTCAAGGCCGACCCGGAGAAGTACCTGGGGATGGATTTTGCCGCCCTCATGGAAACCATGGCGAGCGCCGCCGGCATGAAGCTCGAGAGCGAGAACAAGAACGTGCCGACCGGCCTCGAATGATTGCGGGCTGGACAGGGGATCGGTGGGGCGGTTGAATTCGAACGAAGAGGGCTTCCAAAGTGCACGGTAATGTTTCCGAGATGGAACTCGCGGCCCCCGGCACGCTGCCCTTGCCGGCGGCGGTACCGCCGATTCGGATCGCGTGGCCCTATGCGACCATCGTGATCGGCTATCACCTGATCGCGCTCCTGGCCTTGCTGCCGTGGTTCTTCAGTTGGACCGGCGTCGTGCTCACCATCCTCGGCATCTATGTTTATGGCGGGCTCGGCATCAATCTTTGTTATCACCGGCTGCTGACGCATCGCGGCTTCGTGCTGCCGTCATGGCTGGAGCACAGCTTCGCGGTGATCGGCGTGTGCTGCATGCAGGACACGCCGGCGCGCTGGGTCGCGGTGCATCGCCGCCACCACCAGTATGCCGACGAGCAGCCCGACCCGCACAGCCCGTTGGTCAATCTCTTCTGGGGCCACATGGGGTGGATTCTGGTGGAGAACGACGAGCTGCGGCGGATCGGCATTTTCGACCGCTATGCGCGCGACGTGTTGCGCGATCCCTTCTACGTGTGGATGGAGCGAACGCAGGCCTGGATCACGTTCGGGGTGGCAACCTGGTTCATCTATTTCGGTCTGGCCTATGGCGCCGCGTTGCTCGGCGGGGGGAGCCAGTCGGCGGCGCTGCAATTCGCTTCGAGCGTGCTGATCTGGGGCGTGTTCGTCCGCACGGTTGCGGTGTGGCACATCACCTGGTCGGTGAATTCGCTGTCGCATCGCTGGGGCTACCGCAATTACGAGACCGACGAGGGCAGCCGGAACAACTGGTTCGTCGCGCTGATCACCAGCGGCGAGGGCTGGCACAACAACCACCATGCCGATCCGCGCGCGGCGAGCCACGGCCACCGCTGGTGGGAGTGGGACGGCGTCTTCCAGGCGATCCGGGTGCTGAAATTCGTGGGCCTCGCCAAGGACGTCGCGCTGCCGCGGCCGCACATTGCGAAGCTCTATGGGCGGAGCGACAAGGTGCACACGCACGAATACTCGGTTTCGCCGACCGAGTAAGCGCCTACTCCGCGGCCGCGCGTTTGGCCTGCAGGTTCGGCATCACGTGGCGGGCGAACAGCTCGACGGAGCGCAGCGACTCCGCGAGCGAAAGATCGCCGAAGGCGAAGCGGCAGCCCAGATAATTGACGCCCGACTCCTCGAGCTGCGCCTGCAATTTTTCCAGCACCGTGCGCGGCGAGCCCACGACCGCGCGGCCGTCCTGCAGAAAGCCGTCGATCTCGGGCGGATAATTCACGCCGACCGGCGGCATGTCGTGCAGTTTCCACAGGTGCATGAAGCTCTCGATCCAGCGCCGATAGGCCCGGCGCGCGATCGCGAGCGCTTCCTCGTCGTTCTCGGCGAGCACGATGTGGCGGTTCATGCCGAGCTTGGGTCGATTGCGCGCCGGATGGCTTGTGCGCGCGCCAATAGGCCTTGCCGATCGCCGGCAGTGCGCCCGCCGGCATATTGGCGACCACGTTCATGCCCTTGGCCGCGGCGCGGGCGGCGCTCTCCGGAGTGTTGGCGCCGTACCAGAGCGGCGGATGCGGCTTCTGCATGGGGTTCGAGCACCATGGGCACGTGTTTGAAGCGATAAAACTCGCCCGCGAAATCGAGCGTGCCGCCCTTGAGCCCGCGCATGACGACTTCGAGCGCTTCGCCGAACATGGCCTGCGATTTTTCCGGATCGACGCCGTAATAGCCGACCTCGATCGGCGAGATGCCCCTGCCGACGCCGAACTCGAAGCGGCCGCCGCTCAACTGGTCGAGCATGCAGATTTCCTCGATCAGCCGCAGCGGGTGATAGAGCGGCAGCGTATAGACCAGCGGGCCGAGGCGGAGCTTCTTCGTGCGCGCGGCGACCGCCGAGAGAAAAATTCCGGGCGATGGCGCGAGGCCGAGCGGCGTCGCGTGGTGCTCGGCGCAGAGATAGATGTAGAAGCCGTGGCGGTCATAGGCCTCGATCAACTTCAGGCGGTTCTTCGTAGAACTCGGCGAGCGGCACGGTGCCGCGGTCGAGGTGATCGAAAATGCCGAAGGCGAGCGCCATGCTCAGTCCTCGAGCATCGCGACCGCGCGCGTCGAGCGGGCCGACGCCGCCTCGATCCTCACCGGAATTCCGGCGTCGGAGGCATGGCGGCCTTCAGTGCCACGGAAATGTCTATAATGCGGCGTGGCATAGTGGGGCCGGTGCTGCGTACAATGAGAGTTATAGGCAGATTTTTCCAGGAGGAATCAATGCTCAGGAAATTCGCTCTCATCGCTACCGCTGCCGGCGGCCTTGGCCTTGCGGCGCTCGCGACAACTCCGGCAGCCTCGCTGCCGGTGGGTCCGGGGCTCGCGCCGACGATCGAGTCGGGAGTTGTGGACGTTCAATATCGGCGTTGTCACTTGCGCCGCTCCAGCCGCTGGGTTCGCTGTCGCGGATACTATCCTGGACCCTACTATGGGCCGTATTACGGACCCTACTGGGGACCGGGGCCGTATTGGGGACCGCGGCCCGCACCATTCCCGTTCTTCCCCTTCTTCGGGTGGTGATGAATAGCTAGACGCGTCCGCGGCAGAAATATCGGGGCCGCGTGCCGCCCAAGTGCGATTCTTGGGCAATTCTTACAAGCGGCGGGCACGACACATATGTGCCCGCTGCTTTTTTGCGATTTTCGCGTGGGGGATCGGGAATAGAAATCTGCATCGCGAGGTTTATCAGCGTGACGATCGATGGGAGGAGAGAAATGAACAAGACGACGATGTGTCTTGCCGCGGCGGCTGTGGTGTCGTTTGGCGCGATTGCCGGCTTGCAGGCGCAACAGGCGCCGATGACTTTCTTCGTCACCAGCGCCAACCCCGGCAAGGGCGCCGATTTAGGCGGGCTCGCGGGCGCCGACGCCTATTGCCAGCAGCTCGCGCAGGCGGTGGGCGCGGGCAGCCGCACCTGGCACGCGTATTTGAGCCTCTCGGCCGCGCCCGGCGTGCAGCCGGTGAACGCGCGCGACCGCATCGGCCGCGGGCCCTGGCACAACGTCAAGGGCGTGCAGATCGCGGCCGATGTCGCGGACCTGCACAAGAGCCCGAACATCAACAAGCAGACGGCGCTCACCGAGAAGGGCGATCCAGTGAACGGGTTCGGCGACACGGCCGAACATTCACGACATCCTGACCGGCACGCAGCCGGACGGCACCGCGTTCACCGTCGCGGAGGATCGCACCTGCGGCAACTGGACCAAGAGCGCCGAAGGCAGCGTCATCGTCGGCCACCACGACCGGCTGGGACCTAACGATACCGAGCCCATGCGCTCGTGGAATTCGTCGCATGCGACGCCCGGCTGCAGCATGGAGGCGCTCGCGAGAGTGGGCGGCGGCGGGCGGCTCTATTGTTTCGCGACGAACTGACCGCACAGCGGAGAGCCGCATCGACCGGCGCGCTGCGGCGCGCCGGTTTCGTTCAAGGCCGCCGATTTGAACATGTCGCGGGCCGGGGCCGGAACGGGTAAGCTTCGCGCACGGATGCCGAAGCAGAAGCCGCGGCACGCGGCACGGAGGAAGCGATGAACGTATTTCAGGCCGGGTCGCGGCCGACCCGGCGCGCGCCCAAGGAGTATTTCACCGGCAATGTCCTGCAGGACCCGATCATCGAGGCGCCGGAGCCGGCGCGGCTGCGCTCGAGCCGGGTGACGTTCGAGCCGGCCGCGCGCACGGCCTGGCACACGCATCCCTACGGCCAGGCGCTCTATATCCTCGCGGGCGTGGGGCGCGTGCAGGTCTGGGGCGGGCCGATCCGCGAGGTGCGCGCCGGCGACACGGTGTGGTTCGAGCCGGGCGTGAAGCACTGGCACGGCGCGGCGCCGACCACGAGCATGGTGCACATCGCCATGCAGGAGGCCAAGGACGGCAAGTACGTCGATTGGCTGGAGCAGGTGACCGACGCGCAATATGGCGCGGCGGTGGGCGGATAATTCGTCATTCCGGCATCGCGCGATAGCGCGAGAGCCGGAATCCATAACCCCTGTCTTCGTATCTTTTGCGCCGGCGGTTATGGATTCCGGGCTCGCGCCTTCGGCGCGCCCCGGAATGACGGGTGCCCTCCCTTGATCTGGATCAAGCGCCGCCGGTGCGGCGGGCCATAGTTTCCATCCGAGAATCTGAAGGGGGAAGAGGTTCACGATGGAACACCACGACATTCCGGGCACGACGATCTTCGACGGCGAGCGAGGCGCAGAAGGGCTTCGCGCTGAACCAGATGTGCTTCTCGTTCAACAGCGCCGAGAACCGCGCGGCCTTCCTCGAGGACGAGGACGGCTATTGCGCCAAGTTCGGGCTCAACCGGCAGCAGCGCGAGGCGGTGCGCGAGCGCAACGTGCTCGACATGATCGAGGCCGGCGGCAACGTCTATTACCTGGCCAAGCTCGCCGGCATCTTCGGCCTCAACGTGCAGGACATCGGCGCGCAGCAGACCGGCGTGAGCGCTCGAGGAATTCAAGCGCAAGCTCGTCGCGGCAGGGAGCTAGACATGGCTGAGATCATCGGCGCGCATCGCCACCTCGCACGTTCCCGCGATCGGCAAGGCGATCGCGCAGGGGCTGCAGAACGAGCCCTATTGGAAGCCGTTCTTCGACGGCTTCGACTATGTCCGCAGCTGGCTCGGCAAGGTGCGGCCCGACGTCGTGGTGTTCTTCTACAACGACCACGGCCTCAATTTCTTCCTCGACAAGATGCCGACCTTCGCGGTCGGGGCGGCGGCCGAATACCGCAACGCGGACGAGGGCTGGGGCCTGCCGGTGCACGCGCGCGTTCCAGGGCGATCCGGCGTTTTCCTGGCACGTGATCGAGACGCTGGTCGAGGACGAGTTCGACATCGTCACCTGCCAGGAAATGCTGGTGGATCACGCGGTGCGCGATCCCGATGCAGCTGTTCTGGCCCGGCGCCACGACTTGGCCGGTGAAGATCGTGCCCGGTCTCGATCAACACGGTGCAGCATCCGCTGCCTTCGGCGGCGCGCTGCTTCAAGCTCGGCCGCTCGGTCGGCCGCGCCATCGAATCCTACGACAAGGATCTGCGCGTGGCGGTGGTCGGCACCGGCGGCCTGTCGCACCAGCTCGACGGCAAGCGCGCGGGCTTCATCAACAAGGAGTTCGACCTGTTGTGCCTCGACAAGATCGTGAACGATCCGGAGGCGCTGACGCGCTATTCGAACGAGCAGCTGGTCGAGCTCGCCGGCACGCAGGGCGTGGAGCTGCTGAACTGGATCGCGATGCGCGGCGCGCTCAGCGGCGACGTTGCGCAGCTGCACCGCAATTATCACATCCCGATCTCCAACACGGCGGCGGCGACCATCGTGCTCGACCACCGCAAGAGTTTGCAGCGCAAGGCCGCTTAAAGCCCTCAGTGCCGGCGTTGCGTGCGCGCCGTGCTTCCCTCTCCTCCCTGGGATGCACGGCGCTTCGTTTTTTTCGCGGGGGTGGATCTTTCCCTTTTTCGTCATCATCGGGCTCGTCCCGGCGATCCCGCTTAGGAAGGTACTGCCCTCCTGGTCGGGATGCCCGGGGTCAAGCGCGGACATAGTGGAAGAAATCTCACGCGCTTACGTTTGTTACCTCCCCCTCGGATCCAGAATCGACCACACCGGCGAGCCGAACAGGGCGTCGAGCTGGATCGTGGCCTTGCGCAGGAACGCGGGCGCGGCGTCGCTGTAGCCATAGGCCATCAGCACGAAGACGAGCAGCGGAATGGCGATGATCCAGAGCGTCGCCTTGATCATGCGCCGCTGGCTCTCGGCGATCTGCTTCGGAGTGGGCGGGGGGGTGTAGCGGCGCATGGGGTTCAATCCTTGGCGCGTTTACCTCTCCCCGCGTGCGGGGAGAGGTCGGATCGCGTCAGCGATCCGGGTGAGGGGGCGTTGCAATCGGGCTCGGCGAATGCCCCTCACCCGGCTCGCCACGCCTTCGCGCTTCGCGCTACGGCGGGCTCGCCACCCTCTCCCCGCGTAGCGGGGAGAGGGAATTTGCCGTCATCCTTCGAGGGCCGCGCCTTCGAGCGCCACCTCCCCGCAGGATGACGGTTCCTCAATACTCATTCGCGATCGGCAGTTCCTCCGCCGGGAACAGCGAGATCACCACGCCGCCCTTGTCGGTGACCACGATCTCCTCCTCGATGCGCGCGGCGGAGAAGCCGTCCTTGGCCGGGCAATAGGTCTCGAGCGCGAACACCATGCCGGTCTTGATCTCCATCGGATGCTCGAGCGAGACGACGCGGCTGATGATCGGCCGCTCGTGCAGCGCGAGCCCGAGCCCGTGGCCGAACTGCAGCCCGAAGGCGGCGAGCTCGCTGGGGAAGCCGAACTCCTCGGCCTTGGGCCAGACGCTCGCCACCCGGTCGGTGGAAACGCCGGGCTTGATCAGCTCGATCGCCATGTCGAGCCATTCGCGGCAGAGCTTGTAGGCGTCGTGCTGCGCCGGCGTGGCGCGGCCGACGTTGAAGGTGCGGTAGTAGCAGGTGCGATAGCCCATGTAGCTCTGCAGCACGTCGAAGAAGGCCTGGTCGCCGGGCCGGATCATGCGGTCGGTGAAATTGTGCGGGTGCGGGTTGCAGCGCTCGCCGGAAATGGCGTTGATCGCCTCGACGTCGTCGGAGCCGTTCTCGTACAGGAAGCGATTGGCATTGGCGACGATGGTGGATTCCTTCACGCCCGGCTTCAGCTCCTCGTAGATCTGGTGATAGACGCCGTCGACCATGGCGGCGGCCCGCGTGAGCAGCGCGATCTCGTCGATGTTCTTGATCTCGCGCGCCTCCAGCATCACCTGCTGGCCGTCGACAATCTTGAGCCCGGCCTTTTCCAGCTCGAACATCATCGGCGGCTCGATGATGTCGACGCCGATCGGCATCTTGTCGACGCCGGCTTCGCGCAAGAGCGAGGCGATTTCCTCGGCGTGATGTTTCATCAGGCCGAAGCTCGGCGGCACGGTGCCGCGCAGGCCGACGAGGCCGGCCTTGCAATGCTCCTTCAAGAGCCACGGCGAATAGAGCCGATGGTGCACGGCGGCCGAGCCGAAGTCCCACAGGATCGGCTCCTGGCCTTTGGCGAGCAGCGCGAAGCGGGCGAGCTTGTCGCGCTCCCACTCGCCGATCTTGGTCGCGGTCACGTAGCGGATGTTGTTGACGTCGAACAGCAGCAGCGCGCCGAGCTCGGAGCGCTCGAGCGCCTGGCGGGCGCGGGCGATCCGGTAGCGGCGCATGCGGTCGAACTCGACGCGGCTCTCGAAGTCCACCCCCATGGTGCCCCAGGCCGGCAAGTGCCGGTCCCAGCGGTAATGCGGGTCGAGGTCGTCGGCGCCTTTGCCGGGTTTCTTCACGATCTGGTCCATGGCGGGCTCCATACAAACAGTTCGATGTCTCTTGGGCGTGGCGTGACGTTTAGCATAAATCACCTCCCCCCTTGAGGGGGAGGTCGGCGCGAAGCGCCGGGAGGGGGGTGTCGCTCTGATTCGCGGGCCCCCCTCCCGGCTCGGCGCTTTCGCGCCTCGCCACCCTCCCCCTCAAGGGGGGAGGGGAAAAAGAAAAAGTCACGCCGCGCTCTTGCCCCACAGGCGCCTGGAGGCCAGCTCGGCGCCCTGGCGCAGCGATTTCAACTTCGGCCATACCACGCTCGACACCACCCATTCGCGGCCGGCAAAGGTGCCGAAGCCGCAATCGGTGGAGGCGATCACGCGCTCGCGGTCGCCGACCGCGCGCACGGCCTCTTCGATGCGCATGGCGACCACCTCGGGGTGCTCGACGAAATTGCTGGTCGAGTCGACGACGCCGGGGATCAGGATCATGTCCTTGGGGAAGGGGTGGCGCTTGAAGGTCTGGTATTCGTGGGCGTGGCGCGGGTTGGAGAACTCGATCGAGAGCGCGCCGACTTTCGCATAGTAGATCGCGGGCAAGATCGCCGAGAGCGCCACGTCGTAGATGTGCGGGCCTTCCCAGTTGCCCCAGCAGACGTGCAGGCGGATCTTGTCGCGCGGCAGGCCTTCGATCGCCTTGTTGATGGCGGCGACGTGGCGCTCGACCGCTTTGACGAAATCCGCTTCGAACTCGTCCTGGTAGAACATGACGCGATCCATGGCGAGGTCGGGCGCGTCGATCTGGAGGATCAGCCCTTCTTTGACGATTTCTCGGTATTCCTTGGCGATCTCGCCGGCGAGATGCATCAGATACGCCTCCTGCGAGGGGTAGAAGGCATTGAGCAACGTGGTCGAGACGATGCCGGGCGACGGCGCGGTCATGAAGGTCTCGGCGAAGGATTTTCCTTCGGCCGCCACGACGCGCTTGACGCGGGCGATCTCTTCCTGGATCGGCTTGAGGTCCTCATAGCGCACGTCAGTGACCGCCTGCGGCGCGTTGGAAATCCGCGAGCGCTTGGGAAAGCGGCGGCCGAACATTTCCACCAGCTCGGGGAATTCGACGAAATCCTTGCCGGCCTTGCGCCGCGACTCGCCGGCGTAGCCGGTCATGCGCTGGGCCATATAGGTCTGGAAGGCGACGCGCTGCTGCTCGCCGTCGTTGCCGATGTCGATGCCGGCCTCGACCTGTTTCTTGACCACGTAGGCGACGGAACGATCCATCTCCGCGTCCATGGCCTGCTTGTCGATCTTCTCGCCGGCTTCGCGCTTGATCAGGAGATCGGTGAGCTCGGCATTGCGCGGGAGACTCCCGACATGGCTGGTGAGGATGCGGTCGCGGCTTCTGATCATGACGTTCTCCCGGCGGGCTTTTTTATGGTTTCGCCCGATCGGCCGCGGCGATCAAGCCTTGCCTGCATTCGTGGGCGGCATAGTCCCGATAAAGGTGGGACGGCCTACTTGGTCCCACTGCCGCGCCGCATGGTGTCGCGGCGGCGGATTTGCAGCACTACCAGCGCCACGAGCAACACCACGACCGGCACGGCGAGCGCAGTGGCCAGCTCGACGTTGAGCCGAAAGCCGTAGCGGGCGTCGATCCCGCCTTCGTGCAGGCCGTTGAACAGATAGTGCAAGAGCCCAACCACGTAATAGCTGATCGCCGCCACCGACAGGCCTTCCACGGTCCATTGCAGGCGAAGCTGCATGCGCGCGCGCTCGTTCATCGATTCCAGCAGATCGCGGTTCTGCTGCTCGAGCTCGACCTCGACGCGCGTGCGCAAGAGCTGCGCCGCGCGCGAGAGCTTCTCGGAGAGCGCCGTCTGGCGCTCCTCGGTGGTGGTGCAGGTGCGCATGGCCGGGCCCATGCGGCGCTCGAGGAATTGCGACCAGGTGGGATAGCCGCCGAGCGGCTGCTCGGCAATGGCCGCGAGGCGCGCGCGAACGATGTCGTGATAGGCGCGGCTGGCGCCGAAGCGGAACGAGGCCGCGGCGGCGCCGGCTTCGAGCTCGGCGGCGAGCGCGGTCAGCTCGTTCAACAGCTCGCGGTTGGCGTCGAGGCCCTCAGTGCGGCGCATGGCGTCGGTGAGTTCGCCGAGCCGCTTCTCGATCCGCTGCACATTGGGCGCGATGCGCTGGGCCTCGGGCAGGCCCAAGAGCGCCAGCGTGCGGTAGGTCTCGATCTCCAAGAGCCGCTGCACCAGCGCGCCGGCGCGGTCGGCCTTGAGCCCGCGGTCGATCACCAGGATGCGGATGAATCCGCTGGCGTCGGGCTGGAAGTCGGTGGCGATGGTGGCGGCGCCCTCGATCACTTTGCTGCGCGCCAGGCTGGCGTGGTCGAACAATTCATCGGCCGCGACCCCGCCGCGCTCGTCGATCAAATGCAGGTCGAGCGCGACCAGGAGCGGTCCGGGCTGCGGCACGGCGGCCATGACATTCGGAATCGCGCCGGCCGCGGGCTCGAACGGGACGGCGCCGGGCGCCGGAAGCTCCCAAGTATAGGTCGAGAACTCGGCATGGTTCTCCCAGCGCAGCGTCGCCGGCCCGATCACGAGGCGATGATGCTTGGCGGTTGGCGCGGGCGCGGCTACGCCGTTCATGCCGCAAAAGGCCGCCAGCGCCGCGCGCTCGGCCTGCGCCGCGGCGGCGTCGATCAGGAAACCGAAGTGCAGGATGCGGCGCGGGGTCTCGATCGGCGTGAACGGCCGCGCGTGCAGCTCGCCGAGCACGGCGGCGCGCAACGGATGATCGACGAGGGTGCTGCCGCCCATCGTGACGTTTTTGTTCTGCACGGACTTGGCCTCCGGTCTTTCGATAGCTTTGATTTGACCTCTCTACAACTGTCCATGATTCATTGGGCAATCAGGTGTGGATCAGCAATGCCGGGCAAATTCCTGCCGTACAAATATTACGGCGCGAGCGGCAACATGCCGGAGTATGGCTACGAGGAGGAGTGAGCGCTTCCTCCCTCTCCCCGCAATGCGGGGAGAGGGTGCAGACCGCGCGTTAGCGCGCGAGGCGGGTGAGGGGCGAGGCACGGCGCGGCTGCAAGCTGCCCCTCACCCGGTTCGCACCTCGCGTCCGCTCGGTGCTCGCCACCCTCTCCCCGTAAACGGGGAGAGGGAAAAAAGTCACTCTGCCAGCACGCGCCGGTCGATGTCCTTGACGCGCTTGGTGCCGGTGAGCGCCATGGTGATATCGAGTTCCTTCTTGATCGTGTCGATGGCGGCGGCGACGCCCGGCTTGCCGCCGGCGCCCACGCCATAGACGTAGGCGCGGCCGATCATGCAGGCCCGCGCGCCGAGCGCCAGCGCGCGCATCACGTCCTGGCCCGAGCGCACGCCGCCGTCGAACAGCAACTCGGTCGCGTCGCCGACCGCGTCGGCGATCCTGGGCAGCGCGGAAATAGAGGAAGGCGCGCCGTCGAGCTGGCGGCCGCCGTGATTGGACACCACGATGGCGTCGGCGCCGGCTTTCACCGCTTTCTTGGCGTCATCGGTGTCGAGCACGCCTTTGACGATCAGCTTGCCCTTCCAGTACTTGCGCACCCAGTCGACGTCCTTCCAATTGAGCGTCGGGTCGAACTGGCTGGCGGTCCAGTTGGCGAGCGAGGACATGTCGGCGACGCCGCCGACGTGGCCGACGATATTGCCGAAGTTGCGCCGCTTGGCGCGCAGGATGTTCCAGACCCAGGCCGGCTTGGTGGCGATGTCGACGAGGTTGGCGAGTTTCATCTTGGGCGGCACCGAAAGGCCGTTCTTGATGTCCTTGTGGCGCTGGCCGAGAATCTGCAGGTCCACCGTGAGCACGAGCGCGCTGCACTTGGCCGCGGCCGCGCGCTCGATCAAGGAGCGGATGAAGCCGCGGTCCTTCATTACATAGAGCTGGAACCAGAACGGCTTCTTTGTCGCCTCCGCCACGTCCTCGATCGAGCCGACCGACATGGTCGAGAGCGTGAAGGGGATGCCGGCTTCCTCGGCGGCCTGGGCCGCGAGAATTTCCGCGTCGCCGTGCTGCATGCCCAAGAGCCCGATGGGCGAGAGCGCGAGCGGCAGCGACACCGGCCGGCCGAGGATCGTGGTCGAGTGCTCGCGGTTCGAGACGTCGACCATAACCCGCTGGCGCAGCTTCACGGCTTGGAGGTCCGTGCGGTTGGCGCGCAGCGTCTCCTCGGCGTAGGAGCCGCTCTCGACATATTCGACGAACATGCGCGGCACCTTGCGGTGGGCGATCGCGCGCAGGTCCTCGATGCAGGTGACGACTTTCATTGCCCTACCCTCGGTGTTACGCTTGCTCGCGTTCGCATAACACGAATCCGCGTGCTGTGAACGTCGCTCCATCCGCTTCCACCGCATCCGGCATGAACAAAAGAACGCCGCGTCCCGACCGTTCCGAAAAGACCGTGCGCGTCGGGCTTTTCGTCACCTGTCTCGTGGACCTGATCCGGCCGAAGATCGGTTTTGCGGCGGCAAAATTGCTGGAAGACGCGGGCTGCGAGGTCGCGGTGCCGCCGCAGACCTGCTGCGGCCAGCCGGCGTTCAATTCGGGCGACCGGGCGACCGCCCGCGAGCTTGCGGAGGCCGTGATTTCGGCCTTCGAGCCCTATGATTACGTGGTGGCGCCGTCGGGCTCCTGCGCCGGCATGATCCGGGTGCATTATCCGGAGATTTTCGCCGGCGATCCGGGCTGGATGCCGCGCGCTGCGGCCTTCTGCCAGAAGACTTTCGAGCTCACCAGCTTCCTCGTAGACGTGATGAAGCTCGAGCGCGTGGACGCGATCTACGAGGGTACGGCGACCTACCACGATGCTTGCTCGGGCTTGCGCGAGCTCGGCGTCAAGGCGCAGCCGCGCAAGTTGCTTTCGACCGTCACCGGCCTCGCGCTCGCCGAGATGAAGGACCCGGACGTCTGCTGCGGCTTCGGCGGCACGTTCTGCGTCAAATATCCGGAAGTCTCCAATTCCATCGTCGAGAAGAAGGTCGCGCACGTGGCCGCCACCGGCGCGCCCATGCTGCTCGCCGGCGATCTCGGCTGCCTGATGAACATGGCGGGCAAGCTGCAGCGGCAGGGCAAGTCGGTGCAGGTGCGCCACGTGGCCGAGGTGCTGGCCGGCATGGCGCAGGAGCCCGCGATCGGCGAGCGCGCCAAGCGCAATCCGCCCGAGGGGACGCGATGACCCAGGCCATCACCTCGACGCGCTTTCGCGACAACACGCGCCGCGCGCTCGCGGACGTGCAATTGCAGAAGGCGTTGACCCGCGCCGAGGTCGGCTTCATCGGCCGGCGGCGGGGGGCGGTGAGCAAGCTTCCCGAATACGATGCGCTATGCGACGAGGCGCGCGACATCAAGGATCACGCGCTGGCGCACCTCGATCTTTATCTCGAGCGCTACGAGGCGCGCGTCACCGAGTCGGGCGGGCAGGTGCATTGGGCGGCGACGCCCGAGGAGGCGCGCGCGGCGGTGCTCGAAATCTGCAAGCGGCTCAAGGCCAAGACGGCGACCAAGGGCAAGTCGATGATCGGCGAGGAGATCGGCATCAACGATTTCCTCGAGCAGAACGGCATCACGCCGATCGAGACCGATCTCGGCGAATATATCATTCAGCTTCGCCGCGAGGCGCCCTCGCACATCATCGCGCCGGCGGTGCACCTGACCAAGGAGCAGATCGAGGCCGATTTCCGCCGCGTGCACACCAAGCTGCCGGCGAGCCGCAATCTCGATGAGCCGACCGCGCTGTTGGCCGAGGCGCGCGCGGTGCTGCGCGAGAAATTCCTCGCCGCCGATGTGGGCATCACCGGCGCGAACTTTCTGGTGGCCGAGACCGGCAGCACGGTGCTGGTGACCAACGAAGGCAACGGCGATCTCACGCAAACGCTGCCCAAGGCGCTGATCGTGCTGGCGTCGATCGAAAAAGTGGTGCCGACGCTCGAGGACGCGACGACGCTGCTGCGCGTGCTCGGCCGCACGGCGACCGGCGCGGAAATGGCGGCTTATACGACCTTCGCCACCGGTCCGCGCCGGCCCGAGGATCCCGACGGGCCGGCCGAGTATCACGTGGTCATCCTCGACAATGGCCGTTCGAGCATGCTCGGTGGAAACCTGCGCGAGATGCTGCGCTGCATCCGCTGCGGCGCCTGCATGAACCATTGTCCGGTCTATCAAGCGGTCGGCGGGCACGCCTATGGCTGGGTCTATGCCGGGCCCATGGGCGCGGTGCTCGACCCGGTGTTCGTCGGCATCGAGAACGCCAAGCAGCTGCCGAACGCCTCGACCTTCTGCGGCCGCTGCGAGGAAGTCTGCCCGGTGCGCATTCCGCTGCCCAAGCTCATGCGCCATTGGCGCGAGCGCGAGTTCGAGCGGCATCTGTCGCCGGCGCCGGTGCGTTGGGGGCTCGGCATCTGGGCGGCGTTCGCCAAGCGGCCGCGGCTCTATCGCATCGCGACCGGCGTCGCGGTCAGCGCGCTTTCGCTCATGGGCTGGCGCGGGCGTTTCCGCTTCCTGCCGCTCCTGCGCGGCTGGACCAAGTTCCGCGATTTCCCGGCGCCGGAAGGCTCGACCTTCCAGGCGCAATGGCGGCGCAAGATGCGCGCGCGTCGGCAGGGGAGCGGAGAATGAGCAGCCGAGATCTGGTGCTCGGCTCGGTCCGCCGCTCGCTCGGCGTCAATGGCCGCGAGGCGCCGCGCAGGACGACGATCGAGGATCGCATCGCGCGCCATCCGCGCGGGCTGATTCCCGCGCGCGCGCAGAAGCCGCCGGTTGAGCGGATGCAGGTGTTCAAGGAGCAGGTCGAGGGGATTTCCGGGACCGTGCAACAGCTCGCCTCCGCCGACGAGGTGCCGGCGGCGGTTTCGGCCTATCTGCGCTCGAAGAACCTGCCGATGAAGATCCGCCGCGGCGCCGACGCGCGGCTGCAGCAAATTTCCTGGGACAACGAGAAGACGCTGGAAGTCTCGACCGGCCGCTCGGACGGCAAGCAGCTCGCGGCCGTCTCCTACGCATTCGGCGCCGCGGCGGAATCGGGCACGCTGGTGCTGCTCTCGGGCCCGGACAACCCGACCACGCTCAATTTCCTGCCCGACCATCATCTGGTCATCATCGATGCCAAGGATGTGGCCGGCGACTACGAGACGGTCTGGGACCGGTTGCGCAAGAAATTCGGCGCGGGAAAAATGCCGCGCGCGGTGAACTGGATCACCGGCCCGTCGCGCTCGGGCGATATCGAGCAGAAGACGCTCTTGGGTGCGCACGGGCCGAGAAGTTTGCATGTGCTGATCGTGGGGAAACCCTGACGCGGAACGAGCCGCGCAATCGGACTGGAGGCGTCCATGCCGCGGACGGCGAAGCCGAAGAAGCCGGAGCCGGACGACGAGGTGAAGCGCCGTCTCGAGCGCGCGCTCGATGAAGGACTCGAAGAGACGTTTCCGGCCTCCGATCCGGTCGCGGTGACGGAGCCGGCGCCGACGCCGCCGGAGGACGGCCGCGTGCCGCGCGAGCGCAAGCCGAGAAGCTAGAGCGACTCCACCGACGCCACCACGAAGGTGTGCATGACGCCGTCCTCGTCGCGGATCGAGACGTATTCGCCGATCCGGAACAGGTGGGCGCCGAAGCGGTAGCCGGCCTCGTCGTCTTCGCTGGCGGCCGGGTCGTAGTCGAATTTCCATACGCCGCCTTTGCTGCCCGGCCGGTGCACGAGCCGGCCGATCTCGTCGGGCTCCTTCTCCCAGAAGCGGCGCACGCCGCATTGCTCGCGGTGCTGCTTCCACTGGATGGGGTCGATGCGGCCCTCGGCATCGAGCGGCGCCACGAATTCGTAGCCGTGCCGCGCGCTGCCCTCGGGGAACTCCTTGGAGCGGGCGAGGTTGAGGCGGATGCGCTTGAAGGCGTGCGGCAGCGTGGTCATGGAGTGCGATTCCCGTGTTAAGTCGTGCGCGAAGGGCGAAACGAGATGGCCGGCGAAGATAGCACACAGCAGGCCGTGGTCGCGCTGCTTTCGGACCCGGCGACCTACGGCGCGGAGACGGGTGCGGTCAAGCGCATCGACACCCATGCGGCCATGGTCTTCCTCGCCGGCGAGCGCGCGTACAAGATCAAGCGGCCGGTGAAATATCCCTATCTCGACTATTCGACGCTCGCGAAGCGCGAGGCCGCCTGCCGCACCGAGCTCGAGGTGAACCGCCGTTTCGCGCCCGAACTCTATCTCGGCGTGGTGCCGATCATGCGCCGCGGCGGGCGGCTCGCGCTCGGCGGCGCCGGCGAGCCGGTGGAATGGGCGGTCGAGATGCGCCGCTTTGGCGAAACGCTGGAGGAAGCGGCGAAGCGGGACGGCATCGGCGACGCGTTCGCGCGTGCGCTCGGCGAGGCGGTGGCGGCGGCGCACCGCACGATTCCGGTGGTCGAGGCCAAGCCCTGGATCGCGGCGCTCGGGAAATACGTGAACGACGCGGCAGAAGCGTTTCGCGGAGCGCCGGAAGTGGTGGCGGCGAAGGAGAGCGAAGCGCTCGTTCTTAGATTGCGCGAGCAACTCGATCGGATCGGTCCGCTGCTCACGGCGCGCGGCAAGGCCGGCTTCGTGCGCCGCGGTCACGGCGACTTGCACTTGCGCAACGTCGCGGTGATCGACGGCAAGCCGGTGCTGTTCGACGCCATCGAATTCGATCCGCTGATCGCCAGCGGCGACGTGCTCTATGACCTGGCGTTCCTGCTCATGGACCTGGTCGATCGCAAATTCGACCGCGCCGCCAATATCGTGTTCAACCGCTATCTGCTGGCGGCGGGAACGGAGGAGCATCTCGACGCGCTTGCGGCGCTGCCCTTCTTTCTGGCGCTGCGCGCCACGATCCGCGCCCGCGTCGCGCTCGACAAGCGCAAGCTCGTGGAAGGCAAGGAGCGGACGAAGACCGAGGATGAAGCGCGCGACTACCGCGCGCTCGCCGCGCGGCTGATCGCGCCGCCGGCGCCGCGGCTGGTGGCGGTCGGCGGTCTCTCCGGCACCGGCAAGAGCGCGCTCGCGGCTTCGCTCGCGCCGTATCTAATGCCCGCGCCGGGCGCGGTGCATCTGCGCTCGGATATCGAGCGCAAGCGGTTGTTCGGCGTGGGCGAAAACGAGCGGCTGCCCGAGGCCGCCTATGCGCAAGATGTGACGGCGAAAGTCTATGCGCGGCTCCAGGAGTTCGCGCGCCGCACGCTGCGCGCGGGCCATTCCGCCATCGTCGACGCGGTGCATGCGCGACCCGAGGAACGCGAGGCGATCGAAAACGTGGCGAAACAGGCCGGAGCGGCGTTCGACGGAATCTGGCTCGAGGCGGCGCTCGACACGCGCGTCGCGCGCGTCGGCGCGCGGGTGGCGGACGCATCGGACGCGGACGCCAGGGTCGTCCGCGAGCAGGAGACGTTCGACGCGGGCCGGGTGGGCTGGACGAAGGTCGAGGCGGGTGATGCGCTCCTGAGGTGAGCGCGACGGCTCGGCGCGCGTTGAAACTGTAGCAGTCTCCCCGCAAGCGCGCATAGTCCTCCGAACTTCGGAGCGGTGGAAAACGCTCGAGCTTTAGTGGGCATTCCGGTCGCGCGCGCACGCGCGCGGGCCGAACATCCACCACCGGATTCTCGAAAGCGCCTTCGGTTACGGATTCCGGGCTCGCGGGCTACGCCCGCGCCCCGGGACGAGGGGAATGCAGGCGACTATCTGCTAGGATCGATTTTGGAGGCTTCCCATGGTCGCCATGCCGGCGCCGGACCAGGACGTGCTCGCGCGCCGCGCCGAGATCGTGGCGGCGCTGCGCAAAATCTTGCCCGGCGAAGCGGTGATCGATTCGGAAGCCGGCATGCGGCCCTACGAGTCCGACGGGCTCACGGCCTACCGGCAGCTGCCGATGGTGGTGGCGCTGCCTTCGACCACCGAGCAGGTGTCGAAAATCCTGCGCTACTGCCACGCCAACGGGGTCCGCGTGGTGCCGCGCGGGGCCGGCACCTCGCTCTCGGGCGGTGCGCTGCCGCTGGCTGACGGCGTTCTGCTCGGGCTGGCGAAGTTCAACCGCATTCTCGACATCGATTACGAGAACCGCGTCGTGGTCGCGCAGCCGGGCGTCACGAATCTGGGCATTTCCAACGCGGTCGGCGGGCGCGGCTTCTATTACGCGCCGGATCCCTCGTCGCAGATCGCCTGCACCATCGGCGGCAACGTGGCGGAGAATTCCGGCGGCGTGCATTGCCTGAAATACGGCATGACCACCAACAACATCCTCGGCGTCGAGATGGTGCTGATCACCGGCGAGGTGGTGCGGGTCGGCGGCAAGCATCTCGATGCCGGCGGATACGACTTGCTTTCGGTCATCTGCGGATCGGAAGGCCTGCTCGGCGTCGTCACCGAGGTGACGGTGCGCATTCTGAAGAAGCCCGAGACCGCGCGTGCCGTGCTGATCGGTTTTCCCACCTCGGAGGCGGCCGGCGAATGCGTCGCCCGCATCATCGGCGCCGGCATCATCCCGGGCGGCATGGAGATGATGGACAAGCCGGCGATCCACGCCACCGAGGCCTTCGTGCACGCCGGCTATCCGCTCGACGTGGAGGCGCTCCTGATCGTCGAGCTCGACGGGCCCGAGGTCGAATGCAGTTCGCTGCTGGAGCGCGTGAGCGCAATCGCGAAAGACTGCGGCGCGGTGACGCTGCGCGCGTCGAACTCGGAGGAGGAGCGGCTGATATTCTGGGCCGGGCGCAAGGCGGCGTTCCCGGCGGTGGGCCGCATCTCGCCGGACTATTACTGCATGGACGGCACCATTCCGCGCGCCAAGCTGCCCGTGGTGCTGGCGCGCATCCGCGAGCTCACCGAGAAATACGGGCTGCGCTGCGCCAACGTGTTCCACGCCGGCGACGGCAATCTGCATCCGCTCATCCTCTATGACGCCAACAAGGGCGACGAACTGGAGCGGGCGGAAAAGTTCGGCGCGGAGATTCTGAAGCTCTGCGTCGAGGTCGGCGGCGTGCTCACCGGCGAGCACGGGGTCGGCGTCGAGAAGCGCGACCTGATGCCGGCGATGTTCTCCGAGATCGATCTGGCGCAGCAGCAGCGGCTGAAATGCGCGTTCGACGACAAGGGTCTGCTCAATCCCGGCAAGGTGTTCCCGAAGCTGCACCGCTGCGCCGAGCTCGGCCGCGTGCACGTGCACGCGGGCAAGACGGCGTTTCCGGACCTGCCGCGGTTCTGAAAGAGAAGCATGGCCGACTTGAAACCGAGGACGAAGCGGAAGTCGTCGAAGCGCTCAATGACGCGCTCGCCGGCGGCAAGACGCTTGAGCTCGTGGGCCACGGCAGCAAGCGCGGCATCGGCCGCGCGGCGCAGACCGACCGCACGCTCGATGTCTCCGCGATCTCCGGCGTGACGCTCTACGAGCCGGAGGAACTGGTGCTCTCGGCTCGCGCAGGCACGCCGCTTGCCGAAATCGAGAAGCTGCTCGCGGACAAGAACCAGGAGCTCGCCTTCGAGCCGCCCGATCTCGGTCCGCTTGCTCGGCGGTGCGGCGGGTGCCGCGACGCTCGGCGGCACGCTCGCGGTCAATCTCTCCGGGCCGCGGCGGATCAAGGCCGGCGCGGCGCGCGATTTCGCGCTCGGCGTGCGCGCGGTCTCGGGACGCGGCGAAATCTTCAAGGCCGGCGGGCGCGTGGTGAAGAACGTCACCGGCTACGATCTGCCGAAATTGCTCGCCGGTTCCTGGGGCACGCTCGCGGTGATGACGGAGCTCACGCATCAAGGTGCTGCCGCGGGCCGAGGACGTGGCGACGGTGCTCGTGCTCGGCCTCACCGACGCGCGCGCGGCGGAAGCCATGGCCGCTTGCATGGGCTCGTCGTGCGAAGTCTCGGGCGCGGCGCATCTGCCGCCCAAGGTCGCCGCGAGAATGCCGGTGGCGGCGGTCGCCAAGGCCGGCCGCGCGGTGACCGCGCTTCGCCTGGAAGGGATCGCGCCTTCCATCGCCTATCGGCGGCAGAAGTTGGAAGGAGATTTTGCAGCCGATCGGGACGCTCGGCGCGCTCGATGCCGAGGATTCGCGCGCGTTCTGGCGCGCGGTGCGCGACGTGATGCCGTTCGTGGCCAGGAAGGAGCGCGCGGTGTGGCGCATTTCGGCGACCGCGACGGCGGGTGCCGCGATCGGCACCAAGCTCGCGGCGGAAACCGGCGCCGAGCTGTTTTACGACTGGGCCGGCGGGCTGTTGTGGGTCGAGATGCCCGACGGCGCGCCGCGCGAAGGCATCGTGCGCGCGGCGCTCGGCGGCCTGCGGCCACGCCACGCTGATGCGTGCCGACGCCTCGCAACGCGCCGGCGACGTGTTCGAGCCGCTCGAGCCCTCGCTCGCCGCGCTCGCGCAGCGGGTGAAGGAGAGCTTCGACCCCAAGGGTGTGCTCAATCCGGGACGGATGTACGCGGGCGTCTAGCCTACGGAACTTAAGTCTATACTGAGCGCTTGATGTTGTTGGCGTCTGCTGATCGGGCGCGGGTACCACACCATGGCTGCGACGAACGATCTCGAAGCCGCCAAGCGAAAATACCTGCCGCGCCGCTTCTGGCAGGCGGCGCGCGGCTTCTGGACGCGCGGGTCCGGATCGCGCGCCTGGTTCTGGACGATCGGCCTCATCGTCATCGTCGTCCTGCAGGTCGGCGTCCAATACCTGATCAATGTCTGGAACCGGTCGATCTTCGACGCGCTGGAGCAGAAGAATTCGGCCGAAGTTTTCTATCAGGCGATGGTGTTCTTTCCGCTCGCGCTCGCCAGCATCGTGCTTGCGGTCGCCATCGTCTTTGCCCGCATGACCACGCAGCGGCGCTGGCGCCGATGGTTGACCAATTACACCGTCGACCGCTGGCTTACCAACGGCCGCTACTTCCATCTCAATCTGGTCTCCGGCGATCACGACAATCCCGAGTACCGCATGGCCGAAGACGTTCGGATCGCGACCGAATCGCCGATCGATTTCGGCGCCGGAATGCTCTCCGCGTTTCTTTCCGCCATGACCTTCGTCGGCGTGCTGTGGTTCGTAGGCGGCTCGATTACGTTCTCGCTCGGCGGCTCGACCGTCACGATCCCCGGCTTCCTCGTGATCGCGGCAGTGCTCTATGCGGCATTCGCTTCAGCCACCATGGCCATCATCGGCCGGCGCTACGTGCTTGCGTCGGAAGGCAAGGCGCAAAGCGAGGCCGAGCTTCGTTACGTGATGACGCGTCTGCGCGAGAACGGCGAAAGCATCGCGCTCATCGCCGGCGAAGAAGAGGAAAAGGTCGGGCTGACGCAGGCGCTCTCCAAGGTGCTGACGCGCTGGCGCGAGCTCATGCGCCAATACATGCGCACGACGGTCGTCGCGCAGACCAGCTACCTGATCGCGCCGGTCTTTCCCGTCATCCTTTCGGCGCCGAAATTCCTCGCCGGAACGATGACGCTGGGCCAGGTCATGCAGGCGGCCTCCGCCTTCGTCATCGTGCAGACGGCGTTCAATTGGCTGGTGGACAATTACCCGCGCTTCGCCGATTGGGCCGCGTCCGCACGCCGCGTCGCGTCGCTCCATGTCTCGCTCGACGGATTGGAAAAGGCCGAGCAGGCCGGCGCCTGGGGCCGCATCGAGCGCGGCGACGCAGGCGAGGGCATGGCTCTCGAGCTGCGCGACGTATCGGTGACGCTGGACGACGGCACCGCGGTGGTGAAGGACGCCGACGTCAAGATCGCGCCGGGCGAAAAGGTGCTGGTCGTCGGAGACTCCGGAAGCGGCAAGAGCACGCTGGTGCGCGCGATCGCCGGCTTGTGGCCGTGGGGCAGCGGAACGATTCTCGTACAACCCAACGCAAACATGTTTCTGATGCCGCAGCGGCCCTATATCCCGCTCGGTGCCTTGCGTCGGGCCGTGATTTATCCGAAGGCCGCCGAGGAAGTGACCGACGACGAGGTCAAGGGCGCGCTCGAAGCGGTCGGGCTGATCAGCTGAAGGACCGGATCGAGGAGGAAGCGCCGTGGGACCAGACGCTCTCCGGCGGCGAGAAGCAGCGCGTCGCCTTCGCCCGGCTGCTCATCCACAAGCCCAACATCATCGTCATGGACGAAGCCACGTCGGCGCTCGACAAGGACAGTCAAGAATTGCTGATGCAACTGATTCAGGAAAGGCTTCCCGACACGACCGTCCTCAGCGTCGGGCATCGGCCGAGCTCGAGCTGTTCCACGAGCGCAAGATCGTGCTCGAGGTCAAGCCGGGCGGCGTCGCGCATCATCAGCGACGAGGATCTGCCGCTGCAGCGCCGGCGCCGGTTCGACTTCCGCTTCCGTGGCGCTTCGCGCCGCGACAGCTGCCGGAGCGTGCCGGAGCGGCATCGCGCGACCGAAAGCCGGGCCTGAACGGCGCTCCCGGCATGCGCCGGAATCGCGTATATCCGGACGCATGCAGACGAATTTCACCCTCGCCCAGCTCGCCGACCCCAATATCGGGGAAGCGGACAAGATTCTGCGCGCCTGCGTGCATTGCGGCTTTTGTCTCGCGACCTGCCCGACCTATGTGTTGCTCGGCGACGAGCTCGATAGCCCGCGCGGGCGCATCTATCTGATCAAGGAAATGCTCGAGCATGACCGGCCGGCCGACGCCGAAGTGACGAAGCACATCGACCGCTGCCTCTCGTGCCTCGCCTGCATGACCACGTGCCCCTCGGGCGTGCACTACATGCATCTGGTCGATCATGCCCGCGCGCATATCGAGCAGACGTACCGGCGGCCGCTGCTGGAGCGGATGCTGCGCGCGCTGCTCGCCTGGCTCATGCCCTATCCGGCGCGCTTCCGCCGCATGCTCTCGTTCGCGCCGCTCGGCAAGCCGTTCGCGCCGCTGCTCAATCTTCTCGGCATGACGCGGATCGCCGCGATGCTGCGGCTGGCGCCCTGGCGCTTGCCGGCGACGGAAGCGAGAAACCCGCGGCGTCTATCCGGCGCAGGGCCGGCGCAGGGGCCGCGTCGCGCTGCTGTCGGGCTGCGTCGATCCGGTGGTGAAGCCGTCGATCCGCGCGGCGGCGATCCGTTTGCTCAATCGCCACGGCATCGAGGTGGTGCTCGCGCGCGGCGAAGCGTGTTGCGGCTCGCTCACCCATCACATGGGCCGCGAGCGCGATGCGCTGCGTTTCGTGAAAAATAACGTCGACGCCTGGATGCGCGAGATCGAAGGCGACGGGCTCGATGCGATTCTGATCACAGCGTCGGGCTGCGGCACCACGATCAAGGACTATGGCTTCATGCTGCGCACCGACGCGGCCTACGCCGAAGAAGGCCGAGAAGGTCTCCGCGCTCGCGAAAGACATTTCCGAGTATCTGATGAAGCTCGAAATGCCCGCGGCGCCCGCGCGCGGCATTTCGGTCGCCTATCACTCGGCCTGCTCGATGCAGCACGGGCAGGAGATCGTGCGCGAGCCGAAGGAATTGCTCTCGCGCGCCGGCTTCGAGGTGCGCGACGTGCCCGAAGGGCACCTGTGCTGCGGCTCGGCCGGCACCTACAACCTGCTGCAGCCGGAAATCGCGACGCGGCTGCGCGACCGCAAGGTCGAGAACATCGAAAAGACCGCCCCGGATCTGGTGGCCACCGGCAATATCGGCTGCATGGTGCAGATCGGGCAGGGCACCCAAATCCCCGTTGTCCACACGGTGGAACTTCTGGACTGGGCGAGCGGCGGGCCCATGCCCGAAGCCTTGCGCCACAAGGGCTTGGGCGAAAATTTCGAGGTTCGCAGTTGATGCCCTAAGCTTGCGCCAGGATTCGGGTGGGCTGATCGGCGTGGCGAAAAAAGCCAAGAAAACCAAAGGGAAGGCCAAGACCGGGAAGGCAGGGCCAGCGCGCCGCGAAGAGCGGCGGCGCGGGCGCCGGGCCGTCCGCTGGCCCGGACTTCGCCAAGAGTCCAGTCAAGAGCCCGTTTCCGAGCGTGCAGGGTGTCGCGGTGCGCGGCGCGGCCGGCGCTGCGCTTCGACGAAATCCTCACCCGCAACGCGCTTTCCTTCGTCGCCGATCTGCACCGCCGCTTCGACGCGACGCGCAAGCGCCTGCTCGCGCGCCGGGGCGAGCGGCAGCGGCGCTTCGATACCGGTGAGCTGCCCGATTTCCTCGCCGAGACGAAGCAAGTGCGCGACGGCAACTGGAAGGTCGGCGCCGATCCCCAAGGACCTGCAGGACCGCCGCGTCGAGCTCACCGGGCCGGTCGACCGCAAGATGGTGATCAACGCGCTCAATTCCGGCGCCGACGTCTATATGGCCGATTTCGAGGACGCCTGCTCGCCGACCTGGGCGAACCTGATCGAAGGCCAGATCAATCTCAAGGACTACTGGGCCGGCAAGCTGACCTACGTCGAGCCGCAGACCGGCAAGCGCTACGAGCCTGGCAAGGAGCGCGCGACGCTCGATCGTGCGGCCGCGCGGCTGGCACCTCAACGAAGAGCACGTGATCGTCGACAACGAGCCGGTATCCGGCGCGCTGTTCGATTTCGCGCTTTATCTGTTCCACAACTGGAAGCGTTTCGGACCGGCCAAGACCGGCGCTTATTTCTATCTGCCCAAGATCGAGAGCCATCTCGAAGCGCGGCTGTGGAACGAGGTGTTCCTGCACGCGCAGCAAAAGCTCGGGCATGCCGAAGGGCGCGATCAAGGCGACGGTGCTGATCGAGACGCTGCCCGCCGCCTTCGAGATGGACGAAATCCTCCATGAGCTGCGCGAGCACATCACCGGGCTCAATTGCGGCCGCTGGGACTACATTTTCTCCTTCATCAAGCGGCTCGGGAAGAACAAGCGGTTTCTGACGCCCGACCGCGGCACCATGACCATGGATCGCGCGTTCCTGCGCGCCTATTCGCTGCTGCTGATCAAGACCTGCCACCGCCGCGGCGCCTTCGCCATGGGCGGCATGGCGGCGCAGATCCCGGTGCGCGGCGACGCGCGCAAGAACGATGCCGCCTTCGCCAAGGTGCGCGCCGACAAGGAGCGCGAGGCGCACGACGGCAACGACGGCACCTGGGTCGCGCACCCGGACCTGGTGCCGATCGCCAAGCAAGTGTTCGACAAGCTGATGCCGAAGCCCAATCAGCTCTCCAAATTGCGCGCCGACGTGAAGGTCACGCGCGACCAGCTGCTCGAGGTGCATGCCGGCGAGCGCACGAAATCGGGGCTGCGGCAGAACATCCGGGTCGGCATCCAGTACATCGAGGCCTGGCTGCGGGGCCGGGGTGCGGTGCCGCTCTATGACCTGATGGAGGACGCGGCGACCGCCGAAATCAGCCGGGCGCAGGTCTGGCAGTGGCTCTATCACCGGGCAAAGCTCGCCGACGGGCGCGAGGTGACGGCCGAGCTGTTCCGCGTCATCCTGACCGACGAGATGGCCAAGGTGCGCCAGTCGATCGGGCCGACCAACTACGATTCGGGCCGTTTCCCGGAGGCGATCCAGCTGTTCACCGATATGTCACTGGCGCTGGAATTCGAGGAGTTTTTGACAGTGCCGGCTTATCGGTTGATCGTATGAGACGGCCGGGGCAGGAATAGGTCTGGGGGAGGGCGAATCGATGTCGTCGCGATTGAACGGGTCCCTTGCCGGCGTGGCCATGGCTGCTTTGGCGCTCCTGCTCTCCTTTCCGCCCGCAGTTCGGGCGCAAGGTCCGACACCGTTCGCCAACTTTCACGGCAACTGGACCGGCAACGGCACGATCACCTTGAGCAGCGGGGCGACCGAGCGCATCCGCTGCCGGGCGAAATACAAAGTCGAGAATTCCGACCGGAACATGCAGCAGGAGCTGCGTTGCGCCAGCGACTCCTACAAGTTCGAGGTCAACAGCAACATCGATTACAACGCGGGCTCCGTCTACGGCACCTGGACCGAAATCACCCGCAACGTGAGCGGCGCGGTGAACGGCACGGCCACCGGCAATCTCATCGAGGCGAGGGTCGCGGGCGGACCGTTCTCGGCCGCGCTGTCGCTGACCACGACCGGCAACGCGCAGGCGGTCACCATCCGCCCGACCGGCACCGACGTCACCGTCGTTTCGATCAACCTGCAGCGCGGCAGATAACGGCGAAGGCTTAAGCGCGAAGATTCGGGCCGCGCCCGCGCTCATTCGGCGGACTTATTATTCAGCAGGCTTGGGCATAGTGCGTGCGCGTTTGCCCCACGGCATGCGCTTGCGCAGGAACATCACCGTCGGCGGCAGGATGAGCAGGTCGCCGACCAGCGCCGCGATCATCGCGAACGCGCTGAGCCAGCCGAACAGGCGCAGCGACGGCAGGTCGGAGAAGACCGTCACCGCGAGCCCGCAGGCCAGCACCACCGAGGTGAGGATCAGCGCCGGCCCGACCAGCACGGTCGCGCGCTTGACGCCGACGGCCGGATCCTCGTCCGGGCTTGTCCTCGAGCCGCAGCCGGTTGAGGTAATGGATCGTCGCGCTCAAGCCCAGGCCGAACGAGACCGTCAGCGCCACGACGCTGGCGAACTGCAGGCCCTCGCCCATCGTCCACAGCAGCGCGCCCGAAAGCACGATCGGGAAGATGCCGGCAGGATGCTCGACGAGCATCACCACGCAGCGAGCGGAACGCGAGGCCGATGAAGGCGGCGACGAAGACGATCTCGACGGTCAGCGCCTGATTCAGCTTGCCGATCATGCTGGCGCTGTTGCGCGCGGCGATCGCCGACAGGCCGGTCACGGAGATGCGGATAGCCCGGGTTGCTGCGCGCGCACGGCGCGAGCGTCTGATCGAGCTTCTCGATCACCGGCAGCAGCTGGCTGGCGTCGATGTCGGGAATGCGCCGGAGACCACGACCGAATCCTGCTCGGCCGAGATGAAGCGGCGCGTCAGGTGCTCGGGCAGGATGTCGACATATTGCTTGAGCGTCGTCGACGTCGGACCTGCCCGCCTTCTCGGCGAGCCAGCGCCGCAGCGTCTCGAGCGACCAGACGTTGCCGACGCCGGCCTGCTTCTCGACGATCGCATGCACGTCGGCGATGACGTCGAGCGTCTCCGGCGCGTAGAGCGACCGCGCCCTTGGGGAACTCGATCAGCACGTCGATCGGATTGGCGCCGGTGAGCTTGGCGTCGAGACGGCTCGCTCGCCGCGACCGCCTGCTGCTTGTCGGGCACCTGGTCGGCGAGCCGGTAGCGCGGCTCCAGATTGGCGTAGACGCAGCGTCAGTCCGCCGACCACGAGCAGCGCTGATCAGGCTGTAGAGGCCGCGGGTGGCGTCACCATGCGCGCGGCGATCCAGCCGCAGAAGCGGCGCAGCGCGTCGACGCGCGACGTCGGAGCCCTTCACCTTGGCGGCGAAGCGTCTCTTCGTTGCGCATCAGCAGAACGCCGAGCAGCGGCACCAGCATCAGCACCGCGACGAAGCGCGATGACGGTCGCGACCAGCCCGGCCTCGCCGAAGGTGCGGATCAGGTCGGAGTTGGAGAACATGCAGCGCGACGAACGAGAAGCCCGGCGGTGGCGTGGGTCAGCACGCAGGCCGGGCCCGACGACCAGGATGGCGTTGCGCATCGCCTCGATACTTGTTCTCGCCGGCAGCAGCCGGTCGCGCGCCGCGAAGGTGAGCTGCATGCGAGTCGGAGAAGCTGATCACCATGATGAGCGGCGTCATCACGTTGAGGAACATGTTGAGGCGGAAATCGAGCCAGCCGAGCGCGCCGAGCGACGAGCAGGATCGCGAGCAGCGGCGGCCCGGCGGCGATGATCATGAACGAGACGCGGCGGAAGAACAGGATCGCGATCAGGCAGCCGGCGATGAAGCCGATCGCGTTGTAGATCAGCCGGTCGCGCTCGACGGCGTTGCGGATCTCGAGCTGCATGACCGGCACGCCGGAGAGCTGGCCGCGCAGGCCGGTGCCGGCGATGTTCGTCGGCCACGGTCTTGCGGATCTCGCCGACGACGTCGCACAGGCCCTTGCTCTCGACCACGGCCGGATCGAGCGACGAGCACGATCGAGCGCGAGCTCGCCGTCCTCCGAGAGCAGCTTGCCGCGGATGATCTCGTTGGCGAGCACGCGCTCGATGAGCTTCTCGTACTCGGCGCCCTCGGGCAGCTCGTTCGGGAACAGCGCGCTCGGGCAGGCTGCCGCCCTCGGGCGGCTGGCGCGCCGAGAACAGCGAAATGATGCCGCGCGTGCCGTCGATCAGTTGCAGGTCGGTGACGAGGTCGCGCAGCTTCTCGATCGACTCGCGCGCCAGCAGCGTCTTGCCTTCGATCACGACCAGCACGTCGAACTCGCTCGACGGGAAGCGCCGCGTCACCTCTTCGTATTGCCTGAACTCGGGGGTGTCGGAGCGGAACAGCTGGCTCAGCGAGTCGTCGACCTTGATGCGCTCGATGCCGAAGAATGCGGCGATCGCGAGCAGCGACCAGGATCAGCGCCGAGCTCAGGCCGATAGCGGAGCGAGATGAGGCCGATGCGCTCGAGGCCGAGCGCCAGGTGATGCGGTTCGCGCCGGTGCCACGCCAGACGCTCCTCGCGCTCCTCGGTCGTCTCCGTCGCGTGTCTTGGCCTCTTGTCGGACACCGGCCGTCCCCGAAATATCCGGGCCGGAGGCTACAGGAAATCGCGGTGGCGGGAAGGTCAAATTCGCTTGCGTGCAATGCGGCGCGCGAAACGAAACAGGGCCGCCCTTGGGCGGCCCCGTCGAAATTTCCCTCAGGTCCGGTTCAGATCACCACGACCTTGGTGCCGATCTTCACCTTGTCGTAGAGGTCCATCACGTCGTCGTTCTTCATGCGGAAGCAGCCCGAGGACACGGCCTGGCCGATGGTCCAGGGCTCGTTCGAGCCGTGGATGCGATAGAGCGTCGAGCCGAGATAGATCGCGCGCGCGCCGAGCGGGTTGTCGACGCCGCCGGCCATCCAGGTCGGCAGGTCGGGGCGGCGCTTCAGCATTTCCGGCGGCGGCGTCCAGTCGGGCCACTCGCGCTTCTGCGAGACGGTCTTGATGCCCGACCAGGTGAAGCCGACGCGGCCGACGCCGATGCCGTAGCGGATCGCCTTGCCGTCTTCCTGCACGAGATAGAGGAAGCGGGAGCGGGTATCGACCACGACGGTGCCCGGCTTTTCGTCGGTGATGTAGCTCACGGTCTGCTTGGCGAAGCGCGGGTCGAAGGCGGGCCGCGCCGGCGTCTCGCGCACGTCGGGCGCGTCGCGGCGGCCGAACAGCAGGGGCTGCGGCCCGTAGAGGCGGTCCGGCGCCCGGTCATATTCGGGCGCGGCGTCCTGCCAGGGCCGGTCGGAAGGCTGGCGCGTCAGCGTCGTGTCGCGGTCGCCGGTGCGGCCGGTGGCGAGAAACTCGAACAGGCCGCCGCCGAAATTGTTGCGCTCGCGGACCGCGACGCGCGTACCGGGTGCGAAATCGGGCGGGCCCGCGGGCTCGGCGTCGTAGCGCGGCGCGGTGATGACGAGCGGCCCGCTCCGCTCTTGGGCCGGCGCGCTGGTGGTGTGCACGCCGCGGTCAGCGCGGCGGTGGTGAAGACGAGAAGCGGAAACGAGATCAGTGTGCGCATCGACGTACTCTGTACAAAGCGTCGAACTGCGGCAATTGGCGGGCCGACATGGCGCCGCCGTATTTATCCCTAACGAGCCCTGACGACTGATCGGTAAACGCCGGCGCGCGCCGGGCCGCGGCCGGCGCCTGTTTGCGATCATGGTTTACGGAAGGTTGACGCTCAGGCCGGGCGGCGGATGAGCAGGAAGCAGAGCGAATGCGACGGCTGCGAAGGCTGCGATGATGGCCAGCGCCGCCGGGTCGGACAAGCGCTCGGCGGCGAAGGCGATGGTGAGCGGCGCGATCGCCTGCAGCAGGCGCGAGGGGCCGCCGATGCGGCCGAGCAAGCGGCCATAGCCCTCGGCGCCGAACAGGGCGAGCGGCACCGTTCCGGTGGCGATCGTGATCAGGCCGTTGCAGGCGCCGAACAGGATCGGCGAAAGCGGCGGCGACCGGGGTCGAGACGCCGAACAGCGCAAGCAGCAGGAAGGCGACAAGCATCAGCGCCGCCGCACCGCGCGCGATCAAGAGCGGGTGCACCTCGCGGGCGAAGAAGAACTCGCAAAGCCGCGCGGCGACCTGGGCCGGGCCGAACAGCATGCCGATCAGGACCACGGTCCTGGGCTCGAGGCCCATGCGGTCGAAGATCGCGAGCATGTGCGCGCCGAGCGCCGAGGGCACGAAGGCATAGGCGGCGAAGGCCGCGGCCACGAGCAGGAAGATGGCGCCGCGCGCCGGCAGCGGCTTCTGCGTCGGCGCGATCTTGTCGGGCGCGGCCGGGCGGGAGTGGGCGTGCTGGCGCGGCAGCGCGAAGGCATGGAGCGGCGCGGCGACGAGCGCGAGCAGTGCGGCGTAGATCAGGAAGGTGCCGCGCAGGCCCGCTTTCTCGATGAGGAAATACGTCGTGGGCCAGCTCACGGTCGAGGCGAAGCCGCCGATCAGCGTGAGCGTCGTGATCGGCCGCCGCGCCTCGGCGCCGAAGATGCGCCCCAGGCTGGAGAACGCCGGGGTATAGAGCCCCGCCGCCATGGCGACGCCGAGCACCGCCCAGATCGCGAGATAAGCGAACGGGATCGGCGGCATAGGCGAGGCCGACGAGCCCGGCCGCGCCGATCAAGGAGCCCGCCGCCATCACCCAGTGGCCGCCGTGGCGGTCGATCAGGCGTGCCGACGAGCGGCGCGGCCAGCCCCGATGCGGCGAGGCCGAGCGAGAAGCCGCCCATGGTGAAGGCGAGCGACCAGCCGCGCTCGGCGGCGATCAGCGGCACGGTCAGCACCGGCGGATAGAAGATCGCGCCCCAGGCGAGGATTTGCGTGACGCCGAGCACCGGAATCGCGCGCCAGGGTCCGGCGAGGCGGGTGAGAAGGGACATCGAAAACAGTCTTACGCGATTCGAATGGGATGCGGCTTTTTCGCAGACTCGGACCTGATGGACAACGGCGGCAGCAGCACTGCTATAAGGCCCGGCATGCCCGCCGACATCGTCTTCTATCTCGTCGGCCTGCCGACCGTGTTCCTGATCGCGGTCGGCAAGGGCGCTTTCGGCGGCGGGCTGGCGACGCTCGGCGTGCCGCTGCTGTCGTTCGTGATGCTGCCGATCGAGGCGGCGATCGTGGTGGCGCCGCTGGTGTCGCTCATGGACGTGTTCGCGCTCGGCAGCTTCGGCCCGCGCACCTGGTCGAAGCCGGATCTGGTGTGGCTGTTGCCGAGCCTCGTGCTCGGAATTGCGCTCGGCTATTTCTTCTTCACGCACGTCGATCCGAACCTGGTGGCCGCCGCGATCGGCGCGGTCACGCTCGCCTTCACCGCCGACTGGTTCCTGCGCGGGCGCAAGAAGCCGCCGCAGAATCTCCCGGTGTCGCCGCCGCTCGCGCTCGCGGCCGGTGTCGCGAGCGGCTTCACCACCTTCATCGCGCACGCCGGCGGGCCGCCGATCGCCATGTATCTGCTGCGCCGCGGCCTGCATAAGACGGTCTATGCGGGGACGACGATCGCGATCTTCACGCTCGGCAATTTCATCAAGCTGTTTCCCTACGGCTTGCTCGCCGCCGCGCGGCCCTCGACGATCTGGGCGGCGCTGGCGCTGGCGCCGGCGGTGCCGGTCGGCGTGTGGGTCGGGAAATACCTGCACGACCGGCTCGAGCAGAACCGGCTGTTTTTCTGGTGCTACCTGATCCTCGCCTTCGCGGCGGCGAAGCTGTTGTATGACGCGCTCAAGAATCTTCTCGGCTGATCAGTTGGGGTCGCCAGAGCGGCGCTGATTGCGAAGCACGATCGCTCGCTCGGTCGGGCTGATCGTGATCGGGCCGGCAATACGCTCCCATTGTCCGGATGCCGTGAGCAATCGGTTGATCTCCGGAACAAAACGGCTGACAAAGACGTGGGGCGGCAATTGCGAATCCTCGGTGCTGGTCACGACGAAATCGGTATTTTCGTTTAGCCGCCGCACGATTTCCGTTGCGAATCCGAGATCGGGGTTATTCGCGATGCGCATTCCTTCGACCGCCGTGGCGGGCGTGTCCGCCCGCTCGGCCGGCATGAGGCGCGAGCGGCCGATCACCATCGCTTGACGCGGAAGCGCCGGGAGGCGTTCGTCATAGACAAGCACATTATAGATCACTTGCCGATTGAGACCCGAGGTATAGGTGGTGGCGTAGCGATAGGTCCGCGCGTGCTCGTCGCGGCGCAGGATCTCGGCCATGGCGTCGACGATTTGTCGAATTCCTTCTCTGCGGGGCAGCCAAGTCGAGGCAGCGGGGTCACGGGTGTGCTTCCGGATGCCGGACGCCGCATTCAGCGCGCCGCCTGCGATCAGGACCGTAACAATCAGAATGGAAAGCCAGCCCGGGAATGCCGGCGTCCGGTCGTCGGCCGGATCGAGGAGGAACCAGACGATTCCGGCGACACCGACGATGGAAACGAACGGGTTCAACCCCGATCCGCTGAGCACGAGGTAGCCGAGCGGCACGATCGCAAACAGCAGCGGCCGCCAGTGGAAGAATTCAAGCGCAATTCGCCGGCGCTCGCGAATATGCAATGCGGCCATGGCCAGGGCGGCGAACACGATGCCCAAGAGCAACGGCGTCCCGATATGTTCCACGGCGAACTTGAGATGCCGCACGCTCCTTGCGAGCGGCAGACGTGCGTTCGCATCCTCGTTCCAGACGAAATAATAAAAGTAAAGCTGCTCGAAGTTGACCACGAAGAACCAGGAGGCCAGCGCGATGGCCACCGCGCCGGCCGCGATCCATCGGACGAATACGCGCTTGCGGTCCGTTGCAGAATAGAGATCGGTGGCCGCCAGGATGGAAAAGATCGGCACGAGATAGACGAGCGACGTCGCGCGCGCGAGACACATCACGGCGATCGTGCAGCCGAGTACGACCCACCAGATCATGCGGTCGCGGTTCCGGGCGATGAGATAGGCCGCCAGTACGGCCGCCATCGTCAAGTACTGGAGAAGGTCCACCCGGAAATCCGAGAAACCGCCGTTGTGATTGAAAGCGATGGCGATGACCGAAAAGACGGCCGAAGACGCGAAGGCGATCGCCCAAGGCCGGGCGCGGACGCGCAGGAAATAGAAGAAGATCAGGAACTGCATCCAAGCGGCGGTGAAAATCTGAATCCAGACGCCGACGGAACGCGCGAAAGTTCCACGGTGCGCGAGAACGGCGCGAACAGCAGCGCATGATAGAAGACGGTGCTCCGGCTGAACTTGCTCGATCAGCGCTGAAATACGGCCGCGCTCTCGCGCCACCGCTGCCTGATCCGCGATCTGATTCCAGTAGCTCAGTGAATCGAAGAACGGGCCGAAGCGCGCGTAGAAAAGTTCGTTCAGCGCCGTGGCATAAAGCCCGAGTCCGAACTGGAACGCCGCGATCGCCAGCACGCCCCATAGCAGTGGCATCGGGTCGATGTCGCGCAGCGTGGCATTCGAGAACGAGGGAAGCCGCATCTATTCGGCCGCTGCAACCCGGCCGGGCGAGCGCTTTACGTTCGACGCTCCGTCGAATTTCACGATCTCGCGGATCATGATCCGATAGGCCGCGCTCGGCGGCGGCGCCAGCTGGGCGCCGCCGGTGATGCCGACGAACAGGCCGATGAAGCAGAGCACGCCGGTGCTGACCAGGAGCACGAGCGAAGTTCCGAGCACGGTCGTCAGCCAGCCCGGCGTCGCCATTCCGGCGAGCTTGAGAAAGAGGGCAATGCCGGATGCCAGAATGCAAATGCCGAGCAGGAGGAATGCGCCGAGGATCATCCGCGTCAGCACGCGGTCGATGAATACCGCCATATTGCCGAAGGCATGGATGACGAGGGAGACAAGCCCCATGTGCGAGACGCCGTGGTAGCGATGGCCGCGCTCGGTCGGGACCCGCACGATGGGAAGGCGCGATCGCAACATGGCGCCCGGCAGGCTGAGCCATGACTTGCTCATGTCGGCGAGCCGCCGCGCGGCCGATATCCGCATCGCGCAAAAATTTCCAAAACGAATGCTCTGGCCGGTGAGAATGGAGAAGACCAGCCGATAGAGGAGATAGAGAACGGAAAACGCGAAGCCTTCGCTCCGTTTTCTGCGCTCTCCGACGGCGATCGCGGCCGCATCGCCGCTTTCGAGGGCGGCGACCAGCCTGGACACGTCCGAGGGGCGATCCTCGCCGTCGGCATCCATGACGACGATCAGGTCGCCGTCGTTGGCGTCGACCGCCTGGGCGATGCCGGCGGCAATCGCGCGCTGATGGCCTACATTGCGCTTGAGCGAGACGATTTCGCCCGGCAACGGTAAGGAGAGAGCTGAGCTGCCGGCCGGGGTGACGGAACCATCGTCGACGATAAGCAGCCGGACATTCCGGTCCCGCAGGACGCCAGCGAGCTCCTCGACGAGCGTCTTCAGGCTTGGCCAGTCGTCGAAGACCGGAATCACGATGGCGATGCGGTTGTGCGACATCCCGGGACCGTACTCGTCGAATTCGGTTGTCGAAGGTGATAAGCGCGCAACTCTAGGGGCCGCCACTGCGCGCGGCAAACCGCGCGAGATGCGGCCCGGATGCTTTCAAGTGCAGACACCTCCGGGCGAGCGCAGCGCTTCTTGACTTTCCGGGCCCGCCCGCCTATTTCGACGATGGCCGTGGCACTCGCTAGAGCTGAGTGCCAGCGCCTTCAAGACTTTGAGATATATCGGTAATTCACAAATCCCGCCGGACCGCCGGCGCGCGCAAGAGGTGGCTGCATGAAAATGAAGTTCCGTCCGCTGCACGACCGCGTGGTGGTGCGCCGCGTCACCGCCGAGGAAAAGACCGCCGGCGGAATCATCATTCCGGACTCCGCCCAGGAGAAGCCGCAAGAAGGCGAAGTGATCGCCGTCGGCCCGGGCGGCCGCGACGAGGCCGGCAAGCTCATTCCGATCGACATCAAGGTCGGCGACCGGGTGTTGTTCGGCAAGTGGTCCGGCACCGAGGTGAAGATCGACGGCGAGGATCTCCTCATCATGAAGGAGTTCGACGTCATGGGCGTGATCGCGAAGTAAATTTACTCGTCATCCTGAGGTGGCCGCCCGATCTCGGGTTTACCCGAGATCGGGACTTAAAATGCGCAAGTCGGCAACAGCCGACTTGCGTGGCGGCCCTCGAAGGATGACAGCCGAATGAAACTCAACACGGTCACCCTTCGAGGCTCGGCGCTTCGCGCCTCGCTCCTCAGGGTGACGATCAACCGGAGTGAAGTGAAATGGCTGCGAAAGAAGTACAATTTGGCACCGACGCGCGCGACAGGATGCTGCGCGGCGTCGATATTCTGGCCAATGCCGTGAAGGTGACGCTCGGCCCCAAGGGCCGCAACGTCGTGCTCGACCGGAGCTACGGCGCGCCGCGCATCACCAAGGACGGGGTGACGGTGGCGAAGGAAATCGAGCTCGAGGACAAATTCGAGAACATGGGCGCGCAGATGGTGCGCGAAGTCGCCCAGAAGACCAACGAAAAGGCCGGCGACGGCACCACCACCGCGATCGTGCTCGCGCATGCGATCGTGCGGGAAGGCGCCAAATCGGTCGCCGCCGGCATGAATCCGATGGACCTGAAGCGCGGCGTCGATCTCGCGGTCGACGAGGTCGTGAAGGACATCATGAAGCGGGCGAAGAAGGTGCAGTCCTCAGCCGAGGTAGCCCAGGTCGGAACCATCTCCTCCAACGGCGACTCCGCTATCGGCAAGATGATCGCCAATGCCATGCAGAAAGTCGGCAACGAGGGCGTCATCACCGTCGAGGAAGCCAAGTCGCTCGACACCGACGTCGAGATCGTCGAGGGCATGCAGTTCGACCGCGGCTATATCTCGCCCTATTTCGTCACCAATGCCGAGAAGATGACCGCCGAGCTCGAGGATGCCTATCTGCTCCTGTTCGAGAAGAAGCTTTCCGGCCTGCAGGCGATGCTGCCGCTGTTGGAGGCGATCGTGCAGACCGGCAAGCCCTTGGTGATCATCGCCGAGGACGTGGAAGGCGAGGCGCTGGCGACGCTGGTGGTCAACAAGCTGCGCGGCGGCTTAAAGGTCGCCGCCGTCAAGGCGCCGGGCTTCGGCGACCGGCGCAAGGCCATGCTCGAGGACATCGCGATCCTCACCGGCGGTCAGCTGATCGCCGAGGATCTCGGCATCAAACTCGAGAACGTGACGCTCGCCATGCTCGGCCGCGCCAAGAAGATCATCGTCGAGAAGGAAAAGACCACGATCGTGGACGGCGCCGGGAAGAAGAAGGACATCGAAGCCCGCGTCGGTCAGATCAAGGCGCAGATCGAGGAGACCACCTCGGACTACGACAAGGAGAAGCTGCAGGAGCGGCTCGCCAAGCTGGCGGGCGGCGTCGCGGTGATCCGCGTCGGCGGCGCCACCGAGATCGAGGTCAAGGAAAAGAAGGACCGCGTGGACGATGCGCTGAACGCCACGCGGGCCGCGGTCGAGGAGGGCATCGTCGCCGGTGGCGGTGTCGCGCTGTTGCGCGCCAAGAAGGCGATCGACAAGCTGAAGAACTCCAATCCCGACATCCAGGCCGGCATCAATATCGTGCTCAAGGCGCTGGAAAGTCCGGTACGGCAGATCGCCGAGAATTCGGGCGTCGAAGGCTCGATCGTGGTCGGCAAGCTGCTCGATTCGAAGGACGCCGACTACGGCTTCGATGCGCAGACCGAACATTATGTCGACATGTTCAAGGCCGGCATCATCGACCCGGCCAAGGTCGTGCGCACCGCGCTGCAGGACGCGGCCTCGGTGGCCGGGCTCTTGATTACGACCGAGGCCATGGTCGCCGAGGTGCCGAAGAAGGAAACCCCCGGGCCCGCCATGCCCGGAGGCGGCGGGATGGATTACTGACGCAATCCAAGATTTGAGAGACGGGGGCGCGGTGAAAGCCGCGCCCTTTTCCATGCTTGCGGGCATGCCCGCGATCAATTGCTGTTTTTCAGGCTCAGAATGTACGTGATGACGTTGGTCAGTTCGTCGCCCTCGAGAATGTAATTGGGCATCGTGCGATGCGCCCTCCGTAGCGCGACGCCGAGCGCCCGGCCCGACATTCCACGCGTGGACGCAATGGCTTCGAAGGTCGGCGCGTCGGCAATGGGCGAAGGCCGACCCTTTTCGATGGCATGACAAGAGGCACAGACATCGCGCGCCAGCGCACGGCCTTTCCGCAAATCGCCTTCTTCCTGCGCCTGCAGGCGCCCGGTCGTAGCGGCTAGCAGAGCAAGACAGATCAGGGGAATCGTCAGTTTTATATTCATCTTGGCAATGTATCACAAAAAACGCGGCGACTACGGCACATTATCATTGATCTAGCGCAACGTCGCAGGCGGGCCGGCGTGGCCTGTCTTGCCTCAATTGAGGACGGGCATGTCGGAACGCTACGATGTCATCGTGATCGGCGGCGGCCTCGGCGGCCTGACGGCTGCCGGGCTGCTCGCTCGAAGCGGACGCAAGGTGCTGCTGCTCGAGCGCAACGACTCGGTCGGCGGCGCGGCCACCACCTACAAGGCCGGCGACCTTGTGGTGGAATCCTCGCTGCACGAGACCGCCGATCCGCACGATCCCAACGAGCCGAAGCATCAGGTGCTCTCGCGCCTCGGCGTGCTCGACGCCGTGCAGTGGGTGCCGACCGGCCCGCTCTATGAAGTGCGCGGCGGCCCGGTGGGCGAGCCGTTCCAACTGCCCGAAGGTTTCTCCGCGGCGCGCGCGGCGCTCGGCGAGCGCTTCCCGGCCGCGCGCGGCGGCATTGCCAGCGTGCTCGGCGACATGGAGAAGATCGCCACCGGCCTCGGTGTGCTGAGCCGGCGCCGCGAGGCGTTCCGCGATCCGCGCGAGGGCTTCGGCGCGCTCCTGAAGCTCGGCCCCATGCTGCGCGATTGGCGGCGCACGGCGGCCGAGGTGTTCACGCGCTCGTTCGGCGACAATGAAGCGCTCAAATGGGCGCTGGCTGCGAATCTTGCCTATTACCACGACGACCCGGAGACGCTCTGGTGGATCTTCTTCGCGGTGGCGCAGGGCGGCTATCTCGCCTCGGGCGGCCGCTACGTGCGCGGCGGCTCGCAGCGTTTGAGCGAGGCGCTCGCTGCCAAGATCGGAGCCGCAGGCGGCGAAATCCGGACCGGGCGCATCGCGACGGAAATCCGCCTCGACGCCGACGGCCGTCCCGCCATCGTTGTGCATACCGACAAGCGTGGAAACGACAGCGCCGAAGCGGTTACGCGCGCGGTCGTCGGCAACGCGGCGCCGGCGGTACTGGGCGAAATGCTGGCGGAACCGGCGCGCGGGAGATTCCTCGACGCCTATGGCGGACGCAGGCTCTCGATCTCGCTGTTCTCGATCATGCTCGGCCTATCGCGGCGGCCGAGCGAATTTGGGATTCGCAGCTATTCGAGCTTTCTGCTGCCGCGCTGGATCAAGCGGCTCACGGATTTTCGGCAGTGCGCCGGATTTCTCGGCGCGGCCGCGGCCGGCGCGCCGGCGCCGCTGCTGACCGTGGTCGATTATTCCGCGATCGATTCCGGCTTCGAAGGACCGCCCTATCCGGTTTCGGTCGTGGGCCTCGACCGGGTGGAGAACTGGGCCGGCCTCGACAAGCCCGACTATGACGCCCGGCGCAAGCAATGGCTCGACCGCATCGTCGGCATCATCGACGGCGAGTTCCCGGGCTTCGGTTCGCATGTGGTCGCGAGCCAGTTCAGTACCGCGCATTCGATCGCGCGCTATTTGAACGCGCCGTCGGGCGCGGTCTACGGCTTCGCGCCGCTGGTGCCGCGTGGGCCAATCTGGCGCGGGCCTGGGCGCTCGGCGAGGACGCCGATTCCTGGCCTCTATCTCGCCTCGGCCTATGCGTCGAGCGGCGGCTTCACCGGCGCGATCATGGGCGGTGCGGCGGCGGCGGAGCGGATCCTCGCCGAGCCCTGAGCGCCGGCCCCGCCTCCAATCGGCTAGATTGTCGGTTCACGCGACTCGCTCCCGATCCCCCGCCCCGGAGAACGCACGTGCGCCAGCTTCTTTCCGCAGTCAGAGACGTCTTTCGCTTGGCCATGCCTTATTTCCGGGGCGATGACCGCTTCGCCGGCTGGCTGATACTCGGCGGCGTGATCGGCCTCGAGCTCGGCATTGTCGCGCTCAACGTGCTGTTCAACCAGTGGAACGCGCGCTTCTACGATGCGATCCAGAACAAGGACTGGGGTTCGTTCCAGCGCGAGCTCCTGATCTTCAGCGGCCTTGCCGTCGCGTTCATCATTGGGGCGGTCTATCAGATCTATCTGCAGCAATGGCTGCGCATCCGCTGGCGGCAATGGATGACGGAGAATTATCTGCAGCGCTGGCTCGAACACGGCGTGCATTACCGCATGCGCGTGGTGGGCGATCCGGCGGACAACCCGGACCAGCGCATCGCCGAGGATCTCGAGCTGTTCGCGGTTCGCACCATCGAAATCGGCATCGGTCTCATCGGCGCGGTGCTGACGCTGGTCTCCTTCGTGGTCATCCTGTGGAGCCTCTCGGGCGCGGCGGCATTTCCGCTGTTCGGCAGCGCGATCACGATTCCCGGCTATCTCGTTTGGGCAGCGCTGCTCTATGCGGTGCTCGGCACCATCGCGACGCATTACATCGGCCGGTCGCTGATCGCGCTCAATTTCAACCAGCAACGCTTCGAGGCGGATTTTCGCTATCACCTGGTGCGCGTGCGCGAGAACGGCGAGCAGATCGCGCTGCTCGACGGCGAGCCGGCCGAGCGCCGGCGCTTGGGCGAACGCTTCACCACGCTGGTCGGAAATTTCCGCCGCATCATGAACGCGCAGAAGCGGCTCACCGGATTCTCCGCGAGCTATACCCAGGCTTCGATCATCTTCCCGTTCGTGGTGGTGAGCCCGGCTTATTTCGCGGGCACCATCTCGCTCGGCATCCTCACGCAAACCGCGTCGGCCTTCGGCCAGGTGCAGAATTCGCTGAGCTTCTTCGTGCGCATTTACGCGACGCTCGCCGAATGGCGCGCGGTGGTGGAGCGGCTCACCGGCTTCGAGCAGGCGGTCGCCGAGGGCGAACGGCTCAAGCGCGTGAGCGAGCTCACGCACGAGGAGCGCGACGGGATCGGGCTCGGCATCGACGGCCTCGATGTCCGGCTCCCGACCGGCGCGCCGCTGGTGCGGGCGGAGAACGTCTCGATCGCGCCACTCGAGAGCGTGCTCGTCACGGGGGCTACCGGCTCGGGCAAGTCGACGCTGTTCCGCGCGATCGCCGGCATCTGGCCGTTCGGCGCGGGCAAGATCGCGACCGGGAAGGGCAAGAAGCTCATGGTGCTGCCGCAGCGGCCCTATGTGCCGTTCGGCACGCTTGCCGCGGCGCTGACCTATCCCGATGCGCGGGACGGCTTTTCGCGTGAGGCGCTGTCCGCAGCGCTCGATGCGGTCGGACTCGCGAAGTTCAAGGGGCGGCTCGACGAGGACGCGTCCTGGCCGCATATCCTGTCGCAAGGCGAGCAGCAGCGGCTCTCGCTCGCACGCGCGCTGCTCGGCAAGCCCGACCTGCTCCTGCTCGACGAGGCGACCTCAGCGCTCGACGAGGAATCGGAGGCGGCGCTCTATCGATTACTCGCCAAGCGGCTGCCGCAAGCGACCGTGATCTCGATCGGCCACCGCTCGACGCTGTTTGGGCTGCACCAGCGCCGGCTCGACTTCCGGCGTCTGCCGGACGGCGGCCACCGCATGGAGCCGGCGCCGCTCGCCGCGGCGTGAGTTCAGGCAAGCGCCGCGCCGGCGCGGGCGAGCGTCCGCGGAAATTGATCGCTTGCGAAGAACGCGTATTCGGCCTCGCGCCGGTCGGTGAGCGGGTCGCGCGCCTTCAGCTCCGCGTCGACGAAGCCGGGGTGGCACATGACGAGGCCGCTCGCGGGAAGCCCGTCGAGGAAGCGGGCGAAAAGGGCGGCGAAGTTCTCATCCGCGCCGAAGTCATAGGCGCCGGCGAAGGCGGGATTGAACCGTAGCCCCGCGCGCCCGGCGCTGCGGCGGAAGCCGGCGCTGAGCACTGCCAGAAATCGCGTCTTGTTGTCGGCCGTGAGCAGCGCGCGCCAGTTCGCCGGGCCGCATTGGCGCACCCAAGCTTTCGGCGCGAAGCGCGCCACCGTGGCAAGGAATCCCTCGCGCACGCCGGGAAGCAATTGCACGTGCTGGTGCCCGTCGACGAAATCGGGCGGGCGGCCGAAGGCGTCGGTGAAGGCGCGCAGCTGGGCGCCGACCTCGCTTTCGACTGCGCGCCGCTCGATGCGGAAGCGGGCCAGCGGATTCAAGAGCTTGGCGAGCGGGGGAAAATTTCCGTCCTCGCCCGCCAGCGGCGCGGCGGCGAGCGGACGGAACGGGCCAGTGAGCGTCACGTGCAGACCGGTCTCGAAGCGGAACGGCGCGACGGTCATTGCCAGCACGGCCGCTTCGGTGGCGAAGCCCGGCACCACGGTCATCACGGAGGTCGCGTTGAGGCGGCCCTGTTCGAGCAGCGCGCGGATCGCCTTGGAGACCCCGGGTGCGAGGGCATAGTCGTCGGCGCAGACGACGATGCGCCTCATTCAGCCGCCTCGCGGCGCTCGTGCTCGGCGACGAAATAGACCGGCCGCGCCTTCAGCTCCGAAAGAATCTTCCCGATATATTCGCCGAGCACGCCGAGCACGATAAGCTGCGCGCCGCCGATCACCATGATGCCGATTATCACCGAGGGATAGCCGGGCACGTCGCGGCCGATAATGAACGTTTCGCCGAGAGTCCACAGACTGAAGACGAGCGCGCCTGCAGCGAGCAGAATACCCAAGAGGCTCGCGAGGCGAAGCGGCGTGGTGGAGAACGCGGTGAGGCCTTCGATCGATAGCCCGACGAGCGCGGGAAAATTCCAGCTCGAGCGGCCGTGCTTGCGCGCCGGCGGCTCATAGGGCACGCCCACCTGGCGGAAGCCGATCCAACTCGACAGCCCCTTGAAGAAGCGATTGCGCTCGGGCATGCGCTTCAGCGCCTCGGCCGCGCGCGGCGACAGCAGCCGAAAGTCGCCGGCGTCCTCCGGGATCGGTTGCCGGGCGCCGTAATTGAGCAGGCGATAGAACAGCTTGACCGCGAGGCGGCGCAGCGCCAACTCGTTCGAGCGATGCGCCTTCATTGTATAGACCACGTCGTTGCCGTCGACGTGCCACAGCTTGACCAGCCGCTCGATCAGCTCGGGCGGATGCTGGCCGTCGCCGTCCATGAACAGGAGCGCATTGTGTCGCGCGTATTCGAGCCCGGCCAGCAGCGCCGCTTCCTTGCCGAAGTTGCGCGAAAGCGAAACGATCTGCAGGTTCGCGCCCTTGGCGGGCAGCTTGCGGGCGATTTTCAGCGTGTCGTCGCTGCTGCCGTCGTCCACATAGACGATCTCGATGGCGAGCCCGCGCGACTTCTTGAGCGCCTTGGCGGCGGTGACCAGGCGTTGATGCAGCGTGGCGAGGCCGGCGGACTCGTTGAACAGCGGAACGACGATCGAGAGTCCGCTGCCCGCGCGCTTGGCGGGCGCGGCATTGCGCGCCGATTTTTCCGGCCGTGACGCCATGACGCGTTCCTAGCAAGGGCCAAGGGCGGCGTCACCATCGGGCGAATCGAGCGGGCCCATGCTATGCAGCGCGCATGAACTGGGCCTCGCTGCGCGCGCTGTTTACCCAATTGGTGAGTTTCGGCCTCATCGGCTTCGTCAATGCCGGGGTCGATACCGCCATCTTTTTCCTGGCACTGGCGACCGTCACCAGCAACCTGGTGGTGGCGAACAGCTGCGCCTGGGTTATCGCGGTGAGCGGCTCTTATCTGCTGAATTCGCGCTTCACCTTCGCCGCGAACTCGGGCGGGCGATTCAGCTTCAAAGCCTATTTCATGTTCGTCGCGACCCAGGTCGGCGGCTTCCTCGCCAATACCACCATTCTGCTGCTGGCGGCGCCCTATGTGCCGCTGTTCGTCGCGAAGATGCTGGCGATCGTCGGTGGCTTCTTCGTCAATTTCACGCTGGCGCGCACGATCGTGTTCCGCGCGCGCTGAGCTTCAGGCGAGCCGCTCCGCCAGCTTGTCGAACAGCGGATTTTCGCGCGCGAACACGTATTCGGGCGCGGCCACCATCACGTGCTCGGCGCCGTGCTCGCGAAGAAACGTCGCAAGCAGGTGCACCGCGTCGGGCGGGCACAGCAGCGTGAGCATGCCCGACGAGGTCGGCCCGCCGAGCGGGGCGATCACGCCGAAGCGGCCCTTGGCCTCGGCGACCATCTCCGCGTCGGCCTCGGGGAAGCGCGTGCGGACCTCGCGCATGGTGTGGGCGCGGCGCTCGGCGGCGATGCGATCGAGCAGCGCGCGGGCGGTGGCGCGCGCGTCGGCGCTCCATTCGGCCTGAAGCGAGGCCACGAGGTTCGCTTGCGAGCGCAGCATGACGCCGTCGTCGACCACCTTCAGCCCGTTGGCGGCGAGCGTCGAGCCGGTGGTGGTGATGTCCACGATCAGTTCAGCGGTGCCGGATGCAGGTGCGCCTTCGGTGGCCCCGAGGCTCTCGACGATGCGGTAATCGGCGATGCCGTGGCGCGAGAAGAAGCCGCGCGTGAGGTTCACGTATTTCGTGGCGACGCGCACGCGCCGGCCGCGCTTGTGGTGGAAGGCGGTGGCGACGTCGTCGAGGTCGCGCATGGTGCGCACGTCGATCCAGGCCTGCGGCACGGCGACGACCACGTTGGCGTAGCCGAAGCCGAGACCGTCGAGCAGCACTACGCGCTCGTCGGCATCGGCGATCATCTCGCGCACGAGATCCTCGCCGGTCACGCCGAGGTGGATGGCGCCCTGGGCGAGGTTGGTGACGATATCGGCGGACGAAAGATAAGCGATCTCGATGCCCGGCATTTCGGGGACAGAGCCGCGATAGTCGCGGCCGCCGCCCGGCTGCAGCAGCGTGATTCCCGCGCGTGCGAAGAAAGCGTGGGCGTTCTCCATGAGCCGCCCCTTGGACGGCACGCCGACGATGAGCGGCGCGTTCACGGCCGGCCTCCCGCCTGCTCAAGCCGCCCGATCCAGACCGCGAAGCCGACCGCGGGGACCGGATTGGCGCTGCCAAGCAGCGTGAGCAGCCGGTCATAGCGGCCGCCGGCGGCGAGCGGGCCGAGTATTTCCTCGCGGGCGCGGCTCTTCTTCGTGGCGTGAAGCTCGAACACCATGCCCGAGTAATAGTCGAGCGTGCGGCCGAAGGCGGTGGCGAAGCGGATGGCGGTGATATCCACGCCCCCGGCGGCGAGAAAGCCGGTGCGCTGCTCGAAGGCGTCGAGCGGCGCCGAGAGATCGAGCGCGGCGTCGCTGGCCAGCGTGCGCAGCGCCGCCGATGCCTCGTCCGGATCGCCGACGATGGCGAGATAGCGCTCGAGCACGGCGGTAGTTTCGGCCGGAAGGCGCGTGGCGGCGCCGAGCTCGGCCTGTTCGAGAAAGCGCTCGGCGATCTCGGCGACCGTGCGGCCGCCGACCGCCTTGATGCCGGCAATCGACAGCAGATCGGCGACGAGCGCGCGGGCGGCGGCGGGATCGGAGCCGGCGAGTGCCGCGAGCACGCCGGCATGTTCCGCTCCGGCGCCACGGGCGAGCTTGAGGGTGGCGAGATCGGCTTCCAGCGTGTCGGCGCGGTTGAAGTCCTTGATCAGGCGGCGCTGCCAGGCGGGCGGCAAGTCGAGCGCGGCGACCAGCGCCGCGAACAGGCCGACGTCGCCCATGCGGATTTCGGGATCGGCGGCGCCGTATTGGCGCACGCTGTCGAGCGCGAGCGCGAGGCATTCGGCGTCGGCGGCCTCGCGGTCGGCGCGGCCGAGCGACTCGATGCCGGCCTGCAGCAATTCCGCGCTGCCGTCGCCGCGATCACGGAAGACGGGGCCGAGATAGCAATAAGCCGCGGGACGGCCGGGCGCGCCTTGTTCGAGATGTCCGCGGCAGACCGGGATGGTGAGATCCGGGCGCAGGCACAGCTCGCGGCCGCGCGCGTCGCTGGTGATGAAGAGCGAGCGGCGCAGCTCCTCGCCGGCCAGCTCCAGGAAATCGTCGGCCGGCTGCAGCACGGCGGGCTCGACGCGCAGGTATCCCGCGCGCTCGTAGAGGTCTACGAGCCCGTCCGCGCGATTGGTTCGCGCCGAAGCGGAGGTGCGATCGCTTGCCATGATTTCGATCCTGCGGAGCCGGCGCTCCGAGGGCGGCCTTGTAGCAGGCGAGTTGCCGCATCGCCACGGCGTGCGGTCGGCGAACGGGCCGCGCACGGCTTTCATGCGCTTCAAAAAAGCTTTGGTTCGAAAGGCTTTGGGGCTTGCCGGGGATACGGATGCTTATATTTATATAATAATATCAACCAGATACGTCTGTTTCAGCGGCCGAGCATGACGCGGTGCAACTCGTCACCGTGGCCGGGGCGGCTGAGAATCGCAGCCTCGTTCTCCTCCAGGATCAGGATTTCAACCTCGCGGAGCGGAAGAACATCGGCGGGTGCAAGGCGATTCTGCAGGATGCGAAAGCCGGGGCCGCCATGGCGGCTGATATAGAGATAGTTGTAACCCTCGAGCGCGCTGAGACAGCCGGCCGAAATCAGCACGCGGGCGAGATCGTGCATGAAGCTGCCGCCGACGAGTGCGGCGCGCATGCCGGCAGCCGGCCAACTCGCGCACGGCGCGGTCGGCGCGAATGTGACGTCGGCAGTCGGGTAGCGGAAGTTCGGGATCAGCACGTTGATCAGATCGGCAAGGTCGCGGTCGGTGCCGGTCGCGCGATTAGTAACTTGGTACGTCCAGGAAAGGCGCGGCGCCAGCGGCCGGCCGGCGAGCCGGTTCAATTCGGCGAGCAACGCATCGGCGGCGTGGGCGACGCCGAGCATGTTCCAGTGCGCGCCGCCCTCGGGGAACAGGTCGAGCTCGTAGCGGCCCTTGAGCGAATGGGTGAGGCTCGCCGCGTCCAACGCGTTGATGCCGGCCGCTCGCAGGAGCCGCATATAGACCGGCAGCCATTCGCGGCGCGCGGTTTCGGAACTCGTGCACGGGTAGCGGGAAGGGATGAGCTCGGGCAGATGCGCGGCCTTGGAGGGCGTAATGATGAAAATGAATGTTCGGCCGCGCGACGAGTAGAAATCCTGCAGCTCGCGCAGCTTCGGAATCCATTGACGCGCCACCGCCTCGAGCTTGGCCAGATCCCGCGCGCAGTACTCGACGATATAGCCTTCCTCGAACAGGTGCCCGCGCGCGCCCGCCACGATGCCCGGCGCGCCGTAAGCGCCGAAAAAGCGCGAACGGATCGAATTGTTGAAACGGACCAGCACCGGCCGCAGCGGAAACGCTTCGACCACCGCGGCCGCGATGCCTTGCTGCAGGCTTCCGTTGACCAGCGAGCTCAGGCTCCATTCGAGCGGCGGCCGCGGGACGGTGACGCCCTGCAGGCGGCGGCCGAGCCTGACCTCCAGGCGCGGCGCGTAGGATTTGACCGCGAGATTCCAGAGCGTGAGCGCGGGCAGCACGAGCAGCGCGGCGATGGCGGCGGCGCGCAGCCTGCGCGAAGTGAGAAGAGAAAGGATGCCGGCGATCCGCATATCAGAACCGGAAATAGATGAAGGGTTGGAACGGCACTCCCAGCGCGCGGCCGCTCGCGACCACGAACAGCGCGATGAACACGAGCCCGGCAAGCTTTTGCAAGATCCAGCTTTCGTCGAGGGCGCGCTTGAGAGGCGCGTAGAGCGGCGTCGCCGGAAACAAGCAGAGCAGGATGGCGACCGCGCAGGTCAACGGCACCTCGACTGGAAGCTCGGGCGGAGTTCCCGCGGTTTGGCCGGCGAGCGCGGCGGTGAAGTCGGCAAGCTGTCCGACGGAGGTGGTGCGGAAGATCGCCCAACCGAAAAAGACGATCAGCAGCGTCACTAGCGTTGCGACCAGCGCGCCGGCGCGCTCCAGCCAGCGCAGCAGGAACAGCCGATCGAGCGTGAGGAACAGGCCGTTATAGGCGCCCCACAGCACGAAATTCCAGCTCGCGCCGTGCCAGATGCCGGAGGCGAGGAAGCAGATCCAGAGATTGAGATAAGTGTGCAGCTCGCCGCGGCGATTGCCGCCGAGGGGAATGTACAGGTAGTCGCGGATCCAGGTGGTGAGCGAAATATGCCAGCGCCGCCAGAAATCGGTCAGCGAGCGCGCGATATAAGGCATGTTGAAATTCTCTTTCAGGCGGAAGCCGAGCATGCGCGCGAGCCCGATCGCCATGTCGGAATAGCCGGAGAAGTCGAAATAGATCTGCAGCCCGAAGCAGACCAGGCCGAGCCAGGCCGGGCCGGCGCCGAGCGTGGTGGCGTCGGCGGAGAACACGCGGTCGGCATAGCTGCCGAGCGGGTCGGCGATCAGCACCTTCTTGGCCATGCCGCGCGCGAAGCGGGCGAAGCCTTCCTCGAAATCGCGGCGGCGCACCGGCTCGGGCGCCGCGATCTGGCGTTCCATCTCGTGGTACTTGAGGATCGGACCGGCCAACAGCTTCGGGAACAGGAACACGAACAGGCAATAGTCCGAGAAGGTGCGCGCCGGCTTGGTGGTGCCGTCGTGGCAATCGACCAGGTAAGTGATCTTCTCGAACACCACGAAGGAGACGCCGATCGGCAGCGCGATCTTCAGGAGCGGGATCGAAGCGCCGGCGAACGGCGAGACCAGAACATTCAGGTTCGCGATCAGGAAGTCGGCGTATTTGTAGAACACCAGCACGCCGAGATTGGCCAGCACGCCGACCGTGAGCAGCGCGCGCCGCGCGGAGGCGGACTTCGAGGCGTTCATCCCGAGCGTGAGCAAGTAGTCGAGCAGCGCCGAGGCGAGCACCACGGGCACGAACAGCGGCTCGCCCCAGGTATAGAAGGCGATGCTGCCGACGATCAGCGTCCATTTCTTGGCGCTGACGCGCTCGTTGACGGCGAGATAGAGCGCGTAGAAGGCGGGAAACAGGAACAGGGCGAAGAAGGGTTCTTGAAACAGCATCTGGATACGCCGGTCGCTGTTGCCCGTTACCGTGTTCGCGACGCCGAGCCGGCCGGCGGGCGCTCCCCCAACTCAAGAACTATGCAAGTTATTTTCGGGCTTGTCGCGGTGGCCGGTCAACGGATGCCGTGGCGCGCCAGCAGTTCGCGCACGGCCTCGACGAGCTTGGCTTCCGGCACGGAGAACTGCGCCGGGCGGGTCTCGCGCCATTCCTTGTTGGAGGCGATGGCCTCGGATTTCTTGGCGCCTTCGACCAGGTCCTTGATCTGCACCTCGCCCTTGGCCTTCTCGTCGCCGCCCTGGATGACGACGCAGGGCGCGCCGCGCTTGTCGGCGTATTTCAGCTGCGGCCCCATCTTGCCGGAGCCCAGATAAAGCTCGGCGTTGATCTTGGCGTCGCGCAGCGCCTTCACCATGCGCTGATAGTCGGCGATGCGGTCCTGGTCGAACACGGTGACGACCACGGGGCCGGCCGCGATTTTCGTGTCGAGCTTGCCGAGATGCTGGAGCGCGGCCATGAGCCGCGATACGCCGATGGAAAATCCGGTGGCCGGCACCGCCTCGCCGCGAAAGCGCGCCACCAGCCCGTCATAGCGCCCGCCGCCGCCGACCGAGCCGAAGCGGACGGGATTTCCTTTTTCGTCCTTCACTTCGAAAGTGAGGTCGGCCTCGTAGACGGGGCCGGTGTAATATTCGAGGCCGCGGACGACGGAGGGATCGATGCGGACTCGGCCGTCGTCATAGCCGGCCGCGGCGATCAGCTCCGCGACCGCGCGCAGCTCCATCACGCCGTCGAGCCCGGCTTGTGATCCGGAAACGAGAGTTTCGACGCGCGCCAGCGTCTGGTCCACGTTGTAAGCGTCGACCTTCAGAAAACCGAGCAAGACATCGATGGCATGCTCGGGCAGTCCGGCACCCTTGGTGAAATCGCCGGACTCGTCCTTGCGGCCCTTGCCGAGCAGCTGCGCCACCGCATCGGTGCCGAGGCGATCGAGCTTGTCGATGGCGCGCATCACCGCGAGGCGCGTCCCGGCATTCGCGTCGCCGCCGAGTTCGATCGACTCCATTATCCCGTCGAGTACCTTGCGACTATTCACCTTGATCACATAGTCGCCGCGCTTGATGCCGAGCGCCTCCAGCGTATCGGCCGCGAGCATGCACATCTCGGCGTCGGCGGCGACGGAGGCAGCGCCGACGGTGTCGGCGTCGAATTGCAGGAACTGGCGATAGCGGCCGGGGCCGGGCTTTTCGTTGCGAAAAACGTAGCCCACGCGATAGGAGCGATAGGGCTTGGGCAGGCGGTCGAAATTCTCCGCCACGTAGCGCGCGAGCGGCGCGGTCAGGTCATAGCGCAGCGAGAGCCATTGCTCGTCCTCGTCCTGGAACGAGAACACGCCTTCGTTCGGCCGGTCCTGGTCGGGCAGAAATTTTCCGAGCGCGTCGGTGTATTCGATGGCCGGCGTCTCCACCGCCTCGAAGCCGTAGCGCTCGAACACGGTGCGGATCGTCTCCAGCATGGCGCGCTCGGCCGCAAGCTCCGCCGGCCCGCGGTCCATGAGGCCGCGCGGCAGGCGCGCTTTCAGTTTGCTCGGTTCCTTGGCCATCATTCGCTCTTTTCACCCTCCCCTTGCGGGGAGGGTCGCTCGCCGAGTGTAGCGAGGCGAGCGGGGTGGGGGTGGTTGCGATGCATCGGCGCTGTCACCCCACCCCGGCTCGCCGCTTCGCAGCTCGCCGACCCTCCCCATCGAGGGGAGGGTGGAAAAAAGCAAGGCTCGGCGCGCGCATCAGGCGATCAGCAGCAGAATTCCGGCGACCGCCGCGGGCAGCGCCTGCACGAACAGAATTCGCCGCGACACGCTATAGGCGCCATAGACCCCGGCGACAACGACGCAGGCGAGGAAAAACAGCTTGATCTGCAGCCCGATGGCCGGAAACGGATGCAGCAGTCCCCACGCCAGGCCCGCGGCGAGAAAGCCGTTATAGAGTCCCTGATTGGCCGCGAGCACGGCGGAGTCCTGCGCCTTCTGCAGCGACTGGCCGAAGGTGCGCAGGCCCTGTCGGCTTGGTCCAGAGAAACATTTCGAGCACCAGAAAATAGACGTGCAGCAGCGCGACCAGCGCGACCAGCAGATTGGCGACCATAGTACATGGGAGTTCTCCGAGCCCTCAGACCGCGGCGCGGCCCTGCGACCAGGCTTGCAGCTTACGATAGATGGTGGAGGGGCTGATTTCGAGGGCGGCGGCGGCGCGCGCCGCGTTGCCGCCGTGGGCTTTGAGCGCGCGCTCGATGATCTTCTGCTCCTGACGCCAGAACGGGTCGATGGAAGGAGAGCCGACCAGCGGCAGCGGGTCGGAGTCGTTGGCGGGCGCAAGCGGCAGCGCCAGCATTTCGGCGCGCACCTGCGCGCCGTCATGCAGCACCACCACGCGGCGGATCACGTTCTGCAGCTCGCGCACATTGCCGGGCCAGGGGTACGCTTTGAGCACGCGCGCGGCTTCCGCGTCGAATCCGCAGAACGCGCGGCCTTCTTCCTCGGCGAAGCGGGCGAGGAAGGAATGGGCGAGCAGCGCCACGTCGCCGGCGCGTTCGCGCAGCGGCGGCAGTTCGAGCGGCAGAACGTGCAGCCGGTAAAAAAGATCCTCGCGGAAGCGTCCGTCGGCCACGGCCGCCTTCGGATTGCGGTTGGTGGCGCAGACGAAGCGCACGTCCACCGCGCGCTCGCGGGTGTCGCCGACGCGGCGCACGGTGCCGGTCTGGATGAAGCGCAGGAGCTTGGCCTGCAGGCCGATATCCATCTCGCAGATTTCGTCGAGAAAAAGTGTCCCGCCGTGCGCCAGCTCGGCGGCGCCGGCGCGGTCGTCATGGGCGCCGGTATAGGCGCCTTTCACATGGCCGAAGATTTCGCTTTCCATCAGCTCGCGCGGGATGGCGCCGCAGTTCAGCGCGATGAACGGTCCCTTGGCGCAATTCGAGCGCACGTGCAGCGCCTGGGCGCAGACTTCCTTGCCGGTGCCGCTCTCGCCGGTGATGAACACCGGCGCCTTGGAAGGCGCGACGCGGACGATCTGATCGTAGAGCGCGAGCATCGGCTCCGACGCGCCGATGAAGCCTTCGAAGCCGTCGGCCGGAAACAGAGCGTCGATCGGGAGCGGGCCGTCGGCGCTGTCGCGCGCGCCGGACGCTTCCAGCGCCAGCGCGAGCCGGCGCGCGAGATCGGCGGGATGAAAGGGTTTGACCACGAAATCGTCGGCGCCGTTGCGCATGGCATCGACCGCGACGCTGACCGAGCCCTGGCGGCTGGTGGCGAGAATCGGCCCGCGGATTCCGGCGCGGCGAAGTGCCGCGATCGAGCCGGCGGCGCCGCGCAGATCGAGGCAGACCACGGCGGCGTGCATCACGCTTTCCTGCGCGGCCGCGATCCCGCCGGCGATGGTCGTCGCCTCGCGGATCAAGGCCGGTGCGGAAGAGAGCGATGCGAGCGCGCTTGCCAGCAGGCGACGCACTGCCGGATCGTCGTCGACGACGAGGACGCGTACGGGTTCCGGCGAACCCAAGCTACCTGACATGTCCGGGCGACCCCTCGACGCGGACTGAACCTCGGGCTTACAGCCCGAACGGCATGGAGCTTGGCAAAACAGGGTAAACAAACCCTTTTCCGTTCCTTGCCAAAGGGCCGGGGAGCGGCGCAAAGGCGCGGGTAGTCGCCGTTCTAAGGCTGAAATTCATGCTCAAAGGTTATGGGGTAGGGCGATGCGAACCCAGGTAGCGATCATCGGCGGCGGGCCGGCCGGGCTGCTTGCTCTCGCACATGCTCCATCTCAACCGGATCGAGAGCATCGTGCTGGAGCGCAAAAGCCGCGCCTATGTGATGGAGCGCATCCGCGCCGGCGTGCTGGAGCCGGGAACGGTGGAGCTCCTGCGCGATGTCGGTCTCGGCGAGCGCATGGATCGCGAAGGGCATGTGCACGCCGGCTCCTATATCGTCTGGGCCGGTCGCGACCGCTTCCTCATCGACACGCTGAAATACACCGGCAAGCCGATGATGGCCTATGGCCAGACGGCGATCACCGAGGATCTCTACGCGGCGAGAGACAAAGCGGGCGGGCACATCATCGACGAAGCCGATGGCGTGCAGCCGCACGACCTGACGTCGGATCGTCCCTACGTGACGTTCGTGAAGGACGGAAAGAACCAGCGCGTCGATTGCGACTTCGTCGCCGGCTGCGACGGCTTTCACGGCGTCAGCCGTCAATCGATCCCGGCGGCGAAGCTCAAGACGTTCGAGAAGGAGTATCCGTTCGGCTGGCTCGGCATCATGTCGGAAACGCCGCCGTTCCCCGATATCGTCTATGCGCATCACGAGCGGGGGTTCGCGCTCGCCTCGATGCGCAGCCCCATGCTCAGCCGCTACTACATCCAATGCGATCTCGACGCCAAGATCGAGGATTGGCCGGACGAGCGGTTCTGGAAGGAATTGAAGGCGCGTTTCCCGAAGGACATTGCGGACAAGATCGCCACCGGGCCGTCGATCGAAAAATCGATCGCGCCGCTGCGCAGCTTCGTCGCCGAGCCGATGCAATATGGCCGCCTGTTCCTGGCGGGCGACTCCGCGCACATCGTGCCGCCGACCGGCGCCAAGGGGTTGAACCTGGCGGTATCGGACGTGTTCTATCTCCATCGCGCGCTGGCCGCGCATTATTCGAAGAAGAACGACGACTATCTGAAGAATTATTCGGCCACTGCGCTGCGCCGGGTGTGGAATGCCGAGCGGCTATCCTGGTGGATGACCAATCTCCTGCACCGCTTCCCGGGCGACACGCCGTTCGAGGAGCGCACGCGGGAGAACCAGCTCGATTACCTTGCCTCTTCGGAACACGCGCAGGCCTCGCTGGCCGAACAATATGCGGGGCTTCCGCTGGAGGCGTGACCGCACGGATGTCTTTGGGCTATGGCTAGGGTGAATTCAGGAGCCGCCCATGTCGTCCAGTCCCGCGCTGCAGCCCAACGATCTCGAAGCCTTCTGGCTTCCGTTCACCGCCAACCGGGCGTTCAAGAAGCGGCCGCGCCTCGTCGCCCGCTCCAAGGACATGCATTACTACACGCCCGAAGGGCGCCCGGTGCTCGACGCCACCGCGGGACTTTGGTGTTGCAACGCCGGGCACAATCGCGCGCCGGTGGTCGAAGCGATCCGCGCCCAGGCCGGCGTGCTCGATTACGCGCCGCCGTTCCAGTACGCGCATCCGCAGGCCTTCGTGCTGGCGAGCCGCATCGCCGCGCTGGCGCCGGGCGATCTCGATCATGTGTTCTTTTGCAACTCGGGTTCGGAAGCGTGCGATACGGCGCTGAAAATCGCCATCGCCTATCAGCATGCGCGCGGCGAGGGCACGCGCACGCGGCTGATCGGCCGCGAGCGCGGCTATCACGGCGCCGGATTCGGCGGAATTTCCGTCGGCGGCATCGTCGCCAACCGGCGCTATTTCGGCTCGCTGCTCGCGGGCGTCGATCATCTGCCGCACACCTATAATCGGGAGAAGCAGGCGTTCTCCAAGGGCGAGCCGGAATGGGGCGCGCATCTGGCCGACGAGCTCGAGCGCATCGTCGCGCTGCACGATGCCTCGACCATCGCCGCGGTGATCGTCGAGCCGATGGCCGGCGCCACCGGCGTGCTGCCGGCGCCCAAGGGCTATCTCGAGCGGCTGCGCGCGATCTGCAACAAGTATGGAATTCTTCTCATTTTCGACGAGGTCATCACCGGCTTCGGCCGGCTCGGCCACATGTTCGCGGCCGAGCGCTATGGCGTGGTGCCGGACATGATCTGCTTCGCCAAGGGCATCACCTCGGGCACCGTGCCGATGGGCGGCGTGATCGTGCGCAAGCCGATCCACGACGCCTTCATGAAGGGGCCCGAGCACGTGATCGAGCTGTTTCATGGCTATACCTATTCCGCCCATCCGCTCGCTTGCGCGGCGGCGCTGGCGACGCTCGACCTCTATCGCGACGAGAGGTCTGATCGAGCGCGCGAAGAAGCTCGAGCCGATCTGGGCCGACGCGGCCATGGGGCTGAAGGGTCTGCCCGGCGTGCTCGACATCCGCACCGTCGGCCTCACGGTCGGCATCGATCTGTCGTCGCGGCCGGACGCGGTCGGCAAGCGCGGCTTCGAGGCGATGGAGCGCGCGTTCTTCGACGAGGGCGTGATGATCCGCTGCATGGGCGATACGTTGGCGGTGGCGTCGCCGCTGATCGTCTCGGAAGCGCAGATCGGCGAAATCTTCGAGAAGCTCGCGCGTCTGATCCGCGCCACGGCCTAGCGCTGTAATGCCGCCGGCGTCCGCTGATCCGCCTCGGTCTCCGCCACGATCGAAATCTCAGACTACGCAACACCCATCGCTCAAGTCCGACGGCATGATCGATGATTGACGTCGTTCAGCCCGTCGGGCACTCATTCCGGCGACGGACGCGGGCCAATCCAGGCCGATCGCATTCCCGCGTACAACGGGGAAACCGGGGATGGTCAACACCGTGATGGCCGTCGGCTCCAGGCTCGCCACGGTGGTCGATCTGGCCCGGCGCGAGCCGGCCAAAGTGCTGCTTTGGGTACTCGGCTTCCACCTCGTCGTGTGGAGCATCCTGCCGATCCTCGTCTGTCTCAACCTTCAGCTCGACCTCGTTGAGGGCCTCGCGCTCGGCAAGGAGTGGCAACTCGGCTACTGGAAGCATCCGCCCTTGCCGTGGTGGGTGTCCGACCTGGCTTATCGCATCGTCGGCCATGTCGACGTGGTCTACGTGCTTGGCCCGCTCGCCGTTGTTGTTTGCTTCTACGCGGTGTGGCTGCTCGCCCGCGAGGTAGCCGGCGAGCTTAAGGCGCTTGTCGCCGTGCTCGCGCTCGAAGGCATCCATTTCTACAATTTCTCGGCCGTGAAGTTCTCACACGACATCATGCAATTGCCGTTCTGGGCGTTCGCTGGGCTGTTTTTTTATCGTGCAATCACCCGCGAACGCGCATTGGACTGGCTCTTGGCCGGCGCTTTTCTTGCGTTGGCGTTCTGGTCGAAATACGCGGCATTCGCGTTGGCGGCGACGTTAAGTCTGTTCCTTCTGCTCGACCCGGTGGCGCGGCGCGCCTGGCGAACGCCCGGGCCCTATTTGATGGCGCTCGCATTTCTGGTGGTGATCGGGCCGAACCTATGGTGGTTGGTGAAGAACGACTTCATGCCGTTCCGCTACGTCGATGCCCGCGCCGTCGGTGCGGCCCATTGGTATGAGTACGTCGAATTTCCGGTGCGCTGGATTGCGAGTCAGGGGTATTTCCTGTTGCCGGTGATGTTGCTTCTCGCTCTGCTCATCGGGCGCCGCGGGTTCCAGCTGGCACCTGCGTCATCGGCCGATGCCTCGTTCGCGCGGCGCTATGTGACTGCGATCGCGTTCGGCCCTTTCGCGATCACCACGATTGTCGCCGCGCTACTCGGGCGACTTCCGGTAGCGCTGTGGGGCTATCCGCTATGGTCGTTCGCGCCGCTCGCTGTCCTGATGTGGGCGAAGCCGATCGACGATCAGCGAAGGCTCCGCATGTTTGCTGCTGGAGCGCTCGCCGTCCTCTTGGCGATGCCGGCCGCCTATACGGTGATCGAACTGTACGAGCCGTTCGCGCGCGATCGGCCCAAGGCAACCCAGTTCCCGGGTCGCCAGCTTGCCGAGATCATCACCCGCGAATGGCGGCAGGCCACCGGCTCGCCGCTCGTTTATGTGGGCGGCGGCGAATTCTCCGCCAACAACGTCGCGGTCTATTCACCCGACCGCCCGCACGTTGTCGTCATGGGCGACCCGAAGCTGAGCCCGTGGGTCGACGTGGACGACTTGCGCCGACGCGGCCTGGTTCTGGTCTGGGTCGGGGACAATGAAGCAAGGCTGCGGCAGTGGCTCGACACATTTCCGAATATGCAGCTCCGGCCGCCATTCGTGCTGCAACGGCAGACTTCTGCGCAGGTGCGACCGGTCAATATCCACTATGCCATCGTTCCACCGCGGCCGTGACCGCCCGCTATTAGCCCGTTTCGATGCGCACGATCATCCAGCCGAAGGCGTTGGATTGCACCTCGGCGCCCGATATCTTGTCCCTGAGGCCGCAAGGACCGATCCGGAGAACGCATGACTTCAGAGCCGAATAATCGCGCTGCTCGTGCTGGCCGTTGCAGTCGCAGCCGCCGTCTACTGGAATTTCGGACGGCCGATCGCGGTGACCGCGGTGCGCGTCGAGCGCGGGAGCGCGGCCGAGATCGTCTACGCGACCGGCGCGGTCGAACCGGTGCGCTGGTCCAAGGTCACGCCCCTGATCAAGGGCCGCATCGTCGAGCGTTGCCGCTGCGAAGGCAAGGAAGTGAAGGCCGGCGAGCTGCTCGCCCGGCTCGATGACAAGGAGGCGCAAGCGACGCTCAACGAGCTCAAGGCGCGGGAGGTTTTCGACCGGCGCGAGCTCGAGCGGCAGACCGAACTGATGGCGCGAAACGTCACAACCAGCCAGGCCTTCGAGCGGGCCACGAGCGAGCTCACGCGCACGCGTGCCTTGATCTCTGCGCAGACCGAACGGCTCGACTATTACCGCCTGGTCGCGCCGATGGACGGCGTGGTGCTGCGCGAGGACGGCGAGGTCGGCGAGATCGTCGACTCCAATAACGTCCTTTACCGCATCGGTCTGCCGAAGCCGTTGCAGGTGGTGGCGGAGGTGAACGAAGAAGATATCCCGCGCGTTTGGAACGGCATGAAGGTGCTGCTGCGGACCGAGGCTTTCACCGGGCAGCTGCTTCTGGGAACCGTCAGCGAAGTCACTCCCGCAGGCGATCCGGTAGCCAAGACCTATCGCGTCAAGGTGGCGCTGCCGGACGACACGCCGCTTCGCGTCGGCATGAGCGTCGAGGCCAATATCGTCACGCGCGAGAAGGCCGATGTGCTGCTGGTGCCCCCGGTGGCGGTGGTGGGCGGCGATGTGTTCGTGGTCGAAGGCTCGCGCGCCTACCGGCGCAAGGTCGAGGTGGGCTTGCGCGGCACGCGGGCGACCGAGATCGTGAGCGGCCTGAAGGAAGGCGAGATCGTGCTGGCCCCGGTGCCGCCGGGACTCGCCGACGGCGCGCGGGTGAACGTTACGGCCGCGGCCAAGAAATGAATCTCGTTCTCAATATCGCCTGGACCCACGTGCGTACGCGCGCGCGGCAGACTCTGATTGCCGGATTCGGGGTCGCCACCGGCGTCGGCTTTTCGATCATGATGGCCTCCCTGATGGAGGGCTCGCAGGACGATTTCATCAAGACGCTGGTCAATGTATTGCCGCACGTGACCATCTCGGACGAGCGTAGCCAGCCGACATTACAGCCGAGCGAGGAGCGGTATGCCGCCGCCGAAATTCACGGGCTGAAGCCCGAGATACGCCGCCGCGGCATCAAGAACCCGATGGCGACGATTGCGTCGATGGAGGCATGGATTCAGGGCTCGATGACGCCTTCCGTCACCTCCAAGGGCTTGCTCCGCTATTCCGGCCGTGACGTGGCGGTCTCGATCACCGGCATCGACCCGCGCAGCGAAGGGAAGGTCTCGAACCTGGAGACGCAGATGCGCCAGGGCGAGCTGTCGTCGCTCTATCGGGCGACCAACGCCATCATTCTCGGCGACCGGCTGGCCGAAAAACTTGCGGCCAAGGTCGGCGCCAACGTTACTATCTCCGGTACCCGCAACATTCGCATCAACGGCACGATCGTCGGCATGTTCCATTCGGGCGTCCGACAGGTGGACGATAACGCGGCCTACGTGTTGATCAAGACCGCGCAGATTCTCGAGGGCCAGACCGGGCTGGTGAACGAGATTCGCGTGCGCCTTGACGATCCGATGGTTGGGCGCGACGTCGCAATTCGTGTCGCCGCCGAGAGCGGATACAAGTCCGTGTCCTGGCAGGAAGCGCAGGAAGAGCTGCTCTCGGCGTTCCAGGTGCGCAACTTCATCATGTATACGGTGGTCGGCGCGATCCTACTGGTCGCGAGCTTCGGCACCTACAATATCATCTCGACGATCACCCACGAGAAATCGCGCGACATCGCGATCATGAAGTCGCTCGGTTTCAGTGAAAGCACGGTGCGGCGGGTCTTCGTGCTCGAATCGATGATGATCGGACTTTCCGGCGCGCTGGTCGGATGGGTGCTCGGCTATTTGATGTGTCTGGTGCTCGGCACCGTCGAGATCAAGACACCGTTCATCGACGCCACGCACCTTCCACTCAAGTACGCCTATTATCACTATCTCATCGCCGCGGCCGTCGCGATCGGGTCGTCGCTCGTGGCGGGCTACTTCCCGGCACGCAAGGCGGCACGCGTGCATCCGGTCGAGATCATCCGGGGGGCGACGTGAGCGAGCCGCTGATCGAAGCCAAGAACGTCACGCGTGTGTTGCCCGGCATCGTGCCGGTGACGTTGGTGCAATCGGTGAATCTGGCGATCTGGCCCCGGGAGTTCGTGGCGATCACCGGGCCTTCCGGATCGGGTAAATCGTCGCTGCTCTATCTCCTGGGCCTGCTCGACCTGCCGACCGAAGGCGACGTGCTGATCGGGGGCCGATCGACGACCGCCATGTCCGAAGACGAGCGGGCGAAGACGCGGCTGTCGCAACTCGGGTTCGTCTTCCAGTTCCATTTCCTGCTGCCGGAATTCAGCCTGACCGAGAACGTCGCGCTGCCGATGCGCGCGCTCGGCGCACTGTCCGAGCGTGAAATCCGCGTCCGCGCCGAAGGGCTCCTGGATTCGCTGGGGCTGGCGGACCACCGGAACAAGCTGCCGGATCAGATTTCCGGCGGCCAGCGCCAGCGCGTGGCGGTGGCCCGTGCGCTGGCCAACGAGCCGCCGGTGGTGCTCGCCGACGAGCCGACCGGCAGCCTCGATACCAAGTCGAGCGCGCAGGTATTCGATCTGTTGCGCAGTCTCGTGCACGAGCGCGGCAAGACCGTCGTCGCCGTGACCCACGACCTTGCGCTGGCCGCGCGCATGGACCGGCAGGTGCGCATCGTCGACGGCCGCATCGTGGCCGATGAGAAAACGACGCCGGCGCCGGCCTGAGCGCTTCCGCGCCACCGGCCATCCGGCTATGGTGGAGTGCGCTGAATTGTGAGTAGATCGGCGCTGGCTCCAGCGGTCTCACCAAGCATGCAAGGCTTCGGCTCTCTTTTCGTTGCGACCTGCATGGCGCTGATCGCCGCCTCCGCCGGAGCGGTGGTGCATTTCTGGGCGGGCTATACACCGGTCGAAGCAAGCCTGGCCGCGCTGGCGCTGCTGTTCGCGCTGATGACCTACCAGGTGTTTGCGGCGCGCCGCCGCGATCGGGCCGAGATGGCCGGGCGCTACGAGGATCTTGCGCGCGCGGCGGCCAATATCGCGCGCGAGGTGGGCGAACTCGGCCGTCGCGTCAGCGCGCTCGAGGGAGCGCCGGTCGCGGATCTCCGCTCGGTCACCGGACCGCTGGCGCAGGAGATGGACGCGCTGGTCAAGCGGGTCGAGGAGATCGCCGACGTAGTTGCGGCGCGCGATACGCGGCTGGCCCCGGCAAAGGGCGCCGAAGTTCCGGCCGCGGGCGAGAAAGCCGTTGCCGAGACCGTTCCCCGGCCATAACGAGGAAGACATGCGGCGGCTGTTGCGCGAAGCGGTCGATGCCGGACGCATCGAGCTCTATCTGCAGCCGGTGGTCACGCTGCCGCAACGCAAGGTGCGCTTCTACGAGGCGCTGGCGCGCATCAAGCTGGCCGACGGCGCGCTGATCGAGCCCGAGCGTTTTCTCGAGAGTGCGCGCGCGTTCGGCCTGCTGCAACGCATCGATCTTCGCATGATGCGAAGCTGCGTCCAGGTCGTCCGCCGGCTCGCGGCGATGAACCGGGAGGTCGGCCTGTTCGTGAATTTCTCGCGCGAGACCTTCGCGGATGCTTCTTTCTTCGGCGATATTCTGGCGCTGCTCGACGTGAACCGGGCGCTGGCGCCCTCGCTGATCATCGAGATTTCGCAGGAGGCATTCCGCGCGCTGGGGCCGGCGGAGCACGAGCGCATGTCGGCGCTGGCGGAGCGCGGCTTCCGCTTCGCCCTCGACCGCACCGAGGACTTGCGGATCGACCCGCGCGCGCTCGCCGAACGCGGCATCCGTTTCGTCAAGGTTCCGGTCGAGATCATGCTGCAGCGCAGCCGTGGTCCCGGCTCGGCCGTCCATCCGGCCGATCTCGCCGATCTATTGGGCCGGCAGGGCATCGATCTCGTGGTGATCCGGATCGAGAACGAGGGTGCGGTCGTGGATCTGCTCGACCACGACGTGCGCTATGGCCAGGGCTTCCTGTTCGCGCCGCCACGGCCGGTTCGGGCCGAGGTCTTGAGCGGCCGCGCGCCGGAGCTCGAAGCGGCCGAGAAGGTTTTGGTCGAGGCCGCCGCCGGGCCGGACCGCTAACGCCGCAGCAAGTCGCATGATGCAAGCCGCCGTGCCGCCCATGATCGCGGGCCTCGCCTCGATCGCCTCGCGCTACGATCTCATTCTTTGCGACGTGTGGGGCGTGGTGCACAACGGTGTCGCCGCGTTTCCCGAGGCGGTCACGGCGCTGCAGCGCGTCCGCGCGCAGGGCGCCACCGTCATCCTGATCTCGAATGCCCCGCGGCCGGGCGCGGTGATCCGAAAGCAGCTCGAAGGCCTGCGTGTCCCCGGCGGCGCATACGACACCATCATCGCGTCGGGCGACGTGACCCGCGAGGAACTCGCCAAGCGGCCGGGCGTGCGGCTCTATCATCTGGGCCCTGAGCGGGACCATCCGAACTATCACGGGCTCGACGTGAAGCTCGTGGCGCTGGAGGAGGCCGAGCTGGTGGTCTGCACCGGTCTCTTCGACGACAACAAGGAGACGCCCGACGACTATCGCGAAATGCTCGCACGCATCCGCGAGCGCGGGCTACCGATGATCTGCGCGAACCCGGACATCGTGGTCGAGCGCGGCGACCGGCTGATCTGGTGCGCCGGCGCGCTGGCCGAGCGCTATGCGGCGCTCGGCGGCGAGGTGGTCTATGCGGGCAAGCCCTATGCCCCGGTCTACCAGAGCGCGCTCGCGCAGGCGGCAAGGATTCGCGGGAGCGCGGTCGGGCGCGAGCGCGTGCTCGCGATCGGCGACGGCGTTCGCACGGATCTATTGGGCGCGGTGACGCAGGGTTTCGACACGTTGTTCGTGTTCGGCGGGATCCACGCGGTGGAAGTGCTGGACGAGCGCGGCGAGCCCGTTACAGAGCGGCTCGCGCATCTGTTCGCGGAGGCCGGCGCCTGGCCCGCGGCTTTGATCAAGCGGCTGGTGTGGTAATTTTTTCCTCTCTCCCCGTGTAACGGGGAGAGGGGAAATTTGCGATCGCCGGCTCAGACGAACAGCTTGTCGATCTCGGTCTGGGTGACGGTCGGCTTCTTCGCGTCGAGCAGGAAATCGACGTCGTGCTGGCCGTTGCCCTCGCCCTTGGCGGCGGGACCGTTGAGCATGAGACGGTGTTTGCGCCCGGCGGCCGCAGCTTCGTACTCGCTCTTCGGTCCTTCGGCATCGGCGACGCGCGTCGCCATGGCGAAGCGCGCGATACGCTCTTCGATCTGGCCGAGCATCTCGGCCACCTTGGCGATGCGCTGCCCGGTAATGTCCTGGAACGAGCAGGCCTCGATGACCGCGACCAGGCGGGCATTGACGAACGCCTTGTAGGCGGCGAGATCGGAAATTTCCGCGGACATGACCGCCTCGGCGCGCTCCATGATGCTGTGGGTCGCGGCCTCCGTCAGCTGCACGACGGCGGCGAGCTCGTTGCGGGCGGCGGGGATATGCAAGCGGTGCAACTCGTTGGGGCGAAGCGCTGCGATTTCGCCGCGCGTGCGCCCGATATAATCGGCGATGTCCTTGAGCTCGGTGTGCACGCTCGTATGCAGCATCCGATAGAAGTCGTGCAGCGAATTGGCCATCACCTCGGCGAGCGCCGTGACTTCGGCGATCGAGGCGTGCTCGCCGCGCTTCTTCCTCAGAAACGCGACCAGGCGATCGAGCTTGTCGATTTCAACGGATGGCATTGCGCCCCCAGCAGACGCGGCCGCGCCGCGATCAGGCGGCGAATACGGCGTCGATCTTGTTCTTCAGCGTCTGCGCGTTGAAGGGCTTGACGATATAGTTGTTCACGCCCGCCTTCTTGGCGGCGATCACGTTCTCGGTCTTGGATTCGGCGGTGACCATGATGAAGGGCGTCGGCGCGAGCGCCGGATCGGCGCGCACTTCTTTCAGGAACTCGTAGCCGGTCATCGGCTCCATGTTCCAATCGGAGATGATGAGGCCGTAGCGCTTGCCGCGCATCTTGGTGAGCGCCTCGGAGCCGTCGGTGGCTTCGTCGACGTGTTCGTAGCCGATCTGCTTCAGAAGATTGCGAATGATCCGGATCATCGTCCGATAGTCGTCGACGACCAGGATTTGCATGGTTTGATCGGCCGCCATCGAATACGCTCCGCGCAGGGGGCCGCAGACAGTTGCAGGCAGCCCCTGCGTAAACGGTAGGTGGGCAGACTTGATATTGCGTTAACTGGCTGTTTCCGCGATATCCGGCGCGCTGCAGGCCCTTGTAGAGCCTAAGGTCGCTGCATACGGTGCGCCGCCTCCCGAACCTTGGTCCCATGGCCGTTCCCCCGTCGATTTCGACCGCCTTTGCGGTAATTCGTGACCGCGACCCGATGCCGTCGCGGCTCAAGGGCGGCTTCGTCGCGATCGGCAATTTCGACGGCGTGCATCGCGGCCATCGCGCCGTGATCGACGCGACGACGGCTCGCGCCAAGGCCGCCAAGGCGCCGGCGCTGGCGCTCACCTTCGAGCCGCATCCGCGGATGTTCTTCCGGCCGAACGAGCCCTTGTTCCGGCTGACGCCCGAGCCCGCGAAGCTGCGGCTGCTCGCCGGCGCGGGGCTCGACGGCGCGGTGGTGATGCGCTTCGACGCCGAACTCGCGGAGGTTTCGGCCGAAGCGTTCGTCGCCGACATTCTGGTGAAGCGGCTCGGCATTCGCGGCGTGGTCGTGGGCGCCGATTTCCATTTCGGCAAGAAGCGGCTGGGCACGCCGGAATTTCTGAAAGAGCAGGGCGCGCGCCGCGGCTTCGAGGTGCAGCTCGTGCAGCAGCTGCTCGAGGGCGGACGGCCGCTCTCGTCGGGCCTGATCCGCGCGGCGCTCGGCGAAGGCCGGGTGCGCGATGCGACCGAGCTGCTCGGTCATACCTGGTTCGTCGAAGGTGAAGTGATCCGCGGCGCGCAGCGCGGCCGCGAGCTCGGCTTCCCGACCGCCAATATCGCGCTCGATCCGGCGTGCGGGCTGAAGCACGGGATTTATGCGGTGCGCGCCTATGTCGGCGACAAGCGCTTCGATGCGGTGGCGAGCTTCGGCCGCCGGCCGCAGTTCGACGACGGGGCGGCGCTGCTGGAAGTTTATCTGTTCGATTTCTCGGGCGAGCTCTACGGCCAGGCGCTCACGGTCGAGTTCCTCGATTTCATCCGGCCCGAGGCCAAGTTCGCCTCGGTCGAGGCGCTGGTCGCCGAGATGAAGCGCGATAGCGAAAAGGCGCGGGCGATCCTGTCGGCGGCCCGATGACCGCGCGGTCTTGCCGGGAATTGGCACGCCTGCTACTACCCCCGCCATGGACGCGCGCTCGATACCGGCAACGGCGATTTCGCGAATTACGGGCACGGCATCCGCCTGAGCCTTCGGCACGGGCGGAGCCGGCGACACGCAGCCGTCACCTCAACCCGAGCCCTCCGCGAGATCCGTCCATGACCGACAAAGCCGGCGACTACAGCGCCACGCTGTTCCTGCCCCAGACCGATTTTCCCATGCGCGCCGCGCTGCCCGAGCGCGAGCCGAAACTTTTGGAGCGCTGGGAGAAGCTCGGCCTCTACAAGCGCCTGCGCGAGGCGAGCAAGGGCCGCGACCGTTTCATCCTGCATGACGGGCCGCCCTATGCGAACGGTCACATCCATATGGGTACGGCGCTCGACAAGATTGCTCAAGGACATCGTGGTGCGGTACGCACCAGATGCTCGGCTACGATTCGAACTACGTGCCGGGATGGGACTGTCACGGGCTGCCGATCGAATGGAAGGTCGAGGAGGAATATCGCGCCAAGAACAAGAACAAGGACCAGGTCCCGGTCATCGAGTTTCGGCGCGTGTGTCGCGACTTCGCCGAACACTGGGTCGAGGTGCAGCGCGCCGAGTTCATGCGGCTCGGCGGTCGTGGGCGACTGGGACACTTACTACACCACCATGAGCTTCGCGGCCGAGGCGCAGATCGCGCGCGAGCTGATGAAGTTCGCCATGAGCGGCCAGCTCTATCGCGGCTCGAAGCCGGTGATGTGGTCGGTGGTCGAGAAGACCGCGCTGGCGGAGGCCGAGGTCGAGTACGAGGACTACACCAGCGATACGGTGTGGGTGAAGTTTCCGGTACTATGCAGAAGCTCCGTAGTACTCGACGCTGACGAGTCAATGACGGCTGCAAGTGAAGCTTCAGTCGTGATCTGGACCACTACGCCGTGGACAATCCCAGGCAATCGAGCGATCAGCTATTCTCCAAAAATCAAGTACGGCCTGTATGAGGTTACAGAAGCGCCCGAAGACAATTGGGCGAAGCGTGGCGACGATTTATTCTTGGCAGATAAGCTCGCTGCCGAGTAAGAAGTCAGCAAAAGTTGAAGCGGTGGCTTGAATTGAAGCGCGATCCTGACGGTCCCGGCATCAACTGGATCTGAATGTGCGCACATCCGCTGCGTAGCGAAGTGGATATGAATTTGATGTTCCGCTGCTCGAAGGCGACCACGTCACCGACGAGGACGGCACCGGCTTTCGTGCATACGGCGCCGGGTCACGGCCGCGACGACTTCGATATCTGGACCGCGAACGCGCTGCGACTTGAGAAGCGTAGCATCGAGACGCGATCCCCTTCACGGTCGATGCCGACGGTCGCTTTCACCAAGGAAGCGCCGGGCTTCGAGGGCAAGCGCGTGCTTACCGACAAGGGCGAAAAGGGCGACGCCAACGAGGCGGTGATCAAGGCGCTCGAAGACGCCGGCATGCTGATCGCGCGCGGGCGCCTGAAGCATCAATATCCGCATTCCTGGCGCTCGAAGAAGCCGATCATCTTCCGCAACACGCCGCAATGGTTCATCGCGATGGATAAAGACATCGCGGGGCCGGGCGACACGCTGCGCAAGCGCGCGCTCGACGGCATCAAGACCGTGCAGTGGGTGCCGCCGAACGGCGAGAACCGCATCAACGGCATGATCGAGGCGAAGCCCGACTGGGTGATCTCGCGCCAGCGCGCCTGGGGCGTGCCGATCACGGTGTTCGTGCACAAAGAGACGCAGCGAGGTGCTGAAGGACGAGCGCGTCAACAAGCGCATCGCCGACGCGTTCGAGAAGGAAGGCGCCGATGCCTGGTTCGCCGACAAGGACGGCGCGCGCTTCCTCGCGCCCGACTACAAGCCTGCCGGACTACGAGAAGGTGACCGACATCCTCGACGTGTGGTTCGATTCCGGCTCGACCCACGCCTTCACGCTGGAGGTGCGCGAAGGACTTGAAGGTCAAGCGCACGCGCGACGGCGGGCGCGACACGGTGATGTATCTCGAAGGCTCCGATCAGCACCGGGGCTGGTTTCAGTCCTCGCTGCTCGAATCTGCGGCACGCGGGGCGTTCCGCCTTACGACGTCGTGCTCACCCACGGTTTCCTGCTCGACGAGAAGGGCGTGGACAAGATGTCGAAGTCGCTCGGCAACGTCGTATCGCCCGACGAGGTCATCCGCAATTCGGGCGCCGACATCTTGCGGCTGTGGGCCGCCGCCTCGGACTATGCCGATGATGTGCGCTTCGGTCCGGAAATCATCAAGAATTTCGTGGAGACTTACCGCAAGCTGCGCAACACGCTGCGCTGGCTCCTGGGCAGCCTGCATCATTTCAAGGAAACGGACCGCGTGCCGTTCGAGAAAATGCCCGAGCTCGAGCGGCTGATCCTGCATCGGCTCGCCGAGCTCGACGAAGTGGTGCGCCGCGGCTACGCCGAGTTCGACTACAAGCGGGTGTTCGCCGCGCTCAACTCGTTCATGAACACGGAGCTGTCCGCGTTCTATTTCGACGTGCGCAAGGACGCGCTCTATTGCGACCCGATCTCCTCGGTGACGCGCAAGGCGTGCCTGACGGTGCTCGACGAGCTGCATAAATGTCTTGTGTACGTGGCTGGCGCCGGTGCTGGCGTTCACCGCCGAGGAAGTCTGGCTCGCGCGCCATCCGTCCGAGACCGGATCGGTGCACCTGCAGACTTTTCCCGAAGGTGCCGGCGCGCTGGCGCGACGAGGCGCTCGCCGAGAAATGGCGGAAGATCCGTCTCGTGCGCCGGGTCGTCACCGGCGCGCTGGAAGTGGAGCGCGCGCAAAAACGCATCGGCGCGTCGCTCGAGGCCGACCCGTTCGTCTATGTCACCGATTCCGATCTGTTCGCCGCCCTGGTCGACGTCGACCTCGCCGAAATATGCATCACCTCGGCCGCGACGCTGGTCGAAGGCGAGGGCCCGGCGGACGCCTTCCGGCTTCCCGAGGTGCCGGGCGTTGCCGTCGTGACCAACCGCGCCCGCGGGACCAAATGCGCCCGCTCCTGGAAGATTTCGCCTGCCGTCGGCTCCGATCCGCAATATCCCGACGTGACGCCGCGCGACGCACAGGCGCTGCGCGAGTTCTACGCCGCGCAACGCGCGGCGGAGTAGCAGGAGTGCGCGGCCAGCTCCGATTCGGTCTGGCGATCGCCGCGGCGACGCTGATTGCCGATCAGGCGACCAAGTTCGTCGTGCTCCAGGTGCTGAATCTTTCGCCCGGCGATCGGCTATTCGGTCACGCCGTTCCTCGACCTCTCGCTCACCTACAACCGCGGCATCAGCTACGGCTTGTGGCCGCAGGACAGCGATCTCGGGCGCTATGTGCTGATCGCCATCAGCCTCGCGGCGGCCGGCCTGTTCGTCGTTTGGCTCGGCCGCACCGGCTCCCGGCTGGTCGCCGCCGCCCTTGGGCTCCTGATCGGCGGGGCCATCGGCAATGCCGTGGACCGGGCGATTCACGGGGCGGTCGTGGATTTCGTCTCGCTGCACGCCTTCGGCTGGCGCTGGTATGTCTTCAATGTCGCCGATTCGGCCATCGTTGCCGGGGTCGTGGGGCTCTTGTACGATGCGGTATTCGGCGGTGCCACGAAAAGGCCGCCATCTACGGGAACTTGATCGGCCAACGATCCGAAAAGGAGCAGGGAGCAATGCGCAGCCGCTTTTCGCATACGCTGCTGGCGATGCCGCTCGCGTTGGCGCTCGGCTGCGCCGCGACCGCGCCGGTCATGGCGCAGGAAGAAGGGCCGACTCCGCTGCAACGCATGCTCGGAAATTTCGGTCTGCTCGCGATCCCGGGCGACACGCCCGACATCGAATACCGCGAGCGCCCGCCGCTGGTGGTGCCGCCGAGCACCGAGTTGCCGTTGCCGCAGAGCCCCACCGATATCACCGCCGCGGTTCCCGATTGGCCGGCCGATCCCGAGATCGCGCGTCAGCGCGAGCAGAAGCGCTATGACCAGCTGCCGATCGACCAACGGCGCGGCGATTTCCATACCGGTCGCGCGCTCACGCCCGCGGAGATCCGCCGCGGCACCATCGCTCGCACCGCTACGACGCACCCCGAACTACGAAGGTCGGCGAGGAGATTACCGCCGGCCGTGAAATGCAGGCGGCCCCGAAAGGCTTCTTCGGCATGTTCAAGTACGAGGCAGGAGAAGCCGATCGCCTTCACCGGCGAGCCGCCGCGCACGCGCTTGACCGAGCCGCCGCCCGGCTATCAGACGCCCTCTCCGAATGCGCCCTATGGCGTGGTCGAGAAGGACAAGCCGTCCACCGCGCCTCGCAATGTGATGGATAAGCAGCTGGCGGACGGAGACAAGATGAAGCAGTGAGCTTCTTGCTCGTTCTCGCTCCAAGGCGCGTCGTGCGTCGGTGCGCGTCGACGCCGATCCCGCGACCGGGGATGGCAACAGGGCGCAGTCCGCGCCGGAGATTTTGAATCCCGTGCCCAGGTTGCTGATGCAGACCATTGCCGCGCTCGCCATCGCCGGAACCGCCACGATCGCGATACCGCCCGCGCCCGCGTCGACGGCCGGGCCCGAGATCACCCGTTTCGTGCTCGGCAACGGCCTCGAGGTGGTCGTGATCCCCGACCGCCGCGCGCCGGTGGTCACGCACATGATCTGGTATCGCGTCGGCTCCGCCGACGAGGAACCGGGCAAGTCGGGGCTCGCGCATTTCCTCGAGCACCTGATGTTCAAGGGCACGGCCAAAAATCCGGCGCGGCAAATTCTCCCAGGTCGTCGCCGCCATCGGCGGGCAGGAGAACGCGTTCACCGGGCCGGATTACACCGCCTATTTCCAGCGCGTCGCGCGCGAGCATTTGGGCACCCTGATGGAATTCGAAGCCGATCGCATGACCGGCTTGGTGCTCACCGACGCAAACGTGTTGCCGGAGCGCGAGGTCGTGTTGGAGGAGCGCCGCACGCGCACCGACAACGATCCGGGCGCGCAACTCTCCGAGGCCGCGCAGGCCGCGCTCTTATGTCAATCATCCCTATGGCCGGCCGGTGATCGGCTGGGAGCACGAGATTCGTCTGCTCAATCGCGACGACGCGATCGCGTTCTATCGCCGGCACTATGCGCCGAACAACGCGGTGCTGGTGATTTCCGGCGATGTCGGCGCCGACGAAGTGCGGGCGCTCGCGGACAAGACCTACGGCAAGCTCGTGCAGCAGCCGCAGATCAAGCCGCGCATGCGGCCGCTCGAGCCGAGCCCGCTGGCGCACCGGCGCGTGGTGCTCGCCGACGCGCGCGTGGCACAGCCGAGCCTGAGCCGTTCCTATCTGGTGCCGTCGTATCGCACGGCCAAACCGGGCGAAGGCGAGGCGCTCGAAGTGCTGAGCCAGATCCTCGGCAACGGCTCCACCAGCCGGCTCTATCGGACGCTCGTGGTCGAGAAGGGGATCGCCGCCAATGCCGGCGCCTGGTACCAGGGCACGGCCATCGACGCGACGCGCTTCGGCATTTACGCCTCGCCGCGTCCGGGAGTTTCGCTCGACGATCTCGAGAAAGCCGCCGATGCCGTCATCGCCGAGGTTGCGACCAACGGCGTGACCGATGAAGAGCTGGCGCGAACCAAGACCCGGCTGATCGCCGATACGATCTACTCGCAGGACAGCCAGGCGACGCTCGCGCGCATCTACGGCGCTACGCTGATCATCGGCCTCTCCGTCGATCACGTGAAGACCTGGCCCGACCGCATCCGTGCGGTGACCGCAGAAGAAGTGCGCAGCGCGGCGAAGAACTATCTCGATCTACGGCGCGCCGTGACCGGTCATCTCATCAAGACGCCGGCCGCGCCGGAGAAGCGCTCGTGATCCGCCGCCTGGTCCTCGCAACCATGAGCTTAGCCCTCGTTTCCGCCGCCCCCGACGCCTCGCGCGCGGCCAAGATCGAACGCATCGTGACGCCGGCCGGGATCGAAGCCTGGCTGGTGCGCGACGACACGCTGCCGATGCTGTCGCTGCAATTCGGCATCACAGGCGGCGCCAATCAGGATCCCGAGGACAAGCCCGGCGTCGCCAATTTCGCGGCCGCGCTGCTCGACGAAGGCGCCGGCGATCTCGACGCGCGCGCGTTCCATGAGCGCCTCGAGGCGCGCGCCATCAACCTCGGCTTCAGCGCAGCGCGCGACACGCTGCGCGGCTCGCTCAGGACGCTTTCGGAAAATCGCGACGAGGCCTTCGAACTGTTGCGGCTCGCGCTCACCGTGCCGCGCTTCGACGTCGAAGCCGTCGAGCGCGTGCGCGCCGGCATGCTCGCCGGGCTTCGGCGCCAGTCGACCAGCCCCGGCGATATCGTGTCGCTGCGCTGGTTCGCCCGCGCCTTCCCCGGCCATCCCTATGGACGGCCGGTGCAGGGCACGCTCGACTCGGTGCCGAAGATCACTGTCGAAGATCTCAAGCGCTATGTAGGCCAGGTGCTCGCGCGCTCGACCTTGAAGATCGCCGTGGTCGGCGCGATCGACGCGGCCGCGCTCGCCGTGTTGATCGACAAGGCGTTCGGCGCATTGCCGGCGGAACCGAAGCTCGCGCCGATCGCCGACGTGGCGCCCCAGGGGCTCGGCTCGCGCGAGGTCATCGATCTCGACGTGCCGCAGACGGTGATTGCCTTCGGCGGCCTCGGGCTCAAGCGTTCCGACCCCGACTTCATCGCCGCCTATGTGCTCAACCATGTCCTCGGCGGAGGCGGTTTCGCTTCGCGGCTCTTTCGCGAGGTGCGGGAGCGGCGCGGGCTCGCCTATTCCATCCAATCCCATCTAGCGCCGCTCGACCATGCCGGGCTGTTCATGGGCAGCGTATCCACCCGGAACGACCGTGCGGCCGAATTGCTTGCGGTCATTACGGAGGAGATCAGGCGCATCGCCGCCGAAGGGCCGACGGCCGAGGAGCTGGAGAAGGCCAAGAGCTTTTTGGTCGGCTCCTATGCGTTGCGGTTCGATACCTCCGGCAAGATCGCGGGCCAATTGCTGGAGATTCAGCTGGAGAATCTCGGCATCGACTATATCGACCGGCGCAACGGCCTGGTCGAGGCGGTAACCGCCGAGGACGTGCGGCGGGCCGCCAAGCGGTTTCTCGCCGACGACCGGCTTCTGGTAACCCTGGTCGGGCGGCCCCAAGGCATAGCGCCAATCGGCCGTTGAACGGGTCGCGCACGGCGAGGGACACTGCTATAAATTCCGGCAGTGGGGCGGGAGGTAGTGGTGTCATGCGGCATTCATCGAGACGGCGGATAATGCCATTACGGCCGGGCGTTGCCATATTGCTCGCCGGCCTCACGGTCGCGGGCTGCGCTTCGGTTGAGAGCGTGCTGGGGCCGATGGGCAATATCTTCTCGTCGACTCCCGCTCCGCCCGGACAGCAGACGCCGCCACAGGTCTACGAAGGGAGCGGCGAGGTGCCCTATGCCTCCGGGCCGACGCGCACCTCCGATGTGGATTGCCCGCAAGTCACCGTGCGAACCGGTGCCGCCACCTGGCAGATTCCGCCGGGAACCGGCCCCACCGCCATCCGCTATCAGGCATCGCTCGGTCAGCTGGCGCGCGAGTGCACCGTGCTCGGCGATACCATGACGGTGAGGGTCGGCATCGAAGGGCGCGTGCTGGTCGGGCCGAAAGGTGGCCCGGGCGCCGTCAGCGTGCCGGTGCGGATCGCGATGATCCAAGAAGGTCCGCAGCCGCGAACGCTGTGGACCAAGTTCTATTCGATACCGGTGTCGATCGCGCAAGGCACGACGCAAGCCGCCTTCGCCCAGGTCGAGGACGACGTCACCTTCCAGCTGCCGGCGAACAAGAGCGAGCTCGCGCAATACGTCGTCTATGTCGGCTTCGATCCGCAGGGCGCCACGCCTCCGACGCGGCCGAAGCAGAAGGCGGCACCGAAGCAGGCGAAGGCGAAGCCCAAGGCCAAGGCTGCGCCCAAGGGGGCGCCGCCGCCTGCGGTAGCGCCGCCGCCGCAGCAATTCGCCCCGCCGCCCGGCACATTCGCGCCGCCGCCACCGCCGCCGGCGCGCTGAAAACAAGAAGACGCCGCCCAGAGGGGCGGCGTTTTCGTTTTTTGGTTGCGTGTAGCCGGATTTATTTGGGCTTCAGCCCAGACGCGTCTTCACATCGCGAATCGCGGCGGTGAGCACGTCGTCGGCGGTCTTGCCCTTCACGGTATCGGAAAGAACCAGTTCCGCAGCCTTGGCCGCGGCTTCGGCCGCGGCGGCGCGCACATCGGCGAGCGCCTGGGCTTCGGCCTGGGCGATCTTGGTCTGCGCCTGCCTGGTGCGGCGGACGACGAACTCTTCCAGCCGCCGCTTGCCTTCGGCCGCGAGCTCGCCGGCCTCGGCGCGGGCTTGTTCGAGGATGGCGCTTGCCTCGCGTTCGGCTTCGCGCTGCTTGGCTTTGTACTGATCGAGCAGGCCTTTTGCCTCTTCCTTGAGACGGCGCGCTTCGTCGAGCTCGTTCTTGATGCGG
>CAVYZC010000002.1:0-290211 GCA_963772885.1 uncultured Alphaproteobacteria bacterium | reverse complement strand
AATTTCGTTGCGCTTCTTCTCGCCGCCAGAGAAGCCGACGTTCACGGCGCGCTTCAGCATATCCGGCTCGATGCCGAGCCCCTTGGCCCGCTCGCGCACCAGGCGGAGGAACTCAGGCGTCGAAAGCTCGGCCTCGCCGCGGTGCTTGCGCAACGCATTCAATGCGGTGCGCAGGAAATTCATGGTGGCGACGCCGGGGATTTCGAGCGGATACTGGAAGGCAAGAAAGACGCCCTTGGCCGCGCGCTCGTCGGGTTGCAGCTCCAGGAGATCCTTGCCTTCAAAGAGCACGCTACCTTGCGTGACCTCGTAGCCTTCGCGGCCGGCGAGCACATAGGCGAGCGTGGACTTGCCCGATCCGTTCGGGCCCATGATGGCGTGCACTTCGCCCGCGTTCACGGAAAGCTCGAAGCCGTCGAGGATCTGCCGCTCGCCGACGCGGACGTGGAGGTTCTTGATATCGAGTAATGCCTTCATTCGCCGTCCCAATAGTCGAGCGTGGTTTCCCGGCGGCCGATGTAGCGCAGCGCGGCTTGCGCGGGTCGCCGCTTGGGTCGGGACGCGACCAGACCGCGAACTTGCCGGAGTCCGGATAGTCCACGGCCTCGGGCGTGATCATGGTGGAGACGCCGAGATAGCGCATCTCCTCGGCGCCGGTATTGATGATCTGGTGCGCGACTTCCGGCCCGCCCGGCGGCGCGGCAAGCAGATCGCCGTTCTTGATCGGGTAGGTCTTGTCGCCGAAGCGATATTCGCCGCTGCCGGAGAGGATGAAGAACAGCTCATCGTTGGTGTGATGCACGTGGAACGGAAACGCGGTCTTGCCCGGCGGCACCACGTGGATCGCACATCCCAGCCCCTTCATCCCGATCAGCGAGCCGACGCGGCCCCACAGCACGGCGAATTTCTCGCCATGGCCGCGATCGACGAGTGGCACATCCGCGATATTCACCACCGGCTTGGCAGCTTCAGTCGTCATCCCACGCTCCCTTCAAGCGAGATTGCGATCAGCTTCTGCGCCTCGACCGCGAACTCCATGGGCAGTTGCTGCAGCACGTCCTTGACGAAGCCGTTGACCACGAGCGCGGTGGCCTCCTCGGCCGTCATGCCGCGCTGGCGGCAATAAAACAGCATGTCCTCGGAGATTTTCGAGGTCGTAGCTTCGTGCTCGAATACGGAAGATGAATTCTTCGCTTCGATATAGGGCGTGGTGTGCGCGCCGCACTTGTTGCCGACCAGCAAGCTGTCGCAGTTGGTGAAGTTGCGTGCATTGGCCGCCTTGCGGTGCGCCGACACGAGCCCGCGATAGGTGTTGTTGGAATGCCCGGCGGCGATGCCCTTGGAGATGATCCGGCTCGTGGTGTTCTTGCCGAGGTGGATCATCTTGGTGCCGGAATCGACCTGCTGGTAGCCGTTCGAGATCGCGATCGAGTAGAACTCGCCGCGCGAATTGTCGCCGCGCAGGATGCAGCTCGGATACTTCCAGGTGATGGCCGAGCCGGTCTCGACCTGGGTCCAGGAAATCTTCGAATTCCGGCCCCGGCAATCGCCGCGCTTGGTGACGAAGTTGTAGATGCCGCCCTTGCCGTCCTTGTCGCCCGGGTACCAGTTCTGCACGGTCGAATACTTGATCTCGGCGTCGTCGAGCGCGACCAGCTCGACCACGGCGGCGTGGAGCTGGTTCTCGTCGCGCATGGGCGCGGTGCAGCCTTCGAGGTAGCTGACGTAAGAGCCCTCGTCGGCGATGATGAGCGTGCGCTCGAACTGGCCGGTGTTCTTCTCGTTCATGCGGAAATAGGTGGAAAGCTCCATCGGGCAACGCACGCCCTTGGGCACGTAGACAAACGAGCCGTCGGAGAACACCGCCGAATTGAGCGTGGCGAAATAGTTGTCCGTGATCGGCACGACCGAACCGAGATATTTGCGCACGAGCTCGGGGTGCTTGTGCGTGGCCTCGGAGACCGAGCAGAAGATGATGCCGGCCTTGGCCAGCTCGTCCTTGAAGGTGGTGGCGATGGAGACCGAGTCGAACACGGCGTCGACCGCGACCCGGGAAACGCCGCGCACGCCGGCGAGCATCTCCTGCTCGCGCAAGGGAATGCCGAGCTTCTCGTAGGTCTTGAGAATCTCCGGATCGACTTCGTCGAGCGACTTCGGCGCCTCGTTCATCTTCGGCGCGGCGTAATAATAGAGGTCCTGATAGTCGATCGGGCCGTACTTCACCCGCGCCCAGCTCGGCTCCTGCATGGTGAGCCAGCGGCGATAGGCTTCGAGCCGCCAGTCCAGCAGCCATTGCGGCTCGTTCTTCTTCGCCGAGATGAAGCGGACGGTGTCCTCGGAGAGGCCCTTGGGGGACTTCTCCATCTCGATATCGGTGACGAACCCGTATTTGTACTGGTCCACGTCGATGGCGCGGACGCTGTCCACGGTTTCCCGTACGGCAGGCATTGCACTCTCCTCATCCTTGCGGCTTCAAGGGCCGCAACGTGGGACTAAGTCAGGGTCAGGCGGCGCGTTCGCTGCGGCGCCGCCCAAGATTGGTATGCACGCGCTCCCAAACTTCAAGAAAGCGCGAAATTTCGTTCTCCGTCGTGCTCCAGCCAAGACTGACGCGGACCGCGCCTTTGGCGACTTCGGCCGGAACCTGCATCGCGGTGAGGGCGGTGGAAGGCCCGACCTTGCCCGAGGAACACGCGGCTCCCGCACTCACTGCGATGCCTTCGAGATCGAAAGCGATGACCGCGGTCTCCGCGGCGATATTCGGCACCGCGAAGCAAGAGGTATTCGGCAAGCGCGGGGCCTGAGCCGAGAGAAACACGACATTCGGTGCGACCGCGCGGATACCTGCCTCCAGTCGCTCGCGCAGGCGAGCAAGGCGCGCGCCTTCCGCAGTCAGATCGCGGGCCGCTTCCAAGGCCGCTGCGCCAAACCCGGCGATCGCCGCGACATTCTCGGTACCGGCGCGGATTCCGCGCTCCTGGCCGCCGCCGCGCTGGATCGGCGGCACGCGTATATTCTCGTGGCGTGCGATCAGTGCGCCGACGCCCTGCGGCCCGCCGAGCTTGTGCGACGATATAGAGATAAGGTCCGCGCCGCTGGCTGCAAGGTCGAACGGCAGCCGGCCGGCGATCTGCACCGCGTCGGTATGGAAAAAACCGTCGGCGGCGTGCACGCGCGAGGCGATTTCCTGCAGCGGCTGCAGCACGCCGGTCTCGTTGTTCGCGGCCATGACCGACACGAAGGGCCTGCGGCCCGCGGCGTCATGGCGTCCGAGCATGGCTTCGAGTGCGACGACGTCGACCACGCCGTTCCTGTCGACCGCGATCTGCTTGATCCGGTCGGCGGAAAAGCGCCCGCCGGCGCGCACGGCCGGATGTTCGACGCCGGAAACGATCAGCGCGTCGCTGTGCAGCGCCCGGCCGGCAATCTCGAGCTCCGGCGAGAGCGCCAGCGCGATCGATTCCGTGGCGCCGCTGGTGAAGGTCACGGCGCGCGGCGAGGCTCCGACGAGGGCCGCGACCTGGGCCCGAGCCGCTTCGACGAGGGTGCGCGCGGCGCGGCCCTCGGCATGCACCGAGGAAGGGTTCGCGGCTTCAAGCGCGCGTGTGAGCGCTTCCCGCGCTGCGGCGCGCAGGGGCGAGGTCGCGTTATGGTCGAGATAGAGCCGGGCCATAGGCCAGCATCCGCCTGTAAGACCCCGAAAAAAAGTTGCATTTCGGGTTCAAGATCGTCTATTGGAGGTGCCGCTCGGCACCGCGCACGTCTGGCGTCGGTAGGCGGTATCCAAATTTAGAATGATTTTAAAGACTTAACCCGCCGAGTCAAGCTACCGGTGACGGCCCTATGTGAGCCGAGTTGCCGGGCGCTTTGTTCGGGCGAGAGGTTTCCATGCCTGAAGTCATGTTTCTCGGCGAGAAGGGGCGGATCGAAGGGCGCTGGCATCCGGGCAAGGCCCGCAACGCGCCGATCGCGATCATCCTGCATCCGCATCCGCAATTCGGCGGCACGATGAACAATCCCGTCGTCTATCATCTCTATTATACCTTCGCGAACCGGGGCTTCTCGGTACTCAGATTCAATTTTCGCGGCGTCGGCCGCAGCCAAGGCAGCTTCGACCACGGCCAGGGCGAACTTTCCGACGCGGCCGCGGCCCTCGACTGGGCGCAAGCGACGAACCCGGACGCGCGCGCGTGCTGGATCGCAGGCGTCTCGTTCGGCGCCTGGATCGGAATGCAGCTGCTCATGCGCCGGCCGGAGGTCGAAGGATTCATCTCGGTCGCGGCGCCGGCAAGCCTCTATGATTTCTCCTTCCTCGCCCCCTGCCCGTCCTCGGGACTGTTCGTGCACGGCGACAAGGACGCGGTGGTGCCGACGACGGCGGTCGCGCAGCTGGTCGAGAAGCTCAAGACCCAGAAGGGCATCGTGATCGAGCAGCAGCTCGTGCGCGGCGCCAACCACTTCTTCGACGGCAAGGTCGAGCCGCTGATGGAAATAGTCGGCGACTATCTCGACAAGCGGCTGCCCAAGCAGCGCGAAAGCGCGGCGTGAGGCAAGTTACTTCGCTAAAAACAGTCTGATCTCTTCGAAGAAGCGTTGCGTGGCCGATTCCTGCTCTAAAAGGATGTGGTTATTACCCTGAAGCACCACGAACTTGGCACCGGGAATTCCTGCCGCCATCTGACGCCCGACTTCCATCGGAATCTGAGCATCGCCGCGCGCGTGCATAACAAGCGTCGGCGTCTTCACCTGCCCGAGCAGGCCGGTCACGTCGAATTCTGCCGTGGTCTCGAAATAGCGAGCGGCGCATTCGGCCGAGGTCGTACGACGCTGTAGCTCGTTGAAGGTCTCGGCCTGTTCCTTCGTGGCATCCGGCATCAAAGCTGAAGCGAACAACTGGCGAATAGTTGGATTGTTTGCGCCCCATTCCAACCGCATCAAGGTCGCAAGTGCCTTTCGTTTTGCTGCCTCCTGTGGCGAGCGCTTGTTGGCGCCCAACGCAAAACCTCCGAGCAGGATCAAGTGGGAAACCCGCCCGGGATGCCGTACCGCGTAAGCGATCGAGATCGCGCAACCCTGCGAGATCCCGAGCAGGGGGAATTGCTTGAGGCCGGCCGCATCGACGACCGACTCGAGATCGCTGACCCAGGCATCGAGCGAGATTTCGTCAACGTCCCAATCGGAAAGACCGTTGCCGCGCGCGTCGTAGCGGATCAGCGTGTGATCCTTCGATAGCCCGGTCAGAAAATGGTGCCAAATCGGGTTTTGCCAGTCGTATTCCAGGTGGTTCAGCCAGTTCGCGGTCTTCACGAGCGGCGGGCCGTTGCCGCTGATCGCGTAGGCGAGCCGGACGCCATCGGGCGCACGGCAATAGCGGATTTCCTGCTTGTCATCGGCCGCGGCCAGGCCGTCTCCCTTGATGGCGAATGCTTCAACCGGATCGGGAATGTTCTTTAGTTTCTGCGGACCGAGACTGCGGTAGCCGAGCGCGAGCTTCTTTTGAACCTGATCGTAGGCTTGGCGTGAAATGCAAATTCCGCCGGGCTCCGCAATACCTTCCAGGCGGGCCGCAATATTCACGCCGTCGCCGTAGATATCGTCGCCCTCTACGATCACGTCGCCGAGGTGCACTCCGATGCGGAAGATCATTGCGCGCTTGTTTGCGACACCGGCATTGCGCGCGGCCATCTCGCGCTGAATTTCGGCCGCGCAATCGACCGCCTCTACGACACTGGAGAATTCCGCTAGCGATCCGTCGCCCATCAGCTTGACGACGCGGCCGTGGTGCCTGGCGATTGCAGGATCGATCAGCTCGGAACGGCAGCGTTGCAACGCGGCGAGCGTCCCGGTCTCGTCCTCGCTCATCATGCGGCTGTAGCCGAGGACGTCGGCCGCCATGATCGCAGCAAGTCGGCGTTCCACGAAGCAGTCTCCTCACTTCGAGCAGACGCAGATAAGGCTACTTACCATTCCCGTGCAAACCTGCCGAGACGCCACCCGGATCAGGGCTCGACCACAACACCGCCAGTCATCGGTTTGGGCGCACCCGTCGTCGTCGGAAACGTGATCGGCAGCCCCTTCAGCGATCTCACCGCGAGATAGGCGAACGCCTGGGCCTCGAGCGCGTCGCCGGACCAGCCGACCTCGTCGGCGCGCAGTACTTTTCCGGGGAGCCGCTTCCGCAGCATCGCCATGAGTGCCGGATTGCGTGCGCCGCCGCCGGCGACAATCCAGTTCGCAGGCGGCTTTGGAAGATGATCCTGCGCTTTGGCGATGGAGGCAGCCACGATCGCTGTCGCAGTCGCGGCAGCGTCTTCGGTCGAGAGCGCGTCGAGCGGGGCATGCGCGAATTGCTCGCGGTCGAGCGATTTCGGCGGGCGTAGGCGGAAATAGGGATTTGCCAGCGTCTTCGCCACGATATCCTCGTGCACCTTGCCGCGCGCGCCGAGCTTGCCGTCGCGGTCGAAGCTCTTGCCGGTGCGTGCGCGCACGAGATCGTCGATCGGCGCATTGCCCGGCCCGGCATCGAAGGCGATCGGATCGCCGTCGCCGTCGAGATAGGTGACATTGGCGACGCCGCCGATGTTCACGATTGCGAGCGGCCGCGGGAGATCGAGCGCTTGCGCCAAGGCGCGATGGAACACCGGCACCAGCGGCGCGCCCTGCCCGCCCGCGGCCACGTCAGTTGCGCGAAAATCGAACACGACGCGGATGCCAAGCCGCTTCGCCAGCGCGGCGCCGTCGCCGAGCTGGACAGTCAGCCGGTTCTGCGGCCGGTGCAGCACGGTCTGGCCATGGAAGCCGATCAGCGCGATATCTTGCGATGCGAGCTTGTTCTGCGCGAGGAAAGTTTCGACCGCTTCGGCATGAGCCCGCGTGATCAGCGCCTCGGCCTCGCGCAGCGAACCAGGGCGCGCCATACGATCGGTCAAAGCCGCAGCGTCAACGAGTGCAGCCCGTAACAACACCCGCTCGCTCTCGGCATAGGGCTGATAGCCGGTCGGACCGGCGCGCACGACCGACTCGCCGTCGGTTTCGAGCAGCGCCACATCGACGCCGTCGAGCGAAGTGCCGCTCATCAGGCCGATGGCTTTCAGCGCGGGCATCGGGCGTTCCTTTGAATCCGGCGTCGGACCTGTTACACCACCGGCCCGGCCGCGGCGAGCGTGCGCGGAATCAAGCGAACCGGCGAGACCAATGAGCGCCCACAAGTCCGAATTTCTGCAAGTGCTGTCGAGCCGGGGCTTCATCCATCAGGTCTCGGAACCCGAGGCGTTGGACGCGCTCGCCAAATCCGGGCGGATCACCGCCTATATCGGGTTCGACTGCACCGCGCCCTCGCTGCACGTCGGCTCGCTCCTGCCGATCATGATGCTCTACTGGATGCAGAAGACCGGCCATCGGCCGATCGCGCTCATGGGCGGCGGAACCACGCGGGTCGGCGATCCTTCCGGCAAGGACGAGAGCCGGATGTTGCTGACCGACGAGATCATCAACCAGAACCTCAAGTCGATCCGCGCGATCTTCTCGAAGTTCCTCACCTTCGGCGAGGGGCCCGGCGACGCCATCATGGCCAACAATGCCGATTGGCTGAACAAGCTCAACTACATCGACTTCCTGCGCGAAGTCGGCCGCCACTTCTCGATCAACCGCATGCTCTCGTTCGATTCCGTGAAGATGCGGCTCGAGCGCCAGCAGGAGCTTTCGTTCCTCGAGTTCAACTACATGATCCTGCAGGCCTACGATTTCGTGGAGCTGCATAAGCGCTATGGCTGCGTGCTGCAAATGGGCGGCTCCGACCAGTGGGGCAATATCATCAACGGCATAGACCTCGGCCGCCGGCACTTGGGCGTGCAACTCTTCGCGCTCACTTCGCCGCTGATCACCACTTCCTCCGGCGCCAAGATGGGCAAGACAGCGGCGGGCGCCGTGTGGCTCGATCCCGAGAAGGTCAGCCCGTACGATTATTGGCAGTTCTGGCGCAACACCGAGGACGGCGACGTCGTTCGTTTCCTGAAATTTTTCACCACGCTCCCGCTCGACGAGATCGATAAGCTCGCCGCGCTCAAAGGCGAGGAGATCAACGAAGCTAAGAAGAAGCTCGCGACCGAAGCGACGGCGCTCGTGCATGGTCGCGCCATAGCCGAGCAGGCGGCGGAGACCGCACGCCGCACGTTCGAAGAAGGTGCACTGGCCGAGACTCTGCCTACAGTTGAAGTCTCGCGCGCCGAACTCGCGCGCGGCATCGGAGTGCTTGTCGCTTTCGCCGAAAAGACCGGCCTGGTCGCGTCCAACAGCGAAGCGCGCCGTCAGATCAAGAACGGCGGGCTGAAGGTGAATGACAACACCGTCACGGACGAAAAAGCGATGCTCTCCGCCGCGGACCTGACCAAGGAAGGCGTGATCAAGCTTTCGCTCGGCCGGAAGAAGCACGTGCTGATCAAGCCGATTTGAGGAATCAGCGCGGCAGTGGATCGGGCGGCGGGAGATCCGGCGAAGAGCGGTACTCGAAAATTTTGCGGAAAATTCCCGGCGCTACCGCCGACATCGGATTCACGCGCAGCAACGGGCGCGATGCGGATCCGGAAATCTCGAAGGTCACGGCGAGCAAGCCCTCGTTCGGTCCGCCACCGAGGATGTAGCCGAGCACCGGAATGCGGCCGAAGATGTTGTTGAGGCCATAGGCTGGAATATAAGTGCCGCGCAGCTGCACCTGATCGCTCGTGTAGTCGAGCATGCCGTCCACGGTCGCGCCCAGCACCGGCCCGAAGATGAATCCTTCGCGGATTACGAAGCGACCAGGGGTGCGGGTGAAGTGCACGCGCATGCGCGAGAACGCGGTCGCGTTCTCGGTCGGCGCAACGCGGCGCTGCGGCGACCCGCGCTCCGTCGAGTCCGGCGGCGGCGCCGCCGACAGCAGGCGATCGATGGCGGGTTCGCCGCGGATGATGAAATCGCGGACCGCGACGACGCCCTCCTGGGGGGCGATCGTCGCCTTCGGTGAATCGATCACCACCCAGACTTCACCGCGTTGAATGCGGTTATAGAGATTGGCGAAACGGAAGAAGGCGCCCGCATCACCGGCGGTGATGTAGAGCACGGGACGTATACCTTCGGCGACGCGCAACTCACCGACGACGCTTGCGTCGGTCCCGATCCGGCCCAGGAGCGCGAAGCTCTTCACCTCGCCGTTGCGGCGCGAAACACGAAGCTCAAGCTGCCGTGCGACCTCGCCGTTGTGGCCGGTTGCCGCCGCCAGCCGCAGATCGATATCGAGATCGCGCGGCTTGATGTCACGCCCGGGTTTCGCGGCCGGCGAGCCTTCGGTCAGGCTCTGGGTAATGCCGCGCGCGTCGAGTACATCGCCGCGCACGACGACCTTGAGCACGCCATCGGCGCTTCGCTCGGCGCGCAGGTTCGCCTTGTCGGCGTCGGTAAGATGGAACACGGGCAGATTGGCAGCGACCAGACCACCTTCCTTGTCGAACTCGATCGATCCGCGCAACGTCGTGCCGGAGCCGGTGACATTGAGATTTTCGATCCGGACACCGGTATCGCGCTCGGTCACGCGGTAGGTCGCCTTGCTCGGCCGGCCCACTGCCTTTTGCCATCCGGGAACGAGGTCGGCGACACGCGCGGCGGTGAGGTCCGCCTCGACGTCGATCCGCGTCTCGCGGTCGGTCACGCGGCCCTGGGCTTTCACGCCGACGGGGCCCGACAGCCAGGGTGAGAAGTCGATGCCGAAGCGGGCGCGCGCCGCATCGTCGAAGGTTGAGGCCAGACGAAACTCGGCGTCGAAGGCGCCCTTGGTGCGCTTGTATTCGAATGTAGCCGGCGCACCGGCGATCAGCCCCTCGCCCTTCACCGCGATTGTCTTCGGCGTGAGCGTGAGCTTGGCACTGACCGCATCGACACGCTGGTCGCGCACCGTGCGCTCGGCCGCGAAGTTCTTCACCTCGGCATCCACCAGATATTCGATATCGTCCTCGGTGACGCCGCGCTTGAATGGAAAATTCAGCTGAACGTTGGCGACAACCGATCCCTTGGTCGTAGCCGGGTCGAAGGTGAAGCCGGTGACCCCGCGCAACGCTTCCAAGGCGACGATCTCGGCGACCGCATCGGCCGCGCCCTCGAGGCGAAATTTGATCGTCGCATTCGGCGCGATCGGCGTGTGGTCAAGCACATCGAGCACGCCGTCGCGCAACGTGACACGCTTGCCGGCAGACGTATCGACGACGCCGCGCTCCATGCGCAGCTTCGCGGTGCGGCCGGTCACGGTGATATTGAAGGTAGCGTCGCGTACCGGCGGAAGGCCGCCGATCGGACGGAATTGGGCGCCCGAGGCCGATATCTCAATCCTTACGGCGGCCTCGGGCAACGGCGTGTCGGGTCTGCCGATCGTGTCGAGCGGCACGCCGAGCGCGATCAATGCACGATCGACGATGCCGCCGTCCACGTGCTCCATGACCCACGCGCGCGTGCGCGGCGCGACGAGAGCAGGCCACAAGCGCTTGAAAGCCGAAGCCGACATGCGCGTGCCCGCGATCCCGAGCGAGAGGATCGGAGCATCGCCGCCGACGCCGATCGAGCCGGAAAACGCGAGACCCGCGGTCGCGCCGGTGAGCTCGCCTTGCTGGATGATGATCCGCTGCGTACGCGGATCGTAGGAGCCGCGGGCGAAGACGCGATCGACGACCAGCGGGGGCTCGGTGCCGTGCCCGGTCGAGAGCACCATCCTGCCCTGCACGATCGAGAACGGCCAACTCGGGTCGTCGCCCTTCGGCCCCTCGATCAGGGCCTGAATCACGGTGCGGTTGGCGCCCGCAGCGATCGCGATCGGATCGACGATCAGCGCGCGGCGCTCGGGGTCGAAGCGAACACTGAGCTGCATCTCGTCGACTACGAAACGGCTTTCGGGCTCGCTGGTTTTGCCCACCTCGCCCGCCGCCGTGACAAGGCGCAAGGCAGCGGCCGTCAGGCGCCCGTCGCCCGCGATCTGCGCGCGCAGAATTCCGGAAATCGGCGTCTCGGCGTGGAAATCGATTCCGTCGAGGCCGGCGGCGAGCAACAGATCGCGCGGTGCGATCCGGTCGGCGACGATGTCGATCGCGCGCCCGCCATCGGCTGCGACGCCGATGGTGGCGGTGAGAGTCCAGCGCGTGGGCCCGGTGCCGGACGAAATGGTGAAGGTAAGACCGCCGGACTGACGCTCGAGGCGTGTATCGATGTTCCGAAAACTCCAGCGCCGGCCCGAGCGCGCGCTGTCGACCACGAGCGTGCCCTGCTTCAGCCCCACCTCGGTGAGCGCGATGCCGTCGAGGCCGCGCTTGTCGAGCCCATCGAGCCAGGCAATCAGCTCGGGAAACCGGAACGGATCGGAGGATGTGGCCGGCGAAGGCGGCGGCAGCGGCACGGCACCCTTGGTCTGCCGCGCGGTCGCCGGACGTGGGCCCGGCGTGGTCGGCTTGGCGTCGCGTCCGGCAACGATGGCGACGCGGCCGTCGGCCGCGATCTGCACCGTGAGTTCGGCATTGACGAGATCGACGCGACGCGCACGGAAACTGCCGCCGAACAGCCCGCCCTCGAGCTCCACCTCGGCGCTCGGCGCGCTGGCGACGATCTCATTGCCGGGGCCGCGCACGACGAGGTCGCGCACGCGCAGGAGCGAGTTGCCCGCACTGTCGGTCTCGAACCAGGTCTCGCCGATTTCGACGTGGTGCCCGGGCCCGAGCTTCTCCTCAATCGCCCGCGTGATCCAGGGACCGGCCACGCCGGCCGGAAACGAGCCGCGGAAGATAAGGCCGGCGAGCAGCGCAAGGGCGATGATGACGATGCCGGCGGCTGCGGCGATGCGCGCGGGACGGTTACGGGGGATATATCGAGCGACTTGGGCGAGAAATCCGGGCACGGGTATGCGATGGGAGGACGCCTCCCGCACCAAATCGTGGTGATGGCGGTGGGCGCCGCTCGGGTTCATTGACGTGCGAGCCTCAAGGTACCCCTCCCCCAAGCGGCCAGGTGGGCTCTGCGGTATCCGGCCGAAAACCGGGCCAGGCAAACGGCTCGCCGGACACCGGTTTCTGCGGCAGTATCAAGGCTGCAAAGCGGACGAAAGCAAGGCGCATGGCGGGTTTGCTGGCAGCCGGTGCAAAAGCGCCCGATTTCCGCCTCCCGCGGGACGGGGGTGGATCGGTGGGGCTCAAGGATTTCAAGGGCCGAAAACTGGTCGTCTATTTCTATCCGCGGGCCGGCACTCCGGGCTGCACCGAGGAATCCATCGATTTCAACCGCCTGCGGCCGCAATTCCAAAAAGCCGATACGGCGATCCTGGGGGTCTCGGCCGATCCGGTCGCGGCCCAGGAACAATTCCGCAACGAGCATGGATTCGGCTTCCCGCTCTTGTCGGACGAATCGAAGACCATGCTGCAAGCCTATGGCGTATGGGCGAAAAAGCATCTCTATGGCCGGACTTTCATGGGCATCGTGCGGACGACGTATCTGATCGACGGAAAGGGCCGGATCGCGAGGGTTTGGCCGCGGGTCACGGTTGCCGATCATGCCGAGGAGGTGTTGGCGGCCGCTCGCTCCCTATAGGCCCAGTACATTGACCGGCCGTTAACCATGATGGGCCATGTTTAAGAGGCCCGGCGTGCGAAGCCGGCTGTGAGGTCGGTTCGTCTATGGCGCGAGTTCCGTTCGAGCGGCGTTTCGCCGGCGATCATTTTCACCCCCATTCCCGCTCCCACCCTGCCGCCCCCACGCACGGCGAGCCGCGGCGGCGCACGGGCGCGATTCTGGCCATTGCGACGGTTGCGCTGCTTGCGACCTGGTCGGGGGCGGCCACGATCTACGTGCTGTTCCGCGATGACGCGCTGCGCATGCTCGCCGACCGGCAGGTGGCGCAGGTGCGCGCTCACGACAAGGAAGTGGGCGGCCTGCTCACCGAGATCGAACGGCTGAAGTCGGTCAAGCTCCTCGATCAGCAGCGGATCGAGCGGACGCTGGCGGATCTGACGCGGCGGCAGGTGACGCTCGAGCAGCGCCAGGCGGCGCTCTCCGCGCTGGCTTCGGCCAAGGCCATGCGGCCCGGCGACGAGATCACCGGCAGCGTCCCCGCCCCGGTTCCGGCGAGCGCGCCCAAACCCCAGCCGCTTTCCGAAGAATTGCCCAGCCAGCGGCGGACCGAGGCCGCGCCGCTTCCCGCCTCGGTGTTCGAGCGGCAACTCGCGGAGCTTTCCGAGAAACTGCTGCGGGCCGAGGTGACCCAGACCCGCGCGCTCGACGGGGTCGAGCGCGGCTATGGCGGCCAGGTGACGCGCATGCGCACGGCGCTTGCCGAGCTCGGCCTGCCCGCGCCGCAGGACTCGAGCCTCACGCGCTTTTCCAACGCCATGGGCGGACCGTTTCTTCCGTTCTTCCGTACCGACGATCCGTTCGAGCGGCAGATGTCGCGCATCCGGCTCGCCGCGCGCGAGTTCGAGACGCTGGCGCAGACTTTCGAGGCCGTCCCGGTGCGCCGGCCTACGCAGGCCGCGCTCGAGGTCACCAGTGGCTACGGCATGCGCTTGGACCCCTTCCTCAAGCAGCTCGCGCTGCATACCGGGGTCGATTTCCGCGCCGAGCCGGGCGACCCGGTGCGGGCGGCGGCGGGCGGCAAGGTGACCCAGGCGGGCTGGCAGGGCGGCTACGGCATCATGGTCGAGATCGACCACGGCAATGGGCTCGCCACCCGCTATGCCCACCTCTCCGCGGTGGACGTCGCCGAGGGCGCGACCATCCCGGCCGGCCGGATCGTCGGGCGGGCCGGCAATAGCGGCCGCTCCACGGGACCGCACCTGCACTATGAGATCCGCCTGAACGGCGACGCCATCGACCCGATGCGATTTCTCAAGGCCGGCGCGCGGCTTTCCGATGGTTTCTGAATCCTTTCCGCGATCCGTTTCCATCCGCTTTAGAAGAATCCGGCAAGCGGCCGTAAACCCTCGTTCATGATTGGGCGGCCACGGCGAGCTTCTCTTCACCCGTCGAGCGTTCCGCAGGCCTAAGCTTCGTTGCCAATGGGGCGAACTGTCCCGGAGCAACCCTGCTTGCTGACATTCAATGCCGCACAGCGGCCCAAAGAGGTGCTGTTCCTGTGCCGCGACAACGGTGCGCGCAGCCTGATAGCCGAGGCGATCCTGAACTCGTTCTCGGGCGGGGGCATGCGCGCGTTCAGCGCCGGGGTCGAGCCGCGCAAGGACATTCCGATGCCGATCACGCAGGTGATCGAGTTGCGCGGGGTTTCGATCAAGGGGCTGCGGCCGAAGCTGTGGTCCGAATTCGACGGGCTGGCGGCGCGCAAGCTCGATTTCGTGTTTTCGATCTGCGACCCGGAGGTGAACGAAGTCTGCGCCTATTGGCCGGGGCAGCCCATGCGCGCGCACTGGCACATCGCCGAGCCGACCGAGCAGAAAGACGTGAACGAATATTACCGGCTGCTCGACGAGACGTTCGACCACCTGCTGCGCTGCGTGAACGGCTTTTTGAACCTGCCGTTCGAAGTGATGGAAAAATTCGCCCTGCAGCGGCAAAACGGCGACCCTGATGCCCGGCTCGTGCCCGGGCGTCTGCCGGTCACGGCCTTTCCGGCGCGGGTACGAGCGGCGAGCTGAGGGAAAAACCGAGTCGCCGCGAGTCGTTAGGGCGATCTGTTCGCTCAGGGATTCCGAAAGCCCGCACTTGTCCTTGCCGATCGAAATTCGCGAGTCTTGTTAAGTCCTTACGCTGGTTTCTTCGCGCTTTGATTCATTCCGGTTCCCGTCCTAGAGTTCCCCCGCTGGAGCGCATGAGCGCAATTTAGGGGGAGCCCGATAAATCTCGACGGTCAAAGTCTGCTTGTTCTTCTCGTGGTCGGCTTGATCGCCGGCTTTCTCGCGGAAAGGGTCGTGGGCGGCTTTGGCCTCGGCATTATCGGCAGCATCGTGGTCGGCATCATCGGCGCCGTCATCGGCACGTGGCTCTTGGGCCCGGGCGCGCTCAACGTGAGCATCGGCGTCGGCCTCGTGGCCTTGATCATCAAGGCCACGATCGGCGCGATCGTGCTGCTGCTGGTGGTGGGACTAATTCGAAGAGTTTCGTGAACTGAGGCGTCGACTTCGGCTCACTTCTTCGGCTTGGCTTCCCAAAGCGCGAGCATCGCGCCAGTCGGATCGACGATCATGCTGAACCAGCCGAACTCTCCGGCCTCGGTCCGGCCTTTCATCACCTTGGCGCCGAGCGATTGCGCCTTCTTGGTGGCGGCGTCGAGATTGTCGACCATCACATAGGCCATCCACATGGAGGGCGCGCCGGGCATGGGGTTCTTCATGATACCGCCGCCGGTGCCCTCGCCCACATCGAGCATGGTGTAGCCGTCGGGTCCCATCGGGATGTCGTTCATCTTCCAATTGAATAGGCCGGAGTAAAACTTTTTCGCCTTGGCGACGTCGGTGGTGGCGAGCTCGACGTATATGAACGGATTGCCCATGGATCGCTCCTCTTGGATGACGCCGGATTGTTGCCCCGGCATGTGGAAGGAATGAGACGACGCCATTGCCTGCAGCGTTTCTCATTTAACTGAAATGTAAAATACAATAAAGACCGCGCGCCGGTCAAGCCTGCAAACTGGGCAGCTGCGGCCGGCGCCGTCCGGATTGCATAGGGGCGGCGGGGCCCATACCATTGCCGCTCGTCCCCAACTTCACGCTCGACAAGGCAGGTCTGCTATGGCGGCGACTTACAACATCCTGATCCTGGGCGCGGCCTACGGGTCGTTGCTGGCTTCCAAAATGCTGTTCGGCGGACACAAGATTCATCATGTGTGCCTGCCCGCGGAGGCCGACTTGATCAATGCCGAGGGCTTCCGCGTGCGCCTGCCGGTCAGGGGCCGCAAGGACCCGGTCGAGCTCGAACTCGCGCAAGCTGCCCGGCAAGGTGACGGCCGGCGGCGCGGCCGGGGTCAATCCAAAGGACTACGATCTCGTCGGTCTCGCCATGCAGGAACCGCAGTATCGCTCGCCGGGTGTGCGCGAGCTGCTCGACGCGGTGGCAAAATCCAAAGTGCCGTGCATGTCGATCATGAACATGCCGCCGCTGCCCTACATCAAGCGCATCCCCGGCCTGAACTACGACGCGCTGAAGGTCGCCTATACCGACCCGACGGTGTGGGACAATTTCGATCCCGGCTTGCTGACGCTGTGCAGCCCGGACCCGCAGGCGATCCGCCCGCCGGACGAGAAGGTCAATGTGCTGATGGTCACGCTGCCGACCAACTTCAAGGTCGCGCGTTTCGTTTCCGACAAGCACACCGCCATTCTGCGGCAGCTCGAGGCGGAGATCGACGCCGTGCGCTACGACCCGGGCGACGGCACCAAGATCGAGCTGCCGGTGAAGCTGCGCGTGCACGACTCGATCTTCGTGCCGCTGGCCAAATGGGCGATGCTGCTCGCCGGCAATTATCGCTGCATCACCAAGGACGGCATGCGAACCGCCCAGGAGGCGGTGCACAGCGACATCGAGACCTCGCGCTCGGTCTATAATTTCGTCAACGAGCTCGTCGTCAAGCTCGGCGCCGCGCCGGGCGACCTGGTGCCGTTCGAGAAATACGCGGCCGCGGCGCAAAGCCTCTCGCGCCCGGCTTCCGCCGCGCGCGCGCTGCAGAACGGCGCGCCCAATATCGAGCGCGCCGACAAGCTGGTGCAGCTGATCGCCAAGCAGAAGGGCCTGAGCCACCCGGCGATCGACGCCCAGGTGGCGCTGGTCGATGCGCGGCTCGAGGCGAACCGAAAGAAGGCGGCGGCCTAAAGGGCAGCGTTGCCCTTCTTAGAATTTGATCTCACGTTCCTAGCCAATCCCTCGCCAGTGGAATCGTCGCGCGACTTGAGGGTTGACTTTTGTATGTACAAATGCCATCATTCTGTACACGATGGATATCGGCTTCGCTGGGTTCGACTGGGACGAAGGCAACCGGGCGAAATGCCAGAAGCACGGCGTTTCCATCGCCGAGATCGAAGCGATGCTGCTCGGCAGGCCGAGCCTGGCTCCCGCCCCGAAGCGCTCGGCGAGCGAAGATCGGTTCATCGCGCTTGGAAAAACGCCGGCAGGCCGCACGCTGTTCGTAGCTTTGACGTTCCGGAACAAGGGCGGCGAATGGCTGATCCGTCAGGTCAGCGCCCGCTACATACACAAGAAGGAGATCGAGGCCTATGAAAAGAAAAGTTCCTAGACTGAGGACCGACGAGGAAGCCGAGGCTTTCCTCGAACGCGATCTCTCGGACCTCGACTTCTCGCAGTTCAAGCCGGTGCGCTTCGAGTTTCAGCCGAAGACCGAGCGGGTCAACATGCGCCTGTCGAAGCCGCTGCTCGAGTCGGTAAAGAAGAACGCCGCGAAGCAGGGAATCTCCTACCAGCGCTTCATCCGGCAGGTGCTGGAGCGGGCGGTGGTTCCCGCTAAGGACAATCAGTGACGGCCTGCGCCGCGTAAAAGGCTTTTCTATTCGCTTTCCTTATGCGCCTCCAATAGCTCTGCTTCGCCCTACGCGTCTCGCCGCGCTTAAAGCAAATGAGGCGCCGCGATTTACGCGAGAACACGTCGCACTCAGTTCCGCCGCGGTATCCTCTTGATCCCATCATCGTATTTTCTTCCTGCTAGCAATCCAGCAAACACTACTCCACATCCTCCACCTTCTCCGGCCCGCCGCCGCGCACCTTGCGCGCCAGTTCGGCGGCCATGAATTCGTCGAGGTCGCCGTCGAGCACCTTCTGCGGCGTGGTGTGGGTCACTCCGGTGCGCAGGTCCTTCACCAGCTGATACGGCTGCAGCACATAGGAGCGGATCTGGTGGCCCCAGCCGATGTCGGTCTTCAGCGCCTGCTCGGCCGCGGCCTTCTCCTCGCGCTTGCGCAGCTCCGCCTCGTAGAGCTTCGATTTCAGCATGCGCCAGGCCTCGGCGCGGTTCTTGTGCTGGGAGCGGTCGGTCTGGCAAAAAACCGCGATCCCGGTCGGGATGTGGGTGAGCCGCACCGCGCTCTCGGTCTTGTTGACATGCTGGCCGCCGGCGCCGCTCGAGCGCAGCGTATCGACTTTCACGTCGCTCTCGTCGATCTCGATCTTGATCGCGTCGTCGACCGCCGGATAGACATTGACGCTGGCGAACGAAGTGTGGCGGCGCGCGTTGGCGTCATAGGGCGAAATGCGCACCAGCCGGTGCACGCCGGCCTCGGTCTTGAGCCAGCCATAGGCGTTCTTGCCCTTCACCTCGATGGTGGCGTTCTTGATGCCGGCGCCCTCGCCCAGGGTCTCCTCGATCCAGTTCACCTTGTAGCCGTGCGCCTGGGCCCAGCGCGTGTACATGCGCGCCAGCATCTCGGCCCAGTCCTGGCTCTCGGTGCCGCCGGCGCCGGCGTGCACCTCGAGATAGGAGTCGTTGGCGTCGGCTTCGCCGGAGAGCAGCGCGTCGAGCTCGCGGCGCGCGACTTCTTCTTTCAGCTTGGCGAGCGCGGCTTCGGCCTCGGTGACGGTGGCGGCGTCCTTCTCCGCCTCGCCGAGCGCGATCAGCTCGACGTTGTCGGCGAGCTCCTGATCGAGGCGCTTGAGGCTATCGAGCCGGTCGCCGAGCGCGGTGCGCTCCTGCATCAGCTTGGAGCCGCGCTGCGGGTCGTCCCACAGGGTCGGGTCTTCGGCGAGCCGGTTCAGCTCGACCAGGCGCTTTTCCGCGCGGTCGACGTCAAAGCGACCTCCTCAGCAGCCCTAGGGACTGCTTGATCTCTTCGACCAGGTTGTAGGTCTCCGCGCGCATAAACGTCCTTTCACCCTCCCCCTTGCGGGGAGGGTCGGCGAGCCCGCCGTAGCGCGAAGCGCGAAGGCGTGGCGAGCCGGGGTGGGGGTAGCGGCGATTCCACGTTCGCGCAACCCGCCATTACCCCCCTCCCGCCTCGCGGCTGCGCCGCGAGGCGACCTCCCCCACAAGGGGGGAGGTGAATTAAAAAAATATGGTGTGCGCGGCGGCGCGAACAAGGCCGCCATCATCCTTCGAGGGTTGCCTTCATGGTGAGCTGGCCGGCCGTCCTCCTTCGAGGCTCGCTTCGCTCGCACCTCAGGATGACGGCCGGGCCTCGAACCACGCGGCTACCTCAGGATGACGGGATTTGAGCCCAAGGCGTCATCCTGAGGTGCGAGCGGGCAACGCCCGCGAGCCTCGAAGGATGACGCCGTTTGGCGAAGGGGAAAGGAAGGATTTGCCCTCCCCGATTCATCGCCCCGAAACCACTTCTGGCTAGGGTTCCGCCGCCCTGCCCCTCCCGGAACAACCATGCTCAGTCCAACTCAATCCTTTGCCCTCGATATCCGCGGCCTGGTGAAGCGCTTCGAGCGCCCAGCGGTCGACGGCCTCGATCTGCGCGTCCGCACCGGCGAGTTCTATGCGCTGGTCGGCCCCAACGGCGCGGGGAAAACCACGACGCTGCGCATGGTCGCCGGCTTGCTCGCGCCCGACGCCGGCACCATCGAGATCGCCGGCATCGACGCGCGGCGCGAACCGCAGGCGGCCAAGCAGATCATGGCCTGGATTTCCGACGAGCCGATGATCTACGACAAGCTGACGCCGTTCGAATATCTCGAATTCATCGCCGGGCTGTGGGGCATCGACGCCGCGACCGCCGAGGCGAAAGCGCGCGAGCTGTTCGGCTGGCTCGGGCTCGAGAAGCACGCGCACGAGCGCTGCGAAGGATTTTCCAAGGGCATGCGCCAGAAGGTGGCGCTCGCCGGCGCGCTGGTGCACGACCCGCGCCTCATCATCCTCGACGAGCCGCTGACGGGCCTCGACGCCGGTTCCGCGCGGCAGGTGAAGCACGTGTTGCGCGAGCGCACGCGCGAGGGCGTCACCGTGGTGATGACCACGCATATTCTGGAAGTGGCCGAGCGCATGGCCGACCGCATCGGTATCATCGCGCACGGCCGGCTCATCGCCGAGGGCACGCTCGACGAGCTGCGCCGCCGCGCCGGCAACGGCGCCAGCAATCTCGAAGAGACCTTCCTCACGCTCGTCGCCGAACCGGTTGCGGCGTGAGCCAGCCCGCGACCATCGCCTGGTTCGCCGGGCACGAGTTCCGCATCGCTTGGCGGGAATGGGCCGGCATGCTCACCGCCGGCCGGCGCGGCCGCGCCAGCGCGGTCGCGATCGGGCTGCTGATCTTTCTCGTGTTCATGCACGCGATTGCCTACGTCTCGGTCCGCGAGTTCGCCAAAGGCGGCCTCGAGCCCGACCGGGCCGTGCTCGCCATCGTGTCGAGCATCGCGCTCTTGGCTTGGTGCCTGATGATCTCGCAGGCCATGGAGTCGGTGACGCGTGCGTTCTATAGCCGCTCCGATCTCGACCTCATCCTGGCCTCGCCGGTGGTCGCGCGCAGGATTTTCTCGGTGCGGATCGCAATGCTCGCGCTCTCGGCGGCAGGCATGGCGGTCTTGCTGGCGGGGGCGTTCATCAACGTGCTGGCGATCTATGGCGGTCCGCGCTGGCTCCTGGGCTACGGCGTGTTCGCGGCCATGGCCGCGGCCGCGGCGGCGATCGCGGTCGCGCTCACGGTCGCGCTGTTTCGCCTGATCGGTCCGCGCCGCACCCGCTTCGTGGCGCAGGTGGTGGCCGCCCTGATCGGCACCTTCTTCGTGATCGGCCTGCAGGTGGCGGCGGTCCTTTTCTATGGCACGCTCTCGCGCACGGCGCTGATTGCTTCGGGCGCGATCGTACGCCACGCGCCCGAGGCCGACAGCCCGCTCTATTGGCCCGCGCGCGCCATTCTCGGCGACCCCGCTGCATTTGCCATCGTCTTCGCCGCCGGCCTGCTGACGCTCGGCGCGGCCATTTTGATTTTTGCCTCCCGTTTTGGCGAGCATGCGATCGCAGCCTCCGGCGCGGCGCTATCGCCCGCGCGGCGCGCGGCCGTCGCGCGCGCGTTCCGGCCGGCTACGATCACGCACGCGTTGCGCCGGAAGGAATGGACGCTGCTGCGCCGCGACCCCTGGCTGATGTCGCAGTCGCTGGTGCAGATCCTCTATCTGCTGCCGCCGGCGCTGTACCTGTGGCGCAGCTTCGGCGAAGGCCACGGCCTGTCGGTCGTGCTGGTGCCGCTTTTGGTCATGGCCGGCGGCCAGCTCGCCGGCGGGCTGGCGTGGCTCGCGATCTCCGGCGAGGACGCGCCCGATCTGGTGGCCACGTCGCCGGCGCGGCCGGGCTGGATCGTGCGGGCCAAGATCGAAGCCGTGCTCTCGGCCGTCGCGCTGGTGTTCGTGCCGTTCGTGCTGGCGCTGGCGATCCTTTCGCCGATCGAGGCGCTGGTGACGGCGGGCTTCGTCGCGCTGGCCGCGGCGTCGGCGACCGCGATCCAGTTCTGGTTCCGCACGCAAGCCAAGCGCAGCCACTTCCGCCGCCGCCACACCTCGTCGCGCATCGCGACCTTCGCCGAAGCCTTCTCGTCGATCGCCTGGGCCGCCACCGCGGCGCTGGCGAGCACGGGCAGCTGGATCGCCGTGATCGTCGGCCTGCTCGCGCTCGGCATCCTCGGCGTGACGCGGCTGATCAGCCCGCACGGCAGCACGCGGACGGCCTGACCAACGTCGCCGACGAATACTCGAACCGAGTTCGGATCAGCCGCTCACCACAAGCCCGAACGGCCCTCGTCCCACCGCGCGGTCGGCCTCGGGCGTGATGCCCCACGGCCGCTGCGGGTCGGGACCGACGAGCGGCCGGCCGGTCTCGTCGGTGAAGCCGACGATCGAGTAGCTGTCGCCGGGCGCGGTGCCGGGCTTGAACGCCTCGAGGATCACCTTGTCGTCGCCGGGGCCGGCGCGGGTGCCGGTGCGCGCATTGATGCGAATGAGCTTGATGCCGGCCGGCACGCGGAACGGCTGCGCCGGCCGGTCGGCGAGCGCGATCTTCATGAACTCGCGCACGATCGGCGCCGCGTAGCCGCCGCCGGTGACGCGGGCGCCGAGCGAGCGCGGCCGGTCGTAGCCCATATAGACCGCGACCACCATGTCGGGCGTGTAGCCGACGAACCAGACGTCCTTCTCTTCGTTGGTCGTGCCGGTCTTGCCCGCGACCGGCCGGTTGAGCTCGCGCAGCGCCGTGCCGGTGCCGCGCTGCACGACGCCTTCCAGCAGGTTCGTGACCTGATAGGCGGTCATCGGGTCGAGCACGATCGGGCGGCGATCGACCAGCGTCGGCTCGGGCTGCGAAGCCCAGGCAGTGGCGGCGCAGCCGCGGCATTCGCGCTGGTCGTGCTGGAAGATGGTCTGGCCGTAACGGTCCTGGATGCGGTCGATCAAGGTCGGGCGCACCTTGCGGCCGCCATTGGCGAAGATCGAGTAGCCCGCGGCCATGCGCAGCAGCGTCGTCTCGCCGGCGCCGAGCGCCATGGAGAGCACCGGCAACAGATCGTCATAGACGCCGAAGCGCTTGGCGTAATCGACCACCAGCGGCATGCCCACGTCCTGCGCCAGGCGCACGGTCATGACGTTGCGCGACTGCTCGATGCCGAAGCGCAGCGTCTGCGGACCGTAAAATTGCTTGGCGTAGTTTTCCGGCTTCCAGACGCCGAGGCCGGGGCCCTGATCGATCTCGATCGGCGCGTCGAGCACGACCGAGGACGGCGTATAGCCATTGTCGAGCGCGGCGGCGTAGACGAAGGGCTTGAACGAGGAGCCGGGCTGACGGAATGCCTGCGTCGCGCGATTGAACTGGCTTTCGTCGTAGGAGAAGCCGCCGACCAGCGCCTGCACGCGGCCGGTCCAGGGATCCATCACGATGATGCCGCCTTCGACCTCGGGCACCTGCTTGAGGCGCCACTGGCCCGGGCGGTTGTCGAACGTCTCGACATAGATCACGTCGCCGGGATTCAGCACCTGGTTGACGCGGACGACCGGCTTGCCGCGGTCGCGGCCTTCGGCCTGCTTCACCCATTTCACGCCTTCGAGGGGAATGATGCCGAACTCGCGCTCGGCCGCGAGCGCGCCGGAGCGGTCGCGCGGCGGCTGCAGGCCGACGCGGGCGCCCTGATCGGTCACCTCGAGCACGACCGCCAGCCGCCAGGGAATGTCGGACAGCGCCCTCACCTCGCCGAGCCGCGCGCCCCAGTCGCCCGTGGTTTCGAGCTTCTGCATGGCGCCGCGCCAGCCGCGCGCCTCGTCGTAGCGCACCAGCCCGTCGGTGAGCACCTTCTTGGCGATCACCTGAAGCTTGGGATTGAGCGTGGCGCGAACCGAGAGCCCGCCCTCGTACAGTTTCTTCTCGCCATAGCGCTCGTAGACTTCGCGGCGCACTTCCTCGGCGAAATATTCGGCGGCGAAAATCTGCGCGCCGGTCGGCCGCGGGTTTACGGTGAGCGGGGTGCGCTTGGCTTTTTCGCTCTCGGCGGCGGTGATGTAGCCGTTCTCGGCCATGCGATCGATCACCCAGTTGCGCCGCTCGGTCGCGCGGTCGCGCTGCCGGTACGGATGCAGATTGGTCGGCGCCTTGGGGAGCGCGGCGAGATAGGCGACCTCCTCGATGGTCAATTCGTGCACCGACTTGTCGAAATAGATCAGCGAGGCGGCGGCGATGCCGTAGGCGCCGAGCCCGAGATAGATCTCGTTCAGGTACAGCTCGAGAATTTTCTGCTTGGAGTAGGCGCGCTCGATGCGCATGGCCAGGAGCGCTTCCTTGATCTTGCGGTGGATCGAGGTCTCGCTGCCGACCAGGAAGTTCTTGGCCACCTGCTGGGTGATCGTGGAGGCGCCCTGCGGCCGCCGCTTGCCCCAGTTCTCAAGGTTGGTGATGACGGCGCGGAGGATGCCGGTGACGTCGATGCCGCCATGTTCCCAGAAATTCTTGTCCTCGGCGGCGATGAAGGCATCCATCACGCGCTTGGGCACCGCCTGGATCGGGATATAGAGCCGGCGCTCCTTGGCGTATTCGGCCATCAGCGCGCCGTCGGCCGCGTGCACGCGCGTCATCACCGGCGGCTCGTAATCCTGCAGCTGCGAGTAGTCGGGAAGATCCTTGGAGTAGTCCCAGATCAGCCACGAAGCCGCGACCGCGCCGATCACGAACACGAATGCGCCGGCGGCGAACAGGAAGCCCAGAAATCTCAAGAAAAACCGCATCAGCCCGCTCGATCGCGCACGAATCTATGGCCTCTATATAGGCATTGTACCCGGCAAAAAGTTACCGGTCTTGGGCCGCCAAGCGCCCCTGTTTGCTTCCTCCCCAGCTGTGGCGAAACGAGGGCTTGGCGGGGATTTTAGCGGCTTCCCGCGGATTCGGCGCCACCGGTCCCGTGCGCGAGCCAGCACGAATGAGAGCCAATTCTCCACAAAAAGGTTCGATCGCCGCCACCGAACCGGTCGATTTTTAATGTTTCTCGGAAGCGTTGCGTGAGCGTCACCGGGTATGGGTAGCGTTCGTCTGAGGCCAAGGGGCGAACTAGGAGGACAGGCCATGAAGCTGCAAAGCACCGAGCGTTCGTCCGGCCGCAAGCGGCCGTTCGCGCTCACTTCCTGCCCGAACTGCCTGGAAACCCAGATCGCGCCGCTCGCCTCCGAATACGTGGGCGAAGGTCGCGTCCGTCACTTCTGGGCGTGCGACGGCTGCGGACACGAGTTCCAGACGTCGATCGAGTTCACGTCCCGCTGAGACGCGCCGGCGGCGAGACCGCGCGCGGCGTTCAGCTTCCCTTGCGCAGGGCGTCGCGCACGCGCTTCCTGTTGTTGAGCGCCTTCTCGTAGTCCGGCTTGATTTCGATCGCTTTTTCGAAATCCTTGAGCGCGCGCGCGAGCTGTCCCTTCTTCTCGTAGGCGACGCCTCGATTGTTCCAGGCGGTCTCGTGCTCGGGATCCATGCTGATCGCTTCGTCATAGTCCTCGATCGCGCGGTCGTAATTCTCCATGCTGGCGTAGGCCAGGCCGCGATTGGTGAAGTAGTTCGGCTTGGCCTTGATCTGGATCGCGCGATCGTAATCGCGGATGGCGCGCTCATATTCGCGCTTCTCGTCGTATTCCCAGCCGCGATTGTAATAGAGCGTCGCCAGGGTCTCGCCCTTGTGCCGACCGGAATTGATCGCGCGCGTGCAGGCGCGGATCGCCTCGTCGCCGGACGACTTCGCGCAGATTTCCGAATCCTGCGCCGCGGCCGGAACGCCGCCCGCCGCCAGGAACAGACCCATCACCAACGCCGCCAGAGCCCGCTTCATGCCCGTCTCCCCGATCCAGTCGGCACAATGCTATTGCTTGGCGGCGCCGCCGTCGAGCGCACGAACAGCGAACCCTCGTACAAACGGCCCGAGGGGGCGGCCAGGGAGGAACCCATGGAAACGGTCATCGTCGAGCGCCGCGGGCGCATCGCCGTCGTCAGCATCAACCGCCCGGAGCGGCGGAACGCGGTGGACCTGCCCACGGCGCGCGCGCTCTATGAGACGTTCAAGGCGTTCGACGGCGACAGCGGGCTCGATGTCGCGGTGTTCACCGGCAAGGGCGGCGCGTTCTGCGGCGGCGCGGACCTCAAGGCCATCGCCGCGGGCGAGCGGCGGCCGGTCGAGCTAGAGGGCGATTTCGCGCCCATGGGCCCGACGCGGCTGAAGCTGTCGAAGCCGGTCATCGCCGCGATCGAAGGGCCCGCGGTCGCCGGCGGGCTCGAACTCGCACTGTGGTGCGATCTGCGCGTGGCCGGGCGCTCGGCGGTGTTCGGCGTGTTCAATCGCCGCTTCGGCGTGCCGCTGATCGACCTCGGCACCATCCGGCTGCCGCGCATCGTCGGCCACGGCCGCGCCATGGACCTCGTGCTCACCGGACGGCCGGTGCAGGCCGACGAGGCGCTTGCCATCGGCCTGGTGAACCGCGTGGTCGAGGACGGCCGCGCGCTCGACGCGGCGCTGGAGATCGCCGGTCAGCTCGCGGCGTTTCCGCAAGCGGGAATGCGCGGCGACCGGCTCTCGCTGATCGAGCAATGGGGCCTGGAAGAAAGCATCGCCGCGCGCAACGAGGTCGAGCACGGACAGAAGGGCATCGCCGAAGGCGGCATGTTCGCCGGCGCCAAACGTTTCGCCGGCGGCGAAGGGCGGAAGGGGAAATTCTAGTCGGCCTCTTCCTCTTCGGCGCTGCCAGTGCAGAACGTGGTGACGACCTTGCAATTGCGGCCGCCGTCGCCGCGGCATTCCTTGATCGCCCGGGCGCGCCGCGCCTCGGTGGAGCCGTCCCAGGCCCAGCCCAGCTTGGTGCCGTCGCGCGCCACCATCACGCAAGCATTGGTGAAGATGCGAGCGATCTTGCAGTCGTTCGAATATTTCCGGCACTCGGACATCGCGCGCTGGCGCGCGTCGTCTTCGTCGTCGTAGTTGTAGCTGTACCCGAGCGCGCCGGTCCGGCGGCTATAGGCCAGCGCACCGATATCGCCGGCAGCGGCTGCGAGCGGCTCGACGAGGCAACAGGCCAGGCCGAGCAGTCCGGCAGCAATCAGGCGAGCAGATTTCATTCTTTCCCCCGAACGCGCGACGCTCCCGCGCCGCGCGGCCTATCGACGAAGCGGCGAGTTCCCGCTCAGTCGGTGCTGCCGGTGCAGAATTGCGTCTCGACCTTGCAGCCTTTGCCGCCTTGTTCGCGGCACTGGGCGATCGCGCGCCGGCGGCGCTCACTGGGCGTGTAGCCCCAGGCCCAGCCGAAATTTCCGGACCCGTCGCCGGCGACCGCAACGCAAGTGTTCTCGAACGTGCGGAAGACCTTGCAGTCTCTCGCGTTCTTGCGGCATTCGCGCATCGCGCGCTCGCGGGCTTCGTCCTCATCGTCGTAGTTGTAGGAGGTGCCCCAGGCGCCCGTGCGGGTGCTGAGTGCGATCGCCCCCCAGTCGCCGGCCGAAGCGGCGGACGGCAGGATGGCAAGAGTGAAAAGACCCGCCAGGAGAGCGAGGATACGGAACCTGATCGACTTCATGATAATCCCCCAAGAGGCCCTGCTACGACTGGACGAGGACAAGGCATCCTCGGCAAGGCGGGCACGCCAACAAATATTCTAATCATTGAAGTCCGATTTAGTCCAATGGGATGTGGAGCCATCGGGCACGGCCCATCCCATAATTGTGGACGATTTTCGGGCCTATCGTGCGGGTGCGGTGCCGGCCACTTTGGTCGCGAAAAAGCTGTCGATCGCCGCCCCCATGCTTTCGGACACTTTGTCGCGCCAGGCATCGGAAGCGAGCAGCTTGGCGTCCTCTTTGCTCGAGAGATACCCGAGCTCGAGCAGCACGGAGGGGATGTCCGGGGCTTTCAGCACCTTGAAGCCCGCCGACTTCAGCGGCTGCGGGTGCAGGCGCGCCGCGGCCTTGATCTGGCCGACCAGCGTGCGGGCGAAATGGGCGGAGAAATTCTTGGTCTCGCGGTGCGCGAGCTCGAACAGGATCTCGGCCACGTCGTCGGTGGCGTCCTTGAGGTCGATGCCGGCGATGAGGTCGGCGCGATTTTCGGTTTCCGCCAGTCTTGCGGCTTCCGCATCGGAGGCGCGCTCGGAGACCGTGTAGACGGTGGCGCCGCGCACGTCGCCCTCCTTGCGCGAGATCGAGTCGGCGTGAATGGAGATGAAGAGCGCGGCCTTGTGCGCGCGGGCGATCGCCACCCGCTCGCCGAGCGGAATGAACGTGTCGTCGCTGCGGGTGAGCACGACGCGATAGCGCCCGCTCTTCTCCAGCCGGTCGCGCAGTTTCAGCGCCACCGCGAGCACGAGCGCCTTCTCCTCCTCGCCGCCGGTGGAAACCGCGCCGGTGTCGAGGCCGCCATGGCCGGGATCGATCACGATCACCGGCTTGCCGTCGCGCGGCGCGGGCACGTCGCGCAGCGTTCTCGGATCGACCGGGATCAAGGCAACGATGCCGGCGTTGCGCTGCAGCGCTGCAGTCTTGATGAAACTCTCGCGGTCGCTTTTGACCAGGTCGATCACGAGACGGGCCGGCTGGTCGTCCTGTTCGGCCAGCACATAGGCCTTGTCGATGGCGACCGGCCCCTTGGCGTCGATCACGATCCGGGTCTTGCCCGGTGCGAACATGCCGTAGCGGAAAGCGGAGACCAGACCGCGCCCTTCCCTGCCCGCGGCGGCGGGCAAGTCGAACATCACCTCGGGAAGATCCACGATCACCCGATACGGATCGCCGAGCACGAAGGCGCGCAGATCGAGCTTACGGGTGAGGTCGAAGACCAGGCGGGTGCGCTTGTCGTCGCCGGCCAGCCGCGCGTCGAGGGCGACGATGCGCGCGGGGCCGGTCAAGGCGGGCGGCGTGGGCAGCGCCGCGGTCAGCGCCGGGCGGCGTTGGGCAAACGCGGATCCGGCCCCGCCGAACAGAACAGCGGCCAGGGCCGGACCCAATACGAACCACGCAACCCGACGCATGTACCCACGCTACGCAGACAGACTATCCGCGTTGATACAGGTGCATGGTTAACTAGGCGTTGCCGGTTACTGCCCCAGCGGCGAGGTCCGATGCTAGGCTCATCTGCAAGACCAAGGGGGATGCCGGGAATGCCGTCGGAAGCCGCCAAGCATACGTTCGTCCTCGTCCACGGTGCCTGGCACGGGGGTTGGTGTTGGCGCCGCGTCAGCGACCTGTTGACCGCTCGCGGACACGAGGTATTCGCGCCGACGCTGACCGGGGTCGGCGAACGCGCGCACCTGCTGAGCCCCGCCATCGGCCTCGACACCCATATCGCCGACATCGTCAATGTGTTCGAATATGAAGGCATTTCCGACGCGGTACTGGTCGGACATTCGTACGGCGGCATGGTCATAACCGGCGTTGCGGAGCGGCTTCCGGGCCGGATCAAGTCGATCGTCTATCTCGACGCGTTCGTGCCGGCCGACGGCCAGTCGATGCTCGAACTCCTCTCGGAGGAGCGCCGCAAGCAGTTCAGCGAGGCGGCGGCCAAGAGCGGCGGGCTGACCGTGCCGCCGATCCCGGCGGCGGTGTTCAAGGTGAACGAGAACGACCGGGCCTGGGTCGACAGCAAGTGCAACGCACACCCGTTCAAGAGCATCACCGACAAGATCCGCATGACCGGCGCGCGCGACCGCATCGTCAAGAAAGCCTACGTCTTCGCCGAAGGCTATGGCGCGCCGCAGTTCCGCGTGTTCTTTGATCGCTGCAAGGCCGACCCCGCCTGGCGCAGCTATGCACTGCCATGCGGACACGATGTGATGGTCGACATGCACGAGCGGCTCGCGGAAATCCTCGAAGAAGCCGCCTGAAAGGAAATGTGCGCGTGAAAAATCGAGCCTTCGATTACAAATTCAGGAGTCCATTGAGCGATCCGGATTCGCGCGGCAGCACGCCCCCGAAATATACCCGCACGGTCGAGCACGGCATGATCATCGAGCGCGACGTGACGGTGCCCACGCGCTTCGGCTTCGATCTCTATATCGACATCTATCGCCCGGAGAACGAGAAGCCCGCCGCGCCGTTGATCGCGTGGGGTCCCTACGGCAAGCATGCGCCGGCGCCGGTCGGCAAACTTTACCCAAACAGCGGTGTCCTGCCCGAGCACACCTCCGACTACACCGCCTTCGAGGCGCCGGACCCGCTCTACTGGGTGCCGAACGGCTACGCCATCATCAACGCCGATATTCCCGGCACCTGGAATTCGAAGGGCCGCGCCACCTATCTTTCGCCCGACGAGGCGGAGGCGTTCTACGATCTCATCGAATGGGCGGGCACGCAGCCCTGGAGCGCCGGCAAGGTCGGGCTCTCGGGCGTATCGTATCTGACGTCGGCGCAATGGCGCGTGGCGGAACTGAACCCGCCGCATCTGGCCGCGATCAATCCGTGGGAGGGCTGGACCGACACCTACCGCGAGGTCGCCCGCCACGGCGGCATCCCGGAGACCTGGTTCTGGCCCTATATCTGGGTGCGCTGGGGCGCGAGCCGGACCGAGATCGAGGACCTGGAGGCCGAGACCAAGGCGCATCCCTTCTTCGACGACTTCTGGGCATCGAAAGCCTCGGACTTCGCCAATATCAAAGTGCCGGCCTATGTCGTCGCGAGCTGGTCGGACCAGGGCCTGCATTCGCGCGGCACGATGGAGGGATTCAAGAAAATCTCCTCCAAGCAGAAATGGCTCGAGATCCACGGCCGCAAGAAGTGGGCCTACTACTACGTGCCCGAGAACGTCGCGAAGCAGCGCGCGTTCTTCGATCATTTCCTCAAGGGCAGACGACGGAAATCGCCGACGTGGCCGAAGGTGCGGCTCGAGGTGCGCGACAAATATTATGTGGGCGAGATGCGCGCGGAGAACGAATGGCCGGTCGCGCGCACGCAGTACACCAAGCTCTATCTCGACGCTACGAGCGGCAAGCTGAGCCCCGTGCTGGCGCCGGACGAAAGCTCGACCGGCTACTCGGCGCTCGGCAGCGGTCCCGGCGCGCACCGCGCCGAGTTCGACATCACGTTCGACAAGCCGACCGAGCTGGTCGGCCACATGAAGGCGAAGCTGTTCATGTCGACCGACGCGGGCGACGACATGGATATCTTCGTCGCGCTTTGGAAGCTCGACGCCAAAGGCCAGTTCGTGCCCTTCCCCTATTACGCGCAGTTCGAGGACGGTCCGGTGGCGTTGGGCTGGCTACGAGCGTCGCATCGCGAGCTCGACGAGGCGCAGTCCACTGAGTTCCAGCCGGTGCTGGCGCACAGGCGCGAATTGAAGATCAAGCCCGGCGAGATCGTGCCGTTGGAGATCGAGATCTGGCCCTCGGGCACCCGCTTCGAGGCCGGCGAGACGCTGCGGCTCATCGTGCAGGGCTCGGACGTGAACAAGTATCCAAAACCCGCGGTCTATGCCCGGCACGAGGAAACCGTGAACCGCGGCCGTCACTCGATTCATACCGGCGGGAAGCACGACTCTTATTTGCTCGTGCCGGTCGTGGCGCCGAAGCCGAAGCGGTGAGAGGCCGCATGGCGACGGTCAAAAACATCCTGTTCGTAATGGCGGACCAGCTGCGGGCCGATTACCTCTCCTGCTACGGCCACCCGCGGCTGCAAACGCCCGCGATCGATGCACTGGCCAAGCGCGGCGTCCGTTTTACCCACGCCTATGTCAACGCCACGGTCTGCGGACCGTCGCGCATGTCTTATTACACCGGCCGCTCGATGAGCTCGCACGGCTCGACCTGGAACGGCGTGCCGTTGCGCGTCGGCGAGCCGACGCTCGGCGATCATCTACGGCCGCTCGGCATGCGCGTGGCGCTGGTCGGCAAGACGCACATGAGCGCCGACATGGCGGGCCTGAAGCGCCTCGGCGTGCCGGGCCAGTCGATCGAGGGCACGTTCGCGCGCGAGTGCGGCTTCGAGCCCTATGAGCGCGACGACGGCCTGCATCCGGACGGCAGCGTCGATCCGGACCTGGCCTACAATCTCTATCTGCAAGCGTCACGGCTACAACGAGCCGAACCCGTGGCACAGCGCCGCGAACGCGGCCGATGGGCCGGATGGCGAGACGCTCAGCGGCTGGTATCTGCGCAGTGCGCAATATCCCGCGCGCGTCGCCGAGGAACATTCCGAAACCGCCTACATGACCAACCGCGCGATGGAATTCATCCGCGAGGCCGGCGACACGCCCTGGCTGCTGCATCTGTCCTATATCAAGCCGCACTGGCCCTATATCGCGCCGGCGCCCTATCACGCGATGTACGGCGCCGACGACGTGCTCGCGGCGAACCGCAGCGAGGACGAGCGGCGCGACCCGCAGCCGGTCTATGGCGCCTATATGCGTCACGACGGAGAGCGAAAGCTTTTCGCGCGAAGACGTGCGCCGCGCGGTGATCCCGGTCTATATGGGCCTGATCCGGCAGATCGACGATCATCTCGGGCGGCTGTGGCGTTTTCTCGAGGAGCGCAGGCTGTTCGAGAACACCCTGATCGTCGTCTGCAGCGACCACGGCGACTATCTCGGCGATCACTGGCTCGGCGAGAAGGAGCTGTTCCACGAAGAGAGCGTGCGCACGCCGCTCGTGATCTACGACCCCGACCCGGCGGCGAACGCGACCCGCGGCAGCGATAGCGACGCGCTCGTCGAAGCCATCGATCTCGCCCCCACCTTCGTTCGTGCCGCCGGTGGGCCGCCGCTCGACTATATTTTCGAGGGGCGGTCGCTCCTTCCGCTCCTGCGCGGAGCGCCGACCGAATGGCGCGATGCGGCGGTGAGCGAGCTCGACTATTCGTTTCGCCGCGCCGGGCTGGAGCTTGAGGTGCCGCCGGACCGCGCGCGGGCCTGGATGATCCGCTCCAAGCGCTGGAAATACGTGTTCTACGAAGGCTTCCGGCCGCAGCTATTCGATCTGCAGAACGACCCGCGCGAGCTGGTGGACCGCGGCGCGGACCCTGCCCTCGCCTCCGTGCGAGCCGAATACGACGAGCGGCTGTTCGATTGGGCGCGCAACCGGCGCACGCGCATCACCATGGCCAACGAGGACGTCGCCAAGCGCGCCGATACCCACAAGCGCCGCGGCATCACCTTCGGCGAGTGGTAGCGGCCACCATTCATTAACTCGCTGTGCGGCTTGCCTTCGCCGCTGCTTGCCATTCCGCCGATGCAGGCATAGATAAGACCTGCACGGCCCCGCAGTAGGGAATCGCGATCGCGCGTTCCTCCGGGCGGCCCTCGACGCGAGCCATGCCGATGGGCATTGGTGATGCGCGGGCCCTCCACCTGCAGCAACCGTGATCCGGGCGGCCTCCGCCGCCTGCCGCTGGTCGAGGCCATGGGCAGAACAGAATTCGGACCGGGACGTTCTTTTGCTCTCCGGTCCAGCGTCGCGTTTGCCTGCGCATCCCGCTTTCCTGGGCGCGCGGACCTTGACCCTCTTCAACCCATCATCCGCGAACCCGGAACCCGTTTCCGGCCCGCGAAATTTCGCGGTGCGCTTGCGCGCCGCCACGAGAGATTCCTATGGCCAACAAAATGCTCATCGACGCCACCCACCCGGAGGAGACCCGGGTCGTCGTGGTGCGCGGCAGCCGCGTCGAAGAATTCGACTTCGAGTCGCAGAACAGAAAGCCGCTGCGCGGCAATATCTATCTAGCCAAAGTCACCCGCGTAGAGCCCTCGCTGCAGGCGGCGTTCGTCGATTACGGCGGCAATCGCCACGGCTTCCTCGCCTTCAACGAAATTCATCCCGACTATTACCAGATCCCGGTCGCCGACCGGCAGGCGCTGATCGCCGAGGAGACGCGAGCCGCCAAGGCGGCCGAGGTCGCCGCCGACGAGCGCGATCGCAACCGCCCGAAGCGCGCCGAGCCCGCCGAGACGGTCAGCGAGCCGGCCGGGGACGAACCCGCCGCCGAGAGCGAACAAGCCGTAGAAGCCGGCGAAGCCGCCCCTGCCGAGGCCGCCCCGACTGCGCCCAATGGCGGCGGCGAAGCGCACGAGGAACATCCAGTCGAATCCGTCGGCACCGGCGGCGACGCACTCGAAGAAATCCCCGAGCGCCAGCATCACCGCCGCCAGCGTCACTACAAGATTCAAGAGGTGATCAAGCGCCGGCAGATCATGCTGGTGCAGGTCGTCAAGGAAGAGCGCGGCACCAAGGGCGCGGCGCTCACCACGTACCTGTCGCTCGCCGGCCGCTATTCGGTGCTGATGCCGAATACCGCGCGCGGCGGCGGCATCTCGCGCAAGATCACCGCGGGCCCGGACCGCAAGCGGCTGAAAACGGTCGTCGAAGACCTCGAAGTGCCGGAGGGCATGGGCGTGATCCTGCGCACCGCCGGCGCGTCGCGCACCAAGACCGAAATCAAGCGCGACTTCGAATATCTGTTGCGGCTGTGGGAGACCGTGCGGGAGCTGACGCTCAAGTCGACGGCGCCCGCCCTGGTCTACGAGGAAGGCTCGCTGGTGAAGCGCGCCATCCGCGACCTCTACAACAAGGACATCGACGAAATTCTGGTCGCCGGCGACGAAGCCCACAAGGAAGCCAAGGACTTCATGCGCATGCTCATGCCGAGCCATGCGAAGAACGTGAAGCCGTTCAAGGACACGCAGCCGATCTTCGTGCGCTACGGCGTCGAGCATCAGCTCGATGCCATGTTCTCGCCCGTGGTGCAGCTCAAGTCCGGCGGCTACGTGGTGATGAACCCGACCGAAGCGCTGGTCGCCATCGACGTGAACTCGGGCCGTGCGACGCGCGAGCACCATATCGAGGACACGGCGCTGCGCACCAACATGGAGGCCGCCGACGAAATCGCGCGGCAATTGCGATTGCGCGACCTTGCGGGCCTCATCGTCATCGACTTCATCGACATGGAGGAGAAGCGCAACAACCGCTCCGTCGAGCGCAAGATGAAGGAGGCCCTGAAGAACGACCGGGCGCGCATCCAGGTCGGCCATATCTCGCACTTCGGCCTGCTGGAAATGTCGCGCCAGCGCATCCGCACCGGCGTGCTGGAGAGTTCGACCGAGACCTGTCCGCATTGCGCCGGTACCGGCCGGCTGCGCTCGGTTTCCTCGGTCGCGCTGCAGCTGTTGCGTACGCTGGAGGACACGCTGGTGAAAAGCGCCAGCAACGATCTCATCGTGCGCACGCGTTCCGATGTCGCACTCTATGTGCTGAACCAGAAGCGCGGGCATTTGCGCGAGATCGAAGCGCGCTTCGGCGTCTCGATCGTGATCTCGGCCGACGCAACGCTCGCCGGTCAGCAATACTACGCGATCGAGCGCGGCGGACCGGCGCGTGGCCCGGTGGTTGCCTTGCCAGGCGTCAAGCCGGACACGATCACGCCGCCCGAAGCAGAGCCGGAGGCCGAGCCGGAAATCGAAGAAGAGGGCGAGGCCGAAGCGGAGGAAGCGGCTGAAGAAGAGACGCCGACCGGCGTTCAGCCCGTGCACGCGCATCACGCCGAGGCCGAGAACGGCGGCCGCCGCCGGCGGCGGCGCGGCCGGCGTGGCCGCCGTGGCGGTCAAGGTTTTGAACATGGCTTGCCGCGGCCGTTCGATGCCGGCTCATTTGCCGGTCCCACGGCCGAGAGCGCGACATTCGCAGATCAAGAAGAAGCCGAGGAAGTCGGTGCGCACCGCCCGCCGCACGCGGCACCCGGTGTTTCCGGCGAGGCGCCGCAACATCCCGGCGAAGGCGGCCCTTCCCCCGAGGGCGGCGGACGCCGCCGCAGACGGCGCGGGCGGCGCGGCGGCCGGCGCAACCGGCGCACCCAGGAAGGCGGTTTCGAACAACGCGGGCCGATGCCGGAAGGCCAGATCGAATCCCCCATGCACGAGGGCGAGGCGCATGCGGCGATGCCGGATACGGCGCCGCAACCCGAATTCCGCGCGCCGCGCGTCGAGTCTCAGCGGATCGAGCGCCCCGCGCCTGCGGCTCCAGCTCCCGAACCCGTGGCCGAAACGCCGCCGTCGCGGCGCGGCTCGACCGTGCGCGAGCCGGCGCCGATCGTCCGCTATGACGACGCGGGGGCGCCGCCTGCCCCGGTGACCCCGCCGCCGCTTGCACCCGCACCCGAGCCGGCAGCTCCGGCCGAGACCGATTCCGACCGGCCGCGCCGCAGCGGCTGGTGGCGGCGCTGAAGCACGCGCGGCGGGGCGGAGCGGCAAAGTGAGTTCGCCTAGCCCGGTCCGGCCGCTGATCCCTGCCGCGACCGCTCCGCAGATCAAAGCGATCCTCGGCGGCATGCGCGCCGTGGCCGAGACCGGCGGCCCCGCAAGCGACGCGGACCTTTGGGCGCTTGCCGCCGCCGATCAATACATTTTCGGACAGGATCCGCCGCTCGACATCGGCGCGTTGCCTCAGGTGACGCCGCCGGCGCTCGCGGGCCTGCTCAAAGGCACCAAACTCGCCGAGGACGCGGTGAAGTTCATGACCGTGATGGCATTCGTCGACGGGGCGCTCGACAAGAGCAAGATGGCGCGCGTGTTCGAGTTCGCCAAGGCGCTCGGCATCGGCGCGCGTTTTCTCGACGAGATCAGCGAAGCGACCGCCGGACAAATGCAGGTGGCGCTGGCCGACATGACGCGCGCCAACATGGAGAGCATTACCGGCAAGCCCTGGGCCGGCGACGTGAACAAGTGGCTGATGCCCTATGACGGCAAGACCGACCCCAAGCTCGTGGCCCGCTTCGAGGCGCTGGGCCGGCTCGGCCCGGATACGTTCGGTCTGGCCTACTACACACACTTCAAGCACAACAAATATCCGTTCCCGGGCGAGGCCAAGGCGCTGAACGCCGCTTTCGCGATCCCGCACGATTCAGCGCACGTGCTTTCGGGCTACGACACCACGCCGCGCGGCGAAATCCTGGTCTCGACCTTCACCGCCGCCATGCACCCGAAAAACCCGATGGCCGGCCATATCTTGCCGGTGATCTTCACCTGGCAACTCAACATGCAGCTCAACGAAGTCGCGGGCGGAGTGAAGAACGCGCTCGACCCCAAGGAATTCTGGCGCGCCTGGGCCGCCGGCGCCTCGTTCAAGACCGACACCTTCGCACCGGGCTGGAATTTCTGGACCTACGTGACGGCGCCGCTCGCCGCGCTGCGCACGAGCTGGGGACTCCCGCCGGAAGGACTCGATCCGAAATCGAGCTGAGGCAGAACGCTCGCCTCAACCGTTTCCCAGCCACTTCCCGATCCGCTCCATGGCCTCGCGCATGTCGGCGTTCGAGCCGGCATAGCAAAAGCGGATGAAGTGGTTGCCGTTCACGAGATCGAAGTCGTGGCCCGGCGTCGCGGCGACATGGGTTTCCTCGAGCATGCGCTTGGCGAAGGCGAAGCTGTCATTGGTGAAGCGCGAGACGTCGGCATAGAGATAGAAGGCGCCGTCGGGGGGCAGAAACTTTTCGAGCCCCGCGCGCGGCAGGCCCTCGCTCAGAATTTTCCGGTTTTCCACGTAGCCGCGCTTCACCGCCTCCATCTCGTCACGGCCGTCGAAGGCGGCCTCGGCCGCGACCTGGCTCAGCGTCGGCACGGAGATGGCCAAATTCTGCTGCAACCGGTCGACGGCGCGCACCAGCGCCTCGGGCACCACCATCCAGCCGATGCGCCAGCCGGTCATGCAGAAATATTTCGAGAACGAGTTGATGACCAGCGCGCGCTCGGAGAACTTCGCCGCGGTCTCCGCGGGAAACGTGTAATCGAGGCCGTGATAGATCTCGTCGGAGATGAAGCGGATGCCGGCGTCCTCCGCCGCGCGGATCAGCGCCGCGAGATGCTCGGCGTCGATCATGGTACCGGTCGGATTGGCGGGGCTCGCGACGATCACGCCCTTGAGCGGCGTCCTGCGATGCGTTTCGAGCAACGCCTCGACCGTGATCGCCCAGCGCGTCGCCGCGGAAATCTCGATCGTCACCGGTTCGCAACCGAGCGCCATCAGAATATTGCGGTAGGGCGGATAGCCCGGGCTGGCGACCGCCACCCGGTCGCCGGGCTCGAACTGCGCGAGGAAAGCCAGAATGAATCCGCCCGACGAGCCGGTCGTCACCACGACGCGGCCGGGATCGAGTGTGAGCCCATATTGCTCCCGGTAATGGCGCGCGATGCGGTTGCGCAGCGAAGGAATGCCGAGCGCCTCGGTGTAGCCGATGCGGCCGTGCTCGAGCGCGCGTTTGGCCGCCGCGATCGCCGTGGCGGGCGCCGGCGCCGCGGGCTGGCCCACCTCCATGTGCACGACGCGGCCGCCGGCGTCTTCGATTCGCGCCGCCGCCGCCATCACGTCCATGACCATGAACGGCGGCACGTCGCTGCGGCGCGAGGGCGATAGCAACGCACGCGCCGTTTCGAACTTTGCGGTTGCCTTAGCCCGCTCGCGCATATTCGCCCCGTATCCGCCTTATTTCCCGCGCCGTTTGGCGCCGCGCGGGGTCATGAGTTCGTGAAAAAGCTCGCATTGACCCCTGCCCGCCTCGCTCCTAGCTTGACCGGCAGATCCATGCCCATTTCCACTGCTAGCAGGCCAACTCGCGGGAGAGAAGCGCCGGCCGCTTTTCCACGGCCTTTCCGGCGCGCGGCTGCCATGGCCGGCGCGGCGGCGATGCTGCTCGCTCAAGCGCAGACGGTCCTGGCCCAGGCACCGGTGCCGCAGGTGGTGCCGGGGGTCATCCGCGACGCCGAGATCGAGGATTTGCTCCGCGACTACACGCGGCCGATCCTGCGCGCGGCCAAGCTCAGCGCGCAGAACATCGAGGTCGTGATCATCGGCAACCGTAACTTCAACGCGTTCGTGGCCGACGGCCGCCGCATCTTCGTCAATTCCGGCGCGCTCTACGACTCGACGACGCCGAACCAGATCATCGGCGTGCTCGCGCACGAGACCGGCCACATCGCCGGCGGCCACCTCTCGCGCTTGCGCGAGCAACTCGCCAATGCGCAGACGGCGGCGATCATCGGCATGCTGCTCGGCCTCGGCGCGGTCGCCGCGGGCGCAGCCGCCGGCGCGCGCGACATCGGGCCCGCCGCCGCCAGCGCGATGATGCTGCCGCAGCAGATGGCGATGGGCACGATCCTTTCGTACCAGCGCAGTCAGGAAGAATCCGCGGACCGGGCGGCAGTCGGCTTCCTCAATGCCACCGGCCAGTCCGCACGAGGCATGATCGAGACCTTCCAGCGTTTCGCCCAGGACTCCCTCTTCATTTCGCGCCGGGTCGACCCCTATCTCCTGTCGCATCCGATGCCGCGCGAGCGCATCGCATCACTTGAGACCGTAGCGCGCGCGAGCCCGCACTTCGGGGCGAAGGATTTGCCGCAATTCGTCTTTCGCCACGAGATGATGCGCGCCAAGCTCGCCGGCTTCATGGAACGGCCGGAAGCCGTGCTGCGCCGCTATCCGCCGTCCAACGCGACGTTGCCCGCGCGCTATGCGCGCGCGATCTCGGCCTATCGCTTCGGCAACATGGCCAACGCGATTTCGCAGATCGACGCGCTCATCGCCGAGCAGCCGAAGAACCCTTACTTCCACGAGCTCAAGGGCCAGGCGTTTTTGGAGAGCGGGCGGGCGCGCGAAGCGGTTGCACCGCTCCGCCAATCGGTCGCGCTGTCCAACGGCTCGCCGCTCATCCGCATGATGCTCGGCCAGGCGCTGGTGCAGACCAACGACCCGGCGAGCATGGAAGAGGCGATCCGCAACCTGCGCCAAGCGCTCGACAAGGAGCCGAATGCGCCGCTCGGCTGGCGGCAGCTGGCGATCGCCTACGGCCGCAAGGGCGACACGGCGAACGCGGAGCTCGCGGGCGCGCTCGCCGCGTTCAACGACGCCGACTTCAAGACCGCGCGCATGCTCGCCATGCGCGCCAAGGGCCGCTTCCCCACCGGCTCGCCGGGCTGGCTCAAGTCGGACGACATCATCAATTTCAAGGCCCCGCAGCTCACCCAGAGGTGATAAGCGGCTGTTCACCCAGAGGTGGTAGTTACGGCTAGGAATTAGACCTTTCCCGGAGAATCGCATGTCCGCCCTGCCATTCCGCACCCTCGCCTTCGCGTCGATCGCCGCCCTCGGCCTCGCGCTCGCGCCGGTTCCGGCCGCCGCGATCTCGGAGACCGACCGGCCGGCGATCGAGCAGATGATCCGGGACTATCTGCTCAAGAATCCCGAAGTGTTGCGCGAGGCCATCGCCGAGCTCGAGAAGCGGATGAAGGCGGCGGACGACAAGCGCCGCGGCGAGGTGCTGAAGGAGAGCCGCGCGCTGATCGAGGATTCCCCGCGCGGCGTCGTGATCGGCAACCCGAAGGGCGACATCGTGCTGGTCGAGTTCTTCGACTACAACTGCGGCTACTGCAAGCGTGCGCTCGACGACATGCTGAACCTGGTCAAGACCGATCCGAAGCTGAAGGTCGTGCTGAAGGAATTCCCGGTGCTCGGCCAGGGCTCGGTCGACGCGGCGCGCGTGGCGATCGCGGTGCGCATGCAGGACCCGGGCGGCAAATATCTCGAGTTCCACCGCAAGCTGCTGCCGAGCCGCGGCGAAGTCACGCGCGAGCGCGCGCTGGCGGCCGCCAAGGAAGCCGGCCTCGACATGGCGCGGCTCGAGCGCGACATGAAGAGCCCGGAGGTCAACGCGACGCTCGAGGAGAGCGCGGAGCTCGCCGAGAAGCTCGGGATTTCCGGCACGCCCACCTATGTCATCGCCAACGAGGTGGTGCCGGGCGCCGTCGGCTTTGCCGCGCTCAAGGGCAAGATCGACGCAGTGCGCAAGTGCGGGCAAGCGACCTGCTGAACAAGGCTTTCCCTCCGGCAGACGGCTTCCTATAACCAGCATCGCCGCGGGCGCGCCCGGCGGCGTCAAACCGCCGGACCGGCCATGGCCATTGCGCTCTATATCCTCAACGGCCCGAACTTGAACCTCCTGGGCACGCGCGAGCCCGAGGTCTATGGCAAGGGCACGCTCGCCGATATCGAGAAACTCTGCCGCGAAGCGGCGAAGAAGCACGGCTTCGAGATCGTGTTCCGTCAGACCAATGTCGAGGGCGAACTGGTGAACTGGCTGCACGAGGCGCGGACCAAGGCGGCCGGCGTCGTGCTCAATGCCGGCGCCTATACGCACACTTCCATCGCGATCCACGACGCGCTGAAGGCCACCACCATGCCGGTCGTCGAGGTGCATCTGTCCAACCCGTTCGCGCGCGAGAGCTTCCGGCATCATTCCTATGTTTCCAGCGTCGCCCAAGGCGTGATCTGCGGGTTCGGCGCACAAGGCTATGTGTTCGCCATCGACGCGCTGGCCGGCCTCCTCGCCAACGCGAAAGATTGAGGCGCGCGTGTTCTTCCGCCGCAAAATGACGATCGATCCGGAGCTGGTCCGCGAGCTCTCGAAGCTCCTGGAAGAGACCGGCCTCGGCGAGATCGAGATCGAACGCAACGGCCAGCGCGTCCGCGTCGCGCGCGAGAGCGCGGCCCGATCCGCGCCTGCGCCTGCAACGGCGGCGCGACCGGGCGCCAAGGCTGTGCTGACGCCCGCGGTCGAAGTCGCCGAGAATTTCTCCAAGCATCCCGGCGCCGTGCTCTCGCCCATGGTCGGCACCGCCTATCGCGCCAACGAGCCCGGCGGCAAGCCGCTGTGCGAGGTCGGCGACAAGGTGCGCGCGGGCCAGGCGCTGCTCATCGTCGAGGCGATGAAGACGATGAACGCGATTCCGGCGCCGCGGGCCGGGACCGTGAAGCAAATCCTCATCGAGGACGGGCAACCGGTCGAATTCGGCGAGCCGCTCGTGATCGTCGAGTGAGACGCGCGGACGGCGCGCAGCCATGTTCGACAAAATCCTGATCGCGAACCGGGGCGAGATCGCGCTGCGGATTCTGCGCGCCTGCAAGGAGCTCGGCATCGCGACGGTCGCCGTGCACTCGACCGCCGACGCCGACGCCATGCACGTCAAGCTCGCGGACGAAAGCGTCTGCATCGGTCCGCCGCCGGCGCGCGACAGCTATCTCAATGTCCCCTCGCTGCTCGCCGCTTGCGAGATCACCGGCGCCGACGCGGTGCATCCGGGCTACGGGTTCCTCGCCGAGAACGCGCGCTTCGCCGAAATCCTCGCCTCGCACGGCATGGGCTTCATCGGCCCCTCGCCCGCCCATATCCGGCTGATGGGCGACAAGATCGAAGCCAAGCGCACCGCCAAGCGGCTCGGCATTCCGGTGGTGCCCGGCTCGGACGGCGGAATCACCAACGACGCCGAGGCCCGGAAAGTCGCCGCCGAGATCGGTTTCCCGCTCCTGGTCAAGGCGGCGGCCGGCGGCGGCGGACGCGGCATGAAGGTCGCGCGCGACGCGAGCGAGCTCGAGCCGGCGCTGGCCACGGCGCGCGCCGAAGCCAAGGCCGCGTTCGGCGACGACGCGGTGTATCTCGAAAAATTCCTCGCCCATCCGCGCCATATCGAAATCCAGGTGCTCGGCGACGGCCAGGGCAACGCCATCCATCTCGGCGAGCGCGACTGCTCGCTGCAGCGGCGGCATCAGAAGGTGATGGAAGAAAGCCCCTCGCCCGCGCTCAACGCCGATGCGCGCGCCAGGATCGGCGAGACCGTGGCGCACGCCATGCGCGAGCTGAAATATCTCAGCGCCGGCACCGTCGAGTTCCTCTACGAGAACGGCGAATTCTATTTCATCGAGATGAACACGCGCATCCAGGTCGAGCATCCGGTGACCGAGATGATCACCGGCATCGACCTCGTCATCGAGCAGATCCGGCTGGCCGGCGGCGCTCCGCTCGCGCTCAAACAGAGCGACATCGTGTTCGACGGCCATGCCATCGAATGCCGGGTGAACGCGGAGAACCCGGCGACCTTCGTGCCCTCGCCCGGGCGCATCACCTCGTACCATCCGCCGGGCGGGCTCGGCGTGCGCGTCGATTCAGCGGTCTATCAGGGCTACGCGATCTCGCCTTTTTACGACTCGCTCGTCGGCAAGCTGATCGTGCACGGCAAGACGCGCAACGAATGCATGGCGCGCCTGAAGCGCGCGCTCGACGAATACGTGGTGGAAGGGATCGAGACCACGCTGCCGCTGTTTCGCGCGCTCGTGCGCAATCCGGACATCATCGACGGCCACTACGACATTCACTGGCTCGAGCGCTTCCTCGCCGGTGGGGGCATGGAAAATCCACGCTAGCCTCCCCGGCGGGTCGGGACTATCGCATTCGTTCATACGTACGCTGGTGCGCCGCCAATTCCTTTTCGACAGGCGGGATTGTATCCAGCGGCGCACGCGATCGAGCGCGAGGCGGTTCCCGCGACGGAAGGCTGGGCGGTCCATCGCTCAACAACGGGATGAAGACCAGGACCAAGGCGAGCAGAATCGGTACTAATCCGACCAGTGTCATATGCCCCTCCTGTGTTTCAGCGAGGCGGGCGGCGTTCGCGGAATGGAACGATACTCTTAGACTAAAGTATAATGCGGCCTGGACGAACCGGGCGTAAAGACCGAAAAACCTCCGAGAATGCTTTAGAATCGAACTCTGAACCGATGACCCGCCGCGACGACGCCAAAATCGAGATCACGCCCGAGGTGCTGCTGAAGGCCTATGCCTGCGGCATCTTCCCGATGGCGGAAAGCGCCGACGATCCGGGCCTCTATTGGGTCGAGCCGGAGCGGCGCGGGGTCTTCCCGCTCGACGCTTTCCACGTGCCGCGGCGGCTCGCGCGCACCGTGCGCGCGGACCGGTTCGAGATCCGGATCGACCACGATTTCGATGCGGTGATCGACGCCTGCGCCGCGGCGGCGCCGGGCCGCGGCAATACCTGGATCAACCGCCGCATCCGGCGGCTCTATGGCGAGCTGTTCCGCCGCGGCCATTGCCATACGATCGAGGCCTGGCGCGACGGCCGGCTGGTGGGCGGGCTCTATGGCGTCCGGCTCAAGCGCGCGTTCTTCGGCGAGAGCATGTTCCACCGCGAGCGCGACGCCTCGAAAGTCTGCCTCGTGCACCTAGCGGCGCGGCTGAAGGCCGGCGGCTTCCGGCTGCTCGACGCGCAATTCACCACCGACCACCTGGTCCAGTTCGGCGCGATCGAACTTTCGCGGGCGGACTACCAGCGCGCGCTCAACGACGCGCTCGAAGGCGAGGCGGATTTTTATCTTTGGGGCGCGGCCGCGCCGATCACCGGCGGCGTCGTCTTGCAGTCGATCAGCCACACGTCATAGATCGAGTGCTCGACCGCGCTCAGGCCCGGCGAGGTCGCGAACATCCAGCCGGTAAAGACGCGGCGGATCTTCGCCTCGAGCGTGATCTCGTCGACCTCCACGAACGCGGTCGTGTTCTGCAACTCGGTGGGCGGCCGCGTGTAGCAGACGCGCGGCGTCACCTGCAGCGCGCCGTATTGCACGGTCTCGTTGATGGCGACGTCGAAGGTGAGAATGCGGCCGGTGATCTTGTCGAGGCCGGAAAACGTCACGGTCGGATTGGCGATCTTCTGCTCGGGCGGCTGCACGACGGTCTCGTCGGCGGGCGCAGGCGCCGCGGCGAGCCGGCACGCGCTGACCGGGCGGCGCACCCTTGGTCGCGCGCGGCAGCGGCGGAGCTGCGATCGAGGGCACGCCGGGCGTCGGATTCAAGAGTTCCGAGCCGGGCGGCGGCGGCAGGGGTTGCTGCTGGACCGCTGCCGGGCGCGAGCCGGGCGGCGCCATGATCGCATCGCCCTCGCGCGGAATTCCCTGCAGCACGTCGCGCGGCGGGCGCGGCTGTTGCTGCGCAAGCGCCGGCAACGCTGCCAGCGCGGCAATCGACAGGACAAATGCGAGTTTACGTCTCGGAGACATCGGGCGCGCGCTTTACCGCTTACGCCAGCGGTTCGGGCTCGTTAACACGCCGAATAAGGCGGCGGAAGGGCGCGCCATCGCCGGCAAGCGCATCAGCCCGCACGCGTGGCGCGGACGCGCAGCCGCACGTAATCGGCGGTCCAGTTGCCGGCGCGGTCGCGCAGCGCCGGCGCGAGCAGGTCCTCGAGCTCGGCAATCACTTCGTTCCGTTCGGCCTCCGGCATCGCTTCGAAATAGGGCTTGCGGAAGGTGAGCAGCCAGCCGCGCAGCCCGGTCGGCAAGGGCGTGGGCCGCGGCGCGAGCAGGATGCGCTCGACCATGAGCCCATGGCGCTCCAGCAGCGCGCGGTATTCGTCGGGCGTCGGATAGAACCAGCCGGCGGCGAGCGCGGTATCGAGGCCGCGGCGCTTGGCCACCGCCCGCAACGCGGTGACGAACGCGGCGATGTTGCCGTGGCCGCCGAACTCGGCGACGAAGCGCCCGCCCCGCTTGAGCGCTTTGGCGATCCCCTGCACCACGTCCTCGGCGCGCGGCATCCAGTGCAGCGCGGCGTTGGAGAACACGGCGTCGAATTCCGCGTCGAACTGCAAATCCTGCCCGTCCATCCGGCGCACATCGAGGCCCCGCTCGCGGGCCGCCGCAAGCAGCGCGTCGCTGGTATCCACGCCGACGACTTCGGCGCCGGCATCGACCAGCTTCTGCGTCAGCGCGCCGTCGCCGCAGCCGACATCGAGGATGCGGTCGCCGGGCTTGGGATCGAGCCAGGACAGGATCTCGGCGCCGAGATCGGAGACGAAGCGCGCGTGCTTGTCATAAGCGGCTGCATCCCAGCTATGGACCGCTCCCGCTCCCGAGTTCATCGTCCTTCTCCCCGAAGCCGGCCCAGATGCGCTTCGTGCCGGGTCATATCGCACGGCGCGGGCGCGCTCAATGCCAGCGATATCAATCATTTGGCCGGGAAACCAAATCTTGCCTCAAGTGTTCATTACCGGCATGAACTCAGGAATGACGTTCATGTCGCATCGATTCATGACACGCAGGCGCTTTCTCGCTGGCGCGGGCTCGGCCCTCGCCGTGCCCGCCGCGTTCGCGCAGCCGATGCCGGTCGAGCAGGCGCCGCTCCTGCCGCCGGCGCCGCTGGGCGAGCCGCGTAATATCGAGCCATCCTACTCCCGCCAACCCGCGGCCCAGCCGCAGCCAACCGAGCAGGTCGCGCCGGAAGACTGGTTCACCGACGCGGTGCCGGACGGCCCGCACCGGATCCGCAAGGTCAATCTCGAACTCCTCGACCCGGAATTCCGCCGCCAGCTGGTCCCCTATCGCACGGCCGAGCAGCCGGGCACGCTCGTGGTCGATCCGCAAAATCACTTCCTCTACTCGGTGCGCGAGCGGGGCGAGGCGATCCGCTATGGCGTCGGCGTCGGGCGTGAGGGTTTCGGCTGGCGCGGCCAGGCCACCGTCGGCCGCAAAGCCGAGTGGCCCGACTGGCGTCCGCCGAAAGAGATGCGGCTGCGGCAGCCCGAGCTTCCCGAAATGATGCCGGGCGGCCCGGAAAATCCGCTCGGCGCGCGGGCGCTCTATTTGTTCGAGGGCAACCGCGACACGCTTTACCGCATCCATGGCACGGCGGAGCCCTGGACGATCGGCACCAATGTATCGAGCGGATGCGTCCGCTTGCTGAACGAAGAAATAGCGGATCTTTATCTGCGTACGCCGATCGGCACGCGCGTGGTCGTGCTTTGATCGCGGCTAGCGGCTCTCCTTTTCGGTCCCGCGCGGCAGGACCGCGGCCATCCCGGCAAGCGCGAGCGCAGTAAAACCGGCGCCGGCGAGAAACGTTGCCGCCGGCCCGATCGCATCCCACAGTGCGCCGGCGATGACGCTGGCGATCAGCATCGCGATGCCGCCGGTGAAGTAGAAGATTCCGAACGCGCTGCCGCGCAGGTCCGCGGGCGCGGTGTCGGCGACGAGCGCCGCGAGCAGGCCTTGCGTAAGTGCCATATGCAGGCCCCAGAATGCGACGCCGGTAAGCACGACCGGGACGTTCCCGCCGATGGCAAGAATGAGATCGGCAACGATCAGCAGCGCGACGCCCACGATGAGAACGCTGCGTCGGCCCCGGTGGTCGGACGTCGCTCCGGCCGGATAGGCGGCGAGCGCATAGGCGACGTTCATCACCACCAGCACCGCCGGGATGAACGCGATGGATAGGCCCACGTTCTGCGCGCGCAAGATCAGGAACGCTTCGCTGAAGCGCGCGAGCGTGAGCACGAAAGCGACCGCGGCGACGATCCAGAACGACAGGGGTAGCCGCTTGAGGTCGGAGGGCCGCCAGCGCGGCCGCGCCTTTCCGTCTTGTGGGGGCTTTGCCGGATCCTTGACCGCCCAAGCGATCAGCGCGAACGAGGCAAAGGCCGGAATCACCGCGATCCAGAACACGGCGGTGATGCTTGCGGCGGCGAAGACCATCAGGCCGATCGCGAGTAAAGGGCCGAGGAAGGCGCCGACGGTATCGAGCGCCTGGCGCAGACCATAGCTCGCGCCGTGCAGATGCGCGGGCGTGAGGTCGGCGACCAGCGCGTCGCGCGGCGCGCCGCGGATGCCCTTGCCGATGCGGTCGACGAAGCGCGCGGCGACGATCCAGCCGAGGTCCGGCGCGAGCGGAAAGATGGGCTTGGTGAAAGCTGCCAAGCCGTAACCGATGACGGCCAAGAGCTTCCTGCGACCGAGCCAGTCGCTGAGCGCGCCGGAAAAAATCTTCACGATCATCGCGGTCGCCTCGGCGATACCCTCGATCACGCCGACCGCGAGCATCGAGGCGCCGAGCACGGTCACGAGATAGATCGGCAAGAGCGCGTGGATCATCTCCGAAGAGACGTCCATGAGCATGCTGACGCAGCCGAGCACCCAGACGCCGGAGGGAATTTCCTTGAGGCGAGCGAAGACCGAGAACATCGACACCGCTCCAGGGCCGCCGGCGCGGCGTATCCGTGTCCGCTTACTCGCCCGGCTTCCAGGCCTGATAGTCGCCGGTGACGCGCGGGCGCTTGCCGCGGCCGAGCGTCGAGCCCGGCGGGCGGTAGGCGGCGGGCGTGCCGGTCATGTTCGCGACGTGCGGCTTCTCCCAGGCGCGCGGCGCGTAGCTCTCGTTCGTCGGCGGCACGTCGACGGTGTGGTGCAGCCAGCCGTGCCAGTCGGGCGTCACCTTGGAAGCGTCGGCAACGCCGTTATAGATCACCCAGCGCCGCTCGAAGCCGAGCTTGGGGTCGATCGTGCCGCCGCGCGTGCGGTAGTAGCGATTGCCGAAGGGGTCGTCGCCGACGAACTCGCCCTTGCGCCAGGTCCAGAATTGGGTGCCGAGCGTGGTGCCGTTCCACCAGGTGAAGAAGCGGATGAAAAAATTCTTCATGTGAGTTCATAAGCGAGAGGAAACGGACGATAGGAATGCCCGCCGCCGGTGTCCAGTCTGCACCTGCACTGCGCGAAGTGGCTCCGCCACGCCTGATTCAAGGGGATATTAAGTCAGTTTGATGAATGTCCGCCTCATGCGGGATGCAGCCTTCACCGCATTCCAGGTTGGCCTGGGGAGTTCCAAATGGGTACCCTTGCGTTCGGAACCCAAACCCATCGGGGATTTCGGATAGAGTGTTCGTCAACGGCTGCGTGTTTCGGGCGTTCTGATCCGCATGAGCGACCGGCCGAGGCTCACGAAGGTGCGCAATGAATCTTGCTGCGGTTTTGATTGCGAGAAACGAAGGGCCTTACCTCGAAGAGTGGGTCGCTCATCATCTTCGTTTGGGGGTCGATTACATTTTCATCTATAACAACGAAAGCTGGGATAACAGCGCGGACGTCCTGCGAAAGCTCGGACGCATCCCCGGAATTTTCGTAAAGGACTGGCCCTTGATCGAGGGCGTCACGCCCCAATACGCGGCCTACAACGATGCGCTTCGAATGTTGCCTCAGGTCGCCGACTATGCGGCTTTTATCGATGCCGATGAATTCCTGATCCCGACGTCCCTTCAAAATATCAAGGACATCATTGGAGCGTTAGAGCGTCATCATCCCGATTTTGGAGCGTTGGTGGTCAATCAGCGCATCTTCGGCTCGAACGGCTTGGAGAAATATCAAGATGCTCCGGTTCTCCGTCGATTCAGCAAGGGCACCGATGAAAATTATCCTGAGAACAAATGGGTGAAATCGATTTACAGGGTTTCTTGTGTTGAGAGGATCAGAGACCCGCACAGTTCACCCTTGAAGTTTGGGTCCCGCTACAATACTTCCGGCGTCCGGCTCGACTTCAATGAAGGAGATGCAAGACAAACCGGCGTCGTCGATTTTTCAGCCCTGCAACTCAATCATTACATCACAAAATCCCATGAGGAATTTTTGTGGAAACGAGCAAGGGGCAGCGGCTGCATTCCTCACGGCAATCAACGGTTTGAACGCTACAAGGATGACGGGTTTTTCCAAGGGCGCATAGGCTGCTCCAAGGTTGAGGATCCGGCCACGCGAACCCTTGCGGGCAGTATCGAGGAAGAAATTGCCAAGCTCAGATTACGTTTAGAACCTAACCTTGCGGAATTGGCGCTTAAATAAATGTACGACCCGTGACTATGTTTGATTTGCAGCGAGCCCCTTCCTGGCCGCCGAGTGTTTTCGCGGCCAGCAGGAATTCTTTTCTAAGCGCGACCGGCACGCGAGCGTCTTGTCATTGCGCGCGCCGCGACCCCTTTACGGCTCGCGCGAATCTCATTCTGATGACGCTCGCGTGAAAGTTTTTCGGCGTTCGATTCGCGTGCGAAACGGGAGGCTGGGGGCCCAAGTTTTCCCCGCTATTCCCGCTAGTTACACAAGATTTAGGGGTTGGTAACGGCTCTCATACTAGTGCTTGACGGGTGAGCGAGAGTCGTCATAGCGTGAACTTCCGTTCGGCGCAGTGTTTGCTGTTCGCGCCGGACGATCCCAAATGTTCGAGGGTAAGGCTGCGCCTGCGGGAAACCATGCCCCCGGCGAATGGGGTGTCTTTCACTCCGGTGGCCTGCGACCTCGGATGGGGAAATACTAAACCGAACCCGCCCACGATGGCGGGAGCGGTTCCAGGGGTGCTCGGACGGGGAATCCGGGCCACAAATGAGGCACCGAGCCGGACAGGCGCGGGCCCAGGGGAATGAAAGCAATGCGAATTGAGCGCCGCTATACCAAGGCCGGTCAGTCACCCTATTTCGGTATCGCGTTGACGAAGCGGACGAGCGAAATCAGGAATCCGGACGGCTCGATCGTATTCAGGCTTGAGAACATTGAGGTTCCCGAGCACTGGAGTCAGGTCGCCACCGACGTGCTGGCGCAGAAATATTTCCGCAAGGCCGGCGTGCCGATGCGCCTGAAGCGCGTCGAAGAGGAAACAGTCCCCTCCTGGCTGTGGCGCGCGGTGGCCGACGAGCGCGCGCTCGAAACGATTCCCGAGAAGCAGCGCTACGGCGGCGAGATGTCGGCGACGCAAGTGTTCGATCGGCTGGCCGGCACCTGGACCTATTGGGGCTGGAAGGGCGGCTACTTCGAGTCTGGAAGTCGGACGCGCAGGCCTTCTTCGACGAGCACCGCTACATGCTGGCGATGCAGATGGCGGCGCCCAACTCGCCGCAATGGTTCAACACCGGCCTGCACTGGGCCTATGGCATCGACGGCCCGAGCCAGGGGCATTTCTACGTCGACTACCGGAGCGGCAAGCTGACCAAGGCCGCGTCGTCCTACGAGCATCCGCAGCCGCACGCCTGCTTCATCCAGTCGATCGAGGACGATCTGGTCAACGAAGGCGGGATCATGGATCTGTGGGTGCGCGAGGCCCGCCTGTTCAAATACGGCTCGGGCACCGGCTCGAATTTCTCCAAGCTCAGGGGCGAGAACGAAAAGCTCTCCGGCGGCGGCCGCTCCTCCGGCCTCATGTCGTTCCTGAAAATCGGCGACCGCGCCGCGGGCGCGATCAAGTCGGGCGGCACCACGCGCCGCGCCGCCAAGATGGTGGTGGTCGACGTCGATCACCCCGATATCGAGAGCTACATCGACTGGAAGGTGCTCGAGGAGCAGAAGGTCGCTTCGCTGGTGGCGGGCTCGAAGATTTGCGCCAAGCACCTGAAGGCGGTGATGAAGGCCTGCGTCAATTGCGAGGGCGAAGGCGACGATTGCTTCGAGCCGGAGAAGAACCCGGCGCTCAAGCGCGAGATCAAGGCCGCGCGCCGCGTGAGCGTGCCCGACAATTACATCAAGCGCGTGATCCAGTTCGCCAAGCAGGGCTACAAGGACATCAACTTCCCGACCTACGACGTGGACTGGGACGGCGAGGCGTATCTGACCGTCTCGGGCCAGAACTCCAACAATTCCGTGCGCGTCACCGACCAGTTCCTGCGCGCGGTCGAGGCCGACGGCACCTGGGATCTGACGTTCCGCAAGAACGGCAAGGTGGCGAAAACCCTGAAGGCGCGCGATCTGTGGGAAAAGATCAGCTTCGCGGCCTGGGCCTGCGCCGATCCCGGCATGCAGTACCACACCACCATCAACGACTGGCACACCTGCCCGGCCTCGGGCGCGATCCGCGCCTCCAATCCGTGCTCGGAATACATGTTCCTCGACGACACGGCGTGCAATCTGGCGTCGCTGAATCTGTTGCAGTTCCGCACTCGCTCACCCTCCCCTCGAGGGGGAGGGTCGGCGAGCGAAGCGAGCCGGGGTGGGGTGAATAACTCCACCCCCTCCCGGTCCGCTACGCGGACCGACCTCCCCCTCAAGGGGGAGGTGGAATTGAGTTCGACGTCGAGAGCTACGAGCACGCCTGCCGGCTGTGGACCATCGTGCTCGAAATCTCGGTGCTGATGGCGCAGTTCCCCTCCAAGAACATCGCCGAGCTTTCCTACAAGTACCGCACGCTCGGCCTGGGCTACGCCAATATCGGCGGACTGCTGATGTCGTCGGGCATCGCCTACGATTCCGAGGAGGCGCGCGCGATCTGCGCCGCCCTCACCGCGCTGATGACCGGCGTGTCGTACGCGACCTCGGCGGAAATGGCGCGCGAACTCGGCGCCTTCCCCGGCTTCGAGCCGAACCGCGAGCACATGCTGCGCGTGATGCGCAACCACCGCCGCGCCGCCTATGGCGAGCGCACCGGCTACGAGTCGCTCGCCACCCCGCCGGTGCCGCTCGACGAAGCCGCCTGCCCCGACCAGCGCATCGTCAAGCACGCGCGCAAGGCCTGGGACAAGGCGATCGAGCTCGGCGAGGCGCACGGCTACCGCAATGCGCAGGCCAGCGTGATCGCGCCCACCGGCACGATCGGCCTGGTGATGGACTGCGACACCACCGGCATCGAGCCGGACTTCGCGCTGGTGAAGTTCAAGAAGCTCGCCGGCGGCGGTTATTTCAAGATCATCAACGGCGCGGTGCCGGAAGCCCTGCGCACGCTCGGCTACCGCGAGAGCGAGATCGCGGAAATCGAGGCCTATGCGGTCGGCCACGGCACGCTCTCGAACGCGCCGTCGATCAACACCTCGAGCCTGAAGACCAAGGGCTTCGACGACGCCGCGGTGGCCAAGATCGAGGGCTCGCTGAAGAGCGCCTTCGACATCAAGTTCGTATTCAACCGCTGGAACCTCGGCGACGACTTGCTCAAGAAGCTCGGCGTCACCGACGAGCAGCTCGCCGATCCAACTTTTGACATGCTGGCGCACATGGGCTTCGGCAAGCGCGAGATCGAGGCGGCGAATCTGCACGTCTGCGGCGCCATGACGCTGGAAGGCGCGCCGCACCTGAAACCCGAGCACCTGCCGGTGTTCGACTGCGCCTCGCCCTGCGGCCGGCTCGGCACGCGTTCGCTCTCGGTCGAGAGCCACATCCGCATGATGGCGGCGGCGCAGCCCTTCATCTCGGGCGCGATCTCCAAGACCATCAATATGCCGAACGACGCCACGGTCGAGGACTGCAAGGGCGCCTACATGCTCTCCTGGCGGCTGGCGCTGAAGGCCAACGCGCTCTATCGCGACGGCTCCAAGCTCTCGCAGCCGCTGAACGCCTCGCTGATCGCCGACGCCGACGAGGACGACGACGCGCTCGAGGCCTTCGTGGCCATGCCGGCCGCGTCACGCGCCGCGGCGCTGGCGGAACGCGTGGTGGAGAAGATCGTCGAGCGGGTCGAGCGCAAGTTCGAGCGCGAGCGGCTGCCCAGCCGCCGCAAGGGCTACACGCAAAAGGCCGTGGTGGGCGGGCACAAGATTTATCTGCGCACCGGCGAATACGACGACGGGCGGCTCGGCGAGATTTTCGTCGACATGCACAAGGAAGGCGCGACGCTGCGCTCGCTGCTCAACAACTTCGCGATCGCGATCTCGCTCGGCTTCCAATATGGCGTGCCGCTCGACGAATATGTCGAGGCCTTCACCTTCACGCGCTTCGAACCGGCGGGCCCGGTGCAGGGCAACGACGCGATCAAAAACGCGACCTCGATCCTCGACTATGTGTTTCGCGAGCTCGCGGTCTCCTATCTCGGCCGCTACGACCTGGCGCACGTGGACCCGAGCGAGGCCGACAACGCCGCGCTCGGCAAGGGCGTCGACGAAGGCAAGCCGTCACGCGTCTCCAAGGGCCTTGTGCGCGGCAAGACCCCGGCTCTGTCGGCGGTGGCCGGCGGCAGCGTAGGAGGTGCCACAGGCGAAGGCGCGGGCAAGGTGACGGCGCTGCGCGGCGCGATCACCCAAGGCGCTATCTCACAGGGCGCGACCGCGCTCAAGGCGGAGCCGGCCGAAGAGACCAAGGCGGACGTACACCGCGCCCAGCTTGCCAACGAGCGCGCCGCCGCCAAGGCGCGCGGCTACGAAGGCGAGGCCTGCCCTGAGTGCCAGAACTTCACGATGGTGCGGAACGGCACGTGTCTCAAATGCGATACGTGCGGCGCGACGACGGGGTGTAGCTAAGGGGGTCAACGTGTATCGTGTTCAGACTTTTGAAGAACTTCGCGAACTGACGGTTTCTTGCCGTAATCGGTGGGGAATTAAGGGAAATCGTTTCGATCTTCTCAACATTCTTCGCACTGAATTTCCAAAAGAGTTTCCGAGATTCCGGCTCGAAGTAATACCCAACGACAAATGGCCAGAGGTTACCGCGTTCGCTGATCACGCAAGACGGACTATCGGTATCAAGGCGTACTTGGAAGGCGCAGCAGAAAAGCTTGATCCCCGCGCCACGAATATCTTGGCCGAGGAGACTGGGCACTTTCTCTGCCATCCAGGTCAGCGATTCAGAAAGCTTGATGACGTGGTTGCGCGCTCTGACGAACAGATCGGCATTCAGGAGCGCGAGGCCAAACTGTTCTCGGCGCTCTTAATCGCGCCCGTCGAAGATTGCCGAAACTGCCGAACTGTCGATGACCTCATCGGAAAGTTTTGCTTGGAAGAAGACGTTGCATCGATCTATCTGGAGGAGCTTGTCGAATATCGTCGAAAGCAGACAGGCCTAAAAAAGGAAATTCCAGACAAGGTAGTCGATATTACTCGTGAGCTGGCTGCTCGAGGTTCGCGAAGCTCTCCAATTAAAGAACCCCGCTTTAACTTGACGACAAAACTTGATGCACCATCGGAATTTGAGTGGGTCACTGTAGATATAAGGATCTCCCCGTCAGCTGGGCGCGCGGAAATCCATGGCTTCGTAAAAGGTGGGGGCACTATAAGTTATGATGTAGACGGCACACAGACACGCTATCGGCTGCCCTTCGTGAACAACCAAATATTTGTAAGATACATTCGCTTGGTGCAATCGTTCGAAATATCAGTCGTGGATTGGGGCGATCTCAAGGTTGGTGCCAATGCGTCACTGCTTAAGCTACCTACCGCACCTTCCATCGTGGCGAAGGCGAAGGGATACGAAGGAGTTCAGTGTCCCGAATGTCGTGAATTTAATGTTATTCATGATGGAAATTGCTTCACGTGCGAATGCGGATGGAGCACTTCTGTAAGCTAGCTATAGCTTCGCCTGTGGGCGATACTTGCGGCGGAACGACGGGGTGTAGCTGAGCTACTGGCCTACCGAATGTTGCCGTCCAGGCTATTCATATGGCTCGCAAAATAAGGGAACCAGAACTCCGCCAAGCCCACCTTTCGCAGCAGCAAATGGCCGCGGCGATCCCGAAGATTGATCGACGCATTGCCGAACTCGACGCATTCGACGTCAAATCGATCAACGATCGGCGCGATCCCAGGATCAATGCACTTTCCGCGAAACTTGAAGCCTTTCTCGCATCGACTTTTGAGGTTGGTACTGTTGAGTATGACCAATTTCGCAGGCGAGTGACTGAACTCGACCGGGCACCGCATATCATCGGCGGAATTCCCATCCACGAAGTGCGCGAGGGTATCGCTCTAGGCTTGGCAACGTCGAAATCTCAGCTTGAAACTATACGAGCAATATTTGTTGAGTCATTGGAGGATAACCGTGAAACCACTACTGCAGAAACGCCGGCTGACGACGGATCGCTCTACGGTCTTCATCCGGCAGTGACAAAGAAATGTTTGCCGCTCTACCAAGCTGAAATGTATGCGGAAGCAGTCGAGCGAAGTTTCAAGGTTGTAAGGGATCGGTTGCGCGAATTGACCGGCTTTGAGACTGGTGCCGATGCCTTTGGAAGAGGTCGACTATACATACGTGGCGCCGCTGCACCACATGTGGACTTCTGATTTTAATCAGGGCGCTAAGTTTCTGATGATGGCAATCGACATGTTTCGCAATGAGAAGAGCTCACACTTCCGACGCTCATATAGCAGATGCTGAGCTTGCCTATCGATATCTATTGGTTAGTAGTCTTGCTTTGGATTTTCTCGACCGTGCAGAGATTCGGCAAGAAGGCGCCTGAAGCATTGCACTTGTAAGGCTAGCTTACTCCTCCGGCTCCGTCGTGAAGAACAGCGAATAGCCCTTGCTGCGGCCGAGCTTGTTGCATCAAGCATTCGGTAACGAATGGGCCCCTAGCCTTCCGGAATGGGCGACGTCTCCCCATTCCGGCGATTGCGCTGGGGACCGCCGCGCGACCTCCCCAGGCCGCATGTTTTTGCGCGGACGCCATTCTCTATTCGGCGGCCTCGGCCGCTATCTCGGATTCCTCGCCCTCGCCGCGCTCATCGGCGGCGTGTTTCTTTATCAGAGCGGCTACTGGCCGGCGAGTATCGGCAGCGGCGTCCGCGTCACCGACCGCTACATCGAAATCCGCGACGGCAACCGCACATCCGCATGCCCGTGCAGCCGAACGCGAGCGCGATCGACGGCGACAGCTTGCGCATCGGCGGCGAGAATATCCGCCTCATCGGCATCGACGCGCCGGAGCTTCGGCAGACCTGCCGTCGACGAGCGCGGCCGCGATTGGGCCTGCGGGCGCGACGCGCACGCGCTTCTGATCCGGATCGTTTCCCGCGGCAAGGTGACCTGCGCTTCGAACGCAAAGGACCGCTACGGCCGCACGCTCGCCCGCTGCTCGGCCGGCGACATCGCCGACGTGGGCGAGACGCTGGTGCGCGCGGGCTATGCGATCGACTTCATGGGCGGCGGCTATGGCGCGGCCGAGGCCGAAGCGCGCGCCGCCAAGCGCGGCATCTGGCGCGGCGAGTTCGAGAAGCCGCAGCGATTGGCGCGCGAAGAACCGCCGCGCGGAGGGGTGAGCGCAGCCGCGGCATGTGATAGATTGGGAGTGGACATGAACACGCTCTCGATCGCGCTTTGCATCAGCATCGGCAGCTGCGTTGCGTGGCTGGTCGCCCTCTACACGCCCGCCGGCACCCCGTCGCTGCTGTGGAACTTTCCACTCGGCATGGCGGGCGCGGCGCTGTGCGCGCTGGCGATCGCCCGGATCGCGCCCTGGCTTGGCATCGCCGGATTGGTAATCGCGGGCCCGTTCGGCGCCGTTCTCATGATCGTGGCCGGCGACGCGATCCTTCGCGCCTTGAGGCGCCCTACTCCTCCGGCTCGGTCGTGAAGAACAGCGGATAGCCCTTGCTCTTGCCGAGCTCGGTCGCTTCCTTGGCCTTGGTCTCGGCCACGTCGCGGGTATAGACCGCGATGACGCAGACGCCGCGCTGGTGCGCCGTCATCATCACGCGATAGGCCTGATCCGCGTTCAGGCGAAACACGGCCTTCAGCACCGAGACGACGAATTCGCGCGGCGTGAAGTCGTCGTTGATCAAGATGACCTTGTAGAGCGGCGGCCGCTGCGTTTTCGTCCGCGTCCTGGTGCGGGGCTTGACGAAGGTCCTGCTCATGGCGGGCAGAATATCACGGCGCTGGCGGCGAATTGAGCCCTTTGCGGCGCATCAGGTTTACCCCTAACATCCGAGTGAACGGAGATTCCCAATGAACCACGATGTGAAGCGTTCGCTGGCGCAATTACTGGCGGCGCTCTTGCCCGGCCTGCTCGCCGCGGCGCTGCTCGGCACGCCCGCGCTCGCGCTGACCAAGCAGGAGAAGATGGAAACCTGCAAGTTCGGCGCGGCCCATCAGAACCTCACGGGCGCGAAGCAGAAGGCCTTCATCGCGAAGTGCATGGCGAACGAGCCCGCGCCGGGCAAAGGGAAAAAGAAGAAGGAAGAGAAGAAGAAGGAAGAAAAGAAGAAATGAGCTTTGATGCGCGCGGCGCGGCCAAATCGAGGGACCGGAGATAAACAATGGCAATCGGAATCCTGATCAACGCGCTCGTCACCGTCCTCGTCGTCCTTGTCGTCCTTTACCTCGTCAACATGCTGCCGATCGACGGCCGCGCCAGGCAGATCGTGCGCATCATCGTCATCCTCATCGGCATCTTGTCGATCCTGCGCTCGCTTGCGGTGTTTTGAGCGGATCGCCTTGCAATGTCGGACCTGCTCGTCAATCTCATCATCCAGATGATCGCCGGCGCGTTCGGCGGCATCGTCGCCGGCAACGTGCTGACGAACTACAGCCTTGGCACGGCCGGCAACACGATCGCCGGCGCGGTGGGCGGCGGCGTGGGCGGCTATATCCTGCAGCTGCTGCTGCCGTCGCTGCAGAACGCGTCCTCGGCGCTCGATTGGGTCGCCTTCCTCGGCCTGGTCGCGGGCAGCACCGTCGCCGGCGCGATCCTCACAATCGTCGCCGCCGTGGTCCGGGACCGCACGGCCTGAGCGCCGCGCACCAGCCTGACCTGCCGCCGCTCATCGCAATTCGTTGATCGCCCCCAAATTGCCGCGCGCCGATTTTGCCCCTAGCATCCGCGATCCCCGGAGGTCCTCCCATGCGCTTCCTCTCCCTCATCGGCGCGCTCGCCATCGTCGTGGCCGTTGCCGCGGCGATCTATTTCTTCGGCGGCTTCTACACCGTGGCCGCGACCCAGCCCGACCTCGCCATCGTGGATTGGGCGCTGAAGACCGTGCGCATGGCCTCGGTGTCGCGCCACGCCACGGAGCAGCCGCCGGTATCGCTCGAGGACGCGGCCGTCGTGCAGGCGGGCGCGCGCGCCTTCGCCGAGCGCGGCTGCGTCTATTGCCACGGCGCGCCGGGCGTCGAGTGGGCGAAATTCTCCGAGGCCATTCGCCCCGATCCGCCCGACCTCAAGGAGCTCGCCCCGCAGCGCACGCCGGCGCAGCTGTTCTGGGTGATCAAGAACGGCATCAACATGACCGGCATGCCCGGTTTCGCGCTGATCGGCGTCGAGGACAAGGAACTCTGGTCGATCGTCGCCTTCGTGCGGAAGCTGCCGAGCGTCTCCGACGCCGACTACAAGGCCTGGAGCGCGAAGGCGCAATAAAAATTCGGCCGGGCGCTGCGCTTGCGCGGCCGCCCGGCCAGCAATTCCACTTCGGGCGCGGCTCAGCTTGCCTTGATGGCGATCTTCTTTTCCTTCTTCTGCGCCTCCGGTGTCTTCGGCAGCGTCACCGTGAGCACGCCCTTCTTGAAGTTCGCATCGACCTTGTCGGGGTCGACGCCTTCGGGCACCCGGAACGAGCGCTGGAAGGAGCCATAGTGGCGCTCGGAGAGATAATAGTCCTTCTTCTTCTCCTCCTTCTCTTGGCTCTTCTCGCCCTTGATGGTGAGCATGCCGTTGGAAAGATTCACGTCGATGTTCTTCTCGTCCATGCCCGGAAGCTCGGCCGTGATCTCGTATTCCTTCTCCTTCTCGACGATGTCGACCGCCGGCGCCGCGCCCCAGGTCAGTTCGCGCCGCCAGAACGGCTCGCTATCGAACGACGAACGGCCGAACGGCCAGCGCCATGAACCGGGGTGGAAGTTCTCGAACGCGTGGTCGATCTCGCGCCGCAGGCTCTCGAACGGCTCCCAGGCGCCGGCCGCGGCGGGCGGCGCCTTCTCCGCATGCTTCACCGGAAGTTTGGTTGCAGATTCGGCCATGGCCTCATCTCCTCTCGCATACGCATCGGCTTGAATGCGAAGCAGTAAACGCGCATGCGGCCGTGGATTCCTTGATCGAGATCAACGTCCGGCGAAACGGGTTTTGCTTTAAATTTCAAGCAATTCGCGCCGGCGAGATCGCGGCGTTCCGGCGCCTCTGTCTCACCCGGCGGGCTTCTTCGCGAGCTTCCGTTCGATCCAGGCCAGCATGCGCGCGATCGGCGGCCGCAGAAACGGAATGTCCTCGGCGATCAGGATCAGCCCGAGCGGGATCAGCGACAGCCCGATGATCGGAAAAACGCCGACCAGACCGATGAGGATCAGGAGGATCGCCGCCGGCATGCGCACCAGGCGCGACGAGGGCTTGCGCAGCCAGCGCACGAATTGCGCCAGAGGGCGCGGCAGCCGCGCCGCCAGGCGCTCGGTCTGCTCGTCGAGATCGGGAGCGGGTTGATTGCTCAATTTGGCTCGATGCCCCGATTCATCCCGGTGTTCATCGCGCCGCCGGCGCGAAGCGCTTGTAGAGTTCCGCGGACAGCGCCTTCAGCGCTTCCTCGGCTTTGCCGCCGCCGAGGTTCGTCATCATCACCAGCGCAAAGTCCTGCTGCGGATCGACGAAGATATAGGCGAGATTCTTCTCGTTCGAACCGCCGTGGTACAGCATCGGCCCGCTAGCGAACGGCAGCTTCACCGTGAGCCAGCCATAGCCATAGTTGCCGAGCGCGGGCGTGCCGGGCGGGGCTTTCGGATTGGCCATCTCGATCACGCCGGTATGCAGCTTCATCAGCGTCGCGGGCTTCACCAGCTGCGGCCCGCGCTTGAGCTCACCCGCGTTCCACGCGGCCCAGGCGGCGAAATCGAGCACCGACATGTGCGCGGTGCCGGCCGGGCCGATCAGTTCCGGATTGTCGCCGTTCGGCCCGGCGAGAAACACCTTGGGCGGGCCGTTATCCTGCGGCTTATGGCCAAGCGGCGCGTCGACGCGGCCGAGCGAGGACTGCGGGCCGAGGCCGGCGGTCTTGAGCCCGAGCGGCGTAAACACGCGCTCGACGATCAGCTCTTCCCAGGTTTTCTTGCTGGCGCGCTCAAGCATGGCGCCGACCAGCGTATAGCCGAGATTGGAATAGGCGAATTTCTCGCCGGGCTTCGATTGCAGCGGCTGGGTGACCAGATCCTTGATCACCCAATAGCGCAGCTCGTCGAGGTTCAGTCCGTCCTGCTGGTACGAGCGCAGCACGAGATTATCGAGCGCGTCGGTGTCGGAGGAGATTCCGCCGATGTGCGAGAGCAATTGCGCGAGCGTGACGGCGCCGAGGCCGGGCGCCATGGTGCCAGCGAGCTCGGAAAAGCTCTCGGCGACGGTCGAGTCCCACTTGAGTTTCCCCTCCTCCACCAGCATGGCCGCGAGCAGCGAGGTCATCGCCTTGGTGTCGGAGCCGATATGGAAACGGTCGTTGATCGTGGCCGGAATATTGGCGCCGAGGCGGCGCGTGCCGACGACGCCGGAAGCGACGATGCGGCCGTTCTTCACCACGGCGGCGGAGAGCGCGGGGAGCCCGTAGCGTTCGAGATAGGGCTTCAGCGTCGCATCGAGCGAAACGCCCGGCCCGCGGGTCTGCGCCTGCGCGGGCCCGATTGCGGGCATCAGCGCGATGAATGCTGCGGTGACAAGAAAAGCTCGGCGCATCAGGTTCCCCCGGCTCGCGGCAACGTTATCACCACGGTGCGTGACTATGCTAAATTGGCGCGCCTTGAGGTGAATCGATGCTTGCTCGCCGCCATTTTCTGGCCCTGCTCACCTCCGCCGCGGCTACCCCGGCGGCTCTATTCGTTGGCCGCGCCGGACCTTCGGGCTTCGCCCTCAGCGGCGCGGCGGCCCAAGACATCAGCCGTACCACGGCTTACGCCTTCTCGTTCGTCTCGCTCGAGGGCGGCCGCATCCGGCTTTCCGACTATGCGGGGAAGCCCATCCTGGTCGTCAACACCGCCTCGCAATGCGGCTACACGCCCCAATTCACCGGCCTGCAGGAGCTGTGGAAGCGCTATCACGAGCGCGGGCTGATGATCGTCGGCGTGCCGTCCAACGATTTCTTCCAGGAGCCAGGCGAGGCCGACGCCATCTCCGCCATGGCGCACAAGCAGTATGGCATCGCCTTCCCGCTCGCCGCCAAGGCCGTGCTACGCGGCGACGACGCGCACCCATTCTACAAATGGGCGGCGCTGCAGCGGCCGGGCGACGCGCCGCGCTGGAACTTCCACAAATATCTCGTCGGCCGCGACGGCCAGATCGCCGCCGTGTTTCCCACCCGCATCGAGCCCTTGGACGCGCGCGTGATCGAGGCAATCGTGCGGGAATTGCCGCCGGAATGATCCCGCGGTTGACTTGCGCGCCGCCGCCCCGTTCAATGCCCCCGCTCCGGAGGCCGGAGCCGCAAACGATCCAGTGAGGGGGCAATAATGCGCGCAACCGCGGCATTCACGCTATTCGTTTCGGTATCGGTGGCCGGGCTTGCCGCCTATGCGCAAAGCCCGCAGCGCCCGCCCGTGCCGACCGCAGCTATCACGGCCGCCACACCGCAAGCGACGCCTGCGCCGGCTCCGGACCGTGCACCCGCCCCCGCCGCCACAGCCTGCGCCAACCCGGACGCGATCGGGCTCGCGCGCACCGTCGAGATCGACACCAGCGGCGGACCCGGCTTCGGCAACGAACATTTCAAGCAGCACGATTTCCTGCGCCTGAACGAGGTGATCCTCACCTTCGACGACGGCCCGTGGCCGAACAACACGGCGGCCGTGCTCAAGGCGCTCGCCGACCATTGCACCAAGGCCACCTTCTTCCCGATCGGCAAGCACGCGGTCTGGTATCCCGAGATCCTGAAGCAGGTCGCCGCGGCCGGGCACACGATCGGCAGCCATACCTGGGCGCACAGGAACCTCGCCGGCATGCCGCTCGACAAGGCCAAGGAAGAAATCGAGAAGGGCGTCAGCGCGGTCGCCTACGCGCTCGGCCAGCCCGGTGCGCCGTTCTTCCGCTTCCCGGTGCTGAAGCATCCGCCGGAGCTCGTCACCTATCTGGGCGAGCGCAATATCGGCATTTTCTCCACCGACATGGACTCGTTCGACTTCAAGATGCGCCGTCCCGAACAGGTGATCGATTCGGTGCTGGCCAAGCTCAAGAAGCACGGCAAGGGCATCGTGCTGCTGCACGACTTCCAGCACGCGACCGCCGAGGGCGTGTCCGATTTGCTGAAGCAGCTCAAGGACAACGGCTACAAGATCGTGCACATGAAGGCGAAGGACACGGTGAAGACGCTGCCGGAATACGACGAGATCATCGCCAAGGATGAGGTCAAGTTGCCGACCGTGAGCCAGCGGCCGACCTCGAGCGTGGTGCGCACGGTCGAATAAGCTTCGATCCTGGCTCTTACACGCCGCCGCGCGCCGCTAGGGCGCGCGGTTGGTTTTTGGGGCCCCAGAACACGAACAACCCGACGTCGGTCAGCGTCTTCAGTACGACCAGCAGCACGATGGGCCCGATGCCCTTGCCGGTGCCGAGCGTGAGCCAAGCGCCGAACAAGATCACCAGGTGCATGATGACGATCCGGGCATAGAGACCGCCGACGATCGCATTGACGTCTTGGAAGCTGCCATAGGCGCTGCCGACGATCGAAACGGCGGAAAAGATCGGCACTGAAGCCGCCGGCGGCAGATCATCCGCCAGCGCCGATCTTGGGCGCAGGCGGTCGAAACCGAACGAAAGCCCGCGCACCAGGAACATGAAGACGAGCGGCAGCCACAAGCCTGTCCGCAACACGATCACCCGCAAGAAATCCTCGGGCCCGTCGACCTCGCGCGCCCAGGGGCCGGCAAACAATATCCATAGAAACATGAAATGCACGCCCATGAAGACGCCGGAGTGCGCGGCAAAGAAGAACAAAAGCCCGGCACGCGCCATGAAGCGTCCGATCAGGCTTTGCTCCGCCACGCCCGTGCCGCGCGGCAAGGTCGCGATCCCGACATAGGTCCAGAACGCGATGATCGCGGTCTCCATCCAGTAGAGCATCAGGAGCAGAAAGACGTCCCAGCCCCACCAGATCACGCCGATCAGCGGCACCAGATTGGTGAGGACGAGCAGGATCGATGCGAGGCTGAAGATCGGCGACGGCATCTAAGTGGCGGCGGCTATCTCGTTGGCCGGTGCGAAGCGATCGATCGCGTCAGGTAGGCCGGCCCCGGCGCAGCGCAAAGGCGAACACGATCCACCACACGCCGTGCATGACGAGATCGATACCCAGAATCAGCCCGAGTACCCAGAGCCCGCTCGCCGGCCAGCCCGACAGGATCACCCCGCCGGCGAGGATCGCCACGGCGCCGGAGAGCACGAGCAGCCAGCCGAGGACTTGCCAATAGCGCCAGGCCAGCACGAAGCGCACGACGCCGGAGGCGACCAGGAATGCCGCGAACACCAGGGTCAGCGCGAAGGAAGCGGCGACCGGATTGGCGATCAGCACCACGCCGAAGATCAAATAGAGCAGCCCGAGCACGAGATTGAGCAGGAAGCCGCCCCATTCCCGGGTCGAGAACGCCTGCCAGATCTGGATGACGCCGCCGATCAGCACCGCGGCGCCGAGGACGATCGCGCTCGCGATCGTGGCTGCCGTCAAGTGCCCGAGCACGAAAAGGCCGAGCAGGAGAAGGCCCGCACCGAGGAGCGCGAAGCGCCACCAATTGCCGGACTGGTCCTTGCCGTCGACTTCGAGACGCATGCTCATGGCTGCCTCCTTCGGCGTTCATCGTGGAAGGCCGTGTCATTTTCAAGTTTACTCCCTTCCCGGCAACACCGCGAATCGGAGACACGAAGCCGGTGATTCGCGAATCGCTCGCGGGTGATTCGGAAATTTTTGCGAATTGTCATCAAACTGAAAAGAATCAGTGTGCGCGCCGCGCCGCAGTGATAGGTTTTTTGTGCGATGCGATTCGATTGAATCGTTCGCAGTGATGGAGCTTTCCGTTGCCCAACGGCGAGCTCCTGCTTCCTCCTCCCGGCGTGGCGTTTAGACTGGGGCGGCTGCAAAGCCGCCCCTTCTCTTTTTTGGCGCTTCCGCCATGAGCCTGCAAGAATCGGGGCAATAAGAATCAAAAGGGCGGCCCGAAGGCCGCCCTCAATCTCGAATCCGCACTGCGGAACGTTACATGCAGTTGCGGCGCTGGGCGCGCACGATCTGTCCGTTCGGGTACTGATAGTAACAGCGCTGGTCAGCACCCCAGTAGTATCCCGCATAGCCGGGGCCGGCCTGTGCGCCAAGGATCACGCCGGTGGTGCCGCCGATGATCGCGCCGGCTACTGCACCGCGAGGACCGCCGACTGCCGCGCCGATTCCGGCTCCCAGTAGGCCACCGAGGATGCCTCCGGCGACCGGGTCTTGCGCTGCCGCGGATTGCGGCACGGACATCGTGGCGGGCAAAGCGAGCGCCGCCGCCAGTCCGATTGCGAGAAGCTTCTTCATGGGATGGCTCCTTCTCAGAATTGCAAACTTGATCCTGCATACGCGAAGCGCAATGAACAAGCCATGAATTTGCGCTCGCGGGAATTTTACCGTTTGCCCTCAGAGGCTTGAGCTGGAAACACATGCCACCGCAGGCGTTTGGGCGGCATCGCTCGAGCGCCGATTCCGAATTCGATGGATTTGCGAGTCGTCTTCGTGGGTTGGCGTCTTTGGCTCAGAAATCGATTCCGCCGTGGCGATGATCGAGCGAGATCGCTCCGACTCAGGCCGCGCCGGCTCCGACCGCGAGCGGTTCGCTATCGACGATGCTGAGCTTCGGCTTCTCCATCGCCTCCACGAGCGCCAGGAACGAGCTGGCCGGCAGCGGCGGGGCGAACAGGAAGCCCTGGGCGACGGTGATGCCCTTGGCACGCAGGAACTCGACCTGCTCGAAGGTTTCGACGCCCTCGGCAATGACCTCCATGCGCATGTTCTTGGCCAGCTCGATCAGCGTCTCGATGATGGTCTGCGAATAGCGCTCGGTCGAGATCGCATCGACGAACATCTTGTCGATCTTGATGCAATCGACGCCGAGCTTGAGCAAATACGACATGCCGCCGTGACCGGTGCCGTAGTCGTCGATGGCCACCTTGCAGCCCAGTCCCTGCAGCGACGAGATCACGCGGCGCGCCTCGTCGAGATCGGGCAGCGGATCGCGCTCGGTGACCTCGAAAAGAAGCTGCTTGAAGGAGATCTGCGAGCCGGTGAAAATCTGCCTCACGTCGCCCACGATCGTGGCGTCGGCGAAGTGGCCGGCGCAAAGGTTGAAGCCCAGCCGCAAGTTCGGCCGCACCGCGTAGGCTGCGCCCACTTCGTCGCGAGCGCGGCGCATCAACATGCGCGTCATCTCGTAGATCTGGCCCGATTGCTCGGCGTGCGGAATGAAATTCAACGGCATCACCATCGTGCCGTCGGGCCGGCGCCAGCGCGCGAGCACCTCGGCCGCACGCAGCCGTCCGGTCTTGATGTCCACGATCGGCTGGAAGAAGGGAACGATCTCGCCGCTGTCGAGTGCGTGGGCGAAAGCCGAGGTCGGATCGGTGCGGCGGCGGCGGACCGCGAGCCAAGCGAACAGGATCAGAAAGAAGGAAATGACGGTCGGGAACAGGCGCGTCACCAGGAGCACGTCGTCGTAGTCCGCAGCCATCGCGGCGCGGCTGTATTCGGCGACCAGCACGATCGGGAACCGGGAAGAGCGCACTGAAACTGCGATCGCCTGCCCGTTGTTGAAATTGCGCTCCTGCGCATCGATCTGCTCTTGCGCCGAAGGCTGAGCGTCATCGAGCAGCAGCCGCAGCCGCTGAACTCGCGCGCCGATCCGCCGGAATCGTGTCATTCAGCAGCGCGCCCACGGGCATGAGCGCGGCGAGCGAACGTCCGTTCGACAGTTTGAGCTGGACCTGTAATGCGCGTTCATCCTGATCGCGGTAGCGCACGATCGCGATCGCAAACGGGCGGTTCGGCTGGATCACCTCGCGCAGCACGGCCCGCTGCTCAATGCTCCCTGCCGCGCTTGAGCAGAAGATACGACTGTCGTCGCGTATTACGATTTCGCGAACTGGAGCCGCGCCATAGAGCGCGCGGCGCATGATGTCCACGGAGCCGATGGAACAATCGGAGATATTCTCCTTCGCAAGATCGACCAACAGGTTCGAGACCCGCTCCAGCCTCCCTTCGGTATTTCCGAGGGCGCCGTAGGCGAAGGAATCGAGATGGGATTTGGCGTTACGCTCTACGTACGTGTTGGTGACGCGTTCGACGACAAGGATAGGCAGGCCAGCAAGCAAGGCGCCCGCGGCTATCGCGACAATCCATATTCGGTCGAATTTACGCACGCACGCCCACCTGGTCCGGAATTGGCCTCATTTGGAACCGGCACGGCTTAAGGTGGCGTTAAACCGAAGCGTTCGGATTGAATCATTAACGATTTTCGGGCGGCACGAGCTTGATATGCAGCTCGCGCAGTTGCTTCGGGCCGACCTCGGACGGTGCGCCCATCATCAGGTCCTCGGCGCGCTGGTTCATGGGAAACAGCACCACTTCGCGCAGGTTCTCCTCGCCGCAGAGCAGCATGACGATACGGTCGATGCCGGGCGCGATGCCGCCGTGGGGCGGTGCGCCGTATTGCAGCGCGCGCAACATGCCGCCGAACTTCTTCTCCAGAACCTGTTCGTCGTAACCGGCGATCCCGAAGGCCTTTTTCATCACATCCGGCCGATGGTTGCGGATAGCGCCGGAGGAAAGCTCGGTGCCGTTGCAGACGATGTCGTACTGGATCGCCTTGATCGCCAGCACGCGCTCCTTGTCCGCAGGATCGAGCTTAAGGAATTCGTCCAAGTCCATGTTCGGCATGGAGAACGGGTTATGGGAGAAGTCGATCTTGTTCTCCTCCTCGCTCCATTCGTACATCGGAAAGTCCACGATCCAGCAAAACTCGAAACGGTTGCCGTGCACCAGCCCGAGCTCATCGCCGATCCTGATGCGCGCGGCGCCGGCGAGCTTGGCGGCAAGGGCGGGCTTGTCGGCGGCGAAGAACACGGCGTCGCCCGGCCCCATGCCGGTGGCGCGCGCGATGCCGGAAAGCGCGGGCTCGGAGAGGAATTTCGCGATCGGCCCCTTGCCGACCGGCAGCCCGTTTTCTTCGTCATAGACGACGTAGCCGAGCCCGGGCGCCTGCATTTCGGCGCGCGCCCAGTCGTTCAGCTTGTCGAAGAAGGAGCGCGGCTGGCCGGCGGCGCCCGGCGCCGGGATCGCGCGCACCACGCCGCCCGCGGAAATCACCTTCTTGAAGGCGTTGAAGGTCACGTCGTCGCGCGCGAATTCCTTGGTGACGTCGGCGATGCGCAGCGGATTGCGCAGATCCGGCTTGTCGGTGCCGTAGAGCAGCAGCGCCTCGGCATAGGGGATGCGCGGGAATTCGGACGTCACCGGCTTGCCGTCGGCGAATTCCTCGAACAGACCGCGCAGCACCGGCTCGACGGCAGTAAAAACATCCTCTTGCGTGACGAAGCTCATCTCGATGTCGAGCTGATAGAACTCGCCCGGCGAGCGGTCGGCGCGGGCGTCCTCGTCGCGGAAACAGGGCGCGATCTGGAAATAGCGATCGAAGCCCGCGATCATGGTGAGCTGCTTGAACTGCTGGGGCGCCTGCGGGAGCGCGTAGAACTTGCCCGGATGCAGCCGCGCGGGCACCAGGTAATCGCGCGCGCCCTCGGGCGAGGATGCGGTGAGGATCGGCGTCTGGAATTCGAAGAAGCCCTGCTCCTTCATCCTCCGGCGCAAGGAATCGATGATCGCGCCGCGTTTCATGATGTTGTCGTGCAGATGCTCGCGCCGGAGGTCGAGAAAGCGGTACTTGAGCCGCATTTCCTCGGGATATTCCTGCTCGCCGAATACCGGCAGCGGCAGCTCCGCCGCCGGGCCGAGCACCTCGATCTCGGTCGCGAAGATTTCGATCTGACCGGTTGGCAGCTCTGGATTTTCCGTTCCGGCGGGGCGCTTGCGCACCTTGCCGTCGACGCGGATCACCCATTCGGAGCGCAGCGTCTCGGCGGTCTTGAAAGCGGGGCTGTCCGGGTCGGCGACGACCTGCGTCAGTCCATAATGGTCGCGCAGATCGATGAACAGCAGGCCGCCATGATCGCGGATGCGATGGCACCATCCGGAAAGGCGCGCGGTCGCGCCGAGGTCGGCCTCGCGGAGCGCGCCGCAGGTGTGGGTGCGGTAGCGGTGCATGAACGGTCCAGGAACGATCCAGAGCGAGCCGGTGGCCACCGGCTCGAATATGGCTCAGCGCCGGCGGAAATTCGGGCGGCGCGGCGTCGACGTCACGATCGGGCTGTCGGACTTATGCCGGAAGCTGATGCGGCCGCGCTCGAGATCATAAGGCGACATCTCGACAGTGACCCGGTCGCCTTCGAGCGTGCGGATGCGATGCTTGCGCATCTTGCCGGCCGCGTAGGCGAGGATCACGTGGTTGTTGTCGAGCTGCACGCGGAAATTTCCGTCGGGCAGGACTTCGGTGACCTTGCCTTCGAATTCCAACATTTCTTCTTTAGCCATTCGGTTCTCCAGTTGCCTGATTTGCCGGCTCAGCGGGCGTGACGGTGATTGCCGTTGGTGCGCGGGCCGTGCTGATCGCGAGCCGGCTTGCGTTGCATGAAGTTTACACCGGAAAGCTCGTCGCCGCGAAGCTCCCCGTTGCGCGGCTCCGCGTGCTCGTGGCGCGGCGCCTCGGCCCGGACGTGGCCATGGCTTTGGCCGGAGCCTTGCCGTCCGCGATGCGGCTTGTTCCCGCGGCCATGCTGCTGCCGGTGATTGCCGTTGTGCGCGGGACGATTTCCCTGCGGGCGATGAGCGTTCGGGGCGGCCCGATGCGGTTCCTTGCGCAAATCGGTCGAGGCGATCGGCATGCGGATCAGCCGCTCGATATCGCGAAGAAAGGGCAACTCGGTGTGATCGCAGAACGAGATCGCGAAGCCGGTGTTGCCGGCGCGCGCGGTGCGGCCGATGCGATGCACGTAGCTTTCGGGAATGTTCGGCAGATCGTAGTTGATCACGTGACTGATGCCATCGACGTCGATGCCGCGGGCGGCGATATCGGTGGCGATCAGAACGCGTACCTTGCCTTCACGGAAATCGGCGAGCACGCGTTCGCGCTGATTTTGCGACTTGTTGCCGTGGATCGCCTGGGCGGCGATGCCGGCGGTCTTGAGCCCGCGCACGACACGGTCAGCGCCGCGCTTGGTGCGCGTGAAGACGAGCGCCCGGTCGATGGGCTCCCGCTTCAGGAGATCGGCGAGCAACCCGCCCTTGGCGGCTTGGTCGACGAGCAGAATGCGCTGATCGACCTGGTCGACGGTCTTGGCGGCCGGTGTCACGGCGACGCGAACGGGATCGCGCAGCAGCTTGCCCACCAGCAACTCGATCTCGCCCGGCATGGTCGCCGAGAAGAACAGCGTCTGGCGCTGCGCCGGCAGCTTGGCGACGACCGTGCGGATATCGTGGATGAAGCCCATGTCGAGCATCCGGTCGGCCTCGTCGAGCACGAAGACCTCGACGCGATCGAGATGGACCGCCCGGCTGCGCATCAGATCGAGAAGCCGGCCGGGCGTGGCGACGAGCACGTCGACGCCGCCCGAGAGTGCGCGAATTTGACGGCTCATCGGAACGCCACCGATGGCGAGCGCGAGCGTGGGCCGCACGTGGCGCCCATAGGTCCGGAAACTCTCGAGGATCTGCCCGGAGAGCTCCCGCGTCGGGCTGAGCACGAGCACGCGGCAGTAGCGCGGCTCGCGCCGCATCGGCTGCGCGAGCAGATGGTTCAGGATCGGAAGCGCAAAGGCGGCCGTCTTGCCGGTGCCGGTCTGGGCGATGCCGACGAGGTCGCGGCGCGCGAGAACGTGGGGAATGGCCTCTTTCTGGATCGGCGTCGGGACGGTGTAGTTTTCCTCGGCGAGAGCGCGGGTGATCGGCGCTGCGAGACCGAGACTATTGAAGGAATTCAATTGCATATTCTTTCATTCATGCGAATCGAAACGGGCTCGGCCCAGAGGGCCAGCCTGCCGCGAAGTCGCGGGGGTGGATCGAAGACGCCCCGCGTGATCTGGGTTGTCGATGGGGGTAGTTTGATGAACGGGCGGAAAAAGTTGCTAACGATTTCAAACACGCGGCCCGCGAGCACCTGAAGCACTCTATCTGGGGAGCTTAGAGCAAAGTCGCAAGGCTTATTCAAGGCTTATTGCGGGGCGGCCTCGACACGTCGTTGCCAGTCTGCAAACTCCGGCCCGCGCGGAGGCGGCGCGCAAACGTTAACGAGAATTCACATGAACCGAATGACCACCGCCGAAGCGACCGTCGCGACGCTGCTCGCCCACGGTCTCGACACCGTCTACGCGCTGCCGGGCGTGCACAACGATTTCCTGTTCGACGCGTTCTTCAAGGCGGGCGAGAAGCTGCGCGTGGTGCATACGCGCCACGAACAGGGTGCGGGCTACATGGCGCTCGGCGCCGCGCTCGCGACCAACAAGCCGCATGCCTATGCGGTGGTGCCAGGACCGGGCCTGCTGAACACGAGCTCCGCATTGCTCACGGCCTATTCGATGAACGCGCCGGTGCTGGCGCTCATCGGCCAGATCCCGGAGGCGGACATCGGGCGCGGCATCGGGCACCTGCACGAGATCCGCGACCAGGCCGGGATCATCGCGCGGCTGGTCGATTTCTCCGCCCGCATCCGTTCGCCCAAAGACGCGCCGGGACTGGTCGCCAAGGCGATGCAAGCGCTGTTTTCCGGCCGGCCGGGACCGGCTGCGCTCGAATGCGCCATCGATGTCTGGGGCCGCGAGGGCGTCGTTCCGCCGATCAAGGCGCCCGCGCCGCCGCGGCGGCCGAAGATCGACGAAGACGCGATCCGCAAGGCCGCGAAGATTCTCGGGCAGGCCGAGCGGCCGCTCATCATCGCCGGCGGCGGCGCGCAGGGCGCGGCCGAAGAGGTCGCCGAACTCTCCGCCATGCTGCAGGCGCCGGTCAGCGCGTGGCGGCGCGGACGCGGCGTGCTTTCGAGCCGCGATCCGTTGAGCGTAACGCTGCCGCTCGGTCACGAGCTGTGGGGCGAGGCCGATGTCGCGATCGGCATCGGAACGCATCTGGTCTACCAGTACACGCAATGGGGTATGGACAAGAAAATCAAGGTCGTACGCATCGACGCCGACCCGAAGGAGCCGGCACGCTTGCACAGGCCGGCGGCGGCGCTGATCGGCGACGCCAAGCCGATTCTTCGACGGCTTCTCGACGTGCTGCCCAAATACAATCGCAAGCGGGCTTCGCGCCGGGAGGACATGCAGGCACGGCAGGCAAAATGGGCCGCCCGCTTCGCCAAGCTTACGACGCAGATGGGCTTCCTCGACGCCATCCGCGCCGAACTGCCGGAGGACGGAATTTTCGTCGATGAAGTGACGCAGCTCGGCTTTGCTGCGCGGCTCGCATTCCCGGTCTATCGGCCGCGGACGTTCCTATCGCCGGGCTATCAGGATAATCTCGGCTGGGGCTTCGCCACCGCGCTCGGCGTGCAGGACGCGCGGCGCGACGTGCCGGTGGTGTCGATCAACGGCGACGGCGGGTTCATGTATACGGCCAACGAGCTTGCCACCGCGATGCGCCACAAGATCCCGCTCACCGCCATCGTGTTCGCCGACGGCTCGTTCGGCAACGTACGCCGCATCCAGGAGGAGCGCTTCGGCAACCGGTTGATCGCCAGCGATCTCGCCAACCCCGACTTCGTGAAATTCGCCGAGAGCTTCGGCGCCGCCGCCGAGCGGGTGCGCACGCCGGACGAGCTGCGCGCCGCGCTGCGGCGCAGCTTCGCGCGCCGCGACCTGCCGACGCTGATCGAGGTGCCGGTCGGACCGATGCCGAGCCCCTGGGAGTTCATCCGCCTGCCGAAGGTGCGCGGAGTCTGATTCATCGTTCAGCAATGGAGACGGATATGAAGATCAGTGCACGCAACGCGCTCAAAGGAACCATCACCGACGTGAGGAAGGGACAGACCACGGCGCATGTGGTGCTCGATGTCGGCGGGCAGACCGTGACGGCTTCGATCACCAACGAATCGGTCGACGCCCTCAAGCTCGCCAAGGGCCAGAAGGCCTATGCCGTCATCAAAGCGTCGGACGTAATGATCGGCATCGATTGAGGTAGCGCAAACATTCGTCGCAGTTTCGCGTACACTATCCGCAACATGGATCTCATCGCCACCACGGCCGAGCTCGCCGCCGCCTGTGAGCGGTTCGCGCGCAATCCGTTCGTCAGCGTCGACACGGAATTCCTGCGCGAGACCACGTTTTGGCCGAAGCTCTGCGTCGTGCAGATGGCAAGCCCCGACGAGGCGGTCGTGGTCGACGCGCTCGCCTCCGAGATCGACCTGCAGCCGCTGTTCCGCCTCATGGCCGACGTGCGGGTGGCCAAGGTGTTCCACGCCGCGCGGCAGGACATCGAGATTTTCTGGAACCTCGCCAAGCTGGTGCCGGCGCCGCTGTTCGATACCCAGGTCGCGGCCATGGTGCTCGGCCACGGGGATTCCATTTCCTACGATCAGCTGGTGCAGCGGATCACCGGCGACCAGATCGACAAGTCGTCGCGCTTCACCGACTGGTCGCGCCGGCCGCTCAGCGAGGCGCAGGTCAATTACGCCGTCTCCGACGTGACCCACCTCGTCACCGTCTACCAGAAGCTCAAGGCCGATCTCGAACGCAGCGGCCGCACCGACTGGGTAGGCGAGGAAATGAAGGTTCTGACCTCGCCCGAGACCTACTCGCAGGAACCCGAGCACGCTTGGCAGCGCCTGAAGTCGCGCGTGCGCAAGCCCAAGGATCTAGCGGTGCTGATCGAGGTCGCCGCCTGGCGCGAGCGCGAAGCGCAGGCCCGCGACCTGCCCCGCCAGCGCGTCCTGAAGGACGAAGCCATCGCCGAGATCGCCATGCAGCAACCGAAGACGCCCGATGCGCTCGCCAACATGCGTTTCCTGTCCAGAGGTTTTGAGCGCTCCAAGACCGGCGAAGCGATCCTTGCCGCGGTCGCCGCCGGGCTGGCGCGCGATCCCAAGACGCTGCCGCGGCTGCAGCGCCCCCGCTCGTTGTCGAACGGCGCATCGGCCACGGTGGAGCTCCTGAAAGTGCTCCTGCGCATGAGCGCCGAGCGGCACGGCGTGGCCGCCAAGGTGCTCGCCACCACTGATGATCTGGAGAAGATCGCGGCCGACGACGAGGCCGACGTCCCGGCGCTCAAGGGCTGGCGGCGGGAGCTGTTCGGCGAGCAGGCGCTCAAGCTCAAACGCGGCGGGCTTTCGCTCGCGGTCGAGAACGGCCGCGTGGTGCCGATCGAGCGCTAGCGGCCAGCCGGATTATTTCGTGACGATCGTCGCATCGCGGCCGACCAGCTTGCCGAGCTGGCGGAGGCGATTCTTCAGCCGATCGCCGGCAAGGTCGGCGAGATCGTGCTGCAGCCGCAACACCAGACGTCCGCGCTCGACCGCGAGCGGCGCGCGCGGCAATACCCCAGGCATCGAGGCCGAGACGATATAGGCCACGCGCATGGCCGCGCCGAGGATGCGGGCGCGATCCAGGAGCCGAGTGGTCGCGAGCTCCCGCATGCGCGACGAGAGCTCGCCACCGTCGAACCCGTCATGGCGAAAGAACACCGACAGGGCGAGGAAAGCCCGCCCCGGATGATCGACGCCGGTAAAGGTGGCGTGCGCAATGATGTTGAGCGACTGCTCGCCACGGTAATCGGGGTGCGCGCGCCAGCCGATGTCGGCAAGCAGGCATGCCGCGTGACGCAGCCGCCGCTCCTCGGGCCGTTCCTCGATCCCGGTCGAGGCCATGAACCGGTCGGTCCATTTCACCAGCTCCTCGCCATGACGCGGCGAGCGCGAGCGCAGGAGATTGAGATCGGCGGCGGCCGCGAGCAGCGGATCGCGGCGCTGTTCCTTCGGATCGAGCAGATCGTGCAGCAGTCCTTCGCGCAACCCGAGCGCGGAGACCACGAGCTGCTTGGGCTCGCCGATGCGAACGATCTGTTCGAGCACCAAGGCGCCGAAGGGCAAGAGCGGCCGGCGCGCCTCGGACACCACGTCGATGCGCGACAGCGTTTCGGGGTCGACGCGATGCACCAGCCGTGCAAACTCGTTCGCCTCGCGCGCCGGGATCGTGTAGCCATGGGTCACATGCAGCGGATAGCTGGTCTGCCACATGTGCAGGCGCGCCATGGAGCGCCAGGTACCGCCGACCATGTAGAACGTGCGCCGCCGCAACGCCTTCATGATCGGCTCGCGCGACAGCGCCTTGCGCGCGATCTTTTCGGCCTTGTCGAGATTGTCCTTGGAGACGTCGGCGAGCGCGAGCCCACCGAGGGGAAGTGTTACGCCCTGCCCGATCTTGCCGCCTTCGACGTCGATCAGCTCGAGCGAGCCGCCGCCGAGATCGCCGACGATGCCGTCGGCGCCGTGCATCCCGGAGATGACGCCGAGCGCGGAAAGCCGCGCTTCCTTCTTGCCCGAAAGCACCTCGACCGGCACGCCGCAGGCGGCCTCGGCCTGACTGATGAACGCGGAACCGTTCTTGGCCTCGCGCACGGCGGCGGTGGCGATTGCATAGACTTTTTCGACCTGCATCACGTCGCACAGCGTGCGAAAGCGCCGCAGCGCGCCAAGCGCCTTCTTGATCGCGTCGGCCGGCAGCCGTCGTTTCGAAGCAACCTCGCGGCCGAGGCCGCAGAGAATCTTCTCGTTGAAGATCGGAGTGGGGCTGCGGATCAGCCCCTCGTAGACGACCAGGCGGACGGAGTTGGAGCCGATGTCGATGACGGCGACCGGACGAATGTGCGGCAGCCGGCCGTGCGCTTCGAGCGCGGCCGGTTCAACCGCGGTCGGCGCGGCGGACGAGGCTCCGAGGAGAAGAGTCTTTAAGAGATTTGCCACGGCCCGATAGGCTCGGGTTCGTCATGAAGTAGTGGTGGGCGTTGAATGATTCGTCGCCATGCGCGGGCACTATGCGGGTGCTGGTCCCGTCGGGCAAGACCCGCCAGCTCTGTTCGTTATCTTTCAGATTGGCCACCATTATCTGGTCGAGCACCTGTTGATGGACCGTCGGGTTGAGAATCGGGCACAATACCTCAACGCGGCGGTCCAGGTTGCGCGGCATCAGGTCGGCCGAGGAGATATAGACCGCGGCCTTGGCGTGCGGCAGGCCGTAGCCGGCGCCGAAGCAATAGATGCGGCCGTGCTCCAGGAAGCGGCCGACGATCGACTTGACGCGGATGTTCTCCGACAGGCCCGGGACGCCGGGGCGCAGGCAGCAGATGCCGCGCACCACCAGGTCGATCTGCACACCGGCGGCGCTGGCGGCATACAGCGCGTCGATGGTCTGCGGGTCGACCAGCGAATTGAGCTTGGCCCAGATCGCCGCCGGCCGGCCGGCGCGCGCGTGGGCGGCCTCCTCTTCGATGTGAGCCAGGATGCGCTGCCGCAGATTGAGCGGCGACACCGCCAGGCGCTCGAGGTCCTGGGGCTCCGCATAGCCGGTGATGAAATTGAAGACCCGCGCGACGTCGCGCGCGATCACCGGGTCGGAAGTGAAGAACGAGAGGTCCGTATAGGTGCGCGCGGTAATCGGATGATAATTGCCGGTGCCGACATGCACGAAGTTCCTGAGCTCCTTGCCTTCGCGCTTCACCACGAGGGAGAGCTTGGCGTGGGTCTTGAGTTCGATGAATCCGAACACGACCTGCACGCCGGCGCGCTCCAGATCGCGCGCCCAGCGGATGTTGGCCTCCTCGTCGAAGCGCGCCTTCAGCTCCACGAGCGCGGTGACCGACTTTCCGGCTTCCGCGGCCTCGGTGAGCGCACGAACGATCGGGCTGTCGGCGGAGGTACGGTAGAGCGTTTGTTTGATCGCGACCACGTCGGGGTCGTGCGCGGCCTGCATCAGGAATTGCACCACGACGTCGAACGACTCGTAGGGGTGATGCACCACGAGGTCCTTCTGCCGGATCGCCGCGAAGCAATCGCCGCCATGATCGCGGATCCGCTCGGGGAAGCGCGGATTGAAGACCGGGAATTTCAGGTCCTGCCGGTCGAGCGCATAGAGCTGGCCGAACTCGTTGAGCGCGAGCGCCCCTTCGACCAGGAAGGTCTCATCGTCGGTGACGCCGAGCGCGCGGGCCACGAAGTCGCGCAATTCGGCCGGCATCGCGGCATCGATTTCGAGCCGGATCGCCGATCCGCGGCGGCGGCGCTTGAGCGCGCTCTCGTACACGCGCACCAGATCCTCCGCCTCTTCCTCGACTTCGATGTCGCTGTCGCGGAGGATGCGGAACGCACCCTGGCCGCGCACGGCATAGCCCGGGAACAGGCGCCCGATAAACAGGCCGATCGCGGTCTCCAGGGTGACGAAACGCGCGGGCGCCTCCTCGCCGCCATCCGGCAGACGGATGAAGCGCTCGATCTTCGCCGGCACGCGGATCAGCGCATTCATGCCGCGGCCGTCGGAATTGCGCGCTAGCTGCAACGCGAGCGAGAAGCCGAGATTGGGGATGAACGGAAAAGGGTGTGCGGGATCGACCGAGAGCGGCGTCAGCACCGGGAAGATCTGATGGAGAAAATGATCCTCGAGCCAGGCGCGCTCGTCACGCGCAAGCTCGGCGCCGTCAACCAGCGCGATGCGGCTTTCGGCCAACGAGCTACGCAGCACGCGCCAGCAGGCCTGCTGGTCGCCGGCGAGCCTGCCGACCGCGGACGCGATCTCGACCAGCTGATCCGCGGGGCTGAGACCGTCGGGGCTCGCAGCCGTCACACCGGCGCGCACCTGCGCCCGCAGGCCCGCGACGCGCACCATGAAAAATTCGTCGAGGTTGCCGGCGGAGATGGAAAGGAAACGCAAGCGTTCCAGAAGAGGATGGTTCGGGTTCTCCGCTTCTTCGAGAACGCGCCGGTTGAAATGCAGCCAGGAGAGCTCGCGATTGATGAAGCGCTTGGAGCTCGACGCGATATCGGCCACGGGCGGCGCGGATTCCGGCGCCGGCGCCGGAGCAACAGGCTCGGCGCGAACGGCACGCAGCGCGGTTTCGCCCGCCGTCAAAGGCTTCCTCCCATATCTGGCTGATGGCATAATCATCCTAACACCGGCGCAGCAGCGCTATTATGACGATTGGATAACGGATTAAACCACTGACAATATAAGAAAATCCTACTCCGCGCGCAGCACCTCCGAAGCCAGCACGCGCGTCACCGAGCGGCCGCGCGAGAGCGCGGCTTGGTCGAGCCGTGTCACGATCGCTTCGGCCGAGGCGAGCGAGCGCTCGATGCGCGCGACGAGGTACGAGACGACCCCTTCGTCGATCGCGAGCTGGCGGTCGGCGAAGAGCTTCACCAATACCGCGGCGAGCAGACTGTCATCGGGCGGCGCCAGCGTGACCGCCGGCACCGCGCGCAATCGCGATGCAAGGTCTGCGAGCGCAAGCGGTCCTTGATCGAGCCGTTCGCGTGCGGTGATCAGCAGGAAGGCGCCCTGCTCGCGCGCGAGGTTGAGGAGATGAAACAGCGCGGGCTCGTCGACGCGGCCCGGTGCGAAGTCCTCGATTACCAGTGCGCCGGTCGCGAGCGCGCCGGGGACACCGGCTGCGTCCAGCTCGCCCGTGGCGATGATGCGCGCGCCGGCGCGTTCGGCCCAAATCGCAGCGAGATGACTCTTGCCCGATCCGGCCGGTCCGACAATCGCCGCGCTCGAATGCGGCCAGTCGGGCCAGCGTTCGACGAGGGCGAGGGCCGCGGCATTCGCCGGACTTTCCAGGAAATCGTCGCGGCGGAAGCTTTCCGCGTGCGGCAGGTCGAGCGCGAGTTGGCGGGCTCCATCCCCGCGCATGGCTCAGCGTTCGCCCGATGCAGCGCGCCGGCGCGGCTCGCCGGTGTAAATCGGGCTCGCCAGATATTGCGCGAGCGCGAAGCGCACGAGCACGCCGACCGCGGCCGCGAGCGGCACGGCGAGCAGAAGCCCGACGAATCCAAAAAGCGCGCCGAAAGCCAGGAGCGAGAACATCAGCCAGACCGGATGCAGCCCGATGCTCTCGCCCACGAGTTTGGGCGACAGAATGTAGCCCTCGACGAATTGGCCGAACAGGAAAATGCCGATGACGACAAAAATCGGCGTCAATTCGGGCCAGAATTGCACGAGTGCCACTCCGGTCGCGACCACGAGCCCGAACATGGAGCCGACATAGGGAATGAACGTCAGCAGACCGGCCATGAAGCCGATGAGCAGGCCGAAGTTCAGTCCGGTGATCGTGAGGGCGATCGCGTAATAGGTGCCCAGGATCAACGCGACGCTCGATTGTCCGCGCACGAAGCCGGCGACCGCGAGGTCCATGTCGCGCGCCAGCGTGCGGATCTGCTCGCGATGCTTGCGCGGGATCCAGGAATCGACCCGCGCCACCATCTTCGGCCAGTCATAGAGCACGTAAACCGCCACCACCGGCGTGATGATGATGAACGCGAATATGCTGATCAGCGCGCGGCCGCCCGACCACAGCGACTGCAGGAAGCTGCCGAACCAGCTCGCGCCCTGGGCCACGAGATCGCTGACCGTCTTTTGCAGATCGGGCATGCGGTCGCCCATCAGGCGCTGCAGCCATTCCTTGTTTTCGGGCGTGACCACGAGTTCCTGCAAGCGGACGATGTAGCCGGGCATGCGCTGGATGAAGGCAAACATCTGGCTGCCGAGGATCGGGACCAGCACGATCGCCGCGATCACGAACAAGGCCACGACGAGACCGATGATGATCAGCGTCGCGATCAGGCGGTTAATGCCAAGCTGCTCCATCCGGTCGGCCACCGGATTGAGAAAGTAAGCGAGCGCCATGCCGGCGACGAACGGCAGCAGCATCTCGTGCAGGAGCCACAACAAGAAAATGAAGACGACGAGCGCGCCCACCCAGAAGATCGCTTGCCGCTGCAGGCTCATGGGGATCGGGCCCCGCTCAGGACGCCATATGGCGCGCCCAGGCGGCGAGATAGGCCGCTGCCGAAAGGCCAGTCAAGACGCCGACCACGACCAGCGCCAAAGTCAGCGTGATGCCCGCGTCGAAGCGGAAACCGTGGGCGGCCAGCACCAATCCCGCGAGCAGGATCTGCGCCGTGGTGTTGAGCTTGGAAACGAGGAACGGCCGGATGGTCAGCGGCTTCTCCACGAGCCATGCGACCACGACCGCACCCACGATCATGATATCGCGCGAGACGACCGCGATCACGACCCAGAGCCGGCAGCAATTCGGCGATCCCGAGCGTCACATAGATCGAGACCAGCATCGCCTTGTCGGCGAGCGGATCGAGATAAGCACCGAACTCACTGGTCGCACCCAGCCGTTTAGCCAGAAAGCCGTCGACGGCGTCCGACAAGGCAGCGAGCACGAACAGCCAGAATGCGATCAACATCTGCCCGGACATGATCGCCCAAACCATGATCGGCACGAGCAGGATGCGCCCGGTGGTGACGAGATTGGGGAGATTCACGCTGGTCCGCCTTGCGTCCGAAGCTTCCGGACATAGACCGCGGCCGCCTTCATGCCAAGCGGAGAACACGACCCGCCCCGCAGCTTGCCTTGCGCGCCCTTTCGGTTCGGGTTACCTCCGCGCGGAGGCGAAACATGGCGAAGGCCAAGGGGCTGGGCTACCGCGACGCAGGAGTCGATATCGATGCCGGCAATCGGCTGGTCGATCTGATCAAGCCATTCACGCGCGCGACCGCGCGACCGGGCGCCGACGGCGAGATCGGCGGCTTCGGCGGCGTGTTCGACCTCAAGCGCGCGAATTTCCGCGATCCCTTGCTGGTGGCCGCCACCGACGGCGTCGGCACCAAACTCAAGCTCGCGATCGGCGCCGACCGGCACGACACGATCGGCATCGATCTGGTCGCCATGTGCGTCAACGATCTGGTGGTGCAGGGCGCGGAGCCGCTGTTCTTCCTCGATTATTTCGCCACCGGCAAGCTCGATCCGGCGCGGGCCGCGAAAATCGTCGAGGGCATCGCCAAGGGCTGCCGCGAGGCCGGCTGTGCGCTGATCGGCGGCGAGACTGCCGAAATGCCGGGCATGTACGCGGCGGAAGACTATGATCTCGCCGGCTTCGCGGTCGGCGCGGTCGAGCGCGACCGGCTGCTGCCTAGAGCGGATATCGCGCCCGGCGACGTTATCCTCGGTATCCCCTCCTCCGGCGTGCATTCCAACGGCTTCTCGCTGGTGCGCAAGGTGATTGCCGAGACCGGCGCGCGGCTCGATTCGCCGGCGCCGTTCGCGCCGAACATGACGGCTCGGCGAGGCGCTGCTCACGCCGACGCGAATTTATGTACGCTCCGTGCTGGCCGCCCTGAAGGCAGCCGCTGGGGTCAAGGCGCTTGCCCACATCACCGGCGGCGGCTTCGTCGACAATATTCCACGCGTGCTGCCGGACGGCACCAATGCCCTCATCGCGCTGCGCGCCGTTCCGGTCTTGCCGGTGTTCCAGTGGCTGGCGCAGGCGGGCCGCATCGAGGAGTTCGAGATGCTGCGCACGTTCAACTGCGGCATCGGCCTGGTCGTGATCGCCGAGGCCAAGCGCGCGGAGATCGTGGCCGGCGCGCTCAATGCCGCCGGAGAGAAAGTGATCCGGCTCGGCGAAGTCGTCGCCGGCGACGGCGAGCCGAAAGTGAACTTCATGGACAAGCTTCAGCTCGGATGACGACAGCGCGCCGACGCGTCGCAATCCTGATCTCCGGCCGCGGCTCCAACATGTCCGCGCTGATCGAGGCGGCACGCGCAAAAGACTATCCGGCCGAGATCGTGCTCGTGGTCTCCAACCGGCCGGACGCGACCGGGCTCGAATTCGCCGCCAAGCATGGCATCGCGACTTCCATCATCGATCACAAACAGTTCGCGAGCCGCGAAGCTTTCGACGCAACGCTGCAGGAGACGCTTGAGCGGTCGAGGATCGAAATCGTGTGCCTAGCCGGATTCATGCGCGTGCTCACCACTCCGTTCGTCGAGAAATGGCGCGGGCGGATGCTGAACATCCACCCTTCGCTGCTGCCCGAATTCAAGGGGCTCGATACGCACGCGCGCGCACTCGCGGCGGGCGTGAAGGTGCACGGATGCACCGTGCATTTCGTCGTGCCGGAACTCGATTCCGGTCCGATCGTGCTGCAGGAGAAAGTACCCGTGCTCGCCGGCGACAACGAGGAGACGCTCGCCGCACGCGTGCTCGCCGCCGAGCATCGGATCTATCCGGCCGCGCTCAGGCTGCTCGCGGAAGGCAGGCTCGACACGCTTCCACGGTAACCCTCCCCGGCCACCGCGCGCTCAGTGATGTTTGTGCTTGCCGTGTTCGTGCTCATGATGGTGCGAGGGAAACTCGACCCGCGGTATCTCGACGATGAACGGCGCTTCCAATGCGCGCTGGTGATGCGTGCGGCGAAGCAGGTAGCCGAGGCCGACGACGAATATGGCGCCGATGGCTGCCGCCCAGTAGTGCGCTCTTTCGACCGCATCCGCTGGGAACCAGTCGAACAGCGCGGCATCCTTGATCATGATGTCGCCGGCGACCCAGCCGAGCAGCGCGGCGCCGGCCCAAACCAGGATCGGGAAGCGGTCGAGCAGCGCCATCAGCAACGCGCTGCCTGCGATGATAAGGGGAACGCTGGTCGTAAGACCGAAGATGATCAGCGCCGCCTTGATCGCACCCGCATGCGCAATATCCACCTGTGCGGCTGCGATTTCAGCGGTGGCGGCGATCGCGATGACATTGTCGAGGCTCATCACGATGTCGGCGATGACGACGATGCGCACGGCGCGCCACAGATTGTCCGCGGCCTTGACCTTGCCGTCGCCCTCGGAGTGCTCCGGCACGACCAGCTTCACCGCGACCCACAGCAAGAGCGCGCCGCCGATGAGCTTCAGGTACGGCGTATTCCATCGCTCGCGCGACGACGAGCGTGAAGAGGATGCGCAGCACCACGGCAGCGCCGGCGCCGAGGATCATTCCCCAGAAGCGTTGCCGCTTGCGGCAACATGCGGCAGGCGAGCGCGATGACGACGGCGTTGTCGCCGGAGAGGACGATGTTCACGCCGATGATCTGCAGCGCCGCGATCCAGAACGGCGCGCGCATGATGTCTTGCAACAGAAAGTCCACCGGGCGCCCCTCTCCTCGTTGTTCCCCCGCCGCCTACTCCGGCCTCATAGGAAGACCATAGTGGCGCACCCGGCCCCTAGGCCGAAGCTCGTTTTCTTTTTCGATAGCGGAGCGAACGGCCCCTGCCAAGCAAAACCGGACAGGGCGAATTCGCCTTTCAGTTGAAATGGATGTGAGCGGGCCGGTCGCGGGCCTTCAGCCGACGATCTCGGCCGGGGCGAAAAAGAAGGCGATCTCGATTGCCGCGTTTTCCGGGCTGTCGGAGCCGTGCACGGAATTGGCTTCGATCGATTCCGCGAGCTCCTTGCGGATGGTGCCCGGCGCCGCCTTGGCCGGATCGGTCGCACCCATCACTTCGCGATATTTAGCGACTGCGTTTTCGCCCTCCAGAACCTGGACCACGACCGGGCCGGAGGTCATGAACTCGACCAGGCCCTTGAAGAAGGGCCGCTCGCGGTGGACGGCGTAGAAGCCCTCGGCCTGGTTCGCGGGTCATGCGGATGCGCTTCTGCGCGACGATGCGCAGACCCGCGCGCTCGATGCGCTCGTTGACCGCGCCGGTCAGGTTCCGCCGGGTCGCGTCGGGCTTGATGATCGAGAAGGTACGCTCGCGCGCCATGGTTTCCGCCGGGTTGTCGGGATCGGGAAATTCGAGATCGCGGGCTCTATAGCGGCGGGGCCGCAAAGCCGCAAGTTCGCCATGGTCTTGCGGTGATCGGGTTTGTCAGGCACCTCCTCGAACCAGCATGAGTTTCCCCGCCTCCTCCGCCGAACAAACGCGCTTCGCGCGCCGGATCGCGCTCGCGGCACTCGCCGCCGCGATCGTCAATTTCATCGCGTTCTATCCGGGCCTCCTGCACCACGACGCCTGGGCCTATTTCCGGGCGGTGCGCGCCAACGACTGGACCAATTGGCAACCGCCGTTGCTCGGCTTCCTCTGGATTCCGCTGCAGAAAATCTACTACGGCCCGCAGCCGATGCTCGTGCTGTTCGTGGCGGCCTATTGGGCCGGCTTCGCGCTGCTCGCCATCGCCATTGCCGCGCGCGACCGGCGCCTCGCATTCTGGACATTCGTCGCAGCGTTCTTCCCGCTGCTGATCAATTTCAACGGCCAGCTGGTCAAGGACGTGAGCATGGCCGTGTGCCTGCTGCTCGCGGTCGCATTCGCCGCCGGAATCGAGTTCGGCTGGATCCGGCGGAAGCGGCTGGCGATCCCGGCGATATGGCTGTTCTTCGTCGCGGGCGCCTTCATGCGCGCGAACAGCCTGTTCGGACTGCCGCCGCTGTTCGAATTGGCCGCGGGGGCGTCGAGCTGGCGCTGGGTGTCGCTGCCGGTGCTGCGGCGCGCGGTGATCGCGTGCCTGATCGCGATCGCGGTGGCGCCCGGCCACATCATCGCCGACCGCTACATTTTCCGCGTCCTCGACGTCCAGCCGATGTCGCAGCTGCAAATCTTCGATCTCGGCGGCATCACGTTCAACAGTGGCAGCGACGCATTCAAGGGCTTCTTCGGGCCGAACTTCGTGCAGAGGAACAGAGGCTGCTACACGCCGCAAGCACTGGGACACCTACGGCTGGGACGTCAACGGGATCGGTTGCCCGGAGGTCTATGAAAACCTGAAGCCGCGCTTCGGGTTTGACCTCGGCAGGCTCTGGATCGAAGGCATTGCGGCGCATCCGATTGCGTACGTCCAGCATCGGATCGCGCACTTCAACCGGTATCTCCAGTTCGTCTGCACGAATTGCAAGGAAATGGTGTTCACCGGCGCACAATCGACGAACCAGAAAGAATTCACCTTCGAGCCCACATTTCTCTACACCGGGATCGATGCCGCCGCTCAATGGCTGAATGACTCGCCGCTGGGGCGACCCTACGTGTATCTCCTGATCTGCCTCGCTTGGACGCTTGCTGCGTTCGGCATCCGCGACATCGATCACGCGGCGGGTGACGTTGCTTTTCGCCATGTCGGGCGCGATGTACACGCTCGGATTCGTCGTCGTCGGGATCGCACATGATTATCCGCTACATCTTCTGGACTATGCTCTGCGCCGCGGCCACCACGCCGGCGATCGTGCTGCACGTGCTCATGCGCCGCGAAGCGCCGACAGCTTTGCGGCTGATCCCGCCGCTTCTGGTCATCGGCCTGATCGCGATCCGCGAAGTCATGGTACGGTTCCTTCTCTGACGGAGAAGGGCCATGACCGAACGTTACCGGATGTTCGCCGGCTACAATGCCTGGGCGAACGAACGGCTCTACGCGGCCGCGGCGAAACTGACCGATGCCGAGTACCGCGCGGACCGCGGCGCTTTCTTCAAGTCGGTGCACGGCACGCTCAACCATCTCCTGGTCGGCGATCGCATCTGGATGCAGCGCTTCACCGGCCAGGGCGAAGCACCCGCGCGTCTCGATACGATCCTGTTCGACGACCTCGCCTCGCTGCGCGGCCGCGCGCCGCCAGGAGGATGCGCGGATCGGCGATTGGATCGGCGCGCTCGGCGAGGCCGAGCTGGGCCGCTCGTTCACCTTCCGGACCATCACCAATCCGGCGACCGTGACCCAGAAGCTGGCGCCGGCGCTCGATCATTTCTTCAACCACCAGACCCATCACCGTGGGCAGGCGCATGGCCTGCTCACGGCGATCCGCGGGCGGGACTTCGCTCCCTCCTTCGATCTCATCCTGTTTCAGCGGGAAACCGGCCAGGGCGGCACGGTGCAGCGGAATTAGTGCCGGCGCTTGCCCGGCAGCGACGTTCGCGCCACAACCGCGCGCATGATCGTTTTCGATGACATTTCGCTCCGCATCGCGGGCCGCTTGCTCATAGAGCACGCCACGGCGGCGATTCCGGAAGGCGCGCGGGTGGGACTGGTCGGACGCAACGGTTCCGGCAAGACCACGCTGTTTCGCGCCATCATTGGCGACCTAGAGCTGGAAACCGGCGAAATCCATCTGCCGGCCCGCGCCCGCATCGGCAGCGTTGCACAAGAAGCGCCCGCCGGCCCCGAGCGGCTGATCGATATCGTGCTCGCCGCCGATGTCGAGCGCGCGCGGCTGATCGCGGAGCGCGACGCGACGGCCGATCACGAGCGGATTGCCGAGATCGAGATGCGGCTGGTCGATATCGGCGCCTACGCGGCCCCGGCCCGCGCCGCGCGCATCCTCGCCGGGCTCGGGTTCAACGAGGCGGCGCAGCAGCGACCCTGCTCGGAGTTTTCCGGCGGATGGCGGATGCGCGTGGCGCTGGCGGCGCTGCTGTTCGCCGAGCCCGACCTGCTGCTGCTCGACGAGCCGACGAACTATCTCGACCTCGAAGGCACCCTGTGGCTGCAGGATTTCCTCGCCCGCTACCGGCGCACGGCGATCCTCATCAGCCATGACCGCGATCTGCTGGAGAACTCGGTCGGATTCATCCTGCATCTCGATCAGGCCAAGCTCACGCTCTATCGCGGCGGCTATTCGCAATTCGACCGCCAGCGGCGCGAGCGCCTGGTGCTCGATCAGAAACGGCGCAAAAAGCAGGATGCCGTGCGCGCGCACCATGTCGCTTTCGTCGAGCGCTTTCGCGCCAAGGCAAGCAAGGCGCGCCAGGCGCAATCGCGCCTCAAGGCGCTGGCGCGCATGGAGCCGATCGCCGCGCAGATCGAGGACGCGCCGGCCAAGATATCGATCCGTTCGCCCGAGAGGACGCTGTCGCCTCCGATCATCGCCATGGAGGGCGTCGCCGTCGGCTATGCGCCGGGCGCTCCCGTGCTGAAGAACCTCAACCTGCGGATCGATGACGACGATCGCATCGCGCTGCTCGGGCCCAACGGGAACGGCAAATCGACGTTCGCCAAATTGCTCGCCGGGCGACTGGCACCGCAAGCCGGGCGGATCGTCCGGGCGGACAAGCTGGAAGCCGCCTATTTCGCCCAGCATCAGCTCGACGAGCTGCACGAGAACGAGAGTCCCTACGATCACGTGCGGGCTTTGATGCCCGGCGCGCCCGAATCGCGCGTGCGCGGACGTGCGGCGGAGATGGGCTTTTCCGGCGAGGCCGCCGACACCAAGGTCGCTTCGCTGTCGGGTGGGGAAAAGGCGCGGCTCTTGCTCGGGCTCGCGAGCTTTCGTGGGCCGCACCTGATGATCCTCGACGAGCCGACCAATCATCTCGACATCGACGCGCGCGCCATGCTGGTGGAAGAGATCAACGATTATACCGGCGCCGTCGTGCTGGTGTCGCACGATCGCGTGCTGCTCGATGCCTGCGCCAATCGGCTGTGGCTGGTCGCCGACGGGACGGTGAAGCCCTACGACGGCGACCTCGACGATTATCGCCGGCAGGTGCTTGCGGGCGTGGACGGCGGGATCGCTCGCCGCAGCGAGTCGCCGGCAGACAAGGCCGCGCGCAAGGAAGACCGCAGGGCGTCGGCGGCGCGCCGCGAACTCGCCGCCCCGTTGCGCAAGCAGATCAAGATGCTCGAGGCCGAGATCGTGCGGTTGGAGAAAGAAATCGCCGCCCTCGACCAGACGCTGGCGGCGCCGGATCTATACGCGAGCAAGCCCGCGGAACTGGTCGGGATTTTCCAAGCGTCGCGCCGACGCAGCCAAGCACCTCGCGGCGGTCGAGGAGAGCTGGCTCGGGCTCACCGCGGAATACGAAAAATCTCAAGCGGCGCCGTGACGGCCGCCGCGCCGCTCAGGCCTTCTTTTGCCAGCGGCCGGCTTCGTCCTGCTGCCAATAGGTGACGGTAAAGCCCTCGCCCTGCGCCTCTTTCCATTGGTCGCGCGCAGCTTCGACCGCGTCCGGGTCGTTGCCGTCGAACAGGAAGATCGCGCGTTCATAGCTCGCAAGTTTGGCGACGGCGCCGTCCACCAGAAACCGCACGTGGGCCGTGTTGGGGTTTGTTTCGGAGGTCGTCAGCACCACGGGCATTTCGCGGGCTTCCGCCTCGCGGTCGGTGCCGTGCGGCAGGAAGCTGTCGTCGGCGTAGGTCCACAAGAGCGTGTCGAGCGCATCCACGCGCTCGTCGGACGCCGCCTGCACCACGCAGCGCCAGCCGCGCTCGAGGCACTTCGCGACGAGCTGCGGCAGCGCCCGCTCCAGCGGCTGCCGTTGCAGATGGTAGAAATGGACTTCGGTCATTCCCCGCCCGCTATTCGTGATGCTCGGCGATCAACTTGTCGAGCAGCCGTACGCCCCAACCCGGACCCCAGCTCTGGTTGATGTCGGACGGCTTGGCGCCCATGCCGGTGCCGGCGATGTCGAGGTGCGCCCAGGGCGTCTTGTCGACGAAGCGCTGCAGGAACTGCGCGGCGGTGATCGAACCGCCGTAGCGGTTGCCGGTGTTCTTCATGTCGGCGAACTTGGAATCGATCATCTTGTCGAACTCGGGCCCCATCGGCATCCGCCACACGCGCTCGCCGGTCTCCTTGCCGGCTTCGTGCAAGCGCGTTGCCAGCTTGTCGTCATTGCTGAACAGCCCGGCATATTCCTGGCCGAGCGAGATCAGGATCGCGCCGGTGAGCGTGGCGAGATCGATCATCCATTTCGGCTTGAACTTCTCTTTCACGTACCAGAGCAAGTCGGCGAGCACGAGCCGGCCTTCGGCGTCGGTGTTGATGATCTCGATGGTCTGGCCGGACATGGATTTCACGATATCGCCCGGCCGCTGCGCTTCGCCGGAGGGCATATTCTCGACCAGGCCGATGGCGCCGACGACGTTCGCGCGTGCCTTGCGCGCAGCGAGCGCATGCATGAGCCCGACCACGCAGGCCGCGCCCGCCATGTCGCCCTTCATGTCCTCCATGCTGGCCGCGGGCTTGATCGAGATGCCGCCGGTGTCGAAGCAGACGCCCTTGCCGATGATGGCGACCGGCGGCTCGCCCTTCTTGCCGCCGTTCCAGCGCATGATCGCCATGCGCGACTCGTGCGCGGAGCCCTGGCCGACGCCGAGCAGCGCGCCCATGCCGAGCTTCTTCATCGCATTCACGTCGAGCACTTCGACCGCGACGCCGAGCTTCTTCAGCAACGCGGCGCGGCGTGCGAACTCGACCGGATAGAGCACGTTCGGCGGCTCGTTCACGAGGTCGCGGGCGATCACGACGCCCTCGCCTACCGCTTCGCGCGTCTTCCAGGCTTTTTGCGCGCCCACGGGATCGGCGACCGCAAGCAGGATATCGACCCGCTCCGGCGGCTTCTCCTCGTCCTCTTTGCGCTTGGTCCGGTAGCGATCGAACCGGTAGGCGCGGAGCTTCGCTCCCAGCGCGAATTCGGCCGCGGATTCGGTCTTCACCACCGCGCCGGGAAGATCGAGGAGCATGGTGACCGCTTTGGCCGAGCGCGGAACCCGGCCCATGGCCGTCCCGCCGAGCTTGAGCCAATCGAAGGGCTCGAGTTCCTTGGGCTTGCCGACGCCGACCACGAGCAGGCGGTCGACGTCCAAACCTGCCGGCGCCACCAATTCCAAGGTCTTGGCCTTCTTGCCCTTGAATCCCTCGCTCTTGGCCGCCTTGGCCACCAGCCCGCCGGTAGGCTTCAGGGCCTGGGCCGTGGCCGGCCCGAATTTCAAATCTTCGTCGCAAAGTACGACCAGCATGCCCCGCGCCTTGGCGGGGACGCGGCCAAAGGCGATGCGGGGTAGCTCGGGGGAGGCTGAGGGCATGATCCGGGGTGCTTTCTTGAGGAATCAGCAAGGGTAAGAGCCGATGATCGGCAAGACTTCTCATAGCCGATCGGGCTGTCCCGGGCGAGCCGCCACGAACGAGCCGCAATCCCGCCATTCCTAGGGCGAGCTTTGTTCTTAAGGGTTTCCAGGGTCCACGAGGGGGAGGCCGTGCTGCATGGGTCGGCTTGGACGCTATATTTTCGTGACCTCTGCCGTCGCCTTCGTAGCCGTGGTGAGCACGCTCACCCTGATGGTCTGGCTGACGCAGGCGCTGCGTCGATTCGACCTGCTCACGAGCCAAGGACAGACGCTTCTGGTGTTCGGGAGCATCATCGCGCTTACGCTGCCGACCTTCCTGCTCGTGACTACGCCGGCCGCCCTGTTCATCGCGGTGCTTTACACGCTCAATCGGTTGAATAGCGATTCCGAGCTTGTGGTGATGAGCGCTGCCGGGGTCGGGCCGTGGCAGATATTCGGACCACTGTTCCTGCTCGCCTCTCTGGTAGCGATTTCCTCCGGGGCGATCGCCATGCACTACGGCCCACTCAGCATGCGCAGCTTGCGCGACCAATTGGCCAGAGTGAATGCCGACATCGTAACCAACGTCGCGATCCCCGGACGCTTCACCACGATCCAGCGCGGGCTGACGCTGCATGTGCGCGACCGGTCGGCCGGCGGGACGCTGCATGGGATTTTCATCCACGACGCGCGTGAAAGGATTGCACAGACATTCATCGCCGAGCGCGGCCGCATCATCGACGCTCCCGATGGCCTGTTCCTCGTGCTTGAACAGGGCTCGCTACACCGTAGTGGCAGCGACACTATCGCCGGCGCGACTGCGCGCCAGGTGGACAACTCGATCGTCCAGTTTGAGCGCTATGCGTTCGACCTTTCGCAGTTCACGACGGCACTGTCGAACGGCGTCTATCGGCCGTTCGAACGGCCGATCGGAGAAATTCTCTCGCCCTTCGCCGACGACCCCGGCTACAAGGATGAACCCGATCGTTTCCGCGTCGAGCTGCATCAGAGGCTCGCTGCACCCCTATATCCCCTCGCAACTTTCGCGATCGCGTTCATGTTCCTCGGCGCGCCGAGCACCAATCGTCAAAGCCGTTGGCTCTCGATCGCCGGCGCAACCGCCTCGGTGGCGCTGCTACAGGTTGTTGCGTTCGGCATCCTCGGCCTGTTGGCGCGATCGCCAATCGGCATCCCGCTGATCTATTTGTTCCCGCTGGTTGCCATTGCGCTGGGCCTGGCAGCGGCCGGCGGCCGGATCCAGGCACGAGCGCCTCGCTTCCTGCAGCGCTTTGCCGATGCGCTGGTCAAGCGCGTCGAACGCCTGGAAGCCGCATAAGGATCGATGATGATCGCGTTCGGAAAATTGGGCCGGTATTTCGGGCTGCATTTCCTCAGCGCGGTCACGATCGTTTTTTCGTCCTTGCTCGGGCTGATCGCCATCATCGACTTCTTCGAGTTCACTCGACGTCTGGGCGAGCGAAAAGGCGCGACGGTGCTCGATATCGCCGAATTGGTGGCCCTTCGGCTTCCCGTGTTCTCCGAACAGATGTTGCCGTTCTCCGTAATGATCGGCGCGATGGGCTCGTTCCTCATCCTGTCGCGACGGCATGAGTTCATCGTCGCGCGTTCGGCTGGTGTATCGGTGTGGCAGTTCATCGGGTTCGCAGTCGTGATTGCCGCATCGATCGGCGTGTTCGCGACTGCGGTCTACAGCCCATTGTCATCGGCAGCCTGGGATCGAGCGACGCGGATGGAAGCCGCCATGTTCGACGATAATTCGACTTTGTTCCAATCCAATACCGACGGCCTATGGCTGCGCCAGCAGAGCGTCGACGGCAATGCGATCGTGCAGGCACAGGCTGCGTCGGACCAGGGCCGCAGATTGAGCGGCGTCCACATCTTCGCCTTCGATCATGCCGGGCAATTCGTCGAGCGGATCGACGCGAGGTCGGCCCAGTTGCAGCCCGGCACGTGGGTCCTGCAAAAGGCCCGGGTATTCTCCACGACCAGCGCGCCGGTGGAATACGAGACCTATCGGTTCAGCACGAATCTCATCGCCGAGCAGGTGCGCGGAAGCAGCGACTTCCGCGAAGCCGTTTCGTTCTGGGAACTTCCCGCAGCGGCGGCGGCGGCGGAGCGCGCCGGGCTCAGAACCGAGCGCTATCGTCTGCAGTACCAGCTGTATCTCGTCCAGCCGCTCGTCCTGGTCACGATGGTTGTAATCGCAGCCGCCTTCAGCCTCAAGGTGTTTAGGCTCGGCGGTGTCGGAAAAATGATGCTCGGCGCTGTATTGGCCGGATTTTTCCTCTTTCTAGCCGCCAGAATAGGTCAGGAACTGGGTACGAGCGGCATCGTCGATCCGATCCTCGCCACATGGTTGCCTATTGCATTCGGCGCCTCGATGGGGTGCCTTGCCCTTCTGCATCAGGAAGACGGTTGATGGTATCGCGTACCGTCCATCCCACGATCGCGCGTCCGCCTAACACGCCGAGGCTCCTCAACGGGAGCCTTGCGGCGGTCGCAAGCGCTTTGCTTTGGGCGGCGGGACTGCCGCCGGCACTCGCGCAGAACCCTCCGGCGGCACAGCCACCGATCGCGGAGCAACCACAAGCCACCCCCACCCCCGCCCGGCGCGCGACATTCGCGGAGACGGTCTTCACCGCGCGCCGCACCAATCCGAACGCTCGAATGCTCGTCCAGGCCGACGAGATGGCCTACGACTACCAGAAGGGCCTCGTGTCGGCCGTCGGCAACGTCCAAATCTACTACGAGGGAGGCGTGCTCGAGGCGCGAAAGGTCACCTACGACCGTAAGGCGAACCGGGTCCATGCCGAAGGCGACGTACGCTACCGCACGCGCGACGGCCGCATGATCCACGCCGAGATGCTGGAGATCACCGACGATCTGCGTGACGGCTTCATCAATTCGTTGCTCATCGAGGGCGAGAACAAGACCCGTTTCGCTGCGGCGCGCGCCGATCGCCTGGAGGGAAAGACCACCGTTTATCGCAGCGGCATCTACACGGCCTGCGAACTTTGCAAGGAGGACCCGAAACGGCCGCCACTCTGGCAGGTCCGCGCGGCCCGCATCATCCACGACGAAGGCGAGCGGGTGATCCATTACGAGGATGCGCGGCTCGAGTTTTTCGGAGTGCCCCTCGCCTGGATGCCGTTCTTTTCGCATCCCGATCCGACCGTCACACGCAAGTCCGGCTTCCTGCTGCCGAATGTCCGCAGCTCCACCAAGACCGGAGTCGGAGTCGAGATCCCCTACTTCTGGGCGCTGGCGCCGGACTACGACGCTACGCTGACGGTCACGCCATACAGCCGGCAGGGTCCGCTGCTACAGGGCGAGTGGCGCCAACGATTGATGACCGGCGCCTATACGGTGCGGGGCACGGGCATTTTTCAGCTCGACAAGGGCGCGTTCGACCTCGGGCCGGGTAGAGATTCAACGGGCGTGCGGGATTTCCGCGGCTCGCTGGAAACCGCGGGCGAGTTCCAGATCAACAAGCGTTGGCTGTGGGGTTGGGAAGCGTCGCTGCTCAGCGATCGCCTGTACCCGAACGACTACGGAGTTACGCGTTTCGGCACCACCGAGCTCGTGAACCGCCTCTACCTGGTCGGCCAGGGCGACCGCAGTTATTTCGACCTGCGTGGAATGTCGTTCATCGGCTTGTCGGAGTTCGACCGCAACAGCGAACAGCCGATGATCCATCCGATCCTCGACTACTCGTACATCTTCGGCAAACCAGTTGTCGCCGGCGAGCTCGGGTTCAAAGTGAATATCACCAGCTTGTCGCGCAAGGATGCTGACTTCGATCCAATCAGCACAACCGCATCGCTGAACAACTGGTGCGATAGCCGATCGATCATGTTGCAAACCAATCCAGCCAACTGCCTCTTGCGCGGCGCGCCCGGCGACTACACGCGCATGTCAGCCGACATGACCTGGCGCAAGACGGTCATCAATAGCTGGGGACAGATGTTCACGCCCTTCATGGTCGTTCGCGGCGACGCCGCTTACCGCAGGGCCGCGCCCGACCCGGCGGTTGCGAGCTTCATCAGCACGGACCAGGAGACGCTGGTGCGCGGCATGCCCGCGGTCGGCGTGGAAACCCGCTGGCCCTTCATCTCGGCTCATTCCTGGGGCACGCAGACCATCGAGCCCATCGCCCAACTCGTCATTCGGCCGAACGAGGCACAGATCGGCCGCTTCCCGAACGAAGACGCTCAGAGCCTCATCTTCGACGATACCAATCTCTTCTCCATCAACAAGTATTCCGGGTTCGACCGGGTCGAAGGCGGCACGCGCCTGAACGTGGGGACGCAGTACACCGCAAACATCAATTTCCTGGGCACATTCAGCGCGCTGGTCGGCCAATCCTTTCACCTGTTCGGCCGCAACTCCTTCGCCTTCGGCGACATGACCAATACGGGCCTGCAATCGGGACTCGATACCGATGTCTCCGATTACGTCGCGCGCGTTTCGCTGCAGACCAACCGCAATATCCTGCTCGTTAACCGCTATCGCTTCGACAAGGACACCATGGCCGTTCGCCGCTTCGAGCTCGAAGCCAGCACGGGCTTCGGTCCAGTCTCGCTCTCCACGATATTTGCTCGCTACGACGCGCAGCCGCTCATCGGATACTTCGAGCAGCGCACCGGTATTTTCCAGAACGCGTCCATCAGAGTGCATGCAAATTGGACCATCGGCGGCGGCCTCCGTTACGACTTCACGCGCGAAAAGATCGATCTCGGCATGCTATCGGTAAGTTACCTCGACGACTGTTTTGCGATCGCGGCGCAATATATCGCCGACTATACGATGAGCGGAAACACCCAAACGGACCATCGATTCCTATTGCGGATGAACCTGCGCACCCTCGGCGGCTCCGGATTCACCTCCGGACTTCCCAGTGACCGCTGACCGATCCCGCAACGCCGAAATGCCCGGAAGCGGCAGATGCATGGGAACCACGCTTAAGATCCGCGGAAATCGCCTGCATGGGGTATGATGTAGGTGCCATGCCGCAGGGTGTCAGGGAGTTCGACGTTCCGATGAAAGTCGCTACCGCGCAGATTCGGGCCCGACGCATGTTTGCCGGCCTTGTGTTTGCGATCACGGCCGGAATAGTGCCGCTCCTGCCGGCGCCCGCGGCCGCGCAACAGGTTGTGGCGCTCGTCAACGGCGAGCCGATCACCGCGCTCGACGTAGCCCAACGCCTGAAGCTGCATCAGATATCGGCGCGCCGTTCGCCGCCGCGCCAAGAACTGATCGAAGAGCTGATCAACGAGAAGATCAAGATTCAACAGGCCGCGCGTCTCGGCATCATCATTCCCGACAGCGATGTTGATCGGCTGCTCGGTCAGATGGCGCAAAGCGCCGGGCGAAAGCTCGTGGACTTCACGGCTGAGCTCACCAAGTCGGGTATCGACGTTCCGCGATTTAAGAATCGGATTCGTGCCGAGTCCGCATGGCGGCAGGTGATGCAACAGCAGTCGCCGGCCTCATTCATGGTGCGCGACGCCGATATCGTTGCGCTGCTCATGTCGCGCGGCCAGACCGCGCAGATCAGCGCTACCCAATACTCGCTTCGCCAAATCGTTTTCGTCGTGCCGCGCGGATCGAGCGATACGGTCCGCGCGACGCGCGTGCGCGAGGCAGAGGCATTCCGCAAGATATTCACCAATTGCCAAGATGGATTCGCGATTGCGCGCCAGCAGCGCGAGGTGGTGGTGAAGGATCCGGTCGTGCGGCTCTCCAGCGATCTCAATACGCGTCTGCGCGAGCTGCTCGACAAGACGCCGATCGGCGCGCTCACGCCGCCGGAGCCGATCCCGGGCGGCATCGAAGTTGTCGCCGTCTGCGACCGTAAAGAGACGATCGCCGACGTTTCGTCGCGCCGCGAGGTGCGCGAAGAGCTTCTGGGCAAGCGTATCCAGCTCGGCGACAAAGAGTTGCTCGACAAGTTCCGCGCTCGTTCAATCATCGAATACCGGAACACCGCCGAGCCGCGACCGTGACCTTGCCGCTTGCACTCACGCTCGGCGAGCCCGCCGGCGTGGGTCCAGACCTCGCGCTTGCGCTGTGGGCCGATCGCGACGCTCGCGGCGTGCCTCCCTTCCTGCTGGTGGGCGACCCCAAGCTGCTTGCGGCGCGCGCGCGGCTGCTCGGTCTCGACGTGAAGCTCACGGAGAGCGATGCCGCGCAAGCGGCGTCCCGCTTCGCTACCTCGCTTCCCGTACTTCCCGTCGGAATCTCATCCGAGGCCGCACCGGGCAAACCGGACGCAACGAGCGCGCCGCTCGCCCGTAGCGCGATCGATCGCGCCGTCGAGCTCGTGCGGGCGGGTAAATTGGCGGCGGTCGTCACCAACCCGATCGCGAAATCGATCATGCAGAAAGCCGGCTTCGCCTTTCCCGGCCATACCGAATATCTCGCGCACCTGGCCGCGATCCCGGGCGCCAAGGCGCCGCGGCCGGTCATGCTGATCTGGTGCGAGGAACTCGCTGTCGTGCCGGTCACGATCCACGTGCCGCTCGCCGAGGTGCCGCGGCTGTTGTCGGCGGACCTGATCGTCGAGACCGGCCGGATCGTCGCCGGCGAGATGGCGCGGCGATTCGGCGTTGCCCGCCCGCGGCTGGCGGTCTGCGGGCTCAACCCCCATGCCGGGGAAGGCGGAACGCTCGGCCGGGAGGAGGAAACCGTGATTCGGCCGGCCCTTGAGCGGCTCAAGGCCGAGGGAATCGCAGTGACCGGGCCGCATCCGGCCGACACTTTATTTCACGCCGAAGCGCGAATCCGCTACGATGTGGCACTGGGGATGTTTCACGATCAAGTACTCGCGCCGATCAAGACGCTAGCCTTCGAGCGCGCGGTCAACGTCACTCTTGGGCTTCCTTTTGTGCGCACCTCGCCCGATCACGGCACCGCCTTCGACCTCGCGGGAACCGGCCGCGCCAATCCTTCGAGTCTCCTGGCGGCGCTGAAGCTCGCCCGGCGCCTCGCGAAAGCCGTATGAACGACACCGACGAACTGCCGCCATTGCGCGATGTGATCCGGCGCCACGGGATCTCGGCCAAGAAGTCGCTGGGGCAGCATTTCATCCTCGACCCGAATCTGACCGCACGCATCGCGCGCGCCGCCGGCCCGCTCGAGGGCGCCAGCGTGCTCGAGGTCGGACCGGGCCCCGGCGGGCTCACGCGCGCACTCCTGACGCAAGGCGCGCGGCGCGTCGTGGCGATCGAGCGCGACCCGCGCAGCGTCGAAGCGCTCGCCGGTCTCGTGCAACATTTTCCCGGGCGGCTCGTGGTGGTGCACGGCGATGCGCTGGTGGTGGATCCGCGGCCCTATTTCGGGCCCGGCCCGGTGCGCATCGTGGCCAATCTTCCCTATAACGTCGCGACCACGCTCCTGGTGCACTGGCTCAGCATCGAGCCCTGGCCGCCGTGGTACGATTCCGCCGTGCTGATGTTCCAGCGCGAGGTCGCCGAGCGGATCGCCGCCGGACCGGGCTCGAAGAAATACGGGCGGCTCAGCGTGCTGGTGGGCTGGCGCATGCAGGTGAACGTGCTGTTCGACGTGAAGCCCGCCGCCTTCGTACCGCCGCCGAAGGTGACGTCGTCGGTCGTGCAGCTCATCCCGCGCCCCTCGCCCGCTTCCTGCGATCGCGGGCTCTTGGAGCGCGTGACCGAAGCCGCGTTCGGCCAGCGGCGCAAGATGCTGCGCCAGAGCCTGAAGACGCTCGGCGTCGACTCGCTGGCGCTGCTGGCCGCCGCGGGCATCGAGCCGACCAAGCGGGCGGAGGAAATTCCGGTCGAGGGCTTCGTCAAGCTCACCAACGAGCTCGCGCGCATGAACGCGGCGCCGAGAGCTCAGAGATCTTCCTGAAGCGAGCGCGCGAAAGCTCGTAGACGCGGTTGGCGCGTACGCTTCAGACGTTGCGCCGCCTGAATCTCCTTGCGCGCGCGGACAGTCGGCGACTTCCGCTCGCGGCGGGCGCGCTCGGCGGCCACGATGGCGCGGAGATCGGAAAAGGAGCGATTGAGATCCTTGTTGACCAACACGTAATCGTATTCCTTCCAGTGGCCGATCTCTTCGAGCGCGTTCGCCAGCCGCTGGCGGATCGTCTTGGGATCATCCTCGGCGCGGCGCGCCAGACGCCTGCGCAGTTCATCGATCGACGGCGGCAGAATGAAGATGCTGACCACGTCCGGCCGCGCCTTTCGGTAAAGCTGCAAGGCGCCTTGCCAGTCGATGTCGAAAAGCATGTCGGTCCCGGCCTGCAGCGCGCGCTCAACGGGAGCCTTCGGCGTGCCGTAATAGTTCCCGTGTACCTTCGCCCATTCCATGAGTTCGCCGGCTCTACGCATCGCGCTGAATCGCTTCGGATCGACGAAGTAATAGTGCACGCCCTCGACTTCACTCCGGCGGCGCGGACGCGTAGTCGCGGAGATGGAAAGCCGCAGGCGCGGAACGCGTTCGAACAGAAGCCGCGTCAGCGTGGTCTTGCCGGCGCCGGAGGGCGACGAGAGCACGAACATGAGCCCGCGGCGCCGCGGCGCGGCCCGCTTGCGACGCTTTGGTTTTCGCCTCTTGGACGCGTGCTTCATTCGAGATTCTGCACCTGCTCGCGGAACTGGTCGACCGCGGCCTTGAGGTCCAGCCCGATCGCCGTGAGCGAAACGTCGTTGGCCTTGGAGCACAGAGTGTTGGCTTCGCGGTTGAGCTCCTGGGCGAGAAAATCGAGGCGTCTTCCGACGGACTTTCCCTCGCGCAGCAGCGCGCGAACGGCCTCGATATGGGCCGCCAGCCGGTCCAGTTCCTCGCGCACGTCGGCTTTGGCCGCCAGAAGCAGCGCCTCCTGGTGCAGCCGATCCGGCTCGAGCCGCTCGCCGGTGGCGAGCAACGCCTTGATCTGCTCGGCAAGGCGCGCGCGGATCGCCTCGGGCTTGCGCGCGGGATTGCTCTCGGCCGCGGCCGCGAGCTTGGCGATCGCCTCCATGCGCTCCGACAGGACCCGGCCGAGCGCCGCGCCCTCGCGTTCGCGTTCTTTCACGAGCGATGCCAGCGCCTGCTCGAAGCCCTTGACGACGGCGGCCTCGGCCGCGGCGCGCGCTGCCGCATTCTCTTCGGCGTCGGCAATGTCCATCACGCCCTTGAGGCCGAGGATTCCGTCGAGCGTCGGCGGCGCTGCCTCCACGCGCTTCGACACCTCGCGGATCGCCGCGAGCACCGCATCGAGCACCGGCGCATTGACGCGCACCGTGGGCACCGCGCCCTCACGGCGAACTTCGAGCGTCGCGGAAACGTTTCCGCGCGTGACTCGCTGGCTAGCCGCGGTGCGGACCGCGCTCTCGACCGAATCCCAGCCCTGCGGCAGGCGCAACCGGAGATCCAGGCCTTTGCCGTTGACGGATTTGATCTCCCAGGCCCAGGCGTAGGTAGCCGCCACCCCTTGGGCGCGGGCGAAGCCGGTCATGCTCGCAAGGGACATCGCTCGGCCCGGTCCAGGAAGGAACGGCGCGGACCTTAGCCGCGCCGCGTGGGCCCCTCAAGGGCGCGCGATCACTGGGTGCGCGGAGTCGGGCGCAGGCCCTGCTTGGTGCGCCCGGGCTGGTTCGGCGAGAGGGTCGGGGTTGGAGCGAACTCAGACGCGGTCGGCACCGGCGCGCCCGTGGTTACGGGTGCCGTGTCGTGGCGCTCGCGCTCGGTTTCGCGCCAACGCGCCACGTTCTTCAGATGCTGGTCGTAGGTCTCGGCGAATACGTGCCCGCCGGTGCCGTCGGCGACGAAATAATAGTCGCGCGTGCGCGACGGATTGGCGGCCGCTTCGAGCGACGCGCGCCCGGGATTGGCGATCGGGCCGGGCGGCAAACCGTAAATCACATACGTATTGTATGGCGTCGCCTGGGCCTTTTCGCTTTGCAGGATGCCGCGGCCGAGCGTTCCCTTGCCGCCGACCAGCCCGTATACGATGGTCGGATCGGACTCGAGCCGCATGCGGCGATTGAGGCGGTTGACGAAGACCCCGGCGACGCGGCTGCGCTCATCCGCCTTGCCGGTTTCCTTCTCCACGATCGAGGCGAGAACCACGAGTTCCTCGGCCGACTTGACCGGCAGGTCGGGCGCACGGCGATCCCAAACCTCTTGCAAGATACGTTTCTGCGCGTTGGCCATGCGGGCAACCACTTGTTCGCGCGTGGTGCCGCGGGTGACCTTATAGGTCTCCGGAAGCAGCGTGCCCTCGCGCGGAATCTCGCGCAACGTGCCGGTGAGCACCTCGGCCTCCGTCAGCTTCTGCACGATCTGTTCGCTGGTCAGACCTTCGGGGATCGTAACCTGATGCTGGATGGCTTGGCCTTGCACGAGCGTGTCCAGCACGTCGCGGATGCTGGCATTGCGCTCGAACAGGTATTCGCCGGCCTTAACATCGTTCGTCACCCGCAGGAGCGTAGCCGCACCGACGAACAAGAACGCCTGATCGATCACCCCCTCGCGGCGAAGGAGCTCGGCGGTATCGCGGATGCCGCCGCGGGGGATCACCACCGTGCGCTCGCGGTCGAGCGGGCCCGGCGCCTCGTAGCGCTGCTTGCCGAAATAGAAGCCGGCGCCGCCGGCGAGGATCAAGAGCACGATCGCGGTCAGCACGGCGTTTCCGATCACCACGATCGGATGGCGCGCGCGGCGCGAGTACGGCGGCGGCGGAAGCACCTCGGCCATCAATGCCTGGCGCGGGCTCTTGGGTTGGATGATCGGCCGCGCCTCGCTCTCGGGCTCGGCATCCATCTCATCGCCTCGGCGTCCCCTACGCTCGTCCACCATGGGCTTTCCGTTTCTGGCCGGCTTGCTTCGAACAACCTGAACGTCCGTCTCGCAGGCCGCCCGCGGCAGACCTTATGGGACGCAACGCCGAACGATACTCGAATACCGGGGTCGATCCAAAGAGTGTCGCGTTTCGATGACACGTTCGCAAGCCCGAAGCGAGCCGGCCGAACCTAGCGCGAATTATGGCGAAACCGGGAAAGCGCTTCGCAACCGGCAATTTCAAGCATCGGCCCGGCGGAGCACGAGCGTGGCGTTGGTGCCGCCGAATCCGAAGGAGTTCGACACCACGATATTGATCTCGCGCTTGCGCGCGGTGCGCGGCACGAGATCGATCGGCGTTTCGACCGAAGGGTTATCGAGATTGATCGTCGGGGGCGCGACCTGGTCGCGGATCGCCAGCACCGAGAAGATGGCCTCCACTGCCCCGGCGGCGCCCAAGAGGTGCCCAATCGCGGACTTGGTGGAGGACATGGAGATTCGGCCGGCGGCATTGCCCACGAGCCGCTGCACGGCGTTCAGTTCGATCTCGTCGCCGAGCGGAGTTGAGGTGCCGTGGGCGTTGATGTAATCGATCTCGGCCGGCGTGATGCCGGCGCGTTTGAGCGCCGCCTGCATGCAGCGATAGGCGCCATCGCCGTCCTCGGCGGGCGCCGTGATGTGGTAGGCGTCGCCCGAAAGGCCATAGCCGATCAACTCGGCATAGATTTTCGCGCCGCGCGCCTTGGCGTGCTCCAGCTCTTCGAGCACCACCGCGCCCGCGCCCTCGCTGATGACGAAGCCGTCGCGATCCTTGTCGTAGGGCCGCGAGGCCTTCTCCGGCGTGTCGTTGAACGAAGTCGAAAGCGCGCGGCAAGCGCAAAACCCGGCGATCGACAGGCGGTCGATCGGCGATTCGACGCCGCCCGCCACCATCACGTCGGCATCGCCGAGCGCAATCAGCCGGCCGGCGTCGCCGATCGCGTGCGTGCCCGTCGAGCAGGCGGTGACGACAGAATGGTTCGGACCCTTGAGACCGTGCTTGATCGAGACGTAGCCGGGCGCCAGATTGATGATGCGCCCCGGAATGAAGAACGGCGAAATGCGGCGCGGACCTTTTTCTTTCAGTGTGATCGCGGCGTCGGCGATCCCGCCGATGCCGCCGATGCCGGAGCCGATGAGCGTTCCGGTGGCGATCTGGTCCTCGTAAGCGGTCGGATGCCAGCCGGCATCGTCGAGCGCCTGGGTCGCCGCGGCCATCCCATAGACGATGAACGGATCGACCTTGCGCTGCTCCTTCGGTTCCATCCATTGATCGGGGTTGAAGGTGCCGTCGCTGCCGTCGCCGCGCGGCACGACTCCGGCGATCTTGCTGGGCAGGTCGGAGACGTCGAAATGCGCGATGCGCGAAATGCCGCTCTTGCCGGCCAGCAGCCGGCTCCACGAGACCTCGACGCCGCAGCCAAGCGGCGACACCATTCCGAGGCCAGTGACGACGACACGCCGCATGCGGAATTCCTCGGCGCCGAAGATATCAGCCCCGGCGCTGTTCAGTCCCGCCCTCCGTCCCGACCCACGTCAGGCGGGAGAGCTCTTCTCGAGAAACTTGATGGCATCGCCGACGGTCAGAATCGTTTCCGCCGCATCGTCGGGGATTTCGCAGCCGAATTCCTCCTCGAAGGCCATGACGAGCTCGACCGTGTCCAAGCTGTCGGCGCCCAGATCGTCGATGAAGCTTGCGCTCTCGGTCACCTTCTCGGGATCGACCCCAAGGTGCTCGACGACGATGTTTTTCACCCGCTCGGAAATATTGCTCATCGACCCACCCTTGTCAGCCTCGGGAGTTTTGTGCCGTTGCGCGGCGAGGCGCAACGGATGAACCAATTTCGCGCTGGTTACAATACCTAAAAGTCCAAGACCAGCAAGGGGCGATGCCCCGTAACCCCTTGCGCCGCTTCAGGTCATGGACATCCCGCCGTTGACGTGCAGGGTCTCGCCGGTCACGTACGCGGCCTCGTTGGACGCGAGGAATACGATGGCGGCGGCGACCTCGTCCGGCGTCCCCAGCCGTGCGGCCGGCACCGCGGACAGGATCGCCTCGCGCTGCTTGTCGTTGAGCTTGTCGGTCATCGCGGTTGCGACCATGCCGGGGGCGACGCAATTCGCGGTAACGCCGCGCTTGGCGTATTCGCGAGCAATCGACTTCATCAGCCCGATCATGCCCGCCTTGGCGGCGGCGTAGTTGGCCTGGCCCGGGTTGCCGGTGACGGCGACGACCGAGGTGATGCCGATCACCCGCCCAAAGCGGCGGCGCATCATGCCGGCGACTGCCTTGCGCGCGAGGCGGAACGTCGCGCTGAGATTTACCGCAATCACGTCATCCCACTCCTGATCGCGCATCTGCACGAGCAGATTGTCCCGCGTGATGCCGGCGTTGCAGACCAGGATGTCGAGCTGCTTCATCGCCGCTTCCGCGGCGGGGACGAGTTTCTCCACCTCCTCGGGTTTGGAGAGATCGCAGGGCAAAATATGCACGCGGGTGCCGAGTGTAACCGCGAGCGCTTCGAGCGCGTCCTTGCGCGTTCCGGAGATTGCGACGGTTGCGCCCTGTGCGTGCAGCGCACGGGCCGCCGCTCCTCCGATGCCGCCGGAGGCGCCGGTGATCAGCGCGGTCTTGCCGGTGAGATCGAACATCAGGAACCTCCGAGCACCGCCTTGAAGGCGGCGATGTCCTCGGGTTTTTCTACCGTCATCGTAGCCGCTTCCTTGGCGATGCGCCTGGCGAGCCCGCTGAGCACCTTGCCGGAGCCGACCTCGACGAGCCGGGTCACCCCCTGCCCCATAAGATAGACGATCAACTCGCGCCAGCGAACCGTCCCGGTCACCTGCTCGACCAGGCGCCGGACGATCTCCGCCGGGTCGCGCACCGGTGCTGCGGTTACATTGGCGATGATCGGCACCTTGGGCGGCAGCACCTTCACCTTGGCAAGCGCCTCGCGCATGGCATCGGCCGCCGGCTGCATGAGCGCACAGTGGAAGGGCGCGGATACCGGCAGCATCATGGCTCGCGCACCGCGCGCCTTGGCGATCTCGGCCGCGCGCTCGACGGCAGCCTTGTTCCCGGAGACGACGATCTGTCCGGGCGCGTTGTCGTTGGCAAGGTCGCAGACCTGACCCTGGGCCGCCTCGGCGGCCACGGCCTTGGCCGCTTCGATGTCGACGCCGAGCAGCGCCGCCATGGCGCCCTGCCCGACCGGCACCGCTTGTTGCATGGCCTGTCCGCGGGTCCGCAGCAAGCGCGCGGTATCCGCGAGCGAAAACGTCCCCGCGGCGGCGAGTGCCGAATACTCGCCGAGCGAATGGCCGGCGACGAACTTCACGTCGCGCACCAGATCGAGCCCGGCCTCCGCCTCCAGAACACGAATTGCAGCGAGCGATACGGCCATGAGCGCGGGCTGCGCGTTCTCGGTGAGGGTCAGCGTCTCCGCCGGGCCTTCCCACATGACATGGCTGAGCTTGTCGCCGAGCGCCGCATCGACCTCGTCGAAGACGGTGCGCGCGGCGGGGAACGCGCCGGCGAGCGCCTTGCCCATGCCGACGGCCTGGCTGCCCTGGCCTGGAAACATGAAAGCGGTCGACACGGTGCTCGGATCCCTGCTCGGCTCTAGCCCGAAAGAGACCGGGCGCATCAGCCCTGTCAAGCATCGGTCCGCACGGGCACCGATCAAGTCGAGCCACGATCCGGGGTTGCCTCGCGGCCAAAATCGCCTATAACCGCCACCACTTGGTCCCGGCCGGGGGCTAAACGGACGGCCGCAGCAGCGGCAGGGCAAATCGCCCGGCGTCCCGTGTCTCCGCCTTCGACTCTCGAGCCTTTCCTGAGGCTCGAAGGGCTCGGCGCCGGGCCGCAGAAACGGAAAGGCACTTCATGCCGCTTTACGAGCATGTGTTCCTCGCGCGTCAGGACGTGACCGCGCAGCAGGTCGAAGACATGACGACCCAGTACAAGGGCGTCATCGAAGCCAACGGCGGAACCATCGCCAAGACCGAATACTGGGGCGTGAAGACGCTCAATTTCCGCATCAAGAAGAACCGCAAGGCGCATTTCGCCTATATCGGTATCGATGGGCCGCCGGCGGCCGTCACCGAAATGGAGCGGCAGATGCGCATCAACGAGGATGTGCTCCGCTTCATGACGATCCGCGTCGAAGCGTTCGACGAAGGCCCGACGATCATGATGCAGAAGCGCGATCGCGAGGAGCGGCGCGAGGAACGGCGCGGCGAGCGCCGGCGCGACCGCGACCGTGACGGCGGTGAAGGCGACGATCCCGTCCTCGATCCCATCGCGGCCGCCGAGGAGATCACCCCGTGAGCTTCCAGCAAAGCAGCGGACGCCGCCCCTTCTTCCGCCGGCGCAAGACCTGCCCGTTCACCGGCGCCAACGCGCCCAAGATCGACTACAAGGACGTGAAACTCCTGCAGCGTTACGTGTCGGAGCGCGGCAAGATCGTGCCGAGCCGGATCACCGCGGTCTCGGCCAAGAAGCAACGCGAACTCGCGCAGGCGATCAAGCGTGCCCGCTTCCTGGGGCTGCTGCCTTACGTAATTCGATGAAGGTGCCGGGCGGTACGCCGCCCGGTTAGCGTGTCAGCCGTCGGGATGAGCCCGGGGGCCATGGTTGGGGCGCAAGCCCCTAACCGCTGAAGGGCGGGACAGCTCGACGATGATGCAGATCATCCTGATCAGCCTTGGCGCTGGCGCCGCGTCCGCGCTGCTGTTCGCGGCGGTGTCATCGGGCTCGTTGCTCGCCGTGGGGCTGTTCTATCTCGCGCCGCTGCCGATCCTGCTCGCCGGCATGGCCTGGAGCCACGTAGCGGGAGCCGCCGCGGCGGCAACTGCCGCGATCGCCCTGGGCGTCCTGCTCGGGCCCTGGTTTGCGTTCTCCTATTTGATCGGCGTGGGATTGCCGGCGGCGATCCTTGCCTATCTCGCGCTCCTCGCCCGGCCGGAACCTTCGGCGCCCGGGGGGCTCGACTGGTATCCGCCGGGGCGACTGGTGCTTGCCACCGCGATCATCGCGGCGTTGACCGTGACGCTCGTCATCCCCGCATTCGGTCTCGACTTCGAGAGCTACCAGGCGGGCTTGCGCGCGGCGCTCGAGCGGGTGCTCCGCGTGCAATTCGCGATCCCCGCGGGCGCTCCGCTGCGGATGCCGAACGGCAGCGATCCCGCCCGGCTCCTCGATCTCTTGGTCACCGTGCTGCCGCCCATGGCGGCGCTGCTGATGATGCTGACGAATCTCGCCAATCTGTGGTTTGCCGCGCGCATCGCGCGTTCCTCCGGACGACTGAAGCGCCCGTGGCCGGAACTTCCGGCGATGACGCTGCCGACCGCGACCTCGATCGCACTCGCAGCCGCGCTCGCGCTCTCGTTCCTGTCGGGAATGGTCGCGCTGGTGGCGGCGGTGTTCGCGGCTACGCTTTTCCTGGCCTATGCAGCGGTCGGCCTCGCCGTATTGCACTCGATTACCGCGGGGCTCGCGGTTCGCAGCTTCATCCTCGGCGCCGTCTGGGCGCTGGTCCTCGTGCTGGGCTGGCCGCTATTGCTGGCCGCCATACTCGGCCTCGTCGACGCCGCCATCGGCCTGCGCGGCCGCATCGCGGGGCGGCGCGGACCCCCTTCCCAACCCCATCTTCCCGGAAACCCGAAGGAGTAGCGTCATGGAAGTCATCCTCCTGGAGCGCGTGGCCAAGCTCGGCCAGATCGGCGACGTCGTGCGCGTGCGCGACGGCTTCGCACGCAATTTTCTGCTGCCGCACGGCAAGGCGCTGCGCGCCACCAAGGACAACCGCACCAAGTTCGAATTGATGAAGGGACAGCTCGAGGCACGGAATCTCGAGCTCAAGGGCGAGGCAGAATTGGTCGCCACGCGTCTCGATGGCCAGACGTTCGTGCTGCTGCGCCAAGCCGGCGAAGGCGGGCAGCTTTATGGCTCGGTGTCGACCCGGGATATCGCGGGTTCGCTCACCCAGGGCGGCTTTACGGTCGATCGCGGCCAGATCGTGCTCAACATGCCGATCAAGTCGATCGGCCTGATCAAGGTGCCGGTGCAGCTCCACCCGGAGGTCGTGCTCGCGATCACGGTGAACGTCGCGCGCAGCGCCGAGGAGGCCGAGCGCCAGGCGCGCGGCGAGGACCTCACCAAGACCCGGACCGACGAGGAAGAGGCCCGCGCCGAGGCCGGGGCCAAGGCGGAGAAGTTCTTCGAGCGCCGGGCCAAGCGGGACGCCGAAGCCGCGCCGGAGGGCGAGGTTGCAGCGGAAGAGGACGCCGCCAAGCCGGGCAAGAAGAAGCGCGAGAAGGCCGCCAAGGCGGACGCTCCCGGCGCATCCGCCGACGAGAAGCCCGCCAAGAAGCGGGACAAGAAGTCCGGCGAGGCCAAGGGTGAAGGCAAAGAAAAGAGGTGAACCCTTGCCCCGGTCGACGATTGCCGTCGCCGGGCGACTTTGGTCTAATGTGACTGCGGGGGCAGACGGGGACAACCCCGCCGCGTCATCCGGGATGGCTCCCGATGGATCGGTTGGTCAAGCGAGCGTTCGTGAATATCGTCCGGCGGGGGACGCTGGAGGTCAGGCTCCCGTCGGGATATTCGTTTACCGTCGGCGACGGCACCGGTGAGCCGATCGCTGTCGCGTTCACGACGCGTAGGGCGGTCCTCGCCAGCCTCATCGATCCGGAACTCCGCCTCGGCGAAGCGTTCATGAACGGCACGTTCGTCGTCGAGCGCGGCTCGATTGCGAGTTTCCTCGATCTGGTGATGTCGCAGCACTATTCGGTCCCGCCATTGCCGGGGGCGCTTCTGCTTGCGGGCATCCGCTTCGTCTTGCGGCGCATTTCCCAGTTCAACCCGCGCATCCGGGCGCGACGCAATATCCATCACCACTACGACCTCGACGGCAGGCTCTATTCGATCTTCCTCGATGCCGACCGGCAATATTCGTGCGCCTATTTCGAACGGCCGGGGATGAGTCTCGACGACGCCCAACTCGCCAAGCGGCGCCACCTCGCGGCCAAGCTGCTGCTCGACAAGCCGGGGCTCAAGATCCTCGACATCGGTTCGGGCTGGGGCGGACTTGCGGTCTATCTCGCCGAGACGTGCGGCGCGCGGGTCTTGGGTTGCACGCTCTCCGACGAGCAATATGTGGTGTCGCGGCAGCGGGCGCAGGAGCGCGGGCTCAAGGACATGGTCAAGTTCGAGCTCGAGGACTACCGCGACCTGGAAGGCCGGTTCGACCGTATCGTGTCGGTCGGGATGTTCGAGCACGTGGGCGTCGTGCATTACGACGCTTTCTTTCGCAAGATCAACGAGCTGCTGACCGAGGATGGAGTGGCGGTGCTGCATTCGATCGGCCGGTCGCGCCGGCCGAGCGCGACCAGCGCGTGGATAAAAAAATACATCTTCCCCGGCGGCTATATCCCGGCGCTGTCGGAAGTGCTGCCGGCGATCCAGCGTCAACATCTGGTGGTGACCGATATCGAGATTCTCCGCCTGCACTACGCCGAGACCCTCAAGGCATGGCGCGCCCGCTTCCTCGCCCGCCGCGAGGAGGTGATGCGGCTCTACGACGAACGTTTCTGCCGCATGTGGGAATTCTACCTGGCGGCTTCGGAAATGGCGTTCCGCCACCAAGGGTTAATGGTGTTCCAGGCCCAGCTCGCGCGCCGGCAGGACGCGGTTCCGCTCACGCGCGACTATCTGTTTGCCGCCGAGGAACGTTTGCGTGCGGCGGAGCGCAACGCGCGTCCGCCGGTTCGTCTAGCCGGCGAGTGACGTTCGCGCCGCAGTCAAGTCGTCGCGTCGAATCGCTTTAAAAAAAATGTCATGTGAATTGCGCGCGTTTCTCGATTCGCTTGTTGAGTTGAGTCGATCGCGTGCTATGCCAATTGTACGGGCGCATGCGTACGAACTTCGAGAAGGAAGGCAATGGCTCTCGACTCCGCACTGCGCAAGCCCGACGCCGAACCGGCGGACGAATACCGGCACGCGCCACACAACGTCGAGGTAGAGCAGGCGCTGATCGGCGCGATCCTGGTCAATAACGACGCGTTCTACCGGATTGCCGACTTCCTCGAGCCGAAACACTTCTTCGAGCCGATTCACCAGAAGGTGTTCGAGATCGCTCGCGGGCCTGATCCGCGCCGGCAAGGTGGCGACCCCGGTCACGCTCAAGACCTTCCTGCCCACCGACGCCGACATCGCCGGGCTGACGCCCGCGCAGTACCTCGCGCGCCTCGCGGCCGAGGCGACCACGGTCGTCAATGCCGAGGACTACGGTCGCACCATCTATGACCTGTCGATCCGGCGCGACCTGATCCGCATCGGCGAGGACATGGTCAACCTCGCCTATGACGCGCCGGTCGATATCAAGCCCGGCCAGCAGATCGAGGACGCCGAGCGGCGGCTCTATGAGCTGGCGGAGACCGGGCGCTACGACCAGGGCTTCCTGCGCTTCTCCGACGCGCTCAAGGACGCGGTCGACCTCGCGAGCAAGGCCTATCAGCGCGACGGGCATCTCTCGGGCTTGGCCACCGGCATGATCGACCTCGATCAACTGATGGGCGGGATGCAGCCTTCGGACCTCGTCATCCTCGCGGGGCGCCCGGCCATGGGCAAGACGGCGCTGGCGACCAACGTCGCCTATAACGTCGCGGTCGAATATCGCGGCCGGCCGCGGCCCGACGGCTCGATCGAGACGGTATCGGGCGGCATCGTCGGCTTCTTCTCGCTCGAAATGTCGGCCGAGCAGCTGGCCACCCGCATCCTGTCCGAGCAGACCGAGATCCCCTCCTCGCGCATCCGCCGCGGCGACATCAGCGAGTTGGACTTCACCAAGCTCGCGGCGGCGGCGCAGGTGATGCAGTCGATCCCGCTCTATATCGACGAGACCGGCGGCATCTCGATCGGGCAGCTGGCGGCGCGCGCCCGGCGGCTGAAGCGGCAGCGCGGGCTCGACCTGATGATCGTCGATTACCTGCAATTGCTTACCGGCACCTCGCGCCGCGCGCTCGAAGGCCGGGTGCAGGAGGTGACCGAGATCACCACCGGCCTCAAGGCGCTGGCCAAGGAGCTGAGCATCCCGATCCTGGCCATCTCCCAGCTCTCCCGCCAGGTCGAGAACCGCGACGACAAGCGCCCGCAGCTCTCGGACCTGCGCGAGTCGGGCTCGATCGAGCAGGACGCGGACGTGGTCCTGTTCGTGTTCCGCGAGGAGTATTACCTGAAGAACCGCGAGCCGCGCCCGGGCAGCGAGGAATGGTTCAAGTGGGAAGGCGAGTTGAAGGCCGCGGAGAACCGGGCCGAGATCATCATCGGCAAGCAACGGCATGGACCGACCGGCACCGTGAAGCTCTCCTTCGAGCCGCAATTCACCCGCTTCGGCAACCTTGCCCGCGAAGACCGCATGCCGGAACGCACCCGCTGATCGTGGCCGGCCTTGGACGGCGGCGCGAGCTCCCTGCTTTCGCCAAGATCACAACCCGATATAAGCGTCCGCATGGGTCAGGCCGGAATCACCCGCGCCGAGGGCGCCGCGCTCGAGGCCGGCGGCATCCTCACGATCGACTTGGCGGCGCTGGCGGCGAACTATCGCGACCTGGCCGGGCGTGCGGCTCCGGCGCGTTGCGCCGCGGTGGTCAAGGCCGACGCCTACGGCCTCGGCATCGAGCCGGCGGTCAGTGCGCTGGCGCGGGCGGGCTGCGATAGCTTTTTCGTCGCGCTGCTCGACGAGGCGCTGAAACTTCGCACCGTGCTTCCCGAAGCGACCGTCTATGTGCTGAACGGGCTGCATCCGGGCACCGCGGCCGCCTTCCGCGACATCGACGTGGAGCCGGTGCTGGGCTCGCTCGCCGAGATCGAAGAATGGGACGGCTTCGCGCGCGCCGCCGGTGAGAAGCTTGCGGCCGCCATTCATATCGACACCGGCATGCGCCGCCACGGCCTTACGCCCGCGGAGGCCGAGGCGCTGGCCGGCAGGCTCAAGTCGCTGGCGTTCGCGCCGTCGCTGGTGATGAGCCATTTCGCCTGCGCCGACGATCCCGACCACCCGATGAATGGGCGCCAGATCAAAGACTTCCGCGCGCTCGCGGCCAACTTCAAAGGCATTCCCGCTTCGCTGTCGAACTCCGCGGCCCTGCTCACGCTGCCCGATGCGCACTTCGACCTGGTGCGGCCGGGGATCGCGCTCTATGGCGGGCGGGCGCTGTTGAAGGGCGACAATCCGATGCGACCGGTGGTGCGGCTCGATCTGCGCATCATCCAGGTGCGCGAGGCTGCGAGCGGCGATACCGTCGGCTATAGCGCGACACAGACGCTGAAGCGCGACAGCCGCATCGCGGTCGCTTCCGCCGGTTATGCCGACGGCATCCCGCGCGCTTCCGGCTCCACCGACAAGAAGAAGGGCGCCGAGGCCATCGTCGGCGGCCGCCACTGCCCGATCCTGGGGCGCGTTTCCATGGACCTGATCTCGATCGACGTGACGGATCTCCCCGCCGGCGCCGTGCGGCGCGGCGATTTCGCTACGCTCTTGGGCGATGGGATCGGCGTCGACGATCTCGCCGAACCGGGGGGAACCGTCGGCTATGAGGTGTTGACGCGCCTCGGGCGGCGTTATCATCGGGTCTATAAGGGCGGCTGACCGAAGGAGCGGCGCATGCCATCGCTCGGCGACTGGAAAGTGCCCCCGGCCGCGCAACCGAAGCCGGGAGACTACGAATACGATCTCGATGCGGCGCTCGCCGCGGTGGTCGGCGTGCGCGCGATCATCCCCTCCGATGCCTTCACCGCCGAGATTCTCGGCACCGAGCGGCTCGGCAACGGCGTGCTGATCCGCCACGACGGCGTCGTACTCACGATCGGCTATCTGGTCACCGAGGCGGAGACGATCTGGCTCAGCCTGGCCGATGGGCGCACGGTGCCTGGCCATGTGCTCGGCTATGACCAGGCGAGCGGGTTCGGGCTGGTGCAGGCGCTGGCCCGGCTCGACCTGCCGGCGCTGCCGCTCGGCCGTTCCGCCGCCGCCACGCTCGGCGAGCGCGTCGTGGTGGGCGGCGAAGGCGGCCGCAAGCGCTCGGTGGCCGCGCGCATCGTCGCCAAGCAGGAATTCGTCGGCTACTGGGAATACGTGCTCGACGAGGCGATCTTCACCACGCCGGCGCATCCGCATTGGGGCGGCACGGCGCTGATCGGCCCGGCCGGCGATCTGCTCGGCATCGGCTCGCTGCAGCTCGAAGCCTCGCGCGAGGCCGGGCAGCGCGAGCCGCTCAACATGATCGTGCCGATCGACCTGCTGAAGCCGATCCTGGAGGACCTGCACACGATCGGCCGGGTCAATCAGCCGCCGCGGCCCTGGCTCGGCATCTATGCGATGGAGGTCGAGGACCGGATCGTGATCGCAGGACTTTCCTCCGGCGGCCCGGCCGAGCGCGGCGGCCTCAAGACCGGCGATGTCGTGGTCGCCGTCGCCGACGCGCCGGCGAAGGATCTGGCCGGGGTGTTCCGCAAGATCTGGTCGCTCGGCAGTGCCGGGGTGGAAGTGCCGCTGAAAATCTGGCGCGAGGGGCGCGCGCTCGACCTGCGCATCACCTCCGGTGACCGCAACCGGTTCCTGAAGGGGCCGAGCTTGCACTGAGCAAGCCCAATTGCCCATGACCCTGGAACTGCGCACGCTCTATTTCGAGGACTTGTCCGTCGGCATGACGGAGCGGCTCGCCAAGACCGTTTCCTCCTCCGACGTGGTCGGCTTCGCCGAGGTGACCGGGGACCGCAATCCGATCCATCTCTCCGAGCATTTCGCCGCCACCACGCCGTTCGGGACGCGCATCGCGCACGGTCTCTACACGGCGAGCCTGATCTCGGCGGTGCTCGGCACCCGCCTGCCCGGACCGGGCGCGATCTATATTTCGCAGACACTCAATTTTCGTGCGCCGGTCAAGATCGGAGACACCGTCGAGGTCGCCGTCGCCGTCGCCGAGCTCATTCCCGAGAAGTTCCGCGCCCGGCTGAGCTGCGCCTGCACGGTCGGCGGCGAAACGGTGCTCGACGGCGAGGCGCTGGTGAAGGTGCCGTCGCGTAGCGACAAGCGCTTTCGCGGAATTCTAGCCCAACGCCTTGATCGACCCCTCGACCGCCGCGTCGAGGAATGCCTCGCTCTCCTTCTGCGGATCGGTGGATTCGAGGATCGAGCTCGCCAGTGCCACGGCCGCCGTGAAGCCGACCGTGTGCCAATGTCCGATCGGCGGCAAGGCTGGAAGCTTCGCGCGCTCGGGATAGGGCCAGGGCGTGATGTAGAAATAGGGCTCGTCGTAACTGCCGTCGCCGGGCGAGAGCCCGACATTGACCGAGCGGCCCTTCTCCGGATCGCCATCGAGCAGGATCAGCGTCGCCAGATCGAAATGATGCGGCCAGCAGCGCACCGGCGAGGCTTGCAGCTTGCCCTTATTGTGCGCCTCGCGGATGCGGCCGAGCGCGGCATTGGCGTTGCCGAACCAGGCCGCGAGCGTGGCGAGGCCCTTGGCATTCTCTGCCGTGCGATAGGCCCCGCCCTTGGCGATGGGGTGTGCCGACAGCTCGTAGGGGAACGGCTGGTCGAGCGCCTTGGCGTCGAGGCCGCGCGCACTCATCTCCTTGCCGAGCCAAGCGCGCGCGTCCGCGTCGGTGCGGCCGTCCAGGGGGAAGCTCGTCATTGCCTTCCCTTCGATGAGCACGAGCGATAGTTGCGGAATTTTCAAACCGAGCCGCAGCTCGCCCTTGAGCGGATGGGTGGTGAAGCCGTCGAGCGCGTCGTCCCAGCCCACATTGGTGTGGCTCGAGTCCGCCTTGGGCGGGACATAGGCGTAGCCGGCGCGGGCGAGCCACTGGACGGCGTAATGCGCCGGGGCGCGGGCCTGGCTCAGCGTCTGCAGGTTCACGCCGTCGACGGAGCGCCATTGCGATCGGGTCATCGCTGCCTTTCGCGAACGGGATTTCGTCCCCATCTAGGGGCTGGACGTTCATGCTAACCTCGAATCAGAACCTCCGTAACCGCGAAGCGCGATGGCCAAAGCTCGACATTCCTACGTCTGCCAGAACTGCGGCGCGGTCTATCCGCGCTGGACCGGCAAGTGCGACGCGTGCGGCGGCTGGAACACGATCAGCGAGGAACAGGCGGCCCAAGCCGCCGTCCCTTCCGCTCAGCGCACCAGCCGCAAGGGCCGCGTCATCAAGCTCGAGACCTTGCAGGGCGGCGGCGCGGAAGCGCCGCGTATCGGGACCGGGATCGCCGAGTTCGACCGGGTGGTCGGCGGCGGCTTCGTGCCCGGCTCAGTTGTGTTGATCGGCGGCGATCCGGGCATCGGCAAGTCTACGTTGCTGATCGAGGCGGCGGCCAAGCTCGGGCTGCGCGGCAAACGCGCGGTCTATGTCTCCGGCGAGGAAGCGATCGCCCAAGTGCGCATGCGCGCCGGGCGCCTCGGCCTCGCCGAGGCTCCGGTCGAACTGATGGCCGAAACCAATGTCGAGGACGTGCTGGCGACGCTGAAGGCCGACCAGCCCCCGGTCCTCGTGGTCGTGGATTCGATCCAGACCATGTGGACCGAGACGCAAGAATCGGCGCCCGGCACCGTCACGCAAGTGCGCTCGGCGACCCAGTTGCTGCTGCGCTTCGCGAAAACCACGGGCGCCTGCATCGTGCTCATCGGCCACGTGACCAAGGACGGGCAGATCGCCGGCCCCCGCGTGGTCGAGCACATGGTCGATGCGGTGCTGTCGTTCGAGGGCGAAGGCGGCCACGCGTTTCGCATCCTGCGCGCGCTGAAGAACCGCTTCGGCCCCACCGACGAGATCGGCGTGTTCGAGATGACCGGCGGCGGCCTCAAGGAAGTCGCCAATCCCTCCGAGCTGTTCCTGTCCGAGCGCGATCTGGGCTCGCCCGGCACCGCGGTGTTCGCCGGGATCGAGGGCTCGCGGCCGCTGCTGGTCGAAATTCAGGCGCTCGCCGCGCCGACGACGCTGGGCACTCCCCGCCGCGCCGTCGTCGGCTGGGACCCGAACCGGCTCTCGATGATTCTGGCCGTGCTCGAGGCCCGCTGCGGGGTGCGGCTCTCGGGCCACGACGTTTACCTGAACGTAGCGGGCGGCCTGCGCATCGTGGAGCCGGCCGCCGACCTGGCCGTGGCCGCGGCGCTGGTCTCGGCGCTCACCGGCACGCCGCTGCCGGCCGATGCCGTTTATTTCGGCGAGGTGAGCCTTTCCGGCGCGGTCCGGGCCGTGCCGCAGGCCGCCGCCCGGCTCAAGGAGGCCGGTAAGCTCGGCTTTACCCGGGCCGTGGTACCCGATAGCGGCCGGGGCACGGCGAGCGAGGGCCTGCAGGTCATAACGGTAGGTTCGCTGGCAAGCGTCGTCGCCGATCTCGCGGCCCGGGCCCCGAGGCCGCGCCGCTCGGTCGCAGGGGGCGCGGAAGACGGGTGACTGCGACAAGAGGCGAGGCTATATAACGCGCGGCCGGATGCCGCGACTCGGGCCGCCGCGGAGCCAAGTAGGAATGCCCATCACGCTTCTCGATATCGTTCTGCTCGGAAGTCATGCTGATTTCGGGCCTGCTCGCCATGGTCCGCGGCTTCATGCGCGAGATCCTGTCGATCGCTTCGTGGGTGGTCGCCGCCGGCATCACGCTCTATGGCTTCTCGCGCACCGTGCCTTATGTGAAGCAGTACGTGAGCAACGACCTGGTCGCCAACGGCATCGCCATCGGTGGTCTGTTTCTGGGCACGCTGCTCATCGTCTCGCTGGTCACGGTGAAAATCTCCGACGCCATCCTCGACAGCCGCGTGGGGGCGCTCGACCGCACGCTCGGCTTCGTATTCGGCCTCGCGCGCGGGCTGGTGATCATGGTGGTCGCCTTCCTGTTCTTCGCCTGGCTGGTGCCGGCCAACAGCATGCCGGACTGGGCCAAGAACGCCCGCTCGCGCGTGGTGCTGCAGGGCACCGGCGATTGGCTGTTGTCCATGTTGCCGGACGACCCTGAAACCGCCATCTTGAAGCGCTTGAAGCGTCCGCGTGACGACGATACGCCCGAAACTCCCGCTCCAGCTCCCGGCCCGCGCTCCGAGCGCGCTGCACCGCCGCGGCTCGCGGAACGGACGACCGAAAACGGGTACAAGCGTTCCGACCGGCAGTGGTTCGAACAATTGCTCGAGAGCACCCGCGGCACGGGCCGCTGAGCTTTCGAGCCGGAGGGCCGAATGGCCAAAGTCGAAGACGGCGTGAAGGCGTTCGCGCGCGACCTCGACGACGACCGCCTGCGCGAGGAGTGCGGCGTGTTCGGCATCTTCGATCATCAGGATGCCGCCACCATCACCGCGCTCGGACTACACGCGCTGCAGCATCGCGGCCAGGAAGCCGCCGGCATCGTCACCTACGATGGCAAGCGATTTCATTCGGAAAAGCGGCTTGGACTCGTAGGCGACAACTTCACGCGGCGCGAGGTGATCGATCGTCTGCCGGGCGGCACCGCGTGCGGCCACACGCGCTACTCCACCACCGGCCAGAACATCCTGCGCAACGTGCAGCCGCTGTTCGCCGAGCTCGACGCCGGCGGTCTCGCCATCGGCCATAACGGCAATCTGACCAACGGCCTGTCGCTGCGCCGCCAGCTGGTGCGCGACGGCGCGATGATGCAGTCCACCAGCGACACCGAAGTCATGCTGCACTTGGTGGCGCGCTCGAAAATGCCGCGCTTCATCGAACGCTTCATCGACGCCTTGCGCCAGCTCGAAGGCGCCTATTCGTTCGTGGCGCTGACCAACAAGAAGCTGATCGGCGCCCGCGACCCGCTCGGCATCCGCCCGCTGGTGCTCGGCCGGCTCGGCAAGTCCTATATCCTCGCGTCGGAGACCTGCGCGCTCGACATCATCGGCGCCCGCTTCGAGCGCGACATCGAGAACGGCGAAGTCGTGGTCATCTCCGAGGAAGGGCTGCAATCGATCAAGCCGTTCCCGCCGATGGCGTCCAGACCCTGCATCTTCGAATACGTCTATTTCGCCCGGCCGGATTCGATCGTCGGCGGCAAGCCGGTCTATGACGTGCGCAAGGCCATGGGCCGCGAGCTGGCGCGCGAGGCGCGCGCCAAGCCGACGTGATCGTGCCGGTGCCGGATTCGGGCGTGCCGGCCGCGGTCGGCTACAGCCAGGAATTGGGCATCCCCTACGAGCTCGGCATCATCCGCAACCATTACGTCGGCCGCACCTTCATCGAGCCCTCGCAGCACATTCGCGAGCTCGGAGTCCGGCTCAAGCATTCCGCCAACCGCGCCGCGATCGCGGGCAAGCGCGTGGTGCTGGTGGACGACTCGCTGGTGCGCGGCACCACCTCGGTGAAGATCGTGCGCATGCTGCGCGAGGCGGGCGCCACCGAAGTGCACATGCGGATCGCCTCGCCGCCGATCAAGCATCCGGACTATTACGGCATCGACACGCCGGAGAAGGACAAGCTGCTCGCCGCGACCCACGATCTCGAAGGCATGCGCACCTATATCGGCGCCGACAGCCTCGCGTTCCTGTCGGTCAACGGCATCTATCGCGCCATGGGCGAGAAGGGCCGCAATGCCGAGCGGCCGCAGTTCACCGACCACTGCTTCACCGGCGAATATCCGACGGCGCTCACCGACCGCACCGGCGAAGTCGGCCCGCGGCAGCTTTCGCTGCTGGCGGAAGCGAGCTGAATCCCTTCATCCTGGGCGCGGCGCCGAGTCCGTCGAGCCCGACATCGATAATCACGCGCCGGGCAACCACTTGGATGACCGGTGTCGTAGGGGATTCTCGGCTATCGATCGCGCTCATCCTGCGGCGCGACGCGGAATGCCAAGATGAGAGGTTGATGCGCCGGCATCGAGCGAAAATGAGCAAGCCCCTCTCCGACAAGATCGCGCTCGTGACCGGCGCCTCGCGCGGCATCGGCTATGCCGCGGCGCTCGCCTTGGCCGAAGCCGGCGCGCACGTGATCGCGGTCGCGCGCACCGTCGGCGGGCTCGAGGAGCTCGACGACGCGATCAAGCAAGCCGGCGGCAGCGCGACGCTGGTTCCGCTCGATCTGAAAGATTATGAGGGCATCGACCGGCTCGGCGCGGCGCTGTTCGAGCGCTACAAGCGGCTCGACGTGCTGGTCGGCAACGCGGGCCTGCTCGGGCCGATCTCGCCGCTCGGCCACGTCGAGCCGAAGGCCTGGGACGACGTGATGGCGATCAATGTCACCGCCAATTGGCGGCTGATCCGCTCGCTCGATCCGCTGCTGCGCGCCGCCGAAGCCGGGCGCGTGGTGTTCGTGACCTCGGGCATCACCGCGCACGCGCGCGCTTATTGGGGCCCCTACTCGGTCTCGAAAGCCGCGCTCGACATGCTCGCGCGCATCTACGCGGCGGAGACCGCCAAGACCAACGTGAAGGTCAATGTGTTCGGCCCCGGCCCGATCCGCACCCGCATGCGCGCCAGCGCCATGCCGGGCGAGGACCCGATGACGCTCGACACGCCCGAGCAGGTCGCCGGCTATATTCTCAAACTGTGCCTGCCCGAATGGCAGGAGAGCGGGAAGTACTATAGCTACCCGATGAAGGCGCTGCTGGAATTCCAGCCGCCGAAGCCCGTCTGAGCGCCCGCATGAACGCAACCTTGCCCTCGCGCGCCACCGAACTCGCACGCGCCTTGTCGAAGCGGCTGGTCGACGCCGCGCCCGGGCGAAAGACGCATCGCCGTCGAAGCGCCGTTCACCGGCAAGCCGATCGGCGAGATTCCGCTCGCTACGCGCGAGGACGTGTTCGCCGCCATAGAGCGCGCGCGCGGCGCGCAGAAAAGATGGGCGGCACTGCCGGTCGCCGAGCGAAGCAAGATGCTGTTGCGCTTCCACGACCTCGTGCTCGACCGGCGCGACGAGATCCTCGACCTCATGCAGCTGGAGGCGGGCAAGGCGCGGCGGCACGCCTTCGAAGAAATCGTCGATGTGGCGATCACCGCCCGCTACTACGCCCGGCGCGGCCCGCGCTTCCTGCGCTCGCGCCGCCGCCGCGGCTTGATCCCATTCCTCACCCGGGTCACCGAGCACCGCCATCCGATCGGCGTCGTGGGCATCATCTCGCCCTGGAACTACCCGCTCACGCTCGCGGTCTGCGACGCGCTGCCGGCGCTGCTCGCCGGCAACGCCATCGTGCTGAAACCGGCGGAGAAAACCTCGCTGCTCGCCCGTTTCGCCGTCGATCTCCTGGTCGAAGCGGGCCTTCCCGGCGATCTCTTTCAAGTCGTCACCGGCAGCGGCGAAGTCGCCGGCGCCGCGCTGGTCGATGCGGCGGACGCGATCGCCTTCACCGGCTCGACCGAGGTCGGCCGCCGCATCGCGGCGCGCGCGGGCGAGCGCCTGATCCATGTCTCGCTCGAGCTCGGCGGCAAGAACCCGCTGATCGTGCTGGCGGACGCCGATCTCGACCGCGCCGCGGAGGGCGCGGTGCGCGCCTGTTTCACCAATGCCGGGCAGTTATGCATCGCCGCCGAGCGGCTCTACGTGCAAAGCGCGCTCTACGACCGCTTCCTCGATGCCTTCGTCGCGCGCACGCGCGCCATGCGGATCGCCGCCGATTTTTCCTTCGACACCGACATGGGATCGCTGGTCGGGCCCGAGCAGCTCGCGAAAGTCACGGCGCACGTCGCCGACGCCGTGGCCAAGGGAGCGCAGGTGCTCGCCGGCGGCCGGGCGCGTCCGGATATCGGGCCCTATTTCTTCGAGCCGACGATCCTCGACCAAGGTGACGCCGGCCATGCTGGTCGCGCGCGAAGAGACTTTCGGTCCGGTCGTCGCGGTCAACCGCTTCGACGACGTCGAGGAAGCGATCCGGCTCGCCAACGCGAGCGACTATGGCCTCAGCGCCAGCATCTGGTCGCGCGACACGCGGACGCGCCCAGGAAATCGGGGCGCGGATCGAGACCGGCGCCGTCAATATCAACGAGGCCTATGGCGCGGCGTGGTCGGCCATCGACTCGCCGCTCGGCGGCTACAAGGCTTCCGGGCTCGGGCGCCGGCACGGCCGCGAAGGCATCTTCCGCTTCACCCAGAGCCAGACCGTCGCGACCCAGAGCCTGATTCCGCTGGCGCCGCGGCGCGGCCAATCGCCCAAGGCGTTCGCCAATATGATGACGACGATCCTGCGCTGGATACGCCGAATTCCGGGCGCGCCCTGAGCCGCCGCTTCAGCGCGCGCCGCGTGACCTGCCAGGCGAGCACGCCCGCCGCCGCCAGCAGCAAGCCCGCCAGCAGGAACGACGCGCCCGGCACTTGCCACGGGCTTCCCGCGCCGATCGCGTAGGCGAAGATCGAGGCGAAAATCACCGGCCCGACCAGCGAGGCGATGCCCTGGATCGAGCCATTGGCGCCCTGCAATTGGCCCTGCTCGGATTCGGAGACGTGCCGCGACATCAAGGCCTGGAGCGCGGGGCCCGCGAAGCCCCAGGCCGAGGTCACCGGAATGCCGATCCAGGCCCAGACGCCGTTCGGCGCAAGGCCGAGGATCACGAAGCCGGCGACGCCGAAGATCAGGCCCACGAGCAGCATGGTGCGCTCGCCGAAACGCCTGACCATGCGCCCGGTAAGGAAAGCCTGCACGATCATGAAACAGACGCCATAGCCGGCGAGCGACAGGCCGACCGCGCGCTCGTCCCAGCCATAGCGATAGCTGGTGTAGAGCACGAAGATCGCCGGCAACGACACGTGCGCGAGGTTGGTCAGGAAATTGACGGTCGCCAGCCCCGCAAGCTCCGCGTGCGAGCGCAACAGCTTGAGCGATCCCACCGGATTGGCCTTGCGCCAATCGAGCGCCGCGCGGCGCTCGCGCGGCAAGGACTCCGGCAGAATGAAGTAGCCATAGAGCGCGTTGACGAGGCTCAAGCCGGCCGCGACCCAGAACGGCAGCCGCGGATCATAGACCCCGAGCAGGCCGCCCACCGCCGGGCCGAGCACGAAGCCGATGCCGATCGCCGCGCCCAGGATGCCGAACTTGCCGGCGCGCTGCTCCGGCGGCGTCACGTCGGCGATATAGGCGAACGAGGTCCCGATGCTCGCGGCGCAGATGCCGGAGATCAGGCGGCCGGCGAACAGCCACCAGAGATCGGGCGCCAGCGCCATCAGGATGTAGTCGAGGCCGAGGCCGATATTGGAGAGCAGGATCAGCGGCCGGCGGCCGAAGCGGTCGGACAGCACGCCATGCACCGGCGAGAAGAAGAACTGCATCAACGCCCAGGCGGTGCTGAACAGGCCGAAAATCTCCGCCGCGCGGGCCGTGTTGCCGCCGAGAAACATCTCCACGAGCTTGGGCAGCACCGGGATCACCATGCCGAGCGCGAACATGTCGAGCACCAGGGTGATGAAGATGAAGACGACCGCTGCGCGGCGCGGGCCCGTTGGCGTTTGTTGATCGGTCATGGGATTGGCTTCAGGCGAGGCGGCGTCTCATTTAGCACGCACGCGCTTGTTCTGCTTTTGCCAGTCCCGTTTCCGCCCGGCAAAGGGATTCTTCGCCTCGCGGAACGACAGCCGGACCGGAACGCCGGGCAGATCGAAGGCATCGCGCAGACCGTTCACCAGATAGCGCAGGTAGGATTCGGGAAGCGCGTCGGTGCGCGTGCCGAACAGGACGAAGCTCGGCGGCCGCGCCTTGGGCTGCGTCATGTAGCGCAGCTTGATGCGCGCGCCGGAAACCGCGGGCGGCGCATTGGCCTCGACCGCGCCTTCGAGGAAACGGTTGAGCGCCGCGGTCGGCACGCGGCGATTCCAGACCTCGTGGATTTTGACGACCGCGTCGAGCAGACGGTCGAGTCCCTCGCCGGTCAGGCCCGACACCGGCACGACCGGCACGCCCTTGGCCTGCGGCAGCCAGTGGTCGGCCTCGGTGCGCAAATGCTTCGGCGCGAGATCCTTGGCCGCCGCCAGATCGGATTTACTGATCGCGAGCACCAGCGCGCGGCCTTCCTCGATCACCAGATCGGCCAGGCGCAGGTCCTGCTCCTCGAACGGACGCTCGGAGTCGATGAGCAGCACCACGACCTCGGCGAAGCGGATGGCGCGCAGCGCATCGGCGGCGGAGAGCTTTTCCAGCTTCTCCACGATGCGCGCGCGCCGGCGCAGGCCCGCGGTGTCGAACAGCTCGAAGGCGCGGCCGCGCCACTGCAGCCGGACGGTGATGGTGTCGCGGGTGATGCCGGGCTCGGGCCCGGTGAGCAGCCGTTCCTCGCCCAGCAACTTGTTCACCAGCGTGGACTTCCCCGCATTGGGCCGGCCGACGATGGCGACGTGGATCGGCTTGTCGCCCGCCGGCTCGGCTGCTGCTTCGGACGCGGGCAGCGTTTCGCGGATCGCCGCGTACAAATCCGCAAGCCCCTCGCCGTGCTCGGCCGAGAGCGCCACCGGATCGCCGATCCCCAGCGTGTAGGCCTCGAAGGCGGCCTCGAAGCCGCGCTTGCCCTCGCTCTTGTTGGCGACGAGGATCACCGGCTTGCCCGACCGGCGCACGATATCGGCGAAGGCGTGATCGGCCGGCGTGATGCCGGTCCGCGCATCGACCAACATGAGCACGGCGTCGGCGTCGCGGATCGCGGCCTCGGTCTGGGCGCGCATGCGGCCCTCAAGGCCGGGGCGCGGCACTTCCTCGAAGCCGGCGGTGTCGATCACGCGGAACGAAAGATCGCCCAGCGTTGCCTCGCCCTCGCGGCGGTCGCGGGTGACGCCGGGCGTATCGTCGACCAGCGCGAGCCGGCGGCCGACCAGGCGGTTGAACAGGGTCGACTTGCCGACATTGGGTCGGCCGACGATGGCGACGGTCGGTTGCATCGATTGGCGCGAGGGGGCGGGCCCCTCAGCGGGTGCCGTCCCAGGCGTCGGCGGGGTTCTTCGGCTGCTGGACGGTGCGCGGCGCACGCGGAGTGGCGGGCTTGCCCGGCGCGGCTTCGGGCGTGGTCGCGGGCGGGGTCGCGGGCGTCTGCGGCGCCATGGAGAGAGGAACGTTGGCGTTGGTCGGCTGGGCCGGCGGCGCGTTGTACTCGATGCCCGGAATACCGGCGGGGAACACCGGCCTGCGTTCGCCGGGCACCGGCTTCTTCGTTGAACTCATGAAATCGAGCTTGTCGAAAATGTCGGTGACACTCTCGCAGCCGGCGACGCCGAGCGAGAGCGCGGCGGCAAGCAGGAGGTTTCGGACAATGCGGAAGCGGGCGGTGGACATTCGCATCTCTTACTGTGTCGCCGGCGCCGCGTCGACCGGCAATAGCGCGAGCATCAGTTGCGCGCGCGAGCGCAGCGACGGCGGGGTTTCCGGATCGGCCACGATCTCGACGAACAACCGGCGCGCGACTTCACGCTCGCCGGCGCGGAAACGACTGAGCGCCAGAATTTCGCGCGCCGAGGGCTTGAACGCGGAATTTCCGGCGATCAGCGGATCGATCCGGCGGGCGATCTCGGAGGCGGAGGCGGTGTCGACCAGCGCAAGCGCGGCGCGGACCCTGGCGAGGTCGCGAAACGACAATTCGACCGAAACATCGTCGGCCAGCGCGTCATAGGCGGCGGCACCCGCCGAGCGGTCACGCTTGGAAAGTTCCGCCGCGATGCGGAAGCGGGCGAGCGCGCGGTAGCCGCGCGGCGCGTTCTTGGCGAGTGCGGCGAGGATTTCCTCGGCCTCGGATTGTTTTCCGGCGGCGTCGAGCTCGAGCGCGGTCTCGAAGCGCGCGCCGGCGGCGGCCGCCTCGCGCGCCTGGTACCATTCCCATCCGCGCCAGCCGGCGACCGCGACGACGAGCACGAGGGCGGCGCCAATGAGGTAGATGCCGTAGCGCTCCCAGAGCTTCTGGTAGCGCTCTCGCCTAAGTTCCTCGTCGACTTCGCGGAGGATGTCGGACATTGATTTTCCGGGGGTTCACCGACGCATTGCGGTGAGCTGCGTACCGTATAGATGTGGACAGATCGTGGCAAACCCCTCTCAGGGCTTGGCTTTCAGCTGATAGACGTTCGCCGTGCCGGGGAATTCGCGGGTCCGCACTTCGCGGGCATAGTCCTTGACCGCGGCCTCGATATGGGAGGCGAGCTCGCCATAGCGCTTGACGAAGCGCGGCACGCGCGGCGACAGCCCGAGCATGTCCTCGAGCACCAGCACCTGACCGTCGCAGGCCGGCGATGCGCCGATGCCGATGGTCGGGATGGCGACCTCGCCGGTGATTTTCCGCGCCAGCGGCTCGGCCACGGCCTCGATCACCATGGCGAAGGCGCCGGCCTCGGCCACGGCCTTGGCGTCGGCGACGAGCGGCGCCCATTCGCTCTCGTCGCGGCCGCGGGCGCGGAACGAGCCGAGCGTATTGATCGCCTGCGGCGTGAGACCCACGTGGCCCATGACCGGTACGCCGCGCTCGGCGAGGAAGCGGATGGTATCGGCCATGCGCACGCCGCCCTCGAGCTTCACCGCGCCGGCATGGGTTTCCTTCAAGACGCGCGCGCAGTTGCGGAACGCCTGCTCGCGGCTCTCCTCGTAGCTGCCGAACGGCATGTCGACGACCACGAGCGCGCGCTTGGAGCCGCGCATCACCGCCCTGCCCTGCAGGATCATCATGTCGAGCGTGACCGGCACCGTGGTCTCCAGCCCGTGCATGACCATGCCGAGCGAATCGCCGACCAGGATCACGTCGACATGGCGGTCGATCAGCGCCGCGGTATGCGCGTGGTACGAGGTGAGCGCGACGATGGGCTCGCCGCCCTTGCGGGCCTTGATCTCGGGCGCGGTGAGGCGGCGGATTTCTTCGTTCATGGCTCAGATCGCGGACACGCCGACGGCGTAGGGGTGGAAGATATAGAGCAGGAACAGGTAGAGCGCGAGGCCGGCGACGACCGCGACGCCATCGCCCAGCCAGCCGCGCGGCGCGGGCTTCGGCGCGTCGGCGCGCCGTTTCATCGAAATGCGGGCATAGACCGCCCAGGCCAGCACCGCGACCGCCAGCACGAGGGTGGCGACGTCGCCGTTGGCCAGGAGATGCGCGAGCGCCCAGATCTTGATCGCGGCCAGCATCGGATGCTTGAGCCAGAGGCGGATGTGGCTCGGCACATAGGCGGCGACCAGCAGGACCGCCGCCGGGATCATCAGCAGGAGCGCGAGGTGGCGCGTCCAGATCGGCGGATACCAGAGCTGCGCCGGCCCGGCCGCGCGCCAGGCGCCGTAGCCATAGGCGACCATCAGCAGGCCGGCGAGCGAGATGACCGAATAGAGAATCTTATAGGGCCCCTCGCCGATGCGCGCGATCAGCGCCGCGCGGGCGCCGCGCTGCGTGGTGAAGACGTGCATGCCGATGAAAACGACGAGGCCGGCGAGCATCAGGAGCATGGTTCGGTTCCTGTCTTGTCCTTTCTTGGCGCGGCGGAAACTAGACGCATTGCGCAATGCTGTCACTGCTCGCCCTCTTTCACCGTCATTCCGGGACGCGAGCGAAGCGAGCGGGCCCGGAATCCATAACCACCGTCAGCGAGTATGGATTCCGGGCTCGCGGGCTAAAGCCCGCGCCCCGGAATGACGCGCGGGAGTGTTCCAGCGAGCGGTTTCCGCTCCGAGGTTTGGCTACGCTTCCCCTCCTGAAACAAGGAGGGGGATGGAGCGCCGCTCGGCGCTCGTTGATGTTGCGCGTCCTTGCGGGACGCGCGGTGCCCGGAAACCGCCGGGCACTCGCCTTGCGGCGCTCCACCGCGGCTCTTCGCCGGATCCCGGAGGACCCGGCTCTCCCCCGGACCGCGCTTCCTGGGACGCGGACATTTCTGCCCTGTCCCAGTCCAGCGAGCTCCTCGCAGGGCGGTCCTAGTGCCGCCCGGGCGGGGCTCCGGGGTCGCCCGAGTGCGAGGGTACGAGCCTCGTCCGCGGGAACCGATCCCGACCCCACGTCGAACACGTCGCGCGACGCGCCCCTCGTGGATCGAGACGGCGCCGAACTTAAGGGCGCGCGGAGGAGTGCGGATAAAGTTTTCGCAGAAATTTTTGAAGTCGTTGCTACGGCTGGAAAATTTCGCGCGGGGCAAAAGCTCTATCAACTTAATTCCACGTCATTCCGGCCGAAGCGCCGCGCAGCGGCGCGCAGAGCTGGGACCGTCATCAGTATGCGGAGAACGGTCCCCACTGCTTGTCCCCGCGAAAGCGGGGAGCGCGGGGACGACCAGTGACCGATCAGCGCGCAACATCCGCTTTCGCGCGCGGAGCGGCGGCCTTGCGTTTGGCTAGGCGCGGCGTGGGCGCGGGCCGCGCGAATTCCGGCCAGCGCGGGCGCACGCCCTCGGCGTCCAGCACCTCGCTCACCACCAGGTCATAGACCTTGTCGATGCGATTGAGGCTCCAATGGTCATTCGCCGCGCCATCCTTGAACACGAAGTTCTCGAGCGAGCCGGTGAAATCGCGGTCCGGTTCGATCTTCGCAGACCAGACGCCGCCGCCGGTATAGATATTCAGCGCGCGGGCGACGTTGCCCGGAATCGGCGGCGGGCTGAACGCTTCGACGACGACGAGGGTCTGCACCTTCACCCCGGCCCGGCCGAGCTTGCGGGCGAATTCGATCGCCGAGCCGGCGCCCAGCGAATAGCCGACCACGGCGATCGGGGTCGAAGCCGGGGTGGCGCCTTCCGCCAGATAGCGATCGGCGACGGACTCCCACTCGCTGGCGTAATCGATCTCCGCGCGCACTCCCAGGGTTCGCATCTTGCGGGCCAACGTGTGGGTTCCCGACGTGACGAACGTATCTCCAGGAAGGTTGAAGCCGGGGAACAGGAAGACCACGCCGGTCTTCGTGGGAGCGGGCTGCTCGCGCTCCAGCGCGGCATCCAGACTGCCGCAGGCGCCGAGCACGAGGCCGGCGACAATCGCCAGCAGCCCGTGACGCAAACCCATTCGTGTACCGCGCATCTCAACAAAACGCTGTTTGATCGGCGGCCTTGGCCGCGGGCCTCACCGAGCGCGACGCTGCCATAGGAAGCCGTGTGGGATCAATATTCGCGGGATGAAGAAAGTCCGCAGGGATTCGAGCCGCCGGATCACTCCCACTCGATCGTCCCCGGCGGCTTGCTGGTCACGTCATAGACCACGCGGTTGACGCCCTTGACCTCGTTGATGATGCGCGTCGCCACGTGGCCGAGGAAGGCCGGCTCGAACATATAGAAGTCGGCGGTCATGCCGTCGGTGGAAGTGACCGCGCGCAGCGCCACCACCTGATCATAGGTTCGCCCGTCGCCCATGACGCCCACGGTGCGCACCGGCAGGATCACGGCGAAGGCCTGCCAGATTTCGTCATAGAGCCCGGCGCGGCGGATCTCTTCGAGAAAAATCTCGTCGGCCAGCCGCAGCACGTCGAGCGCCGCGCGCGTGACTTCGCCCGGGCAGCGGATCGCCAGCCCCGGCCCCGGGAACGGATGGCGCCCGACGAAGGCCTCGGGCAAGCCGAGCTCGCGGCCTAATACGCGCACCTCGTCCTTGAACAGCTCGCGCAGCGGCTCAACCAATTTCAAGTTCATCCGCTCGGGCAGGCCGCCGACATTGTGGTGCGACTTGATCGTGACCGACGGGCCGCCGGTGAAGGAGACGCTCTCGATCACGTCGGGATAGAGCGTGCCTTGCGCGAGGAACTCGACCTTGCCGATCTTCTTGGCCTCGGTCTCGAACACGTCGATGAACAGCTTGCCGATGGTCTTGCGCTTGGCCTCGGGGTCGGTGACGCCGGCGAGCGCGGCAAGAAATTTGTCGGACGCATCCACGTGCACGAGCGGGATGTTGTAGCTGCCGCGGAACAGCGTCAGCACCTTCGCGGCCTCGGCCAGGCGCAACAGGCCGTGGTCGACGAACACGCAGGTGAGCTGGTCGCCGATGGCTTCATGCAGCAGCACCGCGGCCACCGCGGAATCGACGCCGCCCGAGAGGCCGCAGAGCACCCGGCCGTTGCCGACCTGGGCGCGGATTTTCGCGATCGCCTCGTCCTTGAACGCGGCCATGGTCCAGTCGCCGCGGGCGCCGACGATCTTGCGCACGAAATTGCGCAGCAGCAACGCGCCGTGCGGCGTGTGCATCACTTCGAGATGGAATTGGGTGGCGTAGAACTTGCGCTGCTCGTCGGCGATCATGGCGATCGGCGCGTTCGGCGCGCTGCCGACCGCTTCGAAGCCCTTGGGCAATTTCGTCACCCGGTCGCCGTGACTCATCCAGACCGGATAGCGCTCGCCGACGCGCCAGACGCCTTCGTACAGCGCCGAGGGCTTTTTCACCTCGACCTCGGCGCGGCCGAACTCGCGGTGATGCCCGGCCTCGACGACGCCGCCGAGCTGGTGCGCCATGGCCTGCTCGCCGTAGCAGATGCCGAGCACCGGCACGCCGGCCTCGTAGATCGATTTCGGCGGCAGCGGCGCGTCTTTATCCAGCACCGAGGCCGGGCCGCCGGAGAGGATCACGCCCTTGGGCTGCATCTCCTTGAACGCGGCTTCGGCGTACTGGAACGGCACGATCTCGCAATAGACCTTCTCCTCGCGCACGCGCCGCGCGATGAGCTGGGTCACCTGCGACCCGAAATCGATGATGAGAATCTTGTCGTGGGTGGGAGCCGTCATGGCGAGCTTCTAGGGACTATGAGGATAGCTGTCGAGCGACAGAAGCCTACATTTTTCAATAAGCCGCCCGTCCGACGTTCTATCGCCCTCCCCCCTCACCCGGTCGGGTTCGCTCTCTAGGTCGCGAACCCTCCCCACCCTCTCCCCCTCCCGCAATTGCGGGAGGGGGAGAGGGAAGAAGAAGCACGAGCACCGCGAGTGCTTCCGAGGGTGAGGGGGTGGGCCGAGTTACTTAGCAATTCGCCGCAAAACACTAATGAAGAAGCCATCGGTTTCGGTGCGCCGCGGCGTGAGCAGGAGCCCGTCAGCGCTCAACAGCGCCGCCTTGCCGAGCATGAAGCCGCGGTCGCCAAGGCTGCGCGCGACTTCGGCGGGCGGCATAATCGCGAAACCGGGCGTGCGGGTAAGGAAAGCACGCAGCTGCGCGCCGTTCTCGGCGTCGAGCAGCGAGCAGGTGACATAGGCGATGCGGCCGCCGGGCTTCACGTAACGGACGGCGGCATCGAGAAGCTCGGCCTGTTCCTTCACGCGCTGCTCCAGCGCGCCGGGGCGCATGCGCCACTTGGCGTCCGGGTGGCGGCGCCAGACGCCGGTGCCGGTGCAAGGCGCGTCCAAGAACACGAGGTCCATCTTGCCGACGAGATCGGCAAGCACGTCCTGCTTTCCGCGCGGGCTCTTGACCTGAACATTGTGCGCGTCGGCGCGGTGCACGCGCTCGTGGATCGGCGCCAGCCGGCGCAGATCGGAATCATAGGAGAAGATCTGCCCGCGGCCCTCCATCAACGCCGCCAGCGCCAGCGTCTTGCCGCCGGAGCCGGCGCAGAGATCGAGCACGTGCTCGCCGGGCTTGGCGCCGGTGAGCAACGCCGAGAGCTGCGAGCCCTCGTCCTGCACCTCGAACCAGCCCTTGAGGAAAGACGGCTCGGAGGTGACCGGCGGCTGCTTGCCCTCCGCGGTGAGCGCGATGCGGAGTCCCAAGGGCGACCAGCGCGCCGGCTTGGCCTCCAGGTGCGCGAGCGCCTCGAGCGCCTTGTCGGGCGTCGTCTTCAGCGTGTTGACGCGCAGATCGAGCGGCGCACGGGTAGCCAGCGCGGCGCCCTCGGCCGCGCGCTCGTCGCCGAAAGTTTGCGCCAGTACGGATCGAGCCATTCGGGATAGTCGCCGGCCACGGGCGGCGGCGCGCCTTCAAGGCTCGCGCTTGCAAGCCGCGCGCGCTCCGCGTCGGTCAAAGCCGACGGCGCGTAACGCGAACCGTCGAAGAGTCTTGCGATGGCGTCCGCGTCCAGCCCGCGCGCGAGCTTCAGGATGCCGAGCAGGATTGCACGCGGCGCGCCCTCGCCCATGATCCATACGGCAGACGCCTTGCGGCGCAACGCGTCGAACAAGAGGCTGCCGATCGCCGACCGGTCGCCGGAACCGGCGTAGCGGTGCGCAACGCCCCATTCCCGCAGCACGTCGCCCGCAGGGCGCGAGCGCGTTTCCAGCTCTCCGAGAATCTCGATCGCGGCGGCCAGGCGCGCCGAAGGCGTCATTCAATCGGCCAGAATGCGAAGCGCGAAGATCACCCACATGACCAGCAGCGTGAGCGTACCCACCGTATAGGCGAAGAAGCGGCGGCTCACGCGGTTGGAGGTGACGTGGATATAGGCGTGCACCAGGCGCGACAGCACGAACAGCCACGAAAGCACCACGAACACGAGATCGGCCTTGCGCGTGAGCAACGCGAAGGCAACCAGGGCGTAGAACAGGATCGGGATCTCGAGCTGGTTGAGGAACGCATTGCCGAGCTTGGTGGCCTGCTCGGGCCAATTGGCCTGGCGGAGCGCGATGTCGCGGAGCTTCACCTCGCCGCGGCGCGTGTGCCCGACGCGCACGTAGCCTTGCCAATAAAGCAGGCCAAAGGTCAGCGCGACCTGGACGAAGACGGGAAGCAGGACGGCCTGGATGGACATGGCGCCTGCCTCGTTAGACGACTATATCCGCGCTGACAATGTCTCTCTTGGCGCCCGGCTGGATGGTCGAGCTTATTTGATCTGCCACAAATGCCTGCGCCCCGGCCGTGCGATCCATCGCGCGCAAAATTGGATATGATGGCTTTCATCATGGTGATGACGTGACAGATCGCCCCTCGATCGAAACGAACGGCGGGCAAGACAACCAGCTGATTTGGACGCTTGGCCAGATCGCCGGCCTGTGGATCGCCACCGATATCGGATATTACCTTTTGTTACCCGCGCTTGGCGTGCAAACGAGCTATAATTCCGGATCTGTCGCAATCACTTTGTACTATGTTTTCTGGATTGGAATCGCTGTCATCATGTTCTGGCCGCTGTACGGCCGATGGACCAAGTTCGAGAATCCGCTGACCAGCTATATCGTTTGGTCGATCGCCTTTGTGGGCTGCACATTATTCGCCGCGTACGCGCTGCCGGCGTTGCCCCCTCTCAACATCCGTGAGGGCTACAATCCTCCGGAGCTACCTCTCGCTACGCCATGGTATTTCTTGCCGAAGTCCATCGAGATTCTGTTTCAGCAACTTCTCATCCTAGCCCTAGTTCTTTCCCTGTCGGCGCAGCGTTATAGCCTGCGCAAGATATCCCTCTACTGCGCGGTGCTGTTCGGGAGCGTACATGTTCTGCTCCTGTTCGGCGGCGTGTCAGTCGCCTACGTGATCCGCTTCGGGACACTAGCGGCGATCTTCGGGCTTGCGTTTCCCTATCTTCTACTGCGCGTGCCGAATGGGTTCGCCTATTCGTACGTAACGCACTGGAGCTACTACGCGATCACCATCATCATGGCTCGACTGCTTGGACCCGGGACAATTCCCGAGTTCTTCAAGCAGATGGTGGGCTGGTTCTAGTCTCCCGGCAGCCAAAGGAGCAGCTGCGTCTTGAACCCTCCGCATATTCCGGCTGCGCGTCCGCACGATCGAGGACTTCTCGGCCTGCTCCTGATCGTGGCTGTGTTTGTCGCACTTCAAGCGCTCATCCTGGCAGCGATAGGCCATCCCTGGATCTGCACTTGCGGCCGCGTCGAGCTGTGGCACGCAAATCCGTCGGGCCCCGAGACCTCCCAGCACCTCACAGACTGGTACACCTATACACATGTCATCCACGGGGTCGGCTTCTACCTGTTGCTGTGGCTGATTGCGCCGCGCCTGTCATTCGGCCTGCGGTTTGCGTTCACGATCGGGCTCGAAGCTGCCTGGGAGGTCGTAGAGAATACGCCGGTCATCATGGACCGCTATCGCGAGTCGGCGCTCGCACGAGGCTATTTCGGCGACAGCGTGGTGAATTCAATTTTCGATACGTTTGCAGCGGCGCTCGGCTTCGTCCTGGCTCGAAATCCTGCCGGTGTGGTCGACCGTCGTACTCATCGTCCTGCTAGAATTGTTTCTCGGCTACATGATCCGAGACAATCTCACGCTCAATATCATTCAACTCATCTACCCGCTCGAGGCGATCTCGCGCTGGCAGACCGGCGGCTAAGTCCGAAGCGACTTCACATCCTCCCCGGATAATTCGGGCTTTCGCGCGTGATGGTGACGTCGTGCACGTGGCTTTCGCGCACGCCGGCGCCGGAGATGCGGACGAACTGCGCCTTCTCGCGCAGCTCCTTGAGGTCGCGCGCGCCGACATAGCCCATGGCCGCGCGCAGCCCGCCGGCGAGCTGATGCAGCACGTTGGCGAGCGGCCCCTTGAACGGCACTTGCCCTTCGATGCCCTCGGGCACGAGCTTCAGGTTGTCCTTGATGTCCTGCTGGAAATAGCGGTCGGCGGAGCCGCGCGCCATGGCGGCGACCGAGCCCATGCCGCGATAAGATTTGTACGAGCGGCCCTGGTAGAGAAACACCTCGCCCGGGCTTTCCTCGGTGCCGGCCAAGAGATTGCCGATCATCGCGCTCTCGGCGCCGGCGGCGAGCGCCTTGGCGAGATCGCCGGAGAATTTCACGCCGCCGTCGGCCACCACCGGCGTGTCGGTCTTCCTCGCCTCCTCGACCGCGTCGAGGATGGCGGTGAGCTGCGGCACGCCGACGCCGGCGACCACGCGCGTGGTGCAGATCGAGCCCGGGCCGATGCCGATCTTGAGCGCGTCGGCGCCGGCATCGATCAGCGCCTTGGCGCCTTCCTTGGTCGCCACGTTGCCGGCGAGCACCTGCACCGCGTTGGACAGCCGCTTCACCCGCGTCACCGCCTCGAGCACGCGCCTGGAGTGCCCGTGCGCGGTATCGACCACCACCACGTCGACGCCGGCCTCGACCAGCATTTCGCTGCGCGCATGGCCGGCGTCGCCCACGGTGGTGGCGGCGGCGACGCGCAAACGCCCCTGTTCGTCCTTGCAGGCGTTCGGATATTGCACCGCCTTCTCGATGTCCTTCACGGTGACCAGGCCGACGCAGCGATAGTCCTTGTCGACCACGAGCAATTTCTCGATGCGGAATTGGTGCAGCAGCCTCTTGGCTTCGTCCTCGCTCACGCCCTCGCGCACGGTGACGAGCTTTTCCTTGGTCATCAGCTCGGAAACCGGCTGTTCCGGATTGGTGGCGAAGCGCACGTCGCGGTGCGTCAGAATCCCGACAAGTTTGCCGGGGCGGCTATTGCCCTTCTGCTCCACCACCGGGATGCCGGAAATCTCGTGCAGCTTCATCATGTCGAGCGCGTCCTGCAGCGTGGCGCCCGGGTGGATGGTGACCGGGTTCACCACCATGCCGGATTCGAACCGCTTGACCCGGCGCACGTGCTCGGCCTGGTCCTCGGGCGAGAGGTTCCTATGGATCACGCCGATGCCGCCGGCCTGCGCCATGGCGATGGCCAGCCGCGCCTCGGTCACCGTATCCATGGCGGCCGACAGGATCGGGATATTGAGCGTGACCGTGCGGGTGAGCCGCGAGCGGACGTCGGCCTCGGACGGCATGATGTCCGAGAGCCCGGGCTTCAAGAGTACGTCGTCGAAGGTGAGCGCTTCTAGCGCGAGGCCGTCGGTGAGACGGGACATCGCCAACTCCTGTTCCGGCAATTTCCGGAAATCGTTACGGCGCGGGGGTGAATCGAATGCCGCGGCGGGTTGGCGAGGGTGGTTAGCACGGGGTCGTGGAAAGTCAAAGTCTGCCGACAGCGCTTGTCTCGGGACTTTGCTTGGGCCAGTCTCCTGGCGTCGCAAGCGTCTGCGCGACCCGCCGGAGAAGGCGGCCGCCGTCCCCTGCGCGGTCCGATGGGACCGCCTTTCGGGACCCCTCCGTGAAATCCGGGCCATTGGGCCTCTCTGGAGCATGCCATGGGCTTGCCACGTCGCGCTGCGCTGCGCGCATTCGTTTTTGCGCTCTGCGTCGCATTCACCGCTTCCGTGCCGGTTTCCGCACAGGAGAAACCATCGCTGCTCGTCTTCGCGGCGGCCAGCCTGAAGAACGCCCTCGACGAGATCGCCGCCGGGTGGAGCCGGGAAAGCGGTATCGCGGTTCGCGTCAGCTATGCCGCGAGCCCGGCGCTCGCCAAGCAGATCGAGGAAGCGGCGCCCGCCGACCTCTTCCTCTCGGCCGACATCGACTGGATGGATTATGTCGAGAAGCGGAACCTGATCCGGCCCGGCACCCGCCAGAACCTGCTCGGTAATTCGATCGTGTTGATCGCGCCGAAGGATCGCCCCGGCTCGGATGTCACGATCACGCCCGGCTATCCGCTTGCGGCCCTCCTCGGCGACGGACGGCTCGCGGTCGCCAACGTCGCCACGGTGCCCGCCGGCAAATACGCCAAGGCTTCGCTCGAAAAACTCGGGCTCTGGTCCTCGGTCGAGAAGCGCTTGGCGGAGTCGGAGAACGTCCGCGCGGCGCTTGTCTTCGTCGCGCGCGGCGAAGCGCCGCTCGGCATCGTATATGCGACCGACGCCGCCGCCGAACCGGGCGTGAAGATCGTCGGCCGGTTCCCCGCCGAAAGTCATCCGCCGATCGTCTATCCGCTCGCCGCGCTTACGGCTTCGCATAACGAGGCCGCCGACGCATTCCGGCGCTACCTCGGCGGTCCGCAAGCGCGCGCGATCTTCGAGCGCAACGGCTTCACGGTGCTGGCGTCGGCGCGGGCATCCTGAGCGATGTTCGCGTTCACCGCCGAAGAGATCGAGGCGATCCGGCTCAGCCTTCGGGTCGCCTCGGTCGGCACATTGGCGAGCCTGCCTTTCGCATTATTTGCCGCCTACGCGCTCGCGCGCTGGCGCTTCCCGGGAAAGACGCTGCTCGACGGCCTCGTGCATCTGCCGCTGGTGCTGCCGCCGGTGGTGACCGGCTATCTGCTGCTCGTGCTGTTCGGGCGCCGGGGACCGATCGGGGCCTGGCTCGAAGCCGCTTTCGGTATCGTGTTCTCGTTTCGCTGGACCGGCGCCGCGCTGGCGGCCGCTGTCATGGGCTTTCCGCTGCTGGTGCGCGCGATCCGGCTTTCGTTCGAAGCGACCGACCGGCGGCTTGAAGCGGCGGCCAGCACGCTCGGCGCCAGCGGCGGCATCGTGTTCGCCACCGTCACGCTGCCGCTCGCGCTTCCGGGCATCCTCGCCGGGCTCGTGCTGTCGTTCGCCAAGGCGCTCGGCGAGTTCGGCGCCACCATCACGTTCGTCTCCAACATCCCGGGTGAGACGCGCACCTTGCCGGCCGCGATCTACACCTTCACGCAGGTGCCGGGCGGCGATGAAGGCGCGATGAAGCTCGCCGCCGTCGCCATCGCGATCTCGCTCGGCGCACTCCTGCTCTCCGAAGTGCTCTCGCGCCGCATCGCCGCGCGGATCGAGGGTTGAGCATGTTCGACATCGCGATCCGGAAGCGGCTCGGCGATTTCCAGCTCGACGTCGCGTTCCGCAGCGAGGCGCGGATCGTCGCGCTATTCGGCCGCTCCGGCGCGGGCAAGACGAGCGTGGTGAACGCGATCGCCGGCCTGATCGCGCCCGAGCACGGGCATATCCGGGTCGGCGGACGCACCCTCTACGACTCGAACGACAGGCTCGCAATTCCGACCCACCGGCGCGGCATCCGGGTCGTGTTCCAGGAGAGCCGGCTGTTTCCGCATCTGAGCGTGCGGCAGAACCTGCTCTATGGCCGCTGGCTCGCCGGCGGCGACGCCGGACCGCGCTTCGAGGAGATCGTCGCACTGCTCGGACTCGAAGAGCTCGTCGGGCGCAGGCCGCGCACGCTCTCCGGCGGCGAGCGCCAGCGCGTCGCCATCGGCCGCGCGCTGCTCGCAGCGCCAAGGGCGCTGCTGCTCGACGAGCCGCTGGCCTCGCTCGATGCGGCGCGCAAAGCGGAAATCCTGCCTTATCTTGAGCGGGTCGTTAGACATACCGCGACCCCCATCCTCTATGTCAGCCACGCCCGCGAGGAGATCGACCGGCTCGCCGGCGCGGTCGTGCATATCGACGACGGCAAGGTGGTCGAGATCGAAACCCGGGCGGGGACAGCGAACATTCACCCCTGATCGGGCCCGCGAATACCCGCTATGCTCCCGCCGCCCGCCCCGACCGCTTATTCAAGGCGGCAGGAGATCAACCATGACCGAACATGTCCGCGTTACGCTCGATTCCGGGGTTCTCACGCTCACCCTGGCGCGGCCGGAGAAGAAGAACGCACTGACCAACGCCATGTACGAGGTGCTGGTGCGGGAGATGAAGCGCGCGGAGACCGACCCGGCGGTGCGCGTCGTGCTGTTCCAGGCCGAAGGCGACGCCTTCACGGCCGGCAACGACATCATGGATTTCGTGGCGGCCGCCACTGGGGCCAAGCCGCGCGAAGGCCTGGGCGCCAGTCCCTTCCTGCAGGCGCTGGCCCACGCGACCAAGCCCTATGTCGCCGCGGTGCAGGGCCGCGCCGTCGGCGTCGGTACCACCATGCTGCTCCATTGCGACGTGGTGGTCATCGCCGAGGACGCCCAGCTCACGACGCCATTCGTCAATCTCGCGCTGGTGCCGGAGGCGGCCTCGACCTGGCTCATGCCGGCGCGCATCGGCTATGCGCGGGCCTACGCCATGTTCGCGCTCGGCCAGCCGGTCGACGGCAAGACGGCTGCGCAGATCGGGATCGCCACCCTGGCGGTTCCCGCCGCCGAGGTGCAAAAGCGCGCGATGGAAATGGCCCGCGCGCTGGCGGCCAAACCGGCGGGCGCGCTCAAGACCACGAAGCAACTGATGCGCGACGCCGCCGCCATCGTCGCCGTCATGGAGCGCGAAGGCGCCGAGTTCGCAAAGCGCCTGAAGAGCCCGGAGGCCGCCGAAGCCTTCCGCGCCTTCGCCGAGCGGCGGCCGCCGGACTTCAGCAAGCTCGGCTGACGGCCTTTTACTCTGCCGCCGCCAAATTACTTCGGCCCCGCCGGCGCAGCAGGAACAGGATCAAGGCGATCCCCGCAAGCGCGAGGAACGGCAACGCTATGACGTTGACCCCGGTCCACCCGAACCGGTGCAGAAGCGCACCCGAGGCGAACGAGGACGCGACCACCGTAGTGAAGATGGTGAAATCGTTCACGCCTTGCGCCAGCGCCTTCTCCGAAGGCCGATAGGCCTCGGTCAGAAGCGTGGTGCCTCCGATATAGGAAAAGTTCCAGCCGATCCCGAGCAAGGTCAGCGCCGACAGGAAGTACAAGAACTCGATGCCCGAAAACGCGATCGCGACGTGAACGGCAAGCAGCACAATCCCGACCAGCATCACCAGCGGAGATCCGAAGCGCGCGATAATCGCGCCGGTGAAGAACGACGGCACGAACATGCCGAGCACATGCCACTGGATGACGAAGGCGGTGGCCGCGATTCCGTGATCGTGCTGAGCCATGGCGAGCGGCGTCGCGGTCATCGCCAGATTCATCACGCCATAGCCGATGGCGGCGACCAGCAGCGCCACGATGAACACCGGCTGGCGTGCGATCTGCGGCAGCGGCCGTGCGGGTTCGGCAGAGCGTTCCTGGACCGGCGGAGGAATCTCGATCAGCGCCACCACCGCCGTGGCGGCGAGGCCGAGCACGATCAGCGCCGCGTACGATGCGATGAACGGCGTACCGACGGTGAGATCGCGGGTGAAGGCGACCAGATTCGGGCCGACGATCGCCGAAACGACGCCGCCAGAGAGCACATAGGAGATCGCGCGGCTCTTGAACTGGGCGCTCGCCGCGTCGGCGGCGGCAAAACGATAGAACTGCGCGAAGCCCTGATAGCCGCCGTGCAGGAGGTGCGCCAAGGTGAAGATCCAGAATGAGCCCGCGATCAAGCCAAATACGGCGAGGGCGCCGCTGGCGACGCCGAGCAGCCCCCCGATGGTGAAGCCGACCTTGCGCCCGAGACGCCCCATCAAGAGCGAGGCCGGGATCATGGTGACCAAGGTCCCGACCATCCAGGCCGAGATCGGCAGCGTCGCCAGCGACTTGTCGGCGGCGAGCAAGTGGCCGACCAGCCCGCTTGCCGTGATGATCACCACCCCGGCGGTCTGAAACAGCGCCTGGCAGGCGGCGAGCAGGAAAACATTGCGCTTTTCGCGGGCGATCGGCATTGGCGGGCTCCGGCGCGGAGCCTTATTGCACATTTTTCCGGTGAGCACCCCGGTCCGAAGGTCGCAACGCCGCCCAACCGGATGACGCGGCCCTCGCCGGGCGCTATGACTTCGCGCCCGCCGAACTCGAGTCCATGATCCCCAAATACGCCGTCGCCCCGCTGATCGTCGCCAGTGCGCTGTTCATGGAGAACATCGACTCGACGGTGATCACCACGTCGCTGCCGGCGATCGCCGCCGACCTCAAGGAAGATCCGATCGCGCTGAAATTGGCGCTGACGTCGTATCTGCTGTCGCTTGCGGTGTTCATCCCGGTATCGGGCTGGATGGCGGACCGTTTCGGCGCGCGCACCGTGTTCCGCGCCGCCATCGTCGTATTCACGCTCGGCTCCATCGCCTGCGGCTTCTCGCAATCGCTGCTGGATTTCGTGCTGTTCCGCATACTGCAGGGTCTGGGCGGCGCGATGATGGTGCCGGTCGGACGGCTGGTGATCGTGCGTACGGTGCCTAAACATGAATTAGTATCCGCGCTCGCCTGGCTCGTGGTGCCCGCGCTCATGGGGCCGCTGATCGGCCCGCCGCTCGGCGGCTTCATCACCACCTATTTCCACTGGCGCTGGATTTTCTGGATCAATATCCCGATCGGCATCATCGGCGTGTTGCTGGCGAGCCGGTTCATCGAGAATTTCAAGGAGGCGCACCCGCCGCCGCTCGATCTGCTGGGGCTGGTGCTGCTCGGACTTGGGCTCGCGGGGATCGCCTTCGGACTCACCACCATCGGCCAGAGCTTGCTGCCGCCCGCGATCGCCGTCGCGCTGCTCGTGGCCGGGACGGTCTTCGTCTACCTCTATGTGCGCCACGCGCGCACCACGCGCGCGCCGGTGCTCGACCTCAAGCTGCTGTCCGTCCCCACGTTCCGCGTCAGCATCATCGGCGGATCGCTGTTCCGGATCGGCATCGGCGCGATGGTGTTTCTCTTGCCGCTGCTGTTCCAGCTCGTCTTCGGGCTGACGCCGTTCGCATCCGGCGCGCTCACCTTCGCCGGCGCCATCGGCGCGATCCTGATGCGCGCGACCGCGGCGCCGATTCTGCACCGCTTCGGCATCAAGCGCGTGGTCACCTACAACGCGGCGATCGCGGCCGGGCTGATCGCCGCCTGCGCGCTGTTCGTGCCGGGGGCGTCGCACCTCTTCATCATCGCGCTGCTCCTGGTCGGCGGCTTCTTCCGCTCGCTGCAGTTCACCAGCATCAATTCGCTGGCCTATGCCGATCTCGAAACGCGCTCCATGAGCCAAGCCACGAGCTTCACCAGCGTGGCGCAGCAGCTCTCGATTTCGGCCGGAGTCACGGTGGCCGCGCTCATCCTCGAGACGCTGCGCTACAGCCGCGGCACTAGCGCGATCCTGGTTTCGGATTTTCAGATCGCGTTCCTGATCGTGGGCGCGATTTCGCTGTCGTGCATCCTGTTCGTGCTGCCGCTGCCGAAGGACGCGGGCTCCGCGCTCACGCGCCGCCAGCCGGTGGCCAAGGAGGCGGCAGCCGAGGCGGCGGCGGAAACCGACCGGCAAATTTAAGTTTTGTATCCATAAATCGCGATTGATGAGCGCGAGTTGATCCAAGTCAACCTTGGAGCGGATTGCACGCTTAAGTAGGACGTCGTGCCGGGCCGAGTTGAGTCATAAGCAGACGTCGGCCGAGTCGGCGGCCTTTAGCATTGCCAGCGGGAGCCGAGAATGACTACGACGCACGTGTCTCTTCCATTCTCGGCGAAGCCGAACGACTGTTGAACAGGAGGACTGCGATGACCCGAAGCTCCATCGGCCGTGCGATCATTCTCGCAATGGCGGTTGGCCTGGTCAGTCCGGCCGCCGCCGTCGAGCCGCAGCGCATCGACTGGACGAAAATCCCGGCGAAGTCGCTGACGCTGTTCTATCCGGGCCAGTCGACCTACGATTGGCTGGTCGGTCCCGGCCATCCGGGCGCCAAATCGGTGGAGCAAGGAGAGGCGTGTCTCACCTGCCACAAGGGCAGCGAGAAGACCCGCGGCAACAAGATCGTCAAAGGCGGCAACCTCGAGCCGACGCCGATCCCCGGCAAAAACGGCTCCGTCGTTCTCGCCATGCAAGCCGCGCACGACGCCGAGTACGTCTATTTCCGCTTCCAGTGGAAGAGCCAGATGAAACGCGAGGGGCGCATGCACGATTACGTGCGCTTCGACGGCAAGCAATGGAAATGGTACGGCCACGACCGCAACGACAAAGCGGTGCGGTCGGGCGAACAGCCGGCGATCTACGAGGACCGGCTCTCGATCATGCTGGACGACGGCAAGGTCGAGCGCTTCGCCCAGCAAGGCTGCTGGCTCACCTGCCATAACGGCATGCGCGACACCCGCGACCAGGCGGTCGGCGAGCCGGTCAAGAAGCATCCGCTGTTCAGCGACGCAAGATACGACGCCGATATCCGCAAATACCTCGCGTCGACGCGGACCGATCCGGCGGCGAGCTGGGACAAGACCAAGCCGCTCGAGGAGATCGCCAAGATCAAGGCCGCGGGCGGATTCCTCGACCTGATGCAATGGCGAGCGAACCGGTCGGGGCCGGTCGGAATGGCCGACGACGGTTTCGTCCTCGAGTACCGCAATTTCGACGAGGGCAAGAATCCATTTTCCTGGAACATCAACCGCCAGACCATGACGCCGCTCTTCATGTTCGACGCCGCCAAGGTCGGCGCCAAGGCGCTACGTGTCGACGATATCGGCAATCCGGCCAAGCCCGGCGCGATCATCAAGGAGACCAACGCGGTGCCGTTCGATCCCAATGCCGGCTGGAAGGAAGGCGACATCCTGCCGGGCCGTCTATTGAGCCGGATCGACGCGAAAGGCTCGGCCGCCGACAACGACGCCGCTTACGGCACTTGGAAGAACGGCACCTACACGCTGGTGTGGCGGCGCAAGCTCGATACCGGCCATCCGGCGGACGACAAGATCATGCAGGTGGGCGGCAAGTACACGATTGGCCTCGCCGTTCACGACGACAACGTGACCACCCGGTTCCATCACGTATCGTTCCCGCTGACGCTCGGGATCGGCGTCGATGCCGACATCAAGGCGGTGACGCTCAAGTAGCCACGGGATGATTTCAGGCGGCTCCGCCCCAATCGGGCGGGGCCGCATCCGCCATTCTTCTTTCTCAAGCTCGCATCTATCCGGACTTGGCCGCGGCCATAAGTCCAGGTTCTAGTTCGCGCCGCGGAAGCCCTTCGCGAGCACATAGAGTTCGGCGGAGCCGGTGCGGCTGGCGGGCGGCTTCACGTGCTTCACGCTTTCATATTCGCGCTTGAGCTCGGCGAGCAGCGCGGTCTCGGTGCCGCCCTGGATGACTTTGGCGAGAAAGGCGCCACCCGGCGCCAGCACCTCGCGGGCGAACTCGGCCGCCGCCTCGATCAATGCGACGATGCGCAAGTGATCGGTCTTGCGGTGGCCGGTGGCGTTGGCCGCCATGTCGCACAGCACGACGTCGGCCTTGCCGCCGAGCATTTCCCGCAAGCGCCCCGGCGCGGCGGGATCGAGAAAATCGAGCCGCAGGAACTCAACACCCGGCATGGGCGCGATCTCCAGAAGATCGATCGCGACCACGCGGCCCCTGCCCTCGGCGGCGCCGATACGTTCGGCCGCGATCTGGCTCCAGCCGCCGGGCGCGGCGCCGAGATCGATCACCCGGCCGCCGGGCTTCAGCAGACGATGCTTGTCGTCGATCTCCGCGAGCTTATAAGCCGCGCGCGAGCGATACCCTTCGCGCTTGGCGCGGCGCACATAGGGATCGTTGATCTGGCGCTGCAGCCAGGCGCGCGACGAAACACTGCGCCCGCGCGCCGGGCGCAGCTTGGTGCGGCCGCGCTCGCCGGCGCTCATTGCGTGGCCCGCGGCGCCCAGGCGCCGGCCGCGCGCATCAGCTCGATCAGCATGCCCTCGCGCAGCCCGCGGTCGGCGACCCGCAGCCGCTCGTAGGGAAAGGTGCGGCGGATCGCCTCCAGGATCGCGCAACCGGCCAGCACCAAATCCGCGCGTTCGGCGCCGATGCAGGGATTAGCCACGCGCTCCGCGTAGCTGGTGCGCGCGAGCTGCTCGACCACCTCGGTGACCTGGCGCGCGTCAAGCCACAGGCCGTCGACGCGCTTGCGGTCGTAGCGCTCGAGCTTGAGATGCACGCCGGCGATCGTGGTGACCGTGCCGGAGGTGCCGAGCAGATGCATGCCGTGCCCGCCGTTGGTTCCGGTGCGGGCGGCGAACTCGGCAATCTGCGGCTCGACCTCGTCGATCATGGCGGCGAAGGTTTCGGCGCTCACCCGCTCGCCGCCGTGGCGCTCCGCGAGCGTCACGACGCCGAGCGGCAGCGAGATCCAGTCGCGCACCGAGGCGCTGGGCGGCCCGCGATCGACCGCGCTGGCGCGGCCGAGCCAGGCCAGCTCCGAAGAGCCGCCGCCGATGTCGAACAGGATGGCGCCTTCGGCCGCGGGATCGAGCAGCGAGGCGCAGCCGCGCGCGGCGAGCGCCGCCTCGGTGCCGCGGTCCACGATCTCGAGCTCGAGCCCGGTTTCCTGCCGCACGCGGGCGAGGAATTGCTCGCCGTTTTCGGCGGCGCGGCAGGCTTCGGTGGCGATCAGGCGCGCGCCGGCGACGCTCTGCTGCTTGAGCTTGCCGGCGCAGACGCGCAACGCCCCGATGGCGCGATCCATCGCCGCATCCGCGAGTTTACCGGTGCGCGAAAGCCCTTCGCCCAGCCGCACGATGCGCGAGAACGAGTCGACCACGCGGAAGGCCTCGCCGGTCGGCTGCGCCACCAGTAGACGGCAATTATTGGTGCCGAGGTCGAGCGCCGCATAGAGCCGGCCATGGCCGCCATGGCCAAGCGCCGCGCCATGGCGCTTATGCTCGCGCCAGCGCCGCTGGCGCCTGCGCCTGCGCGCCGATCCGCTGGGCGCGGGCACGCCCGCGCGCGGCTCGTCCGTCATGACGGTCCTTTCCCGCGCGGCCGGAGCGAGCGGCTCGACGGCGTGCGCGGTAATCCTCTGTTTCTCAGTTGCCCTTAATGTAACGACCATGGCCAATTCCGCAACTCCGGCACCGCAGCAGCCGGCCTTTGCAACCGCGGCATCGGGTCAATAGCTTCCCGCGCGCGGGGCCTGAGGCACGCCATGCCGATGGAATTCACCGGCAAGATCGTCGTCGTCACCGGTGGCAGCCGAGGCATCGGCCGCGCCATTGCCGCGGCCTTCGCCCGCGAAGGCGCGCAGACCATGATTGCCGCCGCCTCCGAGAAGAATTTGGCCGCCGCCGCCGACGCGATCGAAAAGGCCGGCGCTGCGCGGCCACTGACCTTCGCCGGCGACCTGCGTAAGATCGAGAGTTGCGAAGCGCTGTTCCGCCAGGTCGAGCAGCGGTGCGGCCGTTGCAACATTCTCGTGCACTCGGCGGGCGCGACGCGCAGCGGCGGATTCCTTGCGCTCACCGACGAGGCCTGGACCGACGGATTCGCGCTCAAATTCATGTCGGCCGTGCGCTTGTCGCGGCTGTTCTGGCCGATGTTGAAACAGGGCAACGGGCACTTGCTCGCGATCATCGGCGGCGCCGCGCGCACGCCGGACCCAATGTTCACCATCGGCGGCTCGGTGAACGCAGCCATGGCGAATTTCGCCAAGAGCCTCGCCGGCCTCGGCAAGCGCGACGGCGTGAACGTCAACGCCATCCATCCGGGGATCACCGAGACCGACCGGGTGACGGATCTGTTTCGCACGCGCGCCGCGGCCGAAGGTATCTCGATCGACAAGGCCGTAGAGAAGGCCCTCGCGGCCCAGGGCATCGCGCGCATCGGCAAGCCCGAAGACGTGGCGGAGCTTGCGCTGTTTCTGTGCAGCGAGCGGGCGCGCCACATTCAGGGCACCGCGATCGCGGTGGACGGCGGGGCGACGCCGGGGTTCTACTGAAAACGAAAACGGCCGGCCCGGGGGCCGGCCGCTTTGCTCGGATGCGCCGCATCTCAGTCGCCGCCGCCGCCGTCGCCCGCGTTGGCCGCTTCCACGCGGAAGAAAAATCTCTCTTCCACAGTCATCTGGCGATTGGGATTGAACCGGTCGGCAATCCACTGCGAGGCCGGAACCTGGAGCGGCTCGGCGGTCGTCACCGGCTGCGGGACATTGGCCGTCCCCGGGACGGCGACTCTGCCGTACGTGCCGAAGATCGGCTCGCGGTTGACGATGGAATCCGGCGACGCCTCCTCGGCGAGGCCGAATGTCGATGTGCTGGCCGCGAACACCGCGGCGAGCGCGAGGGTTTTGATCATACGCATAACAATTCTCCTGCACAGTTAGACGATGCGCGCATCTTGGAAAGGTAAATCGAAACTGAAATCGTAATCGGCTTGACGAACTGCCAAGATCGGCAACAAGTTCTTTCCGCCGGTGCGACGATTGAAGAAAATTTTCGCGTGAATGGTAGCGACGATTTTATCGTTTCAGCGGGACCTTGCCCCGGCACGAAGGGAGAGCAGCATGCCCAACTCCATCATGTATCACGCGGGCAACCGGCGCCTGCAGGACGAATTCGACAGCCGCAAGATCTCCGACCGGCTGGAGGAGAAGCTGACGCGCACGCGGTTCAGCGACGAAGACGAGACATTTATCGAAAATTCGATCTTTTTCTTCCTCGCCACCGCCGATGCCGAAGGACGGCCGGATTGCTCGTTCAAGGGCGGCGCGCCCGGCTTCGTGCGCGTGAGCGCGCCCGACGAGCTCGCCTTTCCGGATTACGACGGCAACGGCATGTTCAAGAGCCTCGGCAATATCGAGATCAATCCGCACGTCGGCTTGCTGTTCGTCGATTTCTTCAAACCCAAGCGGCTGCGCGTCAACGGCACCGCTACGGTGCGGCGCGACGATCCGCTGCTGCGGCACACCGTCGGCGCGCAGCTGATCGTGCGCGTCAAAGCGCGGGCGATCTTCCCCAATTGCCCGCGCTATATCCCGACGCTGCTGCTGGTGGAGCCTTCGAAATATGCGCCGCAGCCCGGCGCGGATTTCCCGGAGCCGGGTTGGAAGAGTTTCCCGGACTTCGCGCCGGTCATGCACCCGCGCGCGCCGACCTATAAGGGCTAGGTCCCCACCCGCAGCGGCGCCGCGAGCTTGCGGAGCGCCGCCAGCACGGAGAGCGCGGTGATCCTGCCGGTCTTCGGATTTTCCGAGGGCACGTTCTCGATCGTCATGCTGAAACGGGCGGAGTCGGCGTCGACCTCGATCATGTGGCAGTTGCGGCTGATCGACGGATCGGCCCAGATCTCGACCATGGTGCGGTCGGGGCCGACGCCGGCGAGCGAAAGCGCGGCGGCGACGTTGAGGTTCTCGGGGAAGCCGGCCGCCGCTTCGCGCGCGCTGCCGCTGAACACGCGTTTGGCTTCCGTCAGGCCCTCGACCGAAATCCCGTTGGCTACGAGATAGGGCGCCCCGGCGAGACCGCGCGGCGGCTTGCGCGTGGTCATGCGCACCGAGTGGATGCTTCCCTCCGCGGCCGCGGTGACGGCATCGAGGCCGAGCAGCGCGCCGGTCGGCACGATAATCTGGCCGCCGCGCGCCTTGGCGAGTTCGATCAAATCCGGCCGCGCGAGCAAGGCGCCGCAGGAGAGCACCATCACGCGCTTGCCGGCCTCGAGCATCGGCCGGCAGACCTGCTCGAGAATTTCGGGCGGCGCACATTCGACCGCGAGATCGGCGCGCTCGGGAATTTCGCCGAGCGCCACGACCGGGCAAGCGATATGCTGGGCGTCGCGCCAGGCTTTGGCTCTCGCCGCGTCGCGCGCCGAGATGCAGGCGAGCGAAAGGCCGGGCATGCCGTCGGCGAGCCGGCGCGCGAGCACGCGGCCGATGGCGCCGAGGCCGGCAATGCCGACGCGGATCGCGGTCATGATTAGCTCCGGCCGAACGCGGCGTGCATACGCGCGCTGGCGCGCGGCCACAAGCGGCGGCTTGACCCGCTCCGCCGGGCAAGCAAATGTCGGTCAAACAGACCGGAGGAAGTTATGCACAAGACCATTTTCAGCGCGGTGCTGGCAGGCCTACTCACTCTTTCGGGCATGGCGTCCGCGCAGGAATATCCGGTGCGCGCGATGACCATGGTGATCCCGTTTGCCGCGGGCGGGCCGACCGATGTCCTCGGCCGCGTTATCGCCGCGCGCATGAGCGAGATTCTCGGCCAACAGGTGGTCGTGGAGAACGTGGCCGGCGCCGGCGGCATGCTGGGCGGAGACCGCGTGGCACGCGCCGCGCCCGACGGTTACCACTTCCTGCTCGGCACCGTCGGTACCCAGGCCCAGGGCCAGACCCTCTACAAGAAGCCGCTCTATAATTCGGTGACCGATTTCGTGCCGGTGGCGCTGATCGCCGAGGTGCCGATCGTGCTCATCGTGCGCAGGGAGCTGCCGGTGACCAACCTGCAAGAGTTCATCGCCTATGCGAAGGCCAACCAAGTCCAGATGACGTTCGGCTCGGCCGGGCCAGGCTCGGCCACGCATCTCGGGTGCCTGCTGACCAACCACGTGCTCAAGCTCGACACCACCCACATCCCCTATCGCGGCACCGGACCGGCGATGCAGGACCTGGTCGGCGGCCGCATCGATTTCCTGTGCGAGATCATCACCACCGCCAAGCCGCAGGTCGACGGCGGCACCGTCAAGGCAATCGCGATCATGAACAACGAGCGCTCGCCGGCGCTGCCGAACCTGCCGACCGCGCCCGAGCAAGGCGTGAAGGACCTCGTAGCCTATACCTGGAACGCGGTGTTTCTGCCCAAGGGCACGCCCGAGGCGATCGTGAAGAAACTCAACGCCGCTATCGTCGCTGCCAAGAATACGCCGGCGGTGCGCGACCGCCTGCAAAGCCTCGGCGCGCAGATGGTAACCGACCAGCGCGCCACACCGGAATATCTCGCCAAGTTCCTGCCCGAAGAGATCGCCAAATGGGCGGCGCCGATCAAGGCGAGCGGGGTGACGGTGGATTGACGCGTGCGCGATCGAGCGCCGCTGAAATTGCAGATCTCGATCTGAACATTCCCTGTGGCCGGCCCCAAGCGGGCCGGCCGTCGCGCGAACAAGAGCGGACCTCCCATGCAACTCCAGCGCAATTCCTTCAAGCAGGCGCTCGCGGCAAACCGGCTGCAAATCGGGCTCTGGTGCAGCCTGACCAGCAACATCGCGGCCGAGATCGTCGCCGACAGCGGCTTCGACTGGCTGTTGCTCGACAGCGAGCACGCACCGAACGAGATTCCCGGCTTGCTGTCGCAATTGCAGGCCGTCATGCGCGGCCCGGCGGCGCCCGTGGTGCGCGTGGCGTGGAACGATCTGGTGATGATCAAGCGCGCGCTCGATATCGGCGCGCAATCCTTGCTCGTTCCCCTGGTCGACAACGCCGAGCAAGCCCAGCGCGCGGTGCGGGCGACGCGCTATCCGCCGGGCGGTAACCGCGGAGTCGCGGGCGGCACGCGGGCCACGAACTTCGGGCGGGTCGACAATTACCTGACGACGGCGAGCGAGGAAATCTGCGTCGTCGTGCAGGTCGAGACGCGCGGCGCGCTCGACCGGATCGAGGAGATCGCGAAAGTCGAGGGGATCGACGGGGTCTTCATCGGGCCCAACGATCTCGCGGCTTCGCTCGGCCATACCGGCGACACCCAGCATCCCGAAGTTCAGAAGGCGATCCAGGACGCCGCCCGGCGTCTGCGGGCGGCCGGCAAGGCGGCCGGCATCCTCGCGTTTCCGGAGGAAGAGGCGCGGCGCTATATCGGCTGGGGCTATAGCTTCGTCGCGGTCGGCGGCGACGTGGCGCTGCTCGCCAACGGCGCCGACGCGCTGGCGAAGAAATTCAAAGCCTGACGGTCAGCTCTCGTCCTTAAACCCCACCTTCCAGTGCGAGCCGTCGCAGAACGGCTTGTTGTTCGAGGCGCCGCAGCGGCACAGCGCATAGTGATCGCGCATGGCGCCGTCGCTCCAGTGGTCGGTGCGCAACGGAATATTGCCTTGCACCTCGTAAGGGCCGTTCTTGCGGATGCGGATGCCGGGCGGATCGTTGCGCTTGGGGCCGAGCTCGCCGTTTCGCGTATAGCGCAGCGCGCCCGACGGGCAGCCGGTGACGATCTCGATAACGCGCTCGACCTTGTCGCGGTCGGCCTGGATCCAGGGCCGCTCGCCCAGCCGAAACACGCTCGACAAGTTCTTGTGGCATTGCTCGGACGCGGAACATTGCAGCCGGTTGAAATGCACATTGATCTCCGCGCCGCGATAGTCGCGTGACTTGTCGGGCGTGCGGTCCGGCTCGTTCGGATCGAAGGCGCTGGAAAATCCGATGCGCGCATGGGTGCCGTCGCAGAACGGCTTGTTCTTCGAGCCGCCGCAGCGGCAGAGCGCCATCTCCGGGCTGGTATGCAGCGGCTTGCCCTCCGCGCCGATAAACCGCTCCACGTTGGTCACCAGAAGCGGCCCGTTGAGCGAGGGCTTGATGGCCCGCTCCTGCGCGGCCTCGACGGCGCGGAACTCGCCGAGTTCCGCCACGGCATTCCAGGTCTTGTCCGCGGGTGCGAATTGCAGGCTTAGGGCCTGCAGCCCGGCGGCGGCCTCCTCGACCTCAACCGGCAGCCGCCCGGTCTGCGAGGCGATGATGCCGGTCGCCAGCGTCGCCAGCTCGCGCAGACGCTCGCCGAAGAACACCCAGGCCGAGCGCTTGTGTGGAAGTAAATGAATGTCGCGGTTGTAGCCGAAGCCGGGGCCAGCCGTTTTCCCGGCCAGGCGATGGCCGTGCCCGGCCGGCATCTTGGTGAGCGCCTCGCCCGAGCGGCCGCAGCACGTTGGTCATCAAGTGCAGGCTGGCGAGCGAGAGCTTCCGCAACTCGTCCTCGCTCTCGTCGGTATGGGCGAAGAAGCGCAACAGCATCAGAAGCATCGTGTCGTAGCCGACATTGAACAGCTCGGCGACCTGATGCGTGAGCGGATCGGAGATCGGCGTGCCGCCGCTGGTGTCGTCGTAGAAGCGGGTCATGGGATTGGCAACGACCGGGCGGACCGGATCGAACACCGTGCCGCTCGCCTTCGCTTGATCGAGCGCCTGCTGGTATTCGTCGTGGATGGCACGGAAGACCCAGAAGTGCGCGTCCGGGTGCGCCTTGGTCGGCGCTTCGCCCTGCTCGATCACCATCTGCAACGCCGCCTTCGCGCTGCTGCGGTCACGCACCGGCATGAGCTTGTCGGCGAAATGGACGAAGCGCGCGTTGGCCTGCGCCTCGGGCGGGCCGATGAACAGCTCCTGCTCCGGGATGCAATCGAAGCCGCTCATGATCTTGTGGTAGAATTCGCCCTGGGTCTTGAAATCGATATCGAACGGCTCGCAGCCTTCGAGCGCGAGCCGCTCGGCGGCTTGCAGGCCGGGCGATTTGTGCGCGCCGCGCCGCGCCGTGACTCGCACGAGCACCGCCTCGGCCGCCGCCTGTTCCTCGGGCGGAAGCACGCCGGGCTCCGGCATTTCCACGCACATGAAACGCTCCATCGTCTCCAGCGAGAACGGCTCGAGCGTCATATGATCGTCGATCGGGATCGCCGAGCGCGGCACCGGAAAATTGGTGCGCCGGAAATGCGGCGCGCCGCCGATGGCGGTCAGCACGTTGGTGAGCTGCGTCAGGTGCAGCATTTCCTCGACGCTGACCATGACCAGCCGCCGCTTCCAGCGCTTGACCGTCTCGGCCTGCGCCGCATTGATGCCGCCCTCATCCGGGTGGCTCTTCAGCGAATAGGCGGCGTAGAGATAGAGGCAGGCGACGCCGTGCTCGAGCTCGCAGGCGCGCGAGAGCAGATAGATCAGCTCCTCGCGCGTGCGAACGGGCGCGAGGTGGGAGCGATCTGGCGCTTTGGTCTGCCCGTGCTGCATGCGGCCTTCCCGGGAGAGCGCATCGATCTCGTCGGATTCTGCATTCTTTGGGCGGAGAGCGGAAGCGCGGACGGTGGTTTGGCTGGGGGACTAGGATTCGAACCTAGATTGACGGAGTCAGAAGTCCGCTGTTCTACCGTTGAACTATCCCCCAAGCGGCAAGGCAAAGTCGCCGACCGGTGCGCGAGCTTGGCACAAGCGCGGGCGCGGCGGCGCGAGGCCGTACCTAAACGAGGCATCCCAGCGAGGCAAGGATCGGCTCGGAGCGCGGCAGGGGCCCGGCGGGCGCGGCTCCGTTGGCCCTTAGGCCTTGAATCGATAGAGTTTTCCGCATGCGCGGCCAACAATGCTGCTATGCGGTAAGTTACGGTGATTACACTATAATACCAGCCTATATGGGGATCGAACATTCCCTTTAGCGAGGTCCCCATGACCACACTCGCATTCCCGGCCCGCTTCCACGCCACGCCGCGGCTGAAGGCCATTGGCCGCTTCTTTGCCGATATCGCCGCAGGCGTCCACGACGCGCGCGAGATCGAGAACCGCTACGAGACGCTCTCGCGCATGAGCGACGAGGCGCTGGCCTGCCGCGGCCTTACCCGCGACGACGTTCCGCAAGTAGCGGTAACCGGCAGAAAGAGTTCCTGACGTTTCCTGCCGGACCAATTCAAGCGCTTAAAGTTTTGATTCAAGCAGCGCTGTTTCGGAAGGTGCGAGGGATGAATTCGCGAGTCGCGGCGGCCATTTGGCCGGCGCGGCTCGCGTTTTGATTCAAGGGTTGCCTTACTTCTTCTCGCCGCGGAACGCCGGATGGCCGGCCTTGAGCGCAGCCCTGATCTCTTCGGTATGCTCGCCCAAGCGCGGCGAGGGATGATCGTAACGCAGCGGCGTCGCGGACATATGGATCGGCGTCCGCACGCCGGGAATGGTGACCCCGCCCTCGGCCCCTTCAGGAAGATCGACCCGCATCTTGCGGTGCTTCACCTGCGGATCGGCGAATACCTCGGCGATATCCGATATCGGCCCGGCCGGGACACCCACTTTCTCGAGCGCCGCCAGCAAATCCGCCCTGGTGCGCTTCCGCGTCCGCTCCGATAGCGCCGGGATGAGCGCGCCACGGTTCAAGTTGCGGTCGCCATTGGTGGTAAAGCGCGGATCGATCTTGAATTCGGTTAGCCCCAGCACGTCGCAGAAATTTCGGAACTGACTGTCGTTGCCGACCGCGATGATCATGTGGCCGTCGGAAGTCGGAAACACCTGATAGGGCACGACGTTCGGATGCGCGTTGCCCATGCGCTTGGGCGGCTTGCCGGACACGAGATAGTTCAGCGCCTGGTTGGCCAGCACGCTGACTTGCACATCGAATAACGCCAAGTCGATGTATTGCCCCTCGCCGGTCTTTTGCCGGTGCAAAAGCGCGGCCTCGATCGCCACCGCCGCATAGACACCGGTGAACACGTCGGCATAGGCGACGCCGGTGCGCATGGGCTCGCGGTCCGGCTCGCCGGTGATGTCCATGATGCCGCCCATGCCCTGGATGATGAGGTCGTAGCCGGGGCGGTGCGCGTAGGGCCCGTCCTGGCCGAAGCCGGTGATCGAGCAATAGACCAGCGCCGGATTGAGCTGCTTCGCGCTCGCGTAGTCGAGGCCGAAGTTCTTCAGGTCGCCGACCTTGTAGTTTTCGATCACCACGTCGGCTTCGCGCACGAGCGCGAGCACCAGCGCGCGGTCCTCTTCCTTGCTCAGATCAACGGCGACCGAGCGCTTGTTCCTGTTGATCGCATGATAATAGGCGGCGGAAAGATTTTCGCCCTGTTTGCCCTCGACATAGGGCGGCCCCCAGGCGCGGGTATCGTCGCCGGCGCCGGGCCGCTCGATCTTGATCACATCGGCGCCGAGATCGGCCAGCACCTGCCCGGCCCAGGGGCCGGCCAGCACGCGCGCGAGTTCGAGAACTTTCAGGCCGTGCAGGGGTGCGGGCATGAATATGGCCTTCTTCCCCTCTCCCCTTGTGGGAGAGGGTGCCGAGCCGCGTCAGCGGCGAGGCGGGTGAGGGGTAATGGCACAACGACCGCGCAATAACGACCCCTCACCCGGCTTCGCGACCTGACTGTCGCTCAGCCACCCTCTCCCACAAGGGGAGAGGGAAAAATCAGTTGAACGCCTGAATGCCGGTGATGGCGCGGCCCAGGATCAGCGCGTGGATGTCGTGGGTGCCCTCGTAGGTGTTGACGGTCTCCAGGTTCGCCACGTGGCGCATCACGTGATATTCGCCGGCGATGCCGTTGGCGCCGTGCATGTCGCGCGCCGCGCGGGCGATATCGAGCGCCTTGCCGCAATTGTTGCGCTTGATGAGGGACACGAGCTCGAGCGGGCAGCTGCCCTCGTCCATCAGGCGGGTCGCGCGCAGCGCCGCCTGCAGGCCGAGCGCGATCTCGGTCTCCATGTCGGCGAGCTTCTTCTGGATCAGCTGATTGGCGGCGAGCGGCCGGCCGAACTGCTTGCGCTCCATCGTGTAGCTGCGCGCCGCGTGGAAGCAGAACTCGGCCGCGCCCATGGCGCCCCAGGCGATGCCGAGTCGCGCCCGGTGCAGGCAACCGAACGGGCCTTTGAGACCGGAGACGTTCGGCAGCAGCGCGTCCTCGGGCACCTCGACGCCTTCCATCACGACTTCGCCGGTAATGGAGACGCGAAGCGAGAGCTTACCCTCGATCTTCGGCGTCGAGAGTCCTTTGGCGCCGCGCTCGAGGATGAAGCCGCGAATCGCGCCATCGTGCGCGTCCGACTTCGCCCAGATCACGAATACATCGGCGATCGGTGCATTGGTGATCCAGAGCTTGTTGCCGGTGAGCCGATAGCCGCTCGCGGTCTTCTCGGCGCGCGTGCGCATGCCGCCGGGATCGGAGCCATGATCGGGCTCGGTCAGCCCGAAGCAGCCGACCCACTCGCCACTGGCGAGCTTGGGCAGATATTTATTCTTCTGCGTCTCGCTGCCATAGGCGTAGATCGGATACATGACGAGCGAGGACTGCACGCTCATCGAAGAGCGGAAGCCGGAATCGACCCGCTCGATCTCGCGCACGGCGAGCCCGTAGCAGACGTAGCTGAGATCGGCGCCGCCATATTGCTCGGGGATAGTGGAGCCCAAGAGTCCGAGCTTGCCCATCTCGGTGACCACCGCGCGGTCGAACTTTTCGTCGCGATAGGACGCGACCACGCGCGGCATCAGCTTCTCTTGCGCATAGGCGCGGGCGGTGTCGCGCACCTGGCGCTCTTCCACCGAGAGCTGACCTTCGAGGTCGAGTGGATCGGCCCAATCGAAGGCCGCGCGGGCGGGCGCGGCCGGCCCGGTCGATGCGCGCGCTTTGCTCATCTTCCTCTCCTTATCCCTCCCCTTCAGGGGAGGAATGATGAAATTCTAACTTCCACGATACGTAGCATAGCTCCAGGGCGAGACCAGCAAGGGCACGTGATAATGCCCCTCCGGCTCGGCGATGGAGAAGCGCACCGGCACCACATCGAGAAAAGCGGGCTGCGACAGGTCGAGATTCCTTCCTGCGAAATAGTCGCCGACATGGAAACGCAATTCGTAGTGGCCGGCGCGCAGCGGCCCACCCGACAAGAGCGGCGCGTCGGTGCGGCCGTCGGCATTGGTCCTGGTCTTCACGAGCGGCGAGGCCGCGCCCTGCTCGTAGAGCTCGATCACAACCCCCGCGGCCGGAAGGCCCGAGTGGGTATCGAGCACGTGGGTGGTGAGCCTTCCGTCGGTCTTGGGCATCTCCGCCCCCGCCATCATTTCGGCCAGCCGCAGGCGCGCAATCAGCGATATTTCCGCAAGCGCCGCGGCCAGCTCCGTATCGGCGTCGTTGCCCAGCCGGCGCTCGAAACTATCCAAGATCGCCTTGCGCGTCTGCCGCCGCACACAAATCACGAACGGGAAGCCGAACTTGTCCTTGTAGGCCTTGTTCAGCCGCTCGAAGCGCGCGAATTCCGCGTCCGAAAGCCGATCGAGACCGAGGGCGCCCTGCTCGGCCGTCGAAGCCGTGGTGAGCGTCCCGGCGCGCGCGGCGCGGCCGGCGAGATCCGGGTGGTTGCGCACGAGCGCGAGCTGTTCGTCCTTGGTCGCGCGGTCGACGGTGGCGTGCATGGCCGCGAACAGATCGGTGACGGTGTCGAAGGGTGCGAGCTCATGGGCACGCTCGGCCACCCAGGGCGAATGCTCGAAAAGGCCGCCCAAGACGGCGACGAAATTCGCCCGGTCGGCCGCGTTCAACATGTCGAGGGAAACGCGCATTCCATTTGCCTATAGCGCACGATGGACTTGCCCGCCACCTTGGCGGACGACGCTAAACTCCGATAGCCTAACGGCCAATTACGTCGAGCCGAGAGACCTCCATGAACCTCGCCCGCATGCTGCGAAGCCGCGCCGAAGCCGGCCGTCCGGTCCGGGTCGGCGTGATCGGCGCCGGCAAGTTCAGCTCCATGTTCCTGGCACAGGCGCGCACCACGCGAGGCCTGCATGTGGTCGGCGTCGCGGATCTGGTGCCGGAACGCGCGCGCCAGGCACTGAAGAACACCGGCTGGGATGTTCCGGGGCAGATCGCGAAGAATTTCTCCGAGGCGCTATCGACCGGCAAGACCGCCGTGACCGACGATGCCTTTGCCCTGATCGACTCCGACATCGACGTGCTGGTCGACATTACCGGCAACCCGGCGGCGGCTACGCGGCACATCCTGCGCGCGTTCGAGCGCGGCAAGCACGCGGTGAACGTCACCGTCGAAGCCGACGTACTGGTCGGCCCGCTGCTCGCCGAGCGCGCACGCAAGGCGGGTCTGGTCTATTCGCTGGCTTATGGCGACCAGCCGGCGCTGGTGTGCGAGATGGTGGACTGGGCCGAGGCCTGCGGCTTTCGCGTGGTCGCCGCGGGGAAAGGCACCAAGTATCTGCCCGGCTATCATCAGTCGACGCCCGAGACGGTGTGGACCTATTTCGGCATCACGCCGGAGCACGCGAAAGCGGCGGGCATGAACCCGCAGATGTTCAATTCGTTCGTCGACGGCACCAAGTCGGCGATCGAGATGGCGGCGATCTCGAACGCCACCGGCCTCAACGCGCCGCGCGACGGGCTCGCGTTCCCGCCCTGCGGCCATCACGATCTTCCGCTCGTGCTGCGGCCGCGTGCCGAGGGTGGCGTGCTCGAGGAATCCGGTCTCGTCGAAGTCGTGTCCAGCATGGAACGCGACGGCCGGCCGGTGCACAACGATCTGCGCTGGGGCGTCTATGTGGTGTTCGAGGCGGGCTCCGACGACGCGCGCGCGGCCTATACGCGCGGATGTTTCCGCGACTATTGCATGATCCACGACCCCTCCTCGCGTTATGCCGCGATGTATCGCTCGCATCATCTCGTAGGCATGGAGCTCGGCATCTCGATTGCCGCCGCGGTATTGCGCAAGGAGCCGACCGGCTCGGCGCAGGAGTTCCGCTCCGACGTGGTGGCGACCGCGAAGAAGCCCTTGAAGGCCGGCGACACGCTCGACGGCGAAGGCGGCTATGCGGTCTATGGCAAGATCATGCGTGCCGAAGACTCGCTGGCGCGGCGCGGGCTGCCGCTCGGGCTCGCGCACGGGATCAAGCTCAACCGCCCGGTCGCGCAGGGTGCGCCGGTCTCCTGGGACGACGTGGCGATCGAGGAGAACGACGTCGTTCGGCTGCGGCGCGAAATGGAGCGGGCCTTCGCGCCCAAGGGTGCGCGCAAGCCGGCGGCGGCATGACTTCCTTCTCCCTCTCCCCGGTGGGGAGAGGTGAAAATGGGCTGAACGATGACGCGCTACACGGCGATCCTATTCGGCCTTCTCGCTGCATTCGCGCCAATGATGCTCCGCGCGGACGAAGCGGCGCTTGCCGCGCTCAAGGCCGGCGGGCACGTGATGATCGTGCGCCACGGGCTCACCACGCCCGGTTTCGGCGATCCGCTCGGTTTCAAGATCGAAGACTGTGCCACCCAGCGAAACCTCGTCGAACAAGGCCGCGAGCAGGCGCGCCGGCTGGGCAAGCTCCTGCGCGAGCGCGCGATCGCGATCGAGCGGGTGCTCTCCTCGCAATGGTGCCGGGCGCGCGAGACCGCGGCGCTGATCGACGCCGGCGAGGTCGGGCTGCTGGCCGTGTCCAACAACCTCTATGGACGCCCGGCGCAACGCGACGCGCAAATGCGCGAGCTGCGCACGGCAATCGCGGCATGGAATGGCCGGGGCACGCTTCTGTTGGTGACGCACGGTTCGGTGATCTTTTCGCTCGCCGGCGAAAATCCGCGCGAGGCGGAAGGCTTCGTGCTGAAGCCGGCGCCGGGAACGGCGAACGGGTTCGCAATCGTCGGGAAGATCGGCCCGTCGGGTTGAAGCGACGCATCAATTCGTCATTCCGGGGCGCGGGCTGCGCCCGCGCCCCGGAATGACAGAAAGTTTGGATAGGCTTCTACTCGGCTGCGATCGGGCGCTTTTCCTGCTCCCCGGCCGGCAGCGGTCCGAGCTCGGGCTCGTCCTCGCCGATCGCCTTGGCGATCCTGCGGTCGAAACGGTCGAGATAGACGTAGATCACCGGCGTGATGTAGAGAGTCAGGAGCTGCGACAACAGCAGCCCGCCGACCACCGCGATGCCGAGCGGCTGCCTGAGCTCGGCGCCGGCGCCGCCGCCGATTGCGATCGGCAACGTGCCGAAGATCGCGGCCATGCTCGTCATCATGATCGGCCGGAAGCGCAACAGCGCCGCCTCGCGGATCGCCTCGAGCGCCTCCATGCCCTGGTGGCGCCGGGTGATGGCGAAGTCCACCATCATGATCGCGTTCTTCTTCACGATGCCGACCAGCATCACGACGCCGATGATGGCGATCACCGAAAGCTCCATGCTGAACAACATGAGCGTCAGCAGCGCGCCGATGCCGGCGGACGGCAGCCCGGAGAGAATCGTGACCGGGTGGATGAAGCTCTCGTAGAGGATGCCGAGCACGATATAAATGACGATCACCGCCGCGAGCAGCAGCAACGGCTGGTTCGAGAGCGAGTCGCGGAACACCTGCGCCGTGCCCTGGAAGCCGGTGGCGACGGTGGCGGGAACATTGGCGGTGCGTTCGGCCTGGCGGATCGCGTCCACCGCCTCGCCAAGGGCGACGCCGGACGCGAGGTTGAAGGAGATCGTCACCGCCGGCTGCAGCTGCTGGTGGGCGACCTGGAGCGGACCGACGGTGCGCCGGATCGAAGCCACCGAATCGAATGGAATCACCTGCCCGGCGCTGCCACGCAGATAGACCTTCGAAAGATCCGTAGCATCGCGCTGGAAGCGCGGCTCGACCTCGGTGATGATCGGAAATTGGTTGGTCGCGGTATAGAGCGTGCCCACCTCGCGGGTGCCGAACGAGGTGTAGAGCGTGTTGCGCAGTTCAGCGTCGGTAACGCCCATTGCGCGCAGCTTGTCGCGGTCCACGTCGATGCTGAGCTGCGGATTGGTGATCTGCAGATCCGACGTCACGTCGCGCAATTGCGGGAGCGCCGCCAGGACATCCTGCAGGCGCGGCGCCGTTTCATAGAGCACCGCGGTATCGGCGCTCTGCAGCGTGTACTGGTACTGGCTCTTCGACACGACGCCGCCGACCGAAATATTCTGCACCGGCTGGAAGAAGACGTTGACGCCCGGCGTCTGGGCGACGATCCGGCGCAAGCGCTGGATGACCTCGAAGGCGGAGAGCTTGCGCTCCTCGATCGGCTTGAGCGCGATGAACAGGCGGCCGGTATTGGTGGTGCGGCTGATGAAGGTGGCGCCGGCGACCGAGAGTACATAATCCACGTCCGGGTCGCGCCGCACGATCTCGGCCACTTGCTGCTGCCGCTCGGACATGGCGGTGAACGAAATATCCGTCGCGGCCTCGACCGTGCCGGAGATGAAGCCGGTGTCCTCGACGGGGAAGAAGCCCTTGGGGATCCAGGCATAGAGCCCGATCGCAAGCCCCAGAGTCAGTACGGTGACGCCGAGCGTGGCCGGCCGGTGGCGCAGCACGAAATCCAGGCTGCGGCGATAGCCGGCGAGCCAGGAATCGAAAACGCGTTCGGAGAGCCGGAACAGCGCTCCCGGCTTCTTCTTATGGTCGATCGGCTTCAGCATGCGCGCGCACAGCATCGGCGTCAGCGTCAGCGACACGAAGCCGGAGACCAGAATCGCGACCGAAATGGTGACGGCGAATTCGCGGAACACGCGGCCGACGACCCCGCCCATGAACAGGACCGGGATGAAAACGGCCACCAGCGACAGCGTCATCGAGAGAATCGTGAAACCGATCTCGCGCGAGCCCTTGAGCGCGGCCTGGAACGGCGGCATGCCGCGCTCGACGTAACGGTAGATGTTTTCAAGCACGACGATGGCGTCGTCCACGACGAAGCCCACGCACAGCACGAGCGCCAGCAAGGTCATGTTGTTGATCGAGAAGTTCAGCGCCCACATCACAGCAAAGGTGGCGACGATAGAAAGCGGAAGCGCGAGCGACGGAATGATGGTGGCGCGGCCGTTGCGCAAGAACAGGAAGATCACCAGCACCACCAGCGCGACCGCCTCGATCAGCGTCGTCTGCACGGCCTGCACCGAGTCACGGATCGAGACCGAGCGATCCATCAAGATTTTGATGCCGATCCCGGCGGGAATCTGCTCGCGGAATTCGGGGATGCGTTTTTTCACGGCATCCACGACATCGATCGTGTTGGCCTCGGGCTGGCGATATACCGCCAAGTTGATCGAGCGGATGGCGTTGTACCAGCCGGCGATGCGCTCGTTCTCCACGCCGTTCTCGACGCGGGCGACCTCTTCGAGCCGTATCGGCGCGCCGTTGCGCCAAGCCACGATGACCCGCTTATAAGGTTCGGCGTCGGCGGTCTGCATCCCCATGTCGAGCGTGAGCGTCTGCTTGGGGCCTGCCATCACACCGATGGGGGTGCTGGAAGCAGCAGCTGCGATCGCGCTCTGGATATCGGAGATGGAGACGCCGCGGGCGGCGGCGGCTTCGGGGTTGAGGCGCACGCGCACGGCGAATTTCTGCGCGCCGAACACCTGCACCTGGGCGACGCCGTCGATCTGCGAGATCTGCTGCGCGAGCAACGTGTCGGCGTATTCGTGCACCGTGGAGAGCGGCAAGGTGTCCGAATAGAGCGTCATGAACAAAACCGGCGCGTCCGCCGGGTTCACCTTGCGGAAGCTCGGCGGCGCCGGCATCTCGTGCGGCAGGAAACGTTGCGCGGCGGCGAGCGCGGTCTGCACGTCGAGCGCGGCGGCGTCGATATTGCGGCCGAGGTCGAATTGCACGGTGATCGACGTGGAGCCGGCCGCGCTCGACGACGTCATCGAAGTGATGCCGGCGATGGTCGCAAGCTGCCGTTCGATCGGAGTCGCGACCGAGGCCGCCATGGTCTCCGGGCTCGCTCCCGGCACTTGCGCGGAAATATTGATAGTGGGGAAGTCGACGCGCGGAAGCGCTGCGACCGCGAGCAGCCGGTAACCGAACACGCCGCCGACGATCAGCGAGATCATGAACAGCGTGGTCATGACCGGACGGCGGATGCAGAGTTCGGGCAGCGTCATGTCAGGCTCCCGCCGGTCGCTTGATGTCGACCCGGATGCCGTCGCGCAGCGACAACTGCCCTTCGGTGACCACGATCTCGCCGGCCTTGAGGCCTTCGGCGACCAGCGCGACCCCATCCACGCTGCGCGGGACGGTCACCGGGCGGATCTTGGCAACGCTGTTCTCGACGACGAATACGAAGGTGCCCTTCTGGCCGCTCTGGATCGCTTCGTTCGGCACGGTGACCACGTCGTCGTCGACCCGCAGCGTCAATTGCACGCCGACGAGCGTGCCCGGCCACAGCGTCTCGTCCTTGTTGCCGAAGCGGGCGCGCACCATGATGGTTCCGGTCGTCACGTCGACCGTATTGTCGATGAAGGCGACCTCGCCGTCGGTGACCGCGCGCATGCCCTGCGGGAACGCCGTTACTTTGGCCTCCTCGCCCGCGGCGCGCAGCGCGCCGACGAAGCGCTCCGGCACGCCGAAGGCCACATAGATCGGCGCCATCTGATTCACGGTGGCAAGCGGCGCGGCGGTGTCCGAAGCGCGGATGACCGCACCGGGGCGGACGCCGGAAATGCCGACGCGGCCGGTAGCCGGTGCATAGATGTCGTAGTAGGTGCGGAGCACGCGCAAGTTCTGCAGCGTCGCCTCGTCTTGAGCGACAGTGGCCTTGAAAGATTCGACGTTGGTACGGGCGTCGGCGAGCTGCACGGGCGTATAGGTACCCTTATCGACGAGCCCTGAGATGCGCGCGAGATCACGCTCCGACTTTTCGAGCAGCGTCTTGTCGCGGGCGAGCGTCGCCTCGGCCTGGCGGATCTGGGCCTCGATCGAGCGCGAGTCGAGAGTGAAGAGGAGTTCGCCTTCCTTGACCAAAGCGCCGTCGGCGAATTGAACCTTGTCGACTTGGCTGTCGACGCGCGAGCGCACCGCGACGCTGACCATGGGCTGCACGGTGCCGACGGCGTCGAGGCGGAACGGAAGGTTTTTCAACTCGGCGCGCGCGACCGATATGGCGACGGCGCGCTCGGGCCGCGCCGGACCTTGCGCTGCGGCCGGCCCGCCGCCGTACATCGTCCACCAAGCGAACGCGCCTGCGGCGGCGAACAGGCCAGCGCCGATCACGAAGGTCAGCAGTTCCGATCTGGCGGATAATTTCATCGAATCGACCGAGCGGCCCATTCGCGGTAGCGCCTTGTGCGCCAAGCCTTGTACATCAAGCCTTTTCCGCGGCCGCCGCTTCTACCTTTCCTCGCCCTGGACCGCAATTAGCATGCGCTTTGCGGGCCTGTCTGCGCCCCGCGGCCATGGTGCGCGCGGCACGATTTTGGACTTCAAACATAACAGGAACCCCATAAGCCGACCTTAAATTTCGGCAATGTTTGGCGGGGTTTGGCCCGCTTTCAGGCGGCGAGCCCGCCCTGTTGCTCGACGAAACGGGCGATCGTCTCGACCCCGGTGCCGATCTTGAGGTTGGTAAATACGAAGGGACGCGCGCCGCGCATTTTCTTGGCGTCGCGGTCCATGACCTCCAGCGACGCGCCGACCAGCGGCGCCAGGTCGATCTTGTTGATGACCAGAAGGTCAGAACGGGTGATGCCGGGACCGCCCTTGCGCGGGATCTTGTCGCCGGCCGAGACGTCGATGACATAGATGGTGAGGTCGGCAAGTTCCGGCGAGAAAGTGGCGGCCAGATTGTCGCCGCCCGACTCGATCAGCACCAGATCGAGATCGGGAAACTTGCCGCGCATTTCGGAGACCGCGGCGAGATTGATCGAGGCATCCTCGCGGATCGCCGTATGCGGGCAACCGCCGGTCTCGACGCCCATGATGCGCTCGGCCGGCAGCGCGCCGACGCGGTTCAGGATTTCCGCGTCCTCCTTGGTGTAGATGTCGTTGGTGATGGCGCAGATGTCGTAGCGATCGCGGAAGGCGACGCACAGACATTCGACCAGCTTGGTCTTGCCCGAGCCGACCGGGCCGCCGATGCCGACGCGCAGGGGGCCGTTGCGGGTCATGAGCGGAACAACCTGGTGTGCTGGGTCTCGTGGCGCATGGAAGCGATATCGGAGCGCAGCGCCGCGCCGCCCACATCGTCGAGCGTCGAAGCCGCGGCCCGCGCGGCGATGACGCGCAAGCGCGGTGCGAGCCGCGCCACGATCTTCACGGCATCGGTCTGGCCGAGCGGCACGAGCCGGACCGCGGCGGAAACGAGATTGGTGGCCAGCGACAGGAGATAGGCTTCGAGCGTCTCCTTCAGCGCCAGGCCGTGGCCGGCGGCCGCGACGCCGACCGCGACCGGAAAGGCGACCTCGACGCTTTTCTCACCTCTCCCCGCGGGGGAGAGATCGCGCCGAAGGCGCGGGTGAGGGGGTTCCGAATCCATCGCCGAGGTTCGCCCCCCCTCACCCCGGCCCTCTCCTCCACGGGGAGAGGGAGAAAGAATTGCAGCGAGGCGGTCGAGCGCCTTGCAAGGCCAGGACGCGCGTACCGCCAGAAGAAACGCCTCGCCCTGTTTCAAGGTTTCGAGCCGGCGCTCCCTGGACGGGGAAAGCGCCGCGGCCAGCTCGGCGGCTTCCGCGAGCGCCGCGTCGTTGCCCTGCTCGACCGCCTGATGCGTCGCGGCGAGCAGCACCGCGTCGGACCACGGGCCGCCATGCTCGAGCAGATCGTCGAGCCACGCTTCGAGTGTCGCGGCGCTCTTGATGTCGCCCGCCTCGACCGCCCATTCGATGCCGTGGCTATAGGCGAAGGCGCCGACCGGAAAGCTCGGCGACAGCCAGACCATCAAAGGAAGAAAGTTGGCTTGCTCAGTGCGTGATTTTTCTGGTCGATCCATCTTCGCGCGCCTCAAATCTGTTTACCCTCCCCCTCACCCTCGGGACGCCTCGCTGCGCTCGGCATCCCTCTTCCCTCTCCCCCTCCCGCTAGTGGGAGGGGGAGAGGGAGGGGAGCTGCGAAGCCGCGACCGGGTGAGGGGGTGGGCAAACTGATTTCAGTGTTCATGCGAGTGCCCGTGTTTCTTGCCGTGCGCGTGGTCATGATCGTGATGATGGCCGTGGGCGCGCGCCGTCTCCTCGGCATAGGCGCCGCCTTCGGGATCGAACGGCGCCTCGACATGAGAGACCTTGGCTCCGAGCTTCTCGACCATTTCTTCCAGCACATGATCGCGGGCGATGCGGATGCGGTCGGGCAGGATTTCCGCCGGCACGTGCCGATTGCCGATGTGCCAAGCGACGCGCGCGAGCAAATGCGCGTCGCCCCTGATCTCGACGATCGGCTCGGGCGCCGCCACGACGCGCACGAAGCGGCCGTCCTCGAGCTGCAGCCCGTCGCCATGCCTGAGCAAGGTGGCATCGGCGAGATCGAGCAGGAACACCGTGTCCCCGGCCCCGCGCATGGCCACGCGCCGGCGATGGCGGCCATCGTGCGGCAGCTCGATCCGGTCCGCCTCTTTCGAGCGGTCCCAGTGGCCTGCCGAGAGCACCTTGGTCGCGCGGATCATGTTTCCTGTCATCCCGGCCGACGCGCGTCCCGACCCTGGACGCGCGGAGAGCCGGAATCCATAGCCGCCGGCTGCGCGATATTCGCGCGCGAGGTGGTTATCGATCCCGGGTCTCGCCGCTGCGCGGCTCGCCCGGGATGACAGGACAAACGTGGCGCCCGCAGCCTTAGAACAGGAAATAGCGCTGCGCCATGGGCAGCACCTTGGCCGGTTCGCAGACCAGGAGCTTGCCGTCGGCGCGCACTTCATAGGTCTCGGCGTCGACCTCGATGTTGGGCGTGGCGTCGTTGTGGATCATGTCCTTCTTCGAGAGCTTGCGGGTGTTCTCGACGGCGACGAATTGCTTCTCGACGCCGAGCTTCTGGCGCAGACCGTTCTCCATCGCCGCTTTCGAGACGAAGACGACCGAGGACGCCGTGCGCGCGCGTGCCGAAGGCGCCGAACATGGGCCGGTAGTGCACCGGCTGCGGGGTCGGGATCGAAGCGTTCGGATCGCCCATCTGGGCCGCCACGATCGAGCCGCCCTTGATGATCATGTCCGGCTTCACGCCGAAGAAGGCCGGAGCCCACAGCACCAGGTCGGCGAGCTTGCCCTTCTCCACCGAGCCGATGTGCTTCGACACGCCCTGCGTGATCGCCGGATTGATCGTGTATTTTGCGACGTAGCGTTTGGCGCGGATATTGTCGTTGCCCTTCTCGCCCGGCAGAGCGCCGCGCTGCTTCTTCATCTTGTCCGCGGTCTGCCAAGTGCGGATCACCACCTCGCCGATGCGGCCCATGGCCTGGCTGTCGGACGACATCATGGAGAGCGCGCCGAGATCGTGCAGGATATCCTCGGCGGCGATGGTCTCGCGCCGGATGCGGCTCTCGGCAAACGCCAAGTCCTCGGCAATGCCTGGGTCGAGATGGTGGCAGACCATCAGCATGTCGAGATGCTCGTCGAGCGTATTCACGGTGAAGGGCCGTGTCGGATTGGTGGACGACGGCAGCACGTTGGGCAGGCCCGCGACCTTGATGATGTCGGGTGCGTGGCCGCCGCCGGCGCCTTCGGTATGGAAGGCGTGAATGGTGCGGCCCTTGAAGGCGGCGATCGAATCCTCGACGAAGCCGGATTCGTTCAGCGTGTCGGTGTGGATCATCACCTGCACGTCGAACTTGTCGCCGACCGACAGGCAGCAATCGATCGCGGCCGGCGTCGTGCCCCAATCCTCGTGCAATTTCAGCGCGCAGGCGCCGCCGAGGATCTGCTCCTCGAGCGCGGCGGGCAGCGAGGCATTGCCCTTGCCGGAAAAGCCGAGATTGACCGAGAAACGCGTCGGCGGCCTGGATCATGCGGCCGAGGTGCCATTCGCCCGGCGTGCAGGTGGTGGCGTTGGTGCCGGTGGCGGGGCCGGTGCCGCCGCCGAGCAAGGTGGTGACGCCGGACATCAGCGCGTCGTCGATCTGCTGCGGGCGAGATGAAATGGATGTGGCTGTCGAAGCCGCCGGCGGTGAGGATCTTGCCCTCGCCGGCGATCGCCTCGGTGCCGGGGCCGATGATGATGGTCGACATTGGGCTGGATGTCCGGGTTGCCGGCCTTGCCGATGGCGGCGATGCGGCCGTCCTTGATGCCGACGTCGGCCTTCACGATGCCCCAATGATCGAGGATCACCACGTTGGTGATGACGGTATCGACGGCGCCGGCCGCGCGGGTGACCTGCGACTGGCCCATGCCGTCGCGGATGGTCTTGCCGCCGCCGAACTTCACCTCCTCGCCGTAGGTGGTGAAATCCTTCTCGATCTCGATCAGGAGATCGGTGTCGGCCAGCCGCACCTTGTCGCCCGTGGTGGGGCCGAACATGCCGGCATAGGCGGCGCGGGACATTTTCATCGCGGACCTCAGGCGGCGAGCAGGGTGAAACCGTTCGCGCGTGCGGCGGCGCGATCGAACGTGAAGGTGGTCTCGCAATTGAACGACCGATTGATCTCCGCGAGCAGATAATCGGTAAAGCCCGCTGGTCCCGACCGATATTTCTCGAGTGCCGCCGCCGTTGCATCGGCGAATGGAACTACGAATTCAGCCGAATTCAGGATGCGATCGATACGTTCGGTGACGCCGGCGCGGTTGAGCTTGTACGTCCGGTCGAGAGTCCATGCGAGCTCAGCGAGCACGATCGGATTGATGAAACAGCCGCCGCGATCCCGCGCACTTGCCACCACCCGGTCCGCCGCCAGCGCCTGAATCGCGTCGGTTCGACCGAGAGGCGTAGACGCATTGGTCCGCGAGCACCACTCGATCCTCTCGACGCACGCGCCGCTCCTGCTCTTCCATGCCCTCATCGACCGCCCGGTCGATGTCTTCCTGGGTCAAGGGACGGCCGAGCGACAGCGGCGGCAGCTCCTTGAGCGCTTCGAAGATCGAACGGCGGATATGCTTGCGCAGCAGGACCCGGCCGTCGTCGATGGCGAAATCGAGCTGGTCGCCGGCCTTGAGTTCCCAGCGGCGGCGGAGTTCGACGGGCAGCGTGATCTGGCCCTTGCTGGTGAGGGTGGCTCGCATCCGGTATGGCGCTGCGGTAAGTCATTTCAGCTTTCTCCTTACATTTGTCTTACAAATGTAAGGACTTACCATATGTCTCACTGTAAATCAAGAGATTCAAAGCTTCCCCATAACCCCTTGGCGGAACCCGTACACCTCCCGCTTGCCGACCAGCGCTACCAACGTCACCTCGCGGGTCTGGCCCGGTTCGAAGCGCACGGCAGTCCCTGATGGGATGGCGAGCCGCATGCCACGGGCCCGGTCGCGGTCGAAGCGCAGCGCCGGGTTGGTCTCGAAGAAGTGGTAGTGGCTGCCGACCTGGATCGGCCGGTCGCCGGTATTGGCGACTTTCAGTGTGATGGTTGCGCGCCCTGCGTTGAGCTCCACGTCTCCCTTGGCCGCGATGATCTCGCCCGGCACCGGCCTGGCCTTGCCCTTCTTCTTCGAGCCGCCGCGGATCGGGTCGTGAACCGTGACGAGCTTGGTGCCGTCGGGGAATGTCGCTTCCACCTGCACATCGTGGATCATCTCGGCGACGCCATCCATGACCTGGCTGGCTTTCAGAATCTTCGCGCCGAACTGCATGAGCTGCGCCACGGTCTTGCCGTCGCGCGCGCCCTCGACCACCGCGTCGGAGATAAGTGCGATCGCTTCGGGATGGTTGAGCTTGACGCCGCGCTTGAGGCGCTTGCGCGCCACCTCCGCGGCCATGGCGATCAGAGAGCTTGTCCTTCTCCCGGGGTGTCAGGTTCATGGATTCCTCCCGAGTGTCTAGAGTGTGAAAGCAGGCGGCGGCGCGCAGTCGAGCGCCGCGCAGCGCATCGAGCAACGTCCGGCGAAGCGCGAAGCCGTCCGGCGCGACGAGTCGCGCGATCAGAATTCCGTCGAACGCGCTGGCGCCGGCTTCGATCTCGTCATCCGAATGTCGCGCGCAGTGCATCGAGCCGCGTCTCCGCATCGGGCGCGACCTGCACGATGGTCGCGATCGCCGCCGCGCCTGCGGCCACCGCCGGACGCGCCAAAATTTTCTCAATGCTTCCATCGAGCGTGAGCGCGTCGGCGAACACGAGCCGTCCGCCGCGGCGGATGCGCCACTGGTCGCGCCAGGTGCCGGAACGCACACGCTCGTCCATCGCCGTGCGGCCGAACACGATCGCTTCGCAGATGGTCAGCCGCGCATCGGCCGCGACATCGGCGTCGAGCGTCCGCGCCACGCGGGCGCGGTCGAACAGAATGGTTTCCTGCGGCAGCCAGTCGAGCCGGGCGCCGGAACGGGCTTCGAGACGCAGCGTGATGCGCGCCGCCGGGCCGGTGGCGCGATAGATTTTCTCCGCCGCCTGGCTGGTGAGCGCGACGCGCGCGCCCTCCCCGGCTTCCACCGCAATCTCGAGCCGGTCGCCGCCGGCAATGCCGCCGCCGGTATTGATCAGGATCGCTTCGAGCGCCTCTTCCGCCAGCCGCGGGAAACGCAGCCGCAGCGGCCCTGACTCTTCGACCTCGTACGCCTCGGTGCCGCCCTCGACCGCGCGCGCCAGCAGCCGCACCGCGCCGATCGCGCGCAGCGACGGCGGCTGGCCCGCCTTCACATCAGAGGGAGAGACGTTGACGGACATCGGTTCGCTGCATCGCCTCGCGGTCGCCGGTGAGCACGAACTGTCCGCGATCCATGACCGCGAAGCTGTCGGCAAGCTCCTTGGCGAATTCGAAATACTGTTCCACCAGCAGGATCGCGATGTCGCCCCGGTTGCGCAAGTACTTAATCGCGTTGCCGATGTCCTTGATGATCGAAGGCTGGATGCCTTCGGTCGGCTCGTCGAGCACCAGCACGCGGGGCCGCATCACCAGCGCGCGCGCGATGGCGAGCTGTTGCTGCTGGCCGCCGGAGAGGTCGCCGCCTCTGCCGGCGCAGCATGTCCTGCAGCACCGGAAACAGCGAATAGACGTCGTCGGGCACATCGCGGTTCGCGCGCGGCAGGGGCGCGAAGCCGGTCTCCAAATTCTCCTCGACGGTCAGCAGCGGGAAGATCTCGCGGCCCTTGCGGCACATAGCCGACGCCGAGCCGCGCGCGTTCATAGGGCACGAGCTTGGTGATGTCCTTGCCGTCGAGCACGATCGATCCCGCGCTGATCGGCTGCTGGCCGACGATGGCGCGCAGCAAGCTCGTCTTGCCGACGCCGTTGCGGCCGAGCACGCAGGTGACCCTGCCGGGTTCGACGTTCAGCGAAATCCCGCGCAGCGCCTGCGCGGCGCCGTAGAACAGGTCGATGTTTTTCACTTCGAGCATGCCTATCTCACTTCGTCATTCCGGGGGCCGAGCGAAGCGAGGCAACCCGGAATCCATAACCACCGACCGTGGATATCGATTCCGGGCTCGCCGTTACGCGGCGCCCCGGAATGACTTGAAAGTCGTACGTCTCGCGCATTCCAATCACCGCCCCAGATACACTTCGATCACCCGCTCGTCGGCGGAGACTTGATCGATCGAACCTTCGGCCAGCACCGAGCCCTCGTGCAGCACGGTCACGCGCACGCCGAGCGCGCGCACGAAGCTCATGTCGTGTTCGACCACGATCACCGTGCGGTCGCGGTTGATTTCGCGCAGCAGCTCCGCGGTCTGGTGGGTCTCGGCATCGGTCATGCCGGCGGCGGGCTCGTCCACCAGAAGCAGCCGCGGCTCCTGCGCGAGCAGCATGCCGATCTCGAGCCATTGTTTCTGGCCATGGGAAAGACGACCGGCCAGCCGGCTGCGGTGATCGGAAAGCCTTACGATTCCGAGGAGTTCGTCGATGCGGTCGCGCTCCTCCGAGTTCGGGCGCCAGAACGCGGCGGCGCGGGCATTGCGGTTGCCGGCGAGCGCGAGCACCAGGTTGTCGTCGACCGAGTGGTGGTCGAACACGGTCGGCTTCTGGAACTTGCGGCCGATGCCCAAGAGCGCGATCGCGGCCTCGTCGAGCTTGGTCAGATCGATCTCGCCGCCGAACAGCACGTCGCCCTCGTCGGGCCGCGTCTTGCCGGTGATCACGTCCATCATCGTGGTTTTCCCCGCGCCGTTGGGGCCGATGATGGCCCGCATCTCGCCGGGCTCGACCACGAGCGACAATTTGTTCAGCGCGCGGAAGCCGTCGAACGAGACGCTGACGCCGTCGAGGTAAAGGAGCGATTCCGGAGAGGTGCCGGTGGTCATGACGCTACTCCGCCGCCTTCGGCATCGGCATCAATTCCGCAGCGCGGCCGTTCGAGGCCATGGTGCCGTTGGCGGGCTCCTTGCCGAACCAGTCGGAGATCGTGCCGACGATGCCCTTGGGCAACAGCAGCGTGACCAGGATGAACAAGCCGCCGAGCGCGAACAGCCAATAGGGGGCAAGCGCCACGGTCGTGTAGGGCGAGATGAAGAAGCCGAATACGAGCGCGCCGAAGGTCGCGCCGACCGCAAGCGGATGGCCGGCTTTCACCAGGCTTACGATCGCGAGCAGCACGGCCACGGCAAGCGGTCCGCCGTAACCGGCCAGGACCCCCGCCGCGTAAGGCGAGAAAGACGCGACGAGAAGCGGCACAGCCCAGGCCGCGGCGGCGGCCGCCGCGCCAATCAGTGCGCCGAGGATCGCTTGCCGCATCCAGATCGTGATTCCGATCAAAGCGAGGACCGAAATCACACCGAATATCCAATAAGGCACGACGGAGCCGCCGGTGAAGAAGGTTTTCGCGTAATTCACCACCACGGCGCCGAGCGCGGCGCCGACCAGCGTGCCGCGGCCGCCGACCGCGACCCAGATCACGATCTCGATGGAATTGGCCGGCGAAAACTCGCTCGGATTGATGATGCCGACCTGCGGCACGTAGAGCGCGCCGGCGAGGCCGGCGAGGCACGACGACAACACGAAGGCGGCGAGCTTGTAGTTCTCGACCCGGTAGCCGAGGAAGCGCACGCGCGATTCTTCGTCGCGGATCGCGACCAGAACCTTGCCGAATTTCGACTTCACCAGCCACTGACAGAGCAGGAAGCCCAAAGCCAAGGCCAGGGCCGAGAGGAAGAACAATACCGCGCGCGTCGTCGGCGCCTGGACGTTGAAGCCGAGGATGTCCTTGAAATCGGTGAGGCCGTTATTGCCGCCGAAGCCGAAATTGTTGCGAAAGAAGCCGAGCATCAGCGCGAAGGTCAGCGCCTGGGTGATGATCGAGAGATAGACGCCGGTGACGCGCGAGCGGAAGGCAAACCAGCCGAACACGAACGCCAGCACGGCGGGAACCAGCAGCACCATCAGCCCGGCATAGGCGAACCAGTTGAAGCCGTACCAATAGACCGGAAGCTCCGGCCAGTTGAGGAACACCATGAAGTCGGGCCGGATCGGATCGGCGTAGACGCCGCGCGTGCCGATCTGGCGCATCAGGTACATGCCCATGGCGTAGCCGCCGAGCGCGAAGAACGCGCCGTGCCCGAGCGAAAGAATTCCGGCATAGCCCCAGATCAGGTCCACGGCGAGCGCGAGCAGCGCGTAGCAAAGATATTTGCCGAGCAGCGGCACCCAGTAGGCCGGCAGATAGAACGGCGACGAGGGCGGCAGCAGCAGATTGGCCGCCGGCACCGCCAGCGCGACGATCGCGAGCACGGCGAGGAACAGCCAGCCCCGGCCGTCGAGCAGGCGTGCGGTCAGGGGCGGTCTCATGCGTGCGTGCGCGCCCTCATCCTGAGGAGCGCCTGAGAGGGCGTCGTCTCGAAGGATGAGGGCGTTTCCCTAACGTCCGCATGGTGAGGAGCGTCGCGAAGCGACGCGTCTCGAACCATGAGGACGTATATGTCAAATCCCGCTCGCTCATGCCTCGACCGCCCTGCCCCTGAGCGCGAACAGGCCGCGCGGGCGCTTCTGGATGAACAGGATGACCAGCACCAGGAAGATGATCTTGCCGAGCACCGCGCCGGTGAAAGGCTCAAGCAATTTATTCGCGATGCCGAGCGTCATGGCGCCGACCAGCGTCCCGAACAGATTGCCGACGCCGCCGAACACGACCACGAGGAAGCTGTCGATGATGTAGCCCTGGCCGAGATTGGGCGAGACATTGTCGATCTGCGAGAGCGCGACGCCCGCCATGCCGGCGATGCCGGAACCGAGCCCGAAGGTGAGCGCATCGACGCGGCTGGTGCGGATGCCCATGGAGGCGGCCATCGGGCGGTTTTGCGTCACCGCGCGCATCTCCAGCCCGAAGCGCGTGAAGCGCAGCACGAACAGCAAGGCCACGAATACCGCGAGCGAAAAGACGATGATCCATAGCCGGCCGTAGGTGATGGAAAGCTGGCCGAGCTCGAAGGAGCCCGACATCCAGCTCGGCGAGCCGACTTCGCGGTTCGAGGACCCGAAGCTGGTGCGCACCGCCTGCTGGATGATCAGCGAAAGGCCCCAGGTTGCGAGCAGCGTTTCCAGCGGCCGCCCATAGAGGTAGCGAATGATGCCGCGCTCGATCAGCATGCCGATCGCGCCGGCCACCAGGAAGGCGAGCGGCACGGCGATGACGAGCGACCAGTCGAACAAGGCGGGATTGTTGCTGCGGATCCATTCCTGCACGACGAAGGTGACGTAAGCGCCGAGCATCACCATCTCGCCATGCGCCATGTTGATGACGCCCATGACGCCGAACGTGATGGCCAGCCCGATGGCGGCCAGCAACAGCACCGAGCCGAGCGAAAGCCCGTACCAGACGTTTTGCCCGAGGTTCCATATCGCGAGGTTGCGCTCCACCGAAGCCAGCGCGTCGGTGGCCGCTTGCTTTACACTGGCCGGAGCGTCGGCCGGGAGCGAGCGCAGGAGTGCCAGCAAATCCTGATCGCCGCGCGCGGCGATGATTCCGACGGCGGCGGCGCGATCGGCCGCCGGCGCGTCGGATTTGAACACCAGAATCGCGGCACGGGCCTCGGCGAGCGCGCGCTTGATGCGCGGATCGGATTCCTTGGCGAGCGACGCCTCGACGGCCGCGAGCGCGCCGGCATCGCGCGACTTGAACACGGCCTGGGCCGCGTCGAAACGGACGACGGGATCGGGCGAGAGCAGCGTGAGCGCGCCGAGCGCGGCTTCGAGCGCACGGCGTATGCGGTTATTGAGGCGGACCGGATTCAGGCCCGCAGGCTCCGGATCCACCGCCTTCTTGGTGGCCGCCTCATAGAGCTTGCCGTCCGTGCCTTTGACGTAGACCGTCTTGGTATCGGGATGGAACAGGAGCCGGCCCTCGGCGGCGGCGGCCACCACGGTCGCGGCTTCGGCATTGCCGCTCGTCGCCAGCTCGACGATAGCAGCCTCGGTGTCGGGAAAGCTGTCGGTGGAGAATTTGGCGAGCGCATCTTCGAAGGGGCCGGCGTGCGCCGGGACCGGGCCGATGGCCGTCAGGAGGCCGATCGAAAGAGCGAGCAAGAGCGCTGCGAGGCTTCGCATTGTCGGGCGACCCCGTTCTTGGTGGACCGGGCGGGGAGCATGCTCCCCGCCCAGCCGGATCAGGTCAAGCAGAGCGGCGAAGGTTCAGGAGCCGCACTTCTTGGTGATCTTATTATAGTTCCCGCACTTCAGGGTCACCCAGTCGGCGACCAGGTCCTTGGAGCCTTCCAGATGCGGGGACCAAGCTTCGCCGGGGACGAGGCCCGAAGTTTTCCACACCACGTCGAACTGGCCGTCGGCGCGGACTTCGCCGATGAACACGGGCTTGGTGATGTGGTGGTTGGGGAGCATCTCCGAGATGCCGCCGGTGAGGTTCGGCGCCTTGATGCCGGGCAAGGCGGCGATCACCTTATCCGGATCGGTGGTGCCGACCTTCTGCACCGCCGCGACCCACATGGCGAAGCCGATCACGTGGGCTTCCATCGGGTCGTTGGTGACGCGCTTCGGGTTCTTGATGAAGGCCTTCCACTTGGCGATGAACTCGGCGTTCTTCGCGTCCTTGATCGACTGGAAGTAGTTCCAGGCGGCCAGGTGGCCGAGCAAGGGCTTGGTGTCGAGACCGGCGAGCTCTTCCTCGCCGACCGAGAACGCCACGACCGGAATATCGGTCGCCTTGATGCCCTGGTTGCCGAGCTCCTTATAGAACGGCACGTTGGCGTCGCCGTTGATGGTGGACACCACCGCCGTCTTCTTGCCCGCGGTGCCGAACTTCTTGATGTCGGCGACGATGGTCTGGAAGTCGGCGTGCCCGAACGGCGTGTAGTTGATCATGATGTCTTCTTGCTTGACGCCCTTCGACTTCAGATAGGCCTCAAGGATCTTGTTGGTGGTGCGCGGATAGACGTAGTCGGTGCCGGCCAGAACCCAGCGCTGCACCTTTTCGTTGGCCATCAGGTAGTCGACGGCCGGGATCGCCTGCTGGTTCGGCGCGGCGCCGGTATAGAACACGTTACGCTCGCTCTCCTCGCCCTCGTACTGCACCGGGTAGAACAGGATCGAGTTCAGCTCCTTGAACACCGGCAGCACGGACTTGCGCGACACCGAGGTCCAGCAGCCGAACACGACGGCTACCTTGTCCTTGTTGATGAGTTCGCGCGCCTTCTCGGCGAACAGCGGCCAGTTCGAGGCCGGGTCGACGACGACCGCCTCGAGCTTCTTGCCGAGCAAGCCGCCCTTCTTGTTCTGCTCGTCGATGAGGAACAGCATGGTGTCCTTCAGCGTGGTTTCGCTGATGGCCATGGTGCCGGAGAGCGAATGCAGGATGCCGACCTTGATGGTCTCCTGCGCTACCGCAGGCGCGGCAGCCATTGCATACGCGGCGGCACCGAAAGCAGCGGCGCCGAACGCGCGACGGGTGATCAGTTTCAGCATGTGGAATTCCCTCATGAGGTTCACGCGCACGCGCGACCCCCGTCACGCGTGCTCGGGGCCCTTATTGCAACGCACATGCCAGCGTTCGGAGGGTGCGAAGCCTCGAAAATCAAAGGCTCTGTAACAGGCCTGCACAAAAAACGTTCAGCAATGCGTCGAGCTGCCAACTTATTAGGCAAGGGCAATAGGCGGCTATACAGCGGCCAGGAAACAGCCGGCCAACAGGATGGCGCCACCGGCGATACGCAGCGCCGGGCGGCCCATGGCAAGCCTGCCGAGGGCCAGGCCAAACGCGATGCCCGCTGCGTGGATCAGCGCCGTCGCCAGGGCGAAGCCAGCGACATAGGGCGCAGCCTCGGCGCCGGCCGGGAGTTCAGCACCATGGGCATGGCCGTGGAAGATCGCGAAGACGCCCACCAGCAGCCATGGCCAAAGTGACCGGCATGCCGAGCGCCAGCGCCACCGGCAGCGAGATTGCGACGATCGAAAGCAGGATCCCGTATTCGGTGCCCGGCAAGGGAACGCCTACGACGCCCGCCGCGGCGGCCAGCGCCATGACCGTCACGAACGTGCCCGGCACCAGCCAGAGCGCCCGGCCACCCAGCTGAGCGGCCAGCAGGCCGACCGCGATCATGGCGAGGACGTGATCCAGCCCGCCGAAGGGGTGGAGAAATCCCGACGAAAATCCGAACGCCGCCGCATGGTCGGCATGGGCAAACGCCGAGCCCGACATTCCGAGCGTGAGCGCGACGATGGGCAGTAGCCGCGAAAGCAGGATCATTTGAAACTCCAGCGCCCCCAACCGAGGACAGCGCAAGGGCAGGCTGGTGGGCTTGCAATGCCCTTGCCAGATTTCATGGAAAATTGCGATCCCCCGCCTGCGCCCAGGATACGGCCCCGCCAAGCGACGTTCCGGGAACTCAATTCCGTCAGTTTGTCGCGACCATTTTAGGGAGATGATTCAGCCGATTGGCGCAGGGTGTAGAATGATCTACCGAGCCGTTATTCTGGTCTCGCTCACCGCCGCGATCCTGTTCGTGGGTGGTCTGACGACATACCCGAGCCCGCTCGTCGAGAGGAGCCGTCCGATGGCAAAGACCGACGATCCGTCCTTCTCGCGCAGAGTCGGCACAGCGAACCCCTGCCGCGTCCGCGCGATCCGGAGATCGCGTCCGCGAGGAATACGATCTGGCCAAGGGACGCGGCACGTGGAAGCGTTCGAGCTTTTCATCGCGCGGCATCCCAACCACGCGCTCGTCGCCGAAGCGCGGCGCGAGATTGAGCGGCTAAAAGGCGTTCGCTGAACTCGGCTAGGCTCTCCGCCTGAGCGCTCCGGCCAGCCGCTCCAGCGCGCCGTCGAGCGTTGCATCCTTCTTGGCGAAGCAGAAGCGCACGACGCTCTTCACCGGGTCCTCGGCATAGAACGCCGAGACCGGGATCGCCGCCACCTTGTGCTCGGCGACCAGGCGCTTGCAGAAACTCTCGTCGTCGATGTTCAGGCCGAGCGGAGCCAGATCGACGCTGACGAAATAGGTGCCCTGGCTCTCCAGCACCGGGAAGCCGATTTGCTTCAGCCCCTTGGTGAAGCGGTCGCGCGAGCGCGCCAGATCGCGGCGCATCCCCTCGAAATAGGAATTGTCCTTGCCGAGCCCGTAGGTCACCGCCGTCTGCAGGTTCGGCGGCGTGGTGAAGGTGATGTACTGGTGCGCCTTGGCCAGCACCCGCAAGATCTCCGGCGCGGCGCAAACGAAGCCGACCTTCCAGCCGGTGAGCGAGAAAATCTTCCCGGCCGAGCCGATCTTCACCGTGCGCGAACGCATGCCGGGCACGCGCGAACATGGAGACGTGCCGGCGGCCATCGAACACCACGTGTTCCCACACCTCGTCGCACACGACGATGCTGTTATGCGCCATGCAGAAATGCGCGAGCAGCGAGAGCTGGTCCTCGCCATAGACGGTGGCGGTCGGATTGAGCGGATTGTTGAACAGCACGACCTTGGTGCGCGGGGAGAACGCGCGCGACAGCATCTCCTCATCGAAGCGCCAGTCGGGCGGCTTCAGGCGCACGAGCTTCGGCACGCCGCCGGCGCGCAGCACGAGCGGCAGATACGCATCGTAGAGCGGCTGGAACAGCACGACCTCGTCGCCCGGCTCGATCAGCGCCAGCATCGCGCCGGCGAGCGCTTCGGTGGCGCCTGAAGTGATCATCACCTCGGTATCGGGATCGAGCGCGAGCCCCTGCCAGTGGCGATAGTGCGCGGCGACCGCGCGGCGTAGCTCCGGCAGGCCGAGCATCGGCGGATACTGGTTCCAGCCGGAGATCACCGCCTCGGCCGCCTTCATCCGCACGTCCTCGGGGCCCGGATCGTCGGGAAAACCCTGGCCGAGATTGATGGCGTTATGCTCGCGCGCGAGCCCCGACATCACCTCGAAGACGGAGGTTTGCAGGCCGGCGAAGACCGGATTCATGTGTGACCGCCGGAGAGTGCACAAGCGGCGCAAGCGCCGATCTCAGCGCGTCATCGCCGACCGAGGATACCGGCATCAGGAGCTTCACATGCTCGGTGCGGCGGCCCGGACGCATCACGATGATCGCGGTCTCGGCGCCGCCGCAGGCCGGATCGCCGCAGGCGAACTCGGTCACCGACACCGTGGCCTCGTCGGGAAGTTCGAGGAGTGCGCGCACGCGCCGCGCCAGCTCGCGCGTCGCGTCCGGCGCGGCTCTCCCCTTGCCGCCTCGAAAGAGCAGAACCAATGTCAGCTCCCGATCGAATGGGCGACGACCATGCCGCAGACCTCCCAAGGGCGCCAGAGGCCGCTCATGAGCCCTGCCCTTCCCGGCTCGCGCGCCTTGCGGCGCGCGGTGAAGCGGGAGAGCCATTGCGGCGGCGCGAACAAGCGCCGCAGCGCGACCGGCGGGAACGCGAGCGCCGGTTCGTCGGCAATCAGCGAACTCGAGGCCCGCGAGCGACACCCGGTCGCCGTCCATCTCGCGCACGAACAGCGCAGCGGGGCCGAGATCGATGCGGCGGCCGACACGCAGATCCTCGTCGAAACGGTCGGCGAACAGATCGGCGATGGAAAGATCGCGCTCGGTCGCGGGAATTTCGAGACCGTACATCTCGGCGATCGCGCCGACGCGGATATCGCCCTTGAACGGGAAGGCGGTCGCCACTTCCCGATCCGCCGGACCCTCGGCCACGGCGAACAGACCGGTCGAGCCGCGCCACGCGGCTGCGGCGGCGCGAGGAAATAGCCGTAATCGCCGACGCGCAACACGCCGGCCTCGGCCGGCGAGAGGATGTGCTCGTCGCGCACGATCAGGAGCGGCCGCGCCCAGGTCGGCACCGTGCCGTGACTCAGCACCGGGCTCCCGGCGACCACCGGATAGCCGACGAGTTCGTCGTCGAGCTGGCCGGGCAGATCGATCTCGATGCGTTTCACCTCCGGGGCCGCATCCGGCAGCGCGACATTGAGCCGGCGCGCGGCGAACTCGACGGTCCAGCCCTGCAGCGCGAGCGACACGAACACCGCCACGAACGCGACGTTGAAATAGATCTCGGCGCCGGGAACGTTCGAAAGCGTCGGGATGGCGGCGAGGAAAATCGAGACGGCGCCGCGCAGGCCGACCCAGGAGATGAAGCTCTTCTCCGCCGACGAGAAATTGAACGGGGCGAGACAAAGCCAGACCGCGACCGGGCGCGCGATGAAAATCAGCACCAGCGCGACAATCAAGGCGGGCGCGAGCACGGGAAGAACCTTGCTCGGCGTCACCAGGAGCCCGAGCAGGATGAACATCACGAGCTGGCACAGCCAGGTCACGGTGTCATGGAAGCTCGTGATCGAGGCGAATGCGCGCACCGGCCGGTTTCCGACGACCAGGCCGGCGAGATAGACGGCGAGAAAGCCCGAGCCGCCCAATATCGCGGCGAACGCGTAGATGAACACCGCCGAAGCGACGACGAACAGCGGATGCAGCCCGCCGGGAAGCGTCACCCGGTTGAGGCTCCACACCAGCCCGATGCCGCCGGCGACGCCGAACGCGACGCCGACGACCGCCTCACGCGCGAGATCGATCGCGATCTGCCAGCCGGACGCCCGGCCACTCGCGAGCAAGAGACTGACGACCACTACGGTCAAGAACACGGCGACCGGGTCGTTGGTGCCGGATTCGATCTCGAGGGTCGCCGCGAGCCGGCGCTTGAGCTGAAGTCCGTGGGCGCGAATGAGAAAGAACACCGCCGCCGCGTCGGTGGAGGACACGATTACGCCCACCAGCACGCCGCCGAGCAGGCCGACCCCCAACACCGCCCACGCGGCGACGCCGACGATCAGCGCAGTAATGAATACGCCGACGGTCGCAAGCAACAGCGCCGGAAAGAGAGTGCCGCGGAACCTTGCGAAGCGAGTGCGCAGCCCGCCGTCGAACAGGATCACCGCAAGAGCGCCGGAGCCGACCAGATAAGTGAGCTGGTAGTCGTCGAACTTGATGCCGCCCGGCCCCTCCTCACCGGCAAGCATGCCGATGATCAAGAAGACGAGCAGCAAGGGAGCGCCGAAGCGCGAGGCGATGAGGCTCGAGAATACGCCGACCACCACCAGCGCGGCGCCGACCAGCAAGAAGGCGTTGCTCAGCGTGATGGCACTCATTGACCGAAACCGCGCTTCGATCGGGCGATAGCCTCATCGAGATACATGAATTGTGAATATACGATCGGGCGAATTCGACAAAACGAAAATTGGTGCGCGGCTACGTGCTCGTGCACGCACCTAGGCCATTTCGAAGTGAAGCGCTTGTGTGGCCGATCAGGCCGCGGCGACATCGGAGAGGAAGCGCTCGACGGACTGGCGCAGGATCTGCGCCTGGCGGCCGAGATTCTGCGAAGCCTCGAACACCTGGTGCGCCGATTGGCTGGTCTCGCCGATGGTGCGGGTAACGCCGGACACGTTCTGGGTCAGATTCTCGCTGCCGGCGGCCGCGTGCTGGACGTTGCGCGAGATCTCGTGGGTTGCGGCATTCTGCTCCTCGACCGCGGCGGCGACGGCACTGGCGAAACCGTTGACCTCGTTCATGGCCTGGGCGATCTCGCCGATCGCGCGCACGGCCTCGTCCGTCGCCTTCTGGATGCCCGACACCTGCAGCCCGATGTCGCCGGTGGCGCGCGCGGTCTGCTCGGCGAGCGATTTCACCTCGGTCGCCACCACGGCGAAGCCGCGGCCGGCGTCGCCGGCGCGCGCGGCCTCGATCGTCGCATTGAGGGCCAGAAGATTGGTTTGCGCCGCGATCTCCTGGATCAGGCTCACCACCTCGCCGATCTTCTGCGCCGCCTGCGAAAGACCCTCGATGCGCTTGGTTCCGACCTGGGTCATCTCGGTCGCGCGGCGTACGTGGTCGTTGGCCGATTCGATCAGGCGGCCGATCTCGCTCACGGAGGCGGCGAGCTCGTCGGCAGCGCTGGCGACCGTCTGCACGTTGCTCGTGGTCTGCTGGGAAGCGCTGGAGGCTGCGAGCGCCTGGCGGTCGGCCTCGGTCGCGATATCGGTGAGGCTGCGCGCGGTCATCTCCATGCGCTCGCTGTCGGCGCCGACCGAGCCGAGCGCTTCCTGGACCGACGAGCGAAACGCCGTCATCAACTCGTCGACCCGCCGCGCGCGGCGCTCGCGCGTCTGGCGGTCCCCGCGGCTGGTTTCCTCGAGCCGGCCGCGTTCGATCATGTTGTCGCGGAAGACGGCGACGGCGCGCGACATCTCGCCGATCTCGTCCTTCCGGTCGGTGTCCTTGAGCTCCACCGAGGTATCGCCCTCGGCCAGCTTCCGCATCGTCCGCGACAGCGCCAGCACGGGCCGGCTGATCCCGCCGGTCACCAGCAGCCCGAGGGTCAAGCCGGTCAGCAACGAGAGTATGGCGGCGAGAATTATCGTCGAGGTGGTGGTGGTTGCCGTTCGCTCGGTTCGCGCGGCAACCGCGGCCTGACGCGTCGTATTCAGGCGCTCGAGCTCGCGCAACGTATCGGAGACCTCGGTGCTGATCTGCTCGAATTCCTTGTCGCGCAGATTCGCGATCGTTCGTCCGATCTCGCTCAGCAGACTCATTCCGTCACGATAGCGCTTCAGCAGGTCGCGAATCCTGCTCATCGTCGCTTCGCGCTCGAATTCCTGCAGTCCTTCGCGCATTTTCAGGATATTTTGATCGAGGCGATCGAGCTCGGCGGTGATGCGCGCCGGATCCGTCCTCGGATTCTCGCGGAAAACGTAACGATAGGCGATCGTGCTGAGCGTCGGAAACTTGTTCTTGCGCTTCGGTCGCGATCATGACGACCGTGTGGTTGTAGCGATCGGCCGCCCGATTGCTCACGCTGAAGAGCTCGCCCGCGATCTCCGTGCCGAGTTGCTCGACGATCTCGATCAAGAGCTTGTCGCGATCGCGCATCAGCTCGAATACTTTTTCGGCGCTCTGCTCGTAGCGAACAATCGTCGCATCGACCTTGCGCACGAGTTCGCCTGTCGTCGGCGTCTGCTGCGCTTTTTCAACGTCTCGATCCATTCTTTCGCGCGATTCGAGGAAATGATGCGCGCGGAAGAGCGCCTGCTCCGTGCGACGTGTCCATGTAGTGGTGGGCGCCGACGAGCGTCTTGGCCATGTCGGCATCGAGACGATTGGCGAACAGAGCGGTCGCCGAGGTTTCGCGCAGGTCGAGCGCATCCTTCTGCAGTCCGGAGAGGCCGTAGAGCCCGGCGCCGACCGCGATGCCGGCGACAGCGACCACGGCAACGAAGCCGCCGAGGATACGCGCCCGGATCGGCAGGTCCTGAACCCGCAACATGTGCTCGTCCCTGCGATTGCCGCCCCTGAATCGGGCGGCGGGGCAGCATCGCGGGCCGGAGTTAACCGAACGTTATCTATCGCGGCCTTGGCTCTTCCCAGCCGTGGGTCCCGCGGAGCCTTCATTCCGCACCGGGCCGAACGGTAATGGGCTACGACCGCCGCCCGGTTAGCGCGAGACTCTTCTTAGTGCCCGTGGCCGGGGCTCGCGCCCATGGCCTCGACCTTGAACTCGACCTCGAGCGGGCCGGCCTTCTCGAACACGAGCGTGCCCTTGAACTTCTCGCCCTGCCTTGAGCGGACGCTTCAAGTTCATGAACATGACATGAAACCCGCCCGGCTCGAGCTTGGCGGTTGCGCCGGGTTTGATTTCGAGGCCGCGCGCGAGCGGACGCATCTTCATGATTCCGTCCTGCACCGCCATTTCGTGAATCTCGACCCGGCCGGCGATTTCGCTCGTGACGCTCACGAGCCGGTCGGCGTCGGCGCCTTTGTTCTCGATCACGAGATAGCCGCCGGCGACCTGCGCGCCGTGCGGCGTCGCCCGCGACCAGGGATGGTCGATCTTGAGCGAGCCCTTGGTGTAGTCGTGGGCCGAGGCGAACGTTGCGACGGCTGCGAGGGCTGCGGCGAGGAATAGTCCTGAGAATGAAGCGCATGATGGTCTCCGTTGCGCGAGAGCGCGCCGTTACGGCGGCTCCGATCCGATCGATGAGGATGATGAAGGCGGGATCAGGCGAGTGACGGAGGCCCGCGTGGCGCGCCGAAGACAGGCGCTCGAATTGACGGAGCACCGGTGCAAGGGCCAAGACCGACACATCGCGGCCAAGAGCGTCCGCGAGCGGCGCGATCGAGCCGCCCGCCAGCGCCGGCTGTCCGCCGGCGACGCAGAGAACACAGCAGAGCTCATGCTCGGCCCGGGCCGGAACGGGTCCATCGCTTGAAGTACCGGCGATGCAGAGCTGGAAGCCGTCGGGCATCGCGGCGCGGGCGGAGCCGAGCGCACCCATGAGCGCCGCAAACACCAAGGCGTAAGCGGCGCACAGCGCGACAAATGAGCGGACGCGGCGATGCATGGCGGGGTGCTAGCCGATCCGGCGCCGGGGTGCCAGCCTCATTGCGACTCCCCCTGGCCGTTCACGCCGCGGCGCGAGGCGGCATCGAGCAGCGCCACCAGACCTTTGAGAATTTCGATCGGCCGCGGCGGGCAGCCGGCAATGTGCAGATCGACCGGGACCACGGCGCTCACCGGCCCGACGCAGGCGTAGCTCCCGGCGAACACGCCGCCCGAACAGGCGCAATCGCCGAGCGCCACCACCCATTTCGGATCCGGCGTCGCGCGCCAGGTGCGCTCCAGCGCCATGCGCATGTTGTGGGTGACGGGACCGGTGACGAGCAGCACGTCGGCGTGCCGCGGGGAAGCCGCGAACTTCAGGCCCAGGCGCTCCAGGTCATAGACCGGATTGTTCAGCGCGTGGATTTCCAGCTCGCATCCGTTGCAGGAACCGGCATCGATCTCGCGGATCACCAGCGAGTGGCCGAGCACCCGGCGCGAAAGATCGTCCAAAGTGCTTGCCAGTTCCTTCGATGCGCGCGCGTCGGCGTCCGGCCCGTCGATGGTCACCGGGTCCTTGACGAGCGATCTGAACAGGAGCGAGCGCATCAGAGATCGTGCCCCGAATAGGAACAGTTGAAGGACTTATTGCAGAGCGGGAAGTCGGCGACGATGTTGTCCTTGACCGCGACCTCCAGCAGCGGCCACTGAAACCAGGACGGATCGCGCGGATGGCAGCGCGCGACCGTGCCGTCGGCCGCGAGACGCACATAGACGAAGACGTCGCCGCGGAAGCCCTCGACCAGGCCGACCCCTTCCCGCTCGTCCTTGGCGGCACGCATCGGCGCGCGGACCGGACCGCGCGGCAAGGCCTCGAGAATGCGGCGGACGAGCTTGAGGCTCGCTTCGATCTCCAGGAGCCGGATGCGCACGCGCGCATCCACGTCGCCGGCCTGCAGCGACGGCACTTCGATCGCGAACTTGTCGTAGGGCGCATAAGCGAGATCGCGCCGCACATCGAAATCGCGCGCGCTGGCGCGGCCGACATAGCCGCCGGCGGCGAAGCGGCGCACCAGATCGGCCGACACGGTGCCGGTCGTGACGGTTCGATCCTGCAGCGAGGGCGTGTCGTCGTAGATCGTGACCAGCTCGCGGAAGCGCGGCCCGATCGCCTCGACCAGCGCCTTCAGCCGGCGAATATTCTCCGCGCTGATATCGGCCGCTACCCCGCCCGGGACGATGCAATCGCGCATCAGGCGATGGCCGAAGGCGGCATCCGAAGCCTGCAGAACCTCCTCGCGCAAGATGCCGCAATGGGCATGGATCAGAACGAACGTGGCGTCGTTGCACACGGCGCCGAAGTCGCCGAGGTGATTGGCGATGCGCTCGAGCTCGGCCATGAGCGCGCGCAGATACACGCGCGCGCGGCGGCACCTCGATGCGTAGCGCCGTCTCGACCGCGAGCGCGAAGGCAAAAGCATAGGCGACCGTGGAATCGCCGGAGACCCGGCCGACGAGCGTCGCGGCGCGCTCGACGGTGGCGCCCTGCATCAGCCATTCGACGCCCTTGTGCACATAGCCGAGCCGCTCTTCGAGCCGCACGACCGTTTCGCCGTTGGCGGTGAAGCGGAAATGGCCGGGCTCGATGATGCCGGCATGCACCGGTCCGACCGGAATCTGATGCAGGTCCTCGCCTTCGACCGGCAGGAACTTGTAGTCGGCGCGCGAGCGCGGCGCGGCGGCAAGGCGGCGCTTCGATAGCGGCGCCGCGAGCGGCCAAGCGCCGTGGTCGAGCCACGGGCGCGTATCGGCGAGACCGATGGGCTCGTGGCCGAACAGATCGCGGATCGCGCGCTCGAGGCGGATCGCCGGCGCGTGCCGGGAGCCCACCGAGGGGAAGCGGCCGTCATGGACCGCGAGCGTCAGGATCTGCGGCCCGGCAGCATTGCGCACGGCCATGTGCACGCGATCGGCCTCGCCGAACAGCGCCACCAGATCGGCCTCGCCGCGGCCGAGTGCTTCGGCCTGCGCGACCCAGGCTTTCGCATCGACGACGCGACGCGGCCAGGCGCGCGGTGCGGCGCCGGCGCGTTTCGATGATCGGCGTGGGCGTGCTTGCCATGGCGCTAACCCAAAATCCGCGCGACGTCCTCGAACCAGCGGACGACGAACGGAGGAATCCACAATCCGGCGACCAGAACGATCAGCAGATGCACATAGACCGGAACGAGCGTGGCGGTGGCGGGATGCGATGCGGCGCCGGGATCGCCGAACAGCATGTCCTGCAGACGCAGGATCAGTGCGCCGAAGCCGATCAAGAGGCCGAAGCCGAACAGGATCGCGAGAAACGGCTCGCGCGCGAAGGTCGAGGTCGCGATCAGGAACTCGCTCTTGAAAATACCGAACGGCGGCAGGCCGGCGATCGCCACCACGGCGAGCGCGAAAGCGACGGCGAGGCCCGGGTTGCTCACCGAGAGCCCGTGGATTTCCGCGATCCGCTGCGTGCCGCGCACCTGGGCGATGCGGCCCACGGCGAAGAAGATCGCCGACTTGGTCAGCGAATGCATGGTCATGTGCAGCAGGCCGGCGAAATTCGCGATCGGACCGCCGATGCCGAAGGCGAAGGCGATGATGCCCATGTGCTCGACCGACGAATAGGCGAAGAAGCGTTTGATGTCGCGCCGGCGGTAAAGCATGAACGCCGCGAAGATCAGCGACAGCAGCCCGAGGATGACGAGCAGCGGCCCGGGTGCGACCGCGCCGGGATTGGCCGCGAGCAGAAGCTTGAAGCGCAGCAGCGCGTAGAGCGCCACGTTCAACAGCAGACCCGAGAGCACCGCCGAGATCGGCGTCGGGCCTTCGGCGTGCGCGTCCGGCAACCACGCGTGCAGCGGCACGAGGCCGACCTTGGTGCCGTAGCCGATCATCAGGAACACGAAGGCGAGGTTGAGCAGTGCCGGGTCGAAAGCCGGCACGCGCACGATCAGCACGGTCCAGGTCATGGCGTCGAGACCTTCGCCCACCACCGGCTGCGCCGCCATGTAGACCAGGATCGTGCCGAACAGCGCGAGCCCGATGCCGACGCTGCCGAGGATGAAATATTTCCACGCCGCCTCGAGCGCCTCGTGGGTGCGGTAGATGCCGACCATCAGCACCGTGGTCAGCGTCGCCAGCTCGATCGCGACCCACATGAGCCCGATATTGTTGGCGATGAGCGCCAGGTTCATCGAGAACATCAGCAGCTGATACATCGCGTGATAGAAGCGCAGATAGGTCGGCGTGAGCCGGCCGATCTCGAGTTCGTGCGCGATATAGCTCGCGCTGAACACGCTCGTGGTGAAGGCGACGAAGGTGGTCAGCACGATGAAAACGTTGTTCAGGTCGTCGACGAAGAGATAGCTGCCGACAGGCGGACGCTCGAAGAGCAGGAAAAGCGCGGCGCAGAAAGTGGCGAACGCCGCGGCGACATTCAAGTTTCGCGGTAAACCGATAGTCGTCGAGCAGCGCGAGCACGCCCGCGGCCAGGATCGGGATCAGGAGAACGGCAGCCAGCGCGACGGAGGAGATCGTCATCGCCGATCTCCCCGGAAGCGGTCGAGCGCACCGACATCGACCGTGTCGAAGCGTTCGCGGATCCTGAACAAGAAGATGCCGATCACGATGAAGGCGATCAGGACCGAGAACGCGACGGAAATCTCGACCACCAGCGGCATGCCGCGCGCGCCGGTGGCGGCGAGGATCAGCCCGTTCTCCAGCGACATGAAGCCGACCACCTGGCTCACGGCGTTCCTGCGCGTGACCATCATCATGAGGCCGATCAGCACGACGGCGAGCGCGAAGGCGAAATCGATGCGCGCGAGCGGATCGGCATAGGCGGTCAGCCGCAGCATCAGCATGATCGAGAGCGCCACCAGACCCACGCCGGCGAGCATGGTCAGGCCGATGCCGCCGACGGTCTCGATCTCGCGGTGGATGCCGAGCCGTATGATGATCCGGTGCAGCGCCACCGGAATGACGATGGCCTTGAAGACCAGCGCGATCAGGGCGGTCACGTACAGGTGCGGCGCGTCTTGCACGAAGGCCTGCCAGGCAACGGACAGCGCCAGCACCAAAGCGTGCAACGCGAAGGTGTTGAGCAGCGCCGAGAGCCGGTCCTGATAGAGCTGCAGCAGGCTCACCAGCACCAGCGAGCCGGCCAGCAGATGCGCGATGTCGAATGCGATGCCGCGCATCATAGGCTCCGCGTGACGAACAGCAGCAGCGTGCCCAGGAGCCCAAGCATCAGCGCGACGCCGAGGAATTCCGGGACGCGGAACACGCGCATCTTGGCGATCGAGGTCTCGAAGAAGGCGAGCAGGAAGCCGATGACCGCAACCTTCGCGCCGTAGAGCAGGACTCCGATCGCGAACGCCAGCGGCTCCGCCCCGCCCGGCGCGATGCCCCAGGGCACGAACACGCAAGCGATCAGCGAGACATAGAGCAGCAGCTTGAGCGCGGCCGCGAGCTCGATGAGCGCCAGGTGCCGGCCGGAATATTCGAGAATCATGGCCTCGTGCACCATGGTGAGCTCGAGATGCGTCGCCGGATTGTCGACCGGCACGCGCGAATTCTCGGCAATGGCCACGAGCACGAGCGCGACCAGCGCGAGGCCGAGGGAGACGCGCAGGCCCACGCTGGGCCCGGCGAACACTTCCGCAATCGTGGAAAGCTGCGTCGATCCCGCCGTCAGCGCCAGCGTGAAGACGATCATGATCATCGCGGGTTCGGCGAGCGTCGCGAACATCATCTCGCGGCTGGAGCCGATGCCGCCGAAGCTGGTGCCCACGTCGAGGCCGGCGAGCGCGAGGAAGAAGCGTGTGCTCGCGATCAGCGCGACGATGGCGATGAGATCGGCGGCGTGGCCGGAGGCGAGCCCGCTCACGAAAGTCGGCACCAGTGCGGCCGCGACCCAGGTCGCGGCGAAGACGAGATAGGGAACGGCGCGGAACAGCCAGGATGCATTCTCGGCCAGCACCACCTCTTTGCGCAGGAGACGCGCAAGATCGAGATAGGGCTGCCAGACCGGCGGGCCGCGCCGCCGCAACAGCCGCGCCTTCACCTTGCGCACATAGCCGGTGAAAAGCGGCGCCAGCGCAAGCACGAGCATGAGCTGCGCGGCTTCAAGCGCGATTTGGCGGATCACGGCCATAGCGCGAGCACCAGCAAGAGCGACACGAGCGCGAGGAAGACGAGGCCGAGATAGCGGCGGATGGTCTGGAACTGGAGCGGATTCAGCGCCTCGGCGGTGAAGCCGACGAATGCCGCGACCGGCGCGTAGAGATAATCCCAAATGAGGTCGCGCAATTCGAGATGCATGCGCGCGGCGCCGATGTCGCCGGGCGGCGGCATCTCGACGGTCTCGCGCGCTCGAAACACCAGCGTGCCGAACACGCGGCGGATCGGCTGGGCGAAGCTCGAAGCGGTGTATTGCGTCGATGGGGACGGATCGGGGTAGCCGCAATCCCAGGACGGGCCGCGGCGCAGCTTGTCGGACGCGAAGCGATGGATGGCGAGAGCCGCGAACGACGCGCTGAAGGCGATGAACAGGAAGAAGATCAGTCCGTTATAGGAACTGCGGCTTTCGGCGATCGGAACGATCGAGAGCCAGGGCAAGGCGGTCTGCACCGGCATTTTGCTCCCGGTCAGCAGCGAGACCGCGGGCGACAAGAGATCGATGACGATGCCGGGGAAAATGCCGGCGAGCGCGCAGAGCAGCGCGAACAGGCTCATGGCCGCGAGCGAGAACGGATCGGTCTCGTGCGCGCGCTCGGCCGCCGGCGAGCGCGGCCGGCCGAGGAAGCTCACGCCGAACGCCTTGACGAAACAGGCGGCGGCGAGCGCGGCGGAGAGCGCCAGGATCGCGCCCACGGCCGGCACCAGGAATTTCAGTCCCCAGTTGGGAAGATCCGGGCTCAGCAGGATCGCCTGGAAGGTCAGCCATTCGGAGACGAAGCCGTTGAGCGGCGGCAGCGCCGAGATCGCGACGCAGCCGACCAGGAACAGGAACGCGGTGCGCGGCATGCGGTGGATCAAGCCGCCGAGCTTTTCCATGTCGCGCTCGCCGGTCGAGGTCTGCACCGCGCCGGCGCCGAGGAAGAGCAGGCTCTTGAAGCTGCAATGGTTGAAGACGTGGAACAGCGCGGCGGTGAGCGCGAGCGCCGCGGCTAAATTCATGCCGTAAGCCTTGAAGCCGAGTGCGAGCCCGAGTCCGATATAGATGATGCCGATGTTCTCGACCGTGTGATAGGCGAGCAGCCGCTTGAGATCGTGCTGCATCAGGGCGTAGAGCACGCCGAGTACGCAGGTCAGCGCCGCCGAGCGCCAGCACCAGCATGCTCCACCACCAGACCGGTGGACCGAGCAAGTCGAATACGATGCGTACGAAGCCATAGACCCCGACCTTGGTCATGACGCCGCTCATCAGCGCCGAGACGTGACTCGGTGCGGCGGAGTGGGCGGGCGGCAGCCAAGCGTGCAGCGGCACCAGGCCGGACTTGGACCCGGTTCCGATCAAGACAAGCAGGAGCGCGATGCCGGCCGTGACCGGCGTCAAGGTGCGGCCGCGCACCGCATCGAACGTATAGGCGCCCTCGCCGCCGGCGAGCACGCCGAACGCGAACAAGAGCGCGATCGTGCCCAGCGCCGCCATCATCAGATAAAGCAGGCCGGCCCGCCTGTTCTCCGCGTCGCGGTGGTGCACCACCACCAGCACCCAGGACGAGAGCGACATGAATTCCCACGCGATCAGGAATGAGAACGCGTCGTCGGCGATGAGCACCAAATTCATGCCGAGCAGAAACAGTGCGTAGGCCGGCAACACCCGGAGCGGCTCGGACTCCTCGCGGCCGTAGCCGATCGCATAGAGGCTGGTGATGCACGCAGCCCCGTTGACGATCACGGCGAACACGGCGGACAGCGCGTCGAGCCTGAGCCGGGTGCCGAGGCCGGGAAGGCCGATGGGAAGCGACAAGGTCAGCGGCAGCGTGCCGATCGCCGCTGAGATGGCGGAGGCCACACCGGCGGCCGAAACCAGGGCGGCCAGGGCATAGAAGACCTCGCTGCCACGGCGCGAGCGGGTCAGCGGGATCGCCGCCGCGGCCAAGGCCAGCCATGCGCAAGAGAGAAACCCGGCGTGGAGGGCGAGACTCATGGCCGGCCAGCCGGAGGCCAATTCGGCGCGTCGATCATTGCTTCGGCGGAAGCGGCGGCCGGACCATCGAGCCTTGCTCCGCCGTACCGCACTTGCCGCCTCCGCTACCCGAAACCTTTGCTATCACACCAATTCTCAGGCTCGCAAGACAAACCGGCGCGACCGCATCGTGTGCAACCTGCGGCTGACATACGATTTTCCCGGCATTGAAAGCATGTGCCCGCTCCGCTATAGGGTCGCAATCAGTGGGGTTCCAACCGCCCTGCCCTTACCGGTAGCGGCGGACTAGTTTTTCCTAGGCTAAGCGACCCCAAGGCCCGAGAGAGGTGTTCATGTCCTCGACCTTCGACACGGTCGCCAGCATCATCGCCGAAACCTGCGACATTCCGCGCGACAAGATCACGCCGGAGAGTCACGCCATCGACGATCTCGGGATCGACAGCCTCGACTTCCTCGACATCGCGTTCGCGATCGACAAGGCGTTCGGCATCAAGCTGCCGCTCGAGCAATGGACCCAGGAAGTCAACGAAGGCAAGGCCACGACCGAACAGTATTTCGTGCTGAAGAATCTCTGCGAGCGCATCGACGGGCTCGTCGCCGCCAAGGCCGGCTAGGGCGGGCCCATGAAGCTCGAGACCTTCGAGCTCATCGACCGGATCGAGGAAGTTCGCCTGGAAGCGGGGAAAATTCTCGCGCACGGGCACGTGCCCAAGAATAGCAAGGTCTTCGAAGGGCATTTTCCCGGTTACCCTTTGCTGCCGGGCGTGCTCCTGATCGAGCTCATGGCGCAAGCGGCGGGATGGCTCGTGCTCGCGCGGCTCGACTTCAAGCAGATGGGAGTTCTCGCCGCCGTGAAGGAGGCGAAGATGCGAACCGCCGTCTTGCCCGACACCGAGGTCGCGGTCGAGGCGGAAATCATTCACGAGGGATCCGGGTACGCGATGGTAAAGGGACGAGTCCTGATCGGGGAGAAAGCGGTGGCCGACGCGGAGATGACGCTGCGGACGCTGCCGATACCGAACCAGGAATTCGCCGACGCATTGCACAAGCGCGCGCGCGAGCTCGGGCTGATGGTCCAGGCGTAGCGAATGGCGGTCGACCGCGAAATCTGGATCACCGGCATCGGCCTGCTCTCCTCGCTCGGCGAGGGACCGGAAATTCACCGCAAGCGCCTGTTCGATGGCGACGTTCCCGTCGTCGATACCAAATCGTTTCCGCCCTACGTCGTCCATCCGCTGGCCAAGGTCGATTTCGACAAGCAGATCCCCAAGAAGGGGGATCAACGCCAGATGGAAGCCTGGCAGCGGACCGGCACCTATGCGGCCGGCCTCGCGCTGACCGATGCGGGCATCGCCGGGAATACAGACCTGTTGAAGAAGACGGACATGATCGTGGCCGCCGGGGGCGGTGAACGGGATTCCGTGGTCGATCTGGCGCTCTTGAACGAGCTGCGCGGTTCGAACGATCCCGATGTGGTCCTGAACGACGGGCTGATGCGTAATGTACGCCCGACCCTGTTTTTAGCGCAGCTCTCCAATCTGCTGGCGGGCAATATCTCGATCGTGCACGGGGTGGTGGGCTCCTCGCGCACGTTCATGGGCGAGGAGAGCGCCGGCATCTCCACGCTGCAGGTGGCGCAAGCCCGTCTGGCGGCCGGCCAGAGCGAAATTGCCCTGGTCGGCGGCGCGTTCAACGCCGAACGGCTCGACTTGCTGCTATATCATGGACTCGACGGCTTGTGCCTGAAGGACGAGTTCGTTCCCGTTTTCGCGCCCGGGCGCCCGAGCGGAATTGCCTGGGCGTCGATCGGCGCATTCCTCGTGCTCGAATCGAGGATTCACGCGGAAACTCGCGGCGCGCGTCCGGCGGCGCGGCTGGGCACGATCTATCCGTCGAGAGCGGGGCGACAGCCGGGCGGAGTCGAATCGGCGGTGTCCGACCTGCTGAAACAGGCGATGGGAAACCTCGACCCGGCAAACGGTGCGATATTCTCCGCGGCGACCGGGGCCGAACCGGCGACCGGCGAAGAGGGCCGCGCGCTCCTGAAGACCGGGCTCCCGGTGCGCTCGGTCACCAGCCGGCTCGGTCACGGGGTCGAAGCGGCTTTCCCCGCAGCCGTCGCGATCGCGGCGCTCGCCGTAAAGGAGGGGCAGCTGTTTCCCCCGATGCCAAACGTGCCGATCGAGGATAAGGTCGTGCCTTCCCTGCGCCACGCTATCGTGACATGTGTCGGACATTGGCGGGGCGAAGGCGCCGTCCTGGTGGAAGCGGTTCGATGAACCGAGGAGAAAACTGATGGGATCGAACAATTATCGTGATTCCAAAGGCCGCCCTATCGTGGTGGCGACGGGCCTCGGTATCGTCACTTCGCTCGGACGCGGCAAGGAAGACAACTGGAAGAAGCTCACCGCCGGCGTATCGGGCATCCACCAGATCAAGCGTTTCCCGACCGAGGGACTGAAGACCAAGATCGCCGGCACGGTCGACTTCCTGTTCGACGAGACGGTCAGCGCTCCGATCCTGACGCATGCGCTGGCGACGCTCGCGGTCGAAGAAGCGATTGCCGAATCCGGAGTCGGCACCAAGGGCAATTTCCCGGGACCGCTGTTCGCCGCCGTGCCGCCGGTCGAGATGCAGTGGGCGCAATGGCGCGAGTTGGCGTCCGATTGCGACCCCGCGCAGCCGGTGATTATCCCGGGACTGATACACGCCGCCGAAAGCGGAAAATTCCGCCAGCTCTACGAGCCTTTCCTGTTCGGCTGGGTCGCGGATCAGATTGCCGAACAATTCGGGACGAAGGGACTGCCAGTTTCGATCTCGACCGCCTGCGCCTCGGGAGCCAGCGCAATCCAGCTCGGACTCGAAGCGATCCGGCGCGGCGAATGCGACACCGCGCTCTGCCTCGGCACCGATGGTTCGATACATGCCGAAGTCTTTGATCCGCTTCTCGCTGCTCTCCGCGCTCTCCACGCAGAACGATCAGCCCGAGACGGCGGCCAAGCCCTTTTCCAAGAACCGCGACGGCTTCGTCATGGCCGAGGGCGCCGGCGCGATCGTGCTCGAGAGCCTGGAACACGCCAAGGCGCGGGGCGCGCACGTGCTCGGCGTAGTCGCCGGCTGCGGCGAGATGGCCGACAGCTTCCACCGCACGCGTTCGAGTCCGGACGGGAAGCCAATCATCGGATGTATCAGGAAGGCGATCGATGATGCGGGACTCTCGCCCGAAGACATCGATTACGTCAACGCGCACGGCACCAGCACGCCGGAAAACGACAGGATGGAGCACGTCGGCCTCGCCGCCGTGCTCGGTGACCGGGTCAAGGAAGTCCCGGTCAGCTCGAACAAATCGATGATCGGCCATACGCTTACTGCCGCCGGCGCGGTCGAAGCGATCATCACGCTCTTGACGATCGCCCACCAAAGGATCCCGCCGACGATCAATTACAAAGTGCCGGATCCGGCGATCCCGCTCGACGTGGTACCGAACACGGCGCGCGACGCCAAGGTGCGTAGCGCGATCTCGAATTCCTTCGGTTTCGGCGGCCAGAACGTCAGCCTCGTACTGACGGGCGAGCCGGCCTAGCGCCGTCCGAGCCCGAGCCTGTAGCGGACCCAATCCGATGCGTGCGTTGCGTCTGGTCTCCGACCGGCACCTGGAGATCGCCGAGATCGACCCTCCGGCGCCTCCGTCCGGAGGCGAGGTGCAGATTCGTACGCGCGCGATCGCGCTCAACCACATCGACGTTTGGGGCTGGCGCGGGATGGCGTTCGCGAAGCGCAAACTGCCGCTGGTGGTCGGCGCCGAGGCCGTCGGGGAAGTGACCAAGGTGGGAGACGGCGTTGCGCAATTCAAGCCGGGCGATCTGGTCGTTCCCTACGGCGCGCTGGTGTGCGGGCATTGCAAGGCCTGCCGCAAGGGGCGCGAGAACCTCTGCGAGAACGTCGCCGGCGTGATGGGCTTTCACGTCGATGGTTTCGCGCGCGATCTCTACAATTTTCCAGCGCGACTCACGATCCCGGTGCCCGCGGGAATCTCCGTCGCGGAAGCGGCATGTGCGCCGCTTACGTTTGCCACGGTCGAGCACATGTTGTTCGACAATGCCAAGCTCGAGCCCGGAGAAACCGTGCTCGTGCACGCCGGCGGCTCGGGCATCGGCTCGGCGGCGATCCGGCTGGCCAAGGACATCGGCGCGATCGTCATCACGACGGTCGGCGACGACGAGAAGGTGGCGAAAGCGCTCGCGCTCGGCGCGGATCATGTGATCAATTACCGCAAAGACCGGTTCGAGGGCGTCGTGCGCAAGCTCACGAACAAGATCGGCGTCGATGTCGTGTTCGAGCACATCGGACCCGACACCTGGAACGGCTCGCTGCTCTGCCTCAAGCGCGGCGGCCGCCTCGTCACCTGCGGCTCCACGTCGGGGCCATCGACCACCATGAATCTCATGCAGCTGTTCCAGCGGCAGTATCGCATTTTCGGCTCGTTCGGATTCGCGATCCGCAACGTGCGCGACGGACTTGCGAAGATGGCACGCGGGGTAAAACCCGCGATCGACAGCGAAATCGGTATCGACGAATACGAGCGCGGGCTCGAGCGCCTCGAGAGCCGGCGCGTATTCGGCAAGATTGTCGTGCATTTTTGAATATGCGCCGGATTAGCGAAGCGCTTTGGTCGGGCCCCGCTCGCGTTTTTGTCTGGATCGCGCGCGGATTCATGCGCGGTTTGCGCCGGCTCGATCCGGACCGCAGCTCGGATCTTTGTGGCCGCGGCGCCAGACGCATCGGGCCTTGGCTGCCGGTAAGCCGGACCGGGCGCGCAAATCTGCGCGCGGCCTTTCCGGAAAAGACTGCAGCCGAGGTCGAGGAAATTCTTGCCGGCGTGTGGGAAAATCTCGGCCGTGTCGTGGGAGAATTCGCCAATCTCGACCGTCTATGGGATTGGGACCCGCTACGGCCGGATCAGGGCCGGATCATCAGCCCGCATCCCGATCGCTTTTTCGAGCTCAGGGACGACGGCAAGCCGTCGCTGATCTTCACCGCACATCTGGCCAATTGGGAACTGGCGGCCGTCGGAGCCGCAGCGCACGGCGCTGACGCGGCCCTCTTGTTCCGAATGCCGGGTAGCAAGTTCGCCGCAGAGATCGTGCAAGAAGCGCGGAACGCGAACATGGGCCGGCTGGTGCGGTCCAGCCGCACGGCGATCTTCGAGCTCGCGAGGGAAATCGAGCGTGGCGCGCATGTCGGAATGCTGGTCGATCAATTCTGGACCAACGGGCCGCTGGTCACTTTCTTCGGCCGCCAATGCCCGGCCAATCCGACGATTGCCCGGCTCGCACGGCAGTACGAATGCGAGGTGCGCGGCATCCGCATCGTGCGCCTTCCAGGAAACCGCTTTCGAGCCGAAATCACCGAGCCGCTCGATCTGCCGCGCGACCATAAGGGCAAGATCGACGTCGATGCGACCATGCAGACGATCACGTCGATGATCGAGGGATGGATCCGCGAACACCCGGAGCAATGGCTCTGGCTGCACCGCCGCTGGCGCGATTATTTTGCGCTCGAGAAGCCATGGCAACGCGACGTCAGCAGCCACTCTTCACCCGCGTCCAGATCCGGGTAACGATCCGCTGCACGTCCTGCGGAGAAGGCGTGACGGTGTAGAGCCGCGCGAACGTCGCCGCGTCCGGGTAGATCGCGCGATCGGCGAGGATTTCCTGGTCGACCGATTTCTGCGCCTCGAGGTTCCTGCCCCGCCGACTATTTGGGCGGCGGGATGCGGCCGGCGACCGCGAGCTTGCCGGCTTCGAAATGCACCACGACCATCTCGCCGGAATCGGGCGTGATCCCGGTCACCGCCTTGATGTTGGAAATGTGGGTAACGAGCACCGGCAGCGGGCGCGTCGTCATGGTCTTCATGTGGGCCACGGTCTTCTCGGCATCGATCTGGGCGCGGGTCTCGTCGTTGAAATTGAAATAATTGATGAGCTTGAGCTCCTCAACCTTGCCGAGACCCAAGAGCCGCGCGGTCTCCAGGGCGCGGCACCATTGGCTCGAAAGCAGCCGGACCTGCCGGATGCCATGGCTGCGGAACGCATCGCCGATGCGGCGGGCCTGGGCACGGCCTCCCTCGTCGAGATTGCGCTGGATCGCGCAATTCCTGAGATCGATGCCGGGCGGCTCTTCAAGAGTGCCGGGCGCATTGGCGTGGCGCATGAGGACGATGTGGCCCGGCTTTTTCAGTAACGCCCAGACCTCTTCGGAAGCCGAGGCGGCCTGCACCGCCAGCAGCGCTCCCGCGAGCAGGACGAGAGCGACTACGCGCCGTACGGTCCCGTGCACCGGCTCAGCCGCTTTCCGTGTCGAAGCCCGCGGCCTTCCAGGCGAGGATGCCGCCGGCCAGATGCGCGTCATAAGGCTGGCCGGTGGCCTGTGCGGCAAGCGAGGACTTCACCGAGCGGTTGCCGGAGCGGCAATAGAATACGAGACGCTTGCCATCGGGATCGGGCAGATTGGCCGGTTCGAACGTCGAGAGCGGCTCCAGCACGTCGCCCGGGATACGCTCGTTCAGGTTCTCGTGCGGCTCGCGCACGTCGACCAGCAGCATCGTCCCGGCATCGAGCCCGGCCTTCACTTCCTCGGGGCTAAGGTTCTCGACGCTCTTGCCGTCTGGCCCCGGTACGCGGCTGTTCATGGCACGCCCTCTTGTTCAAAATAAAATTGGCGCGCGAACCTCGCGGGGTCAAGCCGCTCTTTCGCCCACCCCTGCCCTGCGCTAGGTACTCTACAGAAACAGGGCACCGGTCAACGGCGCCTGGATATACGGGAGGCACGGGCAATGCGCGAGATCGGACATTTCATCGGCGGCAAGCACGTCAAAGGCACGTCTGGGCGCACCGCCGAGGTATTCCAGCCCATGACCGGCGAAGTGATCGCGCGCGTAGCGCTCGCTTCCAAGGCCGAACTGCGCGCCGCGGTGGAGAACGCCAAGGCCGCGCAACCGGCTTGGGCCAATACCAATCCGCAGCGCCGGGCGCGCGTGATGTTCAAGTTCCTCGAGCTGATCGGCAAGGAGATGGACCCGCTCGCGGAGTTGCTCGCCCGCGAGCACGGCAAGACCATCCCCGACGCGCGCGGCGACATCCAGCGCGGGGTCGAGGTGGTGGAATTCGCCTGCGGCATTCCGCACCTGATGAAGGGCGAATTCAGCGATTCAGCGGGTCCCGGCATCGACCTCTATTCCATGCGCCAGCCCTTGGGCGTGGTCGCCGGCATCACGCCGTTCAATTTTCCGGCCATGATCCCGATGTGGAAGTTCGCGCCGGCGATCGCCTGCGGCAACGCCTTCATCCTGAAGCCGTCGGAGCGCGACCCGGGCGTGCCGATGCGGCTAGCCGAGCTGATGCTCGAAGCGGGCCTGCCCGCTGGTATTCTCAATGTAGTCAACGGCGACAAGGAAGCGGTCGACGCGATCCTCGACGATGCGGACATTCGCGCCATCGGTTTCGTCGGGTCGACGGTGGTTGCCGAGTACATCTATACGCGCGGCACCGCGCGCGGAAAGCGCGTGCAGGCCTTCGGCGGCGCCAAGAACCATATGATCGTGATGCCCGACGCCGACATGGACCAGGTGGTCGATGCGTTGATCGGCGCGGGCTACGGCTCGGCGGGCGAGCGCTGCATGGCGATCTCGGTGGTGGTGCCGGTCGGCAAGAAGACCGCCGACAATCTCGTGGAACGGCTCATCCCGCGCGTCGAAAGTCTGAAGATCGGCCCCTCCACTTCGGCCGACGCCGACCTCGGCCCGCTGGTGACCAAGCAGCACCTGGAGAAGGTCAAGAACTATGTCGAGCTCGGCATCAAGGAAGGCGCCAAGCTCCTGGTCGACGGCCGTGGCTTCAAGATGCAGGGCTACGAGAACGGCTTCTATATGGGCGGCTGCCTGTTCGACGAAGTAAAGCCGGAGATGCGCATCTACAAGGAGGAGATTTTCGGTCCGGTGCTCTCGGTAGTGCGCGCCAAAGACTACAAGGAGGCGCTCGACCTGCCGAGCAAGCACGAATACGGCAACGGCGTCGCGATCTTCACGCGCGACGGCGACGCCGCGCGCGATTTTGCGTCCAAGGTCGATGTCGGCATGGTCGGGATCAATTTCGCCATCCCGGTGCCGCTCGCCTATCACACCTTCGGCGGCTGGAAGCGCTCGATCTTCGGAGACCTCAACCAGCACGGCCCGGACTCGATCCGCTTCTATACCAAGACCAAGACCATCACCTCGCGCTGGCCCTCGGGCGTCAAGGACGGTGCCGAGTTCGTCATTCCGACGATGAAATGAGCGTGCAGCAATGGCCGAATACCAGCTCTACTGCTTCGCCCAATCCGGCAATGCCTATCGCGCCGCGCTGATGCTGAACCTGATCGGCGCCGACTGGGAGCCGGTCTGGGTCGACTTCTTCAAGGGCGGCGTGCAGCGCACGCCCGAGTACCGCGAAGCAATCAACGAAATGGGCGAAGCGCCGGTGCTCGTGCACGGCAAGAAGACGCTCACTCAATCGGGCGTGATCCTCACCTATCTCGCCGAGAAGAGCGGCAAGTTCCTGCCGCAGGGCGACGACCAGCGGCTCGAAGCTTTGCGCTGGATTATTTTCGACAACCAGAAAGTCAACGGCTTTCTCGGGCCTTATCGCTTTCTGAAGAACTGGGCGCCGCAACCCAATCCGGGAGCCATGGAATTCCTCAAGAGCCGCCTGCAGAACAATCTCGTCATCGTGGACAAGCGACTTTCGACGCGACCGTTCCTGCTGGGCGAGCGGCCGACCATCGCCGACGTTTCACTGGCGGGGTATTTCTTCTATCCGGCCGAGGAATTCGGCTTCGACGTGGCGGACGGACGGCCGCACATCGGCGCCTGGCGCGAGCGCATCCGCGCGCTGCCGGGTTGGGGACATCCCTATGATCTGATGCCGGGGCATCCGCTGCAGAAGAAATAAAGCGAGATCGCGCTCCTTTGGAGCGCGTCCGGGACGACGGTGATCAAGTCTTCCGCTTGAACGCGAAGGGCGAGAACGCCTGCATCGTGGCCATCGATTGAATTCGATTGATGTTCACGTGGCGCGGCAAGGTGCAGGCCCAGAAAATCTGCTCGGCAATATCGTCGGCCGACATCGGCGTCAGCCCCTTGTAGGGCACCGCCGCCTTCTCGGCGTCGCCCTTGAAGCGCACCAGCGAAAACTCCGTCTCGGCCAGGCCGGGCTCGATATTGGTGACGCGAATATTGTAGCCGAGCAGATCGGCGCGGATATTCAGCGCGAACTGCTTCACGAACGCCTTGACGCCGCCATAGACGTTGCCGCCCGGATAGGGATAGTCGCCGGCGACCGAGCCGATCAACACGACGTGGCCCTCGTCGCGCTCGACCATGCCGGGCAGCGTCGCACGCACGGTGTAGATGAGCCCGTTGATATTGGTCGCGATCATCTGATCCCAATCGTCGAGATTGGCCTGATGCGCGGGCTCGAGCCCGAGCGCGCCGCCGGCGTTCGCCACCACCACGTTGATCTTCTGGAATGCGGGCGGCAGGTCTTTGAGCATTTTCTCCGCCGCTCCGCGCACTGTCACGTCATAGGTCGCCGTATGACAGCGCTCGCCGAGCTCCTTCTTCAGCGCCGCAAGCCGCTCGCCGCGCCGCCCGGTGCCGATCACGCGCGCCCCCGCGGCGGCGAAACGGCGCGCAGTGGCAGCGCCGAACCCGGCGGTCGCGCCGGTAATGAGCACGGTCAGGGTCTTGGGGTCGACGTTCTGGGCCATGGGAGCTTCTCCGGCGGCAGGCCGCGAACGGCATAGCGGCTCGCGGCCGATCCGTCCACGCTTCAGCGCGCGGAAAGGCCGCCGTCGATGAGCATTTCCGACCCGGTGATGAAACTGCTCTCGTCGGACAAGAGATAGAGCACGAGGTCGGCGATTTCCTGCGGCCTGGCGAAGCGGCTGAGCGGAATATCGCGGGTCATCTTCTCGCGGGCCCGGGCGGGATCGCCGGTGGACCGCAGCATCGTATCGACCATGTCGCTTTCCACGAACGTGGGATGCACCGAGTTGCAGCGTACCGGGGGCTTGAGACGCGCGCCGTGCAGCGCCACCGATTTGGAGAGCAGACGCACCGCCCCCTTGGAGGCGTTGTAGGCCGCGAGATTGTGGCCGGCGACGATGCCGGAGATCGAGGAGAGATTCACGATCGAGCCGCCGTGGCGGCGCAAGAGCGGCATGGCGTGCTTGCAGCCGAGGAACGTGCCATCGACGTTGATCGCCATGACCCGCCGGTACTCGGAGAAGTCGGTTTCCTCGATGGTTCCGAGCGTGCCGATGCCGGCGGAATTGACCAGGCCGTCGAGCCGGCCATGGCGGGCGCCGATCTCCGCGATGACGGCGATCCATTCCTGCTCGGATGTGACGTCGAGGGCGACTTCCGCCCGGCCCTTGAGATCGGAGCGGATCGCCGTGCCGCCCTCCTGGGCGATCGCATCGGCGACCGTCTTGCCGATCGAGCCGGCCGCGCCGGTGATGAGCACTATCCTGTTCGCCAGCCGCCGCGCCATGAGGTTCTCCGTTGCGCCGGCTCCCTAGCACAAAAAAAGACCCGCCGCGCGCGAGCACGGCGGGTCAAGCCTGTGAACAGCGCGGATGCGTCAGCTGACGGGGCCGGCGTATTTCGCGACCAAGGCACGGACATCGTCGACCAGCGCCTGGCCGTCGATACCCTTGCTCTTCATCTCGGCGATCCATTCGTCGATCACCTTTTGCGCCGCCGCCTTCCAGCGTGCGGTCTCGGCCGCGTCGAGCGCCACGATGGTGTTGCCGCGGGCCTTGGCCGCCGCGAGCCCGGGGGCGTCGCCGTCGTCCATCACCTTGCCGACCCACTTGGAGGTCGCGAGCCCGGAATTGGCGTCGATCACCTTCTTCAGGTCCGCCGGCAGGCTGTCGTACTTCGCCTTGTTCATGGCGAAGATGAAGAACGCGACATAGAGGCTGCGGTTGCCGGTGAAGGTCGGTGTGCGTGTTGACGAGCTCGGCGATGCGCAGCGGCGTCGTCACCTCCCACGGAACGACCGTGCCGTCGATGACGCCCTTGGAGAGCGCCTCGGGCATGGCCGGCACCGGCATGCCGACCGGGGTCGCGCCGAGCGCTCGATGCAGCTTGTTCACCATGCCGCGACGGTGCCGCGCACCTTCAGTCCCTTCATGTCCTCGAGCTTGCGCACGCCGTTGCCCTTGGCGTGGATCAGGCCCGGGCCGTGCGTGTGCACGGCGATGATCTTGACGTCCTTGAACTCGTCCTTGCAGGTGCTTCTCGATAGAACTCCCACGCCGCCTGGCTGTTCTGCTCGCCATTGCCGGCGATGAACGGAAGCTCGAACGCCTCCGCTCTTCGGGAAACGGCCCGGCGTGTAGCCCGGCAAGCGTCCAGACGATGTCGACGACGCCGTCCTTGACCTGGTCGTAGAGCTGCGGCGGCGTGCCGCCGAGCTGCATCGAGGGATAGAGCTCGATCTTGATGCGGCCGCCGGACTCGGCCTCGACCTTCTTCGCCCAGGGCGCGATGAAATTCTTCGGCACCGGCGCCGCGCGCCGGCAGGAACTGGTGAACGCGGAGCGTGACCTGCTGCGCGGCGCTGCGGACGATCCGGCGGCGAGCGCGAGCGCGCGACCAGAACCGCTCCGAGGCGGGTGAATGCGGTCATTTGGATGTCCTCCCGAGGATCAGTTGAAAAATATGCCGCGACGCTCCGCCTCTGAGTGGGCGGCGTCATCGCGAGTGGGCTACTTGCGGTGGGCCTTTATAACATCGCGGTTTGCGGCGGCAACCGGATGAAACCCGGTTTGGCCTGAACGATTTGGGGGTGCGGAAACGCTGCTCATTTCAGGAAGCGCAGCGCGAACAACGTGATCTGCGGGAAGAACAGCAGCAGCACGATCCGCACGACATCCGATACCAGGAACGGCATGATGCCGCGATAGATTTCGCCGATCGGCACCGTCTTCGCGATCTTGTGGACGACATAGACATCGAGTCCGACCGGCGGCGCGATCAGGCCGACCGACACCACGACCACCATGAGAATGCCGAACCAGATCGCCTTGTCCTCGACCGTCAGGCCGAAGAGATCGAGCCCGAGGATCGTCGGCAGCAGCACCGGCAGCAGCAGCAGCATCATCGCCAGTTCGTCGAGAATGCAGGTGAGCACGACGAAGACAGCGAGGAAGCCGGCCACGATGAGGAGCGGATGGACGTTGAGGCCGGTCGTCCACGCGGCGACATCCGTCGGCACCTGCGATACCGCAAGCGCGGTGTTCATCATCGCGCGCGCCGAGCAGCATCGTGTAGATCATCGCGGCTCGCCTGCGCGGCCGGCAGGAAGCACTGAACGATCTGACTCCAGGTGAGCTGCCGGCGCAGCGAGCGCGAGCAGCAAGCGTCGCCACGGTCGCGACCGCGGCGCCCTCGGTCGGGGTGAAGAAGCCGCCGTAGATGCCGACGAACATGACAGTGAAGATGGCGGCGATCGGCCAGGCCTCGCCGATGGCGCTGGATCCGTTCGGCCGCGGCTGCGCGCGGCTGGATTTCGCGCGTGGTCGGGCACCAGGCGCACATAGATCGCGATCGCGATCATGTAGCCGACGGCAGCGATGATGCCGGGAATGACCGCCGCCGCGAACAATTTGGTGATGCTCTGCTCGGCGAGCAGCGCGTAAATGATCAGGATGATCGACGGCGGCACCAGAATTCCAAGCGTGCCGCCGGCCGCCAGCGTTCCGGTCGCGAGCCGATCGGAATAATTCAGCCGCTTCATCTCCGGCAGCGCGACCTGCGACATGGTCGCGGCGGTGGCGACCGACGAGCCGCAGATCGCGCCGAAACAGGCGCAGGCGATGATCGCGGCCTGGGCGACGCCGGCGTTGCGATGCCCGACCAGCGTGTTCGCGGCCTGGAACAAGCTTCGCGCGAAATCCGGCCGCCGACGCGAACTGCCCCATCAGCAGGAACAGCGGAATGACGGAGAGGTCGTAGACCGAGAAGCGCGCCCACAGCAGGCCCTTGAGGTAATTGAGCAGCGCGCCGGTCGCCGACCATCCACCAATAGCCGGCCGCGCCGGCGATGAACATCGCGGCGCCGAGCGGGACGCGCAGCGCGATCAAGACCAGCATTGCCGCCGACGCAAATTCCGGCGATCTCGACGCTTATTCATCGGCGGCGCGCTCCGCCATCTCGATTCCGAAACTCTGCGCGAGCGCGACGATGCCGGCGAACAACACGCCCGGGCACCATGCCGACGTAGCCGATCCAGATCGGGAAGCCGAGCAGCATGCTCGTCTCTCCGCTGATGCGGATATCGATGCAGCCGACGATGCGCGCGCCAGCCGACCGCGAAGAACATGACCGCCATCAGCAGACAGCCGAAACGGTCGAGCCATTCATCGCGCGCGCTTACTCACGCCGCAGGGTGAAGAGATCGACCGACGATGTGTCCGCCAGGTGGCCTGGCAATAGGGCAGGAACAACGTGCCGGCGATGCGCGGTGCCGATTTCGACCAGTTCGAAGTCGCCCGGTGATCGGACGGCTGATCACGGACGCGGCCGATGATGCTGACGGCCGACATGATGCCGACCGCGGCGATCACGATGCCGCCGAAATAAGCAAAAAAAGTGCTGAGCCGGCTCAGCGTGAAGCCGAGCAAAGAGATCCCCACGGTTCTTGACGGCGTGGCGCTCATGCTATCGGCCCGGAGCTATCCGCAACGCGCTTGTCGCGAACGGCGGCCGAGCCCTTCCCCCACAGTTGCACATTCTACACTGTGGTTGGGCATATCGGGCGCGGCATTGCTTAGCAACAAGACAACCGCACGCGGCGCAATCGCTCCGCGAAAAGCCCACCATTTCCCGAATTTGTACCGATAGGGCTAAGACGCCGCATCACATCGTCGCGCCGGTCTGCCAGGGCACGAATTCCTCGTCGCCGTAACCGAGCAGCTCGGACTTGGTGCGCTCGCCGGAAGCGACGCGCAGCACGTGGTCGAAAATTTCGCGCCCCTTGTCCTCGAGCGAAACGCCGTCGAGCACGTCGCCGCAATTGATGTCCATATCGTCGGTCATGCGCCGATAGACGTCGGTATTGGTCGCGAGCTTGATCGAGGGCGTCGGCTTGCAGCCGAAAGCAGAACCGCGGCCGGTGGTGAAGGCCATGACGTTGGCGCCGCCGGCGACCTGGCCGGTGGCGGCGACCGGGTCGTAGCCCGGCGTGTCCATGAACACGAAGCCCTTGGCGGTGACCGGCTCGGCGTATTTGTAGACTTCCATCAGCGTCGAGGTGCCGCCCTTGGCGGCGGCGCCGAGCGACTTTTCGAGGATGGTGGTGAGGCCGCCGGCCTTGTTGCCGGGAGACGGATTGTTGTTCATCTCCATCTTGTTCCGGGCGGTGTAATCCTCCCACCACTTGATGCGCTCGACGAGCTTTTCGCCGACCGTGCGGTTTACCGCGCGGCGCGTGAGCAGGTGTTCGGCGCCGTAGATTTCGGGTGTCTCGGAAAGGATCGCCGTGCCGCCGTGCTTGACCAGCAGATCGGCGGCGACGCCGAGCGCCGGATTGGCGGTAATGCCGGAATAGCCGTCGGAACCGCCACACTGGAGCGCAAGGATCACATCGGAGGCGGGCCGCGTCTCGCGCTTCGATTTAGCCGCGAGCGGCAGCATCGCGTTCAGCCGCTCGGCGCCTTCGGCGATCGATTTCTGCGTGCCGCCGGTGCCCTGGATGGTCATGGTCTGGAAGTGGTCGCCCTCGACCAGCCCATGGTCGCGTTTCATGCGCGCGATCTCGAACACCTCGCAGCCGAGGCCGACCATGAGCACGCCGGCGATATTGGGATGCGTCGCGTAACCCCACATGGTGCGGCGGAGCGTCTCGAACGGCTCGCCGGACGACGCCAGACCGCAGCCGGTGCCGTGCACGAAGGCGACGACGCCATCGACTTCGGGATGATCGGCAAGAACGCCGGACTGATCGAGCGTGCGCGCCATGTGGCGGGCAACGGTGGCCGAGCAATTCACCGAAGAGATCACGGCCACGAAATTGCGGGTGCCGATCTTGCCGCTCGGCCGGACGTAGCCCTCGAAGGTGGCGCGCAACTCCGGTGGCAGGATTTCGTCGTTCTTGGCGGCTTCGGCGAAGTGGTAATCGCGGGCGAAATCATGCAGGCCCACGTTGTGGACGTGGACATGGCGGCCCGGCTCGATCGCCTTGGTGGCGAAGCCGATGATCTGGCCGAACTTTTTGACCGGTTCCCCCTCCCCGATCGCGGCGGCCGTCATCTTGTGGCCGCGCGGGATGCGCTCCTTGGCAACGACGCCGGCAATCGTCGCCCCCGCCTCCACGGAATCGACGGCGACGATCACGTTGTCGTCGGGAGCGAGGCGAATGGTGCGGGGTGCGGCCATGGCTCAGCGGAAGGCCCGTATCAGGAGTGAGAGGATCAGCAATGAAAGGAGCAAGCCAAGCATGATTGTGCGTATATCCCTAGTACCATACAAGACTTGAGCGAGTGGGATTTTTTCCGGATGTCGGCTCTGCGAACAACCACCCCGCAAGGCCAGAAATTCAGGGAGTGGATCACCAAGAGGCTGCTCGGCCGATCGGTCTTTGACTCGTTGGCTGCAGCAGAAGAAATCAAGCTTGTTGCGGAATTCTTCGGCAATCGCCGCGGCATTTTCGTCGAGGTCGGCGCATACCATCCTGTGGTTATCTCGCAGACTTGGCATTTGGAATCGCGAGGCTGGACCGGTTTATTGGTGGAGCCGATACCGGAAATGGCAGAAATGCTGCGAAGAGAGCGCAGCGCGCAGGTCGCCCAAGTCGCCTGCGGCTCGCCCGCACAGCACGGAACACACGCAAGATTGCGAGTGCTCGGCGTCTTTACGACGATTGGCAAAGACTTTCTCGATCCCGGTTTGACGCCGGACCGAATCCAGGAGGTCCAGGTGGTCACGCTCGATTCTCTCATCACCGAGGCCGGAATTGCTCGCGTCGATTTCCTCTCGATCGACGTAGAAGGACACGAGATCCAAGTGCTCGAAGGCTTTGCTCTCGAGCACTACCGGCCCTCACTTATCCTGATGGAGGATTTTGTGCTCGGTCGCCGGCGTCACCGCCACATGAAGCGCCGCGGTTATAGGCTGGTGCGCCGGACCCATTTCAACTCATGGTACGTTCCGCGCGAAAGCGACTTTCGCGTTTCGCTCTTCGGGCGCTGGCAACTCTTCCGAAAATATACGCTCGGAGTCCCGTTCCGAGTTGTCAGGCGGCGCTGGCAGCGGTGGGCTGAAAAGCGACCGCGTCCAGTAGCATGACTGAGGATGCGAAGAAGGGCCCGTGCGGCGGCCGCCAATCAACGAAAAATCAGTGTTGGCAGCCAGAGCGTCGGCGGGGACCAGAACGAGATCAGGATCAGAACCAGACCGAGCGGAATGATGAACGGCGCGCAGGCGCGCACGCACTGCTCGAAGCTGATGTCCGCGACGCGCGTCAGAACGTAGAGCACCATGCCCACCGGCGGCGTCAACAGCCCGATCATCAGGTTCAGCACCATGACGAGGCCGAATTGCACCGGGTCGATGCCTACTTGTATTGCGATAGGCAACAGCACCGGCGTCAGGATCGTGATCGCGGCGATGGTTTCCAGGAAACAGCCGACGACCAGAAGCAGGATATTGATCATGATCATGATCACGATTGGATCGCGGCTGATCGAGAGCATCGCGTCGGCGAAGGCCTCGGTCACCCGCGTCGTGGCCAGAATCCAGCCGAAGATCGACGCGCCTCCGACGATGAAGAGCACCACCGCCGTGGTTTCGATCGTATCCATCGAGACGCGCACCAGCTGGCGCCAGGAGAGCGAACGATAGACCATGAGGCCTAGGAACAACGCATAGGCGCAGGCCGCGACCGCCGCCTCGGTCGGCGTGAATACGCCGAATACCATGCCACCCAGGATGATGACGGGCGTCATCAGCGGCATCCAGGCGAGTTTGAACGCGACCCAGAGATTGCAGAGATTGAACTTCTGGTCCGCCTTCCAGCCGCGGGCGCGGGCATAGACCCAGACCCAGATCATCAGGACGCCGGCCATGATCAGGCCCGGGCATCACGCCGGCCACGAACAATTGCCCGATCGAGACGCCGCCGACCACGCCGTAAATCACCATCGGCAGCGACGGTGGGATGATCGGCCCGATCGTCGACGAAGCCGCGGTCAGGCCGACGGCGAAATTCACGTCGTAGCCGTGATCGCGCATGGCCTTGATTTCGATGGTGCCGAGCCCGCCGGCGTCGGCCACCGCAGTGCCCGACATGCCGGCGAAGATCACCGAGCCGATGACGTTCACATGGCCCAGCCCGCCGCGCATCCAGCCGACGACCGCAAGCGCGAAATCATAGATGCGCTTGGTGATGCCGGACGTGTTCATCAGATTTCCGACAAAGACGAAGAACGGAACCGCAAGCAGCGGGAATGAATCCACGCCGTTCACGATGCGGTGGATCACCACGACGTCCGGGATCGAGACCTGACCGGTCACCTGGCCGACGAGGATATAGAGCAGCGAGGCGCCCGAGAGCGCGATCGCGATCGGCAGTCCCATGACGATGAACACGAACAGCGAGATCAACAGGATTGCGATCAACATTGCGGGCTCAATCGATATTGAGGCTGTGAACTGCGTCCGCCTCGCGTCCCTGCAGCCGGCGCACGAGCCGCCACATCGCATAACCGGTCATCGCGACGAAGGACGCGCATACGACCCAATAGACCACCGATTTCGAAACCTCGATCGTCACCATGTATTGGTTGGTGCGCAGCGAAAGATCGGCCGCGGTCCAGGCCATGAGTGCGCAGAACGCGGCCACCGTTGCATCGACGGCGACCAGCAGCCAGTGGCGCGGGGTCGGCTTCAAATATTTGAAGGCAACTTCAACGGCGATGTGCGTGCCCTTGCGCATCGCCAATACCGAACCGATGAAGGTCACGCCGATCAGCAGATAGCGCGCGATCTCCTCGGTCCAACCCGGCGAGTCGTTGAACACGTAGCGGGCGACGAGCTGCAGGAGCACGACGCCGAACAGGACCCAGAACACGGCGAAGACGATCGAGTCCGACCAGCGGAGATCGGAGAGGTCGACTTGCGCCTCTTCCTTCTCCCACTGTTTGAAAAGAACGTCGAGTTCCTCGGAGACGGGCGGTGCGCCGCCCGTCTCCTTTTCCGATCCAGCCATGATCGCCCCTTCGGCGCTAGCGTCAGTTGGTCGCCGAAGTGATCGCCTGCAGGCGATCGTAGGTGGCCTTGTCCCAGGTGGCGTCGGACGAGAGGTGCAACGGCACGACCGCGTCGCGGAACGGCTTGCGGTCGGGCGCGTTGACGGTCTTGCCCTGGGCACGGAACCAGGCGACGAGATCCTTCTCGGACTTCACGATGTCGGCGGTGCACTTGTCCGCCGCTTCCTTCAGCACCGCGGTGAGCGTGGTGCGCTCGGCCTCGCTGAGCTTGGCCCAGGTCGGTCCGCCGACGATGGTGAGTAGCGCGTCGGTGATATGGCCGGTGAGCGTGATGAACTTCTGCACCTCGTAGAACTTCTTGGCCTGGATGGTCGGCAGCGGATTCTCTTGCGCGTCGACGGTGCCGCTGGCGAGCGCGAGATAGACTTCGGCGAAGGCGATCGGCGTCGAGTTGGCGCCCACCGCTTTCGGGAACATGCGGTAGAGCGGCGCGTCGGGCACGCGGATCTTCAGGCCCTTCATGTCCTCCGGCTTCAGGATCTCCTTGTTGGAGGTCGTGTGGCGTTCGCCGTAATAGGTCAGCGTCACGACGATGTTCTTGGTCTTGGCCTCATAGCCCTTGGCGAGTTCCTGGAAGAGCGGCGACCGGCGAAACGCGTTCCAGTGTCCGTAGTCGCGGAACATGAAGGGCGCACCGCCGATGGCGAGCGGACCGTGGCTGCGGCCGGCGAACAGCTGGCCGGTATAGATGATGTCGACGGTGCCGAGCCCGAGTCCTTCGTTGATGTCGGTTTCCTTGCCGAGCGAAGAAGCCGGAAACACCTCGATCTCGTACTTGCCGTTGGTGCGCTTCTTGAACTCGTCGGCGGCCCAGACCGCCCAGGTGTGATACGGCTCGGACACTTCGTAGACGTGCGCCCACTTGAGCTTGGTCTGCGCCGTCGCAGGAGCGGCAAAGGCCAATGCGGCAACGGCGACTAGTGCGGCGAGCAGCGCCCGCCCATTCGACTTGAACATGATCTTCCTCCCTGTCGGCCGGCGGTTCATGTCCGCGGGCCGTGCCGCTACAGCGGCTTATCGTGCGGCCGAGCGGCCGCTTAAGAGGATAATGCTAGCGGAGCGCCCGCCCCGCCTCAATCGGACTTTTGGGAGTGGGATGGCCGTCAGTTCAGCCGATCGGGCCGTTGTTCTGCCTCGGCGGCCGGCGGCTGGCTGGTGACCCCGCCGGAGGCCACCAACTGCGCCCGCTCGAGCTTCTTGTAGTGGAGATAGGCGAGCGGAATGGCGGCCAGATAGAGGAAGCTGGCGCCGGTCAGGACTTCCCAGGGATAGCTGAGCAGAAGCGCGGCGAAGAGCACCGCGAGCACGAATACGAGCAGCACGTGCTCGCGCGGCACCCGCTGGCCCACCCGCTTGCCGGACCAGGTCGGGAGCTTCGACACCATCAGAAGCGCGATCCCGATGACATAAACGAGCGCGATCGGCGCATGGGCGAACGTGCGCGGCACGCCGAGGAACTCGAGATAGACCGGCAGCATCACCACGATGGCGCCGGCGGGCGCGGGCATGCCGACGAAGAAATTCGCCGCATAGGGCGGCCGGTTCGGATCGTCGAGCATGACGTTGAAGCGCGCGAGCCGCAGGCCGGCGCAGATCGCGAATACCAGCACGGCGATCCAGCCCACCGACCGCAAGGTTCCGAGACCCCACATGTAGAGCACCATCGCGGGTGCCACGCCGAAGCTTACGAAGTCGGCGAGCGAATCGAGCTCGGCGCCGAAGCGCGAGGTGCTTTGCAGGAGCCGCGCGACGCGTCCATCGAGGCCGTCGAGAATCGCGGCAACGACGATGGCCGCAACCGCGTAATCGAAGCGGCCCTCGATCGCCATGCGGATCGCCGTGAGCCCGAGGCAGAGCGCCAAGAGCGTGATCAGGTTCGGCAGCAGCACTCGAAACGGCACCGGGCGGAAACGGCGCCAGCGCCGCTCCTCGCCTTCCGGCTCGAAGGGTGGAAAGAGATTGTCCATGAAACAATTTTACGCCCGCAAACGCCGGGGCGGAAGCGAAATCAGCCGATGCGGAAGGTAAGCTCCCGCACCGAGGCGTTCAAATCCGCGAGAACCGTTTCGCCGCCGAGCGCGTATTGGCCCTCGGCGACCAGCGTGTGGGTTCCCTGCGGAAGGTAAACGTCCACGCGCGAGCCGAAGCGGATCAGGCCGATGCGCTCGCCGGCCGCCACATTTTCGCCTTCGCGCACGAAACAGACGATCCGGCGCGCGATGAGGCCGGCGATCTGCACGACGCCGAGCTTGCCCTTGCTCGTGGCGATAACGAAGCCGTTGCGCTCGTTGTCCTCGCTCGCCTTGTCGAGATCGGCATTGAGAAATTTTCCGTGCTTGTAGGCGATCTTCTCGATCTTGCCGCTCACCGGACTGCGGTTCACGTGCACGTCGAGGACGCTCATGAAAATCGAAACGCGCGGGCGCGGCGTGTTGCCCAGGTCGAGCTCGGGTGGCGGCACGGCGGTCGTGATCTGCGAGATCAGTCCGTCGGCCGGCGAGATCACCAGGCCCTCGCCCACCGGCGTCACGCGGCGCGGGTCGCGGAAGAAATACGCGCACCAGGCCGTGGCGAGAACGCCGATCCAGCCGAGCGGCGTCGAGATCCAGAACAGGATCAGGGTCACCAGCGCGAACAGCGCGAGGAACGGATAGCCCTCGCGATGAATGGGCGCGAGCTGGCGCGTAATCGTGGAGAAAGCGGACATTCTTGGACCCCGGCGGCGGCTCCCTTTTGGAGCGTCCGATTGAGCGCGTCAATGTCGGCGAAGCTGCGCGCTAGCCGGCGATGATGTCGTAGACGACCTTCATATTGAGCGCGATCACCACCACGGCGACGATCCAGGCAAGCACCGTGGTCCAGCGCGGCGCCACCAGCTCGCCCATCTTGCGCCGGTCCGCCGTGAACATCACCAGCGGCACGATGGCGAAGGGAAGCTGCATGGAGAGGATCACCTGGCTCATGATGATGAGCTTGCCGGTGCCCGCCCCGCCATACCAACCGATCGAGATGATGGCGGGAATGATGGCGAGACCGCGCGTGGCAAGCCGCCGCGCCCAGGCCGGCAGACGCACGTTGATGAAACCTTCCATCACGATCTGGCCGGAGAGGGTCGCGGTCACGGTGGAGTTGAGCCCGCAGCACAGAAGCGCGATGCCGAACATGGTGGCGGCGAGCGAGGTGCCCAAGAGCGGCGTGAGGAGCTTGTAGGCGTCCTCCAGATCGGCAATGCCGGTCTGGCCGACCTTGTTGAAGGTCGCGGCGGCGAGGATCAGGATCGAGGCGTTCACCAGCAGCGCCAGCATCAGCGCGATCGTGGAGTCGATGGTGGCGAACTTGATCGCTTCGCGCTTGGCCGGAATCGTATCGGCGACGATGCGCGTCTGCACGATCGAGGAGTGCAGATAGAGATTATGCGGCATCACGGTCGCCCCGATAATGCCCATGGCGAGATAGAGCATGTTCGGGTTTTTCACGATCTCGACCGTGGGCGCGAAGCCGATGATGACGGCGCGCCAATCGGGCTGCGCCATGGCGATCTGAAGCCCGAAGCAAACGGCGATCACCAAGATGGTCGCGACGACGAAGGCCTCGATCCAGCGGAAGCCGAGATTCTGCAGATACAAGATCAGGAACACATCGAGGGCGGTGATGAAAATGCCGAGCTCGAGCGGAATGCCGAACAAGAGATTGAGTCCGATCGCCGTGCCGATGACTTCCGCGAGGTCGGTGGCGCAGATCGCGATCTCGGCGAAGATCCAGAGCACGAAAGCGACGGGGCGCGGGAAGGAGTCGCGGCAGGCTTGCGCGAGATCGCGGCCGGTGGCGAAACCCAGACGCGCGCAGAGCGCCTGCAGCAGGATCGCCATCAGGTTCGACAGCAGCGCGATGGTGAGCAGCGTGTAGCCGAACTGCGAGCCGCCCGCGAGCGAGGTCGCCCAGTTGCCCGGGTCCATGTAGCCGACGGAGACGAGATAGCCGGGGCCGAGGAAAGCGAACAACCGGCGCCAACCGACGCCCTTGACCGGTATCGAGCCCCAGACCTCGCGCAACGACGGCGCGCCGCGCGTGCGGCGCCAGCCTTGCTTGGGCGCGTTTTCGGCGGGCGGATCGACGACTTTCAGCAAGCGGTGGCGCTCCCGAAAAATGTAATTGCGAATGACTCGCAACTTAGAGCATGGCGCCTGCCCATTGCAAGGGGCGGTGAAGGCGAGGCTCGCTCCGCGACACCGGTCCGCTCAGGGAATTTCGTAGATTTTCAGGTCTTCCGTTACGCCCCGCAGCGCGATGTGCTGCGCCGACGGCTTCAACCCGCTCGCCTGCAGGACTTGAGACGCGCGCGGATTTTCGACCACCGACCCGGTTGCAAAGATCGCGCGCGAGTCGGCGAGATTCTGCACGCGCGAAGCGATATTCACGGTCTGGCCGAAATAGTCCTGGCGGTCGTTGAGCATCACCGCCAGGCACGGCCCCTCGTGGATGCCGATCTTGAGCAGCAAATCCTCGTGCTTGCGTTCGCTCGTTCAAGCTGCGCATCCCCTCCCGCATGCGCAATGCCGCCGCGAGCGCACGATCGGGCGTGGGGAATGTCGCCATCACCGCGTCGCCGATCGTCTTCACTACCGCGCCCGACTCGGCCGCGACGATGTCGTGCAGCACCCGGAAATGTGCCTTGACGAGATCATAGGCATTCAGGTCGCCGACACGCTCATAGAGCTGGGTCGAGCCCTTGAGGTCGGTGAACAGGAAGGTGAGGCTCGTGATCTTCAGCCGCTGATCGATCTCGAGCGTATCGGTGCGATAAACGTCGCGGAAGGTCTGGTTGGTGAGCAGCCGCTTCGCCGTCAGGAACGGTTTGCGCTTGCCGAGCAGGTGATGGAGCTTGTCACCGGCGATCCACGCCGCCGGCAGTACGCGACGATCGCGTTCCGTTTGCCAGCGAAATCGACAAGGGGCCCGGGCGCAGCTCGATCTTCCCGGTCGGTGCGCGGGTGTTGTTATAGACCAGCGAAAGCGTCTGCCGCGCGCGCGTGGGCTCGCCCTTTACGTCGATGAAGTGCGCCGCATGCGTCACCGGCTCGAATATGATGATGAACTCGGGCGGCAGCTGCAGCGACATGGTCGCCTTTTCGCCGGCGGGAAGCTCGACCGAGTCGAGCGTGATCTCGCCGATGAGCTTGCTTGAACATGGCCTCTTCGGGCAGATCGACACCCGAGCTCCAGAATATCTGGCGGGCGTATTCCCAGATCGGGAGGCTGTTCGGATCGTGGCCGGCGATCCGGCGCACCTGCGGCGATACCGTGAAGGTAACCTCGACCATCTCGTCGAGCGTAGGCTCGTAGCCGGCCGCGCAAAGCGCGCAGCTATACACGCTCTGATGCACGGTCTTCAGCGTCGCGTTGGCGTCGAGCACGCCGCCGCAGCCGGGGCAAAGCACGTTCCACGACATCTCGAAAAGGCCGAGCTTGGCGGCATGCAGGAACGCGCCGATCGCCCGCTCTTCGTCGAGCCCGTTGCGTTTGGCGAAATCGAGCACATTGATGCGGCAGAGATCGCGGTCGGAGCCGTCCCGCACGAGCCGCTCGATGGCGGCCGCCGTCTCGGCGTCGGCCGATTGCCTGAGAAGTGTCGAATAGCGCTTTGGGTGTTGCTCACGCGCGAAAATCTTACGCCAAAATCGGTCCGAGGAGAAGCCCGGGCAGCTATTCCGCCGCTTCGGCCGGAGCCGGCGCGACGGAGCCGGCGCCACCGCCGCGATCGCGTCCTCCCCGGCCTTGCGCAGTTTCTCGCGCGCTTCCTCGGCCTCGCGCTGGCGGTTCCACATGCCGGCATAGAGGCCGTCGTGGGCCAGTAGCTCCGTGTGCGTGCCGCGCTCGACGATCTTGCCGTCGTCCAGCACGATGATCTCGTCGGCGCCGACGATCGTCGAAAGCCGGTGCGCGATCACCAGCGTCGTGCGCCCGCGCGCGACGCGGTCGAGCGCGTCCTGGATCTCGCTTTCGGTATGGGAGTCGAGCGCCGAGGTGGCCTCGTCGAGCACCAGGATCGGCGGACCCTTGAGGATGGTGCGGGCGATGGCGACGCGCTGCTTCTCGCCGCCGGAGAGCTTGAGACCGCGCTCGCCGACCTCGGTCTCATATCCCATGGGCGCCGAGCGGATGAAGTCGTCGATCTGCGCGAGGCTTGCGGCTTCCTCGATCTGCGCGTCGGTCGCGTCCCAGCGGCCGTAGCGGATGTTGTAGCGGATGGTGTCGTTGAACAGCACGGTGTCCTGCGGCACCATGCCGATCGCCGAGCGCAGCGAATTCTGGGTGACGTCGCGGATTTCCTGGCCGTCGATCGTGATCCGCCCGCTCGAAATCTCGTAGAAGCGGAACAGCAGCCGGGAGATCGTCGACTTGCCGGCTCCGGAAGGGCCGACGATGGCGAGCGTCTTGCCGGGCGCCACCGAGAACGACACGCCCTTCAAGATTTCGCGGCCGTGCTCGTAGGTGAAGTGCACATCCTCGAAGCGGATCGCGCCGGCCTTGACGGCGAGCGGCTTGGCGCCGGGCTTGTCCTCGATCTCGGGATCCTGGTTGAGGATCGTGAACATGATCTCGATATCGGTGATCGCCTGCTTGATCTCGCGATACAGCATGCCCATGAAATAAAGCGGGACATAGAGCTGGATCAGCATGGCGTTGACCATGACGAAGTCGCCGACCGTGCGGGTGCCCGCGGCCACGTCGAGCGCGGCGAGCGACATGATGGTGGCGAGCGCGATGGTGAAGATCACCGCCTGCCCCGAGTTCAGCAGCGCGAGCGAGGTGTAGGTGGAGACCGCCGCCGTCTCGTAGCGCTCCATGGAGCGGTCGTAGCGCTGGGTCTCGCGCGCTTCGGCGCCGAAATATTTCACGGTTTCGTAGTTGAGCAGCGAATCCACCGCCTTGGCGTTGGCGTCGGTGTCGAACTCGTTCATGCGCTCGCGGATCGAGATGCGCCATTCGGTCGCGCGATAGGTGTAGGCGAGGTAGAGGACGATGGTGACGAGGACCACGACCGCGTAGCGCCAGTCGAAATAATAGAGCAGCACGCCGAGCACGAGCAGGACTTCGAAGATCGTGGGCGCGAGCTGCAGGATCACCAGCCGCACCAGTTCCTCGATGCCGTTGCGGCCGCGCTCCAGCACGCGCGTCAGCCCGCCGGTCTTGCGCTCGAGATGGAAGCGCAGCGACAGCGCGTGCATGTGCTCGAAGGTCAGATGCGCGAGCCGCCGCACGGCGTGCAGCGCGACCTTGGCGAACAGGCCGTCGCGCAATTGCGTGAGCAGCGCCATGGCCACGCGCAGCACGCCATAGACGAGCACGAGCGCGATCGGGAGGAAGATCACCGCCGGCAGCGCGCTCGCCGCCGGCGCCTTGCCTTCGGAGACGGCGACCAGCGCGTCGGTGGCCCATTTGAAGCTGAAAGGGACCGCGATGGTCACGAGCTTGGCGGCCACCAGCAGCACGAAGGCCATCAGCACGCGCCGCTTCAGGTCCGCGCGCGAGCTCGGCCACATGTGCGGCCACAGGCGGCGGATCGTCGTGAACAGCGAGGCGCGGGCGGAAATCGCGCGCTTTTCGGAAGAACGCATCAAGGTTCCATATAGGCGTTTGTTCGGTCTGTTCTAGACGTTTCGGGCCGGTAAATCACGTGGGCTGCGCGTCCTTGACGCTCCCTGCCCGCGGTGCCACATGCGCTGCATGGCCGAAATTCGCAGCGTCTGCGTCTATTGCGGGTCGTCTGCGGGCGACGATCCCATCTATGTCGCGGCCGCGCGCAAGCTTGGGCAGATCCTCGCGCGCGAGCAAATCCGGCTGGTCTATGGCGGCGGCGGGATCGGGCTGATGGGCGCGGTCGCGCACGCGGCGATGGATGCCGGCGGTGAGGTCACCGGGGTGATCCCCGATTTTCTGGTGGCGCGCGAGCACGCGTTCGAAGGCGCGCGGGATGTGGTGGTCACGCGCGACATGCACGAGCGCAAACGCGAGATGTTCGAGCGCGCCGACGCGTTCATCGCGCTGCCCGGCGGCATCGGCACGCTCGAGGAGCTGATCGAGCAGCTCTCCTGGCTCCAGCTCGGCCAGCACCGAAAGCCGGTGCTGGTGCTCAATCTCAACGGCTTCTGGGACCCGCTGCTTGCGCTGCTCGCGCATCTGGAAGTCGCGCGGCTTCATCCGCCAGCGATCCTTCGAACTGCTCGTGGCCGAGCGGATCGAGGACGTGATGCCGCGGCTGCGCGAAGCCGCGCGCAAGATTCCGGAGAACGAATTGCGCGGCGCTGCCGCGCGAGTCATCGCACAAGAGATGTGACGTGAAGTCCGCGCTCAGGCGGCGCGGAATTTCTGCGCGGTCTGCAGATCCACCGACACGAGCTGCGAGACGCCCTGCTCGGCCATGGTGACGCCGTAGAGCCGGTTCATGCGGCTCATGGTGATCGGATTGTGGGTCACGATCATGAAGCGCGTGTTGGTGAGGCGCGTCATCTCGTCGAGCAGATTGCAGAAGCGCTCGACGTTGAAGTCGTCGAGCGGCGCGTCGACTTCGTCGAGCACGCAGATCGGCGCCGGGTTGGTGAGGAACACCGCGAAGATCAGCGCCATCGCCGTCAGTGCCTGCTCGCCGCCCGAAAGCAGCGACAGCGTCGTCGATTTCTTGCCGGGCGGCCGCGCGACGATCTCGAGGCCGGCCTCGAGCGGGTCCTCGGAATCGGTCAATACGAGCTGCGCCACGCCGCCGCCGAACAGGGTCGTGAACAGCTTCTTGAAATGCTCGTTGACGATGGCGAACGAGGCCGCGAGCCGCTCGCGCGCCTCGCGATCGAGCGCGTTGATGCCCTGGCGCAGACGCTTGATCGCTTCCAGCAAGTCGTCGCGCTCCTTCACCATGCCGTCGTGCTGGGTCTCGATTTCCTTCAGTTCCTCCTCGGCGCGCAGATTGACCGCGCCGAGCCGTTCGCGCTCGGCCTCGTAGCGCTGCAGCTTGGTCTCGACCGCGGCGACGTCGAGCGACTGGCCGTCCTCCTCCAGCATCGCCGCGATCTTCTCCGCATCGGGCGCGACGCCGGTCGCCTCGGTGATCTCGCGGGCGAGCTCGGAGCGCTTGTCGCGCGCGGCCTCCAGCCGCGCCTCGGCGCGCGCCAATTCCTCGCGCGCACTCGCGAGCAGATCGAGACATTCGCGCACCGAACGCTCGGCGTCGGTGAGCTTGCGCCTCGCCTTCGGCCAGACGGTCCGCCGCGTCGCGGCGCTTGGTCTCGGCCTCGGAAATCTCCGTCATCAGGCCCTGACGCTGGACCGCGAACACCGCGGGCGCTTCGTCGAGACCCGCGCGCTCGGTGCGCGTATCGGCAAGGCGCTGCTCGAGCGCCTCGATGCGCTGGCGCGCGCCCGCGGCCCGCTCGCGCCAGGCGGTCAGCTCGGCGGTGACGGCGGCCAGGCGCTGCACGCGCGCCGCGCGCTCGCGCTCGATGCCCTCGACCTCGGCACGCGCAGCGGCGAGCGCGGTGCGATGCTCGGCGAGCGCGGAGCGCTTTTCGCCGAGCTCGGCCTCGCGCGCGGGAACATCCGACAGCGCCGCGCGCGCGTTTTCGGAATCGACCTTGGCGGCGAGCGCTTCATCGCGGTTGGCCTCGAGCCGCGAGCGCGCCGCGGCGAGCGCGGACTTGCGCGCGACGTGATCGGTGGCGCCGCGTTCCGCGAGCGTCAACGTCTCGCGCGCGGATTCGAGCGCGATCTGCGCGCCGCGCCAGCCGGTGCGCGCATCGGCTTGGGCGGTTTCGGCCGCACGGGTGTCCGCTTCGGCCTTCTCGACATGGGCCGCGCGCTCGCGCACTTCGGCGCGCACGGTTTCGATCTCGCGCTCGATCTCGGCCAGATGATTGCGGCCGGCGAGCCGGCGCGCGAGGCCGGTCGCCGCGTCGGCGGCGACCGTGAAGCCGTCCCAGCGCCAGAGATCGCCTTCCTTCGACACCAGCCGTTGGCCGGGCGCGAGCTCTGCGCGCAGCCGCGCGCCGTCGCCGCGCGCCACGATGCCGATCTGCGCCAGGCGGCGCGCCAGCGCACCGGGCGCCTTGACGCGCGCGGACAAGGGCACGGCGCCGCCCGGAAGCGGCGGATCGTCGGCCTTGGGCTCGGCGCCGGCCCAATGCATGGGCGAGGCGGAATCCGCGGGCGCGTCGAGGTCGTCGCCGAGCGCCGCGCCAAGGGCCGCCTCGAAGCCCGGCTCGACCACGATGGTGTCGAGCACCGGCGGCCACAGCGACTTGGTCGCCACGTCCAGGAGTTTCGCGAGCGTGCGCGCTTCGGTCTCGAGGCGGTGCAGCCGGCGCTCGGAATCGGTGAGCGGCTTGCGGATCGCGTCGAGCTCCTGGGCCGCGGCCGAGCGCCCGGCTTCGGCGCGCAGCATGGCGGCGTCGGCGGCGGCGAGCTTTTCCTGGCCGAGGTTCACGGCCGTGCGCAGACTTTCGAGCGCGCCAGACTCGGCCGCATCGAGCGCGATCTCCTCGCGCTCCAGCGCGGCGATCTGTTCGCTGACGCGCCTGAGCCGCTCGTCCCATTCGGCGATGGCGCGATCGAGCTGCTCGCGCCGCGCGACGAGGTCGGCGAGCGCGCTGGTCGCCTCGTCGAGCGACTTTTCGCTCGCGGCGAGTGTAATCTCGGCGTCCGACAGGCGATCGCGCGCCGTGTCGGCGGCGGCCGCGCTGGTCTCCGGCGTTTCGGCGAGCGCCCGTTCCTCGCCCTCGAGCCGGCCGGTGGATTCGGCGGCATCCTTGGCGAGCGCAGCCTTCGCGCTCGAGATCCTGCGCGAGTTGCACCAGCCGGCGGTCCAGATCTTCGGTGCGCGCCTTGGCGCGCGCTTCCTCGCGATCGAGCTCGGTGCGGGCGAGATTCAGCCGCTGCAGCGCCGCGCCGCAGACCGCCTCGGCTTCGCGCAAGGGTCCCAATGCCTCGGCGGAAGCAAGCTGCTTGCGCGTCGCCTCGGACTGCACGCGCGTATGCTCGGCGACCGTGCGCTGCGCGGCCTCGACCGTGCGCTCGGCCTCGGCGACCGCGGCCTCGGCGTCGCGCCAGCGCAGCGCGATCAGCATGCTCTGGTAGCGGCGGACCTCGCCCGAGACCTTCTTGTAGCGGACGGCCTGGCGGGCCTGGCGCTTGAGCCCGTCGATCTGGCCGGCGATCTGGCCGATCACGTCCTGCAGGCGCGTGAGATTGGTGTCGGCGCCCTTGAGCCGCGTCTCGGCCTCGTGCCGGCGGGCGTGCAGCCCGGCGATGCCGGCCGCTTCTTCGAGGATGCGGCGGCGCGAACTCGGGCTTGGCGTTGACGATCTCGCCGATCTGGCCCTGGCGCACGAGCGCGGGCGAACGGGCGCCGGACGAGGCATCGGCGAACAGCAACTGCACGTCGCGCGCGCGCACCTCGCGGCCGTTGATGCGGTAGGCGGAACCGACCTCGCGCTCGATCCGGCGCGACACCTCGAGCACGTCGGAGTCGTTGAACGCCGCCGGCGCGCCGCGGTCGGAATTGTCGACGAACAGAACCACCTCGGCGGTATTGCGCATGGGCCGGTTGGTGGTGCCGGCGAAGATCACCTCGTCGAGATCCTTGGCGCGCATCGCCTTGTGCGAGCTTTCGCCCATCACGAAGCGCAGCGCCTCGACCAGATTGGACTTGCCGCAACCGTTGGGGCCGACGACGCCCGTCATGCCCGTCTCGATCTGGAAATCGGACGGCTCGACGAACGACTTGAACCCAATCAGACGAAGACGCGTGAACTGCATGTTTGCCTTGGCGCGGCCCCGGCGCGAATCGATTTCATGCCAATTTGCGTGGCGCAGGCGGCCGCGGCAAGCCCGCTCAAACGCTTGTCCTGCGGCGCTTTGACGAGGATCAGTTGGTCTTGAGTCACGGCCTCGATCGCCTTCTCGAATACGGCGAGCGGCTGGGCGCCGACGATCTTGGTGCCGTTCACGAAGAAGGTGGGCGTCGAATTCGACCCCGAACTTGTCGACCGCCCGGCTGGCCGAATTGCCGATCTCCTCGGCGAGCTTGCGGTCCTTGAGGCAGGTTTCGAAGGCTTCCTGACTCATGCCGGCCTGGCGCGCCATGCGCAGAAGCCCCTCATAGGGCTTCTCGATCCAGCTGCGCTGCTGCTCCATCATGGCGTCGATCAGCGGGAAATACTTGTCGCCGGAGCAGCGCGCCAGCATGAAGCCGGCGATCGAGGCATTGGCGGGCGCGGTCGGAAACTCGCGGAAGATGAAGCGCACCTTGCCGGTATCGATGAATTTCTCTTTCAGCTTCGGATAGATCTCGGCGTGAAAGGCGGCGCAGTGCGGGCAGGTCACCGAGGCGTATTCGATGATGGTCACCGGCGCCTTGTCGGAGCCAAGGATCTTGTCGCCGAGCGGGCCCGGAGTGACGAGCTCGGCGAGGTTCAGGCTCTGCGCCGCGGCGGGCGTGACGAGCGCGAGAGAGACGAGGCCCGCGAGGATCTGGCGGCGCGAAAGCGGCAAGGCAACCTCCATCGAATTCCAGCCGGAATTGCTCTGCCGATTGTGGCAGGGGTGCGATGGCGGGCCAAGGGGCGAATCAAGTGGCGGATCAACCCCGCGTGACGCGGCCCTTGACCATGGCGCCCAGGCGGGCGAGCGAGCCCTGCAACGCCTTGTCCTCGAACGGGCCGAGATCGCGCTCGAGCTCGGCGACGGCTTCGCGGCTCGGGCTCGGGGATATGCACCGGAACGCGCCTTTTGGCCGCGACCGGGCCCTGGCGGATCGAGATGCGGCCGACGCAACGCCAGCCGAAATAGCGGTTCACCCGCTCGATGATGACCGGCGCCAGGTGCTGGACCTCGATGGCGTAGGGCCCCTCGGCGCGCATCACCAGGGTGCCGACCGACTCCGGGTCGTCGCGGCGCGGGAACGCGAGCTTGATCGGCTCGCAACGCCGGGCCAGATCGGCGCCGACCACGTCCTCCCAATGGGTCACGATGTCGACCGCGGCGAAGCCCTGCTTGGCGAACGAGTCGGCGACCGCCTGGCCGATCGAGATCGGCCAAGGGCTTGGCAAAGCGGGAGCGCTTCGGAGCTGTGGACATGGGATTGCCCGGGAACGCGGCTTGGGAGACGGTCGCCTACCGAGAACGCCGATGGACGCGCGAACCGACCAGAGCAACCTAGCAGGCGCGCGCGCGCGGGCAAAGGCGCAGGCGCCCGATGCTCCCGCTCTTCTTGCCTGGTACGACGAGCATCGCCGCGCCCTGCCCTGGCGCGCGGCGCCGGGCGTGCGGCCCGATCCCTACCGCGTGTGGCTATCGGAAATCATGCTGCAGCAGACGCGGGTCGAGACGGTTGCGTCTTATTTCACGAAATTCGTCACGCGCTGGCCGGACGTGCATGCGCTCGCGGCGGCGAAGCTCTCCGAGGTGCTCTCGGCCTGGGCCGGGCTCGGCTACTACGCGCGGGCGCGCAATCTGCATGCCTGCGCGCGAGAGATCGCGCGGCGCGGCGGGGAATTTCCACGGAGCGAAGCGGAACTGCGCGATCTTCCCGGGATCGGCGCCTATACGGCGGCGGCGGTCGCGGCCATCGCCTTCGAGACGCGGACGATCGCGATCGACGGCAATGTGGAACGCGTAGTCGCGCGGCTGTTTGCGCTACGCGAGCCGCTGCCCAAGGGTAAGGCGAAACTCCGCGCCCTCGCCGGGCGATTACAGCCCGGTGGCCGCCACGGTGACTTCGTGCAAGCACTCATGGAGCTCGGCGCCATTGTCTGCACGCCGAGGAAGCCCGATTGCCCGCGTTGCCCGTGGCAAGGCGCGTGTGCGGCGAACGCACTCGGCGAGGCGGAGCGATTTCCCCGCAAGACCGCCAAGAAAGAAGGCAAGCTCCGGCGCGGAGCGGCGTTCGTCGTGTTGCGCGAGGACGGCGCCGTGCTCCTGCGCACGCGGCCGGCGAAAGGATTGCTCGGCGGGATGACCGAAGTGCCGACGAGCGAGTGGAGTGCAAAATTCGATGAAGAACTCGCGCTGCGCGCTCGCCCCTCTCCCCATCCCTCTCCCCGCAAGCGGGGAGAGGGTGGCGAGGACCGAAGGTCCGAGCCGGGTGAGGGGCTGCTGCGACTGAAATGGCAGCGCCTGCCCGGCACCGTGCGCCACGTCTTCACGCATTTCCCGCTGGAGCTCATCGTGCTTCACGGCGCACGTGAACAAGAAAACGCGCGCGCCCAAAGGGATGCGTTTCGTGCGAGAACAAAATCTGGATCGCGAAGCCTTGCCGACGCTGATGCGCAAGGTGCTCGCGCATGCGTCGAGAACAATTCATCCGAAAGGGAGAGCAACGTGAAGATCGAACGCCACGAAGTCGGGCCGCGCATGAGCCAAGCGGTCGCCCACGGCGACCGGGTCTATCTTGCGGGCCAGGTCGCCAAGGACACCGCGGGCAAGAGCGTCGCCGAGCAGACCAAGGAAATTCTGGGCATCATCGACAAGCTGCTGGCCGCCGCCGGCAGCGACAAGACCAAGCTGCTGCAGGCGCAGATTTTCCTCACCGACATTTCGAAATTCGGCGAGATGAACAAGGCATGGGAAGCGTGGGTGTCGCCGGGCAACACGCCGGCGCGCGCGACCATCGAGGCGAAGCTCGCCGCGCCTCAGCTCAATGTCGAGATCATGGTGGTGGCGGCGCGCTAGGCGGCGGGCATCTCGGCGCGCACGACGGCGCGCAGCGCGTCGATCGATTTCAGGCCGCTCTTTTCCTCGACGTGCCAGTAGGCCCAGCCGTTGCAGGCTTCCAGGCCCTTGCGCGAGCGCGCCGATCCGATGGATCGAGCCGACCGCGTCGGCGCCCTTGGCGTTTTCGAGCGACACCATGCCGTCGGCGCGCACCAGCGCGCGCACGCGGCCCTTGGCGTCGGTGAGCGTGGCGCCGGCTTTCGAGCAGCCCGCGCTCGATCAGCGATGCGAACGCGACGCGCGGCGCCTCGCGCGGAGTCATGAAAGGCGCCAGCGTCGGCGAAGGCAGCGGCTCGACCGCCTTGATCCGCGCCTCGGCGGCGCGCGCGTATTCAGCGTCGCGCTCGATGCCGATGAAACGCCGGCCCAGGCGCTTGGCCGCGGCGCCGGTGGTGCCGGTGCCGAAGAAGGGATCGAGCACCACGTCGCCGGGCTTGCTGGACGAAAGGATCACGCGGGCGAGCAAGGCCTCGGGCTTCTGGGTCGGGTGCAGCTTCTTGCCCTCCCCGTCCTTCAGCCGCTCCTCGCCGGTGCACAGCGCGAAGGTCCAGTCGGAGCGCATCTGCACGTCTTCGTTGCCGGCCTTCATCGCCTCGTAATTGAAGGTGTAGCCCTTGCCGCCCGGCTCGCGCGCGGCCCAGATCAGGGTCTCGTGCGCGTTGGTGAAGCGGCGGCCGCGGAAGTTCGGCATCGGATTGGTCTTGCGCCAGACCACGTCGTTCAGGATCCAGAATTCGAGATCCTGCAGGATGGCGCCGACGCGGAAGATGTTGTGATAGGAGCCGATGACCCAGAGCGTGGCGCGTCGGCTTCATCACCCGCTTGCAGGCCTTGAGCCAGGCGCGGGTGAATTCGTCATAGGCGGCGAAGCTCGAGAACTTGTCCCAATCGTCGTCGACCGCGTCGACCTTGGAATTGTCGGGCCGCTTCAGGTCGCCCTGGAGCTGCAAGTTGTAGGGCGGGTCGGCGAAGACGAGATCGACCGAATGCTCGGGAAGTTTTTCGAGCGCGGCGACGCAATCGCCGACCAAAACACGATCGAGAAACTGTTCGGGAGTTTTTCGGCAGGGAAACGGGGCGCCCGACGGGGCGCCCCGATACGCGTTACTGGCATGACCGGTACCGGTTTACTCGTTACACAACGCGAACTAACCGGCGCAGTGTGAGCGTCCGCGGTAAAGGCCCGGTAAAGTCAGGGTAAAGACGGCGTTAAGACTTGGCGCCCATGCGCCAGGGCTTGAGCGCGGCATAGACCGCAGCGTTGGCCGGCGTCGGCACGCCCGTCTCGCGGCCCATGCGCACCACCGTCCGCCCCGGTCGCCATAACGCCGATGCGCATGGGCTCGTCCTTTCATTCCTGCTTGAGGTCCGCGGCGTCCACCGTTGCAACATAAGGCTTTAGGTCGAGCAGCGGCGTGCCGTCGAGGCAATCGAGGCCGGTCACCGTGAGCTTGGTGCCTTCGCGCTTCAGGAGTTTGACCACGGAAATCGCGATCGGGTTGGGCCGCACCGGCGAGCGCAGCGCGAAGGTGCCGCGCGCCTCGCCCAGATGGCGGGGCACCTGCACCACCAGATCGCGCCGGGCGCGGTCCATGAAGTAGACGGCGACTAGATGGGTGGACTTTTCGACGCCTTCGAGCGCGCGCGCATAGCGTGCGTCGAGCTCGATCGTGCAGCGGGTATCGCCGGCCTCGCGCGGGTTTTTCGGGCATTCGGCACGCGTCTTCCAGGGCGTGCGAATCGTGCCGATGAAATAGACGCCGGCGTCGAAGCGCTCGGGCAGCGCGACGGCGATCTCGCCCGGGCGGATGTCGAATTCGTCGCTCTCGGCGGCGCTCATGGTCGGTGAAACTCTCGCGGCTGCGAAGCCTTGAAGTTCTGCAAGAGATTCCGCAAGTGCCGCTTAAGTCCTTGCCCGCGTTGGCGTAATGACATAAGCATATCTTTATGTCTTCCCCGCTGCGCTTCGCTCCGCTGCTCGACGGCCTCAAGGCCGCCGCCGAGGATACGCGCCTGCGGCTGCTCGCACTCTTGGGCGAGGCGGAACTTACGGTCTCCGATCTCACCGAAATCCTCGGCCAATCGCAGCCGCGCATCTCGCGCCATCTGAAGCTCCTGGCCGAGGCCGGGCTGGTGGAGCGCCATCGCGAAGCGAGCTGGGCGTTCTATCGCCGCACCAGCGAAGGCAAAGGTGCTGTGCTCGGCGAAGCACTCCTGCAGCTGCTCGACTCCGGCGACCCCGTGCTGGCGCGCGACCGCGAACGGCTCGCGCGGGTGCGGGCCGCGCGGGCGGCGGCGGCGCAGGACTATTTCCGAAGGCATGCAAGCCAATGGAACGAAATCCGCAAGCTGCATGTCGCCGATGCGGCGGTGGAATCCGCGGTCCTCGACGCGCTCAAGGGCGTGCGGATCGAGTCGCTGCTCGATCTCGGCACCGGCACCGGCCGCATGCTCGAGCTGTTCGGCCCGAATATCGACCGCGGGCTCGGCATCGATCTCAATCCAGAAATGCTCGCGGTGGCGCGCGCCAACCTCGAGCGCGCGGGCCTGAAGAACTGCGCGGTGCGCCAGGGCGAGTTCTATAATCTGGCGCTCGGGCGCGACGCCTTCGATGTCGTGATCGTGCATCAGGTGCTGCATTATCTCGACGACGGCGCGCGCGCGATCCGCGAGGCCGCGCGCGTGCTCAGGCCCGGCGGCCGGCTCGTGGTGGTCGATTTTGCCCCGCATGACCTCGAGTTCCTGCGCAACGAGCATGCGCACCTGCGCCTCGGCTTCGCCGAGGAGACCGTGGCGCAATGGATGCGGGCGGCCGGCTTGGAGATGGTGCTGCATCGCTCGCTGGCGCCGAAGAAGGGCCGCGCGGAAAAGCTTACGGTCTCGCTCTGGCTCGGCCGCGACCCGCGCATGCTGCTCGCCGGCAGCCGCCGCGAAGTGGCCTAATCCCACCCTCCTCCGGAGCCGCCGGCGCAAAAGGAAAGCGCCGGAGGGATTCGACCCTCCGGCGCTTGGCTCGGAGCGCCCCCGGGCCTCCGGGGACGCCTAATTCGCGCTAGTTCAGATCATTCCGAGGAGGACCGCCCCCACGAAGGCGAAGGCGGCCCAGATCGCAAGCATGTTGATCCTGCGAGCAAGGTCCATCGGGATGTCTCCCTTGCTGTTGAGCCTGAGGGAAAGGCTAGCGACGATCATGGTCGCTGCAAGGCCATTTGTTCGGCAGTGCGGGAAAACGCCCTCTAAGCCATTGATTTTGGGCGCCGCACTGCGGGATCACGTTTCGAGAACAGCGGGGATTGGGTAACGCCGTACCAAGGAAGCCCGGCGAATCGAATGTGGCGGCGGAGTGTCATGCGGGCGAGGCCGTGATGCCGTGGCGGCCCGCATCGTTAGCCAGCCGTTAACGGCGTTCCTTGATCGGACCTTAACGGGATCGCTCGCATTTTCGCGCAATGGCGCGCGGCGTTGTCCGATATCTCGTCGTTCCGCTCGTTGCCCTGGGGGTGTTCGGCTGTCGGGTCTACGACTTCGCCGAACGCGAGCCATGGCGGAACGAGGCCGAGCAGCGCTGTCTCGCCGCCAATCCGATCCGCGCCTCCTCCTATCTCGAACCAGCAGCTGAAATCGGCCGCGGGGCCTGCGGCATGACGCAGCCGTTCCGCGTGGCGGCGATCGGCGACGGAACGCTCTCGGGGGCGCGCGCGCAGCCGGCGCCCCAGAGTTTCGCCGCGCGCGTGCGCGGCATCCTCGGGCCGACTCCGGTCGTAGCGCGCTCGGCGACACCGCGTGCGAGCCCGGTTGCGATCGAGCCCAAGGCGACGCTGGCGTGCCCGCTGATCACCGCGGTCGATCGCTGGCTGCTCGACGACGTGCAGCCGGCGGCAATGGCCTGGTTCGGCGAGCCGGTGGTCGAGATCAAACAGATCTCCTCCTATGCCTGCCGGTCGATGAACAATCAGCCGGGCGCGCGCACGTCGGAGCACGCCTACGGCAATGCGCTCGACGTGGCCGCCTATCGTTTCGCCAGCGGACGCGAAGTGACGGTCAAGGATGGCTGGCGCGGGCGGCCGGAGGAGCGCGGGTTTCTTCGCCAGATCCAGGCCGCGGCGTGCGAGCGCTTCTCCACCGTGCTCGGGCCGGGCGCCGATGCGTTCCACTACGACCATTTCCATCTCGATCTCGCGCGACGGGCTTCCGGCAGCGTCTGCAAGCCGGTGCCGCAGGAAGTGCGGCCCGATCCGGAGAGTCTACGCATGGCGCAGCGCGCGCCGCAGCCCGCCCCAGCGCCTGCGCCCTACGTGATCGCGCGGCCGAGCGCGCCGTCACCCACACAGCCCGCGCCCGCCCAGCCCGACGCATTGTTTTCGAACCGGTCGCTCGCTGAATTGCCGCCGTCGCATCTGGCGCCGCCTTCAGCGCCGCAATTGCCGCCCGCGCGCACCATCCCGACTCCAGCGCAGCCGGCGGGCGATCCGCTCAGCCTCGCGCCGCCGCGGCCGACGCAAGTTCCGGCTCCCGGATTGCCGGCCCAGCCGCAATATACGCGTCCCGGCCTGCGACCTCCCGGATCGATCCCGGCCGCGGGGCGTTTCGACCCGCTCGTCACCGGATCGGTGGATACACGAAAGTTCTACCGAGACGCGCCGGCGCTGCAGCGCGATCTCCCGGGCGCGACGGCGGGCGAGGATTGAGGCGCGGGCTCAGGCCGGCGCGTTGCTCTTCAAGAGCTTCCAGGTGATCGAGTCGACCAATGCCTGGAACGAGGCGTCGATGATGTTCGGCGACACGCCGACCGTGGTCCAGCGGTCGCCGGCCTCGTCCATGGATTCGATCAGCACGCGCGTCACCGCGCCGGTGCCGCCATCGAGGATACGCACGCGGTAATCGGTGAGCTGCAGGCCGGAGATGTAGGGCTGGTAGCGGCCGAGGTCCTTGCGCAGCGCCACGTCCAGCGCGTTGACCGGGCCGTTGCCTTCGGCGGCCGAGATCAGGATCTCGCCGTGCACGCGCACCTTGACGGTGGCCTCGGCCACGGTGGTGATCTCGCCCTTGGCGTTGTAGCGCCGCTCGACGTTCACGTTGAAGCGCTCGACGTCGAAATATTCCGGCACCTTGCCGAGGATGCGCCGCGCCAGCAGCGCGAAGGAGGCGTCGGCGGCCTCATAGGCATAGCCCTGGGCTTCGCGCGTCTTCACTTCTTCCAGCAGCCGCGCGATGCGCGGATCGTCCTTCTCGACCTTGATGCCCAGCCGCTCGAGCTCGAAGATTATGTTCGACTTGCCGGATTGATCGGACACCAGCAGCTTGCGCCGGTTGCCGACCGCCTCGGGCGCGACGTGCTCATAGGTCTTGGGGTCCTTCAGGATCGCCGAGGCATGGATGCCGGTCTTGGTGGTGAAGGCGGCATCGCCCACGTAAGCCGCGTGCTTGTCGGGCGCGCGGTTCAGCATCTCATCCAGGGTGTGAGCGACCTTGGAAAGCTCCTTAAGCGCCCCCTCTTTCACGTTGATTTCGAATCGATTTGCGAACTCGGGCTTCAACATCAGGGTCGGGATGATCGAGCAGAGATTGGCGTTGCCGCAGCGCTCGCCCACGCCGTTCAAGGTGCCCTGGATCTGGCGCGCGCCGGCGCGCACGGCGGCGAGCGAATTGGCCACCGCCTGCTCGGTGTCGTTGTGGGCATGGATGCCGACGTGGGAGCCGGGGATGGTCTTGGTCACCTCGCGGACGATTTCCTCGACCTCGTGCGGCAGCGTGCCGCCATTGGTGTCGCAGAGCACGATCCAGCGTGCGCCCGCGTCATAGGCGGCCTTGGCGCAGCTGAGCGCGTATTCCTTGTTGTCCTTGTAGCCGTCGAAGAAGTGCTCGCAGTCCATGAGCACCTCGCGGCCGGCGGCCTTGGCGGCGGCGACGCTCTCGCGGATCGAGGCGAGGTTGTCCTCGAGCGGAATTTCGAGCGCGACGCGGACCTGATAGGCCGAGCTTTTCGCCACGAAACAGATGGCGTCGGCTTTCGCCGCGAGCGTAGCGGCCAGCCCCGGATCGTTCGACGCCGAGCGGCCCGCCCGCTTGGTCATGCCGAAGGCGGTGAACTTCGATTTGGTGTCGCGCTTCTCGGAGAACAGCGCGGTGTCGGTCGGGTTGGCGCCCGGATAGCCGCCCTCGATGTAATCGACGCCGAGGCGGTCGAGCAGCCGCATGACCGAGAGCTTGTCGGCGAGCGTGAAATCGACGCCATGCATCTGCGCGCCGTCGCGCAGCGTGGTGTCGAAGAGGTAGAGATGTTCTTGGGCCATGGTCATACCGAGATCACGCCGAACAGATAGAGCGCGACGAGAACCGCCAGCGCTAGCACGGCAATCTTAAGCGCGAGGTAAGCGAGCCAATGGCGCGGAAACGGCGTTTCCGGGGGCTGGATTTTCATCGTGCTACTCTCTTCCTCTCTCCCCTTGCGGGAGAGAATTTCCTCGTGTGTGGCGCATAACAACCTTCACCTCTCCCCGCTTGCGAGGAGAGGTCGGCCGCCGGAGCGATGCAGAGGTGGCCGGGTGAGGGGCAATTCGCAAGCGCCCCCTCACCCGCCTCGCGCCTCCGGCGCTCGGCACCCTCTCCCCGCATGCGGGGAGAGGGAAAGAATGCGCGCGCCGCGCTCATCGTGCGACCTCCCAGGTGGTGGTGCCGTCTTTCTTGTCGTGGAGCACGACGCCCATCTTGGCGAGCTCGTCTCGCAGGCGGTCGGATTCTTTGAAGTCCTTCGCTTTGCGAGCGGCATTTCTTGCCTTAACAAGAATCTCCGTCTTTGCTCGAAAATCTGCCGAGAGACCCGAATGAACCTGTTTCTCTGCCCATTGCCTATCGAATTGCCGAAGGTCGATGCCGAGAAACATGAGTCCAGCACCAAGTTGCTGTGCGGCTTGAAACGCAGCTCTGCCTTGGGCTTCCGTGCCCATATCCACTGCGTCAGCATCGCCGTATCGCGCCACTTTGAGCAAACGATGTAACTCTGCAATCGCGCGAGGCGTGTTGAGATCATCACTCAGTGCGTCGAAGAATTCAGAAGACGGAGAGGCATTCGCCTCAAGACGACCAAATGTTGCGAATCCGCGCAAAGCGACATGCGCTTGATCCACTATGTCGCGGCTGAAGTCGAACGGCTGACGATAGTGGGTCATGAGCATCGCCAAGCGAATGACATAGCCTGGCCAGGCCAATCCGTGCCAATTCGTCAGCAACTCCCGTATCGTGACGACATTACCCTCCGACTTCGCCATCTTCTCCCCTTCCATCTGGACGAAGCCGTTGTGCATCCAAACCTTCGCCAGTGGCGCTCCTCCGTGTACGCACTCGGATTGCGCGATTTCGTTCTCGTGGTGGGGAAACACGAGATCGATACCGCCGCCGTGGATGTCGAAGGTCGTTCCCAATAGCGTCTCGCCCATCGCCGAGCACTCGACATGCCAGCCCGGCCTGCCGCGCCCCCACGGGCTATCCCAGCCGGGGAGATCAGGGGTCGATGGCTTCCACAACACGAAATCCATCGGGTTCTTCTTGTAGGGCGCCACTTCGACCCGCGCACCGGCGATCATGTCTTCCACCGAGCGGTTCGAAAGTTTTCCGTAGTCGGGCTTGGATGAGACATCGAAAAGAACGTGACCTTCGGCGGGATACGCATGTCCGGTCGCGATCAGCGCCTCGATCATCTTGATCATCGGCGCGATATATTCCGTCGCGCGCGGCTCAGCGGTCGGCGGCAAGCAGCCCAGCGCAGCCACGTCCTGCTTGAACCACTCGTAAGTCTCGTCGGTGAGCTCGCGGATCGGCACGCCGCGCTCGGCGGCGCGCGCGTTGATCTTGTCGTCGACGTCGGTGATGTTGCGCACATACGTGACGTGGTCCGCGCCATAGAGGTGGCGCAGCAGCCGGAACAGCACGTCGAACACGATCACCGGCCGCGCATTGCCGATGTGGGCGCGGTCGTAGACCGTGGGCCCGCACACGTACATGCGCACGCGCGAGCGATCGAGAGGTTCGAAAACCTCTTTCTGCCGCGTCAGCGTATTGTAGAGCTTGAGCTCCATGAACGTCCCTTGCCCGCGGGCCGGAACGTCGATCTCTGAAGTCCGAGAAAAACGGCCCCGCCCGCGCCCTCTAGGCGCAGATAATCTCGCGGCAAATGCCGAAGAAACGGTTGAAGGTGGCCGTCATGGGGCCACCATGCCGGGCGGGCGGCGGCGGCGTCAAGGCCCGCTGGCCCTGTCATTGCATCGTTAACGGCCTGTCAACGACGCGGGAGCAAGCTCTAGGCGGGGAATTTCCGTCCCGGGGACCAGTCCATGATATTCATTCGATTTGCCGCGCTCGCTATTGCGTTCTCGCTCGCGACGCCGGCCCAGGCCGAGACCCATACTTTCCTGATCGACAGTTCCGACGGCTACGGCATCGACCGTTGCCTCGCCGCCGGCGAGCCGTGTGGCCGCGCGGCGGCCACCGCGCTGTGCCGCTCGAACGCCTTCGCCAGCGCCATCGATTACGGCCGCATGGAACCGAACGAAATCACCGGGACGTTGCCGGGCGGGCTGCCGCTCAAACTCTGCCAAGGGCCTTCCTGCCCGGTCAAAGTCGCCATCACCTGCACGCGCTGACGCTCGGCTCGCTCACGCGGCCGGCTGCGGCCGCTGGTGGCAGACGACGCAAATCTTGTTCCCTTCCGGATCCAAGACGTAAGCGCCGTAATAGTTGCGGTGATAGTGCGGCCTGAGGCCGGGCGGACCGGCGTCGGTGCCGCCGCTCAAAAGCGCCGCCGCATGGAAGGCATCGACCTTCTCGCGCTCCGGCACCTCGAAGGCGATGGTGACGCCGTTGCCGCGCGAGGCCGGCTTGCCGTCGATCGGCTTCAGCACCCAGAATTGCGGCGGGCGCGGCGGGTTCGGCGAATAGCCGAGCACGCCGAGCCCTTCGTTCTCGAAAAAGCGCGTAAGCCCGATCAGCGGCGTCACCGCGTCGTAGAATTTCTTGGCGCGCGCGAAATCCGAAGACCCGACGGTGACGTGGCTGAACATGGGTGTGCCCTCCGGGAGCGGAGGATAGCGCTTCGGCGAACAGAATTCGCGTCCCGCAAAAACGAAACGGGCGGCGCTTGAGGCGCCGCCCGCGAAGTTCAGACGCTCAGACCGCGATCACTTGGCAGTCAGCGCCGACAGCGTCGTGTCCCACTTGAGTGCGACGATGAAGGCGCTGCCGCACCACTTGTTGGACGGATTGCCGACGGCGCTCAGAGGAAGCTCGCGCAGGTCGCGACGTTCATGTCGTTGCCGTGAACGCGGAAGTCGAGAGTGAGCGTCTTCCAGGTGACGGCGAGTCCGATATTCGCGTAGCTGTAGCTCGGATCGACGTATCCGGATCCGGCGATGAAGCCCGCGCTGTCGATCCACCAGTGACCCAACTCGCCGGAGATGTAGGAGCCGAAATCACCCGACTTCCACGGCGTCACCCACTTGCCGGTGATGGAGGCGTAGGTGGCCGGCGCCTTGGCCGAAACGCCGAAGAACGCGAAGGTCTGGCTGTAGTTCAGCAAGTCGGGCGTGATAGAAGACGTTCACGCCGACATTGAGATCCGGTGTGATGTCGTAGCCGGCCTTGACGGCGAATTCCCAGAAGTCGCTGTTGTTGGTGAAGCCGTTGAAGACCTCGTTCGGGTAATAATAGTAGATGAAGCCGAGATCGAGCGCGAAGGCGCCCCACTTGTTGCGCCAGCCGCCGGTGATGTCGACCTCCGCGGCCGGGTTGGTGAAGCCGTATGCCGGCGTCGCTCGGCCAATTGACCCGCCAAGCGGCAAGGCCCGCGTAAAACTGGCCGCATCGGCGGGATTGAACTGAAGCTCCGCCGTACGCGCCGAAGGAAATCTCGCGGTTCGACTGCGACACGCCGCGGAAATTGTAATCGCTCATCAGCGCCGCGCCGAAGGCCAGATCCCAAAGCGGGGTCGCCGGGGCGGGAGCCGCGGCCGGCGCCTTCCTGACGAGAACGTCGGCTGCGAGCGCTGAGCCCGACAGCAATGCGGCGACGCCGATGCCCAGTAGCAGTCCCTTGATGTTCTTCATTGCCGTCCCCTTCATCGATGACCCCTAGATCGACATCCCCTTGCGGGAACGAGACACGACGAACACAAACACCTACGCGATTCGCGCCGACGCCTCGTCTTCGTTCGCAGCAAATCGCACGAGGGTTCCGGCGGCAATGTCACAATATCGGCAAGCTGCCTAAGACGTGGGCAAACAGGCACTTAGAACCGTTTTCCCATAAGGTTTTCACCCGGCGTGACAAAAATGGCACATTGTAGAGGTGTTCCGCTGGCCCGGCAAGGCCATACGAACGGCTAGATACCGGATCGAGGTCGAGGCCCTCGATGAAGCTCTATTCCTTCTTCCGCTCGTCGGCGGCGTTCCGCGTGCGCATCGCGCTTGGCCTGAAAGGGCTCCCCTACGAGACGGTACCGATCCACCTCACGCGGGGCGAGCACCGCGCCGAGGCCTTCCGCGGCGTGAACCCGCAGCGGCGCGTACCGGCGCTCGTGCTCGACGACGGCACGGTGCTGATCCAGTCGCTCGCCATCATCGAGTATCTCGACGAGACCCATCCGCAGCCCCCGCTTCTGCCGGCCGATCCGCTGGCGCGGGCCAAGGCGCGGGCGGTCGCCGGCATCATCGGCGCCGACATCCATCCGGTGAACAATTCCGGCGTGCTGAAGGTGCTGCGCGAGCAGTTCGGCGCCGACGAGGCCAAGATCAATGCTTGGGTGGCGCACTGGATCCTGGAGGGCTTCGCGGCGGTCGAGGCATTGATCGAGCCCGGACCCTTCGCGTTCGGATCGGCACCCGGTGTCGCCGACATTTACATCGTGCCGCAGGTCTATAACGCCCGGCGTTTCAAGGTGCCGCTCGACGACTTCCCTAAGATTTTGGCCGTGGACGCCATGGCACGACGGCTTCCGGCCTTCGCCGCCGCCGCGCCTGAAGCGCAGCCGGATGCGGAATGAGCGCCCATGCGGCGTCCACACTTCGGTCACGTTTTGCTAGGCTCTATCGCGGAACGGCAATGGAATCAGGGCTCATGAACGCCTCACGCCCGATCGGTCTCGCTCTGGCGTGTCTTGTGGCGCTGTTCGGCGCGGCAAGCGCGCAACCGGTTCCGCCCGGCTCGATCCCGGGCGCTCCGCCGCCGGGCGTGCGCGGCCCACAGCCCGTGTTCCCCGCGCCGGCCACTCCTTCGCCGCAAGGCAATCCGATCTGCGTGCGGCTCGAGACCGCGCTGAAGCAGCTCGACGTGCCGGTGGGGGGCGACCCGGATGTGCTCCGGCGCTACGACGAGTTCGATCAACCGGCAGCGTGTCGAGCTCGATCAGGCGATCATGCAGGGTCGCCGTCTGGGTTGCGATTCCCGCGGCGGCTTCTTTCTGTTCGGCAGCCTGCAGCGGCCGCCGCAATGCGACCAGCTCAACGCCCGCATCGTGCAGATGCGCAACAATGTCGACCGGATGATGGGCGAGGTCGAGCGTCTGCGCGGCAGCGACACCGGCCGCGACGCGCAGCGGCGGCAGCTCGTGGCAACGCTCGCGCAGAATAATTGCGGCCCGCAGTACCGCGCGGCCGCGGCGCCGCAGCAACCGCAGCGCCCGCGCACCCTTTTCGAGTCGCTGTTCGGCGGCCCGTTGCGCGAAGAGGCTTCGCCCGACGCCGATCCGTTGCAAATGCCGCAGTCGGGCGCCTTCCGCACGGTTTGCGTGCGCACCTGCGACGGCTTCTTCTTCCCGATCTCCTACGCGACGACGCAGGCGAAATTCGCCGAGGACGAGCAAGCGTGCAAGCGGCTCTGCCCCGCGGCCGAGACCGAGCTCTACTATCATCGCAATCCGGGCGAGGAGATCGAACAGGCGGTATCGACCCTGGGCGCGCCCTACATGTCGCTGCCTACCGCGTTCAAGTATCGCCAGGCCGTCGATCCGGCCTGCTCGTGCCGCGGGCCGGGACAAACCTGGAGCGAGGCGCTCACCGGCCGGCGCGACGCCACCTTGCAGCCGGGCGACATCGTGGTGACCGAAGAGCAAGCGCGAAAGATGTCGCAGCCGAAGCAGGCGACCCCGCAGAAGGCGGCCAAGGGCCCGCGTGGCACGCAGCCCACGGCGCCCGAACAGCCGCCAGTCGTAGAGCGCACACCGCCGCCTCCGGAACCGGCGCCCGCGGTGACGCCGACGGGCGAGCGCAAGGTGCGCGTGGTCGGCCCGCAGTTTTATCCGGTTCGATAAAGATCAAAAATCCACGACCTCGGAGCGCGTCGGGATCGCGCCGGTGACGAGCGAGCGGTCGGGCTCGGCGGGCTTGCTGCCGGGGTCGCGGAACTTGTTCACGATCGGATAGCGGCGGTCGCGGCCGAAGTTCCGCAGCGTGACCTTCACGCCGGGCGCCGCCTGCCGGCGCTTGTATTCGGCGAGATACAGCATCCGCTCGATCTTCTTCACGGTCTCCAGGTCGAAACCGGCAGCGACGACCTCGGCCAACGACTGCTCGCGCTCCACCAGGCGCTCGAGGATCGCGTCGAGCACCTCGTAGGGCGGCAGCGTGTCCTGGTCCTTCTGGTTTTCCTTGAGCTCGGCGGAGGGCGCCTTGGTCAGTACGCTCTCGGGGATGATCGGGCCGCCGGGGCCGAGCGCGCCTTCGGGCTTCCAGGAATTGCGCAGCCGCGAGAGGCGATAGACCTCGATCTTGTAGAGATCCTTGATCGGGTTGAAGCCGCCGTTCATGTCGCCATAGAGCGTGGCGTAGCCGGCCGACATTTCCGACTTGTTGCCGGTGGTCACCACCATGGGGCCGAACTTGTTGGAGATCGACATCAGGATGGTGCCGCGGGCGCGCGCTTGCAGATTCTCTTCGGTGGTGTCGCGCGCTTTGCCCTTGAACAGATCCTTGAGACTCGCCTCAAGTCCCTCGACCGCGGTTGCGATCGGTACGATGTCGTAGCGGACGCCGAGCTTTTGCGCGATCGCCGCGGCATCGGCCAGCGACGCATTCGAGGTGTAGCGGTAAGGCAGCATCACGCAATGGACGCGCTTGGCGCCGAGCGCATCGACCGCCATCGCGGCACAGAGCGCCGAGTCGATGCCGCCGGAGAGGCCGAGCACCACGCCGGGAAAGCCGTTCTTGTCCACATAGTCGCGCAGACCGAGCACGCAGGCGGCGTAATCGGCGGAATCGCCCTCGGGAACTTTCGCCTTGGGGCCTTCGACGCAACGCCAGTGTTCCCCTTCCCGCTGCCATTGCGTGAGCGCGACGGTCTCGGCGAAGGACGGAAGCTGGAACGCGACCGACCGGTCGGCGTTGAGCGCGAACGATGCGCCGTCGAACACGAGCTCGTCCTGGCCGCCGACCTGGTTCACATAAATCAGCGGCAAGCCGGATTCGGTGATGCGCCCCACCGCATGACTAAGCCGCAGGTCGGCCTTGCCGTGGTGATAGGGCGAGCCGTTCGGCACCACGAGAATTTCCGAACCGGTCTCGGCCAGGCATTCGCAAACGTCCGGCGCCCAGATATCTTCGCAAATCGGCACGCCGATGCGCACACCGCGGAACTCCACCGGTCCCGGCAGGGGTCCCGGCGCGAACACGCGCTTTTCGTCGAACACGCCGTAATTCGGGAGATCCACCTTGAAGCGCACGGCGGGAATGCGCCCGCTGGCGAGCAGGCAGGCGGCGTTATAGACCTTGCCCGCTTCTGCCCATGGCGTGCCGACGATGAGCGCCGGGCCACCATCGGCGGTCTCACGCGCCAGCGCCTCGACCGCGCTACGGCACGCCGCTTGGAAAGCGGGCTTGAGCACCAGATCTTCGGGCGGATAGCCGGCGATGAACAACTCGGAGAAGACGACGAGATCGGCGCCGGCAGCGGCGGCTTGCTTGCGCGCGCGGCGTGCCTTGTCGGCATTGCCGGAAACGTCGCCGACCACAGGGTTGAGCTGCGCGACGGCGATGGCGAGCCGGTCGGAGCGAGTGTTCATGGTGTTCGTTTAGTGCCTGCTGAAACTTGCGGCAATGGGGAGAAGTGCCTTGCAGGCATGCGCCCGGGACGTTCGGGACGGCCTACATCTGCCCTTTGAGCTGCAACAATAGACCCCAGCGCTGCATCTCGAGCGTGCGCAGCGGGAACGGGCCGGACGTACCGCCGCCGGCGAGCAGGAAATTGACGTCGCCGCCCGTGGCGAATACGCCCCAGTAACGGACGCCGGCGCCGATCTCGATATTGGGTGTGAAGGCGTAGTTCACGAACGCTTCGGAAGCGAACCCCCAGGCGTAGCTCGCGGTGCTGATGATGTTGGGCGACGGGGCGAGATCGACGCGCAGGTAGTGGCTATCCAAATTCTTCAGGTTCACGTACGGCAAGTATGCGACATCGCCCGACACGGACCAGCCGGGAGCGAAGTGGTATTTGTAGTCGAAGCCAACGCGCACGCCCCATGCCGTCGGCTCATAGCCGAGCGAAGCGGTGGTGAATGGAACCACTACCGTGCCCGGAAGACCGCAGAATGCGCCGCCAACGTCGTCCGGATTGCAGCGAACGCCATAGGCCGTGGTCTTCTCGCTCCAATATTGGAAACCGACGAAAGCACCGATGCGGTCGCGGCCCCGGGAATTCCAGGTGCCGAAGCCGATATCGGCGGTGGCGTAGCGCAGGCTGTCGCCGCGGACTTCGCTGTAGGTATCGGAAAACTTGACCGGGCCGGCGAAGAAATCGCGGTCGATGATCTGGCCGCCCGTGATGTTGCCGCCGCCAATGGTGCCCTTCAGATAGAAGCCGGAATCGTGTGTGATGCGGGCGAACAACTCGCCAGTGTGGGCGGTAAGGCCGGTCCAGTCGAGCGTCGAGGTCGGATCGCCGAAAAGCGCATTGTTGTTATAGAAGCCGAAATTGGTCTTGCCGCTCGAGTACCAGTAGCGCGCCCCGAATTCCGAGTAGAATCCCTGCGCCGCGGCCGAGACCGTCTGCAATCCGACCGCGAATGCGATGAGCACTCCGAGCGAACGGAACTTGCTTCCGATCATGGCCAGCCTCGCGAACCAACCCCGCCCGGCAGGGCGAGCAAATCAGCCGCAAGTCTCGGCTTTGATTGTTAACGAATATTGAAAAAATTGGATCAATGCGACGCGGCAAGACGCGGCCGCCACGCGTTGCGAGCGCAGGGTAATGACGGGCGGGAGCTGACGGCTGCGCTCACATCCCTGCCGCCACCGGCATCGGCTTGGCGCGGCCGGCCCGCTCCTTCTTCAGGAGATCGGCGATCAGGAAGGCGAGCTCGATCGCCTGCTCGGCATTGAGCCGCGGGTCGCAATGGGTGTGGTAGCGGTCGTGCAGATCGCTGTCGCTGATCGCGCGCGCGCCGCCGGTGCATTCGGTCACCGGCTGACCGGTCATCTCGAGATGCACGCCACCGGCATTGGTGCCTTCGGCGGCGTGGACGGCGAAGAACTCCTTCACTTCCTGCAGGATCTGCTCGAAACGGCGCGTCTTGAAGCCGTTGGCGGTGATCGTGTTGCCGTGCATGGGATCGCACGACCACACCACCGGGCGCGCGGCGCGGCGCACGGCGTCGATCAATTTCGGCAGATGGTCGCCGACCTTGCCGGCGCCGAAGCGGCAGATCAGGGTGATCCGCCCCGGCTCGCGCTCGGGATCGAGAATGTCGAGCAGCCGGATGAGCCCCTCGGGCGCGAGCGACGGTCCGCACTTGATGCCGATCGGGTTCTTGATGCCGCGGCAGAACTCGACATGGGCATGATCGGGCTGGCGCGTGCGATCGCCGATCCAAACCATGTGGCCCGAGGTGCAATACCAGTCGCCGCTCGTGGAATCGACGCGGGTCATGGCCTGCTCGTAGCCGAGCAAGAGCGCCTCATGAGCTCGTGTAGATGTCGGTCGTGCGCATTTCCGGATGCACTTCCGGATCGATGCCGCAGGCGCGCATGAATTCGAGCGCCTCGGTGATGCGCGCGGCCAGCTCCTCGTAGCGGTGCGACTGCGGGCTGTCCTTGACGAAGCCCAGCATCCATTGGTGCGCGTTGGAAAGATTGGCGTAGCCGCCGGTGGCGAAGGCGCGCAGCAGATTGAGCGTCGCCGCCGATTGCCGATAGGCCTCGATCTGCCGGTTCGGATCGGGCATGCGCGACTCCTTGGTGAACTCGATGCCGTTGATATTGTCGCCGCGATAGGCCGGAAGCTCGACCGAGCCCTGCTTCTCCATCGGCGACGAGCGCGGCTTGGCGAACTGGCCGGCAATGCGGCCGATCTTCACCACCGGCAAGGCGCCGGCGAACGTCAGCACCACCGCCATCTGCAAGAAGACGCGGAAGAAATCGCGGATGTTGTTGGCGGAGTGCTCGGCGAAGCTCTCGGCGCAATCGCCGCCCTGCAGCAGGAACGCCTCGCCGGCCCCGACCTTGGCGAGCGCGCGCTTGAGGTGCCGCGCTTCGCCGGCAAAAACCAGCGGCGGGAACGTCGCAAGCTGCGCCTCGACGCGTTTCAGCGCATCGCGATCCGGATAGTCCGGCATCTGCACGATCGGCTTCGACCGCCAGGAATCCGGGGTCCAACGCTCGGACATTGTCGCTGCTCCCGCCCGCGGGCCGGAGGAACTGCCGGGTTCCGCAGGCCGCGCGCGGCAGGGTTATACACCAGCGCGGTTAACGGACAACCGCCGCAAGGCCCGCCTACGCTCGGCTAGCCGAGTACGCGCAGCACGTCCTTGGCCGCCGCTTCGCCGGTCAACACCGCGCCGCCGCAGGTCTGCGCGAAGGGCTCGGCCATGGCCTCGCCCGCGAAGAAAAGACGATCAGCGATGGGCCTCGCGATCTCGGCGCGCGAGGCAACCTGCCGCGCAATCGACGGGCGATCTTGCAACAGAACGAGTTTAAGCTGTCGCTAATTGCGAAAGCGCGCAGCGGCCGGACGGGCTATATACCAGCTGCGTCGGAGGCAAGTCCGTCCCCATTAGCAAGGTCCAGCAATGGCGCGCGAAGCGGAACATTCGCACAAGCGCAAAGATATCGCGGCGCGGCTCTCCAAGGGCCCGAGCGTGAGTTATCTGCCAGACGCAGTTTTAGGCGCGATCGATGGCACCGTGACGACCTTTGCGGTGGTGGCAGGAGCGGTTGGCGCAAATCTTTCGACCCGAGTGGTGCTCATCCTCGGCGCCGCCAACCTCCTCGCGGACGGTTTTTCCATGGCGGCGAGCAATTTCGTCGCCTCGCGCTCCGAAATCGAACAAGCCTCCCAGCTTCGCGCCCAGGAGGAGAGGCATATCAAGCGGCACCCGGACGGCGAGGTCGAGGAAGTTCGCCAGATCTATCGGAACAAGGGCTATCGGGGCGAAGCGTTGCAGGTCATCACGCGCCTGATCACCTCTCGGCGCCGGGTCTGGGTCGAAACCATGCTGGCGGAGGAATACGGGCTTTCGCTCGCCGGGCGCTCGTCGCTGATCGCGGCGGTTGCCACGTTTCTCGCCTTCATCACGGCGGGCAGCGTCCCGCTCCTACCCTTCATCGTGAAAGCGCCCGATGCTGCGGCGGTTGCCACCGTGGGAACCGGTTTCGTCTTTTTTACTATCGGTTCAATCAAGAGCTATTGGTCGATGCGAACCTGGTGGCGCTCGGGACTGGAGACCTTCGTTATCGGCATGGGTGCGGCGCTGGTCGCCTATTTCGTCGGTGCGCTGGTGGACGGATTGGTCGCGCGATGAGCGAGCCGATCTCGGAAGTCGAAATCTCGATTTCGGCGCGCGATGGCCTCCCGCTTGCCGGCACGCTGAGGCGCCAGGCAGCGACCAAACCGCGCGCGACCGTGCTGATCGCTTCGGCCACGGCTGTGCCGCGCGGCTATTACGCTAAGTTCGCCGCCTATCTGGCGGAGCGCGGATTTGCGGCGCTCACGTTCGATTATCGCGGCGTCGGCGGATCGCGGCCGGCATCGCTGCGCGGATTTCCGGCGCGCATGCGCGACTGGGCCGCGCTCGATCTTACGGCCATGGTCGATCATGCGGCGGGGCTCGAGCCCGGCCGCCCGCTTCTCTATGTCGGCCATTCGTTCGGCGGACAGGCGCTCGGGCTGCTGCCGAACAATCAGCGCGTCCAGCGTGCGCTCTTCGTCGCGGCGCAGATCGGCTATTGGCGGCTGTTTCCGTTTCCCGAGAACTACCGGATCTACGCGCTGATGCAGCTGCTCGCACCGCCGATCGCGCGCGCATTCGGCTACATGCCGGGCAAGCTCGGCATCGGGACGGACCTGCCGCGCGACGTCTTTCTCGAATGGGCCGGGTGGTGCGGCAAGCCGCGCTACATGTTCGACGATGCGACGCTCGATACGCTGAAGAATTTTCCGAACTATCGCGGGCCATTGCGCGCGATCGGGCTCGCCGACGACAAATGGGCGCCGCCGGTGGCGGTGGCGGGGCTGCTCGCCGGCTACACCGGCACGAAACCCGAGCACTTGACGATCCATCCGCGCGACATCGGCGCGCAGAAGATCGGCCACTTCGGATTCTTCCGTTCGGAATTCCGGGAAAAACTTTGGCGCCCGGCGGCCGATTGGCTCGCTGGCTGAACGGAGCGCCTAGTTCGATGCCTTGAGCGTCACGAGTTCCTCGGCCGTGGTCGGATGCAGCGCGACGGTCGCGTCGAAGTCGGCCTTGCGCGCGCCCATCTTCACCGCCACGGCGGCCATCTGGATCATTTCGGCGGCGGCCTCGCCGACGATGTGGATGCCGAGCACGCGGTCGCTCTTGCGCTCCACCACCATCTTCATCAGCACGCTGGTCGCGCCGCTCGGAGAGCGTCGCCCTCAGCGGACGGAACACGGTGCGATAAATCTGGATATCGAGCCCCTTTACCCGCGCCGCCCCTTCGGAAAGGCCGACCACGCCGACCTCGGGCTCGGAAAACACCGCGGTCGGCACGCCCTCGTGATCGACGGTCCAGGGTTTCTTGCCGAACAGGCTGTCGGCCACGGCATGGCCCTCGCGGATCGCGACCGGCGTCAAGGCGAGCCGGTTGGTCACGTCGCCGATGGCGTAGATCGAAGGCATGTTCGAGCGCGAATTCGCGTCCACGACGACCGCGCCGACCGCATCGAGCTTCACGCCGGCGGCCTCCAGCCCGATGCCGGCCGTATTCGGCCGCCGTCCGGTGGCGAACATCATCTGGTCGACGTCGTGTTTGGCGCCGTCGGTGAGCGTCGCGCAGAGCTCGTGCCCATTTTGCGTGATCTCGGAGACCTGATGGCCGAGCACGAAGCGCACCTTGCGCGCCTCCATCTCGACGCGCAGATGGCGGCGCACGTCGTCGTCGAAGCCGCGCAGAATCTCATCGCCGCGGTGAACCACGACGACGTGGGAGCCCAGACCGGAAAACAGCGTGGCGAATTCGAGCGCGACGTAGCCGCCGCCCTGGATGATGATCCGGCGCGGCAATTTCTCCAGATCGAACGCCTCGTTCGAGGTGATGGCGAGTCCGGCGCCGGGAATCTCCGGCCGCACCGGGTGGCCGCCAGTAGCGATCAGGATGAAAGCGGCGCGGATACGCGCGCCGGTGTTCAGGAGGCGCACCGTATGCGCATCCTCCACCACCGCGCGGCAGTCGACGATCTCGCCGCCGGAGCGCTGCACGGTGCTGCGGTAGGCCTGCTCGAGCCGGGCGATTTCCTTGTCTTTGTTTTTGATAAGGGTCGGCCAATCGAAGTGCACGTTGCCGATCGTCCAGCCAAATCCGGCGGCGTCCTCGAACTCGTGGCGGAAGCGGCTGGCGTAGACGAGCAGCTTCTTCGGGATGCAGCCGCGGATCACGCAGGTGCCGCCGACGCGGGATTCCTCGGCGACCATGACGCGGGCGCCGTGCTCGCCGGCAATGCGCGCCGCGCGCACGCCGCCCGAGCCCGCCCCGATGACGAAAAGATCGACGTCGTATTCGGCCATGCAATTTCCTGCGGCTGACTAGCCGGCGCATGGATCGGCCGGGATACGAGTTTCGTCAACCCTCGACGCCCGCCATCGAGAGGAATAACCTTTCAGCCAGCAAACGCCGCACAAGCGGCGGCGCCCGGAGAAACGCCATGTTCAAGCTCGCCCGCCTCGCGCTTGCGGTTGCGCTCGTCGCAGCCCTGCCCTTCCCCGCCGTCAATGCTCAAGTCCGCGAGCTCAAGATCGTGGTGCCGGCCGCGCCGGGCGGCGGCTGGGACCAGACCGGGCGCTCCATGCAGGCGGCGCTGCTCACGGCCGGCATCGTGCCGAACGTGCAGGTGACCAACGTCCCGGGCGCCGGCGGCACGATCGGGATCGCGCAGTTCGTCAATAATTTCAAAGGCGACGGCGGCGCGCTGATCGTGAGCGGTTTCGTCATGGTCGGCGCCATCATCGCCAACAAGTCGCCGGTCACGCTCGATAACGTGACGCCGATCGCGCGGCTCACCGCCGAATACGAGGCACTCGTGGTGCCCGCGTCCTCGCCGATCAAGTCGGTCGCCGATCTTGTCGCCATGCTCAAGGCCGACCCCGGCAAAGTCTCCTGGGGCGGCGGGTCCGCGGGCGGCGTCGATCACATCGCCGCGGGCATGATCGCGAAGGCCGCGGGCGTCGACCCGACCAAGGTGAATTACATCGCCTATTCCGGCGGTGGCGAGGCGCTCGCGGGCATGATCGGCGGCAAGGTGACGATCGGAATTTCCGGCATCAGCGAGGTGGAGCAGCAGGTCAAGTCCGGCCGTCTTCGCCTGATCGCGGTTTCGTCTCCTGAGCGGCTCCCGGGCGTGAATGCCCCGACGCTGCGTGAGTCCGAATCGCAGTCGATGTGCGCAACTGGCGCATGGTGGCGGCACCGCCCGGAATCTCGCCGAGCAGCGCAAGGCGCTCGTCGAAGTTATCGAGCGAATGGTGAAATCCAAATCCTGGCAGGACACGCTCGCGGCCAAGGGCTGGTCCGACGCGCTGCTCAGCGGGCCGGAATTCGATGCAGTGCTGAAGAAGGAAATTGCCGACACCAAAGCGATCCTGATCGATCTCGGACTCGCCAAGTGAGCGAACCCGGGGGCGCGCCGGAGCGGCGCCGGGATTCCAGCAGTCTGGTCATCGCCGCGGGATTGGCTGGGCTCGCGGCGCTCATCGCCTGGGATGCTTCGCAGATTTCCACGACGCAGGCCTATGCTTACGTCGGCCCCAAGGCCGTTCCTTTCGCAATCGCAGCGGGACTGTTCCTGCTTTCGATCGCAACCGCCATCGAGGCGATCCGCGGCGATACGCCGGAGCGCATGCCCGAGGAGACCGTTCCCGTCTTCTGGATTCTGGGTGGATTGGCCGGGCAGATCGCGCTCATCGGCTTTGCCGGCTTTTCGATTGCAACCGGCGTGCTGTTCGCCGCGACCGCGCGCGGGTTCGGCCGCGGGCGGCTCTATCTCACTTTCCCGATCGGGGTCGCGATCTCGCTCGCGCTATGGCTCCTGTTCGCCAAAGGCCTCGATCTTTCGTTGCCGGCCGGGCCGCTGGAACGTTTGTTCTAGATGGACACGTTTGCCCTCCTTGCCGGCGGTCTTACCGTCGCGTTGCAGCCGGCAAATCTGATTTTCGCGTCCGTCGGAGTCCTGCTCGGCACCGCGGTCGGCGTGCTACCCGGGATCGGCCCGGCGCTCACGGTCGCGCTGCTCCTGCCCGTCACCTTCAAGCTCGACCCCGCCGGCTCACTGATCATGTTCGCCGGCATTTATTACGGCGGCATGTATGGCGGCTCGACCACGTCGATCCTGTTGAACACGCCGGGCGAAAGCGCCTCCATCATCACCGCGCTCGAGGGAAACAAGATGGCGCGCGCGGGCCGCGGCGGGCCGGCGCTGGCGACCGCGGCGATCGGCTCGTTCGTCGCCGGCACCATCGCGACCGCGCTCTTGGCGCTGGTCGCACCCTGGATCGTCGAGTTCGCGCTCTCATTCGGCCCCGAGGATTATTTCGCCTTGATGGTGCTCGCGTTCGTGACCGTCTCGGCGGCATTCGGGGATTCGACCTTGCGCGGGATGACGAGCCTGTTCATCGGGCTCGCGCTCGGGCTCATCGGCATCGATCTGCAAACTGGCCAGCCGCGGCTAGCCTTCGGCGTGCCGGCGCTCCTCGACGGCGTCGGCGTGACCACCGTGGCGGTGGCGCTGTTCGCGGTCGGCGAAACGCTCGCGGTCGCGGCCACGCAAAAAAGCACGCCAGAAACGCTCGAGCCGGTGCGTGGCTCGCTGTGGATGACGCTGGAGGACTGGAAACGGTCGATCGGCCCATGGCTGCGCGGCACCGCGCTCGGTTTTCCGATCGGAGCCATGCCGGCGGGCGGCGCTGAGATCCCGACCTTCCTGTCCTACGCGCTCGAAAAGCGTATCGCGAAGAAGCCGGAGGAGTTCGGCCACGGAGCGATCGAGGGGGTGGCCGGGCCGGAGGCCGCGAACAATGCGTCGGCTGCGGGGACTTTGATGCCATTGCTCTCGCTCGGCCTGCCGACCACGGCCACGGCCGCGATCATGCTCGCGGGCTTTCAGCAATATGGGCTCAATCCCGGGCCGCTATTATTCGCCACCAATCCCGATCTGGTCTGGGGCCTGATCGCGAGCCTGTTCATCGCCAATGTGCATGCTGCTCGTGCTCAACCTTCCGCTCGTGGGCCTTTGGGTCCGGCTGCTCGCGATCCCGCGGCCGTGGCTTTATGCGGGCATTCTCGTATTCGCCACGCTCGGCACGCTCGGCGCCAATCCGTCGCGCACGGAGCTCATCCTGCTCGTGGTGTTCGGCCTGCTCGGGTTCGGAATGCGGCGCTTCAATTATCCGGTCGCGCCGGTGATCGTCGGGCTGATCCTCGGCCCGCTCGCCGAGCAGCAATTGCGCCGCGCGCTCGCCATCAGCCAGGGCGACGTGCTGGCGCTGGCCGCGAGCCCGATCGCGGCGACGCTACTGGCGATCGCCGCCATCGCGCTGCTCGCGCCGCTGATCGCGCGCGCGTTCGGAAAGTCGACGGCGGCCGGGGACGCGATCGAATGAATGCAGGCGCTCGAGCGGAGCGCGGAATTCATCCTAGATCGTGTGACCGCGCTTCTTCATTTCCGCGCGCAGCGCCGTGACGATCTCTTCCGAAATTTTCGCGCTCCACTCCTGGGTGCGGCGGAAGCTGTCCTCGAGCACGGCCGGCTGCACGGCAACGAACTTCTTGCCGACGGTGGACCGATAGAAGACGAGGATCTCCTTCAGCTCGGCCTCGGTGAACTTTGTCGCGTAAACGCGCGCGACGATGTCGATGATTTCGCTGCGGCGCTTCTCGAAAGCGGGCGCGATGGTCTGCACCAATTCGACGATCGGCTTCTGCAGGTCGGGATTCTGCGGCACGAACGCGTTGATCGCCTGCTGCAGAATGGTCGGGACGATCGGATCGAAGGCGCGCGCCGCGCCCGACGCCTCCACGACGTCGCGGGCGATCTGGATCTGGGCGGCGCTCGGCTGGGCTTGCGCAAAGGCCAATCCAGGAAGTCCCGCGAGCACCAGCGCGAATGCGCCGACCCGCAGCAGGTGCAAGGCGGTCTTACGGTACATGGTCAATCTCCTCCCAGATGTCAGGATCGCTCGACGACTTGCACGCCCCCGCCCCCGGCGAGGATCGCCCGACGAGCCAGCCCGATGAATAGGCCGTGTTCGACGACGCCGGCGATCTCGGAAAGCGCCCGCGCGAGCTTGCGCGGATCGGGAATCCGCCCAAGGCCGGCGTCCAATATGAGGTGTCCCTGATCCGTGACGAAAACATGGCCGTCCGCCTTCATACGCAGCCGGAGCGGTCCTTCGCAACCGGCCGCGCGCAGAGCCCGGCCAGCGCATGGCGGATCGCGCCGAGGCCGAATTCGACCACCTCGATCGGCAGCGGGAAACGGCCCAGATGCTGGACCCGCTTGGTCTCGTCGGCGATGACGATCATCTCGCGCGAGGCCTGGGCCACGATCTTTTCGCGCAGCAGCGCGCCGCCGCCGCCCTTGATCAGGTTCAGCTCGTGGTCGATCTCGTCGGCGCCGTCCACGGTCAGGTCCAGTTCCGGCGCCTCGTCGAGGGTGGTGAGCGGGATGCCGAGGCGGGTCGCCTGGGCCTTGGTCGCTTCCGAGGTCGGCACGCCCACGATGTCGAGCCCGGCGCGCACGCGCTCGGCGAGCACATCGACGAAATGCGCGGCGGTCGATCCGGAGCCGAGGCCGAGCTTCATGCCCGGCCGCACGAAATCCAGCGCGCGCAGCGCCGCCTCGCGCTTCAGCTTTTCCAGATCCATCGCGTTTCGCCGTGGCGGTTTCGCCGCACTCCCAGGAACGGCCGGGGTCCTAGCATGCCGCTTGGGGGCGGGCCAGCGCGTCGGAACTCGGCTTGCCCGAGTTCCGCACTATTTCTTTGCGCAAGTCGGGTAAACCCGACTTGCGGCGCGTGGACTTTCGCGCGCGACACGGGTAGCGACGGGGCGCCGCGCGAATCCCCGGACCCGCATGCCGCCCCGCCCGACCATCGCCTTCGATCTCGACGGCACGCTTGTCGACAGCGCCCCCGATCTCGTGATCGCGCTCAATGTGGTGCTGGCGGAGGCCGGGCTCGGTCCCGTCGGATTGGAGCACGCGCGCAATCTCGTGGGCGGCGGCGCGCGCCTGATGATCGAGCGCGGGCTGGCGCAGCACGGCACGAAATTTCCGCCGGCGGAGATCGACCGCATGTTCGCGCGCTTCCTCGCCTATTACGAACATCACATCGCCGACCATTCGCGGCCGTTCCCGGACGCCAAGATCGTGCTCGAGGAACTCGTGCGCTCGGACGCAATTCTTCTGATTTGCACCAACAAGCTCGAGCGCTATTCGGTGAAACTGCTCGACGCGATGGGGCTCGCCACCTATTTTACCGTGGTGGCCGGCGCCGACACGTTCCCGGTGCGCAAGCCGAACCCGGGGCATCTTCTGCTGGCCATCGAGCGTGCGGGCGGCGATCCGAAGGCGGCGGTGATGATCGGCAATTCCAAAACCGACGTCGCGACCGCGCGCGCCGCCGGCATTCCCGTGATCGTGGTGTCGTTCGGCTATTCCGACGTGCCGCCGGCCGAGCTCGAAGGCGACCGGCTGGTCGACCGGCTCGCCGAGGTGCCGGCGGCCGTCGCGGGGCTGCTCGCAGGGCGTCAGCGGCTGGGCGCTTGACAGTTTCGCCAGTCGGTTCGCACATTTAGCGGACAGACTTGCAGCTTGAGTGGTCTTGAGCTGCGGTTCGGATTTTATGACATTCCGCAAAGCGACCAAGTTCCTGTTGGACCGCTTGCCGCCGCGGCTCGCCGCGCGTCTCGACGAGTGGATTAGTCGGGAGCGCCCAGAACTCCGCGATGAACGGCCAGACCGCGCGGCTTGAGCTCACGCGGGAGATCATCATGCGCTGCCGGATCGCGCGTATCGTCGAAACCGGCACCTACCGCGCGGCCACTACCCGGTGGTTCGCGCAATTCGGGCTGCCAGTGGTGACTTCGGAGATCGTTCCACGGCTTGCCGAACTCGGCAAACTGCGGTTGCGCTCGTTTCCCAACGTTGAGGTCCGCGACAAGGATTCGGTCGCGGTTTTGCGGAGCTTGGTCACCGAACCGATTGACCTCGATGCGCCCACTTTTTTCTATCTCGATGCCCATTGGTTTGATCATCTGCCCCTGCGTGAGGAGGTAGAGCTTGTGATGGCGCATTTCACAAAAGCGGTGCTCATGGTCGATGATTTCGCGGTGCCGGACGATCCCGGTTACGGGTTCGACGATTACGGGCCGGACAAGGCACTGACCCTCGACTATCTCTTGCGTGCGAACACACCGCCGCTCGTGATCTATTTTCCGACCGCGAAGTCGATTAACGAAACCGGCGCGAAACGTGGTTCGACGGTCGTGACGGCGAATGCCGAAATGACCGCCATCCTCGATGGGCTTCCGTTGCTGCGGCGATGGAGGCCCTGAGCGTGCGCGGCGGAAGCTCTTGGCGAGCTAGGTGATCTAGAACCGGACGAGCCAATGATACGAACTGCGTGCGAGCTCGAACTGGGGGAAAGCTTCGGTGACCGCGCGTTTGACACCTTCAGCAGGGAAGTCGTCACCAGCGAGAACGCCGCCCGCCTTGATCTTCGGTCGCCATGCTTGAATGTCGACTCGCACGTTGTCGTAGTCGTGCGCAGCATCGATAAAAACGAAATCCAAACTCTTGTCTGCATAGAGTTTCGCAGCCTCGCTCGACGGCAGCCGTATCGGATTTATGAACTCAGCGACGGTCGCAATATTGCTCAAGAATTCTCCGTAAGGTGCAAACTTGTCTGGTATGCCGTCATCGGAATCGCCGGGGCCCTGACTAAGCCACACGTCCACGCAATCAAAGCGAATCTTCTTCCCGAATTGGCAATTTCCACTGCCATGAATACCGCCGACTGACCCTTGAAGGAACCAACCTCGACGAAGTGCGCGCCGGATTTCGCCCGACCGACCATATCTCTTGTAGAGCTCGCGAAGGTGAAAAAACCAGGAACACCCCGCCAGAAATGAACCCTTCGTGGCCATTTGACCCACTGCAGATGAGGGGTAACTTTCGTCAAGAGCACGTGCTTTAATGCAGCCATAGACTCAATTTTATCCGAAGGACTCGAGTCCGCAAGATGCGCGATCAACCCTATTCTTGAATTCGTCGTCGCGCTATAGCAGTAGTCTCAAACGCATACGGGAAGTCCATAACCAGTGGGTCGGCGAGTGATCGAATGACACCAACTTGTTGGAGAGAGTTCGCGGCCGCTTGATGTTTCTCTCCGACCTTTTGCGTTATCGTCGAGCGCAGACTCCGAATTCAATTCCAATTGCATCGCTATGGCCGATTGATAGGGACCGGTTTCGCCCTGCTGGCGCTTTCGGACAGTACTTCCACCAAGATCTCTGGGCGGCACGTAAGATTTTCGCTGCACGGCCGGCCCGGCACGTCGATGTAGGTTCAAGAATTCGACGGTTTCGTCGCCCATTGCCTCGTCTTCATGAACGTCGAAGTCGTCGATATTCGACCGCTGCCCAGTCCGCCGCGCGGGCTGAGCTTCATCGAGGCAGACGCCACGGAAATGAAGAGTTTCGCCGATGATAGCGTTCCGTCGCTGTCCAGTCTGAATGCTGCAGAGCATTTTGGACTTGGTCGATATGGCGACGCCATTGATCCGGAAGGCCACGTGAAATTCATGAAGTCGCTACAGCGCGTGCTGGCACCGGGAGGCACGCTCTACTTCAGCGTTCCGGTGAGCGATCGGGAACGGGTCGAATTCAACGCTCACCGGGTGCTCAGTCCGAATACCGTCATCGCGGCGTTCGACCGGCTGCGGCTAGCCTCCTTCGCTCTCGTGAAGGATGACGATCGGATGTACGAGCCGGCGGTACCCGCCGATGTGGCGGGCCAGGCACATGCCTGCGGCCTTTTCGAGTTTGTCAAAGACCTGCAGCCAGCCCGATCTGTCTGAAAGAACCCGGGGCCGATCGATATGTCCGGCGGCACATGATTGAATGGTCGATATGGCATCGCCCGTGAAAATCTGCACAATAAATTTCTGGAAAGGATTCTCCCTCGAAGCGGGTTTCTTGAGACACCTCTTGAACCTCGCCTTCGATTTTTCGCGATCACGCCTAGCCAGCGCGAGGCAGATATTGTCTTGACCAGCGTCTATGCGAGAAGCGCGCTGGATCGACCGACTTCCAAGGCATGGCCGGTAATCCCGAAAGACGATTGCAGTCATCTTCGAGAATCAACGGCCGGACTATCGCAAATACAGATTTTCCATTTCATCGGATTTCGATTCCTATGGCGGCAGAAACTGCCGCCTTCCGGTCTGGTACACGCAAATTAGATGGCCGGGCCTGATACCTGAAGGCCCGAGGCCAGGCCGCAACGCAAGCCACGGTTTTGAGCCGCCGGTGGACCTCGATTCGCTCCTGCAATCACGCCCGGGGCCGAGCGCCGCCGATCGAGAATTATTCTGCTGCTTAGTTGCCGGTAATGCCGAGCCTCACCGGCTGTTGTGCGCTCAGCAACTATCGAGCGCCGGACGCGTGGACATATTCGGCGCTGTCACAGGCAAGCCAGCCCAACGATCGAAGTACGAAATTCTGGCGCCTTATCGCTTCAATTTGTGCTTCGAGAATTCTATCTTCCCCGGATATTATACGGAAAAGCTTCTACATGCTTGGGTGGCCGGCTGCATCCCGCTCTATTTTGCCGACAGCTGGTGCAGGCTCGATTTTAATCCGAAGGCGCTGATCAACAGAAACGATTTCAGCACGATCGACGACTTCGTGAATCATGTGGCATCGATCAATAAATCGCGCGACGCAATGAACGACCTCTTCAAACAGCCATTGCTCGAGAATAGGCCCACGCTTGATCCTGCGATCAGATTTCTCAGGCAGGCTGGCGCTGAAATTATGAAGAGTTCGCCGAAGTAAAAAGAAAAAAGTTACGGCTCAGCGCTGAGAAAAAAGCTTCTGCATTTCCATCGAAATATAGGAGCGCCAACCGTACAGCTCGATGATGCGCGCGCGTCTCGAATAATTGTTCTGCATTCGGCGCGAAAAATCGGGCCGTAACGGCGCCGGCTCTGGTGCGAAGGCGATCCGTCCTGCGAGATCGGATAGGGGTAAACCTCGACTATATCTAGCTTGGACTCCGATAAAAGCTCGTCGATTGCATCATCGATGACGTGAATCGAGGCGAGTAATCGTTTCGCAGCTTTTCGCGTCAGAACATACCCCGCCGTTCCCCTCGAAACGTAACTGTAAACGCGCAGGGCGCTTTGGCCGATTGCGCCTCGACTTAGGAACGGGCGGTTGGAACGGGCAATGCCTTCCAGCTTGAGGATGTCGAAGGAGACGCTTGCAGCGCCGGCCAATATCTCGAGAAGTTGCGGAGAAAGACGCGCATCGTCCTCAAGCACCAGAGCCATATCGGACGATCCGGTGCCAATTCGTTCGGCAAGTTGAAAATGAGAAACCGCGCAAGCGAATTGAGTTCGGGAAGTCCCGATCGTCGATCGATGACGACGCCGGGTGGACCGGCGACCAAACGCCCGCGCCCGTCGATTGCATCGAAGAACTCGAACGGAATCCCGAGCGCATCCAATCGCTCGTGCATCGCCGCACGCCGCGCGTGCGCGTCAGGCAACGAAATCACGTAGACAGGCATCATGGCGTGGAACTCTACCCCCTGATGGGCGCAACCCAATAGTGGCAGGTCGGGCTCATCTTGGCGCCGGCGGGCCGGGCGCTTGACGCTTCGCGAGCCAGTCCGTACATCGCGCGATGGCGGGCGCTTAGCTCAGCGGGAGAGCGTTCCCTTCACACGGGAGAGGTCGCAGGTTCAATCCCTGCAGCGCCCACCATCTAGTTCCTTGCGGCTTTCAGTTTTCCGCAAGTGATCCCCCTCCGGTCCGAAGTCGAAGCTGTCGCGCAGGTGTCACGGCCTGCGGGCTATTTCCAAATCATTTCACGTACAGAAAGATGCCGGGGCCCGAGCGAGGCGGATCGAGGTCCAGGCTGACCGCGAAGACTGACCAACCAATCGCGCCGATTGTAAAAATCATGGCGCCAAACGTGCCGCTAGACTAACATTGCGGCCGGACCACGCCGTGGGGGCTGATCATCCCGCATTTCACGACTAGCCGACTTGCCGCGAGATAACCATGGCTGATCGCGTAGCATTAATTACCGGCGTAACCGGTCAGGACGGTGCATTTCTTGCCGAGCTACTTCTGGGGAAGGGCTACGTCGTACACGGGACCAAACGCAGAGCCTCATCTTTCAACACGGCTCGGGTTGACCATTTTTACCACGACCCGCACGACCCGAACGAGCATCATGCATCGTTTTTCATGCACTACGGAGACATGACCAATTCAACAAATCTGATCCGAATTGTTCAGGAAGTGCAGCCCACTGAAATCTATAATCTTGCCGCTCAAAGCCACGTTCAGGTGAGCTTCGAAACTCCTGAATACACGGCGAACGCCGATGCATTGGGCACCCTTCGAATTCTTGAGGCAATCCGCATTCTGAAGATTGAAAAGAACGTCCGCTTCTACCAAGCCTCGACGTCCGAAATGTTTGGAAAGGTGCAAACGTTTCCGCAGAATGAACTCACTCCGTTCTATCCTCGCTCGCCCTATGGCGTCGCCAAACTCTACGCTCATTGGATCACCGTGAATTACCGCGAGGCGTACGGTATGCACGCGTCAACCGGGATTCTCTTCAACCACGAAGGGCCTACGCGCGGAGAAACCTTCGTTACTCGCAAGATTACCCGAGCCGTCGCAGCCATCGAGCATGGCCTGCAAGGCCGACTTTACCTGGGCAACCTCGACGCAAGGCGCGATTGGGGACACGCGCGCGATTATGTCGAAGGAATGTGGCTGATCGTTCAACAGCCGCAACCAGATGATTACGTGTTGGCCACAGGGGAAGCTCACTCAGTCCGCGAGTTCGTCGAGAAGGCGTTTGGGTATGTAGGTCGCAAAATAATTTGGAGCGGATCCGGACTTGACGAGGTGGGCGTTGACGCCAAGAGCGGTCAGACACTAATCGCCATCGATCAAGCCTATTATCGGCCTGCGGAAGTCGACTTGCTCGTGGGCGATCCGACTAAGGCGCGGACGAAACTCGGGTGGAGACACCGGGTCGATTTCGACACGCTTGTCCGTGAAATGGTCGAGCACGATCTCAAACTGGCGAAACAAGAAGTAGCAGCCAAATCGGCTGGCTCCTTGTAGAGATATTGCTATGTCGCCGCTTTTTGATCTTGCGGGGAAACGCGTTCTGATCGCGGGTCACAAAGGCATGGTCGGAGCGGCCATTGGACGTCGGCTTGCGAAAGAGTCCTGCGATCTACTCGTGGCTGACCGGCAGGAGCTTGATCTTACCCGGCAAGAACCAACCGAACGCTATCTCGAATCCTTACGCCCCAACGTAGTTGTCATGGCCGCGGCACGGGTTGGTGGAATTCAAGCCAACAGCAGTTTCCCCGTTCAATTCTTGGCGGATAATCTCGCCATCGAACTCAATCTGATCAATGCCGGCTACAAAGCCGGAGTCGAAAAGCTGTTATTTCTCGGGTCGACCTGCATCTACCCAAAGTTCGCCAAACAGCCCATGAGTGAGGATCAATTGTTAAAAGGCGAACTCGAGCCGACAAATGAATGGTATGCGATCGCAAAAATTGCTGGAGTAAAATTATGCCAAGCGTACCGGCGACAGTATGGGGCAGACTTCATCTCGGTCATGCCAACCAATCTGTACGGTCCGCGCGATAATTATCATCCTTCCGATAGCCACGTATTGGCGGCGTTGCTTCGCCGGTTTCATGAAGCGAAAGCTGCTCAAGCACCCGCAGTGACGGTTTGGGGCACCGGAACGCCCAGACGTGAATTCCTTTACGTCGACGATCTTGCTGATGCTTGCGTTTTCCTGCTGAAGAATTACTCCGATGAACAAATCATCAATATCGGCTGCGGTGAAGATATGACAATAACCGAACTCGCCGAGCTCATAGCAGAAACCGTAGGATTTCGCGGAGCGATAAAATACGACACCTCCAAGCCTGACGGGACGCCGAGAAAACTTACTGATGTATCGAAACTCACGGCGCTTGGCTGGCGATACTCGACACCGCTAAGAGAAGGGCTCAAGAGGACATACGCTGATTTCCTGGCTGGCGGCGGTCGAGCGTACTAGGAGAGCGTTCCGTTCACACGGGAGAGGTCGCAGGTTCAATCCCTGCAGCGCCCGCCATCCCGATCCCGAAACCGCGAGTTTCACACGCTTGTTATCGGAAGGGCGCAGGCTCGGCGTGCGCGACCTTTGATCGGGGTTGCGGCGCCCGCGATTTTGTGGCGTTTGGCAGGGAGACGGGTCTCGCGCGGCCCATATTTCGATATCCGCAACGAGGCGACGATGCGACGGAAATTCGCTTTTCTCACGGTCCTGGCCCTGACGGCGCTCCTGACGAGCGCCGCGGGAGCGCAAGAAACTCTGCAAATCGACCGCGACACCGGCTTGCCGATCGGTCCCGGTGGCTATCGCGGCATGACCGGCGGCTCGCCGGTCGCGCGCACCACGGTCTCGTTCGACGGCAAGAAATACCGGCCGGGCTCGATCGTCATCAACACCGCCGAGCGGCGGCTCTATTACGTGCTCGATGAAGGCAGCGCGGTCCGCTACGGCATCGGCGTCGGCCGTCTCGGCTTCACCTGGACCGGCATGAAGACCGTCTCGCAGAAGCGCGAGTGGCCGGACTGGACGCCGCCGCCGCAGATGCTGGCGCGCCGGCCCGACCTGCCGCGCTGGATGAAGGGCGGGCCGGACAACCCGCTCGGCGCGCGCGCGATCTATCTCGGCTCGACGCTCTACCGCATCCATGGCTCGAACGAGCCGGAGACGATCGGCCAGGCGGTATCCTCGGGCTGCTTCCGGATGGTCAACGAGGACGTCATCGATCTCTTTGGCCGGGTGAAGGTCGGCACCGTGGTGCACGTGCTGCTGAAGTGAGTTACTTCCGCCGCACCGGATCGCGCGAGAGACCCTTGGCCGCGAGCTCGTCGAGATAGCGCGCGAAACGCGCATCATGGTCGCGGCCGAGCTCGTGCAGATAGTCCCAGGCAAAGATGCCGGTCGAGTGCATGTCGTCGAACACGAGCCGCACCGCGTAGTTGCCGACCGGCTGCACCTCGCAGGATCATCACCTCGCGCTTGCCCGGGACCGTCTTGCGTTCGTCCGGGTTATGGCCCTGCACCTCCGCGCTCGGGCTCTCCACGCGCAGATACTCGGCGGGCAGCGTGAAGGCGCTGCCGTCCTCGAACGTGACCGCGAGCGTGCGCCGGTCCTTGGCGAGCCGCAGTTCCTTGGGCCAGTGCTGCGTATCCTTCGGGCTTGCGGACATGGCGGCGAGCCTAGCTTGCGCGCCTTTACGTTGCCATCGGGCTCCAACAGACTTAAATAGGACCAACAAGAAGCGCGAAAATGAACGTCATGCACAGCAAGAGTCCCCTCGCCCCGCTGGTCGACCCGTTCCAGCGCGCGATCACCTATTTGCGCGTGTCGGTGACGGATCGGTGCGATTTCCGCTGCGTCTATTGCATGGCCGAGAACATGACGTTCCTGCCCAAGCAGGACCTGCTTGACGCTCGAGGAGCTGGACCGGCTGTGCTCGGCCTTCGTCGCGCGCGGAGTGAAGAAACTCCGGCTCACCGGCGGCGAGCCGCTGGTGCGGCGCGGACATCATGGTGCTGTTCCGCTCGCTGTCGCGGCATCTCCAGTCGGGCGCACTCGAAGAGCTCACCCTCACCACCAACGGCTCGCAACTCGGCCGTTTCGCCCGCGAGCTCGCCGATTGCGGCGTGAAGCGCATCAATGTCTCGCTCGACACGCTCGATCCGGCGAAGTTCCGCGACATCACCCGCTGGGGCGACGTGGCCAAGGTGCTGGCCGGCATCGACGCGGCCCAGGCCGCGGGACTGCACGTCAAGATCAACGCGGTCGCGCTCAAGGGCGTCAACGAGGACGAAATCCCCGCGCTCATGGAATGGGCGCACGGCCGCGGCATGGACCTGTCGCTGATCGAAGTGATGCCGCTCGGCGATATCGAGCCCGAGCGCATCGACCAGTATCTGCCGCTCTCGGTCGTGCGCGCGCGGCTTGCGCAGCGCTACACGCTCGAGGACATCGACTACAACACCGGCGGACCGGCGCGCTACGTGAGCGTGCGCGAGACCGGCGGGCGGCTCGGCTTCATCACGCCGCTCACGCACAATTTCTGCGAAGGCTGCAACCGCGTGCGCGTGACCTGCACCGGCACACTCTATATGTGCCTCGGCCAGGACGATGCCGCCGACCTGCGCACGCCGTTGCGCGCCTCGGAGGCCGACGATCAACTCCATGCCGCGATCGGGGAAGCGATCGCGCGCAAGCCCAAGGGCCACGACTTCATCATCGACCGGCGCACCAACCGCCCGGCGGTCGCGCGGCACATGAGCGTGACCGGCGGCTGAGACGCGTGCCTAAGATTCCAGTCTGAGCATCTTCCGGGCGCCGCGAGGCGCCCGTTTTGCGGATACCGCCGGGAGACGCGACGCCATGTCCCGATCGAGCGCCAATCGCCGCGGCATCCTCGCGATGATCGGCTCGACCGCGCTGTTCTCCGCCAACGACGCGGCGACATGCTGCACCGGGAGCGAGTGCGTCATGGAAAAATGCGCGCAGCCGAAGCCCGCGCCATTGCCGCCGGCGAGCCGCCGCTCTAGGACGAGTCGCGCCGGGATTCTCCAGCGCTGCCGGGCTTGATCGAGCGCGACGTTCGGCTAAGGTGACTTGCTGCAGTTCATCCGATATCGGGCGCAGCCAAGGCTCAAGAACGACCCGAACCGCTAGATTGCAGGTTTCGGGAGCGCGCCCGGGTTCGGCGCCGGACGCGAGGGGGAGGAAGGCTTGCAAGCCCTGCTCAAGCTGAGCCGCGCGATCGACGCGGTGAATTTGAAACTCGGCAAGTGGGTGGCCTGGCTCATCCTGGCTGCGGTATTGGTCGCGACGGTCAATGCCATCGTTCGCAAGGTTTTCTCCAACTCCTCGAATTCCTGGCTTGAATTGCAGTGGTACCTGTTTTCGGCGGTGTTCCTCATCTGCGCGTCATGGACGCTGTTGGCGAACGAGCACATCCGCATCGACATCGTGAACAATATGTTTCCGAAGCGGGTCCGCAACTGGATCGATCTATTGGGCCATGTCTTCTTCTTGCTACCATTCACGATCGTCATGATCATCACCGGCTGGCCGTTCTTCACCGCTTCGCTGGCAGTCAACGAACAATCCACCAACGCCGGCGGCCTCCCGGTGTGGCCGGTGAAGTTCCTTGTGCCCTTCGCCTTTGCCCTCCTGCTCATCCAAGGCATATCCGAAATCATCAAGCGCTATGCCGTCATGCGCGACTTGATCCCGGATCCGCACGCGGCGCACCAGCATCCGATCGAAGCCGAAGTCGAGCATCTCATCGAAGCGATCGAAAAGAAGCCGTAGGCCAACGAGCGTGCGCCGGAGCAATCGATGACCGCCTTTATCATCCACAACATGGCGCCGATCATGTTCGCGTCGCTCGTGATATTCCTGCTCTTGGGATATCCGGCGGCTTTCGCACTGGCGGCGAACGGACTGTTCTTCGCGCTGATCGGCATCGACCTCGGATTGTTCGTCCCCGATTTCCTGCAGGCGCTGCCGCAACGCGTCTACGGCACGATGAACAACGACGTGCTGCTCGCGATTCCGTTTTTCACGTTTATGGGACTGGTGCTCGAACGAAGCGGCATGGCGGAGGACTTGCTCGACACCATCGGGCAGTTGTTCGGCACGATCCGCGGCGGGCTCGCCTATGCGGTGGTGTTCGTGGGCGCTCTGTTGGCCGCCACCACCGGCGTGGTTGCAGCCTCGGTGATCTCCATGGGGTTGATCTCGTTGCCGATCATGCTGCGCTACGGCTACGACCGGCGCGTCGCGACCGGCGTAATTGCCGCATCCGGCACGCTGGCGCAGATCATCCCGCCCTCGCTGGTTCTGATCGTCATGGCCGACCAGCTCGGCCGCTCGGTCGGCGACATGTATGAAGGCGCCTTCGTCCCGGGGCTGATACTTGCCGCACTCTATGCCGCGTACGTGTTCCTAGTGTCGATCATCTACCCAAAGTCCGTCCCGGGCCTTCCGGTGGAGACGATCATCTACCGCGAACCGAGCGGCGCGCGCGGCGTATGGCAGCTTGGTGTGCTCGTCGTATTCTCGGGTCTCGTCGCCTATTACGTGATGACACAGACGGACGTGAAAAGCGGCGCGGATTTTGTCGTGCTCACCATGTCGGTCGGCGTCGTCGTGGCGTTCCTCTGCGCAGTGTTCAACCGGCTATTCGGCAGCCGCCTGGTTGCCATAACCGGGCTTGCGATTTTGCTGCTCACCGGTGCTCGCTACCTCTTGGTCAATGTCTATGATTTCCCGACTTGGGCGCTACTGGCGGAAGCTTTCACGGCCGGCGCGTTTTATGCTTTCGTCGCCGGCGTGATCGAGCGGTTCACGGGCTTCCGTCTGGTCTCCGCGATGGCCGAGCAGGTCACGTTCGTGATGGTGCCGCCGCTCGCGCTGATCTTCCTCGTTCTCGGCACCATCTTCATCGGCCTGGCTACCCCGACCGAGGGCGGCGCCATGGGCGCAACCGGCGCGCTCCTGCTGGCGATGATGAAACGGCGGCTGACCTTCGATCTGGTGCGTCAGGCGGTAGAATCGACGGCAAAGCTCTCTGCGTTCGTGATCTTCATTCTGATCGGCGCGCGGACTTTCTCGCTCACTTTCTACGGCGTCGATGGACACCGGTGGGTCGAGGAATTGCTCGTTTCACTTCCGGGCGGGCAGATCGGCTTCCTCGTGTTCGTCAATGCGTTCGTCTTCGTCATCGCTTTCTTCCTCGACTTCTTCGAGATCGCCTTCATCGTCATCCCGTTGATCGGGCCTCCTGCGGAGCGCCTCGGAATCGATCTGATCTGGTTCGGCGTGATCCTCGGCGTGAATATGCAGACCTCGTTCATGCATCCGCCATTCGGATTCGCGCTGTTTTACTTGCGATCGGTCGCGCCAAAGGAAAGCTATCTCGACCGCCTCACCGGCAAGCGCATGGAGGGCGTAACCACGGGGCAGATTTATTGGGGCGCGGTGCCGTTCGTGATCATCCAAGTCATCATGGTCGGACTGGTGATCGTGTTCCCGGCAATGGTCATGCATTACAAGGGAGTGGGCACGGGGGTTGATCCGAGCAAGGTGAAGATCGACATCCAGATGCCCGAGCTGCCGCCGCCGCTCGATCTCGGTCCGCCGCGAAACTAATCGTTCGACGCAAACGAAAAGCCCCGGAGCCGCGAGGCTCCGGGGCTTATGCGTACTAATGCCGTGCGCGGTTCAGGAACGAAGCGCGCGGATCATGAAGGTGTCGTAGGAGTACTCCGCGACCTGCCACCACAGATATTCGTCTTTGCGGAAGGCCGCGATCAATGTTCATAGAGCTTCTTGAACTCGGCATTGGCCTTCGAAGTCTCGTCATAGACTTCGTTCGCCGCCTTGAAGCAGGCTTCCATGACCGGCTGGGGAACGCCCGCAGCTGCGTGCCGGCCGCGATCAGTCGCTTCAAGGCGGCAGGATTGTCGGCGTCGTATCTTGGCCTGCATCCGACATTGGCGTATTCGGACGCCGACGGGATGATCGACTGGTACGTCTTCGGCAGCCTTTCCCAATCTGCCGAGATTGACGAAGTTGTGGATCATGGTGCCGCCTTCCCACCAGCCCGGGTAGTAATAGAACTTCGCCACCTTGTAGAAGCCGAGCTTCTCGTCGTCGTACGGGCCGACCCACTCGGCGCCGTCGATCGTGCCCTTCTCCAACGCCGAATAGATTTCTCCGCCGGCGATAACCTGCGGCACCGTGCCGAGCTTCTGCAGCACGCGGCCGGCGAACCCGCCCATCCGCATCTTGAGGCCGTTGAGATCGCTCACCGCATTGATCTCCTTGCGGAACCAGCCGCCCATCTGCGCGCCGGTGTTGCCGGCCGGAAAGGCGATGATGTTGAACTTCTTGTAGAACTCGTTCGATCAGCTCGCGCCGTCGCCGTGGTGAACCAGGAATTCATGCTGACGCGCATTGAGGCCAAACGGAACGGCGCAGAAAGCGCGAAGGTCGGGTCCTTGCCGTAGTAATAGTAGGAAGCGGTCGAGCACATCTCGACGGTGCCGTTGGTGACCGCATCGCCACCTGCAGGCCCGGGACGATCTCGCCGGCGGCAAAGGGCTGAATCTGGAATTTATTGTCGGTCGCTTCGGCGACCATCTTCGCGAAAATCTCGCACACCGCCGTAGAGCGTATCGAGCGATTTCGGCCAGCTCGACGTGATGCGCCACTTTACTTCCGGCATCGATTGGGCGATGGCGGGCGCCGCGATTGCAGTCGCGGCGATACCCGCACCCGCGGTCTTCAGAAAATCACGACGTTTCATGGCGTCTCCCCCGTGGTTCGTCGACCTGTCGACGCGAGGGGAATTCTGCCCGGCCGGAGCCGTAACCCTGTCGCAGACGATCGACTTGGCCCATCTTAGGGGACAATCGCCGCCCCCGAAAAGAGCAAGCCCCGGGGCCGCTGCCCCGGGGCTGAATTGCAATGCCGTGGAGCCACTTACCCGCGAGTACGCGTGCGGATCATGAAGCTGTCGTAGCTATATTCCGCAACCTGCCACCAGAGATACCCGTCGTTGCGGAAGGCCGTCATCGAATCCAGCACCTTCTTGAAGTCAGGGTTCCCGGCTGCGATTTCCTGATGAACCTCATTGGCCGCCTTGAGGCAGGCGTCCATGATCGCCGGCGAGAACGGGTGCAGCTTCGCCCCGGCGGCGACCAAGCGCTTCAGCGCCGCAGGATTGGCAGCATCGTACTTCGCCATCATCCAGTTATTGGCGTAGTGCCCGGCCTGCTCCAAAACTGCCTTGTAGGCCTTCGGCAGCGCGTTCCACTTGTCGAGATTGACGAAGGTGAAGAGCATGGAGCCGCCCTCCCACCAGCCGGGATAGTAATAGTGCGGCGCCACCTTGTAGAAGCCGAGCTTCTCGTCGTCGTAAGGACCGACCCATTCCGCGGCGTCGATCGTGCCCTTCTCCAGCGCCGGGTAGATATCCCCGCCGGCGATCTGCTGCGGCACGGCTCCCAGTTTCTGCAGCACGCGGCCAGGGAATCCGCCGATCCGCATCTTCAGGCCTTTGAGATCGTCGACCGTGTTGATCTCCTTGCGGAACCAGCCGCCCATCTGGCAGCCGGTGTTTCCGGCGAGCAAGGCGATGGCGTTGTACTTCTTGTAGAACGCATTCAGCAGGTCCATGCCACCGGCTTGCATCCAGGCTTGGTTCATTCGCTGATTGGGGCCGAAGGAAACGGAAGTGCCGAAACCGAAGGTCGGATCCTTGCCGAAATAGTAATAGGACGCAGTGTGGCCCATTTCGACGGTGCCGTTCTGCACGGCGTCCATCACCGCCAGCGCCGGGATGATTTCGCCGGCGGCAAAGGGCTGGATCTGGAATTTGTTGTCGGTCGCCTCGGCGACCGCTTTGCAGAACATCTCGCCGCCGCCGTGGAGCGTGTCGAGCGACTTCGGCCAGCTCATGGGCATACGCCACTTGAGCTCGGGCATGGACTGCGCGATCGCCGGCGCGGCGACCGTGGTGGCAGCGGTGGTGGCGAGGCCCGCACCGGCAACTTTCAAGAACTTACGACGCTTCATAGAAATCCTCCCTGGATGTTCATCAGAACATCTCTCCATTGAGCATAGTTTGGCCGTAGCACGGATTTCCCGCGTTTGCCATGTGGAGAATGGGCGAGCGCGCGCAATGCTTTCCGCCTAGGATCTGCGTGGTTTCTTGCAATTCCCAAGAGGGCTTTGGCGAATTCTTGCGCCGGTCCGGCATGGGCGCCGCGCGACGCCGATCAGCTTTCGATGACGATCTTGGGTGCTACTTTTCCGCCCGTTCGCCCGCGCTCGAGCTCGGCGCGCACGCGCTTGGCGATCTCGCGATACACTTGCGCGTGCGGACTATCGGGCCGGGTGGCGACCACCGGCAGGCCCGAGTCCGAGGTCTCGCGGATTTCCGCATCGAGCGGAACTTCGCCGAGGAACGGCACGCCCTGTTTCTCGGCTTCGGCCTTGGCGCCGCCGTGACTGAAGATGTCGGAGCGCTTGCCGCAATGCGGGCAGAGGAAATAGCTCATGTTCTCGACCAGCCCGAGCACCGGCACGTCGACGCGGCGGAACATGGCGATGCCGCGGCGCGCGTCGATCAGCGCCAAGTCCTGCGGCGTCGAGACGATGACGGCGCCGGCGAGCGGCACCTGCTGCGCGAGCGTCAATTGCGCGTCGCCGGTGCCGGGCGGCATGTCGACGACCAGCACGTCGAGCGTGCCCCATTCGACTTCGCGCAACATCTGGGTGATCGCCGACATCACCATCGGTCCGCGCCAAATCATCGGCGTCTCCTCGTCGACGAGGAATCCGATGGACATGACCTTCATTCCGTAGGCCTCGACCGGGCGCAGCGTACGCCCGCCGATCGTCTCGGGCTTGGTCTTCACCGCCAAGAGGCGCGGCATCGATGGCCCATAGATATCGGCATCGAGCATGCCCACTTTCATACCGAGATCGCGCAGGCCGAGCGCGAGATTCACCGCGGTCGTCGACTTGCCGACGCCGCCTTTGCCGGAGGCAACCGCGATCACGGATTCGATGCCGGGCACCGCGCGGGCGGTGCCGGTCGGCGAGGCGCCGGGCCGTGGCGCTGCCGCGCGTTGCGATTCCCGGCTCGGCTGCGCCGGACGCGCGCCGCCGGTCCGCTCGGCGGTGAGCGCGACGAGCACCGAGGTGACACCCGGGATCGCGCGCACCGCCGCTTCGGCGCTCTTGCGCACCTCTTCCCAGGCCTGCGCCTGCGCCGCATCGACGGTGAGCGAGAAGAACACCTTGCCGTCGGTGACCACGATGTCGGAAAGCTTGCCCGAGGCCGCGAGGTCCACGCCCTCCGGGCCCTTGATCGATTTCAGCCTTTCGCGCACCGTATCGGCGGTGACGGACATGGATCCTCCGGCGGCTTCTACCTAATGCCGCCCGCGGCGGCGTCAACCGGCGTTGGCTTCACTTTCCCTCGAAGCGGGCCGGGCGCTTTTGCAGGAAGGCCAGAACGCCCTCGCGGAAATCGGCCGATTGGCCCGCCTGGCGCTGGGAATCGCGCTCGAGGTCGAGCTGGGCCGCAAGATCATTGCCATAGCTCGCGTTCAGCGCCTGCTTGGTCAGCCGGTACGCCAGCGTCGGGCCGGCGGCGAGTGCGGCCGCGAACTTCGCGACCTCGGCGGCGAAGACCGCATCGTCGAACACTTTCCAGGCGATGCCGATCTTCTCGCATTCGTCCGCCGGAATCCGCTCGGCAGTGAGGGACATGGCGAGCGCGCGCTTCAAACCAACGAGGCGAGGAAGGAACCACGTTCCGCCGGCGTCAGGCACCAGGCCGATGCGCGTGAACGCTTCCTGCAGATAAGCCGAACGCGCGAACAGGAGAATATCGCAGGCCAGGGCGAGATTGGCGCCGGCGCCCACCGCGGGGCCGTTCACCGCGGCGATGGTCGGCAGCTTGAAGCCCACGAGCCGGCGCACCAGCGGATTATAATCGCGGTCGAGGGAAGCGCCGGTATCGATCGGCTTGTCGTCGGTGGCCACGCGCTCGGTCAGATCCTGGCCGGAGCAGAACGCCCTGCCCTCCCCGGTAATGACCAGACAGCGGATCGTGTCGTTCGCCTCGACCTGATCGAGCGCGGTGCGGATTTCCGCGTGGACCCCGGCGTTCAGCGCGTTGAGCCGCTCCGGCCGCGCCAGCGCGATCGTGGCAACGGCCCCCGAGATGGAGAATTTGATCGTCTTGAAGTCCACGGCCCCTCCCAGCCGCAGTCGAGCACGCGTAACCCTTTAGCGGCAAGCGCTCGGTTCGCACGTCAACTTCCGGTTAACCACGAATTTCAGCCCGCCATTAACCACTCACCCGCAATCGTGGCCTGGACCGGCGATCATGGCGAACCCTTCTTCCGCACCCGAACTCCTCTACGAAGAACGCACTGCGGTGGCCACCAAGGCCGAGCACGAGCGGCGGCTCAAGCTCGCCCGCAGCGTGCGCGACGTGCGCGACTTGCTCACTTCCTCGAGCGGAGTGAAGCCGGCTTTCGATTACGAACTTCTGCGGCTTTACGCGGAGAACCGGATCAGCCATTCGCCAGCTGTGCTGCTTCTCATCACGATCATCGGCTTCGCCGCCACGCTTTGGACCGGTGATTACTTCGCGGTCATGTCGATCCCGCTCGCCATGGTTATCCATGCGATGAACGTCTCGGCCTGCCGGAGATTTCTCAAGGCGCCGGTCAACCCCATGGAACTGCGCTACTACCGAACATTGTTCACATCGTTCGATTTTCTGTTTGGCATCTCCTGGGTGTTCAACATCTACATTTTCGTCGATCTGAAGTCGCAAGGCGCCGGCGACTTCTCGCTATTCGCGATGCTGATGGTGATCGCAGTGTTTTCAGTGCTTGCATCGAGCATTCCCGTAGCGGTTTTTGCCGCGACCTTTCCGGTCGCTGGCACGGTGGCGCTTTTCTATCTCCTGCGCGGCGCCCCGCAGGACCTTGTACTTGCGGGGCTCACGGTCGCAGCCGAGACCTATTTCATCATGGTGTCGAAGCATCTGCACGATTCGGCGCTCTCGACGCTGGAGGCGCGCGCGCAATTCGATTCCCTGATCGGCGAGGTCGAGCAGTCCAAGGCCAAGTCCGACGAGACTGCACGGCGCGCAGAGGCAGCCAATCTCGCCAAGTCGCGCTTCCTCGCGCAGATGAGTCATGAATTGCGCACGCCCTTGAACGCCATCCTCGGCTTCTCCGAAGTAATGAAGAGCGAGATCCTGGGGCCGCACTCGACGCCGACCTATCGCGAATACGCGAGCGACATCCACGGCTCGGGCCAGCATTTGCTCAACCTGATCAACGAGATCCTCGATGTCTCGCGCATCGAGGCGGGCCGCTACGAACTGAACGACGAGGCGGTCAATCTCGTGCACATGGTCGAGGAGAGTCGGCATCTTCTGAAAATTCGTGCCAATAATCGCGACATCACGGTGCATGAGCTGTTCGAGCCCGACCTGCCCAAAATCTGGGCCGACGACCGGGCGGTGCGGCAGATTTGCCTCAACCTGCTCTCTAACGCCATCAAGTTCACGCCCCAGGGCGGCGAAGTGTGGCTCAAGGTCGGGTGGACCGTCTCGGGTGGCCAGTATTTGTCCGTGCGCGACAACGGCACCGGAATTTCCGAGGAAGAGATGCCGATCGCCCTCTCCCCATTCGGCCAGGGCTCCAACGCCATCAAGAGCGCCGAACAGGGCGCGGGCCTGGGCCTGCCGATCGTCAAGGGCCTGATCGAGCTGCACGGGGGCACCTTCACGATGCGCTCCAAGCTGCGCGAGGGCACCGAGGTGATCGTGACATTCCCCGCCGAGCGGATAATGACCGCGCTCCCGCCGGTGCACGACGCCGTGCCGATCCAGCCGGGCATCGGCGAAGACGTTTCCGATGCCACCAAGGAAGGCTGGCCGAGACGGGCTTCGGCAGTCTAGGATTTCAACGCTTGCCGCCGGCGCAGATTCGGCCGGCGCTGGGAGTCGTCAATGCCATCGCTCGTGCGCGACATGATCGCGTGGCTGCGCTTCTACCTGATCCTGCCAATTCCGCCCATCGCCGGCGAGAGCGAGGCGGAGGCGGCTTCGCGCGCCGAGCCCACTTCGCCCGCCGCCGTGCAGGCGATCCCCTTGGCCGGCGCGGTGGTGGGCGCGCTCGGCGGCGTCGTGCTGGTCATCGCCGCCTACGCACATCTTCCAGTCTTTATCGATGCGGTGCTGGCGCTCGGATTTCTGGCGCTGGTGACGGGCGCGGCGGGCGAAAACGGATTTGCCGAGGCCTGCCGCCGGGTTGGCGAATATTTCTGCCCGCGCGCCGCTGCCACGCACCTCGCGCATGCGGCAATCGTGGCGCTGGTGTTCGCCGTGCTGCTGCGGATCGGCACCGTCGAGGTGCTGACGATCGCCGGCTCGATCAAGGCTGCGCTCGCGCTGGTGGCGGCGAGCGCGGTCGCGCGCTCCGTGGTCGTGCTGATCCTGGCCTATATGAAGGAAGAGCCCGTGGAGGACGTTGGCCCGGCCGCGCCCGGCGAATCCGTCAATGCGCAGTTCCTCGCGATCATCGCGCTCGGCATCGCCGCGGCGGCGATCCTGCCGACCTATGGCGTAGGCGCCGCGATCGGCGCGGTGGTGTTCGCGCTCCTGGTCGCGGTGCTGGCTGAAAATCTTGCCCGGCGCGTCGGGGCAGCCGAAGAGCGCAGCTTCCGCGCCGGGTCCGAGTTCGCCGCCGAGATCGCCTTCCTGTTCGCGCTGCTCGTCATCGCCCGCATACCCTGACGGCCGAAGCTCGTGCGCTCCGACCGTCTGCTCTGGATCGTGGTCGGCGGGCTGTGCCTGGCCGTGGCGGCGCTGGTTTGGCGTCACGAGGCCGGCAATGTCGCCGGCATCGAATCGGAATCGTTCGCCAGTCTGGTCTGGCTCTTGGCGCTCGCGCTGGTGATCGGCAGCGCGGTGTTCACATTGTTTTACGGCCGGGGAATGGAAGCGGTGCGCGCGGTGCTGTTCTGGCTCGTGCTCGTCGCCGGTCTTGCGCTCGGCTATTCCTACCGCTTCGAGCTGCAGGGTGTCGCCGACCGGCTGACCGGCGAATTCATGCCCGGCTACCCCGTGCCGCGACCAGGCACGGCGGCAAGCGTCGAGATCGTGCGCGCAGCGGGCGGCGAGTTCACCGTGCGCGCGGACGTGAATGGCCGGCGCATCCAGATGCTCATCGACACCGGCGCCACCAGCGTGGTGCTCACGCCGGAAGCGGCGAAGACGGCGGGCCTACCGGTAGATCTGCTGAAATACGACGTGCCGATCGAAACCGCCAAGGGCCGCGGGCGGGCCGCCTCGGTGACGCTCGACCGGCTTGCGGTCGGCAATATCGTGGAGCGGCGCGTGCCGGCGCTGGTCTCCGAGCCGGGCGATCTCAAGACCAGCCTCCTGGGCATGAGCTTCCTGAACCGCCTCGAATCGTTCGAGGTGCGCGGCAGCCGGATCGTGCTGCGCGCCAAAGGGGCGCGCTAGGGCAACAGGCTGAAGAGAAAGCGGATCGCGACCGCGAGCAGAAAGAGCCCGAAGGCCGTCTCGAGCCTGCGGCGCGACCACTGGTGCGCGATCTTCGCGCCGTAGGGCGCGGTCAGCACGCTGGCCGGCGCGAACAGCAGAAGCCCGAGGAACGAGACGTAACCGACCGAGAACGGCGGCATCAGCGCTTGGTGCTGCCAGCCTGCCAGCATGTAGCCGATGGTGCCCGGGATCGAGATGAACACGCCCACGGCCGAGGACGTGGCGACGGCGACGTGGATGGTCTGGCCGTAGAGCGTCAGGTACATCGCCGAGAACGCGCCGCCGCCGACGCCCATGAGCGAGGAGGCAAGCCCGATCAGAAATCCGGCTCCGATGGTGACCGGCGGTTTCGGCAAATGGTCGGCGATGCGCCAGCTCTCGCGGCCGAACAGGAGCTTGAGCGCCATGAACACGGAGAAGAAGATGTAGATCGCTTTGAAGAACGCGCTCGAAGCGAAGTAGGCGATCACGGCACCGATGATCACGCCGAGCACGACCGGGATGGCCCAGAGCCGCAGCACGTCCATGCGCACCGCACCCTTGGCGCGGTGCGCGAGGAAGGAGCGGATCGAGGTCGGAATGATGAAGATCAGCGAAGTGCCGATGCAAAGATGGAAGCGCACTTCATCCGGCACGTTCATAAGCCGGAACACCTCGTAGAGCACCGGCACGATCAGTGCCGCGCCGCCGATGCCCAGGAGCCCCGCGAAAAAGCCGGCCATGGTGCCGGCGACCAGGATCGCGACCGCGAGCAGCACGAGTTCGCCCGCAGGAACGCCGAAGAAGGTCATGCGGCGGCGTTCCGAGCCGTGTCGATGGACGCATCCAGGATCTTGGCAAGCGCTTCGCGCAGCACCGTGGCGTCGGCGCCGGGACGGATTGCTTCGGTGGAGAGATGACGGCGGAAGGCCCGCGCGCCGGGCCGGCCGTGCATCAACCCGAGCACGTGGCGCGTGACATCATGGAGCCGCGCGCCGGAAGCGAGCGCACGCTCGATATAGGGCATCAGCCGCTCGATCGCCTCGCGCGCGTCGGCGGCGGGCGCCGGTTCGCCGAAAATCTCCGGATCGACGGCAAGCAGTAAGTCCGGGTGCTCATAGGCGGCGCGGCCGAGCATGACACCGTCGACGTGCTCGAGATGCCGCGCGGCTTCGGCGATGTCGGCGATGCCGCCATTGATGACGATCGGCACATTCGGCAAGCGCGCCTTCAGCCGATAGACGCGGCCGTAATCGAGCGGCGGGACGTCGCGGTTCTCACGCGGCGAAAGGCCGTCGAGCCAAGCCTTGCGCGCATGCACGATGAGCGCGTCGGCGCCGGCCGCGATCACGCGATCGACGAAACGGTCGAGCGACTCCTCGGTGTCCTGCTCGTCGATGCCGAGCCGGCACTTGACCGTGACCGGCACGGCGACCGCGGCCTTCGTCGCGGCGACGCAATCGGCCACGCGTTCGGGCTCGGCCATCAGGCAGGCACCGAAGCGGCCGCTTTGCACGCGGTCGGACGGGCAGCCGACGTTCAAGTTGATTTCGTCGTAGCCGAGATCGGCGCCGATCCTGGCAGCCGCCGTCACCTCGCGCGGGTCAGCGCCGCCGAGCTGCAGCGCAACCGGATGCTCGATTGGGTCGAAGCCCAGGAGCCACGCACGGTCGCCGTGGATCACGGCGCCGGTGGTCAGCATCTCGGTATAGAGACGCGTCTTCTTGGTGAGCAACCGATGGAAGTAGCGGCAGTGGCGGTCGGTCCGCTCCATCATCGGCGCCACGGAAAAGCGCCACGAACGGGCATGCGAAGCAATCATGTCCCTTCCTGCCAGATCGGGGGACGGGATGCCACCCGCCCCGGCGCATGGCAGACGTTACGCGGACGGCGCTATTGCGTCCCTTCGAGGCCCAGCTTCTTCACCAGCGCGCTCCACTTTTCCCGCTCGGACTTGAGGTATTGCTCCGTCACCGCGATTGAAGGCGGGTCGATCGGGATGAGGCCAAGCAGGGCGACCTTCTGCTGCATCTCCTTGTCGGACATGATCCGGGTCATCTCCTCGTGCAGCTTGAGGACGATCGCGCGTGGGGTCTTGGCCGGAGCGAACAGCATATGCCAGGACACCGCTTCGAAGTCGGCAGCGCCGGCAGCCTCGGCGAACGGAGGCACGTCCGGAAGGAGCGGCAAGCGCGTCGAGGCCGAGACCGCGAGCGCGCGCAGCCTGCCGTCGCGGATCAGCGGGAGCGAAGCGCCCGCCTCGGCGAAGCCGAGATGCACGTGCCCGGCGGCAATATCGGTGATCGATTGCGGGCTGTTGCGGTATGGAATGTGATTGAGGTCGATTCCGAACCGCTGTTTCATGAATTCGATCGAAAGATGCTGCACCACTCCCGGCCCGGGCGAGCTATAGGTGAGTGGAGTCGTGGCGTCTTTTGCGTACTTGATCAGTTCGGGAACCGAGCGGATCGGCAATGCCGGGTTGACCACAAGGATCATAGGCGATTTCAGGTACCAGGAGATCGGCACGAAATCCTTTTCCGCGTCGTAGTTGACCTGCTTGAAAAGGGTCAAATTGATCGCCATGGCGGAGCTGGTGGAGATCAGGAGCGTATGCCCGTCGGGCGGCGCGTTCGCCACCGCCACGGCGGCCAGCATGAGGGAGGCGCCCGGTTTGTTTTCGATGATCACCGGCTTGCCGAGACTTCTGCGAAAGCTTCTCGGCGTAGAGGCGGGCGATCACGTCCAAGCCGGTGCCAGCCGCCAGTGGCACGACGATTGTGATCGTGCGGGAGGGATAGGTCTGGGCCTGAACCGGCGCATTGGCGCCGAGTGCGGTCAATACGAGCGCGGCAAGCGCCCAACGTGCGAATCGAGACATTCCCCGTCCTCCCTCTCGTTGCTTCCCCCATTGCCGGGCGTTTGCCGGATTTGAAGAATATTTTCGGTAAGCATAAGTCTGCCTACCTGCTCAAACAAGACACCCGGTGTAGGTTGCAGCAGTGCCATTGGCTCGAGGCATGGAATAGAATCGATACATGCAGGAAACCAAGGAACGAGTTGCGCTGGGATCGATTTTCGCCTCGGCCGGGCTCACGCTCGCCAAGGCGGTGGTCGGAATAAGCTCGGGCTCGCTGGCGATCCTGTCGGAGGCCGCGCACTCGCTGATCGACCTCGCGGCGACGGTGATGACCTATATCGCCATTCGCATCTCCGCCAAGCCGGCGGACGAACAGCACCATTACGGCCACGGGAAAGTCGAGAGCGTATCCGCGCTGGCGGAGACGGCGCTGCTGTTCCTGCTTTCCGGCGTCGTGATCTGGGAGGCTTTGCAGCGGCTGTTCGGCGGTCATGGACACGCGGTCGAGGCCACGCTTGCCGCTTTCGTGGTGATCGCGGTCTCGATCGCCGTCGATTTCTGGCGCGCGCGCCTGCTTTATCGCACCGCGCAAGAAACTTCGAGCCAGGCGCTGGAGGCCGACGCGCTGCATTTCGGCTCCGACATGTGGTCGTCCGGCGCGGTGCTGATCGGACTTGCCGCCGTCGCGCTCGGCTATCCCTGGGCCGATGCGGCGGCGGCGATGGTGGTCGCGGTGTTCGTCTGCCTGGCCGGATGGCGGCTCGGCCGCCGCACGATCGACGCGCTCACCGACGCGGCGCCGGCCGGCGTCGCCGAACGGATCAAGGGCATCGCGCAGCACGTCAAGGGCGTGATCGCGATCGAGTCCGTGCGCGCGCGGCCGGTGGGCGCCACGCTGTTCATCGATCTTGCGGTCGCGGTGAGCCGGGCGCTGCCGCTCGATCGCGTGTCGGCGCTCGCCGGCGAGATCCGGCGCGCGATCCGGGCCGAGATGCCGGAGGCGGAGGTCACCATCACAACCTCGCCCAAGGCGCTCGACGACGAGAGCGTGCTCGAGCGGGTGATGGTGATCGCGCGCAACCGCGGTTGCGCGGTACATCATGTGACGGTGCACGAGGTCTCCGGCAAGCTCGCGGTCTCGATCGATCTGGAGGTCGACGGCGCCATGCCGCTCGCTCGCGCGCACGAGATCGCCAGCGATCTCGAAGCGGCGATCGCCGGGGAATTCGACGGCGAGGTCGAAGTCGAGACCCACATCGAGCCGCTGCAATCGGGCGGCGTCGCCGGCCGCGACGCGGCGGACGGAGTGCGCTCCGCCATCACGGCCCTGATGCACGAGCTGGTGCCCACGGTGGGTCCGCTGCGCGACATCCACGACGTGCGCGTGCGCGAGACCCCGGACGGCTACGTGGTGAATTTCCATTGCCGCACGGCGCCCGCGCTATCGGTGGCCGCCGTGCATGAGGCGGTCGACGCGCTGGAACGGCATCTGCGCGAACAGCGGCCCGACGTGCACCGGGTGATCGGCCACGCCGAGCCGGCCGCGTAGGCGACCCTGCCGCGGCCGAGCCCCCGGTTGCGGCCTAAAAACCCGGCTTTCGCCCCATCTTGACTCTAGACAAGCGACTCAAACTTCGATTCTTATGGGGGTGATTCGGGGAGATGCGGCACATCGCTCCGACGATGTAGGTACGGGACTCCGGGGAGGCCTGCGATGGCGCGCACCCACGCGGCCAGCGCTTCCTTTCAGACTCAAAATTTGCGCGGGTTCGCCCACTCGCTGCATCGCCCTGCGTTGCAGCGCTTGCTTAATGCCGAGCCTTTGCTTCGCCGCGCGGTGCCAATCCTGATCGTCGCCTTCATCGCCGCGGTCGCGGTCGGTGCCGTGGTGCAGATCACCGAGCATCGCCGCGAGACGATCAACGACGCGGGCAAGGAGCTGGCGCTGCTTTCGTTGGTCCTGGGCGAAGACCTCACGCGCCGCACCGGCGACGACAGCGCAGCGGCCAAGGCGCAGGCGGCGCTGCGCGAGGCGCTGCCGGCCCTGGCCACCGCCGGCGGGCGGCGCCTCTATATCACCGAGGCCAGCGGGCGCATCCTCGCCGCGGCCCCCGACGCCAAGGCCCCCACGACGCTGCTCGACGTGCTCGGCCCGGGCCAGGCGCTGACCGTGCTGGCCGAGCGCGCCGGCGTCATGGAGGTCGCGCTCGCCGACGGCACGATCGCGCTCGCCACGGTGCGCACGCTGGCCGCGCCGTTCGGGCAGATCGCCGTGTTGCAGCCGCGCGACACCGCGCTCGAACGTTGGCGCGGAAGCGCCACGCTCACGGTCACGCTCGTCACCACCACCGGCTTCGTGCTGCTGATCCTCGGCTTCGCCTTTCACTGGCAATCGACGCGCGCGCAAGAGGCCGACACGATCTACGAGCTGGTGCGCACGCGCTTCGACACCGCGCTCAATCGCGGGCGTTGCGGGCTGTGGGACTGGGACCTGGCGCGCGGGCGCATCTATTGGTCGGACTCCATGTTCGAAATTCTCGGGCTGGAGCCGCGCGAAGAGCTGCTGTCATTCTGGGAAGTCGACGACCTGGTGCACCGCGAGGATGGGCGGCTCTACGACATCGCGACGCAGCTCGCCGACGCTTCCGACGGCGTGATCGACCGCGCCTTCCGCATGCGGCACGCCAACGGCGACTGGGTCTGGCTGCGCGCCCGCGCCCAACTGGTGCGCTATGACGGCGACGACAGCCCGCACCTGATCGGGATCGCGGTCGATACCACCGAGCAGCACAAGCTCGTGGAGCGCACCGCCACCGCCGACATGCGGCTGCGCGACGCGGTCGAGAATATTTCCGAGGCCTTCGTGCTGTGGGACGCCGAGAGCCGCTTGGTGCTGTGCAATTCCAAGTATCAGCAGCTGCACGGCCTGCCCGATGAAATGACCGTGCCCGGCACGGCCTACGAGGACGTGCTCGCGGTAGGCCGCCAGCCGATTGCGCGCACCGCGCTCAAATCCGACGGCAAGCCCGAGGAAGGCGCGCGCTCCTACGAGGCGCAGCTGGCCGACGGCCGCTGGCTCAAGATCAGCGAGCGGCGCACCAAGGACGGCGGCCTGGTCTCGGTCGGCACCGAGATCACCCAGATCAAGCGCCACGAAGAACGGCTGATGGAGAGCGAGCGGCAGAAGATGGCGACGATCGCCGATCTGCGCCGCTCGCAACAGACGCTCGAATACCAGGCGCAGCAGCTCGCCGAGTTGGCGCAGAAATACGCCGAAGAAAAAACCCGCGCCGAGAACGCCAACCAATCCAAGTCCGATTTTCTCGCCAACATGAGCCACGAGCTGCGCACGCCGTTGAACGCCATCATCGGCTTCTCCGAGATCATGGAGTCGGGCATGTTCGGCCCGCTCGGTTCGGAAAAATACACCGAATATTGCGAGGACATTCGCGAGAGCGGGCGCTACCTGCTCGACGTCATCAACGACATTCTCGACATGTCCAAGATCGAGGCCGGCCGTGTGCGGCTCCACTTCGAGGACGTGCGGCTCGACGAGCTGGTGGCCGAGACCATGCGGGTGATGTCGGTCAAGGCCGACGAGAAGCGGCTCAAGCTCGAGTTGGAGATCGCGACCGGGATGGCCATGCGCGGCGACCGCCGGGCGCTGAAACAGATCCTGCTCAATCTGCTTTCGAACGCCATCAAGTTCACCCAGGAGGGCGGCCGCATCGTGGTGCGGGCGCGCATTTCACGCAATTCCGCGCTGCTCCTGATCGAGGATTCCGGCATCGGCATCCCGCGAGTGGCGTTGCAGAAGCTCGGCCGGCCGTTCGAGCAGGTCGAGAGCCAGTTCACCAAGACCCACAAGGGCTCGGGCCTGGGGCTGGCGATCGCGCGCTCGCTCGCCGAGCTGCACGGCGGCGCCATGCGCATCCGCTCGGTCGAAGGCATCGGCACGGCCGTCATCATCCGGCTGCCGCTCGAAGTGCGAAAGCAGCTCGCAGCCTGACGGCCCATGCCGTGTTGGTGGCGTCTCAGTTTTCGAAATGTCCGCTTTGTGCCATCAACAGAATCGGACTAATCGAGGACGACCTGTCGAGGCTCCACATCTAGAGGAAGGGTTCGGCACGCTTCTGAAGTTCGTCGAGCCCCGGTTCGTTCGGATTTCTGGGCTTGCCTGGGTGGATGATGGAGACTTGGCAGGTCTCGGCCGCTTCCACGAGCTGGCGATAGGTCCCGGCGTCCGGATTCACGATAGACGCCTGTTTGTTCGTGTCGTAGGCGAACATCTTGTCGTTGATCTGGGTGCATTCATTGCAAGTGGTGCAACGGGCGGTCTCGATATAAGGATCGTCCGACTTTTTTTCCGGCTCGGCGGGCGCGGGAACCGTCGCCGGCGCCACGATCGGCGTTACGCCCGCGGGCGCGTGCCCGTTTCCGTGCGTCTCGGTCGCAGGATGCGATTGCGCCTCCCATGCCTTGCGCTCATGTGCGAGCAGCCTTGCCGCGTGCGAGTTGTGAATGCCGCCGAGTTCCTGAAGGCTGCGCCACATCTCGGCGCAACGGCGGGCTTCCCGAACCAGCTTGTCGTCGACGATCACCTTCTGCAGCACGTCGTTGCGATCGACCATCAGCAGGCAAGGTACCTTGTCGGACAAGCCCTTGGGTTCGGGAGCCAGAAACTCGCAAGCCGGAACCATGCTGCCATTCCATTTCGCCCGCGGAACCCGCGCGAAATGCCTGGCGTAGCGCCGATCGCAGGCCACGAAATCGAGCAGGGTGAAAGCGAGACGCTCGGATATTCTTTGATGCGCTTCATCCTCATAGGCGAAGCTATAAACCGGCCAGTCGAGATCCGCCTGGGGATTGTCCTCAAGATAGAACCGCGAAGCCCAGTCCGGCCCGGCGGAAGGATCATAGGCAAAGGCCGGAAAAGCCCGCGATTCCGTCGCCGCTGCGGCGTTCAGATAGGGCGGGAAGTCGTTTCCGCTTACGCCTGAGAAGACGCTGAACAGGGCCGGCCCCGGATAGGTCAAGCCACGAAATAATTGCTCCCGGAATCGCAGCAGATTCGAGCTGCTCGACTGCAACACAAAGAATCCGCTGAGGCCGATCGCCGTGTTGGCGAGCTGCTTGCTGCGCAAGCCGAGGGCGAGGTTTCCGCCGACGATCGACGACGGCTCCAGGATATCGTCGGTCTGCACCAGGACTTTCGCCCGCAGCCCGGCGGCAAAAGCCTGCAGTATCGTATCGTTATCCGCCGCCTGCATGTCGGCGGCGTGCACGCGGATCAAATAGTCGGGAAACAGCTCGAAGTTCCCCGGGTCGAGACCATCCGCGCCGAAATTCGCGAAGAAAGCGTCGTGCTTGGATTCGTTGTATTCGCCTTCGATCTCGAGCTCGGCCATCGCAATGGCTTTGGCGAGCTCGATCATTTTCGGCAGCCGTTCGCGATAAGCCGCGACGGCGTCGGCGCAGTTTTCGAACACAAAGCCGTACGGCTCCGCATCCTCGCCCGATGTATCGCCCTCGCTCAGGGCCGGATAGAACCGCTGCGACTCCAGAACCGAAAGCAGCCAGTGGATACGCCGGCGACGGCTATCGGGCAGCGCGGCCTTCGGTGAGGTCCCGGCGAGCAGGCGCGACAGCGCCTCGAAATCGAAAGCGTCCCGATGGGTTCCCCCCACGGAGGCTTTGAGCCTTTGCGCGCTCAGTCCCTCCGGCGAGCGGACAAAATCCGCCCGCAGGATGTCCGCGAGTTTCACGACCAGCCTGCCGATGTCGCCCTGGAAGCGGCGAGCCTTCTGATCGTGCACCGTCTTCCAGAGGTGATGACAGAGGCGGAACGGCATCGCCTGGTCGCAGTCGACCACTTCGCCGTCGAGCTTGAGGACGGCGCGCAGACGACCGAGGCTGTTCTGTAGCAATTCATCGTCCTTCGCCGACAGACGTTCTGCCGCCTTGTCCCACAGATCCAACAATGATGCGCCGGCGCATTCCGCAGCCAGCGCACGGATCTCGCGCTCGAGCCGCAGCGCGTGCTTGCGCAATCGTTCGCCGTCGGCTGCTGCGGCAATCTCCTTGAGGGCGCCGTCGAACAGACCGGAGAGGGATTGCACCGACGCCTCGCCGGTGCCGGCGCGGATCAGCACCAGCGGAAAATCGTAGCGAAGCTTGCCGAGATCGCGATAACCGGCGAACAGAGCCGGGCGTAGGCCGAGCTCATCGACCGTATCGAGCTCGCCCCGGGGTCTCATCCCACCCAGATGAAAAGCGATATGTGCCTGAAGTCCCGTTTGCATGTTGATGTCGTCTTGCTTGACCGACCAATTTTTCACGGCCCGCTCCATCCCCGGACCCGTCGACGCCTCAGGCGTTTGGCTGAACACGCTTTTCCGCCTGCTGCGGCCAGACGGTGAACTTGTCGAGCTCCCGTTCAAAGCCGGCTTTGATCAACTTCGTCGAACGCAGCTGTCCGGCGTGCCGCACGTCCTCGTAGCAGGGAACCGCCGGATTGCGATAAAGGATGCCCACCGGGATCGGATCGGCGCTCGAGGCGATCTCGCGCGCGCGATTGAGGTTCGCGGGGTCGTGCTCCTGCTGGTTCTTGTAGACCTTGGCCAGCGCCGGGCTCAGCCGAATGCCATGCTCGTGCTGCAGCAGCAGGGTTTTCTCCGGATTCTTTATCCACGGCTCGAACTGGGTCGGCAGCCATTCCGGGCAGCGCTGGATGATGCGCACGAACGAGAAACCCTTGTGGTGAAATGCGGCCGAGATGATGTCGTAGAGCAGCTCCGGAATCCAATCGACCGCCTGGGCGACGAACGAAACGTTCTGGACCCCGAGCGTGACGGTCAGTGGATTGAGCGCTTCGAGGTAGGAGCCGCGCGGCGTGGTGTTGCTCCTGGTTCCGATCGGCGAAGTCGGCGAGGCTTGCATCTTGGTCAGACCGTAGATCTGATTGTCGTGCAGCATCACCGTCATGTTCATGTTGTAGCGAATGGCATGGATCCAGTGGGCGGCACCGATGCTGCAGCAATCGCCGTCGCCGGTATTGACGAAGACGTTGAGGTCCGGCCGCGCCATCTTGATGCCTTCGGCAACCGGCAGCGCCCGGCCATGAATGCCGTGGAACCCGTAAGTCTTCATGTAATGGGGAAAACGGCTCGAGCAGCCGATCCCCGATACGAACACGGTCTTTTCCGGCCGCAAATTCTGGTCGCGACATAGCCGCTGTACGGCCGCGAGGATGGCATTGTCGCCACAGCCGGTGCACCAGCGCGGCACGCCGCTCTGGTAGTCCTCGAGCTCGTGATGCTCGTCGTACATCCGCAGCAGGCATTCGGTGGCGGCAATCGTCATGGTCGGCTTCCTCAATGCTTTTGTAGTTTCCGGAGAATGACTTGACGGATGGTGTTGGGCTTGATCGGTTGGCCGCGCATCTCGCACCAGCTGTCGACGTCGATCAGGTAACGCGAGCGCAGCAACATCGCGAGCGCCGAGTGGCGCCGGTTGGACTCGTCGATGATCTCGTCCTCGGGACTGTCACACCAGTTGCCCTCGATCGTCATGACCTGCTTGAACCGCCGCATGATCTCCTTGATCCCCGGGGGCAACGGCTGGAGGAAGGTCAGGTGCAGCGCGGACACCTTGCGGCCGTCGGCGCGCAGCCCTTCCACCGCCTCCTCGATCGCGCCCTTGGTGCTGCCCCAGCCGATGACCAGCAAATCGCCCTTGTCCGCACCAAATACCGGGGGCGTTGTCAGCGTCCGCTGCAGCGCAGCCAGCTTCAGGCTGCGGGCCCGAATGCTCTGCTCGTTGCTTTCCGGGTCGTAGGCGACATGGCTGAGGCCGTCATGGGCGAGCCCGGTCAGGGTGTGCTCGCCGCCAGGTTGGCCCGGGATGAAGCGGCGGGCCAGTCCGGTAGCGGCATCCCAATCGTACGGCTTTTGTCCCGGCGCGATCTCGCTTTGATCCACCGGCGGCGCCAGCCAGGCATCGCTGAACTGCGGACGCGGAAACGGCTGCTGCGACGTGGCCAAATTGGCGTCGGAGAGGACGACCACCACCATGTTGAAGGTCTCGGCGATCTTGCGCGCGGTGATGACCGAATAGAAGCAATCCTCGATCGTACTGGGCGCCATGACCACCTTGGGCGCGTCGCCGTGGCTGCCGAACATGGCCGCGAGCAGATCGCCCTGCTCCGCTTTGGTCGGCTGGCCGGTGCTGGGACCGCCGCGCTGCACGTTCACGACGACCAGCGGAATTTCTCCCATGACCGCGAGCCCGATCGCCTCCTGCTTGAGCGAATAACCGGGGCCGGAAGTGATAGTGACGGTGCACTTGCCGGCGTATGAGGCGCCGATCGCAAACGTGCAGGCCGCAATCTCGTCCTCGGCCTGATGCACCAGGCCGCCCACCTTCTCGAACACGTCGCTCAGATAATGCGACGCCGAGGTGGCCGGCGTGATTGGATACATGGCGCAGATCTCCATACCCGACGCCAGCACGCCGAGCGCCAATGCCGTATTTCCGTTGACCACGATCTGCGGTTCGGTGGATCGAGTGGCCGGGATGTGGAACTTGAAGTCGAGATTTCCTTCCGCCCACTCGTAGCCCGCCTCCAACAGCCGCACGTTCGATTTAACCACGCTCGCATCCTTCTTGCCGAAAGCGATCGCGATCTGGTCACGCGCCAGTTGCAAATCCAGACTGTAGAGGTTGCAGAGCATACCCAACGCGAACATGTTCTTGCCGCGTCGTGCATCGGGGACAATCTTCCGGCACTCGCGCTCCATCGGGATTTCGTACACCCGGTATCGGGCCGCCACGAGCTGGTCATGGGTTTCGACGTACGACGCCACGATCTTGGGGTCCGAATTCTCCCGCCACATGCTTTCCAGCAGAATGATGCAATCCGGCTTGAGCTCGCCGGTGCGTACCCGCCCGAGCAGCACTTGCTCGTTGAAGGCCACTACCAGGTCGGTTTCGTTGCCGCCGTTGGTGACGCGCTTCGCGCCTAGGCGAATACGGTTTCCGCTGGCGCCGGCCACGCTGCGCGCCGGCGGGCGGATTTCTGCGGGGATGATCTCCACCGTCCAGATGCCGTTGCCCATGCGCGCGGCGATCGCGCCGAGCGACTGGCCGCAACGTTGCGCGCCCTCGCCGGAATCGCTGATGACCTCGACAATGTGCTCCGTCAAGGTGATGGCGGTCTTGGCGGCGGGGGCCGGGCGTATTTGCCGCGCCGTATCTTGGAGGGGCTTCACCAGGGAGATTTCGTTCATGGTCTCGTCGCCATCTTGAGGTCCTGTATGCCCGCTGCCGGGGATCGCGATCCGCGAACCTAGACAACACGAATGCGCGTGAAGTTCCGCTCGCGAAGATCGATTCCGAACAGCTGGCCGGCCCCGAGCTTTGCTGCGGTGGAATAGTCGACGCCGGAATCGCTGATACCGAGATATTCCTTGATGCTGCGCGCGGCTTTGCGACCCGCGCCCATGGCCTCGATCACGGTCGCGGCGCCGGTGACGATGTCGCCGCCGGCGAACACGCCCGCCATCGAAGCCGCGAGGTTCTCGTCGACGTCGATGTAGCCCCGCTTGTTGAGCTTGAGCTTCGAGGTTTGGCCGATGATCGGGTTCGCGTTCGTGCCGATGGCGAACACGACCTGATCCATCTCGAACTCATGCTCGCTGCCCGCAACCGGTAGCGGACGACGTCGGCCCGAGTTCATCCGGCTCGCCGAGCTCCATGCGGATACAGCGCATGGCGCGAACATCGCCCTTGCCGTCGTCGAGGATCTCCACCGGGTTGGTCAGCCAGTGGAACTCGACCCCTTCTTCCTCGGCGTGATGGACTTCTTCCGCTCGCGCGGGGCACTCCGCTCTGGAACGGCGGTAGATGCAGTATACTTTCTCCGCCCCCAGCCGGAGGCAGACCCGCATCGCATCCATGGCCGTATTGCCGGCGCCGACCACGGCGACGCGCCGGCCAAGCGGCAACGGCGTGTCGTAGTTCGGGAATTCCTTCGCGCGCATCAAGTTGCAGCGGGTCAGGAGTTCGTTGGCCGAAAGGACGCCGTTCAGCGAATCGCCGGGGATACCGAGCATCGACGGGTAGCCGGCGCCGGTCCCGATGAAGACGGCGTCGAAGCCCAGCTCATCCAGCATTTGCTCGATGGTGAACAAGCGTCCGACCAGCGTGTTGCACTCAAACTTGACGCCAAGCTTGCGCAGATTCTCGATTTCGGCGTCGACCACCTCGTTGGGCAGGCGGAAATCGGGGATGCCGTATTTCAGCACGCCGCCCGCTTGATGAAATGCTTCGTAGACCGTTACCTCGCAGCCGGCCTTGGCCATGTCGGCCGCGCACGCCATGCCGGCCGGCCCGGAGCCCACGATCCCGATCCGGAATCCGTTCGGTTCGATATAGGGAACGTTGGTCCAGTGCTCGGCGATGGCGAGGTCGCCCACCCAGCGCTCGAGCCGGCCGATCGCAACCGGTTCCAGCGTCTCGCCGACGACACAGACGCCTTCGCATTGCGTTTCCTGCGGGCAGACCCGGCCGCAAACGGCCGCCAACAAATTGCTATTGGTAATGATATCATAAGCGCCGCGGAAATTCTTCGCGCTGATCTCTTGGATGAAATCGGCGATCTCGATGTTGACCGGACAGCCGACGACGCACGCCGGGTCCGGACACAGCAAACAGCGATCCGCCTCGTTGAGCGCCTCCGCCAGGGTGTAGCCGCAATTCACCTCGGCGAAATTCTTCACCCGCGCGCGCGGGTCCTGCTCGCGCACGGGAGTGCGCTGTTGCGGGATCGTTCGTATTGTCCTCTTCTTCGCCATCTTAGAATCCTCAAGCGCTCAATCGATCGTTCCGGAATCTCTCGTCCGGTATTTTAACCCCCAGGACAGCACCACCAGACTGAATGATGCTAACCTCCTTTCGCTTCCTCGAATGGATCAGGCAGTTCGAGGAGTTGAGTTAATTCGGCGGGTAGAATCTGAGCCGGCGACCGCGCGTCCGATGGTGCGGGCTCGATGTGGTTTTTCATGCGACAGCCTTCGGACCAGCGCTCCATGGCCGTCTTCTCTTGTTGAATGAAGCGCCGTAATCGCGACATCAGATCTTCGAAGTCGACTTGATGTCCATCGAAGTCCGGTCCATCGACGCACGCGAATTTTACTTGGCCGCCGATTTTCACGCGGCAGCCCCCGCACATTCCCGTGCCATCCACCATCAGCGGGTTGAGGCTCACGACGGTCTTGATTTTGTGAGGCCGCGTTGCCTCGGCGCACGCCTTCATCATGATGGGCGGGCCGATCGCGACCACCTCATCGATGTCGGGGTGCCCTTTGATGGCAAGCTTGATCCCGTCGCTGACGAACCCCTTGATCCCGGCGGAGCCGTCGTCCGTGCACAGGATCAATTCATCGCAGCAGGCCTTGAACTTGTCCGCCCAGAAAATCAGATTCTTGGTGCGAAATCCAAGCACGCCGATCACGTAGGCGCCGTGCTCTTTGAAGCCGCGAGCCTGTGGAAAGATCGGGGCCACGCCCAGCCCACCGCCGACGCAGACGACTTTCTTTGCAGTGCCCAGCGGGCTCGGAACTCCCATGGGTCCAACCAATGCATAAAGAGTGGTTCCGACCTTGCAGCTCTGCTGCATCTCTTTGGTCGACTTCCCAACCGCCTGGACGACCAGAGTGACGGTCCCCCTTTCGCGATCGAAATCCGCGATCGTCAGCGGGATCCGCTCGCCGGCCTCATGCGACATGGCGATAACGAATTGGCCAGGCCTGGCAGCCCGTGCCATTAACGGATGGTGAATGACCAATGAATAAGTGACATCGGAGAAATCGTCCCGTTCAAGAATCTCGAGGCCTGGATGCTGCATCACTTCAGCCATTGTGACTATTCGGATCGAGAGCGATATTGCCTAATCAGCAATACTGGTTCGCCGATCCCTGCTTTGATTTAGCGCAAAGACGTCAGCCAGAAGTGGGCATAGGCAAGCACAATATCTATGCAGGTCAATTGATCTATGCAGGTCAATTGGCGCGGCGATCCGTCCGTCGCGCCAGTCCTGCAAAATGTATCAAAGCGATGATAAGAATTGTCGAGATTCTGCGCGAATAGCATCGCAACTTCGAAAAGTTGCTACTTGTCCGGGAGCTAGAATACACTGGTCTACGAAGGAAATATTTGAATCCAGCTCCTCTCTGCCAACGCCATTTTTCATTCTTCGCCACGCCAGTTGACGAGCGCGAAGCTTGGATTCCCGGAGGACGAACTCGCCGCTGCGCTGGCAGAGCCCTATTTACCTTCTGATTATGGCTATCAGCCAGTTGTCCCGCTTTGGGTCAGGAACTGCCATCCAGCGATGTCCGCGTCACGTCTGTTTTTGCCCCCAATTGCGGACATGCGACGAATGAGCTGGCACGTCCGTTTCGTGCCAGAAGCGGACATCATTTGCGACGACTCACTACCAACCGAATGATCTTCCAATTTCGGAGCCAAGACGGATGAGCGTGTTCATGTATTTCGCGTCAAAGAAATAAATGTCCGCTACGACTAGGACAACCGCTGCAATCACCACAGCTTTCCACAAAGTGTGAGCTCACAGCCGCCCTGGCACGGCCGCAGGCGGCACTATCTGGGGAATCGCCGGGTAGAGCGCGAGCCTAGGCTCGCTCGAGAGAACTGCTTCCGGTGGTGGCGCTAATGGAGTGAAGATGCGGGTCACAGGCGGCTGCGCGATTTCAGTCTGTGCCGTGCGCAAATTGCTACCGCCATAGGCGATCAGCAGGATGCCCGCTACGAGCAGGAAACTAACGATCAAACCCCACAACAGGCCTGATCTATAGGTCTTTACGGGCGGGTCCTCGTGGATCCAACCGTCCAGCGCGTCATAGATGGGATCGCGCTGGATCGGATCTCGGCGAAGAGCATTGTGATAGACGCTCATATTTGTCTCTGGGGTGACTCTTCCTGAGTAGTCAACAACTGGAGAGCGCAAAGGTTCCGCTGCTCACACGGTCGTTACGGCTCAATATTGGCCTTACACGCCGCGTTCAGATGCCCAAATATCTCGTCGGCGTGTATTCGACGACGACCACCGACCGGCGTTCGCCTTGATACAAAAAATCGATCAGTCCACGCTCACGCGAACTAAGTCCGCTTTGGGTCAGAAGCAGAAGTAACGACATGTCCGCATCGAGTTTGCTTCACCCCGATGAGCAGACATTGGTCGGCGTGCCCGGCAGGTCCGTTCGGTGCCAGGAGCGGACATGCTGTGAGTGAGGCTGGTCTCAAAGCTTGCGGAGCCTGATGGTAGTAACCCTGCAAGACAAGCTTCGCGATTTAACGAGCCTCAATCGGTGCTCCAATGTCCCCAGACTGTTGCATTTTTGCACTGGTTCAACCTGACGAAGGGGCTAGTATTCTCTTTGCACATGACCCGAATCTCCAGGGGGATGCCATGAAACGGATTCTATTGGCCGGGGCTACGCTCCTCGCACTCGCGACGGCGCAACCTGTCGTCGCGCAGCCGATGCCGGTCTTCAACTGGACGGGCTTCTATATCGGAGCGAATGCCGGCTACGCATGGGGCCGCTCGCAGGCGACTGATATCGGTTCGGCCGTCGGTTGGGGTACTCAAGGCACGCAATGGAGCACCGACGTGAACGGATTTACCGGCGGATTACAGGCCGGCTGGAACGTGCAGATGCAGAACTGGGTGCTCGGCATCGAGGGCGATGTCGGATATCTCAACTTATCTGCTAGCGCGATTCATCCGAACGCCTGCTGTGCTCCCCCCGACACCACGCTCTTGAGCACTCGTGGCGGCTGGTTCGGGACGTTGCGCGGCAGAGCTGGCATGCTGCTTTCTCCCACTGTTCTCGTATATGGAACTGGCGGCATTATTCTTGCTGATACGCGGACGAACGTGTATCGGCCGAGTGATATGCGCACACCGAATGCCAATACTTTGGGATGGACCGTGGGTGGCGGTGCGGAATTCGCTGTCGATCCGCGCTGGTCATGGAAGTTCGAATATCTCTATTACGATCTCGGCACTGACCGGGTAGCCGACAGTGTATTCGTCACCTGCGGCGGCCCCTGTTTTTTCGATATTAAGCAGACTGGTCACATCGTTCGCCTCGGTCTGAACTGGCGGATGTAGTCAAGAGCCGCTCGCCAGTCGATCGGAAACCCCGAGCATCCTCCGGGCATTCGCTTTTTGTACTCTCGCGAAATAAAATCCCTCGATCACGCTCGGCAAAGTCCGCTTTGGGTCAGGAACTGCCATCCCGTGATGTCGGCTTCACGTCTGCTTTGCCCCCAATAGCGGATATGCGTCGAATGGGCTGCCAGGTCCGTTCGGTGCCAGGAACGGACATTGGAAAAAACGCCGTACCGAGGGAATTGTTCGGGGAAATTTTGCGTCTGATCGCGTGCCGATGGCCGGACCGGCGATTTTTGTACGGGGCTGATAGAGAGGTAGTTTGAGCGAAAGGAGGCGACGAAGCCGTAATGAAGCCAACCAACCGCCTCATAGCACCCCTTGTGCCTTTCAACTAACAATCGATCTGGACCACTCAATAAAGGCTGACTAGTTTCTTCAACTCTTTCATCAAGCCGCCTTTTGTCGTGTTGATTGTGGTGGTACTGCCCACATGGGTTCATCGAACTGCGGCTCTCCGTCATGAAGTCGCAGCATTTCTTCTAGCTGCTGCGATGCAGGTGGGTCCTGCCTCGCATAGCTATTTAGCCGATCGAGCTTACCTCGGTGCCAAAAAAGAAAACGTAAAGTCGGGCTCATGGCTTTCCGCCCGAGTGACGACTGCAACACTGAGGCGCTGCGGAAGCTACTTGACCCACCCCCACAGAGTGGTCCGAGTTCGAATGTTGCTTTGACTAGCACTTCGGGCGCCCGTCAGTGAATAACGAAAGTACCAGCTGCGAGAAATTGCAAAGCTGGCCCCCAGAGGAACCCAATTGTTACCCACAGCAACACGGTATTCTTTTTCATGGCTCGATCAATAACGCCAGCGGCAGGTTGGCAATCGAAAATCCCACAAATTGAATTTGCTACTCTTAATGAGAGCCCGATCTGCTGAGGTAAACTCGGGCGCAATTTACTCAAGGTGAAAAACTGATGAACAGGGTCACGAACGGGCGAAAAGCCACGTCCGCGTTAGGTCCGCTTACACCCCAATAACGACCGGATCGCAGACATCGCGGCATGTCGGTTCGGTGCCATAACTGACATCCTGCGGTGTCCGCGTCACGTCTGCTTCGCCCCCGATAGCGGACATGCGTCGAATGAGCTGGCAGGTCCGTTTGGTGCCATGAGGAGACATGGTAGCGCTGCAGCTGTAGCTCGCGCGCTCAGGCTTTCTCGACGCTGAAAAAATACCGATTGAGGCTGAAGAACGATGCATTGCGTTGTTCCGTCTCCAAAAGGTCGGCCAGCCAAGCGTCCAGGACGCGGCGCTCGAATCCTCTCGTCACGAGAAAATCTGTGATCAACTGGCTCAGGCCATAACTGAAATCGCCCGGACGGTAGGTCGTGTTGACGATCGGATAGCCTTCAACGCCAACGATCGTGAAGCCGACGTCGCGAAGCCGGGGAATCAGCGTTCTTGGCAGCCGAGGATCGGCACAGTGCATTTCCCAGCCCTTCGTGATCTGCGCCATGCGTTCGGCATCGGCCGCGTGCCAGACCCATGAATCGAAGTCTGTATCGACAATGAAAGCACGACCACCCGGCCGCAGCACACGGGCAATTTCGCGGAGCGCGGCGTCCGCGTCGGCGAGGTATTCGATCACCTGGGTGCTTACCGCAACATCGAATTGTGCCGGTTCGACCGGCAGAGCCATCGCGTTACCCGCGCGATATTCGATGGGGTCGCTACTTTTGTGCTTCGTTGCGAAGTCGATCAGGTCTTCGGAGATGTCGATTCCGACCACACGGCCTGTCGGGCTGACTGCTGCAGCCATGCTATTACACAGGAAGCCCGACCCGCAGCCGATGTCGATCACGCGTTCGCCGGGCTTCAGGTTTAATCGCTGCAACGTCGCGTCGCGCTGCCGCACCATGTCAGGCGTCCTGTAGGCGGCGATCAGTTTTTCCGCCGCATCGTTGGAGAACGCTAGGCCCGACATGGATCACCATCCCATAGCATCGTATCGGCTAACTTGAATACTCTGAAGAGTCTTGTCGCAGAGGGTCAATGTCCGCTCTGGGTCAAACCGAGACATTGCCTACGTTTCGAGGAGCCGCTTGAAGCACCCGCGCACGCGCTTCTGGGTGTCGATCAGGTGCGCATCGAGCGTGGTGAAATCCGGCAGGCCCGCCGCGCGGGCAAGCAGCGTGAGCAATCCGGGCCCCGCCTGCTTCGGATCGAACGGCTTTGAGAGGCAAAGCCGCAGAATCTGCCCAAGATCGGCGTAAAGCTGCCAGGCCCCGCGCAAGCGCTCGCTATCGGCGGTATCGAGCAAGCCCAGCGCTTGAGCCTGGGCGAGCACGCGGCCGGTATTGGGGTCGAGGATTTCCGGCCGGCGCGCCGCGTGCGCGAGCTGCAGGTATTGCGCGATGAACTCGATGTCGATGAGGCCGCCGGCGGCGTTCTTGAAATCCCAGCGCTCCCCCTCGCCTTTCTCGGCGGCGATGGCGCGGCGCATTTCCGCCGCGTCGCGGCGTACGATCGCGACATCGCGCTTCATGCGCAGCACGCGCCCGATCTCTTTCCCGATCCGCGCCTTGAAGCCGGCTTGGGCGGACACGACACGGCCGCGCGTCAGCGCCATATGCTCCCAGGTCCAGGCCTCCTCGCGCTGATAGATGCGAAAACTCTCGATCGCCGTCGCGATCGGACCGGAGCGGCCCGAGGGACGCAATCGCAGATCGACGTCATAGAGCTTGCCGGCGTTGGTGGGCGTCGTCAGTGCGCTCACCAGCCGCTTGGTCAGGCGCGCGTAGTATTCGGTGGCGTGCAGCGGGCGCGGGCCGTCGGACTCGGGGTGTATGGGATCGAAGTCGTAGAGCAGAAGAAAGTCGAGATCGGAACCGGCCGTCATCTCGCGGCCGCCGAGCTTGCCCATGGCGAGCACGGCGCTCTCGCCGCGCTTGATGCGACCGTGCTGGGCGGCGAAGCGCTCGCTCACCGTGCGGTGCAGCGTGCGCATCACGATCTCGGCGAGTGCGGTATAGGCTTCAGCGGCGCGGGTCGCCGACAGCGCCCCGGACAACACGCGGACGCCGATCAGCACCAAATGCTCGCGGCCGAAACGGCGCACGCGGTCGAGCAACTCTTCTTCGCCGGGCGCGTCCTTGATCGCAAGGTCGAGACGCTTGGTGAGAACTTCGGCGCCGGGCGGCTCGCCGAAGAAAGCCGGGTCGAGCAGACCGTCGAGCACCGACGGCGCCGGTGCCACGATCTCGGCGAGCCGCGGCGCGGTGCCGAAAATCGTACCGAGTAGTTGCACCAGATCGGGATGCGTGCGCAGCGCCGCAAGCAGGCGGATGCTGCCGGGAAGCTCGGTGAAGAATTGGTCGGCGGCGACCAGCGCGGCATCGGCGTTGCCGGTGCGGGCGAGTGCGTCGAGGAGTGTAGGCAAGAGCGCCTGCAGATCGGCCCGCGCGGCTTCGGGCCGCAGCGAGCGGGGCTTGGCGGCCAGCCAGCCGCGCACGACGGCGCTTGCCGCACGGGGGTCCCTGAAACCGAGGCGGGAAAGGGTCTCCAGCGTCTCGCGGTCGTCGGCGTCGGCCGGAAAAGCGAGCTTGCCCTCGATGGTGGCGAGCGGCGGCGCGTCCTCGAACAATCGCCCGTAATGTCCCTGCACGCAGCGCAAGCGCGCGACGAGGGTCTTGGCGAAGGCTTTGCTGCCGGAAGCGCCGAAGAAGCGCGCGAAGCGCTCCAACGCGTCCGAGTTCGGCGGGGAGCGTATGGGTCTGCTCGTCGGCAACCATCTGCAAGCGATGCTCGACGCGGCGGAGATGCTCGTAGGCCGCGGCCAGCTCGTCGCGCGCTTCCTTGCCGATCCAGCGCTCGGCCACCAGCGCGTCGAGCGCCTTGAGCGTCTCGGGCGTGCGTAGCGAAGGCGAGCGGCCGCCCGCGATCAATTGCTGGGTCTGCACGAAAAACTCGATCTCGCGGATGCCGCCGCGGCCGAGCTTGATGTTGTGGCCGGCGACCGCGATCTGCTCGTGGCCGCGGAAGGCGTGGATCTGCCGCTTCATCGCGTGCACGTCGGCGATCGCCGCGTGGTCGAGGTAGCGCCGCCAGACGAAGGGCGAAAGCTCGTTGAGGAACGCCTCGCCGGCTTTGATATCACCGGCGCAGGGCCGCGCCTTGATGAAGGCCGCGCGCTCCCAGGTCTGGCCCTCGCGCTCGTAGTAAGCGACGGCGAAATCGGTGGCGACCGCGAGCTGGGTCGAACCCGGGTCGGGTCGCAGGCGCAGATCGACGCGGAACACGTAGCCGTCAGGCGTGCGCTCCTGCAGCATGCGCACGAGATCGCGCGCGAGGCGGATGAAGAAGGGCGCCGGATCGAGGTCATTCAGCTTGGCGTGCGGGTCGTAGAGCAAGATCAGGTCGATATCGCTCGAATAGTTGAGCTCAAAGGCCCCGAACTTGCCCATGGCGAGCGCGCAGAAGCCGGAGCCTTCGCCGGGCCGCTTCGAGTTTTCGAGCTTGAGCTTGCCCCCGCGCTGCGCGGCGAGCAGTAGGAAATCGACCGCGGCGCCGACGGCAGCATCGGCAATAGCGGTCAATGCATGGGTCACTTCGGCAAGCGGCCAAGCACCGCCGATATCGGCGAGCGCAACGAGCAAAGCTGCATCGCACCGCGACTTGCGCAGCGTGCGCATGATCGCCGCTTCACTCTTGGCGGCGCGGGCGGCGCGGATGCGATGGATGATCCTGGCGAGTTCCTTCTCGGGAGACCCGGCAAGCAAGGCGCGCAGGCCGACAAAATCGGCGCGCGCGATTTCCCACAGGAACGGCGAACCCTCGGCCACGCCTTCGAGCACGCGCAGGGCGCGGGGATATTTCCCGAAGAAAGTCGCGAACTCGCGGACGAGCTTTTTGCCGGAACCCGCGAGCGCCCCGTCGAGCTTGGCCGCCGCGGCCTTGGGCGCAAGCGGGCGGGGCGCCTCGGTGAAGCGCGCGGCGAGCGGCAAAAGGCTGTTGGATTTCGTCTTGCGTGAGGTCATCCCCTCACCCCTTCCTCGATCGGGGTGCGGGTGTCAAACCGCCGGCTTCGCGCCTGCCGGGATCGAAAGCGTGACGCGCAGGCCGGGCGCGTTGTCTTCGAGCTTCAATTCGCCGCCGTGCAGCCGCGCCACCGCGGCGGCGAGCGACATGCCGAGCCCGGCGCCGGGTTGGGTGCGGCTCGCTTCGAGTTCGCACGAAACGCTCGAGCACGCGCACGCGATCCGGCTCCGGAATGCCCGGGCCGTGGTCGGCGACCGCGAAATGGACCGTGCCGCCCTCGCCGCGCGCGCTCACGACGATTTCCGCCGGCTGAACCGGTACCGTGGGCTTGCCGTACTTGATGGCGTTGTCGATCAGATTGGCGAGCGCCTGGCCGATGAGCTCGCGGCTGCCGTGCGCCGGCAACGGTCCCTTGGCCTCCAATTTCAGCGCAAGGCCCTGCTCCTCGGCGAGCGGCTCGTAGAGCTCGACCACGCTCTCGGCGATATCGGCGGCGTCGAAGTCGGTCATGTGCTCGCGCGCCTGGCCGGCCTCGGCGCGGGCGATCATCAGGAGCGCATCGAAGGTGCGGATCAGGCCGTCGGACTCTTCGATCGTCTTCTCGATCGCGGCGCGATAGTCGGCGTCGCTCTTGGCGGAGCGCAGCGCCTCCTCGGCGCGGTTCTTGAGGCGCGTGAGCGGCGTCTTGAGATCGTGGGCGATGTTGTCCGAAACGTGCTTCAGTCCGATCATGAGCGCCTCGATGCGCTCGAGCATGGCGTTCAGGCTGCTCGCCAGCCGGTCGAACTCGTCGCCGGAGCCGGCCACCGGCAAACGGCCGGAGAGGTCGCCGGCCATGATGCGGTCGCTGGTGGCGGTCATGCCGTCGATGCGGCGCAAGACCCGGCGGGCGATGAACACGCCGCCGGTCACGCCCATTATTACGAGCACCAGCACCGCCCAACGCGCGGGCGCGGCGAGCACCTGGCGGATGAGCTCGCGCTCCTCCAGGTCGCGGCCGACCAGCAGGCGGAACCCGCCGGGCAGCACGAAGACGCGCGCCAGCGCGCGCGCAGTCCTTGGCCTCGGCGCCTTCCTCGCTGCGTTTGTAGGTGATCTCGCGCCAGCCGGTCTCTCGAGCGTTCCGGTCGGGACGTCGGCGACGTTGCCGGCGAGCGTCACGCCGGTGACGGTGGTCACGAGATAGACGCTGGAACCCGGCAGGTCAGCGCGCGCCTCGACCACGGCCACCAGGCGGCGGATACCGCCGATATTGTACTGCTCGTGAAAGCCCGCGCACCTCGGCGTCGATCGTCTCGGTGATCTGGTCGAGGACGAGCTGCTGGGTATGTTGCGCGAGATAGGCGATCACGCCGCCGGCGAACAGCGCGAACAGGACCATGTAGACGGCGACGATCTTGAACGCCGTCGTGCGTACGAGCCTACCGAGCGCCGTCACGGATCATGTATCCGGCGCCGCGGATGGTGTGCAGGAGCGCCTTGTCGAAACCCTTGTCGATCTTGGAGCGCAGGCGCGAGACGTGCACGTCGATCACGTTGGTTTGCGGATCGAAGTGATAATCCCAGACGTTTTCGAGCAACATAGTGCGGGTAACGACCTGCCCGGCGTGGCGCATCGAGATATTCGAGCAGGCGGAACTCGCGCGGCTGCAGCGGGATCTCCTTGCCGGCGCGGGTCACGCTATGGGCGAGGCGGTCGAGCTCGAGATCGGCCACGCGATAGACGGTATCGGCCGCCTGCGGCGCGCCGCGGCGCGCGAGCGCCTCGATGCGGGCCAGGAGCTCGGAGAACGAATAGGGCTTGGAGAGATAATCGTCGCCGCCGGCGCGCAGCCCGGTGACGCGGTCGTCGACCTGGCCGAGCGCGGAGAGGATCAGCACCGGCGTAGCGCGTCCCTTTTCGCGCAGCTCGGCGACGAGCGAGAAGTCCGTCGCGCTTGGGCAGCATGCGATCCACCACCAGCACGTCGAAATCGCCGTCGAGCGCGAGCGCCAGGCCCGTCTTGTTTTCGCCGTCGCCGGCGATCTCGGCCACGTGGCCGGCTTCGCGCAACGCCTTCTTCAGGTAATCGGCGGCTTCGCGATCGTCCTCGACAACAAGCAGGCGCATGGCGAATCCGCAACGAGCAACTCGATGGCCGGAGTTTCGCGCATCTCTTGCCTACAGGCGATGCTCTAAAAACGAGGGCGGGAGGCTTTTGGCCTCCCGCCCCGGGTAGCAGGCGGTCGGAGGGGGCGTGGGGGGAATGCCGCCGCCTGCACCCAACTCAGCCGCGTCCGACCGGGACGGTCACGAAGCGGGTGCCCTGCTCGGTTTTCACGCGCATGAGCACCACGCCCTTGCCTTCGGTTCGGGCTGCGGAAAATGCATCGCGGACATCAGCCGGCGTCGAGACGATCTTGCCCGCGACCTCGAGGATCACGTCGCCGGACTTGAGCCCGCGCTCGGCGGCGGGGCCTTCCGGCTTCACGTCGGTGATGACGACGCCGATGTCTCCGGAGCCGGCAACCGACTTGGCGGGGGCCATGGAGAGGCCCAGGCGCGGCTCGACCACCCGATCACGCTCGCGATCACGATCACATCGCGGTCGCGGCCGCGCGGCTCGGTACGATCCGCGGTGCGGTCCTCGGGCAGCTTGGCGAGCAACACGTCGACGATACGCTCCGGCCCTCGCGCATGACCGAAAGCTTCACGGTCGTGCCGGGCGCGATCAGCGAGATGCGCCGCGACAACTCGCGCGCGTCCTTGATGCGCGTGCCGTTCACCGCCATCACCACGTCGCCGGACTTGATACCGGCCTTGGCCGCCGGGCTGTCGGCTTGCACGTCGGCGACGAGCGCGCCCTGCGGCTCCTTGAGGCCGAGGCTTTCGGCGATCTCCGCGGTCACCGGCTGGATGTTGACGCCCATGAAGCCGCGCGTGACGATGCCGCTCTCCTTCAGCGAGGCGACGACGCGGCTGACGGTCTCGGCCGGAATGGCGAACGCGATACCGATATTGCCGCCGGTCGGCGAAACGATCGCCGTGTTGACGCCGATCACTTCGCCCGCGAGATTGAAGGTCGGGCCGCCGGAATTGCCGC
>CAVYZC010000001.1:0-228751 GCA_963772885.1 uncultured Alphaproteobacteria bacterium | reverse complement strand
CAACCCGCTGTTCGCGCTAAGGAGCAAGACGGTCGTCGGCGAACAGGCGCGGCGCATCGCCAGCATCAAAAAAAAAAAAAAAAAAAAAAAAAAAAAAAAAAAAAAAAACCAATTGCCTATTCTGGTGATGTCTCCCAGGTGAAAGCACATCTGTGCTCGCCGAGCGCGCGGTTCTGTTGGAGGTAGTTTCTGGCGACGGCGGCAAAGCCCCTGCCACTGCAGCCTTCAGGCTGGCGGTGAGCGCTGGTCCATGGCCATTGTCATCAGAAGGCGTTCGGGGCCATGGAGTAGTCGAAAGCACCTGCTACATCCCGGCCTGGGAGGTGGCGTCATCGAGTCGCTGCTGCGGCATGGCCGGTGCCTTCGGCTACGGGCCCGCCACCACGAGGTCTCGATGCGCCATGGCCGAGCGCGACCCTGCTGCCCGCGGTGCGCGCAGCCGGTCCGACACCGTCCTGGTCGCGGACGGCACGAGTTGCCGCCACCAGATCCGCGACGGGGCCGGCCGCGAGGCCGTCCACGTCGCGCGCGTCCTGGAAGAAGTCCGCCTGACGTTTCGCGCCCGGCCTCCGCGTCGGCGGCGACGGTCATCGAGGGCGCCTCGACGTCATCGCCGACCTTGAAGCGATCGACATGCCGGCAATGCCGTGGCTGGGGACGCCGCAGTACCAGAGATAGTCGCTGGCCTTCTCGGCCTGCGGCGGCCTCGCCGCCGCTGTCCTTCACCGCCGTGCCCTCGATCGGGTGCTCGGTGAAGGCGTGCGGAAAGGCCGCGAGATCGGTGCCTGCCTCCTGTGCAGCGTTCATCTCGTCGTTCGGGTCGGCGTCATCATCAGGCTGTGGGTGACCTCCTCCTCCTTGTTGTGGAGACGATGTTGACCGTCCAGCTGGTGGGCACGAGCATGTTGGCGTTGCCGGTGTGGTAGCCGAGCAATACGTCAACAGCAGCAACATGGCGATCGCCGTCGCTCTGCGCCGCGACCCGCGCCACGCGCTTCACGAGCCAGGGATAGTCGGCGATGAGCTCGTGGAGGACATCCAGAAGCCTGGCGGCCTCCTGGGTCTGCTGCAGGTACTCGGGGAGGTTCAAGTCCTGCCAGCGGCGGCCTCCCGCGGCGAGCGCACTCAAGCCGCGCACGCCGTCCTCGACGTCGCTGCAACACGCGGCGCCGTAGTTGTCCGCAGGTGGTTCGCATGCGCGGTGGATACAGCCCGACGTTCTCGTTACCGGCAGGAAGCTCGCCGGCAGCAGGATCGGGCGCCAGAAGAGATGGCCGTGATGCACGCGCCCAGCTCGTGCCCGAGGTAGAAATTGAAGGCGCTGGCTGCCCCTCGAGCGCGTCCACGACGTCTGGTAGTAGAGCACCAGGAAGTTGCGGCCCAGGAAGCGCGGCGAAGGCGTTGAACGCGCCGTTCGGCGTGGAGCAGGAACGCTTCCGGCACGTTGCCCATCCCCAGGCGCTGGCAGCAGGCGGAGAGCCTCTGGTAGAGGTCGGGGGTACTGCTGCGGAGTGATGCGCACCGCGTTGCCGCGGATGCTGGGGACGACTCGATTGGGCGAACAAGTAGAAGACGAAGAAGCCGAGCGCGTAGACGTAGTGCCAGGCCCAGCGTCCCGATCAGCAGCGCCAGCCAGAAGCCGATCGAGATCGTGAGCCCGATCGCGACAGGTTCCGCTCGTTCGGATACACCAGCTCCTCGAGCGACGCTGCGGCCGCGACTCCTCGGCGTGGGGGTCTCGCGACGGGGCTCAGCAAGATGTACTAGTCGGTGCACCTCCGCAGCAAAAAAAAAAAAAAAACATCACCAATTGCTGGTAAGCCGTTCGGTCTTGGGCTCTATCTGAACCGAAGAGCAGGGCGAGCCCCCGTTGCAATGGCCCATGCAACGGTCCCGCCAGCTGACGTACCTCCGTCATCAACTCCGTCCGCGCGGAATGAGTCGGGCGCGCCCAATCTGGAGCGGGATCTCGGGGCACAGGTCCGGCAACGATCCTATGGCAAGCGGATCTCTCAGAATCTCGGCATCGACAAGAGCGCGCTCACCTTCGGCGAGCCACGGAGGTTGCGCGATAAGGAGCACCTGCAGTTCGTGGCGGCACAGCCTTGCCTGTTGTGTGGGCAGCTGCCCTCCGATCCGCACCATCTGCGCTTTGCTCAGCCTCGCGCCCTTGGCCTGAAAGTCAGCGATGAGTTCACCGTCCCGCTTTGCCGCACGCACCATCGCGAGCTCCACCAATCGGGCAATGAGGCGGCCTGGTGGCATGACATGGGGATCGAACCGCTCGAGATCGCCAAGACGCTTTGGCAAGAGACCCGCTCAAGAGATGCTTCGCTTGCCTCAACGAGCCAGAAGGAGGAGGGGACGGCCAATCTGCCAGAGGTCAAGCCTTCAAGACTTCCCGCGATCGCCGAAGATGCTGGTGTAATGGGCAACGACCCGTCGACCGATCTCACTGCAGGTCATCGATGACGTCGGAAAGGCAAATCCCGGCGAACCGGCTCAATGCGCGCAGGAGTACTGGGCCAAGGTCCGAGAGTGGCAAACTGCGCTCAAGGCAGAATGCCATCCGTCATGGCCTGACCGCCGAAACCGTCATCGGTGTTCTTGAAGACCCCTGCGACTACGCCGCTTTTGAAGCCGTGATCATCGCCGACTATGCGCCGCGATCCATGGTCGAGCACGAACTCATTGTCCGGCTCGCTTCGCTCCTGTGGCGGCTGCGGCGCGCCACCTCGATCGAGACGGGTCTCCTCGAGATTCAGGGCGAGATCCAGCGCAGCAGAAAAAATGCGGCCGCAATTCTGCCTTCGGAACTCAGCGTCATTCATCGTCTCTTTGGAACAGAAGATCCGACCGAGATAGCGGCGCACAATACGCCTGCTCGTGGACGCGGTCGATCGATGGGTGACGGAATGATCACGAACTTCAGCGAGGCCCATTTCGGAAGAAACATCCCAAACACGTCAAAGAACATCGCCCGCTGTTTCTTGCGTCTTGCCAATCTTGGCAATGAAATCTTCGAGCGCATTGGCCGTTATGAAACCTCTCTGTGGCGGCAGGTCGCACAGGTGCTCTTTACGCTCGACACAATGCGGCAGCAGGGACCTTCCCTGCGATGAATGGCTAGCCCGCTGCTGTTCCGGTCGAGAGACCGGCACGAACGCCATAAAAGCGAAAGCCCCGGGGGGATGCCCGGGGCTTTGCCGATCGATGTTGCGTATCGAATTTACTTATCGCGATCCAAAGAGGAAGCTCAAGCGCGCCGTGATGCTGTCCGAGGTGGCCTTGAACAGTGCTGGTTCGAGGAACAACCCTGCGGGAGTGGTCGCGTTGACCGTTTTTGCGTTGAAATCGTAGTGGCGATACTCAAGACCAAAGATCCAGCCGGGTGCCAGAGCCATGTCGATGCCGCCACCGAAATACCAACCGTCCAGCCGCGCCTGAGCCACCTCATTAAGCACGCCGGCATTGGACCTGCCCTCAAAGTTGTAGGCTGCGCTGGCATAGCCGCCGGTCAGGTATGGCATCCATTGGTTCATGGCCCAGCCAATTCGCGGACCAACGGTCCACACGTCATTTAAACGCGCGCTGCAGATACCTGTGCCCCCGGGAGTAAGCTGTGGGCCGGGGGCAAAGCAAGTTACCGAGCCAGAGTTGCCCTGAAACGAGCCCGTCCAGCTGCCCTCGAGGCCCAGTACGATCTGGCCCATCTGATACTGGAACCCGATATGTCCGCCACCGATTGCCGAGTCATGATTGAAGTCAAAGCCTGGCGGAAATGCCGGGTTCTGCACATTGATGTTCGACCGCTGCCACCCGAAGTGACCGCCGAGATAGAATCCGCTCCAGTTGAATAACGCTGCCGCCACCGGCGCCGGGCCCTTGTAGACCGGCACGTCGGCAGCGAAAGTCGGCTGTGCCGCAGTGAGCGCGAGCAGCGTAGCCCCCGCCAATAGAACCCTTTTCATGGCATCCCCCATGGCTTCGAGTGACCTCAACTGAGCCAGATACTAGACATTTGGGCTCCTTGGACTAGTGTAAAAAAGCAACGGTATGGGGATATTCGCACCCTCGCCGGCAGACGGAAATTTGTTTGATAGTTTAGCGGCCGTTTTCCTCGTTCAAGCGGTGCGCGAGCCCGCGCACCTCGGCGGCGAAGGCCGCGCCCTCGCGGCGCACCTCGCCGAGACTGCCGGCGCGCAGTAGCAGGCGATTTTCGGCGTTGCTCCAGTCGACCAGGAACAGCTCGACACCCGCGTCGTCATAGCGCCCGGCGGCGAGATCGGCCTCGGCGATTGAGTCGGCCGCGAGCGCGCCGTGGATCTCATGGCCTCCGACCGCGAGGCCGAGGCGGGCCTCGATCTCGGTGCCCTCGAAGCCGGTGCCGGCGGCGAACGCAGTGCCGTCGAAGACGAGCGTCTCGTCGTGATCGGTGAAACCCTGGACTTCGCCGTCGCGCCGGGAAATGCGCCAGCAGCGGCAAAGGGTCGTGGCCCTGCTTGCCAGATGCGCGGCAAGATCGGACGGAAGCGTGCGCATGATGAAATTCTTTGCGGATTTTACTCAGCCATTCCGGTCGCGCGCGCAACCGAATTCGGGCTTGCCCGCATTCGGTATTCGTTTCGTGTCGCAAGTCGGACAAGCCCGACTTGCGATGCGCGGGCCGGAATTCATAGCCGCCGGATTTTCGAATTTGCGCGGTCAGTGGTTATGGATTCCGGGCTCGCGGGCTTCGCCCGCGCCCCGGAATGACAAATTTCGCGACAGTGCCCAGGAATCGAACGGCCGGGACGCGCGAAGCGCCCCGGCCAATCGTAAATTCGGTCAGCTCATGCGCGCGGCCGGCTCACTTGTTGTCGAGCACGTCCTTGATGCGGTCCAGCAGCGGACAGGCGCGGTCATTCTGCTGGTGATAGGCGGCCATGGCGACGACGTTGCCGTCGATGCAGCGGGTCGAGACCACGTTTTGGCCGAACCAGAAGAAGTAGCTCTCGCCGGTCTTCGAGCCGTTGAAACCGGCGTCCTTCGTCTTGCTGCGTACCAGGGTCAGGCAGGCCGCCGAGTTCTCCTCGTCGATGCGGACGAAGGCGGTGCAGGCGCTGGCGGCGAACGCCGCGTTGGCGGACAGGCCGAGCAGAACGGCAGCGATACCTAGAACTCGAAGCTTCATTGCTCTCTCCCTATGCAAACCCGCCGGGAGATTGGCAAGAGCCGCGCGCGGACGCAAGAGAACAGAGCAATACTTTCCCCTAGGGTCTTATTTCGACAATGGGAATCGAGGGAATTTCCCCCGGCCGCGAAGGCGGCCAGGTCGACCTCCAGAAAGTCGCTATCGAAGCCCCCTCGCCCGTCCCGCCTTCGCTTTGCTTCGGCGGGCCGACCTCTCCCCGCACGCGGGGAGAGGTGAAAGCTGCGTTGACCTTCGCCGCGCAGACGCCGACAAAGCGCCATGCACCGCGCGGCATTCGCACTTATCTTTGCGCTCACGCCCGTCCCCGCCTTCGCCATCGTCGGCGGCGCGGGGGCGCCGAACGAGATCGCGGCACAGACCGTGCTGATCGTGTCGACGCGCGGCGCTTCGTGCAGCGGAACCGTGCTGTCGCGCGAGCTGGTGCTCACGGCGGCGCATTGCGTGGCGCCGCCGGCCAATTACGCGATCGCGCTGGTCGAGGGCGCTTCGCCGCGGCTGGTGCCGGTGCTGGACGTGGTGCTGCATCCGGGCTTCGACCCGGCGCAGTTCAAGACGCGCCGGCCGACGCCGGATCTGGCGCTGCTGAAACTCTCCGAGCCGCTGCCCGCGCGCTACCGCGCGGCGCGGCTCTCGACCGACGCGACGTTGCCGCGGCCAGGCGACCCGTTCACGCTCGCGGGCTTCGGCATCGCCGCCGAGGGCAACGAGCGCTCCGCCGGCACGCTGCGCACGCTCGCACTGCCCGCGGTCGGCACCACCGGCGGCATCATGGTGCGGCTGTCGCTCGGCGCGGCGACGCCGGCCGGGGCCTGCACCGGCGATTCCGGCGGGCCGGTGTTCAAGAACGGCGCGCTCGCCGCGGTGATCGGCTGGACCACGGGGCCCAAGGGTCCGGGCTGCGGGCTGGTCACGGGTGCCACGCTGGTGGCGATCCAGCGCGAGTGGATCGAGAGCACCGCGGGCGCGCTCGGTTCAAGGCTCGGGGATTAGCGCGGTCTAGGCGCGTCGCGCTGCATCATCCGCGGCGGCCGCCGCGCCAGTGCTGCCAGCGAAACTTCATCACGCGAAACGGCACGCCGAGCACGAACTTGCGAAACATCTGCAAGCGACCGAACAAAGACATGGGAAATTCGACTTCCTGCGGAACGTACCAGGAATTGAGGCAGGTCCGGCGCACGCGTTTGTATCCGTGCGCGATCAAGTATCGGTGCAGCGACCAGCCCCGCGCGTGATCCTCGACCAACAAGAGGGCTGGCCGGTGCTTTTCGATGAAGAAGCCTTTGAGCACTTCGATCTCAAAGCCCTCAACGTCGATGGAGAGAAAATCAATCTTCTCGATGCCCGCCCCGGAAAGAATGGAATTGAGCGTAACGACGGGGATCAGCCGGACTTCGCTTGGAGACATGCCCGGTTCACGAAAATTGTCCGCCAGCGTGCTGAGCGCGCCCAGAACCTTGAGCGGAAGAACGCGGCCGTGCTGCTCTGGAGCTCCGCAAGCAACGTTGAAAACGCGAGCGGTTCGTTCGGCTCGTAGCTTGTCGGAATACTCGCGGACAGGCTCGACCAGGATCCCGCGCCATCCCTTCTGCTCGAGGTGCCACGTCTGCGAGTGATCTTTCGGCTCGTTGGCCCCGACATCGACGAAAATTCCCGGCTTGCCGCCAAAATAGGATGCGACGTCTTGCCGTTCCGCTGCCTCGTCGAACGTCACCGCGGGAGTAAACAGATCAAGCATGGCGGCGAGCATAGCGGACGGCGAGTTTTTTTCACAATTTCGCGCAAACGTCGATTGCCGGCTTCCCACCCCTCCGTTCTCCGCTAAGATCGCAGCTGGCTGGGTGAGTTCATGCACGGACGAATAAACGCGATCGCGTACGCCGCATTGGCCGTGGGGGCGCTCGTTTTTTCCGCGGGCAGCGCGAGCGCCATCATCGACGGCTATCCTTCCGGCTTAAGCGCGCACATGGTGCGCGTCGATTTCGGAGGAAATCACTGTTCCGGCGTCGCCATCGGCCGCCAGGCGGTGGTCACCGCCGCGCATTGCGCGCGGCGCGCCAGCGTGAGCGTCGACGGCCAGCGCATCGCGGTCTCACAAGTGACGCGCAGCGCCATCGTGGACGGGCGGCGTGTCTCGGTCGCCGGCGACGCGGCGATCCTCATGCTGCGCGCGCCGTTGCCGAACTCGATCTCGCCGCTGCCGGTGGGCGATCCGGGCGGCGGCGATTTCACCGTCGCCGGCTTCGGCACCGTCAGCGAGGCGCAACGCATGGCGGTCGGCACGCTGCGCGAGGCGCGGCTGGTGCAGGCATCGCACCACCGCTACATGCTGGTCGATCCGAATCGGAGTGGAAAACTCTCGGCCAGCGCCTGTTTCGGCGACTCCGGCGGCGCGGTCCTCCAGAACGGCATGCTGGTCGGCGTGATCGCGCGCGCCAACTACCCACGCGCGCCGATCGCCTGCGGCTGGTACACGCAATACGCGCCGGTGAGCGCGAGCGGCGCGCCGGTCGCGGCGCTGCCGTCGGCGAACGCTTTTCCGGAATCTTCCTTACGCCGCCCCCTTCACCGTCGCGGCGGCGGAAAAGACCATCGTCCGCAAGGCGAAGAAGACCAAGCGCAAGAAGTTCAGGAAGAAACGCCGGCCGAAGCACTATTTGCTGAAGTCGGCGGCGTGAGCCCGGTTAGCTCGCCGGCTGCAGCTTGTCGAAGTATTTCTTCACCAGCTCGATGTTGCCGCGGAACTGGACCGGCTGCGCCGTCTTGAGCGCCTCGTTCAGCTCCTTCAGCGCCGCCTGTTTATCTTTCGCCGGCATCGACTTGTCGGCCTGCACTTCCGCGATCTCTTTCTTGAGGCCGTCGAGCGGCTCGGTGAACGCCTTGGTTTTGGGATCGATGCCGTCCACGATCATCGAGATATTGGCGGCGACGTCCTCGAACTCCGCGAAGCTGGCGAAGCCGTTCTTTTTGGCGACGCTCTCCATCTGGGCCTTGGCCTTGGCGTCCGGATTCTCGGAAGCGGGCATTTCCTTCTGCGCGGCGATGTAGCCGAGCACCTGCTTTTCGGTGAGCTGGATCTGTTTGACCGCCTGCGCGCCGGCGACGCCGGACGGCAGCGCGAACCCGATGGCCACGATGGTTGCGATCAGCAAGCGATGCAGATGTTGCATGAAGTTTATCCTCCTGTTCCCGATTTGAGTGTCCAGCCCCGGTCGCCGAACGGCTGCCGAAAACTATCACAAATTGTCTACAGAACTAGGTTGCCAATCCTCATCACCGGCGCTGCCACCGGCTGGGTCGGCGAGATCGGCGAGCCGGCGATTGCGCGGCTTCCAACCCCAGAGCTTCACGCGCTTGAGGAACGTGGTGACGCCGAGGCCGAGCATGGCGGCGATATCGTGCACCGGCACGGAGGTGCCCTCGTACAGCGCGCGGGCACGGGCGATCTGTTCCGGCGGGATGACGATGAAGCGCATGGGGCTCCCACGAACACGGCGGCTATGGATCCCGGGTCTCGCGCCGCAAACGCGGCGCTCGCCCGGGATGACAGGGAATAGCCACCCGTTTCAAAACCCAATTGTGGAGCGTGGGCGCTTTGTAGCCGAGCAGCGCCGGGCTGTCAAGGGGTATTTTCCTAGGTTGTTAGAATTTATTCACAGGCTAGTAAAGCCGGCATTCCGGGGGAGCCGCGCGCAGCGGAGCCACGCCGGGCGGCTCATGCCTGGATGCCTTTCCGCTTGTCGAACGGCGGGATGCGCGGCCGGGCGGGCTCGCGGGCGCGCGGGTCTTGCACGGTGCCCTCGCCCTGGGAGCCGCCGGAAGGTTTCACGGCGCCGGGCTTGGCGGGGGCCGCGGCCGGCGGGACCGCGGGAGGAGTTGCGGCGGGCGGGGCCGCCTTGTCGGATTGCGAGGCGCCGGGCGTCTGGACCCGGGGCGCTGCCGCGGCGGGCCAAGCCAGCGCCGCGAACAGCACGAGGCAGAGTATCGGCAGAGCGTTTCGCATGTTTGCCCGAAATTGCCGGAGCGAAAGGTAGCACCGCGCCGGGCGACGGCAAGGAAGAATCAGCGCGCTGCCCGCCTCGCCCTCGATTTGCGCATGCGCTTGAGCTTCGGCCTTTGCGCCAGGCACTTATCCAGAGCCCTCCACCGCTCCGGTTGTTTTCGGAACAGCAGTCAAATATCATTTTGCGGCAGGGTGAACCGGCCCCGAGCAGAGGGACCGCTGACGCCGCTGTGTGGGGGCGTACATGTTTGCATCAGCAGGCCGCGTGGCCGCACTGGCATCGTTCGCACTCTTGAGCGTCGTCTCGACGGCGAACGCGCAAGACTGGTTCGACAAGCGCTTCAGCGTCGGCGTCTCGGTCGGGCTCACACACGTCAATACCAACTATCTCGGCGCCGATTTTGCCACCACCGGCTCGGCCGGCCTGGTCTGCGCCGATGCGAACTACGACTATTGGGACGTGGCATTGCGCTATGCGGGCGAGTTCAGCGGATTCCGCATTGCTGCCGCCACCAGGCCTCGGGAGCCTGCGCTGTTCGGCGGGCTCACCGGTTCGTTCTGCGGCGGCTTCGGTACTACCTCCGGGATATTCCCCGGCAATGGCCTGGCGCACACGACGAAGCTCGGCTTCCTCGGCACCATCGGCACGCGCGCGGGCTTCTTCATCCCGTTCAACGCCACGCCGATGAACGGCACGAAAGGCGGGCTCGATATGCGTAGTTTCAAGATCTATGCGACGACCGGCTTCGCCTTCGCCGACGTGCAGATCTCGGTTCCGGGCTTCCCCGGCGTGAGCGGCACGCGGACCGGGACCTATTTCGGTGCCGGCGTCGAGGTGGACGGGCTGATGGGTTCGGGCGCCCTCATAAACGCCCCCTCCGGCGTCGTGCAGAACATCGACGCAGCGGCGCTGTCGATGTATCTCGAATATCGCCACTACTCGCTGGACACCAAAGACGCCGATCTCGGCGGGCCGGTGCCGACCGCGGTCGAATTCGACACGGTCATGACCGGCGCGCGGATCCGATTCTAGCTGCGCGGCTTCAGCTTCCGGGGGCGCGCGGCCTGGCGCGCCCTTTTCTTTTTCGCGCGCGCTTTCGCGTGAGCTTCGGCCTCTCCTCCGGCCACTGCACGATGCGGAACGGGTAGGCGCTCTTGGCGAGGTCGCGCTCGCGCGCGAACACGCGGCCGCGCACCGAGACGCCGGCCTCGTGCACGGTCTCGGGATCGCCGCTGACCAGCGGATGCCACCATTCGAGAGCCTTGCCCTCGGCCAGGCGGCGATAGGCGCAGGTGGGCGGCAGCCAGGCGAGGCTCTCGGCGCGGCGGGGCGTGATGGAGAGGCAATCGCGCACGCGCCGGCGGCGGTGTTGGTAATCGGTGCAGCGGCAGGCCTGGGTGTCGAGCAGCCGGCAGGCGATGTCGGTGTAGTGGGTCTCGCCGGTGTCGGCGTTCTCGAGCTTGATCAGACAACAGCGCGCGCAGCCGTCGCACAGCGATTCCCACTCCGATTTATTCATTTCGGAGAGGGATTTCCTTTTCCAAAATGGAGCTGGATCGTCGCGCGAATTCACTGCTGCATCGCGACCGAAGGATATTCATCCCAGGTCTGTCCATTGAGGAGTCGCCCGGTCGTTTTTTTCCTCTTTCCTCCCCACTGCTTGAAAAAGAAGGCAACACCCTGCTCCCGGCAAGTGTCACGTAGCGTCTCAACCCACCAGGATTGCATCGGTCGCGCGCGCGGGCCAGATTCGCCGCCAACAATCGCCCAATGGATGCCGCTCAGGTCGGGTTCATGGATCGGCCCGAGCAGCGGCTCGAACGAGATGAAGCGCACGCGAGCAGGAACACGACGAAGCAGATCGATCCGATCGAGATAGTCCTCGCTCTCGATCGAGGTTCCGAGCCAGACGTTCGGCAACGTGCGAAAAGCAGGGTGCGACAGCATTTCCAACATCCGTTCCGGGCGTTTGGTGAGAATCTGAAACGTGTGCCAGTGCGCCTGCTCCATCACCTGCCAGACGCGGCGGACGAATTTCTCCTCGACCGATTCCTGGAACAGATCGGACATGGAATTGACGAAGATGCGCTGCGGCTTGCGCCAGTTCAGCGGCGCGGTGAGCGAAGCGGAATCGATGTTGATGCGGCCGGTCCAGACATGACGCTTGCCGGACTTGCGCGTCGTGCCGGCGTATTTCTTCAAGCCCATGGCCTGTAGGCGCGCAGCCATGCGCTGCGCGTAGCAATTGGTGCAGCCGGGCGAGACCATCGTGCAGCCTGCGACCGGATTCCAGGTCGCCTCGGTCCATTCGATGTCGGAGCTGCCAGCCATTTCGGACCTCGCCTCACAGACCAAGATCGGCCTGACCCGATATATTGCGGATTTTATCCCACAATCCTACAGCGAAATCGCTGCGGCTCGCGAATACAAGCCAATAGAGTCTTTGATTCCTCTCCGCGCCGGAGATGAGTGCCGCATGCTTGGCGAAAGACAGCCCCAGCGATTCGATTTTTTCGCCCCAGTATTCGAGTATCGCCGCTCGTATGGCCGGTTGCGTCTGACGCACGTCAACCACTTTCCTCCATCCGGGCGCAAAGCTTTCCAACCGCTCATCATCCGGCGCGATGTAGATGGCAAGATTTCGTTGCAGATCCTGCGCACTGACATGAATCAGCATGTCGATACGCCTCAATTTGGCGAATGCTTCAATTGCTGAAAACGCCAAATCTTGCAAATTATAGGGATCGAGAAACGCGAAATGCAATCCGTATGGATTCAATTTTGCGACGATCCGCGCCGCCGTATCTTGGGCTTCCCCCGACATCGATTCTCGCAGACCCTCCGGCGTTGGCCAGTCTCTTTTCTGCGGCCCGACAGTTTTCCTCCGAAATGTCGGCGAGATAGATTTCCGAAAATGGAGCGCCGCCGTCGCGCGCACTCTTGAAGGCAACAAGCGGGCTACCGTCGATTTTCTCGTCAGTGTCGCGAATTATCGCCCGACCTGATCCGCAAAATAGGTCGATATAAGTAGCGCCGCCCTTATACGCGCCGTCGCCCTTGTCCTCCACGTATTTCCGGCGCGTCGCGCGCGAGATGTCGATGTATTTGCGAAGGCGTTCGTGCTTTTCCTTCGCCCAGGGTCCGACGTCGTCCAGAGGCAATCCGTCGTCGTCCAACATCATTGTGGTCAATCGAATCTCGTGAGCTGAACTACCAGCAAAAGTTGCATAGGACCGAATTTGGGTAAAGCGTTGTGTGCCAAAGCCTCATGCCCCCTCGACCCCCTCCCCACCCCCGGTCTATAAGGATTCGGGCGCTGGTTGGCATCGCGGAATCCTGAGCTATCCATGGCCGACAAACCCGAGCAAACGGAAAAACTCCCGCTGCCCAAGCCCCGCGTCGGCGGGCTGGCGCGCCTGTTCCTCGATCTCGACGCGCGCATCGGCCACGCGATGTTCGCGGCCAACATCCTGTTCCGCGCCAAGTGGGAGGACTGGTCCGGCTTCATGGACCGCTTCCACGTCACCGGCCTGAAGCGGCTCGGCGTCGAGGCGGCCTCGGAGGGCCTGACGCTCGGCGCCGCCGGCGCGATCATGATGCTGGCGCTGGCGGTGCCCGCCTTCCGCGAGACCACCGACGAGAACTGGCTGAAGAAGAGCGAGCTCGCGGTGATGTTCCTCGACCGCTACGGCAACGTGATCGGCGAGCGCGGCATCCGCCACAACGACACGGTGCGGCTCGACGAGCTGCCCGACCATCTCATCAAGGCGGTGCTGGCCACCGAGGACCGGCGCTTCTACGAGCATTTCGGGATCGATTTCGCCGGCACCGTGCGCGCGCTCACCGCCAACGTGCGCGCGCAGAACGTGGTGCAGGGCGGCTCCTCGATCACGCAGCAGCTGGCGAAAAACCTGTTTCTCGAACAACGAGCGCACGATCGAGCGCAAGGTGAAGGAGGCGTATCTCGCGCTGTGGCTGGAGACGCGGCTTTCGAAGCAGGAAATCCTGAAGCTGTATCTCGACCGCGCGTATCTGGGCGGCGGCGCGTTCGGCGTCGACGCGGCGGCGCAATATTACTTCGGCAAGTCGGCGCGCGAGGTGAACATGGCGGAGTCGGCCATGCTGGCCGGGCTGTTCAAGGCGCCGGCGCGCTTCGCGCCGCACATCAACCTGCCGGCGGCGCGCGCGCGGGCTTCGATCGTGCTCGATAACCTGATCGAAGCGGGCTTCATGACGGAGGGGCAGGTGTTCGGCGCGCGGCGCAATCCGGCGACGCCGATCGACCGGCGCGACGAGCTGGTGCCGAATTATTATCTCGATTGGGCGTTCCGCGAGATGCAGGGCATCGTCGCCAAGCTGCCCGACAGCGTGCAGGAGCGCAGCTTCATCGTGCGCACCGCGCTCGACCCCAACATCCAGCGCGCGGCCGAGATCGGCGTCGAGGTGCAGCTGCGCCAGTTCGGCCACGATTACAACGCGACGCAGGCGGCGATGGTGATCATGGAGCCGAACGGCGCCGTGCGCGCCATGGTCGGCGGGCGCGACTACGGCGAGAGCCAGTTCAACCGCGCGATCGACGCCACGCGCCAGCCCGGCTCCTCGTTCAAGCCCTATGTGTACCTCACCGCGCTCTTGGCCGGCTACAAGCCGAGCTCGGTGTTCCTCGACGGCCCGCTCTGCATCGGCAACTGGTGCCCGCACAATTATTCCGGCGGCTACGCCGGCCCGGTCACCATGCTCAACGCGATCACGCGCTCGCTCAATACGGTGGCGGTGCGCGTGGCCGAGGCGGTCGGCCGCGACAAGATCATCGCCAACATGCGCCGGATGGGCGTCGTCAGCCCGATCATCAACACGCGGCCGCTGCCGCTGGGCGCCGCCGATCTCACCGTGCTCGAGCACACGCGGGCCTACGCGCATTTCGCCAGCGGCGGCATGAAGGTCGAGAGCCACGCCGCGCTCGAGATCAAGACGCAGCTCGGCGAGGTGATCTGGACCTGGGAGAAGAACGGCGGCAAGCCCGAGCGCATCCTGCCGGCGGCGGTCGTCGCCGACATGAACATGATGCTGCACAACGCGGTCGAAAACGGCACCGGCCGCCGCGCCCGCATCGACGGCGTGCATGTCGCGGGCAAAACCGGCACCACCAATGCCTGGCGCGACGGCTGGTTCATGGGCTACTCGGGCAATTTCGTTGCCGGCATCTGGATGGGCAACGACGACTACTCGCCGACGCGCCGCATGACCGGCGGGTCGTTGCCGGCCATGACCTGGCAGAAGATCATGACTTATGCACATCAAGGGGTGGAGCCGAAGCAAATTCCGGGGCTGATTAATGCGCCGGTACCACGTGTCGATGAGCCGAAGGTCGCCAGCGCCGAGTCCGAATTCCCGACCGCCAAGCGGCCGATCACGCTGTCGCCGCGCGCGGCCGAGCGGCTGCTGCGGATCGAGAAGCTGTTGCGCGAGGCGAGCCCTGCGACGGTTGCGCCGACTGCGGCAAAGCCGGGCCGCACGGCCGCCGCTCCGCTCTAGGATCGCTGAATTGCGCCTATTCGTCGTCCTTCTTGCTTTCCTGGTGGGAGCCGCGAGCGGCATCGGCCTCACCTGGCTGGCGTCGGCGCGCGGCAACGGCTTCGGCGCGGTGCAGATCGGCGCCTGGACCGCCTGGCCGAAAAGCGGCACCGCCGATGCCGACCCCTATGCGCGCGCCGCGTTCGCGCGCTCGGGCGAGCTGCCGCTGGAGCTGGCCGACGGCATCGCCTTCGTCGCCACAACCGACGACGCGGGCCGCGCGCTCGACGGCCGCTGCGACATCCGCATCCAGGGCCGCCTGCCGCCGGCGCGGCTGTGGACGATCACGGTCTATGACGGCCGCGGCCGGCTGATCGACAACGCCGCGGAGCGCTACGCCTTCACCAGCGCCGAAGTGGTGTGGAACGCGGAGCGGGCGGTCGAGATCGTGCTGGCGCCGCGCGCGCGCGGCGGCAACTGGCTGCCGACCGGCGGGCGCGATCGCGTGACCGCGGTGCTGCGGCTCTATGAAGCGCCGGTCGGGATCGGCAGCCGCTCCGGCGACGGCGCCGAGATGCCGAGCGTGAAGCAGGAGCGCTGCCCATGAGGCCCTATGTGCTGCCGGCGCTGATCGGGCTGGTGCTCGGCGGGCTGGTGCATCTGGTCAGCGTGATGGCGCTGCCCCGCCTCGCGCTCGACGACGCCTACGCGCGCCTGGCGCAGCTCGGCCCGCTGAACATGGTGAGCGTGATCCCCGACCCGACGCCGTTCAGCGCGACGCTGCCGCGCATGGATCCGGCGTTCGCCACCGCGGTCTGTCTGTACGATCTTTCCGGCGGCGCGCTGCGCGTGCGCGTGCCGACCACGCCGGATTATTTCTCGATCTCGTTCTACACGCGCCACGGCCTGCCCTATTACGCGATCAGCGACCGCGCCGCCGGCCGCCGCACCGTCGAGCTGGATTTGATGACCGCGGCGCAACGCGCGGCGCTGCCGGAGGACGAGGAAATCACCGCCGCCGACCGCCTGATCGTCGAATCGCCGGCCGGGGAAGGGATCGTGCTGATCCGCGCCTTCGTGCGCGAGCGCGGCGAGCGCGAAGCGGTGCTCGCGCGGCTCAGCCAGGCCTATTGCGGCGTGCGCGGGCTGAAGCGGGAATTCCACTCTTCAATACAAAGCATGCACTTGATATCCTGATCTATAGTATGTCTTGAGACCCACCGAAGACGGCGAATATAATGGCTGCTGGCGGTGGTCCAAGATCTTTCGCCGGGGGTATTGCCGTGAACATGACCAAGCTCGGCTACTTCGCCGAATTCCTCATTTTCCCTCCACTCGTTCTCATTTCAACGGCGTTCGCATTCCTCGGTTCGTCCCCGCCGCATCCGGTCACCTGGGCGGTCGTCTATGGCCTCGGGCTCGCTGCCTGGACCTTGATCGAATATTGGCTGCATCGCGTCGTTTTCCACCACGCGCCGTTTCTGTCGCGGCTGCATGAGCAGCATCACGATCATCCTCAAGCGCTGCTAGGCACACCGGTTTGGGCGAGCGTATCGCTGGGCTTGATCGTGGTCGCGGGCCTGTCCTGGGCCCTGCTCGGATTCAATCTGGCTACCGCGGCGACGGCGGGCATGGCCACCGGGTACTTGTGGTACGTCTTCGTCCATCACACGACCCACCACTGGCAGCCCCGTCGCGGTTCCTATCTTTACCGCGTGCGGCTGCGCCATGCGCGACACCACTATAGCTCGGGCAGCGGCGATTTCGGCGTAACTACGGGCGTGTGGGATCTCGTCTTTGGCACGGCGCTCGACTTCGCGCCGGCTTGCTCGCAGATCGGGCCTATGAATCAAACTCAAAATCCAGCAATCCGATTTTTCTACTCATCTCGAGCCCGATCTCTCTTTACGAATGCCTGGTATTCGCTCGTGTCCAGATTGGACAAAAATGCCGAAGTGACTCTCATGAATTATGGATATGAGAGCGCCGACGGGGCTGGAATATTCCTGCATGCCGGCGACGAGGCTGAAAGATACGCTCTTCAACTCTATCATCATGTCGCGACCGGCGTTGCTCTCGAGGGCAAGGATGTCCTCGAGGTGGGCTGCGGGAGAGGCGGAGGAGCTTCCTATATCGCCCGCTATCTTCATCCGCGGAAAATGGTCGGGGCCGATATCAATGCCACGGCAATCCGGTTCGATCGAAAGCATTACGCGGCGCAGAAAAATCTGGAATTTGTGCTGACGGACGCCCACAAACTACCGTTCGAAGACAATTCCTTCGATGCGGTGGTGAACATCGAATCGGCCCAGCATTACAAGGATGTCGCCCGGTTTCTCTCGGAGGTGCACCGGGTGCTGAAGCCCGGAGGACATCTTCTCATCGCGTATTTCGAGGACCCGGGGAAAGGGGTGTTCCCGCGGCAGGCGCTGGCGCAATCGAAGCTGCACAAGGTGCGGGAAGAAGACATCACCCGAGGCGTGGTGCGGGCCATGGATCTGGACAGTTCGCGCCGGCAGCGGCTGGCGCAGAAACTTTCGCCGGGCATCTTGAGGAAGCTCGCGGTCGAATTCGCCGGGGTTCGCGGCACCGGTCTTTATGACGATTTTGCTTCGGGCAAATATCCGTATTTCTATTTTATCTATCGGAAGTAACTTTTTCGGCGCTGCCCCGTTACGCCTCACGGAAGTCGTCCCGCTCAGGGGCATGGCTTTTCGCACCAAGCGCGCTAGTGTTGCCTGGATGACTTTGAAAATAGAGAATGCGCCGCCAGGAGGAGCGCTATCCTGGTAACTGAATAGGCGCGAGGATGAACTGCGTGTCGCCCTCGAAATTCAGGCTTTCACTGCTGGGACGCTTCGAGCTGACTGGCCCGGGTGGCGTTATCGACTTGCCGAGCAAGAAGCTCGCTGGACTGCTGGCATTTCTCGCCTGCACGGCGCCCGAACCGCAGCCTCGGGAGAAGCTGACGAATTTATTGTGGGGCTCGCATTTCGAAGCGCAGGCACGACAGAACCTGCGCCAGGCTCTGACGCGGTTGCGCAAAGTCCTGGGCGAGGACGTGCTTGTCAGCGACGGAGAGAAGGTTTCGCTCGCGCTCAAGGTCATCGCTTGCGATGCCGTGGAGTTCGAAGCGCTCGTCCGCGACGGTGGCCGGGATGCGCTCGGTAAAGCGCTTGAGCTCTATAAGGGACGGCTGCTCGCCGACAGTTCAATTCCGGAAGAAGCCTGGGCCGAGTGGGTGAGCGCACAAAGAGTGCGGCTTGAGAGTTCTGGCGCTCGATGCCATGATCAAGATCGGCGAGCAAGGACTTCAGTCAGGCAATCCCGAGCTGGCGCTTGGCGTCGCCAACCGGGCAATCGCGATTAACAACTTGCGGGAGGATGCACACCGGCTGGTCATTCGCGCGTTGGCCGCCAGCGGACGCAGAGCCGATGCGCTCAAGCATTATGAAAATCTTATCGCACTCTTGAAGAGCGAGTTGAAGGTAGAGCCGGACGCGAGCACGAAGGCGGTTGTGGCCGAATTGCGCAGAGCTGAAGCACCAAGCCCCCTACCCGATGCTGCGCTGGCGTCGGGCGTCGTCACGGACCTTCCGCTGCCAACCGACCGACCCTCGATCGCCGTGCTCCCCTTTACCAACATGAGCGATGATCCGGAGCAGGAATATTTCGCCGATGGCATGGCGGAGGAGATCATCACCGCGCTGTCGCGCTGCCACTCGCTGTTCGTCATCGCGCGCAACTCGTCGTTCGTCTACAAGGGTAAATCCGTCGATATACGCCAGGTCGGCCGCGAGCTCGGCGTACGCTACGTGCTCGAGGGTAGCGTACGGCGCGGCGGCGACCGGCTGCGCATCACCGGGCAGTTGATCGACGCGACCTCAGGCGCGCACATCTGGGCTGACCGCTTCGAAGGAGAGACCAGCGACGTCTTCGCGCTGCAGGACCGCTTCTCCGAGAGCGTCGTTGCCACTATCGAGCCGCGCCTGCAGCTCGCCGAGATCGAGCGGCTGAAGCACAAGCCGGCGGGCAATCTCAATGCCTATGACCTGCTGCTGCGTGCGCAGAAGTTGATCTACGACTGGACGGCGGAGAGCGTGGAGGCGGCGATGCGCTCGCTCGAACAGGCGCTTGCCATCGACCCCGACTATGCGCTGGCATTGGCGACGCTTGCGAATTGCTACACCACGCGCCGCTTTCAGGGCTGGGGTAAGGATTACAGGGCGGAGGCGGTCGAGGGCGTACGCCTGGCCGCCCGCGCGGTCGAGCTCGGCAGGGACGACGGTGAAGTGTTGTGGCGAGCCGCCTATAGCATGTGGCACCTGGCGATGGACGTCCAACCCGCGACTGAGCTGATCTATCGCGCCCTGCACGTCAATCCGAATTCCTCCATTGCCTTGACGATCGCGGGCTGGATCGAGACGTCGTCGGGAAATCCAGCGAAGGGGCTCGAGCTGCTTCACCGCGCCCAGCGCCTGAGCCCGCGCGATCCGCGCGGCTGGACGATCACCAGTGGTATGGCTTTCGCCCACTATCAGAAAGGCGAGTTGAAGGAGGCAGTGGCGTGGGCGCAGAAAGCCCTGGCCGACAACCCGCGCTTTGCCGGCGCGCTGTGGTTCCTTGCCGCGGCGCTCGGGAAGCTCGGCGAAAAAGAAAAGGCGGCCGCGGCTATGGCCGAGGTGCTCAAGATCGAGCCGCAGCTGACGCTTTCCGTGCTGCGGGCGCGCTCGATGAACACACGGGAAGACGTCTGGCTGAAGACCGCCGAGGGCCTGCGCCTCGCCGGCATGCCTGAATAGGAACCTCAACCCCTCGGCGCTCTCCGGCGCCGCTTGCTGCCGCTGACGGCATCGCCGCTCGGCGGGACGGGTATTTCGGGTGCGGCCGAGTAGCCGAACCCGCCGCGTACGACGCGGACCGACGGGAGAATGAGAATCTCGGCCGGCTCCGGCATCAAGGACTGAATCAACGCACCGCGCACTCGTTCGGTCGGAAACCTCAGAGGCAATTACAAAGGGTTGGTCGGTTTGTTGATGTTCCGTCCTGTGCCGGCAACAGACGGGCGCTTAATGCATTCCCATTAGGCGCTTGCATCAATTAGTGATCCACATCAAAGACTTCGTTGCGAAGGGCGGAAAGAAATGAGACCGCTTCGCAAGGTCGCCGATGCCCATGCCGATCGCTAAACCGTCCAGCCCCGCCCCGGTGTTTCATGCGCGGGGCCTGTCCAAGACCTATGTCATGGGCGAGGTCGAGGTGCACGCGCTGCGGGACGTCAATCTCGACATCTACGAGGGCGAATTCGTCGTGCTGCTCGGGCCGTCGGGCTCCGGCAAGTCGACCCTGCTCAACATCCTCGGCGGCCTCGACGCGCCGACCTCAGGCGAGGCGCGGTGGCGCGATCACGACCTCGTCGGCGCCGACGACGCCGAGCTGACGCGCTATCGGCGCGAGCACGTCGGCTTCGTGTTCCAGTTCTACAATCTCATTCCCAGCCTCACCGTGCTGGAGAACGTCGCGCTGGTGAACGAGATCGCCGACAAGCCGCTCGACCCGCGCGAGGCGCTGGCCCTGGTCGGCCTCGAGCAGCGGCTCGATCATTTCCCCTCGCAGCTTTCCGGCGGCGAACAGCAGCGCGTCGCGGTCGCGCGCGCCATCGTCAAATCGCCCGATGTCCTGCTGTGCGACGAGCCGACCGGCGCGCTCGACTACGAGACCGGCAAGCTCGTGCTTGCCGCCATCGCGCGCGTCAACGAGCAGCTCGGCACCACGACCGTGATCATCACCCACAACGCGGCTATCGCCGGCATGGCCGACCGGGTGCTGCGGCTGGGCGGCGGACGCATCGTCGGCGAGGAACGCAACGCGCGCCGGCTGTCGCCCGAGGAGGTGCGCTGGTGAGCCTGCTCGATCGCAAGCTGTTGCGCGACATCTCCGCCATGCGCGGGCAGGTGATCACCATTGCGCTGGTGGTGGCGGCGGGCGTGGCGGTCTTTGTCGCTTCGATATCGACCTACGACTCGCTGCGATCCGGGCGCGATCGCTTCTATGCCAGCGCGCGCTTTCCGCAGGTCTTCGTCACGCTCAAGCGCGCACCGCTCTCGGTCGTGGCGCAGCTCGAAGAAATTCCCGGCGTCGCCGCGGTCGAGCCGCGCATCGTGCGCGACGTCATCGTCGACTGGCCGTCCGCCATGCTGCCGGTGTCGGCGCGGATGGTTTCGCTCGCCGCATGCCGGCGACGAGCCGCTTGCGCGGCTGCACCTGCGGCGCGGCACGCGCGCCGGAGCCGGGTGACGCGCACGGCGCCGCGATCAACGAGGCCTTTGCCGAGGCGAACGGGGTGACGCCCGGCACCGACGTGCGCGTCGTGCTCAACGGCCGCGTGCAAAGCTTTCACATCACCGGCATCGCGCTGTCGCCCGAATACGTCTATGCGGTGAAACCGGGCCTACCGATTCCCGACGACCGTTTCTACGCCATCCTGTGGGTCGACCGCAGCGCGGCGGAGGCCGCCTTCGACATGAAAGGCGCCTTCAACGACGCCATCGTGTCGCTTGCGCCCGGCGCCGATCCGAAACCGGTGATCGCCGAGCTCGACCGCCTGCTCGAGCCCTATGGTTCGGTCGGCGCCATCGAGCGGCGCGACCAGCCGTCCAACCGTTTCCTCGAGGACGAACTCAACCAGCAAAAGGTGATGTCGATCACGATCCCCTTCATCTTCTTCGGTGTCGCGGCGTTTCTGCTCAATGTCGCGCTCGGGCGGCTGGTGACGGCGCAGCGCGAACAGATCGCCGCGCTGAAGGCGCTCGGCTTTCCCGACGACTCCGCTGGTGCTGCACTATCTCAAGCTGGTCGCGGTCATCGTGCTGTTCGGATCGGCTGCTCGGCGTCGCCGGCGGCTTTGCCTTCGGCGAGGCGATGATCGCGAGCTATCACGGCTTCTTCCGTTTGCCGGTTCTGGCCTTCGAGCTCACGCCGTGGTCGCGCGCTCGTCGGCTTCGGCGATCAGCCTTGCGGCGGCATCGCTCGGCGTCCTGACGGCGTTGCAGAACGTCGTCGCGCTGGCGCCGGCGGTCGCCATGCGGCCGGCCGCGCCGCTGCGCTTTCGTCGTTCCTGGATCGAAGCACTGCTGTCGGCCAAAGCGCTGACGCCGCGCCGGATGCATGATGATTCGCAATATTGCCGGGCGTCCGCTGCGCAGCCGCGCTGACCATCGTCGGCATCGCCTTCGCGGTGCCGATGGTCGTGCTCGGGCTGTTCTGGCGCGACGCCATCGACCACATGATCGAAGTCCAGTTCAACCTGGTCGAGCGCGGCAACGTCGTGGTCACCTTCCCGCATCCGCTCGATCGCGCCATCATCGGCGACCTCGCGCGCGAGCCGGGCGTGCTCGTCGTCGAAGGACAGCGCATCGTGCCGGTGCGCCTGCGCGCGGGACATCGCAGCTATCTGACGTCGGTGATCGGCCTGCCGTTCAACGAGCGAGCTGCGCCGCCCGCACGATGCCGCGCTTGCGCCCGATCGACGTGCCGCCGGAAGGCATCACGCTCACCCGCCGGCTTGCCGAGCGGCTCGGCGTCGGTCCCCGGCGACATCGTGACGATCGAGGTCATGGAGGGCCGGCGTCGCAAGACGCGACCTGCCGGTCAGCGCGAGCGTCGACGAGGTCATCGGGATGGCCTCGTATATGGAGATCGATACGCTCAATCGGCTGACCGGCGAAGGCGCGGTGGTCTCGGCCGCGGCGCTGTTCGTCGAGCCGTCGGCGCTGCCGGCCCTGTCGCGGCGGTTCAAGGAACTGCCGGTGATCGAGTCGGTGGCCATGAAGGCCTACACGCTGGCGTCGTTCCTCGACAAGATCGCCGGCCTCGTCCTCGTCAGCGCCGGCATCCTCACCGCCTTTGCGGTGATCATCGCGGTCGGCGTCGTGTACAACAGCGCGCGCATCGGGTTGCAGGAACGCGCCTGGGAACTGGCCAGCCTGCGCGTGCTCGGCTTTACTCGCGCCGAGGTCGCGCGCATCCTGTTCGGTCAGTTCATGATCGAAATCGCCATTGGAATTCCGATCGGTCTTGTGCTCTCGCAAGGCATCGTCAGGCTGATCGCCCGGTTTCATCTCCAACGAAAGCTTTCAGATTCCGGCGGTGATCGGGCCACGAACCTATGCGGCGGCGGTCGATCGTCGTCGTAGCCGCCGCGGCGGCAAGCGCGTTCGTCGTGCGCCGCCGGATCGACCGCCTCGATCTCGTGGCAGTGCTGAAGACGAGGGATTGATCGATGCGCATCACGGTCGGTCGCGCTGGCCACTGTCGCTGGGCTCTACTGGCGGCCGCGGCCGGCATTGCCTGGTCCGTGATGCCGCGGCCGATACCGGTCGAGACGGCGACCGTCACCAAGGGACGTTTCGTCGCCAGTGTCGACGAGGACGGCAAGACGCGCATCCGCGAGCGATATGTAGTGGCAGCGCCGCTCGCCGGACGGCTGACGCGGATACGACTCAAGGTCGGCGATCAGGTCGCCGCCGACGATGTCATCGCGACGATCGTGCCCTCTCCCGCGCCGTTTCTCGATCCGCGCAGCCGGCGTGAGGCGGAGGAGAGGCTGGGGGCCGCCGAGGCTGCGCTGGAGCGCACCAAAGCCGTCGTCGAGCGCGCGCAGGCGCAGGCCGACCAGGCGAAGAACGAACTCGAGCGCACCCGCACGCTGGTTGAGCGCGGTGCATCGACGGTACAGGCGCTCGAGCGCGCCGAACTCGCCATGCGCGTGGCCGATCGCGATCTGCGCGCTGCGGAATTCCAGGATCACGCCGCCGAGCACGAGCTCGATCAGGCGCGAGCCCTGCTCGCGCGCTACAGCGATGGCGCCGATCCGCCGCTCGAAGCCTGGAACGTCACCGCGCCGGTACCCGGCGTGGTGCTTGAAAGTCGCGCAGGAGAGCGAAACGATGGTTCAGTCGGGATCGCCGATCATGGAAATCGGCGATCCGCGCGATCTCGAAATCGTGGTCGACGTGCTCAGTACCGATGCGGTCGAAATTCGTCCCGGCGCTGAAGTGTCGATCGAGCACTGGGGTGGCCCGGGCGTGCTTTCGGGGCGCGTGCGTCGGGTCGAGCCCGCAGCCTTCACCAAGGTTTCGACGCTCGGCGTCGAGGAGCAACGGGTCAACGTGCTTGTCGATATCTCGTCTCCTCCCGAACAATGGTCCGGTCTCGGCGATGCCTACCAGGTAGACACGCGGATCACCGTGTTCACGCGAGAGGACGCAACGATTGTGCCGGCCGGCGCACTGTTCCGCCGTGGCGAGAACTGGAACGTCTTCGTGGTGGATGGCGGACGTGCTCAGACCCGGGCAGTTACGCTCTTGCGGCGATCAGGCCGCATGGCCGCGGTCGCAACAGGACTCACGCCTGGAGAGCGCGTCATCGTCTATCCGAGTGACCGCATTACATCGGGAGTGCGGGTCGAGGCGCGGTAAAGGAATTTTTTTGATGACCGCGGCGCAACGCGCGGCGCTGCCGGAGGACGAGGAAATCACCGCCGCCGACCGCCTGATCGTCAAATCGCCGACCGAGGAAGGGATCGTGCTGATCCGCGCCTTCGTGCGCGAGCGCGGCGAGCGCGAAGCGGTGTTCGCCCGCCTTAGCCAGGCCTATTGCGACGTGGCGAGCTGAGGCGGGAATTTCACCACTCACTTCACTACTACGACCGGAACTTCCGCTAGTTGCACGACGTCACTCGCGACCGATGCAAACGTGAGTCCCACGGTTTTCGTGAGCCATCTGCGAAAGGCTCCAGAGCGCGGTTCACTGACAAGGATCAGATTACAGCGTTCCTCGTTGGCGCATCTGAGGATGGTCTCGGCAATCTCGCCAAGTTCGATACGGTCCTTGTGGGCAATGCCTTCTTGATCGAGACGGCGTCCGACACTCGCGACAATCGGCTTTCCGAGGTCGTTCACCAGCCGGTCATGGACTTCGTCCTGCTTGAAGGAGCGGTATCCGCGCAGCCGCCAGTCCTCGGGTGCGGGCTGGACGTTCAGCACCACGACCTCGATCGGAATTCCACTTTCAGCTAGTCCGATCAGATATTCCAGAACACGGCCCGTGCGCTCGAAGCCGTCGACCGCAGCTTGAATTTTCTGCGTGCTGTGCTTGATTTTAACCGCGCGGCTGGTAGGGCGAGCCGCTACGTTCCGCTCTCCGATTCCCTTAGTGCGAACTGCAGTCATCGGAACACTCTCCGTTTCATCTTCAGCCGGGCAAAAGCCAGAAGGCAGCCGCGGCCACGAGGGTAGGTACGGTCGCGGCAGTGGCTAGGCCGACGGCACTGATCGCACCGTCTTCAAAATTTCCCTTGAGAAGGGCAAAGCCCGCCGGATTGGGGGCGTTTGCGATCACCGTCAGTCCGCCGCCGGTGACCGCGCCTGCCACAAGCGAGTATTTTAACTCGTCGGTTACTCCGTCGACGAGCGAGCCGAGATAGGTCAGCGCCGCGTTATCGACTATGGCGGTCAGCAACGTCGCGCCGACGAACAGCGTGTTCGCGCTCATGTCGGCGAGCAGCGGCTGTAGCCACCAAGTCTGCTGGCCGCCGAGCACCACGAGTCCCGCCAGGAAGAACGCCACCATCAACCCTTCGCGCAGCATGAGTCGCGACTGGTGGCGCTTGTAGGCATCGCAGTAGCCGAGAAAGAACAGGAACAGCGCGCCGAAGACGAGCGGGTGATGGCTGAACACGACGATGCCGGCGAGAAAAGTAAGATGGATCGCGATCACTGACACGGGCGTCTCGAGCCGTCGTAGGCTGGGCGGGCCTTCCGGTTGCTTACGTAGGTGAGCGCGGAAGAGATAGGCCGCGCCCATGGCGTTGACTGCAACCGCCGCCGCGGCTTTCCAGCCGAAGGTGCTCAGCATGAAGCTAATGTCCCAGCCCCATCGGTCGGCGACCATCAGCACCGGCGGCGCCGCGAACGGCGTCAAGGTGCCGCCAATCGACACGTTCACGAACAGCACGCCTATGGTGGCGTACATGAACGGCTTGGGCGCGTTCCGGCTCAGGAATTTCTCGCGCAGGAGCAGTGCCGAGAGCGTCATCGCCGCCGGCTCCGTGATGAAGGAGCCGAGCAGCGGCCCGATCGAGAGCACTGTGACGTAATAGGCGATCGGCTCCCTGATCGGGAAAATCCGCGATACGTATTGCAGAAAGGCCGTGGCGATATCGATGACCGGCTTGCTCGCGGCGATCACGATGATGACGAGCACGAAGGCGGGTTCGGTGAAGTTGCGGCTTTCGAGATATTGCAGCGCGCTCTTGGTACCGAGGTGCGTGGCCATGAACAGCAGCAACACCATGGCCCAGAAGCCGAACACCGCCTCGACCTCGCCGAGCAGGTGCCACAGGCCCGCATGACGCGGCTGGACGCGCGCCAAGTGCTCGAACCGCTTGGTCGAGAAAGTATGAAGAACCGCGACCGCGAAGATCGCGGCGGCCGCGTACTCCACAATGCCCGATGATGCGGCCGCCACGAAGCTCCTCCCTTGCGCGACGGGGGAGGTTCGCTATGCCGCGGCCCGCGGACAATTCGGTACGCAAGCGCCGGGTGTTACTCTAGGGGGCCAATCCCAGCGTAGAACTACGCAATCGCCGCGAACGCATCCGCGGGAGTACGAAGGAATGAAGAGACGCTCCAGGGAAACGGTTGCCGCAAGCATGCCGCTCGCTCGCTTGCTGTCTCGGTCGCACCTGACGATCGCGTTAGGCTACGTCGCGGGATACGTGCTGCTCGATTGGGTGAGCTACGTTTATCCTTTCGCGGTCTCGGGTATCACCCCTTGGAATCCGCAGACCGGGCTGAGCTTTGCGCTGATCCTTCTTTTCGGGTCGGAGTTCCTACCGTGGTTATTCGTGGCACCAATCGTCGCGGACCTGCTCGTGCGGCAACTGCCGTTGCCCCTCGCGGCCGAGTCATTAGTCATTCTCTTGTTTGGAGTCGGATATGGCGGAGCGACCGTGTTTTTGTTGTCGACGCGCGTCGGTTTCGATCCGACATTGAAGTCGATGCGAGCCTTGCTGTGGCTCATGGCCGCCACGTTAGTGAGCATTGCGATCGTAGCTGTCGGTCACGCAAGCGTTCTCGTCGCATTCAGCATCCTTACGCCAAACGATTTCGGGCAAGCCGTGCTTCGCGCGTTTATCGGTGACGTGATCGGCGTGACGGTCGTTACACCATTCCTTCTCATTTACTTCACGCGTCGGCGTTTTCCCATGATTTCTTGGGAAGCGCTTCTGCTCCTTCTCATCATCGGTGGGGCTCTATGGGCGGTATTTGGTTTCGTCGACGCCTATCGTTTTCAATTGTTCTACGTACTCTTCATTCCGATCATCTGGACTGCGGTGCGTTTCGGGCTCGAAGGCGTGACCGCCGGTCTCGTCGTGACGCAGATCGGGCTCATCGGCGCAATTCAGATTTCCGGCCAGAGCGCTATCGATGTCACCGCGTACCAGGCTCTGATGGTTGTGCTCGCGGTCACCGGCCTAGCGCTTGGCGTGCTTGTCGATGCGCAACAACGAACACAGCAGCAACTGCGACTTCAGCAGGAAGCACTACACCGGGCATCGCGGCTTGGAACGATGGGCGAGTTTGCAGCTGCGATCGCCCACGAAATCAATCAGCCGCTGACAGCCATTGCCAATTACGCGCGACTCGCCAAACGAGCCGTCGAGAAACAACCTACGGATACCGCCACAGCAGTGGAGGCTACTAGCAGCGCGATCGAACAGGTGGACCGAGCGGCCGAGGTCGTCCGTCGGTTCCGCGAGTTCATTCGTCTGGGGCGCAGCGAGACGGGACCGCTAACCGTGGATCAACTTGTCCACGAGGCTCAATCATTTTGCCGTCCCGAACTTGAACGACACGGCGTTGAACTCGATACGAGGCTCGCGCGTAACCTGCCCATGGTCACGGTCGATGCACTGCAGATCGAGCAAGTCATTGTTAATTTGGTGCGCAACGCGATTGAGGCCTTATCGCACGCCGGGCGGCACGACGGGCGAGTGACGATCGAGGCCGAGAGTGACACACACGGGAGGGTCGAGGTTCGTGTCCGCGACAATGGACCTGGATTTGATGTCGACTTGGCTGAGCAACCGATTACGCCCTTCGCGACCACCAAGCATGACGGGCTGGGGCTAGGTCTCTCGCTTTCCCGTTCGATCGTAGAAGCGCATGGCGGTAAGTTGCGGATCGAAAGCAGTCCCCGTGGCGCAACCGTTTCCTTCACTCTGCAGAGCGCCCCAAGCGACCAGGCAGCGATATGACGGTGGCTTTGATTGATGATGACGAAGCGGTACTTCGGTCGCTCCGGCTGCTCTTGGAGGGTCGGGGAATGAAAGTTCGATGCTTCGCATCGGCCGAGAGCTTCCTTCAGGGCATCGGCGAGGAAATGCCGAAGTGTGTCGTGTCGGATGTCCGTATGCCCGGTCTCACCGGCATGGAACTGCAGCAAGAACTCAAGAAGAGAGACGCCGCCGTGCCGGTCATCCTCATTACCGGCCACGGTGACATCGGTATGGCGGTCAACGCCATCAAGGAAGGAGCTTTCGACTTCATCGAAAAGCCTTTCGACGACGAACGTCTCGTGGCGAGCATCGCGACTGCAATCGAGAAGGGACAAAGAGTACGTAGCGAGCAGAGCGAGCGAGCGGACCTCGAAGCCCGCTTATCGGAACTCTCCCCCCGTCAACGGGAAGTGATGGACCTCGTGGTCCAGGGGCTCGCGAACAAGGAGATCGCGCAACGTCTCAACATTAGCCCGCGCACCGTGGAGAACTATCGTGCTTGGGCGATGGAGAAGATGGGGGCAAGCAATCTCGCTGATCTGGTCCGCAAGGTGCTCATGCTCAGGACTGGAAAATCCTAATCGTTACCTCTCGGCCTCGAGTAACGGATTTGCCTAACCGGCTCACCTGTCGCGAGGTGTTAGCCCCTCGGCGCTCTCCGGCGCCGCTTGCTGCCGCTGGCGGCGTCGCCGCTGGGCGGCGCGGGCATTTCGGGCGCGGCCGAGTAGCCGAACCCGCCGCGCTCGACCCGGACCGACGGGAGAATGAGAATCTCGGCCGGCTCCGGCATCAAGGATTGAATCAACGCACCGCGCACTCGTTCGGTCGGAAATCTCAGGACCGCGCCCATATCGCCCTCCTCGGGGCTCGCGCCGGGCCTGGAACGGCCGGCCGCTTCGGTGGCTCCATTAGGATTCGCTCAAGGTTAACAGTTCGCTAACGCTCCTTCGCTAGGTTCGCGGCCGGTTCCAGTGCGAGCGTAGCGATGTCCCCCTCCCGTTCCAGCCTGCAAGGCCTGATCGAGCTGTCGCGCCGCGACGGCGTCGAAATCCGGCCGACGCTGCTGCGCGTGCTGGTCGATCTCTATATCCAGCAGCCGATGCATACGGCGAGCGAGGCGGCCCGCTTCACCGAGCTGGTTTGCCGGCTGGTGGAGCGCGCCGACCCGCTGACGCGGATCGCCGTCGCTACGCGGCTCGCGGCCTATTCCGGCACGCCCGCAGCAGTGGCGCTGCGGCTCGGGCGCGAAGACATGGCGGTGGCCGAGCCGATACTGCGCCAGTGCAAGGTATTAGGAGCCGCGGAGCTGCACTCCATTCTCGATCTCAAGAGCGTGCCGCACGCCATCGCCATCGCGGCGCGCGCCGACCTGCCCCAAAGCGTCGCGGCGCGGATCGCCAGCTTCGTGCCCGCGACTTCCGCACAAATGGACCCCGCGCCGGATCAGCCGATCGCCGGACGCTTCCTCGAAGCCGAGCAGGCGGAACGGTTGCAAATTCTGGCCGCGCTCGAGCGGCTCGGCCCGCTGGAGTCGCGCGAATGGCGCACCAGCATTCCCGCGGCGATCCTGGACCGGCTGGAACAGGCCGCGTTGCGCCGCGAGCCACTCGAATTCGCGCGCCTGCTCGAGCATTCGCTCGATGTGCCGCCGCCGATCGCGCAGCGCATCGTCTCCGATCCGTCGGGCGAGCCGGTTGTGATTCTGCTGCGCGCACTTGCGGCGCCGGTCGAGACGGTGACGCGCATTCTGCTGCTGCTCAATCCCGACATCGGCCAGTCGGTGCAGCGGGTCTACGGGCTTACCAAGCTCTACGGAACCATCGCCGAGCCGGTCGCGCAGTATCTGGCGCAGGCGTGGCGGGCTGCGCCGCGGCGGCGCGTGCAGCATCAGCCACAGGTCGCGCTCGACGCCGGCGACCGGCGCGATGCGCGCGCGGTGCACACGCAGGTTCGCTCCATCGCGCCGCTGCCGGCAGCGCGGCGCGTGCGAACGTCTGATCGCTAGATTCAGTCTCTCGCCAGATCGAGGAAGTGGCGGCCGGCGCGGTCCTCGACCTCGATCACCCACAGGTCCGGATCGAATTCGCGCTGGCGCGCGATATGCGCCTCGGCCTTGGCGTCCTCGACGAAACCCCCGGCAAGAACTCGAGACGAAGCGGCGCTCGATCGGGCGGGCTTCGTCGAACGCCGATTGGGGCGCCGGGCCGTAGAGCGCCGCGGTGCCGTCGAGGCGGGAGATTTTCACGAAGATCGCGCCGGCCTCTTCCGCGCCGCGGCGGCGGACCACGGCGAACGCGCCCTCCAGATGGCAGCGGCGGATATAGGCCGCGACCCAGATCGCGCTCTTCAGGCGCAAGGCCGGCTCGCGGAAGCGTTCATTCGAGCGGCGTACCGGTGTAAGCGGCGAGCTCGCGCACCAGGCGCTCGTTCACCTCGCCGCTCGGCGGCAGCTCCCGGTCGCGCTCGAAGCGCTCGATGGCGGCCCGGGTATCGCGGTCGAGCAAAGCGTTGAGCCGCACCGGGCCATAGCCGAGCTTGGCCAGCGTGCGCTGGACCGCGAGCACGCGCGTCGCGGGAGATGCCGGATTGACCGGCGGGATCGAGGCGGTGATTTCGCTCCGGGCGGGCGCCACGCGGATCTGCGCGAGCAGCGTCTCGGTCGGCTCGGCCGCGGGCTTGACGCCTTGTTTCTCGGTGAATTCCTTCATCGCCAGCCCAGTGCGCGGACCAACGAGCCCGTCCACGGCGCCGTCATAGTAACCGCGTTGCGTGAGCTCACGCTGGATGTCCTGCACGATCTCGGCGCGCGGGCGAAGCGTAGTCTCCGGGCGGCGCGGCGGGGTCGGCGCCGTGGCCGGCACCGTCGTGCGCTTGATCGTTGCCTCCGGCTGCGCGGCTGGCGGCGGTGTTTGGACCGCGCTTTTCAGGCCCGGCGAGCGAGTTTGGAAAGCCAGAGCATTCACCAGCACGGCGACAGTTGCGGCGACTACGAAGGCGAGCGCGAGCGCGTCGGTGGTCCGGCGCGGCATCAGCAGCGCCAAGCAGACCGGCAACGAAGCCGCGCCGGCGACGGCGGCGGCGCGGGCGGACCAGATCGCCGTCGATCTCGATGTCGCGCATGGCGCGGCGGCGGCCGCGGCTCGGTTCTTCACGCACTGCGTTTCACCTTGTCGGTTTGGGGGATGTTCCCGGATGCAGGAATGTTTCGGCTCGGCAAAGCTTCGACCACCGGCGGGCGGGTGGCCACCGCGCGCTCGCAGTCGAGCGGCAGCCGGACCGTGACCTTGGTGCCCTCGCCGAGGCGGCTGGAGATTTCGATGCGGCCGCCGTGCAGCTCCACCAGACCCTTGACCACGGAAAGGCCGAGCCCGGTGCCCTCGTAGGGCCGGTCATAGGACGAGCGGGCCTGAAAGAACGGATGGCCCAGGCGCTCCAGGTCGTTCTCGGCGATGCCGATGCCGTTGTCGGCGACGGTGAGAACGAGCGTCTCGCCATCGACGCGCGCCGAAAGCGTGACCGAGCCGCGGCGGTCGGTGAACTTGATCGCGTTCGAGAGCAAATTGATCAGCACCTGGCGGAGCGCCCGCTTGTCGGCGACCATCTCGGGCAAATCGGATGGAAAATCTGTGAGCAGAGCAACGCCGGCCTGCCCTGCCTTGAGCGTCATCATCTCGCGGCAAGCCTCGATCAGCGGGCTCAAGGGCGAACGGCTCCGGCACGATGACGAAATGGCCGGACTCGATGCGGGTCAGATCGAGAATGCCGTTGACGACGCCGAGCAGATGCTCGCCGCTCTCGCGGATCAATCGCGCATAATCCTCGCGTTTCGTGGAATCGAGCGCGAGATCGGCCTCGTGCGTCAGCATCTCGGAGAAGCCGATGATGGCGTTCAACGGCGTGCGCAGCTCGTGGCTCATGGTGGCGAGGAAGCGGCTCTTGGCGTCGTTGGCGCGCTCGGCCTCGGTGCGCGCGCTCTCCAGCGCATGCTCGTCGTTCTTGCGGCGCGAAATGTCGCGCGTCACGGCGACCACCTGCGGCCCGCTCCTGGCGCGATCGGCGCCTTGTGACTCATCGAGCGCGCGGCAGCGCGTCTCCACCCATACGAACTTTGGCGGACGCGGGGTCGCATCTTCGTAGGCGAGCGGTCCACGGCGCAGGCGGTATTCGACCGAAGCTTCGACGCCCTTGCTGGCGGCATCGGCGAGCGCGGTGAGGAACGCCGGACGGTCGGCGACGTGCACGCGATCGAACAGGCCGTGACCCAGGAGCTGCACGGTCGGAACGCCGAGCAATTGCTCGGCGCCGGGCGAGACGAAGCTGACCGCGCCGTTTTTTCCGTGGCGGGTGATCACGTCGGTCATATTGCGGGCGAGCATCCGGTAGCGCGCTTCGCCGAGCAGCTTCGACTGCTCGCTCAGGCGGGTGAGCGATCCGGCGCCGAGACCGACGGCCGCCGCGACGCAGCCCGCCATCAGCACTCCGAATAGATAGAGCGCCGGAGATGCGACGACCGCTGCAGGCAGCCAGCCGAGGCTTCCGGCGGCCCAAAGGCCGAAGGCGATCGCAAGCGCGATCAGGATCGCGGCGGCGGCCACGCGGCGCGAGGCGGAAATCGTGCAGGAAAGAGGAAGCACCACGAGCCAGGGCGCGGCGAAGGAGTGGATCCCGCCGGTCGCGGCCGAGATCGTCGCGATCATTCCCCCGAAGGCCAGGACCGAGATCAAGTGCGCGCGCTCGAAGTTGCCGGTACGCGACAGGTCCCAGACGGCGATCAAGGGCGTCAAGCACCAGGCAAAGGCGATGGCCTCGACGAATGTCGGCGCACCGTCCAGCACGAGCAGAACCGGCAGGAAGGCGAATGCGACGAGAACGCCGGTCAGACGCGTCGCGATGAATACGCGGTGCCGCGCCGCGGCCAAAGGATCGGAGCGCGCCGAGGCATGCACCAGCGCGTCCACGTAAGCGCGAACGGGAGGGCGAACGGGTCCGAACATGGCGAATTTACGCAACACATACACGGCGCGAACCGGCGCGCCGCCCCCTCTCCTGTTAAGCGGCATCGTGGCATCGGCCGCTTAAGCGAACGCTAAGGCTACCGCCGAGACGCAGCGATAAGCCTCGCCGGATCGGGCCTGATGCCCGCTTCCGCCCGCGGCACGCGCCGAATGGTGAATGAAAGGTTTCCAGGCGCGGCCGGAGCCGCCGTCATTGGCCGTGCGGCGCGTAGTTTCCGAATCATCAACCGCAACATGAAAATTCGCGGCGAATTGGGTGCAGGCGCCGAACATTTCTTTGAAGGCTGCTGTCTATGGTGCAACCGAACGCGGCGGGGACAAGCCGCGTCAGGGGACGTCATGTTCTTCCTGTTGCGCGTGGCATTCTGGCTTTCGATCGTGGTGCTGCTGTTGCCGGCGCCGGCGGACCAGCGCGCCGATCCGAACAAGCCGCAGGTCAGCACGTTCGAGACGCTCGGCGCGGCCAAGACCGCGCTCGAGGACGCGCGCGGCTTCTGCGCGCGCAAGCCCGAGGCCTGCGAGTCCGGCTCGCATGCGATGCAGGCCTTCGGACAGAAGGCGCAATACGGCGCCAAGTTGCTCTATGATTTCATCTCCGCGCGCGTCGCCGACGCGCCCAAAGCCGCACCGGCCGAGCAGCCCGGCCGGCATACGCTGACGCCCGCCGATCAGGCTCCGGCCTGGAGCGCACCCGGGAAAGTGCCGCTTCCGCCGCGCCGGCCGACCTGAGGCGAACTTTTTCCCCTCTCTCCTGTGGGGAGAGGGTGGCGAGCCCGCCGTAGCGCGGAGCGCGAAGGCGTGGCGAGCCGGGTGAGGGGGAACGGCCGCGCGGATCTCGGACGACCGATCCCCCTCACCCCAACCCTCTCCCCAACGGGGAGAGGGAGAAGTGGCGTGAGCTTTGGCATATCGCCGTGGCTGACTTATATCTCTACTTATGAACATCGAGCAGATCGTCGACGATTTCAGCGTCCTCGACAGCTGGGACGACCGCTATCGCTATGTGATCGAGCTCGGCAAGGCTTTGCCGCCGCTGCCCGAGGGCGCCCGCATCGACCGGAACAAGGTGCAGGGCTGCGCCAGCCAGGTGTGGCTGGTGAGCGAGACCAAGCCCGGCAAGAACGGTAGCGGGCCGATGCTCTCGTTCCAGGGCGACAGCGACGCGCACATCGTGAAGGGTCTGATCGCGATCCTGTTTTCGCTCTATTCAGAGCAGCCGGCGCGCGCGATCCTGAGAACGGGACGCGATCGCGCTGTTCGAGAAGCTCGGGCTCAAGGAACATCTCACGCCGCAGCGCTCGAACGGATTCCGCTCCATGGTCGAGCGCATCCGCGCCGATGCGAGGGCGGCGCTGGCGGTGGCGGCGTAGCGCCCACGACGTGCAGCGCATCAGATTTGATAATGTCTGCTTCTGACCCGAACCTGACACGGACAAGTTACGTGCGGATGTGTTGAATGCGGATGTTGATGGTTACACCGTTCCGCCTCATGGATCGCTCGGCTAAACGTCAGTCCACTTCTAGCAATATCTCCACAAGCCGTTCAGGCATGTCGAACATGGGAAAGTGGCTGCCGGGCACCTCGTAAGTTCGCCAACTGGAATCGTATTTCGCCCTTGCGAGATAGCTGTCCAACGTTAGATCTGGGAACGAAGTCGCGCGGATGTAGGCTTTCTTCCCAACCTTGTCGCGTGCCCCGGTGAGCGTGATGGGCTGTAGTGATACGAAGGTCGGCTGCGGGGTCGTCTTGGAGTTGACCCACGGCTGGTCCTTGTCGTATACGCCGAATGCCATCTCACGCTGGTGCGGATGCAGCGGGCGCTCGATTCGCGCCGGCGCGTGCGGAAATGATCGCGCGCTCGTGATCCTTCGCCGATCTTGCGTGCGCCCCGGCGCGGCCTTACTTCTGCTGGGCCCGCGGCAAACTTTCCCGTGGGCCAGGCCTTCCCGTAGGCGAGGAGCCAGCGATGTCCGAGACGTCCCGCCCGAAAGTCGTGAAGACCGACGCCGAATGGCGCAAGCAGCTCACGCCCGAGCAGTATCACATCACCCGCGAGCACGGCACCGAACGCCCGGGCAGCGGGCCGTACCTGAACGAGAAGCGCAAGGGCATGTATGTCTGCGTCGCCTGCGGCAACCCGCTGTTCTCCTCCGATACCAAATACGAATCCGGCTCCGGCTGGCCGAGCTTCTATGCGCCCGCCGACAAGGGCGCGGTCGCCGAGCACGCGGACGCGTCGCTGTTCATGCGCCGCACCGAAGTGCGCTGCGCCGCCTGCGAGGCGCATCTCGGCCACGTCTTCGATGATGGCCCGAAACCCACCGGCCTGCGCTATTGCATGAACGGCTGCGCGCTGAAACTGATGCCCGACGAGAACAAGAATGGCTGAGGCGCCCGCGCCGCCCGCCGCTCCGTTCGCTCCCAAACGTCCGACCGAACGCTTCGTCCACGGCGAGCGGCTGGTCGACGACTATGCCTGGCTGCGCGACGAAAACTGGCGCGAGGTGATGCGCGACCCGGCCAAGCTCGCGCCGGAGATCCGCGCCTACCTCGAGGCCGAGAACAAACACGCCGAGGCCTATTTCGCCGACGCGGCGGGGCTGCAAAAGACGCTGGTCGCCGAAATGCGCGGCCGCATCAAGGAAGACGACTCCACCGTGCCCTCGCGCGACGGCGCCTTCGCCTATTACGTCCGCTACCGCGAAGGCGGTCAGCATCCGCTGCTTGTGCCGCATTCCGTCGGCGGGCGGCGAGCGAGCAGCTGCTGCTCGACGGCGATGCGCTGGCCAAGGGTCACGCCTATTACAATCTCGGACCCTCCCGCCACACGCGCGATCATGGGCGGCTGGCCTGGTCGGCCGACGCGGCCGGCTCGGAATATTTCACCATCCGCGTGCGCGAGCTTGCGAGCGGCAACGAGCTGCCCGACGAGGTGCCGGACACGACCGGCGGCGCGGTGTGGACCGCGGACGGCAGCGCCTTCTATTACGTGAAGCTCGACGCCGACCATCGCCCCTCGCGCGTCTATCTGCACAAGCTCGGCACGCCGGTTTCCGACGACCGGCTGATCTACGAAGAAACCGATCCCGGCTTTTTCGTCGGCGTCGGCGAACTGCAGGCGGGCGTGTTCGCGGCGATCGGCGTCAGTGCCAGCGAGACCACGGAGAACTATCTCATTGATCTTTCCGATCTTTCCGCCAAACCCCGGCTGATCGCGCCGCGCCAGACCGGCGAGCGCTATCACGTGGAGCATCATCCTTCGCTCGGCGGCGTCGACACGCTGGTGATCCTCACCAACGCGGACGGCGCCGAGGACTTCAAGATCATGACCGCGCCGCTCGCCGCGCCCGGCCGCGAAAGCTGGCGCGAGCTGGTGGCGCATCGGCCCGGCACCCTCGTGCTCGACGTCGGCGTGCTTTCCGACTGGCTGGTGCGCTTCGAGCGCCACGAGGGCCTGCCGCGCATCATCGTGCGGCGGCTCAAGGACGGCGACGAGCACACCATCGCGTTTGCCGAGGAAGCCTATGCGCTCGGCATGGATACCGGGCTCGAGTTCGTCACCGACAACCTGCGCTTCGTCTATGCGTCGATGACCACGCCGTCGGAGACCTGGGACTACGACATGGCCAAGCGCACGCGCGAGCTGAGGAAGCGCCAGGAAATTCCCTCGGGCCATGATCCCGAGCGCTTCGTCACGCGGCGCGTATTCGCGCCGGCCAAGGACGGCGAGAGCGTGCCGGTGTCGCTGCTGCACCGGCGCGATATCGACACCAAGACCGCGCCGTGCCTGCTCTATGGCTATGGCGCCTATGGCTACGCGATGCCGGCCTCGTTCAATTCGAACCGGCTGTCGCTGGTGGAGCGCGGCTTCGTGGTCGCCATCGCGCACATCCGCGGCGGCACCGACAAGGGCTGGCGCTGGTATCGCGAGGGCAAGCTCGCGCACAAGCAGAACACGTTCACCGATTTCATCGCCGCCGGCGAGCACCTGTTGCGCGCGGGCTTCGCCGCGCCGGGCCGCATCGTCGCGCAAGGCGGCTCGGCCGGCGGCCTGCTCATGGGCGCGATCGCCAACCTGCGGCCCGATCTGTTCGCCGCGGTGGTCGCCGAAGTGCCGTTCGTCGACGCGCTCAACACGATGCTCGACGACACGCTGCCGCTCACGCCGCCCGAGTGGCCGGAGTGGGGCAATCCGATCACCGATCCCGAGGCGTTCCGCCGCATCCGCGCCTATTCGCCCTATGACAATGTGCAGGCGCAGAATTATCCGGCCATGCTGGTGCTCGCGGGCCTGTCCGATCCGCGCGTGACCTATTGGGAGCCGGCGAAATGGGTGGCCAGGCTGCGCGCCATCAAGACCGACAAGAAACCGCTCGTGCTCAAGACCAACATGGACGCGGGCCACGGCGGCGCCGCCGGCCGCTTCGACCGGCTCGACGAGGTGGCGCTGGTCTATGCCTTCGCGCTCAAGAGCGTCGGGCTGGCGTGAGCCGATGGTGAAACACGATCGGCTCGACGCCGCGGCCGCGGCCGGCATGCTCGGGCTGTGCGCGCTCTGGGGCTTCTCGCACATCGCGGTAAAAGTGGCGAACAGCGGCATCTCGCCCGCGTTCCAGAGCGGGCTGCGCTCGGCCGGTGCGCTCGCGGTGCTGCTGGTCTGGACCACGCTGCGCGGTATTCCGCTGTTCGCGCGCGACGGCACGTTCGTGGTCGGAACGATCGCAGGCGCGCTATTCGCCGCCGAGTTCGCGTTGATCTACTGGGCGCTGGTGTTCACCGACGTGGCGCGCGGCATCATCTTCATCTATACGACGCCGTTCTTCGTTGCGCTCGGCGCGCACTTTTTCGTGCCGGGCGAGCGCATGGGCCGGATGCAGGCACTGGGTCTGCTGTGCGCGTTCACCGGCATCGTGGTCGCGTTCTGGGACGGGCTCAGCCTGCCCTCGGCACGCGCCCTGATCGGCGACGCGATGATGGTCGTCGCCGCCATGCTGTGGGGAGCGACGACGGTGCTGGTGAAAGCTTCCAAGCTCGCGCGCATCGAACCGGCGAAGACGCTCGCCTATCAGCTCGCGGTTTCCGCCGTGACGCTCATCCTCGGCGCGTGGCTGGCGGGCGAGGCGGAATCTTTGCCCCCACGCCGCTGGTGCTCGGCTCGCTCGCGTTCCAGATCCTGATCGTGGCGTCGTTCTCGTATCTCGCGTGGTTCGCGCTGATCCGCATCTATCCCGCGTCCACGCTTTCGGCCTTCACGTTCCTGACGCCGCTGTTTTCGATGATCTTCGGCGCGACGCTGCTGGGCGAGCGCGTGAGCGCGGCGCTGGCGCTGTCGCTCGGGCTGGTCGCGATCGGGATTTGGCTGGTGAACCGGCCGCGGCCGGTGAGCGCTTCCGCTACGGCTTCGTCGTCGGTTTCCTGAACTCGGAGTCCGCATCGGCCCCGGTGCGCGACACGTGCGCGCGCAAATCCTCGATCGACGCGAAGCGCATGGTGCCGAGCGGCATTTCCGCCTCGATCGAGCCGTCGGCATAGAGCGTATAGGCCATGCCGCCGATGATGCCGGAGCGCACCGCCGGACCCGCAGGTGCGGTATCGGTGACCGGCACGGGCGCGCGCGGCTTCGGCGCGGGTTCGGGTTTCGGCGCCGGCATTTCCCGCATGGCAGGTTCGGGCGCGGGCTCACGCACTCGCGGCGCAGGCTCGCCTTGCGCGCGCACGGTGGCGCCGGTCGAGGGCGGCCAGGCGCGCGGGCGTAAATCTTTCTCGTCGGCGGACGCCGGACGCGCCGATGGATGCGCCGGCCGTGCAACCGGCTGCGTCAGCGGCACGGGAATTTGCTGCGGTACCAGGCTCGGCTCGATCTCGGGCGCACGCTCGGCGGTCGCGCGTTGGGCAGGGAGCCGGTTTGAGTGCGTCGAGCCGGCGGCCGAGATCGCGCACGGCGCGCAGCAACAGGCCGATCCCGAAAACGACGAGCCCGCCGACGAAGCCGATCGCCCCGCTCTCGATCATGGACGCGCCGAGGCCGAGGCCGAGCGCCCATTCCGGTGCGCCGGCGACGATCACCACGGCCCCGAAGCACGGCGAGCAAGAGCCCGAAGACGATCAGCAGAAAAGACATCGTGGAGAAACACCTCGAATCCGCATGAACGTAGCACGGAAAAGGGGGCGAATAGGCGGCCCCGCCAAGTCGCGTTCAAGCGGTTGTGCGGCGAGCGTTCCCGGCTTATCTCTAGGGCAACGCAGGCGCGCGGCGCCCGTCATTGCGTTTCCCGAGGAGGACCCCATGTCGTTCACGTTGCCGGAACTGCCCTACCCGCACGACGCGCTCGCCCCCTACATGTCGCGCGAGACGCTCGAATACCATCACGACAAGCATCATCTCGCTTACGTCAATAACGGCAACAATCTGCTCAAGGGCTCCGGGCTCGAGGGCAAGAGCCTCGAGGAAATCGTGAAAGGCTCGTTCGGCAAGAACGCCGGCCTCTTCAACAATGCCGGCCAGCACTACAATCACTCGCTGTTCTGGAAATGGATGAAGCCCAAGGGCGGCGGCAAGATCCCGGGCGAGCTGGAGAAGCGCATCGTCGCCGACCTCGGCTCGGTCGAGAAGATGAAGGAGGACTTCATCCAGGCCGGCGTCACGCAATTCGGCTCGGGCTGGTGCTGGCTCGCGGTCAAGGACGGCAAGATCATCGTCAGCAAGACGCCGAACGGCGAGAGCCCGCTGGTGCATGGGGCAACGCCGATATTGGGCTGCGACGTGTGGGAGCATTCCTACTACATCGACTACCGCAACCGCCGGCCGGACTATCTCAAGGCCTTCGTCGAAAGCCTGGTGAACTGGGACTACGTGGCGGAACTGGCGGCCAAGGCCCGTTGAGCGGCTGCCGCGAAGCGACGGCGCCGGGAAACGAGAGGCGGGACCCCAGTCCCGCCTCTGTCGTTTGGTCTGCCGAAAGCCGTTTTCCCGCACTGTCCGGGTAACGCGGTAGGCTTGTTTGCTGCTTTGCACCCCTACCCACTTGCAGTGCACCACAAATTTGCACAAATCTCGTTTCAATGATGAACAAATAACCGCGCGGCGGGGGCTGCGAGGGTCGCGCAAGAGCAACCGTTGCAGGGCTGACCGTTCACGTACCCACCATGCAAATTCGTTCCACCATAGCGCGGCGATTTGCCGCCGCGCCGCTCGATGCTGCCGCCTGGGCGGTGCTCGCCGCGCTCGCCGTCGTCGCGCTGCTCACCTTCGACGATTACGGACTGGCGTGGGACGACTATTCGCATGGGCGCTACGGCGAACTGCTGCTCGCCTATTACACGTCCGGCTTCACGGACATGCGCGCCTTCTCGTTCTACAATCTCTACTACTACGGCGGCGGCTTCGATCTGGTCGCCGCGATCTTCGACAAGATCACGCCGTTCGACCTGTTCGTGACGCGCCGGCTCACGGGAGCGCTCGTCGGTCTCGCCGGCCTGTTCGTGACATGGCGCACGGCGCGCCGCCTCGGCGGACCGGTCGCCGGGCTCGCCGCGCTCGTGCTGCTGGCGGCGACGCCGCTCTATTACGGCCACATGTTCATCAACGCCAAGGACACGCCCTTCGCGGTGGCGATGGCGTTCCTGGCCTACGCGACCGTGCGCAACTTCGAGGAATATCCGCGGCCGCGCATCCCGACGATCCTGCTGTTCGGTCTCGCGCTCGGGCTCGCGATCGGCACGCGCGTCATCGGCGGCATCGGACTCGTATTCGCGGCGGCGGGCGTAGCGGTCCTGTTCGCGATCGACGCGCGCGAACTCGGCGCCAAGACCGCAGCCTGGCGGGTAGCGACCTTCGCCGTCTCGCTCGCGCTCGCGCTGCCGCTCGCCTATGTGGTGATGGGCATCATCTGGCCGTGGTCGGTGTTGGCGCCGCTCAATCCGCTGCGCGCCATCGAATACTACTCGCACTTCTGGGAGAAGCCCTGGAAGGACCTGTTCGAGGGGGCACGCGTCCTGATCACCGACATGCCGCGCACCTACGTGCCGCTGCTCTGCCTGCTGAAGCTGCCGGAGATTTTCGTGGCGCTGGCGCTGGCGGGAACCGCGGGCGGCAGCGTCGTCGTGCTGCGCGGCGGCGTCGCGCCCTGGCGGCGCGCGTCGCTTGCGCTTCTGATCTCGGCCGCGATGCTGCCGATCCTGATCGCGGTCGTCACGCGCCCGGTGCTCTATAACGGCATTCGCCACTTCCTGTTCGTGATCCCGCCCTTCGCCGTGCTCGGCGGGCTGGCTGCGGCGTATCTGCTCGAGCGGCTGCGCGCTTACGCGCGCCCGGCCGCGGCGGCCGGCATCGTCGCGTTCGTCGGTCTGCTTTCGGTGACGGTGGTCGATTTCTGGCGCATCCATCCGTATCAGTACGCACTGTTCAACCACCTGGCCGGCGGCGTGCGCGGTGCGCAGAGCCAGTACATGCTCGACTACTGGGGCCTCGGCATGAAGGAGGCCTCGGAAAACCTGCTCGCCCGCCTCGATGAGCTGGATGTCGAGCCGCCGCGAAATCGCAAATGGAAGGTCGCAGTCTGTGGCCCGGCGCACACGGTCGGCTTCGAGTTGGGCCCCGCCTTCGAGGCCACCGGCGACCCCAAGGGCGCCGATTTCGCGATCTCGCTCGGCACCTATTACTGCGCCAAGCTCAACGCGCCGATCCTCGCGACCGCCGAGCGGGAGGGCGTCGTGTTCGCGCGCGCCTACGACCTGCGCGGGCGCAATATCGTCTCGACCTATATCGCGCCGGACGACGAGAAGAAGGTCTCCGAAAAGCCGTAGAATTTCGGCGGCGAGCTCCGATTTCCCGCTCCGCCGGCTTGCGGTAGCGTCCGGGCCTTCGGCCCAGGTCCAGATCATGTCCGTCCGAGCCTTCGTTTTCGACGCCTATGGGACGCTGTTCGACGTCCATGCGGCGATCGCGCGCCACCGCGCTGCGGCCGGGCCAGAGGCGGACCGGCTCTCGGAGCTGTGGCGAACGAAGCAGCTCGAATACACCTGGACGCTGACGCTGATGGGCCGCTACGAGCCGTTCTGGCGGCTCACCGAGCGCGCGCTCGACTTCGCGCTGGCGCGGTTCCCGAGCGTCGATCCAGGTCTCAAGCCAAGGCTGCTCGATGCCTATCGCGAGCTCGGCGCCTTCCCCGACGCGCGCGCGGCGCTCGAGGCGCTGAAGGCCAAGATTTGCCGACGGCGATCCTTTCCAACGGATCGCCGGACATGCTGGCCGCGGCGGTCACGGCCGCCGGGCTCGGCAAGCTGCTCGATCATGTGCTCTCGGTCGATGCGATCCGCATCTACAAGCCGCGGCGCGAGGTCTATGCGCTGGCGATCGCCGCGCTCGCGCTGTCACCCGTTGATATCGGTTTCGTGTCGTCGAACCGCTGGGACGTGGCCGGCGCGGCGGCGGCCGGCATGACGGCGATCTGGGTCAATCGCGGCGGCGCGCCGGCGGAGTACGGCGAATTCGCTCCCGCCGCGACGCTGAAAAGTCTCGCTGAGCTCGCGCAGCTTTCGGTATGAACGTCATCCGGCGAGCCGGACGCGCCTAGCGCCGGAGAATCCCGCCGAGCGCGCCGCGCACCAGCGCGCGGCCGATGGAGCCGCCCATTTTCCCGCCCAGGCTCTTGCCGAGATCGGCGGCGACCTGGCCCGCCATCCGGTTCACCACGGTGCGCGTGACTTCGCGGGTGACGTATTGGCCCGTGGACAGACGCTGGCCGCGCTTGCGGCTGGTGCCGAAAATGCCGCCGAGCCAGCCGCCGATGCCGCCCCCGGTCTCTTCCACCGGCGCCTGTCCGGGCCGTTGCTGCGTGGGATCGGCCGCTTCCGTCGATGCACGCTTCTTGAGTATCTCGTAGGCGGATTCCTGGTCGACGGCCGTGTCGTATAGGCCCTTCACCGGGCTTCTCGCGATCACTGCGCGGCGCTCCTCCGGCGTCACTGGCCCGACGCGCGCCGAGGGCGGACGGACCAGACAGCGGTCGACCATCGCCGGCACGCCATTGCCTTCGAGGAATGAGACCAGTGCCTCGCCCTTGCCAAGCTCGGTGATGACGCGCTCGGTCTTGAGCTTGGGATTGGGCCGGAAGGATTCGGCCGCCACTTTCACCGCCTTCTGCTCGTTCGGCGTATAGGCGCGCAGCGCGTGCTGCACGCGGTTGCCGAGCTGCGCCAGGACTTTTTCCGGCACGTCGATCGGCACTTGCGTCACGAAATAGACGCCGACGCCCTTGGAGCGGATCAGGCGCACCACCTGCTCGATCTTGTCGGTGAGCGCCTTGGGTGCATCGTCGAACAGAAGATGCGCTTCGTCGAAGAAGAACACGAGCTTGGGCTTTTCCGGATCGCCTACCTCCGGCAGTTCCTCGAACAGCTCGGACAAGAGCCACAGCAGGAACGTCGAATAGAGCCGCGGATTCTCCATCAGCTTGTCGGCGGCGAGTAGGCTGATCACGCCGCGTGCCGTTGCGATCCGTGCGCATCAGGTCCTTGATATCGAGCGCCGGTTCGCCGAAGAACTTTTCCCCGTGCTGGTTGTCGAGCACAAGAAGTTGGCGCTGAATCGTGCCGACGGAGGCCGACGATACGTTGCCGTACTCCTTGGTGAGCGAAGCGGCGTTCTCGGCGATGAAAGTGAGCATCGCCCGCAGATCCTTGAGATCGAGCAGCAGCATCCCCTGTTCGTCGGCGATCTTGAACGCGATGTTGAGCACCCCTTCCTGAGTCTCGTTCAGGTTCATGATGCGGGCGAGCAACAGGGGGCCCATTTCGGAGATCGTCGCGCGCACCGGGTGGCCTTGCTCGCCGAAAAGATCCCAGAAGATCACGGGAAATTCGTCGGGCTGGTAGTCCATCCCGATGTCTTTCGCGCGCTTGACGACGAAATCCTGGCCCTGGCCGCGGGCGGCAATGCCGGACAGGTCGCTCTTGATGTCGGCAGCGAACACCGGAACGCCGGCGCGCGAGAAGCCCTCGGCCAGCACCTGCAGCGTCACGGTCTTGCCGGTGCCGGTCGCACCGGTGACGATGCCATGGCGGTTGCCGAGCTTGAGCGTGAGGTAAGCAGGCTGCGACGCCTTGCCGACGTAAATCTTGCCGTCGACATCCACATTCTTTGCCGCCATCGGTCTCTCCTTTGCCCACCCGCGCCTCTTATAATGCGCTCGCGCCGCGCTTGTCACCGCCCACGCGGCTGCCCGCGCAACGCGGCGCTTGCCTTTTGCGGGCCGTCGCGGGATATCCGCACGACCTTTGGATCACGCCATGCTCGAACCCGCCCCGATCCGCACGCTCGACGCGCGCGGCCTGCCGCTCAAGCTCGGCGGCCGGACGCTGGTGATGGGCGTCATCAACATGACGCCGGATTCATTCTCCGACGGCGGTCTGTACGCAGACGCCGGCGCCGCGGTGCGCGCCGGCCTGCGCATGATCGAGGAAGGCGCCGATATCGTCGATGTCGGCGGCGAGTTGACCCGGCCGGGCCATGTTGCGGTCGATGCCGGCGAGGAATTGAAACGCGCACTGCCGGTGATCGCGGGTCTGGTGGAGAAGACCGAGATTCCGGTTTCGATCGACACCTACAAGGCCAGTGTTGCCGAGGCCGCGCTTAAAGCAGGCGCGCGCATGGTCAACGACGTATGGGGCTTGCAGCGCGATCCGGACATGGCGCGCGTGGTGGCGGCGGCCGGCGCCGCGGTCGTCATCATGCACAATCGCGAGCGGGCGGAGCCCAATATCGACATCCTCGACGACATCCGCGTGTTCTTCGCCAACTCGCTGGCGCGGGCGCGCGCCGCCGGCATCCGCGATGACCGCATCGTGCTCGATCCGGGCATCGGCTTCGGCAAGACGCTCGAACAGAATCTCCTGATCCTCGCCCGGCTCGACGAGCTGCACGAGCTCGGCTTTCCGATCCTGCTCGGCACTTCGCGCAAGAGCTTCATCGGCCGGCTCTCGCCGAGCGAGCCGCGCGAGCGGCTGCCCGGCACGCTCGCCGCCAACATCTTCGCCGTACTCGGGCGGGTGGCGATCCTGCGCGTGCACGACGTGGCGGCCCACGTGCAGGCGCTGCGCGTGGCCGAGGCGATCCGCGGAGCGCACTGATGCGCGGCACCATCGACATCGCGGGGCTCTCGGTGTTCGCCCATCACGGCGTGACCGAGGCCGAGAAGCTGAACGGCCAGCGCTTCCTCATCGATCTCTCGTTCGAAACCGATATCGCCGAAGCGGCCAAGACCGACAAGCTCGCCGCGGCCGTCGACTATGCCGAGGTGGTCGCGGTGGCGCAGGCGGCGTTCCTCGACAAGCGGTTCGATCTGATCGAGGCGGCGGCGGCACATGTGGCAGCGGCACTCCTGGCACATTTCCCCCGCATCCTCTCCGCCCGCGTGACGGTGAAGAAACCGGCGGCGCCGGTGCCGGCCGTGATCGACTATGTCGCGGCCACGGTCGAGCGGCGGCGCGATGGCTGAGGCCTTCGTCGCGCTCGGCTCCAATCTCGGCGACCGCGCCGCCAACCTCACGCGCGCACGCGCGGCGCTCGATAGCGGCCCGCTCAAGCTCACGGCGATTTCGTCGGTCTACGAGACCGAGCCGTGGGGCCCGGTGGCGCAGGGCCCCTATCTCAATCAGGTCGTGCGCGGCACGACCGAGCTAGCGCCGCGGGCGCTGCTCGCCGCCTTGTTCGCGATCGAGACCCAGCTTGGCCGCGACCGGAAGCAGGAGGTCCGCTTCGGCCCGCGCGTGATCGATCTCGACGTGCTGCTTTACGGCGATCTCAAGATCGCCGAGCCCGATCTCGAAATCCCGCACCCGCGCCTGCTCGAGCGCGCGTTCGTGCTCGTCCCGCTCGCCGAGATCGCGCCCGACCGGATGGTGAACGGGATCAAGGTGAGCGATGCGCTTGTGCGCGTCGGCCGCAAGGGCATCGCCCTGTTCGCCGCGCCGGACGCGAAGCCCTAAGTACTTGCCCGTTTCCCGGGCAGGGCGGGACTTGCCCGGCCGCAAGCCGCCGCGTACTTCCATGTCATGACGGACCTCAAGCTCGCCGGGGAATTCCCACCCGCCCGCCGCGAGGACTGGCTGAAGCTGGTCGAGCAGGCGCTCAAGGGCGCGCCGCTCGACGAGACGCTGGTGGCGCGGACCTATGACGGGCTTCGGATCGATGCGCTGAGCGAGCGCGCGGCCGAGGCGCACGCGATCGCCGGCGCACGTGGCGCCGCGCCCTGGCAGGTGCTGCAGCGCGTCGATCATCCCGATCCGGTCAAGGCCAACGCGCAGGCGCTCGAGGATCTGGCGAACGGCGCGAGCGGACTTGCGCTGGTGTTCGCAGGCTCCGTCGGCAGCCACGGCTACGGCATCGACGGCTCCGAGGCCACGCTCGCGCGCGTGCTCGACGGCGTCTATCTCGACGCCGGCATCGCCATCGAGCTCGATCTCAGCCCGCAGCACAAGGATGCGGCCGCGTCGCTCGCGTCGATCGTGAAGCGGCGCGGCATCGCGCCCGCTACCACCAATATCCGCTTCGGCTTCGATCCTTTGGGCGCAATCGCCCAGGCCGGAGCGAGCGCTGCGCCCTGGAGCGCACTTTCCAAAATATTCGCCGCCGCCGTCACCGGCATGGCCGGTCAAGGCTTCCACGGGCCGTTCGCGGTGGCCGACGGGCGCGTGATCCACAATGCCGGCGGCTCGGAGGCGCAGGAGCTGGCCTTCGCGCTCGCGGTGGCGGTCGAATATATGCGCGCGCTCGAGGCCGGCGGCGTGAAGCTCGACGACGCGCGGCGGATGATTTTCTTCCGCATGGCGGCCGACGCCGATCAGTTCCTCACCATCGCCAAGTTCCGCGCGCTGCGTAAGCTTTGGGCGCGCATCGAGGAAGCCTGCGGCCTGGCGCCCGCAATTGCGTTCATTTCCGCCGAGACCGCCTGGCGGATGATGACGAAGCGCGATCCCTACGTGAACATGCTGCGCGCGACAGTCGCCGTGTTTTCGGCCGGGCTCGGCGGCGCCGACAGCGTCACGGTGCTGCCCTATACGGCCGCGCTCGGTCTGCCCGACGCCTTCGCGCGCCGCGTCGCGCGCAATACCCAGCTCGTGCTCACCGAGGAAGCCAATGTGCATCGCGTGGCCGACGCGGGCGCGGGCTCCGGCGCGATCGAGAGCCTCACGCAGGAGCTGTGCGCCGCGGCGTGGCGATTATTCCAGGGCATCGAGGCCGCCGGCGGCGCCGCGGAAGCGCTGGTCTCGGGCTATATCCAGCAAGCGGTGGCGAGCGTGCGCAAAGAGCGCGAGGCGAACGTCGCGCGCGGCGCAGAAGCGCTGATCGGAGCCACGGTCTTTCAAATCCCGCCGAACTTCCGGTCACGGTCCTGGAGGCGGCCAAACCCGAGCCGGCGAAGCCGCCTGCGAACGCGATTCGCCTCGAGCCGCTCGCACCCATTCGGCTCGGAGAACCGTTCGAATAGAGCACCGCGGAAGCCGGCGGCATCCTGAACGTGCCCCGATCGTGCTATAAGTTCCGCTTCAAGGCGGCACACGGAGAATGCGAGTGAGCAGCCTTCCCGATTTCGCGAAGCTCGCCTGGAGCGAGCCGAAGCTCGCCGCGCCCGCGGCCGGCAACGAGCCCTGGCTCACGCCCGAAGGCATCGCCGTGAAGCCGAGCTACGGCCCCGTCGACGTGAAGGGCATCGACTTCCTCGACACCTGGCCCGGCCTGGCGCCGTATCTGCGCGGCCCCTACCCGACCATGTACGTGACGCAGCCCTGGACCATCCGCCAATACGCGGGCTTCTCGACGGCGGAGGATTCCAACGCCTTCTATCGCCGCAACCTCGCCGGCGGACAGAAGGGCCTCTCGGTCGCCTTCGATCTCGCCACCCACCGCGGCTACGACTCCGATCATCCGCGCGTCTCCGGCGACGTGGGCATGGCGGGCGTCGCCATCAATTCGATCTACGACATGCGCACGCTGTTCTCGGGCATCCCGCTCGACGAGATCAGCGTGTCGATGACCATGAACGGCGCGGTGCTGCCGGTGCTGGCGCTCTATATCGTTGCCGCCGAGGAACAGGGCGTGCCGGCGGCCAAGCTCTCGGGCACGATCCAGAACGACATCCTCAAAGAATTCATGGTGCGCAACACGTACATTTATCCGCCCGCCCCTTCGATGCGGATCATCTCCGACATCATCGCCTATACCTCGGCGCACATGCCGAAATTCAATTCGATCTCGGTTTCCGGCTATCACATCCAGGAAGCGGGAGCGACGCTCGACCTCGAGCTCGCCTATACGCTGGCCGACGGCGTCGAATACGTGCGCGCCGGGCTCAAGGCCGGACTCGACATCGACGCCTTCGCGCCGCGCATCTCGTTCTTCTGGAACGCTGGCATGAATTTCTTCATGGAGGTGGCCAAGCAGCGCGCCGCGCGCATGCTGTGGGCCAAGCTGATGAAGCAGTTCAAGCCCAAGTCCGAGAAATCGCTGATGCTGCGCGCGCACACGCAAACCTCCGGCTGGTCGCTCACCTCGCAGGACGTTTTCAACAACGTGGTGCGCACCGCGGTCGAAGCCATGGCCGCGACCCAGGGCCACACGCAATCGCTGCACACCAACGCGCTCGACGAGGCGCTGGCGCTGCCGACCGATTTCTCCGCCCGCATCGCGCGCAACACGCAGATTTTCCTGCAGCAGGAGAGCGGAACGACCAAGATCGTCGATCCCTGGGGCGGCTCGTTCTATCTCGAGCGGCTCACCTACGAGCTCGCGGCCAAGGCGTGGGAGCACATCGAGGAAGTGGAAGCGCTCGGCGGCATGGCCAAGGCGATCGAGGCCGGCATCCCGAAGCTCCGCATCGAGGAAGCCGCTGCCAAGACCCAGGCGCGCATCGATTCCGGCGCGCAGACCGTGGTCGGCGTCAACAAGTATCGCTCCGACGTTGAGAACGAGATCGAAATCCTGAAGATCGACAATTCCGCCGTGCGCAAGCTGCAGATCGACAAGCTCCAGCGGCTGCGGGCCGAGCGCGACCCGAAGAAGCTGGAGACGGCGCTCGCCGCGCTCACCCGGTCGGCCGAGACCGGAAAGGGCAATCTGCTCGCGCTCGCGGTCGACGCGGCGCGGGCCAAGGCCACGGTCGGCGAGATTTCAATGGCGCTCGAAAAGGTCTGGGGCCGCCACCGCGCCGAGACGCGTGCTATATCCGGCGTCTATCGGCGGGAGGCCGGTCCGATGACCGATGTCGTGCAGCGCGTGCAGAGCCACGTGGAGGCGTTCGAGGCCGAGGAAGGCCGCCGGCCGCGCATTCTCGTGGCCAAGGTCGGCCAGGACGGTCATGACCGCGGCCAAAAGGTGATCGCCTCGGCGTTCGCCGACTTGGGCTTCGACGTGGATATCGGGCCGCTATTCGCGACGCCCGGCGAGGCCGCGCGCCAGGCGGTCGAGAACGACGTGCACATCATCGGCATTTCGTCGCTCGCCGCCGCACATCTGACGCTGGTGCCGGAGCTCAAGGCCGAGCTCGAGCGTCAGGGCCGCGGCGACATCATGATCGTGGTCGGCGGCGTAATCCCGCCGCAGGATTTCGCGGCGGTGAAGGCGGCCGGCGCCGAGGCGATCTTTCCGCCCGGCACGGTGATCGCGGAAGCGGCCGAGGAACTCCTGAAGAAGCTCGCCCAGAGGCTAGGGCACAAGCGCGCGGCGGCGGAATAGCAACGGCCGGCCCCGGCGGGCAAACCCGGGCCGGCCGTCGCGGCGCTGCGTTAGCGCCGCCGCTCCTTGAGCTGGAGCGAAGGAAGCGTCAGTGGAGCGTCTTCACCCAGCTTTCGAGCTGACGCTCGGCCTCCTCCTTGGCGAAGCCGTAGCGCTCCTGGATCTTGCCCAGAAGCTCATCGCGCTTGCCGTGGATGTTGGCCAGATCGTCGTCGGTCAGGCGCGCCCATTGCTGCCGCGCCTGGCCTTTGACCTGGTTCCACTTTCCTTCGATCTGTTGCCAGTTCATGGATCGTGTCCTCCATCATGGCCGGCCCCGCGGACGCGCGGCCGGGTTCCGATCTTGGAACCGGGCAAGTCGAAACCCGCGAGCGGGCCCTAATCCGGCGCTCGATTGACCATTTTGAGGAAAATTGCGGACGGAATTCGACGGAAACGGTTTGTCAACCGTGCGAAGCGTGAGAAATTGCGCGCGAGTTCATAATCCCGTGAGCGGACGCGCCCGATTCGCATGGCTGCCTTGCAGAAAGATCCCGACCCTCCTCGCCGAGCAGGTCCGCAAAGGCGACCGCGCCGCGCTGGCGCGCGCGATCACGCTCGTCGAATCGAAGAAGCCCGAGCATCGCGCGCGCGCGCAGGAGCTGTTGCGCAAGCTGTTGCCCGCGACCGGCAAGGCGGTGCGCGTCGGCATTACCGGCGTGCCCGGCGTCGGCAAGTCGACCGCGATCGACACGCTCGGCAGCCAGCTCACGGCCGAGGGCCACCGCGTCGCGGTGCTCGCGGTCGATCCGTCGTCGAAGCGCACCGGCGGGTCGATCCTCGGCGACAAGACGCGCATGGCGCGCCTGGCGGTGGACGAGCGCGCGTTCGTGCGCCCCTCGCCCGCCGCCGGCACGCTCGGCGGCGTCGCCGCGCGCACGCGCGAGACGATGCTGCTGTGCGAAGCCGCAGGCTACGACGTGGTGCTGGTCGAGACGGTCGGCGCGGGCCAGTCGGAATCGGAAGTGGCGGAAATGACCGACACGTTTCTCGTCCTGATGCTTCCCGGTGCCGGCGACGAGCTGCAGGGCTTGAAGAAGGGCGTCCTGGAGCTCGCCGACATCGTCGCGGTCAACAAGGCCGATGGCGACAATATCCCGCGCGCCAAGGCGGCGGCGGCATCGCTCAAGGCGGCGCTGAACATTCTGGCCAGCAGCGGCAACGCGCCGCCGCCTCCCGTGCTGACGTTCTCCGCGCTCACCGGCGATGGCATTATTCCGATGTGGAACGCCGTGCTCGCGCATCGTGACCAGCTTGGCGCCAAGGGCCTCGAGGCCAAGCGGCGCGCCCAGCAGGTGCGCGCCATGTGGGCGCTGATCGACGAACGGCTGCGCGAGCGGCTGCGCACCGACGCGAAAGTCAGGGCGAAGCTGCCGGCGCTCGAAGCCGGGGTCGCGGCCGGGAAAATCCCGCCGGCCCAGGCCGCCGACGAGCTCGCGCGCCTGCTCGGGCTCTAGAGATGCTCAACGTTCTCGTCGCCGGCTTCGGGCCGTTTCCCGGCGCGCCGCGCAATCCGTCCGGCGATCTGGCGCTGGCGCTCGGCCGGATGCGGCGGCCGGGGCTGGCCGAAGTGAAAATCCACGCCCATGTTTTTCCGACCATCTATGCCGCGGTCACCAAGGAGCTTCCGCGCTTGCTCGCGAAATACGACCCCGACGCAGTGCTCCTGTTCGGACTTGCCGGCTGCAGCGACCGGCTGCGGATCGAGACGCGGGCGGTGAACGCCGCCTCGCTGATCCATCCCGATGCGGCGCGCTCCGTTCCCCCGTCGCGGAAGCTCGATCCGAAGGCGCCCGCGGAGCTTTTCGTCCGGCCCGAGGTCCGCCGCCTGATCGCGGCCGCGCGACGCGGCGGCGTGCCGGCACGGCTTTCGCGGGATGCGGGGCGCTATGTTTGCAATGCGAGCCTGTTCGCCTGTCTCGATAAGACCCGGGGAGCGCGCCGGCCGCTGGTAACCTTTATCCACATTCCCTGGCCGCGGGCGCGGAACACGCGGCCCCGGACCGGCAAGCAGCCAAGCGTCATGGCTCTCTTTCGAACTGGTGAAGCGATCCTGCGCGCGCTCGTGGCCGAGGTGCGGCGAAAGTAAACGTCCCGAAACGAAACAGAAGCCCGGCACGCGTCTTGGATCAGAGAGCTCCCTAGCCACGGGAGCATCGCGTGTCAGTAGATCGCCGCACTCTTCTCGGTTTTTCCGCCGCCGGAGTGGCTTATCCGCTCGGTGCCAAGGTCGTGCAGGCCGCGCCCAGCGCGGTCGGCGTGTTCGGCGTGGATGCTTCGATGTTCGGTGTCAAACCGGATGCGCTCGACGATCAGTCAACGGCCTTGCAGCGGGCAATCGACGCCGCAGCGCGCCATCGCGTTCCGCTCATGTTGCCGCCGGGCCTCTATCGCGCCGCCGATCTCGTGCTGCCAGCCGGCAGCCAGATTTTCGGCGTTCGCGGCGGAAGCCGTCTCGTGCTCGGTTATGGCGCTTCGATCCTGGCGGCCTCCGGCGCGGGCGACATCACCTTGCAAGGCATCGTCTTCGACGGCCTTGAGCGGCCTCTTCCGGAGCGGCGCGGCTTGCTCACGCTGCGCGATGCGCCGAACGTGCGCATTCTCGATTGCACCTTCACCGCGAGCGGCGGCAACGGCATCATGCTCGAGCGGGTCGAGGGCGAAATTTCCGGAAACACGATCGTCGGCGCGGCCAAGGCCGCGATCTTCTCGCTCGACGCGCGCGGGCTCGCGATCAAGGGCAACACGATCCGCGAAGCCGGCAATAACGGCATCCTGATCTGGCGCACGTCGGTGGGCGACGACGGAACGCTGGTGACCGGCAATCGCATCGAGCAGATCGGCGCCAAGGACGGCGGCACCGGCCAGAACGGAAACGGCATCAACGTGTTCCGTGCCGGCAACGTGATCGTCGCCGACAACCGCATCCATGCCTGCGCCTATTCGGCGGTGCGCGGCAACGCCGCCTCGAACCTGCAGGTGCGCGGCAACACCTGCACCAAACTCGGCGAGGTCGCGCTCTATTCCGAATTCGGCTTCGAGGGTGCGTTGATCGCGACCAACGTGATCGACGGCGCCGCAACCGGCATATCCATCACGAATTTCAATCACGGCGGCCGGCTTGCGGTCTGCCAGGGCAATCTGGTGCGCAATCTGTTCACGCGCGGCGACCCGAAGACGAGCGCCGAAGCGTGCGGCACCGGTATCTCCGCCGAAGCCGACACCGCGATCACCGGGAACGTGATCGAGGGCGCGCCGGTGGCCGGCATCTGGCTCGGATGGAAAAATTATTTGCGGGACGTGACCGTTACGGGGAACTTGGTGCGCAGCTCGCCGGTCGGCGTTGCGATCTCGGTGGCGACGGGCGCGGGATCGGCGCTGGTGGCCGACAACCTGATCGTCGGCGCCAGTACCGGTGCGATCGTCGGCATGGACGGGCTGAAGCCGGTGACCGGCGATCTCACGCGCGACGCTTCGCGCTACGCCCAGCTCACGATCACCGGCAACCGGGTACAGTAAGGCGTGCGTCAGCGCCGGCCAGGGCCGCTTTCGCCGAAGCGGAGCGTCTGGACCCAGTCATAGAGCAACAGCAGCAAGACGCCGACCACGATGATGATGAGCGGCAGCGCCTTGACCCACCAGAGCATGATGCCGAGGAACAGACAGAGCCCGACGATACCCACGAGGCCGGTGATGAAGATCATGATGCTTTCCTCTTTTTTCCGCTTCGGGCTTCAACTTCGCCAGCGGCCCCGCTCTTTCCGCCACTGCGCCTTCCGCTTCCGATAGTCTTGACCAGGGAACGCGCCGTACGCAAGAGGCGCGCGTCGTCACCGCGCCGGCCGACAAGCTGCACGCCCAACGGCAGGCCGGCTTCCGACTGCAGCAGCGGCAGCGTGATCGCCGGCGTCCCGCAGATATGTCCACAGCGTGCAGAAAATCGGGTTGCCGGTGGCATCGAGCCCGCGCGGCGCTTCGCCCGGCGCGGCCGGCGTCAGGATCGCATCGTATTCGTTGAACAACTCGTCGAGCCCGGCATTGAACGGGTCGATCGCGGCGACGGCCGCGGTGTAGTCGACCGCCGACTTGGCGCGGCCGCGCTCGATCAGCTCGCGCAGCACCGGGCTGAGCTGGTCCCCGCCCTTCTCGTAGTCGCGGCGGAGATTGTGCGCCATCTCCACTTCCATCACGGTCTTGTGCAGGTCGATGGCGCGCTCGAAGCTCTCGCCGATTTCGACCTCCTGGGCTTGCTCGCCGAGCGTCTCCACGAGTTGCGCAAACGCCTCGCGGGTCACCGGCTCGGCATGCTTCCAGGCCGGCCCGCGCACGAAGGCAAGCGCGGCGGCAAGGGCGGCTCGCTGGCGGCGACAGAGGAGAACGGCGGGCGCGCCAGCGGCCTGGTGTCGGCGTCTTCCTCATCGAAGCCGGCCATATTCTCGGCCAAGAGCGCGGCGTCCTCGACCGAGCGAGCGAATACGCCGACATGGTCGAGCGTGCGCGACAAGATTAGCGCGCCGGTGCGCGGGATGAGCCCGTGGCTCGGCTTGAAGCCGACGACGCCGCAGAAGGCGGCCGGCCGGACCACCGAGCCGTTGGTCTGGCTGCCGATCGCACCCGGCACCATGAAGGACGCGACCGCAGCCGCCGAACCGCTCGAGGAGCCGCCCGGCGTGCGTTCCTTGTCGTGCGGATTGCGCGTCTTGCCGGGGTGGAAGTATGCGTATTCGGTGGTCACAGTCTTGCCCATGATCACCGCGCCGGCCCCGCGCAATCGCGCGACCGCGTAGGCGTCGCTGCGCGATCTCCGGCCGGCCCACAGCTTCGACCCGAACTCGGTCGGCATGTCGCCGGTGTCGAAAATGTCCTTGATGCCGACCGGAACACCGTGCAACGGGCCGAGCGCCTTGCCTGCCTTGCGCTGCTCGTCGAGCGCCAGGGCCTGCCGCATCGCGTGATCGCGATCGAGGAAAGTCCAAGCCTGGACCTCGGCATCGATTTCGTCGATGCGCTTGATGCAGTCGGCGACGAGTTCCTGCGCGGTGATACGTCCTTCGCGGATATGTGCCGCGGCTTCGATGATGCCAAGCGCGCCCAGACTCATGCGATTCCGCTCAACGCGCGGTGTAGAGATAGTCAGGCAGCCACAGCGCGATTCCCGGGAATATGTAGACCAGGAGCATGGTCAAGAACACCATCCACACGAAGGGCAGCGCGCCCCTGAAAATATCGGAGAGCGTCACCCACGGCGGGGCGACGCCCTTCAGGTAGAACGCGGCCATGGCCACCGGCGGGGTGTTGAAGGCGGTCTGGGTGTTCAGCGCCACCAGTATCCCGAAGAAAATCGGGTCGACATTGAACTTTGGCAGCAGCGGCAGGAAGATCGGGACGAAGATGATGATGATCTCGGTCCATTCCAGCGGCCAGCCGAGCAGGAAGATGATGACCTGGGTGAGCAGCAAGAACCCGGTCGTCGACAGATTCAATCCGAGGAAGAATTGCTCGACCACCGCCTGCCCCCCGAGATAGGCGAACACCGACGAGAAGGTCCACGAACCGACGAACAGGTAGCAGACCATCGCGGTCGCGCGCGCGGTCAGGTACACCGAATTACGCAGCATCGTGAAATTGAGCGCGCCATAGGCGGCGGCGAGAACGATACTGCCGAGCGCGCCGACGCCGGCAGCTTCCGAAGGCGTCGCCAGTCCGAACAGAATGGCGCCGAGCACCGACATGATCAGCAGCGCGAGCGGAAGAAACGAGGTCGCGAGCGACCACAGCACTTCGCTGAACGGAATGTCGGTCTGCTCCTTGGGCAGTTTCGGCGCGAGCTTCGGATTGATCACCGCCCGGATGATGACGTAGCCGATATAGAGGGCGGTGAGCAGGAAGCCGGGCAGGAAGGCCGCGGCATAGAGCTTCACCGCCGAGACGCCGGCGGTAGCGGCATAGACGATCAGCAGGATGCTCGGCGGGATCAGGATGCCGAGACATCCACCCGCGCAAGTCACGCCGGCCGAGAGCTTGACGTCGTAGCCCGCGCGCAGCATCGCGGGAAAGGCGAGCAGCCCCATCAAGGTCACCACCGCGCCGACGATGCCGGTAGCGGTCGCGAACATGGCGCAGGTGACCAGCGTCGCCACCGCAAGCGCGCCGGGCACGTTCTTCATGGAGATCTGCAGCGAGTGGAACAGGCGATCGAGAATGTTGGCGCGCTCGACCAGGTACCCCATGAACAAGAACAGGGGTATCGCCACCAGCACATCGCTCGACGACACCTCGAAGGTCTTCTGCACGAGTAGCGTGAAGACGCGGTTCTGAATGATCTCCTGACCCGGCGTGTAATAGGCGTAGAAGCCGAAGCCGACGCCCATCGCGATCAGCGTGAAGGCGATCGGAAACCCCAGCATGATGATGAAGATGAACAATCCCAGCATCAACATGCCGACTTGCGGGTCAGTCATGCTCAAGCCCCCTTCTGACCCGTTTGTGCTGGATTGTCCTGCCCGGCGTGCAGTTTCTGCTCTTGCAGGATTATGCTTTCCGTTTCCTCGACGTCGTGCAGCCGCTGCGGCCAACGGCCGAGGCGAATGCAGAGAATGCAACGGATAATTTCGGCGATGCCCTGGATGAGCAGGAGCACGCCGGCCACCGGAATCAGCGTCTTCAATGGAAATACGGGGACACCGGCGGGACTGAAGATGCTCACTTCACGATACCCGATCGATTGGATCGCGTATGGCAAGCCGGCATACATCCATGACGCCACTGCCGGAAGAAAGAAAATGACGTAGAGCAGGAGATCCATGCCCGCCTGCGCCCGCGGCGACCAGAAGCGGTAGACGACGTCGGCGCGCACGTGGCCGTTGCGCGAAAGCGTATAGGCGCCGGCCATCAGGAACAGCGCACCGTAATTGATGTAGCTGAAGTCGAAGGCCCAGGTGGTCGGCGCGCGCAGCACGTAGCGCACGAAGACCTCGTAACTGATGCCGAGCGTGAGCACGAGGATGAGCCACGCGAAGGATTTGCCGACCCAGGTGCTCAGCGAGTTGATGAAGTGAAGGAAGCGAGTCATGGTTGACCGCTCCCTGAATATGCCCGCATTCGCGCCCCCGACAATTCACCCCTAACAGCGGGTGGGGCGGCGCGATTTTGCGCCGCCCTACCCGATCGCATGGGCACTATCGTCTTGTCGCACCGAATCACAGTTTCACGGTGCGTGGGAAGTGATGCTCGTAGGCGCCCTTGTAGTCGGTCGAATTGTACAGATTGTAGAACACGACACGCCGGACCCAAGCCCTCTGGGAGTCCATCACCTTCTTCATGAAGGGATCCTCCTCGAGCTTTGCGATGAGGCCGTCCCAGGCCTTGATCTGGGCGTCAAATACGCTCTGCGGCGTGCGGAGCACGTTGACCTTTTCCACGTTGACCAAATCCTGCAAGTCTTTCGAATATTGGTCCATCGCCTTCCACTCGTTGGCGGAAGACGCGGCCTCGGCGGCGTACTGCAGGATCGCCTGGTGCTCCTTGGGCAGACCGTTGAACTTGGTGCGGTTGAACATGATCTCGAAATACTCGGTCGCCTGGTGATGGCTGCCGAGCATGTAGTTCTTGGCCACGTTCTGCGAGCCGAAGCGGCGGTCCGAAGTCGGGTTGTTGAACTCGAACGCATCGATCACACCGCGCTCCATGGCCGGCACGATCTCGCCGCCCGGAAGCTGCGCCACCGAGGCGCCCAGAGCCTGGAACAGATCGGCTGCGAGACCGACGGTGCGGTACTTCAGGCCCTTGAGGTCCTCGGCCCTTGATATTGGCTTCTTGAACCAGCCGAGCGGCTGGGTCGGCATCGGCATGGCGAAGAAACTCTTGACGTTGAGCTTCATGATCTGCGTCTGCAGCTCCTCGAAAAGCTCTTTTCCGCCGCCGTTGTAGAATCCAGCCGAGGCCTTCGTTGGCGTTGAAGCCGAACACCGGGCCGGTGCCGAACAGCGAGGCGGCCTTGTGCTTGCCGTACCAGTAGACGGTCACGGTATGCGCGGCGTCGATCTGCCCGCCGTGCACGCCGTCGAGCACCTGGAACGGATGCACCACGGCGCCGCCGTGCAGCAGGTCGATCCTCAGCCGTCCGGCCGCCATCGAGTTGACGCGTTCAACATATTGCTGGGCCATCTCGGTGAAGATGTCGGTGGCAGGCCAGAGGTCTGCATTTCCAGCGCGACGGTCTGCGCCCGCGAAATCTGCGGCATTGCGATAGTCGCCGCTGCAGCAGCGCCGGCAAGACCCGCAGTCTTCAGAAAATTGCGGCGGCCCGCTACGGGCGCGCTTTTTTTCTTCGGCATGTATTCCTCCCTAGAGAAACCATCATGGACGATGGGGAACACGGTCTAGTGCCGCGTAGGTTTTTGGTCCGCGTTCACCCGCGTACTCCACAGCACTCTAGCAAATTCGCCAGCGGTCCGAGCAAGCCCCCCGGCTTAAATTTTTGCAATGCGGTATCAATATCTAGGCGTGGCGGCGGGCCTGCCAGCGATAGACGAAAGAAAGGATCACAAGAAAGACCGCCGCGGCAAGGAATATCGGTGGGCCGCCAGTGTTGTCGAAAAACGGTGCTGCAACCGCGACCCCGATCGCCTGCCCGAGAAACATGCAGCTGGCGAACAGGCCGAGCGCGATCCCGCGCGCCTCGGGCGCCATCTGGGTCGCATTCACCTGCAAAGTGTTGTGGAACATGTAGTAGCCGAAGCCGGTCGCGACCATGGCAGGTGCGACAATCAGCGCCGTGGGCGCGATTGCGATGGTGACCATGGCGAGCGCCATCACCACGCCCCCGCCAACCACCAAACCGCCCTCGCCGAGCCGGCGCACCAGCGCGGACGCCGCTGCGACATAGAGCAAGCCGCCGACGCCATAGCCGGCGACGATCAGGCCGATGGCGTCGAAGCCGAGGCCGAAGCGCGCCCACAGGTCCGAGCCGACGAAGGTGATCGCCGCAAGGAACACGGCGCCTTCGAGGAATATGGTCACCAGCACGGTCACCACCCAGGGCCGGCGCAACATCGAGGCCATCGCGCGCGACCCGGACTTCGGAGGGCGGCGCATCGGCGTGGCCGCGATCGCCCGCGGTTGCGCTCTCATAAGCGAGGGCGCAGCCGGCCACGAAGAAGATCGCGGCCAGCGTCGCGAACACCCAGCGCCATCCGAAATGCTGGGCGATCACGCCGCCGAAAAGCTGGCCGAGCGTGATGCCGAGGATGGCGCCGAAGAGAAAGCGTGCGAGCACCGTCTGGCGGCGGTCGTAAGGCACCGCGTCGCCGATCCAGGCCATGGCGAGCGGAATGATCGCGGCGGCCGTGACGCCGGCGCCGGCGCGCGCGATGATCAGGAAATTCAGCGAGCTGGCGAGTCCGCAGACCGCGGCGGTAACGGCCGACAGGAATGTCGCCGTGATCATCACACGCAGCTTGCCGAAGCGTTCGCCGGCGAAGCCGTAGCCGAACTGCGCGAAGCCGTAAGCGATGCCGAAGAAGCTGACGATGTAGGCGGCCGCGCCCGGCGTGGTGCCGAAGCTGCGCGCGATTTCGGGCAGGATCGGGTCGCAGGCACGCAGCGACGCGGCGCTCGCGAAACAGGCGATTGCGAGAAAGACGATGGTGCGGGTCGGGTCGGGCCCGCCGGATGCGTTCACGGGCTGGGTTCGGTCAAACGGTTAGGCGTGCGCCTTGCGATGCGGATCGACGATCTGCTCGAGCTTGCCGAGCACGCGCATGCAGGGAAGCAACTGGGCAAGACTGCCGTTCGGCTCGCGCTTTTCCTTGACGGCGGCGATGAACTCGCGATCCTCGAGCTCGATGCCGTCCATCGATACGTCGACCTTCGAGACGTCGATCTTGTTGTCCTTGCCATCGGAAAGATCGTCGTAGAACGCCTTGTAGGTGCCGTTGTCGCAGATGTAGCGGAAGAAGCTGCCGAGCGGTCCGTCGTTGTTGAAGGAGAGCGACAGCGTGAGGATCGCGCCCGACGGCACCTTGGCGACGATGCCCATGTCCATGGCGATGCCGAGCTGCGGGTGGATCGGGCCCTGCACCGCGTAGCAATCGGAAATTGTCTCGCCGGCCTGATACTGGAACAGATCGATGGTGTGGGCGGCGTGATGCCACAAGAGATGATCGGTCCAGCTGCGCGCATTGCCCGCCGCGTTGATATTCTTGCGGCGGAAGAAATAGGTCTGCACGTCCATCTGCTGGATTTTCAGCTCGCCCTTCACGATCCGCTTGTGGATCCACTGGTGGCTGGGATTGAAGCGGCGGACATGGCCGCCCATGGCGACGACGCCGGTTTCTTTCGCGATCTTCACCAGGTTCTCGGCGTCCACGACGCTGTCGGTCACCGGGATTTCGACCAGCACGTGCTTGCCGGCGCGCATCACCTGTTCGCCCTGGCGGAAGTGCATCTTGGTCGGCGTGGTGAGGATCACCGCGTCGGCGCGCTTGATGCCCTCGGAGAGATCGCCGGTGAAGTGCGGAATGCCGTACTTCTTGGCGACCTGCGCGGTCGAGTCCTGGTTGCCGCCGACCAGCGAGGTGACTTCCACACCTGGGATTCGCTTCAACGCGTCGAGATGCTTCTGACCGAACGCGCCCTGACCGGCGACGCAGATCTTCATTTCTTCTTCCCTTTGGCCTTTTTCTTCGACGCTTTCGGCTTGTTCTCGAGGATGATGTGGCCGACCGCCGTGTTGGAGGCGGGCACGGTGTAGAAGCGGTAGACCTCGTTCACCTTGTCGTCGAGCGCGCCGCGCATAACGAGCCACATCACCAGCTCGATGCCCTCGAGGCCGGCCTCGCGCATCAGATCGACATGCTTGATCTTGGTGAGCTTCTTCGGGTTGCGCGCGAGGTCGTCGAGGAACGCCTTGTCGAACTTGGAATTGATGAGACCGGCGCGCGGGCCGGAAATCTGGTGCGACATGCCGCCGGTACCGAAGATCACGACGCGCAGATCCTCCGGATAGGATTCCACCGCCTTGCGGATCGCTCGGCCCAGCATGAAGCATCGGTGCGTGGTGGGCGGCGGATAGAGCACGACGTTGACCGCGAGCGGGATCACCGGACACGGCCACGCGCCGTTGGTGGTGCCCATCATCAGGTTCATCGGCACGGTGAGGCCGTGGTCGACCTCCATCTTGTTGCAGATGGTGAGATCGAACTCGTCGAGGATCACCGACTGGGCGATGTGCGCGGCCAGATCGGGATACCCCTTCACCACCGGCACTGGCCGCGGGCCCCAGCCCTCGTCGGCCGGCGGAAACTCGGACGCACAGCCGAGCGCGAAGGTCGGCACGATCTCGACCGAGAAGGCCGAGGCGTGATCGTTATAGACCCCGATGACGACATCGGGCTTGGTCTTGGCAAACCATTCCTTGGATTTGTCGAAGCCGGAAAATACCCGCTTCCAGTAGGGTTCCTCGGTCTTGCCGTTGTCGATCGCCGCGCCGATGGCCGGCACGTGCGACGAGGTCGCTCCTGCGATGATCCTGGCCACGTTTCGATCCTATCTCTTCCTGCTAGCTTTCGATTTCGGCTTGGGGTCGTGCTTGCCCGACTTGCTGCGGTTGCCTTCGACCGAGCGGCCGCCGGCGAGCATCATCTTGGCGTAGTCTTCCTGGGTCGATCCGGTCATCACCGCGGCCAGATGCTGGAACGAGTGGCCGTCGGTGGCGCCGAGCTTGGCGGTGAAATAGATGTTGCCGCCGAGCTCGAGCATGCGGTTGTATTCGCGCTTGAGGATGGCCTGGGTCTGCTCGGGAGTCAGCGGGAACTTCTTCAGGTACTCCGCTTCGTTCGCCTTGAAGGCCTTGCGGTTCTCGTCCTTCATCAGCGACATGCAGAACATGTTGATGCCGTAACCCCGGCGCGACCGCTCCTGGTCGAACACGAAGCTGCCAGGAATGTCGTCGTATTCTTTGTCGATGCGGGTCATCGGCATGGCTCCGTTGCGTGGGCGGCCTGCCATTCGACGCCGGCCGATACCCATGCGGCGATGGACTGAAGTGCGTCAGGGCAGGATATATCGGGCGCGGACGGGCAATGCAACGCAATCGGACATGCTCGGGATTGTTTTGAATTCTTCTGAACTCACCAATAGTTTGCCATGAGTTCCTTGGCCCATAGCGGCTCGCGAAAAGCGCCGCGCGGCGCATTCCCGGACCAGACCGGCTTGATGTCGAGCACCGGCGTACCGTCGACGGCGTCGAGCCCCTCGACCTCGATCTGGGTGCCCTTCACCGCAACGATGCGACAAGTGGTGAAGCCGATCCGGTTCGGGCGCATGCGGCCGCGCTGGGCGAAGATGCCCACCTTCGGCCAATCGGTGCGATCGCGCGGGTGGCGGGCGCCCCGCTCGGTCGGCTCATCGGCGTGCAGATGGAACACGAAAAACACCTCGATGTGCGACAATTGATCGAAACCGGCGAGCGCCTCGGGGCCGAACTCTCTGGCGTCGAGCTCGATGCGGGAGCGATTGTCGCCCCAATGATCCTTGGTGGCCTCGCTGCGGCCGCCGCGCACGAACCCGATCGGCTTCATGGTGAATTGCATTTTCTATCGCCCTCATCCTGAGGAGCCCTGCACCTCATCCTTCGAGACGCCTCGCTTCGCTCGGCTCCTCAGGATGAGGTGCAGGGCGTCTCGAAGGATGAGGGCGAGGCTCTTACGTCCAATAGAGCCGCATGGGATTGTCCACGAGCAGCTTCTGCTGCAGCGCCGCCGTCGGCGCGATTTTCGGAATGACGTCGACCAGCACGCCGTCATCGGGCGCTTCTTTGGGCATGTTCGGATGCGGCCAGTCGGTGCCCCACAGCACGCGATCGGGGAAGCGCTCCACGATCTTGCGCGCGAACGGCACCACGTCGTCGTAAGGCGGGCCAGCGATCGTCAGCCGCTCCGGGCAGCTCACCTTGCTCCAGAAATTCTTGTGCTTGTCCATCATGCGCAGGAAGCGCTGGAAGTCGGGATGGTCGAGACCCTTCTTTACCTCGGGGCGGCCCATGTGGTCGACGACGACGCCGGTCGGCAGCGAGGTGAAGAACGACTCGAGCTCGGCGAGATCGGCCATCTCGAAATAGACCACCACGTGCCAGCCCATGGGCGCGACGCGGGCGGCGATACGCTCCAAGACGTCGCGCGGGGTAAAATCGACCAGCCGCTTGATGAAGTTGAAGCGCACGCCCTTCACGCCGGCGCGGTCCATCCATTTCAATTCGTCGCCGGTGACTTCCTCGCCGACGAAGGCGACGCCCTTGGCCTTGCCTTTGGAATTCTCGAGCGCGTCGACCATCGCGCGATTGTCCTTGCTATGGGCACTGGCCTGGACGATCACGTTCTTGTCGAAGCCGAGAAAATCGCGGAGCGCAAAGAGCTTTTCCTTCGGCGCGTCGCAGGGTGTGTATTTACGCTCGGGCGCGTAGGGGAATTTGTCCTCCGGGCCAAACACATGGCAATGCGCATCGATCGCGCCTGCAGGCGGCTTGTACTTTGGCTTCGACGGGTTCGGATGGAACGGAATGTAGCCGGCACTCATCGCCAAGGACGTTCTCCTTCACTTTTTTAGCTTGGCCGAATCGAGGCTGGCGTAAATGTCGCCCGAATTGGCCTTGAGCGGAAGATTCTTGAGCCAGCGAGAAACCGCTGCGGCGTCGAGCGGCTCGGCGTGCTCCAGGCGCTGGCTTTCGCCGACCGCAGCATTGAAGCGATAGGGCGCGCTTGCGGCCAGGCGCTCGATGGCGCCGAGCGCCACGTCGCGCTGGATGGTGGTGAACTCGAGCGAGAGCGCCGGCAGCTTTTGCGACAGGCCCGCCAGCACCTCGTCCTCGAAACCCTCGACGTCGATCTTGGTGAATTGCGGGACGCCGTGTTTCTCGATCAGCGCATCGAGCGTGGTCACGGGCACGGTGCGGGTGCGGGTCCAGCGCTGCTCCTTCCAGCCCTCGGCGCCCTTGGCGGCGTCGATGAAGCTGTCGGAAGCCGTCGCCACGGTCGGGTTCGGCAGGTTGAGCTTGAGCTCGATCGTGCCTTTGGTGCGCCCCACCGCGACCGGTTCGATCGCGACCTTGCGGTCGAAGACATAGAGCACGCGCAGGAGCCGCGCGAGCGGCGGCTGCGGCTCGATCGCGACCACGCGCGCGCCGAGCCGCCGGAACGAAGCGACGCGGTCGCCGACGTGAGCGCCGATGTCGAAGGCAAGATCGCCGGGCTTCAGAAAACGCCGGTAAAGCGCGTCCATACGCGCGCGCCGGGCGCGGTCGCCGTAATAGATGCGCAGCGACCGGATGACGCCATAGGCGGAAACGAGTGCGTCACGCATGGACGATCAGCGGCGGCGCTTCACGGGCGCGGCGACCGCTTCGATCTCCGGCAGCCGCTCGAACTCCTCGGGGATCGCGCAGAGCTTCGCGGCCATGGCGCGGCGGCCGACTTCCGGCGAGGAGGTGATCACCGCGAATGGAATCGACAGCACCAGTCCGGTCAGGAACGGCAGAAACCAGACGATCGCGCCGGGCGCGGCGAAAACGAGGAACAGCAGCACCAGCAGGCCGAACAACGTGTGCGGCCACAGGCCTTCGCGCGCGGCCTGCCAGGAAACGCGATAGCCGTCGCGCTGCGGCGCGTCCCAGGAGATGTTGCGGCCCGAGAGCAGCGCACCCATGCACAGCGCGTGATTGAACCACTGGATCGGCGCGAGCACGACCATGAACAGGGTCTCGACCACGCTGCCCTTGATCAGATTCCAGACGCCGCCATAGCGCGCGCCGGAGTGGAGCATGGCGTCGGCGACGCCGGTTAGCTTCGGCGTGAAGAACATCACGACCCAGAGCACGTAGAGGCCAAGCGCGGAGCGCGCCGGGAACGGCACCGTCGGCGACCAAAGTGCTGCCGCGAAAGCGGCGAGCGCCACGAACAACACGAGTTCGGCCGAGCCGATGAACATCTGGATCGCGAGCGCGAGCTGCGCCCAGCTCGTGGGGAACAGGCCCGGCAAATCGAGCAGCTTCAGATATTGCAGATTGCCCTGGCACCAGCGCACGTCGCGCTGGATGAAATCCGGCAGCGCCGGTGGGTTTTCTTCGTAGCTGCCGCCCTCCTCCGGCAGCACGCGCACCTCGTAGCCGGCGCGGCGCATGAGCACAGCCTCGACCTGATCGTGCGAGAGGATTTGTCCGCCGAACGGCGGCTTGCCGGGCAGATCGGGCAGCTTGCAATGATCGGTGAAGGGCTTGATGCGCACCGCCGCGTTGTGTCCCCAGAACGGGCCGCACTCGGCGTGCCACCAGGAGCTTCCGGCGGTGTAGGAGCGCATGGAGTGGCGCATGCCGAACTGGAAGGTGCGGGCGAAGAAACTTCCGCTCGGCATACCGACCACGAGGCTCTGCAGGATGCCGAGCCGCGGATTGGCCTGCATGATGCGCACCAGCCGCAGGATCGCCGCGCCGGTGAGCAGGCTGTCGGCGTCGAGCGGGACCATGAATTCGTAATTCTTGCCCCAGCGCTCGCAGAAGTCGCGCACGTTGCCGGCCTTGAAGCCGGCGTTCTCCTTGCGGTGGCGATAGAAAAGCTGGTCGGGATTCTTGGCCTCCTTCTTCCAGGCGGCGATTGCCTTCTCCTCCACGGCGATTACCTTGGCGCGCGAGCTGTCGCTCAGGATGAAATAGTCGAAGCGGTCGCCGGAACCGGTGGCGTCGAGGCTCGCCTTGATCGCGATCATGCGCGCGTAGGCGCGCGCCGGATCTTCGTTGCGCACCGTCATGAAGATCGCCGTGCGCTCGAAGATCGGGTCGTCGTCGCGCGCGCGGTTGGCGAGCGGAATAACCGTGTTCAGCGGATCGCGGGTGAAGTGGAGCACCGCGAAGCCGATCACCGCGTTCCAAAATCCGATTACGATCCAGGGCGCGTTGGCGAGGAACATCACGAGGAGAAGAGCGTCGAGGATCGAAAGCCCGTCGGCGGACAGGATTTCGGCCAGCCAGGCCGCCATGAAGGCGATGGTGACGATTACCAGGACGGCGAAGGTCAGCCGGCGGCGGGCCAGCACCGACACCCGCTGGGTGCCAGTAGGCGTAGTTTCGTCGGCGGCACCGACCGTTTGCGCCATCTCGCCCGAAGCCGGATCGGCTGCCATGCGTTAAGTCTCCCGAGCCCTAGATACTCGCTTTCCGCCCGGAAAACGCTACAACCATCAAAACGGCCAAACCTTGGCCTAGGGGCGCGTCCCCGCTGCAAAATTCGCCATGCGCCGAGATCAACCTATCCAGCAATCCACAGGCCGGTCGGCTTCCGGGCCGGCGCGCGCGCTCTGGTACGTCTCACCGGGCGTGGCGGAGCTGCGCGAAGCCAAGATCGGCGCGCCTAAGCCGGGTGAGGCGCTGGTGCGGGCGCTCTATTCGGGGATCAGCCGCGGCACCGAGCGGCTGGTGTTCGAGGGGCGATTGCCTACGAGCGAATGGCCACGCATGCGGCTGCCGGCCCAGGAGGGCGACTTCCCCTTCCCGGTCAAATACGGTTACGCGGCCGTGGGCGAGGTCGAGATCGGCCCTGCCGATCTGGTCGGGCGCACCGTCTTTTCGCTCTACCCGCACCAGGAACGTTTCGTTCAGCCGGTGGCCGAGCTTGTGCCGGTGCCCGATAGCGTGCCGGCGCGGCGCGCGGTGCTCGGCGCCAACATGGAAACCGCGCTCAACGTGATCTGGGACAGCCAGGCCTCGGCCTGCGACCGTATCGTGGTGATCGGCGCCGGGCTCGTGGGCCTGCTGTGCGCCGCGCTCGCGGCACGCATTCCCGGTGCCGAAGTGACGGCGGTGGACATCGATCCGTCGCGTGGGGCGCTCGCCGCCAAGATGGGCGCCGCCTTCGCCGCGCCGGAAGCGGCGCCGCGTGACGCCGATGTGGTGATCCACACCAGCGCCAACGCCGACGGCCTCGCGCTCGCGATCGAGCTTGCCGCCCGCGAGGCCACGATCGTGGAAGCGAGCTGGTACGGCGACGCGAAAGCCGCGATCCCGCTCGGCGGCGCGTTCCATTCGCGGCGGCTGAAAATCGTTTCGAGCCAGGTCGGCACGCCGCCGACGTTCCGACGGCCGCGTTGGAACAACCGCCGGCGGCTGGAAGCCGCACTGAAGCTGCTCGCCGACGCCCGCTATGATGCACTGCTCGGCGAGGAAATCCCGTTCGCTGAACTCCCGCGCGCGCTGCCGCGCGTGCTCGCAGCCAAGGCGCCGGGCGTCGGCGCCTACGTGCGCTACTGAGATTTCAACAAGAGGAAGCTGATGTACGCCGTCGAAGTCCGCGACCACATGATGATCGCCCATTCCATCCCCGGCGAGATGTTTGGGCCGGCGCAACGCCTGCATGGCGCGACCTATATCGTGGACGTCGCGTTCATGGCCGAGAAGCTCGGACCGAACGACGTGGTGGTCGATATTGGTGCTGCGATCGACACGCTCAAGGCGACGCTGGCGCCGCTCGGCTACCGTAATCTCGACGAGCTGCCGCAGTTCAAAGGCAAGCGCACCACGACCGAGGCGCTGGCGCGTTACATCTTCGACCGCATGCTCGAGGCGCTGAAGAAAGGCGCGCTCGGCGCCGATGCCAAGATGGTGACGCGTATCAAGGTGACGCTCCTGGAGTCGCACGTGGCGCGGGCGTCCTACGAGGGCGTTTGTGCCTGAAGTCGTTTTCGCCATTCCGGGCGACGTCGATACGCCGACCGGCGGCTACCGTTACGACCGCCGGGTGATCGACGAGTTGCGCGCGCTGCGCTGGGACGTGAAGCCGCTGCGCCTGCCCGGCGATTTCCCCGCGCCTAGCAAAGCGAGCCTGCAAGAGACCGAACGCCTGTTCGCCGCGGTGCCGGCGGATGCGCTTCTCATGGTGGATGGGCTTGCGTTCGGCGCCCTGCCCGCCTCCCTGCTCGACCGCGTTCCGCGTAAATACGTGGCGCTGGTGCATCATCCGCTCGGGCTCGAGACCGGGATCGCACGCGAGCGCGCCGATTTTTTGCTGAAGACCGAGCGGACGGCGCTCGCGCGGGCGCGGCGCGTGATCGTGACCAGCAAGCCGACGGCGGCTTTGTTGTTTCGCGATTTCGGCGTGGCGAAGGAAAAAATCACCGTGGTCGAGCCCGGCACGGAAACCGCGCCACGAGCGAAAGGCAGCAGCGGTGCGCCGCGGCTCCTGAGCGTCGGCGCGGTCAATGCGCGCAAGGGCTACGACACGCTCGTGGCTGCGCTTGCCAAGATCGCCGATCTCCCCTGGGAAAGCCGGATCGCCGGAACGCTGGATCGCGATTTGCCGGCAGCGGCGACATTGAAGGCTTCGATCAAGGCCAACAAGCTGGACGCGCGGATCAAGCTGCTCGGCGCGCTCGACGACGCGGCGCTCAATGCCGAATACGACCAGGCCACGCTGTTCGTGCTGCCGTCGCATTTCGAGGGCTTCGGCATGGCCTTCACCGAAGCCATGGCGCGCGGATTGCCGGTGGTGGCCGGCGATGCCGGTGCCGCGCCTACGACCGTTCCATCGGACGCCGGCGTGCTGGTCCCGCCCGGCGACGCCGATGCGCTCGCCGCCGTGTTGCGGCGTCTGCTGACCGACCCCGCCGAGCTCAAACGCCGCTCCGACGCGGCGTGGAGACACGCGCAGCATTTCCCGCGCTGGCGCGACGCCGCGAAAGCAATCGCCGGTGCATTGAGCGAGGCTTTGCGATGAGCGGCTTCGCACCCGAATGGCTCACCTTGCGCGAAGGCGCCGACCACCGCGCACGCAATGCCGGGCTGCTCGCCGCGCTGGGCAAGCATTTTTCCACGCGCGACGCGATCATTGTCGTCGATCTCGGCGCCGGGCTCGGCTCCAACCTGCGCGCGACCGCGCCGGCGCTCCCCGCGCGCCAGCACTGGGTGCTGGTCGACCATGACCCGGTCCTGCTCGCGGGCGCCTGCGACGCGATCGCGAGCTGGGCCGACCAGGTGCGACCGGCCACGGCCGGGCTCGAAGTGATGAAAGCGGACCGGTCGATCCGGGTCCAGGTCAAGCACGCAGACCTCGCCAAGGACCCGGGCGCCTTCGCCGCGCACGCGCCCGATCTCGTCACCGCGGCGGCACTGTTCGATCTCGTGTCGGAGAAATGGATCGAGCGATTTACCGCAGCGCTCGCCGCCGCACGCGTGCCGCTCTACGCGGTGCTCGACTATGACGGCGCGAATGCTTGGTCGCCGCCGCATCCGGCCGACGCCGCCATGGTCGCCGCGTTCAACCGCCACCAAAGCACCGACAAGGGCTTCGGCTCAGCCGCCGGATCGCGGGCGACGGACTTGCTCGCCGAGCGTCTCGCGGCGGCGGGCTACCGCATCGAGCGCGCGCCGAGCCCATGGCGTCTCGGTGCTGGCGAGACGGCGCTCATCCGTGCATTGACGCAGGGCTTCGCTGAGGCCGTGCGTGAAACCGGCGAAGTCCCCGCCGTAACCATCGAAGCATGGCTAAAGGCGCGAATGGCCGACGGCGTCACCTGCACCGTCGGCCACGAGGATCTCTTGGCGATCCCGCGTTAGATGCCGCCAAGCGCCCCTTGCCGCCACAAGGCGCGAGCCGATACACAGTTCAACGAGGAGTGAGAATGGCTGGGGCGCCAGGATTCGAACCTGGGAATGGCGGAATCAAAATCCGCTGCCTTACCACTTGGCTACGCCCCAACGACGCGGCTGCAATGTGCCGCGCCGGGGGACGCGGTTCAACGTACACTTCGCATGCCAGAAAGCTTGTGGCGACCGGGCCGGGCCTGCTATGGCACCAGCCGGTCGGAGTGTAGCGCAGTCCGGTAGCGCACCGCGTTCGGGACGCGGGGGTCGCAGGTTCAAATCCTGCCACTCCGACCAGGCTTTCCAGACGCGATTCGAGACAAGGCGGGCGCGCCGCGATGCGCGCCGCCTCCGTAGCGCCTTCGCAGCCGCCGAGGCCGGCGGCCGAAGGAATTACACCGCCTTGAGGTTACCGGCGGCGGTCTTGCCGCGGTCGGTGGTCACCACGTCATAGCTGACCTTCTGCCCTTCGTTGAGATTGGACAGACCGGCCTGCTCCACGGCGCTGATATGGACGAACACGTCCTTGCCGCCGTCGGCGGGCTGGATGAAGCCGTAGCCCTTCTGCGCGTTGAACCACTTCACGGTACCTGTAGCCATCGTTGGCTCCTTCGTAGATGACGCCCTTGCAAGGCGGCGCCGCCCGGGAATCGTGCGGCTTCTCACAACCAGATTTTCGGAGAGCGCCTTGCAGGTCCGTCCGAAACGGGCGGCGGCCCAAGCCTCAGGCCGAAATTCGATTGCGGCGAAAGTGGAACGCAATCGGGCCCGCCCGTCAAGCCGACCCGGCCGAGAGGCGACCGCACCGCAGCGAGCGATTGCGGGGCAAGACGCCGCCGTTGTTATATGGGTATCGCATACCGATCCGAGCGCGATTCCCGATGGCAGACGACATTCCCTTCGACCGAAATTTCGACGCCGTGCCGGGCAAGGCCGAGCGGGTGGCGCCGAAGGTGCGCCGGGTGCTCGCCAACAATCCGAGTCCCTTCACCTTCAAGGGCACCTGCACCTACATCATCGGCGAGGGCACGGTCGCGATCCTCGATCCGGGGCCCGACGATCCGGTCCATATCGATGCGGTGCTCGACGCCGTGCGCGGCGAGACGGTCGAGCACATCCTGGTGACCCATACGCACCGCGACCATTCCCCGGCGGCGCGCGCGGTCAGCAAACGGACGGGCGCGAAAGTGCTCGCCGAAGGGCCGCATCGTTTCGCGCGGCCGTTGCACGCCGGCGAGGCCAATCGGATGGAGGCCGGCGCCGATCTCGAATTCAAGCCGGACCGGCAACTCATGGACAAAGAGGTGATCGAAGGCCGCGGCTATGCGCTCGAGGCGATCGCGACGCCCGGCCACGCGGCCAACCATCTCGTCTTCGCGCTGCAGGGGGCCGATCTGCTGTTCTCCGGCGACCACGTCATGGCCTGGGCGACCTCGGTCGTGGCGCCGCCCGACGGGTCCATGAGCGACTACATGGCTTCGCTCCGGAAACTGCGGGCGCGGCCGGAGCGGCTCTATCTCCCCGGCCACGGCGGGCCGGTGCGCGACGCGCCCGCCTTCGTCGAGCGCTACATCGAGCACCGGGCGGCACGCGAGGCCGCGATCCTGCGGGTGCTTTCACGCGGCGAGACCGACATTCCGAGCCTGGTGCGGGCGATCTATATCGGCCTCGATCCGCGCTTGAGCGGCGCCGCCGGCCTCTCGGTGCTCGCGCATCTGGAGGATCTCGTCGCGCGCGGTGCGGTCGAGACCGAGGGTCCGCCTTCGGTCGCCGGGCGCTATCGGCTCAGCGCGACGAGCGGCGGCGCGCGTCGCTGAAATCGGCGAAGAAGCGCACGATCCGGCGCGCATTGGAGCCGAAATCGCGGGTGCCGTAGCGCGAGGCCGAGCGCATATCGACCCGCACCCCGTTCGGTGTCGTACGCACGCGGATGGAAACGTCGTAGCGGAAGCCCATGATCAGCGACTGGGCCACCGCCTCGATGCGGCCGTCGCGCTCGCCGCCGCGCGGCGAGACGGAATCGAGCACGCGCCAGCGGTTCTGCTCCACGATCTGCAGCGCAAGATTGAACATTTCGTCGGAATTGGCCTCTACCTCGAAGGCTTTCACGGCCGGATAGGCGGCGCGCTGAAGCGTGGCGGCCTCGCGGCCGGGATAGACTACCGGATTGGCGCCGCGCGCACGCGCGGACGCAATGGCCTGGAATCCGGGCGGATCGTTCACGTCGGTGGAGATGTCGCTGATCGCGGGCAGCACCGCGCCGCGTACGAGGTCGAAGGCGGGAACGCCGAGCACGACCGCCCCGATGGCGCAGGCCATCAGCGCCCGGTCGAGCCCGCGCAGGCCCTCGTTCCAGATCACGATGAAGGCGAGGCCGGCGACCAGGACGCCGAGCAGCGCGACGGCCAGCCCGGCCAGGAGAATCGCGAAGGCGACCTCGTATTCGACCAAGCCGAAGCGGTGCATGCCGATAGCGAGCAATACCACCGGCAGCGAGAAGCCCGCGATGCGGCGGCTCAGAATGGCGAGCCGCGATACGCGCACTTCGGTATAGAGCTGACGGCGGATCATGCCGCCGGCCGCGCGGACGGCATTGCCCGCTCTCCGCTGGTCATGTCCGGATCGACCTCGCCGCTGCAGCGGCCTTTTCGGTCATTCCGCGGCGGTCGGCAAGCGATAGTCGCGGAATTGATCGCGCAGCGTCATCTTCTGGATCTTGCCGGTCGCGGTGTGCGGGATTTCGTCCACGAACACCACGTCGTCGGGCATCCACCATTTGGCGATCTTGCCGTCCAGGAACTTCAGGATATCGCTCTTGGACGGCTTCTTGCCCGGTTTGGCGATGACGATGAGCAGCGGGCGCTCGTCCCATTTCGGGTGTGCGATGCCGATTACCGCCGCCTCGGCCACGTCCGGATGTCCGATCGCGAGGTTCTCCAGATCGATCGATGAAATCCACTCACCGCCGGACTTGATCACGTCCTTGGCGCGGTCGGTGATTTTCATGTAGCCGAGCTCGTCGATGGTGGCGACGTCGCCGGTGTCGAAATAACCCTCGTCGTCGAGAATCTTGCCGCCCTCGCCCTTGAAATAAGAGGCCGAAACGCCGGGCCCTTTCACCTTCAAACGGCCGAACGTCTTGCCGTCCCACGGCAGTTCCTTGTTCTTGTCGTCGGTGATCTTCATCTCGACGGTGAAGATCGAGAAGCCCTGTTTCTCCTGGTAGTCGAGCTGAGCGTCGTGGCCGAGCAAGGCCACTTCGGGCTTCAGGTAACCCGCGGTCCCGATCGGACTCATTTCCGTCATGCCCCAGGCGTGGGTCACCCGGACGCCGTATTTGTCCTGGAATTTTTCCATCATCGCGCGCGGACAGGCCGACCCGCCGATGAGCACCCGCTTCAGATGCGGAAGCTTCAGATTGTTCTGCTCGAGATGGGCCAAGAGCATCAGCCATACGGTCGGCACCGCGGCGGTGACCGTGACCTTGTAGGTGTCGAGCAGCTCGTAGATCGACGCGCCGTCGAGCTTGGCGCCGGGCATGACCAGGCTCGCGCCGTTCATCGGCGCGCTGAAGGCCAGCGACCAGCTGTTGGCATGGAACAGCGGCACCACCGGCAGAACGATGTCGCGGGACGAAAGCCCGAGCACGTCGGGCATCGCAGCCGCGAGCGAATGCAGGACGTTCGAGCGGTGCGAGTAGACGACGCCCTTGGGATTTCCGGTCGTGCCCGAGGTGTAACACATGCCGGCGGCGTCGTTCTCGGCGACCTCGACCCACTTGAAATTGCCGTCGACGGTGGCGATCCAGTCTTCATAGGCGACCGCATTCTTGAGCGTGGTCTGCGGCATGTGCGCCTTGTCGGTGAGGATGATGTAGCGCTCGATCTTCGGCAGCTTGTCGGCGATCTTCTCCAACAGCGGCACGAAGGTAAGGTCGACCATCATCATGCGATCTTCGGCGTGATTGACGATGTAGACGATCTGGTCCGGGAACAGGCGAGGATTGACGGTGTGATAGACCGCGCCGGCGCCGAGGATGCCGTACCAGGCCTCCAGATGCCGCCAGGTGTTCCAGGCGAGCGTGCCGATCCGGTCGCCTTTCTTGATGCCGTCCTTCACCAGGCGCTGCGCGACCTTGAGCGCGCGCTTGCGGATGTCCGCATAGGTGGTCTCGACGATCGGTCCTTCGATCGAGCGCGAGATGACTTTCCGCTTGCCGTACTGGATCGCCCCGTGATCGATGATCCGGTGGCAAACCAGCGACCAATCCTGCATCAAGCCGAGCATGGAACTCCTCCCCGAAACACATCCGGCGCTAGGCGCGCCTGTTCTTGCCCAAAACTAGCGCGCCGGTTCGTGGGCGCAACAGTGTAGAATCGACCCCCGCCCCGATATTGCCGCGCTCGAGGCCGATCCAGCCCCTATGCCGATCCGTTTCGCACTCCTTTGGCTTGCCGCCCTCATTGGAGGGATGCCCGGTCTCGCCCAGGCCGTACCCCTGCCGCCACCGCGGCCGGTATTGCCTTGGGACGGCCCGCGCGAATTCGCCGCGCCCTTGCCGCCGCCGCGCCCCGCCATCATTCCAGAGGCGAGGCGCGCCCAGGGCGAATTCACCTTGGTGGCCGCGCCGGCCGGCAGCGCCTGCGCCGACCTCCTCGCGCAGGAGGTCGCGGTCGCCGAGACCGGCCAGATCGTCGATGCGGCCGAGGGCTGCGGCACCGCGCCGGTGGCCCGATTGACTGCGATCCTGCTTGGCGACGGCAAATCCGTGGCGCTACGCCCGGCGGCCGTGCTCCGGTGCGAAACGGCGCTCGCGGTGGCGCGCTGGATCCGGGAGGACATCGCCGCCGCCGCGCTCGGTCTGGGGAGCGCTCTGGCGCGGGTCGAGGTCGCGGCCTCCTATACGTGCCGGTCGCGGAACAACGTGACGGGGGCGGTATTAAGCGAGCACGGCCGGGCCAATGCGCTCGACATGAGCGCCTTCGTGCTGGCCGACGGACGAACCCTCACCCTGGCCGATCCGAAGGCGCCCGCGGATTTCCTCGCCGAAGTACGGCGATCGGCCTGCGCGCGGTTCACGACCGTGCTCGGTCCCGGAGCGGATCCGTCGCACGAATTCCACCTGCACGTCGATCTTGCCGAACGGCGCAACGGCTATCGCCTCTGCCAGTGGCCCGAGCGGAAGACCGCCTCCGACTGAATTCACCGGGCCGCCAAAAAAACGAAGGGCGCGGCCATGCCGCGCCCCTGTTCCCCTCCGACAAATTCTCGAATTCAGATTACGACCACCTTCGCCCCGACCGGGACGCGGTTAAAGAGGTCGATGACGTCCTCGTTCAGCATGCGGATGCAGCCCGAGGAGATCGCCTGGCCGATATATTCCGGCTGGTTGGTGCCGTGGATGCGGAACAGCGTGTCCTTGTTGCCCTGGAAGAGATAGAGGGCGCGCGCGCCCATCGGATTATGCGGGCCCGGGCTCACGTATTTCGGCAGCTCCGGCATGACGCTTCAGGGTGTCGGCGGTCGGCACCCAGTCCGGCCATTCCTTCTTCTGGCCGACCGTGGCGGTGCCCTTCCAATCCATGCCTTCTTCGCCGACCGTCACGCCGTAGCGGTAGGCCTTGCCGTCGTTCTGCACCAGATAGAGAAACTTGTTCGGGGTATCGATGATGATGGTGCCGGGCTTCTCCTTCGTCTGATAGCCGACGATGTGACGGAGGAAGTCCTCGGACGGCTTGTGCTGCAGGTAGGGAGCGCTCGCCAGGAGCTTGCGATCGCGGGGTGTCAGGCTCGATTCGGCCACCGGATCGAGGGTGTCGGAAATGCACCCGCCGAGACCGACGGCCGCCAAGCCAAGAGCAACAGTGCGAACTTGCGAGCCGGCATAGACTTCGACGTCCCCTGGATTTCGCTGGATGCAGCCCGTTCAAGGATCAATTAGCCGAAAGAGTCGCGGTCCGGAAGATACGAATCTCGATCCGGATCGGCAACTGGGGACCTGTTGCAGAAATGCCGCAGCGAACCCGATAGGCCATGCCAATCCTGGCCGGACCCTGCCTATCCAGGATCAAGATAAATCCGCGCCGGCGGCGGAGAACGGCCTCCGTTCCAGCCGATTGCCGCCGCACTGACCCGGCAACACGACGCCAAGGGCCAGACCCCATTTGCGGCGGAGAACGACATGTCCAAGACCCACCTATCTCGACCCGGCGACCCGGCGGCGCACCGGGACCTCGGCCGGCACTATCGGGCGATCGGCATCGGCGCGGTCGCCGCGGCGCTGCCCTATCGGGGCGAGGTCAAGAACAGCGCCTACGCGCCGGTCCGGCCACGGACCGCCAAATCGATCGCGGCCGACGACCGCATGCGGTGAGCGTCCGCGCGCCGGCAAGCGTCAAGCTTTCCATCGATCGAACCGTGGACGGGCGGTATGCAAAGCGGTAGGGAACCCGCGTTCCATCGCGGAGTATTCTTATGCTCGTTGCCTACCTGTCTCGCGTGGAAACGCGCTGGAGCGCGTTGACATTCCCGCGGGCGGGAGCGTGCCGGCGGAGGCGCATCTGGTTCGACCTGCTCTCGCCGACCGCCGAAGAAGACCGCGCGGTCGAGGCCGTGCTCGGCGTCTCGATCCCGAGCCGCGAGGAGATGGCGGAAATCGAACCGTCGAGCCGGCTCTATGTCGAGAACGGCGCACGCTTCATGACGGCGTCGCTGCATCTACGCGTCCGACACCGACCGGCCCGAACACGACACCCGTCACGTTCATTCTGTCGCAGGGCAAGCTCGTCACCGTGCGTTACGAGGAGCCGCGGCCGTTCGTCGCGGTTGTCGCAGAAGATCACGCGGGCCTGTCCGCCGACGATCACCGGCGAGGGCGTGCTGATCGATCTGCTCGACAACATCATCGACCGCGCCGCCGACGTCTTGGAGCGCGACAGCGCCGAGATCGAGATCGTGTCGCGGCGCATCTTCGGCCACGGCCGCGGTCGCAAGCCGCCTTCCGAATCCTATCAGGATATCCTCCGCGCGATCGGCCGCAAGGCCGACCTCACCTCGAAAGTGCGCGAGAGCCTGGTCTCCATCGGCCGGCTCGTCCTGTTCCTCGCCAACGAGGCCGACGTGATCAAACTGCCGAAGGAGCAGCGTGCGCAGGTCAAGAGCATGGCGCGCGACGCGACCTCGCTTACCGACCATGCCACGTTCCTCGCCAACAAGATCCAGTTCATGCTCGACGCGGTGCTCGGGCTGGTGCAGCTCGACCAGAACAACGTGATCAAAATCTTCTCGGTGGTGGCCGTGGTGCTGCTGCCGCCGACCATGATCGCTTCGATCTACGGCATGAACTTCAAACACATGCCGGAGCTCGAATGGACCTTCGGCTATCCGCTGGCGCTCTTGCTGATGCTCGCCTCGGCCGTGCTTCCCTACGCGTATTTCAAGTGGAAGCGCTGGCTCTGAGCGTCAGACGTACTGCCCGCCGTCGATGTGGATCTCGGCGCCGTTCAGATACGACGCCGTTTCGGTGCACAGCACGTAGATGATCTTGGCCACCTCGTCGGGCGTGCCGAGGCGTTTCATCGGGATCGAACCCAAGAGCTTGTCGGTGCCGGGCGACAGCATCGACGTATCGATCTCGCCCGGCGCGATCGAATTCACGCGGATGCCGAGCGGGCCGAAATCCACCGCCATCTCGCGCGTGAGCGCGGCGAGCGCCGCCTTCGAGGTGGCATAGGCGGCGCCCGCGAACGGATGCACGCGGGAGCCCGCGATCGAAGTCACATTCACCACCGCGCCTTGGGCGCGCTTCAGCTCGTCCACCAGTCCGCGGGCGAGCATGATCGGCGCGAAGAAATTGACCCGGAAGACGTGCTGCCAGTCGTCGAGCGAGGTTTCCATGGCGCCCAGGCGAGCACCGTCCGATGCTCTTGGGCGAGATGCCGGCATTATTGACCAGTGCGTGCAGCTCGCCGTGCTCGAGCCGATTCTTGATCTCGGAGATCGCGGCGAGCGTCGCCTTCTCGTCCGCAAGATCGACTTGAATATGATCCTCGGGCCCGGCCTCCCAGGGACACCCCTCCGGGAAGGCGTGGCGCGAGCAGGTGATCACGCGCCAGCCGGCGCTCGAGAAGCGCTTGACCGTGGCGTGGCCGATGCCGCGGCTGGCACCGGTGAGCAACAGCGTGCGGCGGGGCTGGTCGGATTTCGACGGCATTTCTCGACTCTGCACCTTGGCTGCGTTCACGGATAGAGCCGCGTGCGCTGCCACTTCGCATCCGGCGCGGCGCGCGTGAACACGAGCCGATCGTGCAGCCGGTGCGGACCCTCGGCCCAGAACTCGATGGCGAGCGGCACGATGCGGAATCCATGCCAGTGCGGCGGCCGCGGGACCGGACCGCCCTTGAATTTCTTGGCCAGACGTCCCGCTTCCTGCTCGAGCACCGCGCGGCTCTCGAGCGAACGCGATTGCCGGCTTGCCCAGGCGCCGATCTGCGCCTCGCGCGGCCGCGACGCGAAATAAGCGTCGGATTCCGCCGGGCTCGCGGGCTCGACATTTCCGCGCACCCGCACCTGCCGGCCGAGCGATTTCCAATGCAGCACGAGCGCGGCCTTGGGCCGGGCCTTGAGCTCGGCGCCCTTCGCGCTTTCGGCGTTCGTGTAGAAGACAAAGCCGCGCGGGCCAGCCGCCTTGATCAGCACCATGCGGACGTTCGGCAGCCCGTCCGAATCGACACTGGCGAGCGCCGCCGCATCCGGATCGCGCGGCTCGCGTGCCTTGGCTGCCTTGAACCAGGCGTCGAAAAGCCCAAAAGGCTCGTCGGCCTCCACAAAGTCACCAAAAGTTAACCCTACAGGGTGTTCCATCGCGTACTCGACCCGTTCCTGGAGCGTGCGCCCGTGTGCGTCAAAACGTGCACCCCGCGAGGGGCCATCGATCCCGGCCCTTCATATCATGGTTCGGGCTGCGCCCGGCCATTTCGCGGCTCGGGCTTCTTGATCCTGCTCATCGCCGGCCTTGCGACAGGCGGCTGTAGCACGTCGTTCCCGCTCTCCTCGCTCATCCCCGGGATGCAGGCGGAAAAGCCGGCCGACAAGGACGAGATCACCGGTTCGCTCTCGATGCAGCACCCGGCCGCCGACCGCGAAATGACCAATGCCGACTGGACCGTCGCCATGGCCGCGCTGCGCGAGGCGCTCGTCCGCAAGGAAGACGGCGCCAGCATCCCCTGGCAGAACCCGACCACGAGCTCGCGCGGAACCGTGTCGCCGGTTTCCGCCGCCTTCGTCCAGGACGGATTCAACTGCCGGAATTTCATGGTCAGCCACTTCAAGAGCGAGCGCGAGAACTGGTACGAAGGCACGGCCTGCCGTACCCACCGCGGCCAATGGGACGTGCAATCGACCCGGCCGTTGCAGAAGTCTTGACCGGCGCGTTGCGCCGACGCCTATTTGCACCCACATAGAGGCCCGGCAGGCGGCCCTGAGTCGCCGGCGTGGAGTTTCCTTTGGCGCGCAATCCCTACGAAGTCCTCGGCGTGGCCCGCGGCGCGAGCGCAGCCGACATCAAGAAGTCCTTCCGGCGGCTCGCCAAAAAACTGCACCCGGACGCGAACAAGAGCGATCCGAAGGCGGCCGCGCGCTTCTCCGAGATCAATTCGGCCTACGAGATTCTCGGCGACGAGGAAAAACGCAAGGCGTTCGACCGCGGCGAGATCGACGCGGAGGGCAAGCCGCGCTTCACCGGCCATCCCGGCTTCGATCCACGCGCGGGCGCGGGTCAACATCCCGGCTTCGGCGGCGGCGACACGATCTTTGAGACATTCACCCATGGCCCCGGCGGCTTCCGTCGCTCGACTTCGCGCGGCGGAGGGCCGCGCGGTGGCGGGTTCGAGGATTTCATCGGCGATATTTTCGGCTCCTTCGGCAATCGCGGCGGCGCGACGCACTTCGAGGAATTCGAGCCGGGGCCAGCGCCGCGCGGCACCGACGTCGTCGCATCGGCCTCGATCACGCTGGCCGAAGCGGCGCACGGCACGTCGAAGCGCGTGCGGCTTCCGACCGGCAAGGAGGTCGACGTCAAGATTCCGGCGGGCATTGCCAGCGGTCAGACCATCCGCCTGCGCGGCCAGGGCCTGAGCGGACCGCGCGCGGAGCCGGGCGACGCGCTGATCACGATCACGGTCGAGCCACACCCGCTGCTGCAGGCCCGACGGCTTCGATTTGCGGACCTTGATCGCGATCCCGCTCGTCGACGCGGTGCTCGGTACCAGCGTACGCGTGCCGACGCTCGACGGCGAAGTGGAACTGAAGATCCCGCCGCGGACCTCGAGCGGCCGCGTGTTCCGGCTCAAGGGCAAGGGGCTGCCGAACAAGAGCGGCGGTCACGGCGATCTTCTGGTCGCCGTGCAAGTCGAGTTGCCGGAGGAGCGCGACGAGGAACTCGAGGCGCTCATGCGCCGCCGGCGCGAGAAGAAATAGCCGGATTTATTCAGCGCCGCTCGTTCGCGGCGGTCTCGTAGGCTTCGTAGACGCGTCGCGCGACGCGATCGAGCCGCTCGCGCTCGGCCGGCCCGGCGACCACGAATGCAAGCCCGCCTTCGACCCAGGCCAATGCGCCGATCTCGCCGGCCGATTTCCAATGGAACGCGGTCGCCCCCTCGCGCGCGGCGCGCGTGCAGGTGATGGTCACGCGCTCGCCGCCGGTGCCCTCGTACATGATGAGCGCGGTCGGGCCTGGCGTACCAGGCAACAGCCGGCCGCCCATGAGCTTCAGTCCTTCGGGCGCGAGATCGGGCGCGCGCACCGGCGAGCCGACGCGGCGCGAAAGCCACGCGCAGGAGATGCGCCTCGTCGGCCCGCACCTCGATCGGATGGCGGACCTCGTTGATATAGAGCCGGTGCGCCTCGATCGCGGCGTCGGCGATGGCGCGCGCGATCTGCTCGTTGCGGCCGAAGCCGGAATACTTCATGTGCGTACCAGCCGGCGGCGCCGCCGATTACGAATGCGACGGCTGCGGCGGCTGCGATCTTGCGCCAGATTCCGCTCGCGCGCAGCGCGATATTCTCGAGCCGCAGCCGGTCCGGCATCGGCTCCTCGACCACGCGCTCCCACTTGGCCCGGATCGAGGTCGCCTGCGCGCGCCAGGCGGCGACCCGGCTCGCCGCCTCGGGATCGGACGCGAGCCGAGCCTCGACCGCGGCGATGCGGTCGGCCGGCAGCGCGCCGTCCACATAGGCGTGCAGCTCGTCTTCGGTCACGGGTGCGTCGCGGTCGGTCATTCCCAGCCCATTCGAACCCAAAATGTCATTTCACTCTTCACTTCACCTGACGCAGCCGCGGGCGCTCGCCCTCCAGATGCGTGCGCAAGGCGGTGCGCGCGCGCGACAGACGCGACATCACGGTGCCGATCGGCACGCCCTGCACTTCGGCGGCCTCGCGGTAACTCAGTCCTTCGAGCGCGACGAGCAACAAGACTTCCCGCTGCTCCTGCGGCAACAGGACGAGACCGCGCTCGATATCGCTGCCGGTGCCGTCGGTGCCCGGCGGGCCGGCCGGATCGACGTCCTCGATCACGGCGAGGATCGGTCTGCGCGCGAGACCGCGCCGGCGATTGCGATCGAGATTCAGAAGAATGGTGAACGTCCATGTGCGCAGGTCGCCGCCGTGAAACAGATGCTCTCCCCTGAGCGCCCGCACCAGCGTGTCCTGCACGAGGTCGTCGGCGGTCTCGGCATCGCGCGCCAACGCCCGTGCGAACCGCCTGAGGGCGGGGATCAGGGACTCGAGGCCACGACGGACTGCAGACATGGCGCACCCCGAACAACTATCGGCGCATCCATTGTGATACCTCGCTAATGAGAACGCGAGGGGTGCCCCGATTATTCCAGCCGCTTGCTGCATAAAGGGTCGCATGCGATAGGGGTCCCTCAGCTCCCGACCTCGGCGGAACGACCCATGGCAAGCGGCCTAATGCAGGGTAAGCGCGGCCTGATCTTCGGGGTCGCCAATAACCGTTCGCTCGCCTGGGGCATCGCCAAGGCCTGCGCCGACCAAGGTGCGCACTTGCGCTCACCTACCAGGGCGACGCGCTGAAGAAGCGGGTCGAGCCGCTCGCGGCCGAGATCGGCGCCAAGGTCGTGGGCCACTGCGACGTGACCGATCCCGCCACCATCGATGCGGTGTTCGCGGAGACCGACCGCGCGCTCGGCGCGCTCGATTTCGTCGTCCACGCGGTCGCCTTCTCCGACAAGGAAGAGCTGACCGGCCGCTACGTCGATACCAGCGTCGACAACTTCAGCAAGACGATGTCTGATCTCCTGCTACTCGTTCACCGCGGTCGCCCAGCGCGCGGAGAAGCGCATGCCGAACGGCGGCGCCATGCTCACGCTCACCTATTACGGCGCCGAGAAATGGATGCCGCACTACAACGTCATGGGCGTGGCCAAGGCCGCGCTCGAGGCGAGCGTGCGCTATCTGGCGGCCGATCTCGGCCCGAAGAACATCCGCGTGAACGCCATTTCCGCCGGGCCGATCAAGACGCTGGCGGCTTCCGGCATCGGCGACTTCCGCTACATTCTGAAGTGGAACGAGCTGAATTCGCCGCTGCGCCGCACCGTGACGATCGAGGAAGTCGGCGGGGCCGCCGTATATCTGCTTGTCCGATCTCGGGCGCGCGGTGAGCGGTGAGATCCATCACGTGGACGCCGGCTATCACATCGTCGGCATGAAAAATCCCGACGCGCCCGACATGACGCGCGTGAAGAACGACGAATGACACAACGGAGGCCACACCGATGAAATCGATCCGTGCCGCCCTCGCCGCTTCGATCCTGCTCTTCGCGGCCGCGCCCGCGAGCGCGCAACTCTTCGATCCCAACCGCGGCCTGTTCGCGCCCGACTACATCACGCCCTCGCTGCGAGATCCCGGCTACATGACCGGCGGGCCGCGTAGCGCGCCGGCTTCGCGCGGCGGGCGGCTGGTGTTTGCCGCGGCCACGCGTCGATGCGCGTTGCCAGCAGGACGGATCGCCGCAGGTGCAGGTGCTCGCGCCGCCGCGCGGCGGCCGGATCGCGGTCGATCTCGGCTGGTTCCGAGCGACAGGCACCGACGCGGGCTCGACCTATTGCCTCGGCTACCAGGTGCGCGGCACGCGCATCTATTATGTCGGCCGCCCGCCGCGCGGCGGCGACAGCTTCTCGATCCGCGTCGTTTATCCGACGCGCGGGCTGACCTACGACCACACGATCGCGGTGGCGGGCCGCTGAACGAGCCGGGGGAGTTGCGTCGATGACCGTTCTGATTGCCGGCGCCGGCATGGGCGGCCTGACGCTCGCGCTCAGCCTGCATCAGATCGGCGTCCCCTGCCGCGTGTTCGAGTCGGTGCGCGAGATCAAGCCGCTCGGCGTCGGCATCAACGTGCTGCCGCATGCGGTGCGCGAGCTGGTCGAACTCGGCCTCGAGGACGCGCTCGACACGACCTCGATCCGCACCAAGGAACTCGCTTACTTCTCCAAGCACGGCAAGCAAATCTGGTCGGAGCCGCGCGGGCTGGACGCCGGCTACAAGTGGCCGCAGTTCTCGATCCATCGCGGCGAGCTGCAGATGATCCTGCTGGAAGCCGTGAAAGAGCGGCTCGGCCCGGACTGCGTGCTCACCGGCCACCACATCGCCGACTGGAAGGAAACCGACTCGGGCGTTCGCGCGCGCTTCATCGACAAGGACAGCGGCAAGACGCTGGGCGAGCACGACGGCGCGCTGCTGATCGCGGCCGACGGCATCCATTCCTCGATCCGCGCGCATTTTCATCCGAATGAAGGCCCGCCGCTGTGGAACGGCCGCATCCTGTGGCGCGGGGTCACGGTCGGCGAGCCGTATCTCACCGGCCGCACCATGATCATGGCCGGCTACCAGTCGCTGAAATTCGTCTGCTACCCGATCTCGAAAAGCGCGCTCGGAGCGCGGCCGGCCGATGATCAACTGGATCGCCGAGCGCGAGTTCAGCCCCGACTATCAATGGCGGCGCGAGGACTATAACCGGCCGGGCAAGCTCGAAGAGTTCCTGCCCTGGTTCGAGGACTGGAAGTTCGACTGGCTCGACGTGCCGGGCCTGATCCGCAACGCCGAATACGTGTTCGAGTTCCCGGTGGTGGACCGCAATCCGCTGGAGCGCTGGACGCATGGGCGCGTGACGCTCTTGGGCGACGCCGCGCACCCGATGTATCCGATCGGCTCGAACGGCGCCTCGCAGGCGATCCTCGACGCGCGCGTGCTGGCGCGCGAAATCCTCGCCAAGGGCGAGACCGAGGCCGCGCTGCTGGCCTATGAGGCCGAGCGCCGGCCGGCGACCTCGGACCTCGTGCTGCTCAATCGCGGCAACGGCCCCGAGCAGGTCATGCAAATGGTCGAGGACCGCGCGCCCAACGGCTTCAATGTCGTCACCGAGGTGCTGACCACGCAGGAGCTCGAGGACGTCGCCGCCAACTACAAGCGCGTCGCCGGTTTCCAGGTCGACAAGCTCAACGCCAAGCCGCCGATCGTGCCGCGCCCGCCGGTCGCCTCGCCCACGCGCTACCGGTCGCGCGCGCAGGCCGCCGAATAAACCATCCGACGAGCTTGGTTTGACCCGCCGCGCGGCCCGCTCCTACAACCACGCCGCCATGTCCCACAACACGTTCGGCCATCTGTTCCGCGTCACGACCTTTGGCGAGAGCCACGGGATCGCGCTCGGCTGCGTCGTGGACGGCTGCCCGCCGCGCATTCCGCTGACCGCGGCCGAAATCCAGCGCGACCTCGACCGCCGGCGTCCGGGCCAGAGCAAGTTCGTGAGCCAGCGCAAGGAGCCGGATCAGGTGCGGATTCTTTCCGGCACCTTCCCCGATCCCGTGAGCGGCAAGGAAGTCACGCTCGGCTCGCCGATCGCGCTCCTGATCGAGAACCAGGACGCGCGGTCCAAGGACTATGACGCCATCGCCGAAACCTATCGGCCCGGCCACGCCGACTACACCTATGACGTCAAATACGGCATCCGCGATCCGCGCGGCAGCGGGCCGCGCTTCCGCGCGCGAGACCGCGGGCCGCGTCGCGGCCGGCGCGATCGCGCGCAAGATCGTGCCGGGCATGGTGGTGCGCGGGGCGCTGGTGCAGATGGGCACGCAAGAAAATCGACCGCAGCCGCTGGGACTGGGACGAGACCGCACGCAATCCGTTCTTCTGTCCCGACGCCAAGGCCGCGGGCGAGTTCGAAAGCTATATCGAGGACGTGCGCAAGAAGGGCTCGTCGGTCGGCGCGATCATCGAAATCGTCGCCGAGAACGTGCCCGCCGGTCTCGGCGCGCCGATCTACGGCAAGCTCGACGCGGAGATCGCGGCCGGGCTCATGAGCATCAACGCGGTCAAGGGCGTCGAAATCGGCGCCGGCTTCGGCGCGGCCACGCTCTCCGGCGAAGAGAACGCCGACGAGATGCGCATGGGCAACGACGGCAAGCCGCGGTTCCTCGCCAACAGCGCCGGCGGCATTCTCGGCGGCATTTCCACCGGCCAGCCGATCGTCGCGCGCTTCGCGGTCAAGCCGACGTCCTCGATGCTGACTCCCGCGCAAGACCGTGGACCGCTACGGCCGCGAGACCGAAATCTCGACCAAGGGCCGCCACGATCCGTGCGTCGGTATCCGCGCGGTCGCGATCGGCGAAGCCATGGTCGCCTGCGTGCTGGCCGACCAATACCTGCGCCATCGCGGCCAGGTCGGCGAAGTCGCTTGCCTGGCCGTTCCACAAGCCCGGCGCGAAGTGATCCGATGAACGAAATCCGCAGCCGCATCGATCGCGCGGTCGAGGCCTTCGCCCGCGGCGAGATCGTGGTCGTCACCGACGACGACGACCGCGAGAACGAGGGCGATCTGTTCGTCGCCGCCTCGCTGTGCACGGCGGAGAAGATCGCGTTCATCGTGCGCCATACCTCCGGCATCGTCTGCGCGCCGCTGACGCCGGAGGACGCGCGGCGGCTGCATCTGGCGCCGATGGTGGCGGCGAACGACGCGCCGCTCGGCACCGCGTTCACGGTCTCGGTCGACGTGCGTCACGGGCTCACCACCGGCATTTCCGCCGAGGAGCGCACCAACACGGTGCGCGCGCTGGCCAACCCCAATATCGGCGCCAGCGATTTCGTCCGGCCCGGCCACGTGTTTCCGCTGATCGCGCGCGAAGGCGGCGTGCTGATGCGCTCGGGCCATACGGAAGCCTGCGTCGATCTGTGCCGGCTCGCCGGCCTGCCGACGGTCGGCGTGCTCGCCGAGTTGGTCAACGACGACGGCACGGTCAAGCGCGGACCCGAGGTGATCGCGTTCGCCGAGACGCACAAGCTCGCGCATATCTCGGTCTCCGACCTCATCGCCTATCGCCAGGCGCGCGAGAAGCTGGTGGAGCGGGTCGCGACCTTTCCGGTGAAGAGCGATATCGGCGAGCTCACCGGCTATGCCTTCGTCACGCCGTTCGACCCGGTGCATCACATGGCCTTCGTCTACGGCAAGATCGGCGACGGCAAGAACGTGCTGACGCGCCTGCACCGGGCCGACATCGTCGCCGACGTGTTCGGCGGCGCCAAGGTGATCCCGCGCGCGCTCGCGCGCTTCAAGACGGAAGGCCGCGGCGTGCTCGTGCTGTTGCGCGACGGCACCGCCGGCGTGCCGGTGATGCCGCCGGGCGGCGAAGCCAAATCGTCGGAAGCGGCGCGCGACCGGCAATGGCGCGAGGTCGGACTGGGCGCCCAGATTCTCCGCGATCTCGGCATTTCCTCGATCCGCATCCTGACCGGGCGCACCCTCACCTATGTCGGCTTTGCCGGCTTCGGAATCGAGATCGTGGCGACGGAGCCGATCGAAGGCTGAACGCGCCGGCCAGGAGCGATTCAATGCTCGTCGGAGTTCCCAAGGAAATCAAAGACAACGAGTACCGCGTGGGCTTGGTGCCGGCGACGGTGCGCGAGCTGCCGCGCGCGGGCACCGCGTCCTGGTGCAGAAGGATGCGGGCAACGGCGCCGGCATCGCGGACTCCGACTATGTCGCGGCCGGCGCGGAGATCGTCGCCGACGCTGCAGAGATTTTCGAGCGCGCCGAACTGATCGTGAAGGTCAAGGAGCCGCTCAAGGCCGAGCGCCCGCTGCTCAAGCGCGGGAAAGATTCTCTTCACCTATCTTCATCTCGCGGCCGACCGCGAGCAGACCGAGGCGCTGATGGCGTCCGGCATCACGCGCGATCGCCTACGAGACGGTGACCGACGCCGCGGGAACGCTGCCGCTGCTTACGCCGATGTCGGAGGTGGCCGGCCGCATGGCGCCGCAGATCGGCGCGCGGCTGCTGGAAAAGACCAGCGGCGGTCGCGGCGTACTGCTGGGCGGCGTGCCGGGTGTCCTGCCCGGCGAGGTGCTGATCCTGGGCAGCGGCGTGGTGGCGACCAACGCGGCGGTGATCGCCGTGGGCCTCGGCGCGGATGTGACCGTGGTCGGCCGCAACGCGGTATCGCTGCGTCATTTCACCGAGCGGTTCGGCGCGCGCGTGCGCACCGCGTTCGCCAACGCGGAGACGATCGAGGCGCTGTGCCGGCGCGCGGATCTCGTCATCGGCACGGCGATGTCGCGCGGCGGCCGGGCGCCGAAGCTCATCACCAAGGCGACGGTGAAAGCGATGAAGCCCGGCTCGGTCATCGTCGATGTCTCGATCGACCAGGGCGGCGTCGCGGAGACCTCGCGGCCGACCAGCCATTCGGAGCCGACTTATTGTCGTGGACGGCGTGATCCATTATTGCGTCCCCAATATTCCGGGCGCGGTCGCGCGCACCTCGACCTTCGCGCTCAACAACGCGACGCAGCCCTATGTGCTGGCGCTCGCCGACAAGAGCCTGCGTGCGCTGGCCGACGATCCGGGCCTGCGCGACGGCCTCAATGTCCATGCGGGGCGGCTCACCTATCGGGCCGTGGCCGAAGCGCTGAAGCTTCCCTATACGCCGGCCGAAGAGGCGCTCCGGGCCTGAAGCCGCCGTCTTGGTGCCGCGCGCGGGTCGTGGCAACATTATTCGCCGAGTCGGCTCCGGCGGAGGCGGCGATGAGACGGACTTTCAGGCATTTCATGTGGGCCTTGGCGCTGGCGCTCGTTGCCTTGTTATTGCCGGCGACGACACGCAGCGGCGAGCCGATCCCGGTCGACGTCGAGCTGGTGATCGCGGTCGATATCTCCTACTCGATGGATTACGACGAGCTGGCGCTGCAGCGCGGCGGCTACGTCGCGGCGCTCACCTCGAAGCAGTTCCTCGACGCGCTCAAGCAGGGCGCCTACGGCCGCATCGCCGTGACCTATGTCGAATGGGCGGGATCGGCCGATCAGAAGGTGATCGTGCCGTGGCAGCTCATCGACGGGCCGGCCAGCGGCCGACGCATTCGCGAGCAAGCTGGTGGAGACGCCGATCCGCCGTGCCTATCGCACGTCGATCTCCGGTGCGCTGAAATTCTCCGCCGAGCTGTTCGGCCCGAGCGACTTCAAGGGCATCCGCCGGGTGATCGACGTCTCCGGCGACGGCACCAACAATCAGGGCGACCTGATCGAGCCGACCCGCGACGCGGTGCTGGCCAAGGGCATCACGATCAACGGCCTGCCGATCATGCTGAAGACGCCGCTCGCCTCCATGATCGATATCCCGAACCTGCACGAATATTACGAGGACTGCGTGATCGGCGGCCCCGGCGCGTTCGTGGTGCCGGCGCGCGACCGCCAGCAGTTCGTCGACGCGATCCGCAACAAGCTGGTGCTCGAAGTCTCGAACCTGCAATGGCCGCTGCCGCAAGAGGCGAAAGTGATGCCGGCCGTGAGCCCGCCGCGGGTCTCCTGCACCATCGGCGAGCGCATGTGGCAGGAGCGCTGGGGGCGCTAGCTCAGCGCTCCAGCACGCCCACCAGCTCCACGTGGGCGGAGTAGCGGAACTGATCCACCGGCACGACCGAGACGAGGCGATAGCCGCCGTCGACAGAATCCGCGCGTCGCGCGCGAAGGTCGCCGGATTGCACGATACGATACACGATGCGCGGCACGCTCGATTGCGCGAGCGCCCGCGCCTGTGCTTCGCGCGCCCTGGCGCGGCGGATCGAGCACGACCGCCTCGCAGCCGGCAAGCTCGGCGGCCACCAGCGGTCGGCGGAACAAATCGCGCGCTTTCGCCTCGATGGGCTTGAGGCCCGGCGCCGCGTCGGCGCGAGCGAGCGCCGAGACCGCCCCGGCGTCGGCGTCGAAGGCGATGACGCGGGCGCGCTCGGCAAGCCGTAAGGCAAACGTGCCGACGCCGCAGAAGAGATCGGCGACCACGCGGGCTTCGCCGACGGCTTCCGATACCAGCCGGGCCAGAATTTCCTCAGCGAGAGCGGTGGCCTGCAGAAAGCTTCCGGGCGGCAGCGTCACCCGTGCGCGGCCGAGCTTGATCGACGGCTTCGGCGAATTGCGCCACCAGCTCGCCGTGGCAGGTGAGCCGCGCAAGCTTCTCTTCACCGGCGATCTGCGCAAGCGCGGTAATCACGGCCGGATTGAGCGGCCCGGTGCCGCGCAGGTCCACGTCGAGGCCGCCGTCGGTCGCGCTGAATTGCAGATCGATGGGCTTTCCGGTCGGCGTCAAGCGGCTCGACCAGCCGCCAGGCGAATCGCGATCGCGCGGGCAAGCGGGGGCGCGAGGATGGGACATTGATCGATCGGCACGATGACGTACGAGCGGCGGCCGGTGAAGCCGACGGCGAGGATTTTCCGGCCGCCGCGCCGGGCGTGCAGCACGCGCGCGGCGGCGGCCTTCGCCGTGGGCATCGACGAGATCGGCGACCGGCGCTTCGATCCCGGCTTGGGCGAGCGCGGTGACTGCAAGCCCCCGCTTCCAAGCGCGGTAGGCATCGGTGCGCCAGTGCTGCACCGCGCAGCCGCCGCAGGTGCCGAAATGCGGGCAGACCGGCTCGATGCGGTCCGGGCTCGGCACGATCACGCGAAGCAATCGCGCGCGGTCGCCCTGCCGCTCCACCTCGACCGTCTCGCCGGGCAGCGCATAGGGCACATAGACCGCGCCTGCCGGCGTCTCGGCGATGGCATCGCCGCGGTGGCCCATGCGGGCGATGGAGAGGATTTCGATCACGCGTGGACCTTAGCGCAGAAGCCCGGGCTATCGCCGCTTCATTCGCGCTGTGGACCGGCCGCTTTCGCCCAATTCGTGATCACGCCCGAACGCGGTCCGCTCGCCAAGGATCTGTGTATGCGCTTCGCTTCGCGTTTGGCCTCGGCACGGCTCCGATGCTATGGGAGAAAGCCGGCGAAAAACGCCGCCGCCTCTTTCCTGTTCCGGAGCCCACCATGCGACGCCGCGCGCGCCGCCCGATTGCCATCCTCGCCGCGCTCCTGCTGCCGCTGATCGCCGGGCCGGGTGCGGTCTCGGCCCAAAACCGCACCGAAATCGCAGCCAAGCAGAAGCCCAAACAATCGAAGACTCAAGGCGAAACAGGACGCCAAGGCAAAGAAAAAGGGAAGCAAGCAGAAGGAGAAGGCGGCGTCCGCCGATGCGCGCGTCTGGTCCATGTCGCGCGAGGGCGCCAGCCCGGTGCTGCAATACGGCAAGGCCACCGAAGAGGCGATCGTCTCGTTCTCCTGCCAGCCGGACGCCGGCCTGGTGCGCGTGATCGCGGTCGCGGCGAGCGGCACGCGCGGACCGCGCGCCGGCGACGGCGCGCGCATCCGGCTGATGAGCGGCCACAGCCGTTTCGAGGTTGCGGGGACCGCATTCGCAGGCGAGAAGGGTCCGGCGCTCTTTATCAGCGGCACCACGCGGATCGCGCCGCGTTTCTTCGCGTTGTTCAAGAACAGCGAGACCATGACGGTCGAGGTTCCGGGCCGGACCACGGGAATTTCGTTGAAGAGCCTGGGCCCGCGCGGCGAGCAGTTCGAGCGGGCTTGTCTCGGACGGCGCTGAGGCGAAGGCCAAATCCGCGCGTCACGCCGATTGTAGCGGCACTTCTGCATCCAGCATCGTTGCAATCGGAACCCGCGCCGCGAGCACGACGCGATTGCGTCCGAGCCCCTTGGCCTCGTAGAGGGCGCGGTCGGAGTCCTTCATCAGATCGACGATGCCGCTCATGCCCGGCCCCGCCTCGGCGACGCCGATGCTGACGGTGACGGCCAAGCCGCTGCTGTTGGACAGCAACGGGCTCACTTCGACGTTTCGCCGCAGCCGCTCGGCGACCGCATATGCGGCCTCCGTCGCCGTCTCCGGCAGCAAGAGCGCGAATTCCTCGCCGCCGATACGAGCCACCACGTCGCTCACGCGTCGGTCCTCGCGGCAGAGCGCCGCGATCTGGGCGACCACCTGATCGCCCACGTCATGACCGAAGCGATCGTTGATCGACTTGAAGAAATCGACGTCGAGCATCAGGAGCGATAACGGACGGCCGTGGCGCTGGAAACGGCCCCATTCGGCCTCGGCGAGCTTCATGAAATGACGCCGGTTATGCAGTCCGGTCATTCCGTCCGTGGTCGCAAGCTTTTCCAGCTGCTCGGCGTTGCGCACCAGGTCGGTGACGTTGGCGTAGATCAGCATGCGTCCGCCGTCGGGCAGCACGTTGCACTTGAAGCGGAGAATCCTTCCGTCGGCCATGCGCAAGTCGACCGGGCTCGGGTTGCCCGAGCGCACATACTCGACGCGCTGTGCAATATAAGAATCCAGTTGTCCGTCGGGAACGGCGTAGGCGCGGTTGCTGCGGACCTCATCCAACAGTTCGGCATAAGTCGGCCTTTCGTCGCGCCCGCGCAGGCGATGGCCGCCGATCTGGTAGATCGCCTTGTTCATGAAATGCGTGCGCATATCGCGGTCGAGCAGCACAACGCCTTCCTCGACTTCGTCCAGTGCCGCGCGCAAAGCACTGAGCTCGTCGTTGCGGCGCGTGAGATCGGTCACGTCGGTGAACGTCAGCATCCGGCCGCCGTCCGGCAAGACGCTGGACTTGAAGCGGGAAACCGCGCCGCTGGTCATGCGCATATCGACCGGATTCCGGCTGCCGGCTTGCACGAACTCGAGGCTTCGGTCGATGTAATGTTGCACCCGGTCGGGCGGGACCGGAATCTTGCCGCTGGTGGCGAACTCGCGGAGCAATTCGACGTAATCCGGATGCTCGCCCGGAGCGCGCTCCCGCAATCCGCCCTTCGCGTGGATCGCGCGATTCGATGTACTGCGCCTGCAAGTTCTTATCGAGCAGGATCACGCCATGATCGATCTGGTCCAGCGCGGCACGGAGCGCGCGCAGCTCGTCGCTCTGACGCGTGAGGTCGGTGACGTCGGTGTAGGTAAGCATCCGGCCGCCGTCGGGCAGCGGGATGCATTTGAACCGGGCCACGGAGCCATCGGCCATTCGCAGCTCGACCGGCGTGGAATTTCCCGAGCGCACGAACGCGATGCGCTGCGCGACGAATTCGTTCAGCTTGTCGGGCTCGACCGCATAGCCGGCGTTCGCCGCGGTTTCCCGGAGAATTTCGTCGTAGGTCGGATGCTCGTCAGGCCCGCGCTCCCGCAAGCCGGTGCGCTTGAACACCGCCCGGTTCATGAACTGCGCGCGCAGATCCTTGTCCAGCACGATCACGCCGTAGTCGACCTGATCGAGCGCGACGTGCGATATCTCCAGCTTGCGGTTCGCCGCCGTAATTTGCGCCAGCGCGCGGCGCGCACGCGTCTGCGAATAGCCGAGTAGCGTAGCGGCGACTACAATCATCACGGAGTACGCAACAAGGCGCACGAGCCGGTCCATCTGTAGCGTCACCAACAGGCCCGGCTCTGATAGCGTGATCGCGACGACTATGATCGCAAGCAGTGCGCTGAACAGGCCCGAAAGCAGGCCGCCGACATAGGCGGCCAACAGCGTGGCAAAGAGCATCAGGGCACCCGGCGCCGGGCTCAGAACCGGCACCAGGAAGCGGTCCGTGAGCAGAATCGCTGCGCCGACCGCCACCGTGACCAGCGGGCCGACAAAAAAGCGCCAACGGCTATCCGGCATGTCTCGCATCCCCCGACAACAGGGCGAACCTAATCTGCAAGCGTCGGTGAATGTTTAATGTCCCCAAAGCGCCCGGACGCCTGGGCAATTGCGCGACCTTCGAATTCAATATCTTTCAGCGATCCGGTGAGAACCGCTTAACCAATCTTTTTCTTAATGCCGCGACGTTTCCGCCCGGCTTACGCGCGACGGGCGGCGCCGCGGGCGTCGCGGCCGAGCGCGGCGAGCGCGGTCGTCACGATCCCGCGCGCATCGAGGCCGGCCTTCGCATACATGGCCGCGGGCGAATCCTGCTCGATGAACACGTCGGGCAGCGTCATGGGCCGGAATTTGAGCCCCTGATCGAGTGCGCCAGCGCGCGCCAGGTATTCGAGCACGTGAGCGCCGAAACCGCCGCCTGAACCCTCTTCGATGGTGATCAGCACCTCGTGCGCGCGCGCGAGCCGCAGAACCAGATCGGTATCCAAGGGCTTGGCGAAGCGCGCGTCGGCGACGGTAGCGGAAAGCCCGAGGGCTGCGAGTTCGTCGGCGGCGACCAGACATTCGGCGAGCCGCGCGCCGAGCGAGAGCACCGCGACCTTGGTTCCTTCGCGCAGCACGCGACCCTTGCCGATCGGCAGCGGTTTGCCTTCGGCCGGCATCGCAACGCCGGTCCCCTCGCCGCGCGGATAGCGAAACGCGCTCGGCCGGTCACCGATCGCAGCCGCCGTCGCCACCATGTGCACGAGCTCCGCCTCATCGGCCGCGGCCATCACGACGAAACCGGGCAGACAGGTGAGATAGGCCAGATCGAACGCGCCCGCGTGCGTGGGTCCGTCCGAGCCGACCAGGCCGGCGCGATCGATGGCGAAGCGCACCGGCAGCGACTGGATCGCCACGTCGTGCACCACTTGATCGTAGGCGCGCTGCAGGAAGGTCGAATAGATCGCCGCGAACGGCTTGAAGCCCTCGGCGGCGAGTCCCGCGGCGAAAGTGACCGCATGCTGCTCGGCGATGCCGACATCGAACGTGCGGTTCGGAAACTCGCGCGCGAACAGGTCGAGCCCGGTGCCGGCGGGCATCGCCGCGGTGATGGCGACGATCTTCGTGTCCTTGCGCGCTTCCTTGATCAGGCTCTCGGCGAACACCTTGGTATAGGCGGGCGCGGCCGCCTTGCCCTTGGCTTGGGCGCCGGTGGCGACGTCGAACTTCACGACGCCGTGGAATTTGTCCACGGAATTCTCGGCCGGCGGATAGCCTTTGCCCTTTTGCGTCACGACATGAACGAGGGTCGGGCCCTTCTCGTTGTCGCGCACGTTTTTCAGCACCGGCAGCAGGTGATCGAGATTGTGGCCGTCGATGGGGCCGACATAGACGAAGCCCAGTTCCTCGAACAGCGTGCCGCCGGTGACGAAACCGATGCCGTGCTCGAAAGCGCGGTTGATCATCCGCTCGACGCGTTGCGGCAGCCGGTGGCCGACCCGTTCCCAAGTGTCGCGCATACGCGAGAAAGTACGGCCGGAAATCAGCCGCGCGAGATAGGCGGACATGGCGCCCACCGGCGGCGCGATCGACATGTCGTTGTCGTTCAGGATCACGATCAGGCGCGTCATGGTGGCGCCGGCGTTGTTCATCGCCTCGTAGGCCATGCCGGCCGAAAGCGCGCCGTCGCCGATGACGCAGACGACGTGGTTGTTCTCGCCTTTGAGGTCGCGCGCCACGGCCATGCCGAGCCCGGCCGAGATCGAGGTCGAGGCGTGGGCGGCGCCGAACGGGTCGTATTCGCTCTCGGCGCGGCGGGTGAAGCCGGAGAGCCCGCCACCTTGCCGGAGCGTGCGGATTCGATCGCGCCGGCCGGTGAGGATCTTGTGCGGGTAGGCCTGGTGGCCGACGTCCCAGATCAGACGGTCGCGCGGCGTGTCGAAGACGTAATGCAGGGCGACCGTGAGCTCGGCGACGCCGAGACCGGCGCCGAGATGACCGCCGGTGACGGAGACCGCGTCGATCGTCTCCTGACGGAGCTCCTCAGCGAGCGCGGGCAATTGCCCGGGCGCGAGCTTGCGGAGGTCCGCGGGAAACTTGATCGCGTCGAGCAGCGGTGTTTTCGAGTTTGTCACGGGCGTCATCTATGGCCTGAAACGGCTAGATCGAGGCTTACACCAATGGCCGCGGCGGGCGCAACGCAAGGAGCGGTGATCCGGCCGCGACGCCCCCTTCAACCCGTTCCCTTGAGCTCGGGGCGGAGCGAAGCAGTCGGGATTGTACGCTTCGCCGGTTCGAATCCGGCGCTCGATCCAGAAGGAGAGCGGGAGCGGGCCGCACAGAACAGGAAGAAATCGTAACGCGCCGGGCGGTCGTTCGCCATGATGAACTGGAAATGGACGCGGAAGAAGTTCCAGCGGAACCGCGCGAACGCTTCCGGGGTCAGCATTTCGCGCAGATTGACGTGGAAAATCACCGGATTTGGCGGGTTCGCCCCGACGTCGATCCCGAGATCCGCGACCGGATGGACGGGATAGAAATTCAGAACGTCCTGACGCGACTGGAAGTCGAACCAGCGAACGTCACCCTCCATCGCCAAGCGGCGGATGACGCCGTGAACGGCCGTGGCGCCGGGATGAATTCCGACGAACGGGATGACGGAGCCGATCGTCATCAGCACAACGCGGACGCCTCGCCGCCCGAGATCCGGGTCGAGCGCGAGCGCCTTCTCCACCACCAGCGGCGCCGATATCGTTCCGCCGCTGTGGCCGACGATGACGATCTCGTCCGCATCGCCGGCGCGAACGGCGGCGACGAGGCGAACGGCGAATTTTTCCATTCGCTGTTCGAAATCGCCCCGGCGGCCGCCGAGGTAGTCGAAGATGAACAGCCAAGCCTTGATGAGATGATTGATGTACCAGCGATCGGCGAACGGCTGCAGCGCGTCGAACAGGAGAACGGCGCAGATCAAGCCTGCAATGCCGGCGACAAGAGACGGGAGCCCGAGCGGGCCGGAGAGAACCCACCAGACCAGCCAGCCGGCGGCGGCGGCGGCGGCGATCCAGGCCGCGAGCGCGATGATCGAGAACAGCACGAAGGTCCCGAACCGCCAGGAAAAGTAGAAGGTCCGGAACAATGCTCCCGAAAGGATGAAACTTGCGAGCCACAAAAAAACGCGCGGCAAGCTCCAGCTCATGGGACGGGCGAGGTCGCGGCGAACGATGTCGCACCAGTCGAGAAACTCGTAGGTGACCGAGACCTTCCAGTTCGGCGCTTCAGTTTCTATCTTCCAGGTCGTCGCATGCGCGCCGGCATCGGCCTCGGGCGGCGTCAGCGTGCCGCGTACCGGCCAGAGCTTCTTGAAGCGCTCGAACTCGCGCTGGAATACCTCGTAATACCCGCCGGCGCCCTGCGGATCGTAGCCGCAGACATAGAACACATGCCGGCGTCGAACCAGCTCCGGCGCACGCGGCTGATCAGCTGCGCTCATCGCGGTTCCCGCAAGGAGACGATGTCGGTTTTGTCTCCGGGCTTGGGAGCACGGTCAACAGACGCAGCGAAGTTGGGCTTGCCCTTCGCCGCCAATGGCGCGAACGAAGCGTCCTCGCCGAAGCACGCGAACGTTTCGATTGCCCGCGTCGCCCAGTCCTCGATCGGGGCCGGGCCGCAGCAATAGAGGAAGTAATCGTACGAAGCGCGAAGATCGTTCGCCATGATATATTGATAGTGCATGCGGAAGAACTTGAAGCGGGCCAGTGCGTAGGTTTCGGGGCTGAGCTGCCGGCGAAAATGTACCGGCAGCACCACCGGATTGCAGCGCGCGGGGCCCGCATCGATGCCGAGCCCGGAGACCGGATCGAAATCCGCGAAGCTGCAGATGTCGGCCCAGACCTGACAATCGACCCAGGTGAGCGAGGGTTCGATCGCAAGCCGGCGGATCACCTCCCGCAGGTACTTCGATCGCGGATGCAACGCTATGCCCGGCATGACCGATCCTGCGGTCAACAGCACGAGACGCGGACCGTGCCGGCCGAGATCGGGGTCGAGTTCCAGCGCGCGCGCGACCACGCTGAGTGCGAGCGCGCCGCCGCCGCTATGGCCGACCACGAGCTGCTCATCGGCCTCCCCGGCGCGCGCCGCTTCCACCAGGCGCGCGGCGAAGGCTTCGATCAACCGGTCGAAGCCGGTCGGCTCGCCGCGCCCATAGGGACGGAAATGGGTCCAGCCGTTTGGAATTTGCGGTAGAAACCAGCGGTTCGCGAGCGGCCGCAAGGCGAGGAACGCCGCGATCGCCACTGCGACGGCAAGCGGGATCGCCACCCAGACCGGGAGATCGAAGCGCGGAGCGAGCTCCCTTCCTGCGAGCCAGCCGGCCCAAATGGACAGCGCGAGCCAGGCAATGAACGTCAATTGGACGCCGAGAATGTGCATGCCAAAGCGCCAGGACGCTCTGGCCATGCGGATGAAGGTGCCGGTCAGGTGATCGTCGATGATCCACCACAGAATGCGCGGGATTTGCAGCGCGATCGGCACGCGCATATTGGCGCGGACGAATTCCTCCTGACGCAGGAACTCGTAGCGCACATCCACTTTCCAATTGGGTCCGGCGACGCCGATGTTCCAGTGGGCGAGCTCGTCGGAGTCGATGGCGAGCTCCGACAGTTTCGTGCGGACAGGCCATAGCCGGCCGAACCGCTCCAGCTCGCGCGCGAACAGGCGATAGTAACCGGCCGCGCCCTGCGGATCGTAGCCGCAGACATAGAACACATGCCGGCGGCGGATCAGACCCGGCTCGCTCAAAGCGGGCTGTCCTTGGCCACTTCGGCGCGCTCTTCAGGGCGGTCTTCCGGCAGCGGAATGAATTCGATCTCGTCGCCGGGCACCTTGCCGAAGCGGCCGAGCTTCCATTCGTTCCTGGCTTGCTCGATGCGCTCCATGCGCGAGGAGACGAAGTTCCACCACACATAGCGCGGGCCGTCGAGCACGGCGCCGCCGACCAGCGCGATGCGGGCCGGCGTCACGGCCTTGAGCGTGACCTTGTCGCCCGGCCGAAAGACCAGCAGCCGGCCGGTGCCGAAGCGGTCGCCGGCGACGTCGATCTCGCCCGACGAAACATAGACGGCACGCTCCTCGTACTCGGCATCGAGCGGCAGCGACGCGCCGGCTGCGAGCGTCACGTCGGCGAACAGCGTTTCGGTGAAGGTTGCGAGCGTCGAGCGAATGCCGAACAGCGAGCCGGCGACGACGCGAATTTTCTTGCCCTCGGCTTCGATCATCGGCAGCACCGCGCCGTCGAGATGGGCGAAGCTCGGAGCGATCTCTTCGTGGCTGCGCGGCATGGCGACCCAGAACTGCAGCCCGTGCAGCGGCTCGCCGCCGTGACGCAGCTCGGGCGCGGTGCGCTCGGAGTGCACGATGCCGCGGCCCGCGGTCATCCAGTTCACCTCGCCCGGGCGGATCGCGGCTTTGACGCCGAGATTGTCGCGATGGGTGATCTCGCCGTCATAGAGATAGGTGAGCGTGGAGAGGCCGATGTGCGGATGCGGGCGCACGTCGAGGCCCTTGCCGGCCTTGAACACGGCCGGGCCGAAATGGTCGAAGAACACGAACGGCCCGACGGTGCGGCGGCTGGTATGCGGCAGCGCGCGGCGCACTTCGAAATCGCCGAGATCGACGCTGCGCGGAACCACGACGAGCTCGAGCGCATCGCACGCGAAGCGGTCGCCGGGCGCGGGATCCTTGCCGGGGAAGAAGCTCATCGGCGCCTCAATCGCGATCGAGCGGCTCGGTGCCCGTCGGCTTGCCCGCCGCGTCGCGGGTGATCTTCTCGACGCGGGCCTCGGCCTCGCGCAGCAGCGCCTCGCAGCGGCGCTTCAGCGCCTCGCCGCGCTCGTAGATGCGGATCGATTCCTCGAGCGCCACGTCGCCTTTTTCGAGCCGCTGCACGATGGCCTCGAGCTCCGCCAGCGCCTTCTCGAACGGAAGGGCGGCGACGTCGGCGTTTGAATCCTTCGCTCTCTTTTGCCATCGGCTCTATCCTACCAGCGGACGACGATGCCGCTTCTATCCCCGCATCAGGGTGCGAACATGGAAGGCCACGGAATTGGCCAAACCAAGGAGGTCATAGCCGCCTTCCAGCGTCGAGACGAGCCGGCCCTTGGCGTGCTTGTCGGCCACTTCCATGAGCCGCTCGGTGACCCAGGCAAAGTCGTTTTCGAGCAGGTTCAGGTTGGCCAACGGATCGCGTGCATGGGCGTCGAAGCCGGCCGAAACGATCACGAATTCGGGTTTGAAGACTTCGAGCTGCGGCAGGATCGTGCGCTCGAACGCGGCGCGGAATTCGGGGCCGCCATTGCCGGCGGCAAGCGGCGCATTGACGATGTTGTCGTGCTCGCCGCGCTCGGAGGCCGCGCCGGAGCCGGGATAAAGCGGCATTTCGTGGGTCGAGCAATACATCACCGTGGGATCGGCCCAGAAAATTTCCTGCGAGCCGTTGCCGTGATGCACGTCGAAATCGACGATGGCGACGCGGCCGACGCCGTGCTTTTTCTGCGCGTAGCGCGCGGCGATGGCGGCGTTGTTGATGAAGCAGAAGCCCATGGGCGTCGCGGTCTCGGCATGGTGGCCGGGCGGGCGCATGGCGATGAAAGCGTTCTTGGCTTTTCCCTGCACGATCTCGTCGACCGCATGGGTGGCGCCGCCGGCGGCGCGCAGGATCGGCTCCCAGCTGCCCGACGACATCGCCGTGTCGGCGTCGATATGCACGAGGCCTTGCGCGGGCACCGCCGCCTCGAGGCGCTCGACATATTCGCGCGGATGCACGAGCGCGATGGTGTCGAGATCGATCGGCGGCGCCTCGGCGCGCAGCAGCGGCTTGAACTCGTCGTGGGCGAGCGCGCGCTCGATGGCGCGCAGCCGGTCCGGCCGCTCGGGGTGGCCGGCGGGGGTCGCGTGCTCGAGGCCCGATGGATGGGTGAGATAGAGCGTGGCCATTGCTTTCTATGGCAAACGGCGCGCGATTTCGCCAGCGCGCACAAATCGAAGCCCGCGATTTGCTTTTCGAGCCGGGCGTATATGATCGCGTACGGAAAGCCGCGCTGGAGTGCCTATGCCCCGGTTCCTTTGGCTTTGCACGCTGATTGCTGCACAGGCCGCAATTGCTTTACCGGCCAACGCCCAGCAGCGCTCCTCCGACGAGCGCTGCCCGCGGCTGGTCGCGCAAGACGCCCCGCGCATCATTCCGGCCGCGTTCCGGCTGGCGGCGCTCGAGCCCGATCAGGTGCGGCTCACCTTCATCGGCCACTCGACCTTCCTGATCGAGAGCCCGCGCGGCGTGAAGATCGCCACCGACTACAACGACTATGTGCGGCCGCGCGAGATTCCCGACATCGCCACCATGAACCGCGCGCACTCGACGCACTACACGAATTTCCCGAACCCGGAGATCAAGCACGTGCTGCGCGGCTGGAACCCCGACGGCTCGCCGGCGCGGCACGAGTTCACCTACGAGGACGTCTGGGTGCGTAACGTCGTCACCAATATCCGCGACTGGGGCGGCGGCACGACGCTGCACGGCAACTCGATCTTCGTGTTCGAGATGTCCGGCGTGTGCGTCGCGCATCTCGGGCACCTGCATCACACGCTGACGCAGGAGCATCTCGACCAGCTCGGCCGCATCGACGTGCTGCTGGTGCCGGTGGACGGCAGCTATACGCTGGGCGTGGACGGCATGATCGAGGTGCTCGGGCAGATCAAGGCGCCGCTGATGATCCCGATGCATATTTTCGGGCAAGCCACGCTCGATCGCTTCCTCGAGAAGGTCGGCGCGATCTACGAGATCGAGCGCGCCGAGGTGCCGACGCTGGTGGTCTCGCGCGCGACGCTGCCGAAAAAGCCGCAAGATGATCGTGCTGCCGGGGCGGTGAGCTATTCGTCCTTGCTTGCCTCGCGAACCTGTGCGCCGTGAACAACCGACCACACGACGATCTCCGCGGCGCCGCCGATCTCGGGTTACCGAGCGGAAATGAGCCAGTCGACAGCCGACTGGTGGCGTGAGCCCGGAATCCATAACCACCGTCAGCGAAAATGGATTCCGAGCTCGCGGGCTTCGCCCGCGCCCCGGAATGACGGATTAGGCTTTCTTCACCGGCCCCAAATTCACGCTCGCCGGCGGCTTGGCGTCTTCCGGCACGAAGAAGTCGGGCGCCAGCGCCTGGCTCGGATCGACGCGATACTGGTCGAAATCGGTGACGCCCTCGCCGGCCAGGAACGTGTCGTCGATCAGGAAATTGCCGGTGAATTGCTTGGCGGGCTTCTGGAAGATGCGCCAGGCGGCCTCGGCCATGATCTCGGGCTTCCTGCTCATGCGCATCACCGCATCGCCGCCCAAGAGGTTGCGGATCGCGGCGGTGGCGATCGTGGTGCGCGGCCAGAGCGCGTTGGCGGCGATGCCCTTGGGGCGCAATTCGCCGGCCAGCCCGAGCATCACCTGGCTCATGCCGAACTTGGCCATGGTGTAGGCCACGTGCGGCGCGAACCAGCGCTCCTTCATGTCCAAGGGCGGCGAGATGGCGAGGATGTGCGGGTTCGAGGATTTTTCCAGATACGGAATCGCGAACTTGGAGACCACGAAGGTGCCGCGCGTGTTGATCTGATGCATCAGATCGTAGCGCTTCATGTCGGTCTCGGGCGTCTTGGTGAGCTGGATCGCGGAAGCGTTGTTCACGACGATGTCGACGCCGCCGAAATGCTCGGCCGCCTGCTTCAGCGCGGCGGCCACCTGCATCTCGTCGCGCACGTCCACCTGCAGCGGCAGTGCCTTGCCGCCGGCGGCCTCGATCTCCTTGGCCGCGCTGTGGATCGTGCCTTCCAGCTTGGGGTGCGGCTGATCGGTTTTCGCGGCGATGGCGATATTGGCGCCGTCCTTGGCGGCGCGCAGCGCGATGGCGAGCCCGATGCCGCGCGAGGCGCCGGTGATGAAGAGGGTTTTGCCTTTCAAGGACATGGAACTCTTGCTCCTTAACTTCTCACGCCAAGACGCGGTGCTTCTTCTTGTTACCCTCCCCTTGAGGGGGAGGGTCGGCATGAGCCCCGGATTTAATCCGGGGCGAGTGCCGGGGTGGGGTGACAGCGCCGATTATTGTAACCACCCCCACCCCGCTCCGCCCGCTTACACGGGCGTCGCGACCCTCCCCACAAGGGGGAGGGTGAAAGAATCTAGGCCGACAGCACGAAATCCGATTGCATCACCGACTCCGCGCCGGAAACGACGATGCGCTCGAGCCCGCCGGCCTGCGGCAAAATGTTCTCGGCGAAGAAGCGCGCGATGGCGATGCGCGCGAGATGGGCCGGATCGTCGTTGCCGGCTGCGATCGCGAGCCGCGAGGCCTGCGCGGCCTCGGCCAGATAGGCGCCGCCCGCCACCAGCCCGAACAGCCGCGCATAGGGCGTGGCGCCGGCGAGCGCGTCGTTCGGCTTCTTGCCGAGCGCGGTCTGCAGATGCGCGGTCGCGCGCTCGAGCGCGTCGATCCCTTCGGTGAGCCGCGGAGCGATGGCGCCGAAGGCCGGGTCCTTGAGGGTCGCGAGCCGCCGCGCGGTTTCGCGGAAGCCCGCGAGCATGCGCTCCATCGCCTTGCCTTCGGACTGCCCGATCTTGCGCGTCACCAGGTCCATGGCCTGGATGCCGTTGGTGCCCTCGTAGATCGCGGCGATGCGCGCGTCGCGATAATGCTGGGCGGCCCCGGTCTCCTCGATATAGCCCATGCCGCCATGCACCTGGACGCCGAGCGAGGCTCACCTCGATGCCGGCGTCGGTGGAGAAGGCTTTCGAGACCGGCGTCAGCAGGTTGGCCTCCTCCTGCGCCACATAGCGCTCGCCTTCGTCGGCGGCATAGATGCGCGCGGTCGATGGCGTCGGCGTTCTTCAGACAGATCGCGCGCGAGGCGTTGGTCAGCGCGCGCATGGTCATCAGCATGCGCTTGACGTCGGGGTGCGCGATGATCGGGCTCCCGCCATCGCCGGAGCCTTGCGCGCGGCCCTGCTTACGTTCACGAGCGTAGGCGAGCGCCTGCTGCGTCGCGCGCTCGGCGATGCCGACGCCCTGCACGCCGACCGCGAGGCGCGCGTGGTTCATCATGGTGAACATGCAGGCGAGGCCCTTGTTCTCCTCGCCGATCAGGTAACCGAGCGCGCCTTCGTTATCGCCATAGACCATGACGCAGGTCGGCGAAGCATGGATGCCCATCTTGTGCTCGATGCTCGCGCAACGCACGTCGTTGCGGGCCCCGAGCGTGCCGTCGCCCTTGACCAGGAACTTCGGAACGAGAAAGAGCGAGATGCCCTTGTTGCCCGGCGGCGCGTCGGGCAAGCGCGCGAGCACGAAATGGATGATGTTGTCGGTCAAGTCGTGCTCGCCATAGGTGATGAAAATTTTCGTGCCTTGCAGCCGATAAGTGCCGTCGGCGGTGCGCGTCGCCTTGGTGCGCAGCAAGGACAAATCCGTGCCGGCCTGCGGCTCGGTGAGCTGCATGGTGGCCATCCACTCGCCGGTGACGATCTTCTCCAGATACAGCCGCTTCAGCGTCTCGGTGCCGTGGGCGTGGAACGCCTCGATCGCCGCCATGGAAACGACCGGGCCGAGGGCGAAAGCCATGCAGGCCGAGTTCCAGTACTCGATGCAGGAAGCGTTGAGCATGGTCGGCAGCCCCTGCCCGCCCCATTCGTGCGGCGCCGTGACCGCGCTCCAGCCCGCGCCGGCCCAGGCGCGATAGGCTTCGACAAAGCCCTTGGGCATGGTGACCTTGCCGTTGGCGAAATGCGCGCCTTCGGTATCGCCGACGCGATTCAGCGGCGCGAGCACCTCGCCGGCGAACTTGCCGGCCTCCTCGAGCACGCTCTGCACGACATCCTGGGACAGATCGACGATCGCGCCGCTGCCGGCGAGCTTCTTCAGGCTGGTGCAATGTTCGAGGAAGAAGACCGTCTCGGCGACGGGCGCGCTGTAGGTCACGGGCTCCTCCCTCGTCTTGGTCTTCGTGGCCGCGGCTTGACCGCGGCTTTGCCAGGGCCGAGAAGCCCCGCTCGGCTGAGAGTGGCCGCGCGCGAAACGACCGTCAATGACAGAGAAGACAAACTCCACCTTGGCAACCCGGCGGCTTCCGGCCGACGCGGTCGGCATCGCCGAAGCCGCGCGGATGCTCGGCGAGGGCGCGCTCGTGGCGTTCCCGACCGAGACGGTCTACGGGCTGGGCGCCGATGCCGCCGACCGGATCGCGGTGGCCCGCCTGTTCGCCGCCAAGGCGCGGCCGCGCTTCAATCCGCTGATCGCGCACGTGCTTGACGTAGCGTCCGCAAGGCGTCTTGGCGTGTTCGACAGCAATGCCGAACGGCTGGCCGCGAAATTCTGGCCGGGGGCGCTGACGCTGGTGGTGCGCGTGTCGGCCGGTTGCCCGGTCTGCGATCTCGCGCGCGCCGGGTTGGATACCGTCGCGTTGCGCGTGCCGGCGCATCCGGTGGCGCGCGCGCTGCTCGCGGACTTTGGGCGTCCGGTCGTGGCACCCAGCGCCAACCGCTCCGGCCACGTCTCGCCGACGACGGCGGAACACGTGATGGCCGATCTTAGCGGCGCGATCGAGGCGGTGCTCGATGGCGGGCCGACGCCGCTGGGGATCGAATCGACGATCATCGATTGCACGTCCGCGACCCCTCGCCTGCTGCGCCTCGGCGGCATCCCGCGCGCGGAGATCGAGCGGGTGCTGGGCGGCCCGCTCGCCGACGCGGCTTCCGGCGAGGTCAGCGCGCCGGGCATGCTGGCCTCGCACTATGCGCCGCGGACGAAGCTCCGGCTCGACGCGACCGAAGTGCGGCCCGGCGAGGCGCTGCTCACCTTCGGCGGCGCGAAGCCCAAGGGCGCCGAGAATGCTGCGCGCGTGCTCGACCTTTCGCCGAGCGGCGATCTCGTGGAGGCCGCGGCCAATCTCTTCGCCCATCTGCGCGCGCTCGATGCTGCCGGTGCTCCCACCATCGCCGTCGCCCCGATCCCGCACGATGGCCTGGGCGAGGCCATCAATGACCGGCTCGGCCGCGCGGCCGCGCCGCGTCGATGAATTCTGCTAAGGTCGGCCCATGAACAAGCCCGCCGGAAAGCCCGCCGCCGCCACGCCGGTCGACCGCTTCACTGCGATCGTCGGCGAGAAATATTCGCTGCGCGAAGCGAGCGCGATGGCGCCGTTCCTCTTGGAGCGGCGCGAAATCTACCAGGGGCGTGCGGCGATGGTGCTCAAGCCCGGCTCGACCGAGGAAGTCTCCGAAATCCTCAAGCTCGCGAACGAGACCGGCACGCCGGTCGTGGCGCAAGGCGGCAATACCGGGCTCTCGGGCGGGCAGGTTCCGCTCGACGAGCGCGCCGTCGTCGTCTCCACCGTGCGGCTCGATAAGATTCGCGAGATCGACCTTGTCACCAATTCCATGACCTGCGAGGCGGGCGTGATCTTGCAACGCGCGCAGGAAACCGCCCGGCAGAACGATCGCCTGTTCCCGCTCTCGCTCGGCGCCGAGGGCAGCTGCACCATCGGCGGTAATCTCTCGACCAATGCCGGCGGCGTGCAGGCGCTCGCCTACGGCGTCGCGCGCGACCTGGTGCTCGGGCTCGAAGTGGTGCTTGCCGACGGCCGCATCTGGCGCGGCCTGCGCAAACTGAAGAAGGACAATACCGGCTACGACCTGCGCCATCTCTTCGTCGGCGCCGAAGGCACGCTCGGCATCATCACCGCCGCGGTGCTGAAGCTCTTTCCCGCGCCGCGCTCGACCGAGACCGCCTTCGTCGGCGTGCCCACGCTGCGCGCGGCGCTCGATCTCCTCATGATCGCGCAAAAGCGTGCCGGCACCAGCGTCACGAGCTTCGAGCTGATGTCGGGATTGGGTGTGCAGCTCTCGGTAAAACATTCGTCCAACTGCCGCGATCCGCTCAGCGAACCGCATCCCTGGTACGTGCTGATCGAACTCACCTCGCCCGCGCGCGAGGGCCTGCGCGCGACGCTCGAGGAAATCCTCGCCGCGGGCAGCGAGCGTGGGCTCGTGCGCGACGCCGCCATTGCCGCGAGCTTGGAGCAGTCGAAAAACTTCTGGCTCCTGCGCTTGATCCTGCCCGACGCCCAGCGGGGAACCGGCGGCTCGATCGCGCACGATGTTTCCGTGCCGGTCGCTTCCGTTCCCGATTTCATCGAGGAGGCGAGCGCCGCCGTGAGCAAGCTCGTGCCCGGCATCCGGCCGCTGCCCTTCGGACACTTGGGCGACGGCAACGTGCATCTCGCCTTCTGCAAGCCGGAAGCGCTGGAGAAGGCGGCGTTCCTCGCGCGCTCCGACGAGGTGAACGCCATCGTCTATGACCTCGCCATGAAGTATCGCGGCTCGATCTCGGCCGAGCACGGCATCGGCGTGATGAAGCGCAAGCTCTTGCCCAGTGTGAAGGACCCGGTCGAGCTCGATCTCATGCGCGCGATCAAGCGCACGCTCGACCCGAACGGGATTCTCAATCCCGGGAAGGTGCTTTAAGCGGCTTGATCAATTCCGGCCCTTCGTGCTCCGCCTTGTTCACGCGCGGCGAAATCTCATAGGCCTCGAAAAAATCCTCCGGCGCCGGGCCGATCAGCGCGAGCGCCGTCTCGGCGTCGACTTTCTCCGCATCGAGCCACGCATCGAAATGCTCGGGCCGCACCACGGCCGGCATGCGGTCATGGATCGGCGCCAGCGTCTTGTTGGCGGGACACGTAATGATCGCCATGGTGTCGATCTCGCCGCCGTCGCGGTCGGCCCAGGTCTCCCAGATCCCGGCGAACGCCAGCGGCCCGGCCGCGCGCGGGCGGATGGCGAAAGGCCGCTTGCCGCGCGCGCTCTTCTGCCACTCGTAGAAGCCGTCGGCCGGCACCAGGCAGCGCCGCCGGCGGATCGCGTTCCTGAACGAGGGCTTGTCGAGGACGCCTTCGATGCGCGCATTGATCAGAAGCGCGAACTCGCGCGGGTCCTTGACCCAGGAGGGGATCAGGCCCCAGCGCACCAGTGCGAATTGCCGCTTACCCGCCACCTGCCGCACGATGGCGACCGGCTGCGCGGGCGCCACATTATAGCGCGGCGGAAAATCCGGCTGTTCCGAATAGCTGAAATGCTGCCGTAACACTTCAGGCGCCGAGGTCAGCAGGTAGCGTCCGCACATGGCGGCGAGATGATATGACTTCGGTGCGATGAGCCAAAGCGGCAATCCGATTCCGGCGGCGAGCATCGCCGTCTTCCGCGACGGCAAGGTGCTGCTAGCGCGGCGCGCCCGGCCACGGCTGTGGAGCCTGCCGGGCGGCCGCATCGAGCCGGGCGAGACGGCCGAGCAGGCGGCGCTTCGGGAACTGCGCGAGGAAGTCGGCGTCGAAGCCGAGATCGTGGCGCCCGCCGGCGAGCGCGAGGCCGTGTGGCGCGACAGGAACGGCACATTGGTCGCGCGCTTCCGCATCCAGACCTTCGCCGCGCGCTGGCGCGCGGGCGAGCCGAAGACCGGACCCGAGGCCGTCGAAGTGCGTTGGGTCGATCCCGATAAGGTCGGCGAGCTTGAGACCACCGACGGCCTCGCCGAGATCGTCGCAACGGCGCGGCGGCTGGTCGGCTGACGGCTTGTTCCTGCCGCAGATCGGGGGCATAGAGCCGGCCATGATCCGCCGCGCTCTTCTCGCCTCAGCGCTCGCGCTTGTTCTCGCCACGCCCGCCGCGGCGCAAGGCTTGTTCCAGCAATTGTTCCCGCCGCGCGATATTCCGCTGCGCGGTGTGCCGCCACCACCGCCGCCGCGCGACTTTTTCGGCGCACCGCGCCCGGCCGTGCCGCGCGCGCCGGGGCTTCCGAAGGCGGCATTGCGCGGCCCGCAGCAAGTCCCGCCGCGCATCGAAGGCGCGCCGCCGCCTTATGAAGGCGAGATGGCGCGGCTTTCGGAAATCCTCGGCGCCTTGCACTATCTGCGCCCGCTCTGCGGCGCCGCCGAGAGCGGCCGCTGGCGCGGCGAGATGGAGGCGTTGCTCGAAGCCGAGCAGCCCGCGCCCGAGCGCCGCGGCCGGATGATCGCGAGCTTCAATCGCGGCTACTTCACCTACGAGCAGACCTATCGGAGCTGCACCGACGCCGCCGGGCTCGCCATCGACCGTTTCCTCGGCGAAGGCGCGCGGCTTTCGAGAGACATCGCAACCCGTTACAGCTATTAGGCGGAAAACCGGGCGCGCCCGTTAACCTTCTTTAAAGGTCCAAGGCGACGGCCGGAATGCGCCCGATTATGTTTCGTGGCGGGGAAGCGGCGCGTCGGCGGAGCAAAAACTTGCGGGACATTCCAACGGCTCTTGTCCTTGGGGACGAGGCGGAAAAAGGCACGGCCGACGAGCGCCGCGCGGCGCTGGCCTATCTTTCGGATGCCTGGGCGGAAGCGCGGCTCGACGGCATCGACGGCGATTGCCTGGCACAGGTGGCGCTTTTCACGGCACTGGGCGAGCTCGTCACCACCTATGGCGAGGAAGCCACGGCGACCTTCGCCGAAGGCCTCGGCAAGCGCATCCGCGGCGGCGAATTCACCATCAATCGCGGCCGGCAATAGGCGTCGCGCCCGGGCCCCGGCTCGGCTAGGCTCAAGCGGGGAACCCCGCCATGGGCCGCACCATCGTCTCCCTCCTGCTGTTCGTCTTCCTCGCCGCGCCGGCGCTGGCGCAGGCGCCGGTGCGCACGGAGACGCTCACACCGCCACGCGGTACTGCCGCCCGCCAAGGGCACGCCGCCGAATGCGCCGCTCCCCGAGATCATCCGCGATTCCACGAAACTGCCCGAGCCGGTGCGCGCCATGCGCGAGCGCATCCTCGCCGCGGCCAAGACCGGCGACGCGGCCAAGGTCGCCGCACTGATGAAGGCCGCCGAGGCGATGCCGGTATTCTCGTTCGGCGGCGAGAAGGATCCGCTCGAATACTGGAAATCGAGCTACCCGGACAGCGACGGGCTCGAGGCGCTCTCGATCCTGGTCGAGGTGCTGGAGAGCCCGTTCGTGCTCTTGGACCGCGGCACACCGCAGGAAATGTACGTGTGGCCCTATTTCGTCGGCATCCCGCTGGCGCGGCTGACGCCCGAGCAGAAGGTCGAACTGTTCAAGCTCGTCACCGGCTCCGACTGGAAGGAAATGCAGGAATTCGGCGCCTACGTATTCTATCGCGTCGGCATCGCGCCGAACGGCGCGTGGCAATTCTTCGTGGCGGGGGATTGAAAGAAGTCAGGCCGTCGCGCTGCCCATCGCTTCGTGGAAACGGATCGGCGCGCCGGTGCCGCGGGCGAGCACTTCGCCCTGCCACATCACCCGCACTCCCCGCACGAAAGTGCCGACCGGCCAGCCGGTGACTTTCATTCCGTCATAGGGCGTCCAGCCGCAGCGCGACGCGATCAGCCAGTTGCGGATGGTCTCCTGGCGCTTCAAGTCGACCACGGTGAAGTCGGCATCGAAGCCGGCGGCGATGCGGCCCTTGGCGGCGATGCCGAAGACGCGCGCGGGGCCGGCGCTGGTGAGATCGACGAAGCGCTCGAGCGTGAGTTTCCCCGCCGCCACGTGGTCGAGCATGACCGGCACCAGCGTCTGCACGCCGGTGAGCCCCGAAGGGCTCGCGGGATAGGGCTTGGCCTTCTCGGCCAGCGTATGCGGGGCGTGATCGGAGCCGAGCACGTCGACGATGCCGCTCGATAGCGCGCGCCAGATCGCCTCCCGGTGCCGCTCGTCGCGCAAGGGCGGATTCATCACCGCGCGCGTGCCGAGCCGCTCGTAGCAATCGGGCGCGACCAGGGTGAGATGCTGCGGCGTCGCCTCGACGCTGGCGATGTCGCGGTGCTGGGCGAGCACGTCCATCTCCTCGGCGGTGGAAACGTGGAGCACGTGCACGCGCTTGCCGGTTTCGCGGGCGAGCGAGATGAGCCGCGTGGTGGCGCGCAGCGCCACGACCGGGTCGCGCCAGACCGGGTGCGAGCTCGGGTCGCCCGCGACGCGCAGGTGCTTGCGCTCCTCGAGCCGCTGCTCGTCCTCGGAGTGGAACGAGGCGCGGCGGCGGATGACGCGCAGAATCGCGCGCAGGCTCTCGTCATCGGGGATCAGGAGCTTGCCGGTCGAGGAGCCCATGAACACCTTGACGCCGGCGCAGCCGGGCAGCCGCTCGAGCTCGGGCAGGTCCGGCACGTTGGTGGGCGTGCCGCCGACGAAAAAGGCGAAATCGCAATGCATGCGCCCGCGGGCGCGGCGGATCTTGTCGGCCAGCGCCGAGGCGCCGATCGTGGGCGGCTCGGTATTGGGCATTTCGAACACGCCGGTAACGCCGCCGAGCACGGCGGCGCGCGAACCGGTTTCCAGGTCTTCCTTGTGGGTGAAGCCGGGCTCGCGGAAATGGACCTGGGTGTCGATGACGCCGGGCAGCACGTGCAGGCCGCGGCAATCGATGCGCTCGCCGGCCGAGGCGCCGGAAAGGCCGCCGAGCGCCGCGATCTTGCCGTCGCGGATGCCGATGTCGCGCACCCCCGTGCCGTCCTGGTTGACGACGGTGCCGCCGGCGAGAATCAGGTCGAAGCTATCGGCCATACGCGCCCTGTGGGCGGCCTTGCCCTGCCCCTTTGCGGGCCTTACGTGTCGGCACGAGACTTGGCAAGGCTTGAGACATCAAGGCTTCGAAGATCATGCGCGCCGCGATTTTACCCGAACGTTCGGTCGTGCGCCTTTCCGGCGCGGACGCGGCGCATTTTCTCAACAACCTGGTGACCAGCGAGGTAGGGAAGCTCAAGCCCGATGAGGCCCGATTCGCGGCGTTGCTGACGCCGCAGGGCAAGATTCTCTTCGACTTCTTCGTGGTCGGCTGCACGCCGGAGGAAGGCGGCGGTTACGCACTCGACGTGCCGCGTGCGCTGGCGGACGACTTTCTGCAGCGGCTCAACTTCTACAAATTGCGGGCCAAGGTTTCGATCGAACCGCGGCCCGATCTGGCGGTGGCGGTCGTGCTCGACGGAACGCCGCCGGACGATCTCGGGCTCGCGTTCCCCGACCCGCGCCATGCGGGCTTAGGCACGCGCGTGATCCTGCCGCGCGAGGGCGCGGAAGCGGCGCTCAAGGACTTCACGCTGGTCGATGCCGACGTGTGGCAGCAGCACCGCATCGCGCTCGGCGTACCCGAGGGCGGCAAGGACTTCATCTACGGCGACACCTTCCCGCACGAGGCGGCCATGGACACTTTGCACGGCGTCGATTTCGACAAGGGCTGCTTCATCGGCCAGGAAGTGGTGTCGCGCATGCAGCACCGCGGCGGCGCGCGCAAGCGCGTGGTGCCGGTGGCCTATGATGGCCCCGCGCCGATGCCCGGCGTCGAGATCACGGCGGGCGACAAGCCGGTGGGCTACATGGGTTCCGGCTGCCAATGGCCGCGGACTCGCCATGCTGCGGCTCGACCGCGTCGAGGAGGCGATCAAGGCCGGCGGCAAGCTCGAAGGCGGCGGCATCGCACTCAAGCTGGTGGAGCCGGCGCAATGAGACGAAGCGCGCTCAAGCACGAAGACGGCCTGCATCGCTGCCCCTGGTGCGGCACCGATGCGCTCTATGTCGCCTATCACGACACCGAATGGGGCGTGCCCGAGCGCGACGACCGCGCGCTCTACGAAAAGCTTGTGCTCGACGGCTTCCAGGCCGGGCTTTCCTGGATCACCATCCTGCGCAAGCGCGAGAATTTCCGCCGCGCCTTCGATCACTTCAAGCCCGAGAAGATCGCCCGCTACGACAAGAAGAAGCGCGCGGCTTTGATGAAGGATGCCGGCATCATTCGCAACCGCATGAAGATCGACGGCGCGGTCTCGTCGGCGCGGGCCTGGATCGACATTCAGGAAAAAAGCCCGGGCTTCTCGGCCTATTTGTGGGACTTCACCGGCGGCGAACCGCTCGTATTTCGCCGCCGCACCATCAAGGACATTCCGGCGCAGACGCCGCTGTCGCTGAAAATTTCCAAGGATCTGAAGGAGCGCGGCTTCAAGTTCGTCGGGCCCACGATCGTCTATGCCTTCATGCAGGCGGTCGGCATGGTCAACGACCATCTCGTCACCTGTCACCGGCACAAGCCGCTCGCAAAATAATGCCCCCACGCTCCACCCCTCCCCGCGCCTGGCAACGGATGCTTTCCGGCCGCCGGCTCGATCTGCTGGACCCTTCGCCGCTCGACGTGGAGATCGAGGACATCGCGCACGGGCTGGCGCGCGTGGCGCGCTGGAACGGGCAGACCGAAGGCCCGCACATTTTCTCGGTGGCGCAGCATTCGCTGCTGGTGGAGGCGATCTCGCGGCGGATCGCGCCCAACGTCGACCCGCGCTGGCGGCTCGCGGTGCTGCTGCACGACGCGCCCGAATACGTGATCGGCGACCTGATCAGCCCGTTCAAGGCGGTGTTCAACGCCGACTACAAGACGGTCGAGCACCGGCTGTTGCACGCCGTCGCGCTGCGTTTCGGTCTGCCGGTGAAATGGCCGCCCGCGCTCGTGAAGCTCGTGAAGAAGTCCGACCGCGGCGCGGCGTACCTCGAGGCGACACGGCTCGCCGGCTTCAAGGAGGCCGAGGCGCGGCGCTTCTTCGGGATGCCCCCGGGCCTCGACGCCGCCACGGAGAAACGCTACCTCGTGCCGTGGGGCGCCGAGGCCGCCGAGCGGCGATTCCTGAAACGCGTCGAGGAGCTTTCCGGAAAATGATTCTCGTCTGTCCGCTTTCGCGCCTGCAGGAATCCGTCGACGAGATCCGTGCGCGGCACGTGGTGACACTGGTGCGCGACGAGTCGCGCGTGTTTCGCCCGCACGGGATCGAGCCCGACGATCATCTGTGGCTCAAGATGGACGACATCGCCGAGCCGATCGAGGGCTATCTCGCGCCGGCACAAGAGCACGTAGAGGCGCTGGTGGGCTTCCTCGACCGCTGGGACCGCAAGCAGCCGCTGGTGATCCATTGCTTCGCCGGCATCAGCCGCTCGACCGCGGCGGCCTTCATCACGGCCTGCGCGCTGTCGCCGAAGCAGGACGAAGCCGAGATCGCGCTCCGGCTGCGCGCCGCCTCGCGCACCGCCTCGCCCAATCCGCGGCTGGTGGCGCTGGCCGACGATTTTCTCGGCCGCGAGGGACGCATGAAGGCGGCCATCGCCCGGATCGGCTATGGCGACTTCACCGAGGAAGCGGTGCCGTTCCGGCTCAATCTCGATTGAACGCCATCATCGTCCCGGCCGAGGCGACGCGGATACCCGCGACGGCTCCGCGATGACCCGATAGAATTCCGCCATGGAAGCCCGCATGCGCACGCCGATCGAGATCGGACTGACCGCGGCGATCGTCGCGGTCGAGGACGGCTCGCCGCGCATTCTCGTCCTCGGCGGCGCCAAGGGCGACGCGCTCGGGCTGCCGAGCGGACCGTTCGACGCGCTCAAGCACCGCACCTTCGAGATCGGGCTGCGCACCTTCGTGGCCGAGCAGACCGCGCTCGCGGTCGGCTACGTCGAGCAGCTCTATACGTTCGGCGACCGCGGCCGCCACGCGCAGCCGGGCGACACCGGGCCGCACGTGGCTTCGGTCGGCTATCTCGCGCTCACGCGCGTGCCCGCGGACGACAAGGCGCTGAAGGCGGCGGGCGCGCGCTTCGAGCCCTGGTACCGCTTCTTCCCGTGGGAGGATTGGCGCGACGGCCGGCCGGCGATGCTGGACGCCAGCATCCTGCCGGCGCTCAATACTTGGGCGAAGTCACCGCCGCCGCGCGGCCAGAGCCCGGCGCCGACGCGGCGCGCCCGCCTCACGCTCGCATTCGGCGCCGACGACTCGCCCTGGGACGAGGAGCGGGTGCTAGAGCGCTACGAGCTGCTGTACGACGCCGGCCTCGTCGAGGAGGCGCGGCGCGACGGGCGCGAAGCGGCGCTGGCGCGCAAGAAAGTCGTGCCGCTCGGCGAGCCGATGCGCTTCGATCAGCGGCGGATTCTCGCCACCGCCATCGCGCGGCTGCGCGCCAAGCTGAAATATCGCCCCGTCGTGTTCGAGCTGATGGACGAGGAATTCACGCTCACCGAGCTGCAGCGCACAGTCGAGGCGATCGCGGGCCGGCATCTGCACAAGCAGAATTTCCGTCGCCTCGTAGAATCGAGCGCGCTGGTGGAGAACACGGGCAAGATGTCGACCGAAACCGGCGGGCGGCCGGCGGCGCTGTTCCGCTTCCGCCGCGATGTCTTGTCCGAGCGCCCGGCGCCGGGGCTGCGGTTCGGCGGGCGCTAGATTTCCACATCCAGCGCCACGTCGAGCGCGGGCGCCGAGTGGGTGAGCGCGCCCGACGAGATCAGATCCACGCCGGTCGCGGCGATGGCCGCGATGGTGTCGAGGGTGACGCCGCCGGAGGCCTCTAGCACGAGCTTGCCGGCCACGAGCTTCACGGCCTCGGCGAGCATTTTCGTGTCCATGTTGTCCAAGAGCACCGCGTCGGCCTTGCCGGAGGCGAGCACTTCTTTCAGCTGAGCGAGGCTGTCGACCTCGATCTCGATCTTGACGAGATGCCCGACCGCGGCGCGCGCCTTGTCGAGCGCGGGCTTCACGCCGCCGACGACCGCGATGTGATTGTCCTTGATCAGCACCGCGTCGTCGAGACCGAAGCGGTGATTGTGCCCGCCGCCGCAGCGCACTGCGTATTTTTCCAAAGCACGGAGCCCCGGCGTGGTCTTGCGCGTGCACACGACGCGCGCCTTGGCGTTGCCGATCTTCGCAACGTAAGCGGCGGTGAGCGTGGCCACGCCCGAGAGGCGGCCGAGGAAATTCAGCGCCGTGCGCTCGGCGGAAAGGATCGGCGCGGCGGCGCCTTCGATCTCGGCGAGCAGCGTTCCGGCCGCGACCTGGTCGCCGTCGCGATGGCGGGCGCGGAAGGAAATCTTCTCATCCAGCATCAGGAATGCGCGCCGCGCGCATTCGAGCCCGGCGATGGTGCCGGCCTTGCGCGCGACTAGCCTGGCGCGAGCCCGCGCGCCTGCGGGCAGGGTCGCCGCCGACGTGATGTCGCCGGCGCGGCCCAGGTCCTCATCGAGCGCGCGGCGCACCGCTTCGTCGATGACGAGCGAAGAGATGGCGGCGCCGGGTGCGAGCAGTTCGGACATGTCAGGCCGCCTTCGTGCTGGCGCGTGCGGCGACGGCGCGGGCCTCGTCGAGCGTGGTGAAACTCCGGTGCGCTTGCGCCGGGTCGGGCTTGGGAAAGTCGGAGCGATAGTGCCCGCCGCGGCTTTCGGTGCGCTGCCAGGCGCCGGCGGCGACCAGGAGCGCCGCCACCGCCATGTCGCGCAATTGCGCGCTCTTGGCCTTGCGTTCGATTTCCACCAGACGCGCAAGCGCGCGGGCGAGGCCCGCGCCCGAGCGGATGACGCCTACATCGTCGGTCATCAGGCGGCGCAAGCGCGCTCACCTCGTTGCTCACGTCCTCGGCCGCCGCCGGCAGCGACTTCGCCTTCGAGCGGGGCCAAGCCAGGGTCTTCGGCAGCGGCAGCAACCCGCCGATATCGTCTGCGATGCGCGCGGCGAATACGACGGCTTCGAGCAGCGAATTGGACGCGAGCCGATTGGCGCCGTGGGCGCCGGTGGAGGCGACCTCGCCCACGGCCCAGAGCCCGTCGAGCGACGAGCGGCCGTTGGCGTCCGTCAGCACCCCGCCCATGTGATAGTGCGCCGCGGGCGCGATCGGGATCGGCGATTTCAGCGGGTCGATGCCCGCTTCCTGGCAGGCGGCGAAAACGGTCGGGAAGCGTACGGCGAATTGCTCCACGGGGCGCACGTCGAGGAAGGCGCCGCGGCCGGCTGCGATCTCGGCGAAAACCCCGCGCGCCACCACGTCGCGGGCCGCAAGCTCCGCGGCGGGATCGATTTTCAGCATGAAGCGCTCGCCGGCTTTGTTGACGAGGATCGCGCCCTCCCCGCGCAGCGCCTCGGTGGCGAGCGGGGCCGGATCGCGCCCCACGTCGAGCGCGGTCGGATGGAACTGCACGAACTCGGCGTCGGCGATCACCGCGCCGGCGCGTGCCGAAGCGGCCAGCCCCCGCCCCTGGGCTTCGCGCGGATTGGTGGTGACCGCATAGAGCCCGCCGAGGCCGCCCGAGGCCAGCACCACGGCGCGGGCCGGGATGGCGATCGGCTCGGAGTTTCTCCCCGCCGGCCGCGCCGCGATGCCGGTGACATAGCGGCCGTCGGCCAGCAGATCGTGCATGACGATCCCTTCGAGCACGCGGACCGTCGGCGTCTTGCGCACGGCGGCGATCAGCGCGGCCATGATCGCGGCGCCGGCCCGGTCGCCCTGCACGCGCACGATGCGGCGGCGCGAGTGCGCGGCCTCGCGCGAGAGCAGGAAGCGGCCCTCCTTGTCGCGGTCGAACGGAACGCCGTAGCGGAACAGATCCTCGATGCGCGCCGGGGCCTCGCGCGCGATCAGCTCGGCGATGTGGCGGTCGACGATGCCGGCGCCGGCGGCGACCGTATCCTCGACGTGGGTGTCGATCGAATCGTCGGCACCGAGCGCGGCGGCGATGCCGCCCTGGGCGCGGGCGGACGAAGCGCCCTCGCCGATCGGCGCCGCGGTGACCACGGTGACGGGGCGCGGCGCCAGCTTCAGCGCGCAGAACAATCCCGCCAAGCCGCCGCCGACGATGACGACATCGTCGACCCCGCCCCAGGATTCGGGGGAGAGGAAGTCTTGCTGGGCGGAGTCGGGCATCTTGCTCGTCATTCCGGGGCGCGGGCGAAGCTCGCGATCTCGGAATCCATAGTATCAGACTTGAGAGTTTCCATCGGAAAGCCAGCGGTTATGGATTCCGGACAGCGGCGCTACGCGCCGCTTCCGGAATGACTAGTTTTTCAACTGCACCATCCGCTCTACCGCGCGGCGCGCACGCGCGGCGATGGCGGGGTCGATCTCCACCTCCTCGCGCAGGTACACGAGGCTGTCGAGAATCTTGGGCAGCGTGATGCGCTTCATGTAGGGGCAGAGATTGCACGGCCGCACGAACTCGACGTTCGGGTTCTCGGTCTGCACGTTGTCGGCCATGGAGCATTCGGTGACCAGCACGACGCGCTTGGGCTGATGGCTCTTGACCCAGTTGCTCATCGCCGAGGTCGAGCCGGTGAAGTCGGCCTCCTCGAGCACGTCGGGCGGGCATTCCGGGTGCGCCAGAATCTGCAGGCCCGGATCGCCTTCGCGGAGCTTGCGCAGCTTCGTCGCCGGTGAAGCGCTCATGCACCTCGCAGTGGCCCTTCCAGGCGATGATCTTGACCTTGGTGTTGTTGGCGACCCAGCGGGCGAGATACTCGTCGGGCAGGAAGATCACCCGGTCGACGCCGAAGCTCTCGACCACCTGCACGGCGTTGGAGGAGGTGCAGCAGATGTCGCTCTCGGCCTTCACGTCGGCGGAAGTGTTCACGTAGGTGACGACCGGCACGCCGGGGAAGCGCTCGCGCAGCAAGCGCACGTCCTCGCCGGTAATCGAAGCGGCGAGCGAGCAGCCGGCGAGCAGGTCCGGGATCAGCACGACCTTGTCGGGGTTCAGCAACTTCGAGGTCTCGGCCATGAAGTGCACGCCGCCCTGCACGATGATGTCGGCCTTGGTCTTGGTGGCCTCGCGCGCGAGCTGCAGCGAGTTGCCGACGAAATCGGCGACGCAGTTGTAGATTTCCGGCGTCTGATAATTGTGCGCGAGGATGACGGCGTTGCGCTCGCTTCTTCAGCTCGTTGATCGCCTTGACGTAGGGCGCGAAGAACGGCCACTCGACCGGCGGGATGACCGGCTTCACCTTCTCGTAGAGATGCGCGGTCGCGCGCTCGACCTCCGCGTTCCATTCGAGCTTGGGCATGGGCAGCACGCCGAGCCGGCGCGCGGCCGCGCCGGTGCTCGGCCGCGGCACGATGGCCTGGCGGGCCACCGGGGGCCCGAGCAGCTCGAATTGCGGGGCTAGGCTGGTCATTGCCGCCTCCTCTCCTAAATATACTCTCTTTGAGCATATCCAGGTTCTCAGAAAGCCGGCTTGCGCCGGCTCTCTTATTCTCATTTCGAGCACAACATATAGCGCAAAATCCCCTCCCGCGCCAGTGCGTCGCAAGGCGCGTCATGCGTTCCGGTGATGGCTGCCCTCACGTATATTCGTTAGGGCCAGCCGGTACCTGCCGCTAGGTTCACGCGGCTTTCTTGAAGTCGTTCCTGCCCGTGCGTTCAAACCCCATTCGCTTTGCTGCGAGGACGCTTTCATGTCGAAGCCGAGCTTGAGCCTGTCGGAGTCGCGCAAGCAGTATTTCATCCTCGTCCTCGTGGCCGGATGCTTGATCGGAGTCGTCGGCTTCGGGCCGCGCTCCGCGCTCGGGCTGTTTCTTCCGCCGATGTCGGCCGCCAATGGCTGGGGCCGCGACGTGTTCGCGCTGGCGCTGGCGATCCAGATGCTGATCTGGGGCGCCGGCGCTGCCGTTCGCGGGCGCGCTGGCCGACCGGTTCGGCGTCGTGCTGGTGATGAGCGGCGGCGCGATCCTGTACTCCGTCGGTCTCGCGCTGATGGCGTATTCGACGACGCCGGGGATGCTCAATCTGTCGGCGGGCTTCATCGCCGGCTTCGGCATTGCCGGAAGCTCGTTCACGCTCGTGCTTGCGCGCGCTTCGGCAAGCTGCTGCCGGAGAACTGGCGATCGCTTGCCTTCGGCGCCGGCACCGCGGCGGGCTCGTTCGGCCAGTTCCTGTTCTCGCCGCTCGCGGTCGGGCTGATCGCAGGGCTTCGGCTGGCAGAACACGCTGCTTGATCTTCAGCGTGATCGTTCTGCTGATCGTGCCGCTCTCGCTGGCGCTCGCTCGCGCCGACGGGGCGACGCCGAACCGGCGCCGAGCGCCGCGCAGAAGCAATCGCTGATGCAGGCGCTGACCGAGGCCTTCGGCCACCGCAGTTACGTGCTGCTGGTGCTCGGATTCTTCACCTGCGGCTTCCAGCTCCTGTTCATCACCGTGCACTTGCCGGCCTATCTGGTCGATCGCGGCCTGTCGGCCGACGCCGGCGCGCTGGACGCTCGGCGTCATCGGCCTGTTCAACATCGTCGGCTCGATCCTGGCCGGATGGCTCGGCGACCGGATGCCCAAGCGCTATCTGTTGTCGATCATCTACTTCGCGCGCTCGCTGGCGGTCGTGGCGTTCATCACGCTGCCGGTCACGCCCACCTCCGCCGTCGTGTTCGGCGCGGTGATGGGGCTGTTGTGGCTTTCGACCGTGCCGCCGACCATCGGGCCTGGTCGCGCTGATGTTCGGCACGACGCTGGCTCGCGACGCTGTTCGGTTTCGCCTTCTTCAGCCACCAGGTCGGCGGCTTTCTCGGCGTGTGGCTGGGCGGCGTGCTGTTCGAGCGCACCGGCTCCTACGACGTGATCTGGTGGGGCTCGGTCATCCTCGGCGTCGTGTCCGCGATCATCAACCTGCCGATCGTCGAGAACGCCCGGTGGCGCGGCCGGCGCCGCGGCCGCCTGAATCTTCGTGCTAGAAGCCGCCCATGGCTAACTTCAAGGCGATCGCTGATCGAGAAGATCGACGGCGGGCAGACGGTCCGCTTCGCCGATTTCGACGAGAAGGACCTGATGGACGGCGACGTCACCGTCCGCGTCGAGTGGTCGACCATCAACTACAAGGACGGGCTCGCGCTCACCGGCAAGGCGCCGGTGGTGCGGCGCTGGCCGATGATCCCCGGCATCGATTTCGCCGGCACCGTCGAAAGCTCGACGCACCCGGACTGGAAGCCGGGCGACAAGGTCGTGCTCAACGGCTTCGGCCTCGGCGAGACGCATCTCGGCGGCTATGCCGAGAAGGCGCGCGTCAAGGGCGACTGGCTGGTGCGGCTGCCCGCGGAAATTTCCGCGCGCGATGCGATGGCGATCGGCACCGCGGGCTTCACCGCGATGCTCGCCGTGCTCGCGCTCGAGCGCCACGGGCTCACGCCGGCGCGCGGACCGGCGATCGTCACGGGCGCCGCGGGCGGCGTCGGCTCGGTCGCGATCGCGCTCTTGTCCAAGCTCGGCTTCCAGGTGATCGCCGCCACCGGCCGGCCGCAGGAGGCGGACTATCTGAAATCGCTCGGCGCCGCCGAGATCCTCGACCGCGCGGAGCTGGCGGGCGCGCCGAAGCGCGCTGGCCAAGGAGCGCTGGGCCTGCGGCGTCAACTCCGTCGGCTCGAACACGCTCGCCAATCTGCTGGCGATGACGAAATATGGCGGCGCGATCGCCGCCTGCGGGCTCGCGGGCGGCATGGATCTGCCGACCTCGGTCGCACCCTTCATCCTGCGCGGCGTTTCGCTGCTCGGGATCGATTCCGTCCAATGCCCGCAACCCTTGCGCCGCGAGGCCTGGCAGCGGCTCGCGCGCGACCTCGACAAGGCCAAGCTCGCCGCGATCACGCGCGAAGTGGCGTTCGCGGACCTGATGGAAGCGGGCCGGGACATCCTGGCCGGGAAATTGCGCGGCCGCACGGTGGTGCGCGTCGGCTAGCGGGCCTGCAAAAACCCACCCGATTGCGTTCGGTCTTCCGATAAGCCAGCGTTCCGTTCATGTGCGGGATTGTCGGAATCTGGCGGCATGACGACGGAACCGCTAAAGCATCGGAACTCGCGCCAATGCTTTCCGCGATCGTCCACCGCGGCCCTGATGATAACGGTAGCTGGCAAAAAGGCCGGGTCGCACTCGGTCAGCAACGGCTGACTATTCTCGACCTCTCGGCCCGCTCCAATCAGCCCATGATCACGCCCGACGAGCTCGGCGTGCTGATCTATAACGGCGAGGTCTATAATTATCGCGAAATTCGCCGCGAGCTCGAGCGCGAGGGGCTCGAGTTCCGGACCACCGGAGACACCGAAGTCGTTCTCCGCGCCCTTCATCATTGGGGGCCGGAGCGAAGCATCCCGCACTTCAACGGCATGTTCGCACTGGCGTATCTCGATCTGCGAGCGGACGCGCTCTGGCTTGCCCGTGACCGGGTTGGAATCAAACCGCTCGTCGTCTGCCAAACGGGCTCCGAGCTCATCTTTGCGTCCGAGGTGAAAGCCCTTGTTGCGCACCCCAGAGTCTCGCGCCGGCTGGATGGGCACACGATGGCCGAGTTCCTGTTGGCGCGTCCGTGGCGGTCCCGCCGCACGATGTTCGAAGGGATTGGAGGCCTGGAGCCGGGCACGTGGTGGAAGATCACCGGCGCCGGCGTCGAGAAGAAACAGTACTTCCACGTGCTCGACAACGTGGATGTCTCGCGCCTCGCGGCCGCGAACAAGGCAAGCCCCTCGCAATTCGTCGAAGCGCTTCGCAACACGCTACAGAACAGCGTTCGCCTTCATCTGGCTAGCGATGTTCCGCTTGGCGCCATGTGCAGCGGCGGCGTCGATTCGAGTCTGATCGCGGCATACGCCAAGGATTTTCAGCCCGATATTCAGACCTATGTCGCCGATGTCCGTGGGTCAAACGAAGACAGCGAAGCACCACAGGCCGAGCGCGTCGCCCGTCACCTCGGCGTCGCGGTGCATCGGGTTCCGATCGATCGACAACGCTATCTGGAACTCTGGCCGCATGTCGTGTGGCATTCCGACGGCCCGAGCCCCGGTTCAGCGACCCCGCATTGCTGGCGGTGACGCAGGCCTGCCGCGCGGACGGCATAAAAGTCTTGCTGACGGGCGAGGGATCGGACGAGCTGTTCGGCGGCTATGAATGGCAGAGCGCGACCTTCGAGCTGTGGCGCCGCCTGCACCGGCCCTGGCACAAGCTTTTCCGCCGGCAGTTCGACAACGACCAGCTGCGACTCCACCACGCCCCGCTTGCCTCGATGCCAAGCCGCAAGGATCCGATGTTTCGGCGGCGTCTGATGACGGCGATGGACGCCGAGATCGAGCTGCTTCCGCGCCGGCTCTTGGAGCGGCTTGCATCCATCGAGCCGCCGGAGGATCGCGCGTTCCTCGCGCAGTGCTTTACCGATCTCTATGACAGCCTGCCGACTCTTCTGCACCGTCACGACGCGATGGGGATGGCCGCGTCGATGGAGATGCGCGTGCCGTTCCTCGAAAACGACATGCTCGACCTTGCATTCCATCTGCCGCGGCGCGCAAAGCTGCACAGAGGCATCGGCAAGTGGGTCGTGAAAATGGCGGCGATCGAGCGGCTTCCCGCCGACATCGTGCATGCCTCAAAGAAAGGCTTTCCGATGCCCGAAGCATTCACGCGTGGAACCCAACGCCTACTCCTCAATGGCCTGCTCAGGGAGCAGATGGAGTGGTCGTCGGCGACGTTGGATGAAATCCTGGAAATGGTGAAGGATGATGCGGCGTTTCGATATCACATCACCGGACTAGAGATCTGGATGCGGATATTTTTCGGGAAGGAGACACCCGACCGGGTGGGTGAACACTTGCTGACGCTGGCTTCCTGATCAGGGCCGCCTCTGAGGCAACGGCCAGGAGATTGCCGCCCGGCGGCGCGTCTCGCGCGCGAGAATTCGCGCCGACTTCTCGATCAGGTCGAACTGGCTTTCAAAATCAACATTGTTGGCTGCCTGCATACTGAGGCCTACGTCCGCGGAAAACAGCCAAGTGCCCTTAGCATGGCATTCGAGCACGAAAAGCTCTCCGGTTTCGACATCGCGGATGATGTCGAAGGCAAGAACCGGAACGTCTTGAAAGGCGACCCGGTGCGCGCGTTCCGCCAGGGCGATCACTTCCTCGTCTTTCACGAGATTGACGATCATATCCTTCGTATTGGAAACGATATTGATCCCGCCCGTTTCCCGGAAGTTCCAGCGCCCGGTAAGCGGGTATCCGTGGGAAATGGACTTCTGCCGGTAGCAAAGCAGCGTGTCGCCGAACAGGGTGATCACCCGATAGCTGATCGGCCAGTGACCCGTGTAGATGAAGCGCTGCGCGAGCATGGGCCCCTGGCGTCCATAATGGCCGAGCGAAAAAAACTCCGGCGGCGCGTAGCGAACGCGGCCGGTCTTGCGCACCCGGACATTCGCACCGACGCGGCCCGCCGACGGCTTTTCGACCACGTAGGGCCCCCAGACGGCCGGATCGAGTCGTATATCGGGTGCGATGATTGTCCACTTCGGCACCGGGATGCCGGCCGCATCCAAGCGGGCATATTCTCCGATTTTGTGAAGCCGAACGCCGGTCATGAAGCGGCCGGGGAGCAGCTTGCGTTCCGGCATGGAGGGTATCAAGAGCGACAGGGTTGGTTGAAACCACAGCGGCAGCAGCTTGAGCTGATCGAGCTTGTGGTGCGTGACGACAAAGGCGCGCACGCCGGGATCGATCTGCGTAACGCGCGCCGCGATCCGCCTCAGGTCGGACCAGACGTGCGGATCATCGTGCCAAACGACGAGGACGAGGTTGCTGGTGCCGGGTTTCATGTTCAGTTCCGCGCCGTCTTGCGGTGGCACTTTGCCGACTTCATCACCTACAATATAGGCCCAACGTGCCAGCAAGGCTCGATATGACGCCAGCAAAATTGATCTTGGAGCCGGCGCAAGCGAAGGACGGCGTGCTGCGTCTTGCGGCCAAGTTGATCGAGCCCGATGGGTCAATCGAACGGCTGTGGTGGGAAGTGCCGGAGGCATGGGGAGACGCAGTTACGACTTGGGCCGATCCGTGGGTCGTCGGATTCCTGTTTCCGATCATGCAGCGGGCCAGGCCGGTCCACGTCGAAGGGCGAGTATCGCCGTCGCTGCTCGGAAACCTGGATTTGTTCATGAGGATTTGGCGGATATGGGCAATGGGCCCCTATTCCGTCGTGACCATCACCGCCGACGAGGAAATCGAGCTGCCGCCGGTCCGCGATCCGGGGCTGACGATCTCCTCGTTCTCTTGCGGCGTCGATTCATGCTTCACGGTCTACCGCCATACGCGGGGATTTGTGGGCCACCGGTCCCGGCGCCTCGCGGCCGGCGTATTGCAACACGGGTTCGATGTGCTGCTCGATCAGACCAATGCGCAGGGCATCCAGAAGAATCTGCTGGCGAGCGCGACAACGATGCTCGGCAGCCTGGAACTGCCGTGCATACCTTTGGTCACGAACTTCCAGCAAATGAAAATGAAATGGGCTCACGCCTGGGGAACGCAGTTGGTCAGCGGATTGTCCCTCTTAGCCGGGCGCTATGACACCGCGCTGGTGCCGAACGATTTGCCCTATGCCTGGCTCGGAATTCCCTGGCCAATTCATCCGGTCACGACCGTCTTGCTGGGAAGCAAGGGCTTCGCGGTGATCGATGATGGCGGCGAATTTTCACGCGCGGAAAAGGCGAAAGTGATTTCGCAGTGGCCGGAGGCGATGCGGCATTTGCGCGTCTGCTTCGGCCTGGATATTCCAGGCAGCCACGAGAATTGCTGCCGCTGCGAGAAATGCACGCGAACAATGCTGGCGTTTCGCGTGGCCGGGTGCCACAGGCCGGCCGCGTTCAAGGACGATGTGAGCGACCGGCAGATCCGGCGAATGCGCTGGAACTTGCTTACCCGAACGCTGCGATGGCAGGAACTGGCGCGCGGCGCGGATGCGGCAGGCTTGGGAAGGACGAGCTGGGCAAAAGCGATCCGAAGCGCTGTGCGGAGAAATCAATGGCGGGCATTCCGTAACCGCCTGCAACGACCTTTTTTGCCGGCGCGAAATACAATTCGGAAATGGGTCCGCGGTTCCGAGCTCAGCCGGCGCCAGTTGGCGGCGCAAGGGGCGACGGAAAATCAGCGGGTGAGCAGGGATTCGTAGAGCGCCACGGTCTTGGCGATCATGGCCGTGCTGGAGAGATGCTGGTTCACGTGAACCCGGCCGGCTTCACCCAGGCGGTGGCGGAGAGTTGCATCACCCAGCAGCCGCGCCAGCGCATCCGCGACCGGCGCGTGTTGATCGGTGGTGACGCACCATGCGGTGCGGTCATGCACGGTGTGCTTGGAATGCCGGCCGTCGGCCCGAACCGACAGCACCGGGGTTCCCATCGCCATCGCCTCGAACATCACCGAACCGCCGGCGAGCGTCACCAGCAGGTCGAGGCTGGAGAGAATCTTCGGCATGTCCTGGCTCTCAAAACGTTCCAGGAAACGAACGCGGGAATCTAAACGCAGGCGTGCGACGGTGTTTTCGATTTCGCGACGGTAGTCGGGATTCTCCCACTCGCCGATGATCAGGAATCGTGCCGAGGGGTCGATTGCAGGCGGAAGCTTCGCGACGATCTCGAGGAATTCGCGAACGCGTTTGTCGGGATTCACGCGGCCGATGAGGCCGACGAGAGGCGCGCCTTCGATATCGAGGTTGTGCCGGAGGAAGGCCGGATCGGCCTGGGCGGGGGCAAAGAGCGTCAAATCGACGGCATCATCGATCAGCAGAATGCGTTTGGCGTCCAAGCCTGCGGAAATCAAGTCATCGACATAACGCTGAGCGATGCAGATCACGGCATCGGCCAGACCGAGGCGATGCTTGTGGATGTCGCGCCGGCTGAGCGGACCACGGACGTGAACAATATAGGGAATGTGAAGGCGCCGGGCGATGAACCGGGCGTATTCCGCACGCCAGACGTCGTGGGCGTGCACGAGACCGGTGCCTTCGGCTCGGGCGCGTACGTGCAAACGATGCGCATCGAGATAACGACTGACTAGGTGAAAGAACGATCGCCAGGGAGACATCCGGTAAACCGGAGAGGAAATCCCTCGCGCCAGCAACGCGTCCCGCAAGGGGCCGGCTTCATTTACTGCAACGGTCAATGGAAAGCGTTGCCTATCCAACCCGGTGGCCAGATAGAGGAGTTGCCGTTGCAGTCCATCGATCGCGCCGCAGCGACTGAGTAACAATACAGGATGACGCGACATACCGGGCATTTCGCCAACTGTCGTTCGGGGACCACGGATTTACATTGAGTGCGTAACCGTCAACTCTTGACAAATCACGCCCCGGCCTGCCCAACCTTGGGCCAAATCATTCGGGACGCTCGCCGATGCGAGTTCTCCGCGTGCTCCCCCTTCTCGCCCTGCTGACCGCGGCGCCCGCTGCCGCCGAGCAGGTTCTGACCGGCGAGGAGGCCCGCGCCTTCGTCGCCGGCAAGCTGTTCGCCTATAGCTGCTTCGACGGCACCCGCGGCGCCGGCCGCATTTTCGCCGACGGCTCGGTCGCCGGCAATATCCGCTTCGTGGGCTCCGAGCGTGTTGCGTTTTCTGCGTCTGCCGGAGAACACTCTCTATGTGCGCGGCGACCAAGTTTGCGCCACGCTGCGCGGCCTGCCCTTCGAACCCTGCTTTACGGTGACGCGCACGAGCCCGCGCAGCTTCCGCGGGGCGTTCGCCAATTTCGGCCTCAGCTTCATGTATTGCGACTTCACGCATGACGGCCGCATGCTCTTGGCGCGGAGGCGCGGCGTACAGCGCCGGACCAGCGGCCCCGTTTCCAGCCCGCCGCCGACCGTCGCCCTAGTCTTCCTTTTTCTCCGTTTCCGGCGTCAGGATCGTGCAGGTGACGCTGGCATGGGCATAGAGCTTGCCCGCGCCGTCGACGAGCTTGCCCTCGGCGGTCGCGACGGAGCGGCCGCGATAGAGCACCATGGCGATCGCATCGACCGGTCCGGTCGTTTCGACCACCGGGCGCACGAGGTTCACTTTGTATTCGACCGGAAGCGCCAGCTCGCCGACCTCGAGCACGGACTGGACTGCGGAGATCAGCGCGGCCTGAAGCACGCTCGACGTGAAGCCCACGTGCACGTTGTTGACCGGGCCGTAGAACCGCAAGCTCGGAGTGCCCTGCACGACGGCACGGCCGCGCTCCACTTCCTTCAAGCGCAAGCCCAGCGTCTCGTAGATCGGCGGGGAAAGGATTTCGCCACGGCGCACGGCGTCGAGATAGCTGAAACCGTCCTGGCTCAGCATCACCTCGACCGGCACGATCCCGTAGCGCGGCTTGTGCATGACCCCTCGCGCCGCTGCGGGCTCGCGCAAAATGCGAATCCGAGTAGCGGACGAGACGATTATGAACCGGGCGTTGTAGGCGGGCTAGTCCAGGAAATGCCGTGAACTCACCGGCGCGTCGCTTGGTCGCGCTCTGCGATTGGCCTGGCGGCGAAGGGAATAATCGAACGGCTTCTCGTTAGCCGCCGTTGCCCTTGGTTTCGACCGCGCCGGCCTTCTGCGGCGGCTCGCCGTCCTTGAGCCCGTCCTTCAGCTTCGCCTGGATCTTCTCCAGATCCTCGGGCTCCGGCTTGAGGTCCTTGGCGTGGCTCCACTGGAAGAACAACTCCACGCGGCGGCCGACTTTCCAATAGGCATCGCCGAGGTGGTCGTTGATGACCGGGTCCTCGGGTTTGAGCTCGATCGCGCGCTCGAGCTCGCGCACCGCGTCCTCGTAGCGGCCGAGGCGATAATAGGCCCAGCCCAGGCTATCGACGATGTAGCCGTCGTTGGGCCTGAGCGCCACGGCCTTGCGGATCATGTCGACGCCCTTGTCGAGGTTCACGCCCTGATCGACCCAGGAATAACCGAGATAGTTGAGAACCTGCGGCTGATCGGGGAACAAAGTCAGCGCCAGCTCGAAGTCCTTCTCCGCGAGCGGCCATTGCTTGGAGCGCTCGAAGCTGATGCCGCGGAAATAGAACAGCGCCCAATGCCCCCGGTCCGGCGTTCCAATCTTCTCGACCGCCCTGGAATAGATTTCAGCCGCTTCCTTGTAGAACTTGCGGGCGCGCAGCAGGTTACCGAGCGCGGTGACCGCCTCCAGCTCGTCGGGCTGGGCGGCGACCAGCTCCTCGAGATTCTTCCGTGCCTCGTCGGTGCGATCGAGCGCGTCGAGGTTGAGACTGCGGTGGATTTCGGCGTTGCGCTTGAGGGGCGAATTGGCGGGCACCCGCGCGTAGACTTCGATCGCCTGTTCCGGCTTCTTCACGTTCTCGTAGAGGTCGGCGAGCGCGATCAGCGCGATCGGATGCTGCGGCTCGAGGAATAGCGCGAGCTGGAGATAGACCAGACCGAGATCCTCGCCGCCCTGGCGGCCGAGCGCGGAGCCGAGGCCGTAGAGCACCTCGGCGGCGCCGGCCGATGGCGTGCGCAGGAGCGGCGCGAGCGGCCGCCCGGATTCGATCTCGGCGACCGCAGCCTCGACGATCGGATGGCGCGGAAGCACGCGGTCGAATTCGGCAAAGGTCTTGAGCGCCGCGTCGCGGTCGCCGGCGCGGCTCGCCCAGCGCGCATAGGCTTCCACCGTGCGCAATGCGTTCGGGTCGGCCTTATAGGCCCTTTGCAAGCGTAGACCGGCCTCGCGGCGCTGGCCCGACGCGTCGAGCATCAGGCCGGCATGGAGATCCTTGAACGTCGCGTACCAGTCCGGCCCCTGCAGCCGGTCGATGGCTTCGATGGCGCCTTTGGAATCGTTGGCGCCGAATTGCGCCCAGGCGCCGACCAGCGTGGCGGTCAGATCCGCGATCGGTCCACGCACCGACTGGCTCAGGTGGCTGCGCGCGGAGGCGTATTGGTTGCGTTTGATCGCGCGCGCGGCAAGCGTGAGGCGGGCCATGCGATGCGACTTCTCGATTACGATCAGGCGCTCGGCGAGCGGTGCGGCTTCCTCGATCGCGCCGCTGGCCAGCATGGTCAGGAACGTGCGCTCGAGCAGTTCCTCGTTCTTCGGATCGGCCCTGAGCGCCGCGCGATAATAGGCCATCGCCGCATCCGCGTCGCGCGAGACCGTCGCATGGCGCCCGGCGAGATAGTTCCCCGCCGGCGAAGTGCGCGCGATCACCGACGGTGACGGAACTTCGGCACGCGCCGCGGCAATAAGCGCGATGGCGCCGCCGACGAACAGCGCTGCGGCGAAGGCGATGGAGCGGAAGGTTTGCAAGAGGAAGTCTCCTGCGGCAGGGAAAAGCCGCCGTTTCGATATTCGGCGCGAACATGCCCCTGATTTGCGGCTGCGGCAAGGACATGTGCGACAAGGACATGGCGAGCGTGTGCGCCTTGCACGACCGCCAGCGTACGGCCATGCTTTCCGGCAAAGCCCTCACCCGATCAACGATCCCCATGTCTCGATTGCAAGCGCTCGCGCCGGCCAAGGTGAATCTCACGCTCCGCGTGCTCGCGCGCCGGGCCGACAATACCCATGATTTGACCAGCCTGGTGGCGTTCGCCGCGATCGGCGACCGGCTCGAGCTCGAGCCGGGTGCCGGGCTTGAACTTTCCGTGCATGGCCCGACCGCGGCGGCCGCGGGCGCCGGCTCCGACAATCTCGTTCTGGTCGCCGCGCGCGCGGCGGCGAGCCGGATCGAGAGGCTCAAACTCGGGCGCTTCGAACTGGAAAAGCAAATCCCGGTCGGCGCGGGCTTCGGCGGCGGATCGGCCGACGCGGCGGCAACGCTGCGGCTGATCGCCGAGGCGAACGGTCTCGAACTTTCCGACCCGCGGCTGATGGAGGCGGCCAAGGCGACCGGCGCCGACGTTCCGGTCTGCCTGCAGTCCAAGGCGCGGATCATGTCGGGGATCGGCGACGTGCTGTCGGAGCCGATCAAGCTGCCGAAGCTGGAAGTGGTGCTGGTCTATCCCGGGCTGCCGGTGGCGACCGCGGCGGTCTTCCGGAAATACCAGGCGTTGATCGGCGGGCGGCGCGACGCACCGTACGTCGTTACGGATATTCCGAAGCGGCGCGCGGCGCTCGTCGAGTTCATCGGCCGCGAGGGCAACGATCTATCGCGGGCGGCGCGCTCGGTGGCGCCAGTGATCGCCGCGGCCGAGGAGTTGCTCGACGAGAACGGCGCCGAGCTCGTGCGCATGTCGGGCTCGGGCTCGGGCGTGTTCGGCATTTTCGGGGACAGGGACGAAGCCAAGGACGCGGTGCAGACGATCCGCAAGGAGCGGCCCGGCTGGTGGGCGGTGGCGACGACGCTGCGCTAGCGTTCAATGCGCGCGGGCGATGCAGAACTCGACCGCTTCGAGCAGTGCACGCTTGCCGTCGCCGTCCGGAAACAGCGCGAGTGCGTCCTGGGCGATGGCGCCATAGTGACGCGCGCGCTCGATCGTATCCTCGAGGCAGTTGTGGCGCGCGACCAGCCCGATCGCTTCCTCGAGATCGCGATCCGTAACTTCGCCCTTCTCCAGCGCTTTGCGCCAGAAGCAGCGCTCGTCTTCGCTGCCGCGGCGGAACGCGAGGATGATCGGCAGCGTGATCTTGCCCTCGCGGAAATCGTCGCCGACGTTCTTGCCGAGCTTGGCGCCGGTGCCGCCGTAATCGAGTGCGTCGTCCACGAGCTGGAAAGCGATGCCGAGATTCATGCCGAACGAGCGGCAGGCCGCCTCCTCAGCCTTGGGCCGGCGCGCGAGCACGGGGCCGACCTCGCAGGCGGCGGCGAACAGCTCCGCGGTCTTGGCGCGGATCACGGCGAGATAAGCGTCCTCGGTAGTGTCGAGATTCTTGGCGGCGGCGAGCTGCATCACCTCGCCCTCGGCGATGACCGCGGCGGCGGCGGATAGAATTTCCAGCGCGCGCAGCGAGCCGACCTCGACCATCATCTTGAACGCCTGGCCGAGCAGGAAATCGCCGACCAGCACGCTTGCCTCGTTGCCCCAGACCATGCGCGCGGCGAGCTTGCCCCGGCGCATCTCGCTCTGGTCCACCACGTCGTCGTGCAAGAGCGTCGCCGTATGCATGAACTCGACCGAAGCCGCGAGCTTGACCTGGCCGTCGCCGCGATAGCCGCAGAGCGCCGCGGTGGCGAGCGTGAGCATGGGCCGCAGCCGCTTGCCGCCCGACGAAATCAGATGGTTCGCCACCTCCGGGATCATCGCCACCTCGGAACCGGTGCGGGTGAGGATCAGGGCGTTCACGCGCTCCAAGTCGGCGCGCACCAGCGCCGAAAGCAGTTCGATCGACGGTTCCCGGGACGACTCGAAAGGCAGGACGACAGCCACGGCACGCTCTCCTTACGGCGGCCCACCTTAAAGTAGCCGGCCGCGCGGGCAAGGGCCGAGCGGAGGCGCGACGGCATGCGTGCGAATTCATAGTATCAAGGGTCGCAGCCGATCCCGGTTTGCCAACGCGTCCAACATGGCGATTGCGCACGAACAGATTATGCACAAACACTTGCGCCGCATGCCGAGCGGCGAACGATCCGGAAGCTTGCTGATCGGCGGGCTGCTGTTCGCGCTCGGATTCGCGTGGATGTTCCGGAGCTGGCTGACGACCGGTTTCGACGGCTACTTCGGCGATGAGGGCGACGCGCGTATCCTGATCTCGCTGCTCGAGCACTGGTTCCGATTCTATTCGGGCCTGGTGCCCGATTGGCGCAGCCCCGGGTTCTTTTATCCCGAGCGCGGAGTGCTCGGCTTCTCCGACGCCTACTTTCTGTACTCCCTGCCCTATTCGCTTTTTCGCGCCAGCGGCCTCGATCCGTTCATTTCGTTCATGGCGGTCATGGCCTTGCTGTCCGCCATCGGCTTCGCGAGCTTCATGCACCTTGCTATCCGGCATTTCGGCGCGCGCGCATGGACGGCAGCCGCCGGTGCATTCCTGTTCGCCTTCGCCGACATGATGGCGTTCAAGATGGGGCATGCGCAGAGCTATTGCGCGATGCTTCTGCCGCTCCTCGTCGATCTCGCCGCGGGCGCGCTCACGGCCGAGAAACGCGGGAACGCGATCATGCTCGCGGCGGCGGCGGGCCTGTTGCACGCGCTTATCTTCTTCACCGCGTTCCTCACCGGTTGGTTCTTCACTTTCTTCTGTCTCTTCGCCGCCCTCGTCTACGGCCTGCGCGTCGGCCGGACGCAGGCACTGGCGTTGGTTCGCTATCTCGTCACGGAGAAGCGATCGGTCGCCGTCGCCTATGGGATCGCGTTTGTGATCGGAATTTTGCCCTTCCTGCTGATCTATGTGCCGGCGCTGCTCGATGGGCGGCGGCGCAGTTCACGCGCGTTTATCACGTATCAACCCCGTCTCACGGACATCATCAATGTCGGACCGGGCAATCTGGTCTGGGGCGCGCTCCAGGACGCGCTCGGCATCGCTTCACGAAAGAACCGCCCGGTTGTGGAAGTGGAATTGGGCTATTCCCCGATCGTGTTCGCAACCTGGATCGGCCTGACATTCGCGATCGTTCGGCGTCTGTGGCGCGATCCGGCCGATGCGCGGGCCATGGACCGGGTCATCGCCGCGCTCGGTATGACTTTGGTCGCCGGCTGGCTCGTCCAGCTCAGCTGGTTCGGACTGCAGCCCTGGCGGGCCGTGTTTTTTCTGGTCCCCGGCGCGACCGGCGTGCGCACGACGTTCCGCGCGCAGATCGTGCACAACCTCGCGGCGTCGTTGCTCGTGGTGCTCGCGCTCGAGCGCATTCTCGCTCAACGGATCCTGAGCCGAGTGCCAGCGTTGGCCTTTGCCGGCGGGCTCGCCGCGGTGTTGCTGGTCGAGCAAGTCGATCCGGAAAATCCGTATTCAACCTCGCGTGCCCGCCAATGGGCATGGCTGCGGACACTTCCTGCCCCGCCAGCAAATTGCCGCGTGTTCTATATCGTCGCGAATCCAATTCCCGCATCCGCCCCTTGGTACGTGCATCAATCCGACGCGATCATGGTCGCAACCCTGTTCGGAATCCCGACCGTCAACGGGAATTCGAGCCTATGGCCGCGAGACTGGGAGTTCCAGGACCCCGCTCGGCCTGGCTATCTCGAAGCGCTGCGCCGCTGGGTGGATGCGAAGAATCCCGGGGCCGGGCTATGCGGGCTCGAGCCGCGCGCCGGCCGCTGGGTGTTGCAGCGACCTTGACGCAGCCTTGAGCCTCCGCACGAAGCCACGGCATGGTACTGATAGGATGGAATCGAAATGACGAGCCGAAAATGCCCAGGGACAAGATCATCGCGCGGACGGGAAAGACGGTAGACGCCGGCGGACGGCGCATCGCCGTGCTGGTGCCTTGCTACAACGAGGAAGCGGCGATCGGGAAAGTCGTGGCCGACTTCAAGAAGGCGCTGCCGCAAGCGGCGATCCACGTCTACGACAATAATTCGAGCGACCGCACCGCGCAGACGGCGCGCAAGGCCGGCGCCGTGGTCGGCAGCGAACTGCGCCAGGGCAAAGGCCACGTGGTGCGGCGCATGTTCGCCGACGTCGACGCCGACATCTATGTGCTGGTGGACGGCGACGCCACCTATGACGCGCCGAGCGCGCCGAAGCTCGTGGAGCGGCTCTTGCGCGAGAACCTCGACATGGTGGTCGGCATGCGGGCCGATCGGGACGAGGCCGCCTACCGGCGCGGGCATCGGTTCGGCAATCGCGTGCTCACCGGCTTCGTCGCGCAAATCTTCGGACGCAGCTTCACCGACATCCTTTCCGGCTACCGCGTATTTTCACGCCGGTTCGTGAAGTCATTCCCCGCGCTATCCACCGGTTTCGAGATCGAGACGGAACTCACCATCCACGCCCTCGAGCTCGGCATGCCGGTCGCGGAAATGCCGACGCCTTATTACGCGCGCGGCAAAGGCTCGGCCTCCAAGCTCAATACCTGGCGCGACGGGCTGCGCATCCTATGGACCATCGGCAAATTGTTCCGCATCGAACGGCCGCTGCAGTTCTTCGGCTTGATCGGCGCCGTGCTCGCGCTGGTCTCGATCGGGCTCGCGGTGCCGGTGGCGCGCACGTATCTGGCGACCGGCCTGGTGCCGCGGCTGCCGACCGCGGTGCTGGTCACCGGATTGATGTTGCTCGCCTCGCTCTCGTTCGTCTCGGGGCTCATCCTCGACACGGTCACGCGCGGGCGGCAGGAGATGAAACGGCTCGCCTATCTCTCGCACCGGGCGCCTTACCTGCAGGAGCGGCGCACCGACGCGCAGCCATGATCGAGCTTCTGCGCACCAACGACCTCGTGCTGATCTCGGCGGTGGAAGCGTTACTCGCCGGCGCGAAGATCCCTTGTTTCGTCGCCGACCAGAACATGAGCGCGGTGGAAGGCTCGATCGGAATCCTGCCGCGGCGCGTGCTGGTGCCGAACAACGAGCATCAACGCGCACGGACGCTGCTCCGCGATGCCGGGCTCGGCGATGCGCTCCCGCCGCGCTGACCCGGGCGAAAGCTTGGGCGCGGTCACCGACGACGCGGTGCTGGGCGGACGCTTGAAGCTCCTGCAGCCCGCGCGCGGACATCGGGCCGGCCATGACGCGATCCTGCTCGCGGCAGCTTGTCCCTCCGCAAAGCACGCGATCGATCTTGGCGCCGGGATCGGCACCGCGGGGCTTGCGTTGCTTGCGCGCGGCGCGGTGGAACGGGTGACGCTGGTCGAGATCGACAAACAGCTCGCCGCGCTCGCACGCGCCAACAGCGTGAAGAACGGATTTGTGGCGCGCACGGCGATCGTCGCCGCCGACGTGGACCTGCTCGCTCGCCGCGGCGGCCCGCATCATCCCAAATCGGCGAGCGCCGACCTCGTGCTCGCCAATCCGCCGTTCAACGATCCGGCGCGGCGGCGCGCCTCGCCCGATGCCGCGCGCCGGCGCGCGCACGCAGCGGCGGATTCGACGCTGGAAATCTGGGTGCGGGCGGCCGACCGGCTCCTGAAGGCAGGCGGGACTTTGGTGCTGATCCACCGGCCCGAGGCGATGGCCGCGATCCTCGCCGTCCTCGATCGCCGCTTCGGTGCCGTAGAATTGATCCCGATCCATCCGCGACCGGACAAGCCCGCGATCCGACTGATCGTGCGCGCAAGGAAAGGCCGCCGCACGCCGCCTTCGTTACGGCCGGGCTTCATGCTCGCCGATGCGGCCGGCAAGCCGAGCCTGGAAGCCGAGGCGGTGCTGCGCGGCGGGGGCCCGCTCGACCCGGCTTGAGCGCGCGCCCGGCGCGCCCTATGTGATGGTCATGGCCCGCTCGTTCCTCAGCTCTTTCCGCCGCCTGCTGCCCAGGCGCTGGCGCGAACGCACGCCCGTCGTTCCGGTGGTGCGGCTTTCCGGCGTGATCGGCTTTTCGACGCCGCTGCGGCCCGGCATGACGCTCGCGGGCTCGGCGCGCGTGCTGGAGCGCGCGTTCAAGGTGCGCCACGCCAAGGCGGTGGCCCTCGTGATCAATTCGCCGGGCGGCTCGGCGGCGCAATCGCATCTCATCTACAAGCGCATCCGTTCGCTCTCGGCCGAGCACAAGCGGCCGGTGATCGCCTTCGTCGAGGACGTGGCGGCCTCCGGCGGCTACATGATCGCCTGCGCCGCCGACGAGATCGTGGTCGATCCGAATTCGATCGTCGGCTCGATCGGCGTGGTGGCGGCGAGCTTCGGCTTCGACAAGCTGATCGAGAAATACGGCATCGAGCGGCGCGTGCATACGGCCGGCGAGCGCAAGGTGATCCTCGACCCGTTCAAGCCCGAGCGGCCCGAGGACGTGAAGCGGCTCGAGGTATTGCAGAAGGAAATCCACACGGGCTTCATCGATCTGGTGAAGCAGAGCCGCGGCAAGCGCCTCAAGGGCGCCGACAAGACGCTGTTCACCGGCGAGTTCTGGATCGGCGGCCAGGCGATCAAGCTCGGGCTCGCCGACGAGATCGGCGACCTGCGCACGGTGTTGCGCGAGCGCTTCGGCAAGAAGGTGCTGATGCCGCTGATCACTCCGTCGCGCGGCCTGTTCGCGTGGCGCTCGGCCGGGGCGATGGAGAGCGCGATCGGGGGCGACTGGGCCGGGAGTCTGGTTTCCGCGATCGAGGCGCGTGCGCTGTGGTCGCGCTATGGCTTGTAGGCGATTGAACAGAGGATGAACCCGATGAGAAAAATCGCAATCGGCGCACTGATTGCGGCGATGGCCGCGGGCGCGGCGGCGGCCGCGAGCGAGCAACGTTCGCCCTATGCCGGGTTCGAGCGCCGCGACATCAAGGCGCTGTCGCCAGAGGAAGTCGCCGGACTGCTTGCCGGCGAAGGATTGGGCTTTTCGCTGGTCGCGGAGCTTAACGGATTTCCCGGCCCGCGACATGTGCTGGATCTTGCCGACAAGCTCGGTCTCGACCCGGCGCAGCGCACCCGCGCTTCCGCGATCGAGGCTGAAATGAAGACTGCCGCGATTCGTATCGGCGGGGATGTGGTCGCGCTGGAAGCGGAGCTCGATCGCTTTTTCCGCGAAGACGCGGTCGAGGCACCGGCGATCCAGCGTCTCTCCGGTCAAATCGGCGACAAGCGCAGCGCGCTGCGTGCCGTGCATCTGCAGGCGCATCTGGCAATGGCAAAGGTGCTCAAGCCCGAGCAGCGAAAGCAATATATGACGCTGCGCGGCTACGGTACGGATTCGCCGGCGCCGGTCCATGAGCCGGCCGCGCAGAAGCACGGGCACTAGCGAGAAATCCATGCCCGTGCCCCCCGCCCTGATCTGGATGCTCGGCACGCTCGGCGCCGCGGCGCTGGTGAAGAAATTCGTGCTCGACGCGAAGAAGGCCGAGATGGAAGCCGCGCGCGAGAAGGAACTCGAGGCGACGAAGCCCAATTCGGTGCCCAAGCTCGAACGTGACCCCGAGACCGGCGACTACCGGCCGCCGCGCGCGTAATCTCCCTCTCCCCGCAATGCGGGGAGAGGGTGGCGAGCCCGCCGTAGCGCGCAGCGCGGAGACGCGGCGAGCCGGGTGAGGGGCTGGCGCGAAACGGCAAGGCCCCCTCACCCGCCACGCCTTCGCCCTTCGGGCTACGGCGGGCGACCTCTCCCCGCAAGCGGGGAGAGGTGATTGTCGCGAGAGCCGCCGTTCCTTGATTTCGCATAGGGCCGCCCCTAGGGTCGCGCCGCTTTCGCAACGCGGCGCGCCATGACCAATTCGCTTCCCAAAGAACTTTCCCCGAAACGCTCGTTCCAGGGGCTGATCCTTGCGCTGCAGACCTTCTGGGCCGAGCAGGGCTGCGTGATCCTGCAGCCCTACGACATGGAAATGGGCGCCGGCACCTTCCATCCGGCGACGACGCTGCGCGCGCTCGGGCCGCGGCCGTGGAAGGCCGCTTACGTGCAGCCCTCGCGCCGGCCCAAGGACGGCCGCTACGGCGAGAACCCGAACCGGCTGCAGCACTATTACCAGTTCCAGGTGATCCTGAAGCCGTCGCCCGACGACATCCAGGAACTCTATCTGCGCTCGCTTGCGAAAATCGGCATCGATGCCAAGCTGCACGACATCCGTTTCGTCGAGGACGACTGGGAGAGCCCGACGCTCGGCGCCTCGGGGCTGGGCTGGGAATGCTGGTGCGACGGGATGGAAGTTTCGCAGTTCACCTATTTCCAGCAGGTCGCGGGCTTCGAGTGCGCGCCGGTCTCGGGCGAGCTCACCTACGGGCTCGAGCGGCTCGCGATGTACGTGCAGGGCGTCGAGAACGTCTTCGATCTCAACTTCAACGGCCGCGAGGGCAAGGACAAGGTCACCTATGGCGACGTGTTCAAGCAGGCCGAGCAGGAATACTCGCGCTACAATTTCGAGTTCGCCGACACCGAGATGCTGTTCCGCCACTTCAAGGACGCCGAGGACGAGTGCAAGCGGCTGCTCGCGGCCGGCGACAAGGGCAAGCGGCATGAGATGGCGCTGCCGGCCTATGACCAGTGCATCAAGGCGAGCCACGCGTTCAACCTGCTCGACGCGCGCGGTGTGATCTCGGTCACCGAGCGGCAGAGCTTTATCCTGCGCGTGCGCGAGCTGGCCAAAGCCTGCGGCGCGGCGTGGCTCAAGACCGGCGGCGGCGGCGCCTGAGCCATGCCCGACCTTCTGCTCGAACTGTTCTCCGAGGAAATCCCGGCGCGGATGCAGCGCGGGGCGATGGAGAATTTGAAGAAGCTCGTCACCGACAAGCTGGTGGACGCCGGGCTGACCTATGACGGCGCCAAGGCGTTCGCGACGCCGCGGCGCATTGCGCTCGCGGTGCATGGGCTGCCGGCCAAGCAGCCGGACCGGCGCGAGGAGAAGAAAGGCCCGCGCGTCGGCGCGCCCGACACGGCGGTGCAAGGATTTCTGAAGAGCGCCGGGCTGAAATCGATCAGCGAAGCCAAGGTGCAGCCCGACAAGAAAGGCGACTTCTATCTCGCAGTGATCGAGAAAAAGGGCCGGCCGAGCGCGGAAGTGATCGCGGAGATCGTGCCCGAGGTGGTGCGCGCGTTCCCATGGCCGAAGTCGATGCGCTGGGGTGCGCGCGCGCTCACCTGGGTGCGGCCGCTGCATTCGATCCTTTGCACCTTCGGGCCGGAGACCGAGGAGCCGGAGATCGTGAAATTCGAGATCGACGGCATCAAATCCGGCGACATTACGCACGGCCACCGCGTGCACGCGCCGGGGCCGATCAAGGTGAAGCGGCTCGAGGATTATCTGACGAAACTGCACGCGGCCAAGGTCGTGCTGGACCCGGACCGGCGCAAGGCGGAAATCCTCGCCGACGCCAAGGACCTGGCGCTGGCGCAGGGGCTCGAACTTGTCGAGGACGAAGGATTGCTCGATGAAGTCGCTGGGCTCGTGGAATGGCCGGTAGTGCTGATCGGCAGTTTCGATGCGGCCTTTCTCGGCATTCCGCCCGAGGTGATCCGCGCCACGATCCGCAACAACCAGAAGTGCTTCGTGCTGCGCGATCCGAGGACGGGAAAGCTCGCCAACAAATTCATCACCGTCGCGAACCTCGAAGCCACGGACGGCGGCGAGGCGATCAAGGCCGGCAATGCGCGCGTGATTCGCGCGCGGCTGGCGGACGCGAAATTCTTCTGGGAGCACGACCGCAAGAAAAAGCTCGAAGAGCGGCTGCCGAAGCTGAAGGAGATCGTGTTCCACGAGAAGCTCGGCACGCAAGCCGAGCGCGTCGAGCGCATCGCTGCGCTGGCCAAGGAACTCGCGCCCATCGTCAAGGCCGATCCGAACAAGGCCGAGCAGGCGGCGCGGCTGGCCAAGGCCGATCTCGTCACCGACATGGTCGGCGAATTCCCCGAGCTGCAAGGCCTGATGGGGAAATACTACGCGCTCGCCGAAGGCATCGATCCCGAGGTCGCGGCGGCGATCGAGGAACACTACAAGCCGCAGGGACCGAACGACCGCGTGCCGACCTCCCCTGTTTCGATCGCGGTCGCGCTCGCGGACAAGATCGACACGCTCGTCGGCTTCTGGGCCATCGACGAGAAGCCGACGGGGTCGAAGGATCCCTATGCGCTGCGGCGCGCGGCGCTTGGGAACAATTCGGCAATCATCTTGGCTCGTAACAACTCTGCATACGAGCCTTCACCATCTTGAGGCATGTTGCTCGCGAAGTCGAGCGACTTGCGAACCAATGGATTGCTTTGTGAGCCGGATCAGCGAAGCGTATGCCGAACGTTACGCGTCGACAGAATGTGATGACCTTCTCTCCTTCTTCGCCGACCGCCTGAAAGTCCATCTGCGCGAAGACGGCGCCCGCCACGATCTCGTCGATGCGGTGTTCGCGCTGCCGGGGCAGGACGACCTTCTGCTGCATCGTCCGCCGGGTCGAGGCGCTCGGAAAATTCCTCGACACCGACGACGGCAAGAATCTCCTCGTCGGCTATCGCCGCGCGGCGAACATCCTTCGCGACGAGGAGAAGAAGGACAAGCGCAGCTATTCGGGCGAACCCGACCCCAAGCTTCTGCAGGCGCCCGAGGAAAAGGCCCTCGCCGCGGCCATCGGCAAGGTCGAGAAGGAAGTCGCGGAAGCGATCAAGCGCGAGGATTTCGCCGCGGCGATGTCAGCCATCGCCAAGCTGCGCGCGCCGGTCGACGCGTTCTTCGAAAAGGTCACGGTGAACGCCGAGGACAAGGGGTTGCGCGAGAACCGCCTCAAGCTGCTCGACCGCATTCGTGCCGCCACCCGCACCGTCGCGGATTTCTCGCGCATCGAAGGCTGAGATCGCTGAAGCGCGTCGCTTCCCCTCTCCCCTCCGGGGAGAGGGGAAGCAGGTTCGTTCGGGTCCTCACACGCCCTTCATCATGCAGCCGGCCGCGAGCACCGCATAGCCCACGATGGCGAGCCAGAACTGATACGGCGCGATGATCGGAACCGACGGCACGAAGTGGCCGATCAGGGCCAGCACGGCCAAGATCAGCGAAATGATGAAGACGACCTGAGTCGGCGCGCTGAGTCTCATGGTTTTCCCCCTGTAATTCCCCCCAGCCGGGAGGAGCGGGGATCATCCACGGATTCGCGCCGGCGCACCATGCAGGAAGCCGGGCGCATCAGGGGTTGTGGAAAGCGCCGCGGGCGGCACGCCGCCGCCCGCGTCACGATTTCTAGAGATCAGCCGCCCTTCATCATGCAGCCAGCCGCGAGCACGACCCAGCTCGCGACGGCGAGCCAGAACGCGTAGGCGGTCACGTACGGCACGACCCAGAAAAATCCGACCAGGGCCAGGATCACCAGAATCAGCGAAATCCAGAACACGACTTGCGTCGGTGCGTTCAGGTTCATGGACTATCCCCTTGCGTGGCGCCCCCTCCGCCGGAGGCGCATCAAGCATGGTCCTAGTCGAGGCGCTTCGCCATGGCATCGGTGTGCAACGCGGCACGCGCCGTTGCAGCGCCGAAGCGCAGCGGCTAAGCAGCCCTTGCAACCGCATCCGCGCGGGGCCGGCATGCACAGGAGCCCGGGCATGAAATGGGTCTACACCTTCGGCGGCGGCAAGGCCGAAGGCACGGCCGCCATGCGCGACCTGCTGGGCGGCAAGGGCGCCAATCTTGCCGAGATGGCCAATCTCGGCCTGCCGGTGCCGCCGGGCTTCACCATCACGACCGAGGTCTGCACCCACTTTTACGCGAACCAGCGGGGCTACCCGGCCGATTTGGAGCGCGAGGTCGACGCGGCGCTCGCCGCCGTCGGCAGCAATGCGGGCCGCATATTCGGCGATGCGAAGAATCCGCTCCTCGTGTCCGTGCGCTCGGGCGGGCGGGCGTCCATGCCCGGCATGATGGACACGGTGCTGAACCTCGGCCTCAACGATCAGACGGTGGAGGCGCTGGCCGCCGGCTCGGGCGACCGGCGCTTCGCCTACGACTCCTATCGCCGGTTCATCCAGATGTATTCGACCGTGGTGCTCGATCTCGATCACCACGCGTTCGAGGAGATTCTGGAGGGCTTCAAGGACGAGAAGGATCACTCGCTCGACACCGATCTTTCCGCCGAGGACTGGATCGCGGTGGTGGAGCGCTACAAGAAACTCGTGGCCGCGGAGTCCGGCAAGCCGTTCCCGCAGGATCCCAAGCAGCAATTGTGGGGCGCGATCGGCGCCGTGTTCGGCTCCTGGATGAACCAGCGCGCGGTGACCTATCGCCGCCTGCACAACATCCCGGAATCCTGGGGCACGGCGGTGAACGTGCAGGCCATGGTGTTCGGCAACCTGAGCGAGGATTCGGCGACCGGCGTCGCCTTCACGCGCAATCCGTCGAACGGCGTGAAGCAGCTCTATGGCGAGTTCCTCATCAACGCACAGGGCGAGGACGTGGTCGCCGGCATCCGTACGCCGCAGAACCTGACCGAGGTGGCGCGCGTCTCCGCGCATTCCGACAAGCCGTCGATGGAAGCGGCGATGCCCAAGGTGTTCCGCGAGTTCGCCGCCGTCGCCGAGAAACTCGAGCGGCACTATCGCGACATGCAGGACATGGAATTCACCGTCGAGCGCGGCAAGCTTTATATGCTGCAGACGCGCGGCGGAAAGCGCACGGCCAAGGCGGCGCTCCGGATCGCCGTCGAGATGGCGAACGAGGGCCTGATCACGCGCGATGAGGCGATTACCCGCGTCGATCCCGCCGCGCTCGACCAGCTTCTGCATCCGACGATCGACGCCAACGCGCCGCGCACGATCATCGCCACGGGTCTCCCCGCCTCGCCGGGCGCGGCCTCGGGCGAGATCACCTTCTCCGCCGACGAGGCCGAAACGCTGAAAGCCGCGGGACGCAAGGTCATCCTGGTTCGCGTCGAAACCTCGCCCGAAGACATCCACGGCATGCACGCGGCGGAGGGAATTCTCACCACCCGCGGCGGCATGACCTCGCACGCGGCCGTGGTGGCGCGCGGCATGGGCAAGCCCTGCGTCTCCGGCGCGGGCTCGCTGCGCGTCGACTACGCGGCCAAGACCATGAGCGCGGGCGCGCACAAGCTGAAGGCCGGCGACATCATCACCGTCGATGGATCGAGCGGCCAGGTGCTGCTGGGGCGCGTCGCCATGGTGCAGCCGGAGCTCACCGGCGAGTTCGCGACCATCATGCTCTGGGCCGACGGCGTGCGCCGGCTCGGCGTGCGCGCCAACGCCGATACGCCCGCCGACGCCCGCCTCGCGCGCAACTTCGGCGCCGAGGGCATCGGGCTCTGCCGCACCGAGCACATGTTCTTCGACGCGGACCGCATTCTCGCCGTGCGCGAGATGATCCTCGCCGACGACGAGGCGGGCCGCCGCAAGGCGCTGGCGAAGTTGCTGCCCATGCAGCGCGCCGATTTCGTCGCCATCTTCGAGATCATGAAAGGCCTGCCGGTCACGATCCGGCTCCTCGACCCGCCGCTGCACGAGTTCCTGCCGCACACGCCGGCGGAGATCGCCGAGGTCGCGAAAAGCATGGGCGCCGATCCGAAAAAGCTCGAGCGGCGCGCGGCGGAGCTCGAGGAATTCAACCCCATGCTCGGCTTCCGCGGCTGCCGGATCGCCATCGCCTTCCCGGAGATCGCCGAAATGCAGGCGCGCGCCATTTTCGAGGCCGCCGTGGCGGCGGCGAAAAGCACCGGCACGCCGGTGGTGCCCGAGGTGATGGTGCCGCTTGATCGCGACCAAGGCCGAGTTCGATCTGGTGAAAGCGCGGATCGACGCCATGGCGGAAGCCGTCGCGGCCGAGACCGGCACCAAGATCGCCTACCAGACCGGCACCATGATCGAGCTGCCGCGCGCCTGCCTGCGCGCGGCCGAGATCGCGGAGACCGCCGAGTTCTTCTCGTTCGGCACCAACGATCTCACGCAAACCGTCTTCGGCATCTCGCGCGACGACGCGGCGAGCTTTCTCACGGCCTACACGGCCAAGGGCATCCTCCCGGCCGATCCGTTCGTTTCGATCGACCGCGAGGGCGTGGGCGAGCTGATCAAGATCGGCGTCGAGCGCGGGCGGAGCGTGCGCAAGGATTTGAAAGTCGGCATCTGCGGCGAGCACGGCGGCGATCCGGCCTCGGTCGCCTTCTGCGTGGAAGCGGGCCTCGACTACGTGTCGTGCTCGCCGTTCCGCGTGCCGATCGCGCGGCTGGCCGCGGCGCAGGCCGCGCTCGGCAAGACGGCCGCAAGCACCGCCTGAACCGTCAGGCGCTCAGGCGGCGACTTTTTCGAGAAAGCGCTGGATCTCGCCGCGCAGCGTGGCGACCGCGGATTCCACCGCCTGCGAGGACATCGAGCACCGTGAAGGCCGATCCGCGCGTCTCGGTCGCCGCACCGGCGACCTCGCGGAGCACGGTGAAGGCGACGGCGGTCCCCTTCGCGGCATTGCTCACGTTGTCGCTGATCTGGCCGGTCGCCGCACTTTGCTCCTCGACCGACGCGGCGACCGAGGACGTATAGTGCTCGATCTCGCGCATGCGCTCGGCGATGCGGCGGATCGCCTCGACGGCGCCGGTGGTCGAGCCCTGCACCGCAAGAATCTGGCTGGCTATTTCCTCAGTCGCATTGGCGGTCTGCACGGCCAGCGATTTCACTTCCGAAGCCACGACCGCGAAGCCCCTGCCCGCCTCGCCGGCGCGCGCGGCTTCGATCGTGGCGTTGAGCGCAAGCAAGTTGGTCTGGCCGGCAATGTCGCGGATCAGCTTGACCACGTCGCCGATCTTTTGCGCCGCGGCGGCAAGCGCCTCGATCGCGCTGTCCGTGGCGTGGGCCTCGGTCACGGCGAGACGAACGACCTTGTTGGTCTGATCGAGCCGGCTGCCGATCTCGGCGATCGAGCGCGCCATCTCGTCGGCGGCGTCGGCCGCGGTGCGGACATTTTGCGACGCCTCGTCCGAAGCCTTGACCGCGCTTTCGGCGCGCTGCGAGGTCTGGCCGGAGACGCTGGAGAGTGCGGTCGAAGTCGCCTTCATGGCGTCGGCGCTTTCGCTCACGCTCTTGAGCAGGGTATCCATGCGCTCGCGGAACGCGGAGATCGCGCTCTCGACGGTCGCGCGGCGGCCTTCCTGCGCGGTCATCGTGTCGCGTTGCTGCTCGAGCTGATGCTGTTCGGTGACGTCCTCGTGGGTCGTGACCCAGCCGCCGCCGGGCATCGGCAAGTTCACCGCATGGATGTAGCGACCGTCGCCGGTGGCGACGCGCCAGGTCGTCATTTTGCCGGTCCTGACGCCGTCCATGATGTCGCGGTAATATTTTTCAGGATCGCCGGTTAGCAATCCGGTTTCCTTGCGATGGCGGAGCAGATCGATCAACGTACAGCCCGGGTGCACGACTTTCGGCGACAGCTTGTACATGTCGACGTAGCGCCGGTTGACGACGACGATCCGCGCCGCCGAGTCGAACATGCACAGCGCCGTCGACATGTTGTCGAGGGCGGTGCTCAAACGGCTGTTCCGTCCGCGCACGCGATGCAGCGCCACGGCGAGGATCGCGAGCGCGCACAGCGCGCCGACAAGGGCGAGCGTCTGCCACTCGGGCAGCGCAGTCGGGAGATGGAGGAGTTCGGAGATCATCGTTGGCGGCTCGGACGGGCGGAGTATTGGTCCGAGGCATTGCCGTAGGGTTAATCGAATCCCAATCGTGCAGGCGCCGCGCGGCGAGACCGTCCCACCGCCTGAAATCGCTGGATTTCTCGCCATGGACCGTGCCTTATCGTGACCGCGTCGAGGGGGAGGCCGGCGAGGGAATGGCCGAAGAATCGGAACGCCGGGTGGAAGCGACCGAGGCCGCGGTATCGCAGGAGGCGATTCGCAAGGCCGAGGCCTATGTCGAGACCGAGGAAGGCGTCGCCAATCGCCTCTCCGGTTGGGCCGGCACCATCGTCACCACCATCGCCGTCGTCATGTCGGCGTTCCATCTCTATGCCGCCTACGACATCGTGCCGACGCAGCAGCTGCGCTACACCCACGTCGCATTCGTCCTGCTGCTGGCCTTCCTGCTGTTTCCGGCGGCGTTGCGGTTCCGCAACCGCATCCGCTGGTGGGACGTGGTCGCGGGCCTCACCTGCGTCGGCATCCTGATCTACGCGATCCTGGGCGGCGACGACTTCACCGATCGCGCCACTTCGCCGCTTCCGCTCGATGTATTGCTCGGCGTCGTCTTCATCCTGCTGCTGCTGGAAGCGTCGCGGCGCACGATCGGCGTCATCGTGCCGCTGATTTCGCTCGCCTTCATCGCCTATGCGATGGCCGGGCCGTACCTGCCGCCGCCCTGGACGCACCGCGGCTACGAGATCGACCGGCTCGTCGGCCATCTGTTCATCACGCTCGAGGGTATTTTCGGCGTGCCGGTCGACGTGTCGGCGACGCTGATCGTGCTGTTCACGATTTACGGCGCGTTCCTCGCCCAGTCCGGCGCCGGAAAGTTCTTCATCGATTTTTCCATGACGCTCATGCGCGGGCGTTCCAACGCGGCCGGGCGCACGGTGGTGCTGTCCTCGTTCCTGCTCGGCGGACCGTCGGGCTCCGGCGTCGCCACCACGGTCATGATCGGCGCCGTCGCCTATCCGATGATGGCCAAGGCCGGCTTCGCCAAGGACGCGGCGGGCGGCCTGCTCGCCGCCGGCGGCCTCGGCGCGATCCTGTCGCCGCCGGTGCTCGGCGCCGCCGCGTTCCTGATCGCCGAGTTTCTGAAGATCAGCTATCTCGAAGTGATCTGGATGGCGACGATTCCGACCATCCTCTACTACTTCTCGCTCTTCATCATGGTCGAACTCGACGCCAAGCGCTTCCATGCGCACGACGTCGTGTTCACGCCGGAAATGCCGCTCGGCACGCTGACGCGCCGCTACGGTTTTCACTTCGTGTCGCTGATCTCGATCGTCGTCTTCATGCTGTGGGGCTACTCGCCGACCATGTCCGTGTTCTGGTCCACGGTGCTCACGTTCTTCATGAGCTTCGTTCGCGCCGATACGGCGCTGTTTCCGAAGAAGCTGGTGCGCGCCATGGCCGACGGCTCGACCAGCGCGCTCACCGCCGCCACCACCTGCGCCTGCGCCGGCATCATCGTCGGCGTCGTCACGCTCACCGGTCTCGGGCTCAAGTTCTCCTCGATCGTGATTTCCTACGCCGGCGGCAGCCTGCTGCTCACCACCATCTATACGGCGCTCATCGTCTGGATCATCGGACTCGCCGTTCCGGTCACTGCGTCCTACATCATCTGCGCGGTGATCGCGGCGCCGGCGCTGACCAAGCTGGGCGTGCCGGATTTCGCCGCGCACATGTTCATCTTCTATTACGCGATCCTGTCGGAGGTCTCGCCGCCGACGGCGCTGTCGCCGTTCGCCGCCGCGGCGATCACCGGCGGCGATCCCTACAAGACGACGCTGCAGGCGTGGAAATACACGCTGCCGGCGTTCCTGGTGCCGTTCGTGTTCGTGCTCGACCCGCAGGGGATCGGGCTGCTGCTCAAGATTCCGGCCGGCGGCAGCGGAATCGACATCGTCTGGATCACACTCCAGGCCGCGGCCGGCCTCGCCTGCCTCGCTTTCGCAGCGCAGAACTGGGCGCTGCGCCGCACGAACTTGATCGAACGCCTGCTGTTCCTGCTCGCGGGGCTGCTCTTGATGTTCCCGAGCTTGCTCGAAGCGGTCGCCGAGGCCATCATCGGGCGAGACATCGACTATACGGCGACTGCGGGTCTCGTCATCGCGGCGGTCTTGTTGCTGCGACAAAAATTCATGCCGGATCCAGCGGCAGCCGAACGACACTAGGGAGGAAGAGGAATGACGCTTCGCTTGAAGACGATCACGGCGCTGGTCGCGGTCGCAGGCAGCTTGCTCGCGGGCGGCGCGCTCTACGCGCAACAGAAAGCGATCTCGATCGTCACCGGCGGCACCGGCGGCGTCTATTATCCGCTCGGCGGCGGCATGGCCAACGTGCTCTCGAAGTATCTGCCCGGCATCCAGGCGACCGCCGAGGTGACCGGCGGCTCGGTAGACAATCTCAAGCTGATCGGCACCAACAAGGCCGAGGTCGCCTTCACGATGATGGACGCCGCGCTCGACGCGTTGAACGGCGTCGACAAGTTCGCCGCCGGCAAGGTTCCGGTGCGCACGCTGATGGTGCTCTATCCGAACCGCATGCACGTCGTCACGATCGAAGGCACCGGCGTCAACACGATGGCCGACCTCAAGGGCAAGCGCGTGTCGACCGGCTCGCCGGGCAGCGCCACCGAGGTCATGGCATTCCGCATCCTCGAAGCGGCCGGCTTCGACATCGCTTTCTTCCGCGACCTGCGGCGCGAGCGCCTCGGCGTCGCCGAGTTCGGTCAACGCGCTCAAGGATCGCAAGATCGACGCCTTCTTCTGGGTCGGCGGGATTCCCACCGCGGCGGTCACCGATCTCGGGGCCACGCCGGGCGTGAAGATCAAAATGATCGACACCGCCGACCTGGTCCCGATCATGAACAAGAAATACAACGACCTCTACAGCACCGACGTGATCAAGGCCGGCGCCTATCCCGGGCAGGACAAGGACAACCCCGTGTCCGTGGTGTGGAACATCCTGGTGGCGAGCGCGTCGATGCCCGACGACATGGCCTACAACATCGTGAAGACGCTGATGGAGAAGAACGCCGAGCTGGTGGCGGTGCATCGCGAGGCGCTGAACTTCACGCTGGCAAATCAGGTGCCGGCCAACTCGGCGATCCCGTGGCATCCCGGCGCGGTGCGCTACTTCAAGGAGCGCGGCGTCAAGATGTGACGCGGCGCGAACCCGTCGCAAGGCAAGCGCGGGCGGCCCAGGCCGCCCGCGTTTTCATTGGGGCCAGCACGTTAACCCGGCGGCAACGTTAACCGGGCGATAAGACACCCTGCCCTTTTTTATGGGACGGGGCCTGTTCGTGTTGCGTGTATCGCGTAGCGTTGGCGTGCGAAAAATTGCGGTCAGTCGCCGGCGGGCATCGCCCGTGGCACCGCTCGTGCTCGCTATCATCGTCTTTTTCGGCACACCCACCCACCTCACCCAACAGGATCTCGGCAGCCTGCTCGCGCAACAGCCGGGCGTCACCGAGCGCGCGCGCACCTTCTTCCTGGCGAGCCCGTTTGCGACGCTGAAGATGGCGACGTTCTCCCCGGTGCAGCCGGTCGGCAGCATGATCCCCACGTTGCGCGTGCATTTCGATCCCGACATCACCGGCTCGATCCCGCGCAACAACGTCGCCGCGTTCGACTGGACCGGGTTCGACGTTTCGCTGGACGACGAGGTATTCCAGATCCCGGTGGTCAACCGGGCGAAAAAAGGCGATCTCTTGAAGCGCATGCCGGTCGCGCTGGCGCCGGCCGAGCCGGTGGCGGCGCCGGAGCCGGTCGATATCGCCACGCTCGAGGCGCCGGCCATCCCGAAAGAACCCAACAGCGATTTCGACGTGGCCATGCCGCTCGAGCCCGAGCAACCGGCGATCGCCGAGATCGCGGTCCCGGCGGGGCCGCGGGCGGACGTGGCGGGAACCATGCTCGAGCCGGCGGGGACCGAAAAGATTCCGTCCTGGAGCATGTATCGCGTGTCGCGGCTCTTGTTCGGCACCGACGAGGACATCCTGCCGCCGGCGCCGTTCGAGCATCGCGCGCCGCTGAAGCTCGCGGCACTGCCGGGGGCGGCGGCGGAGATCGGCAGCGTGGCGTCCAAGGGCCTGGTCACCGGCGAGGAAAACCGGCCGAAGAGTCCGGCCGAGCAGCTCAAGCTGGCGGGCGCGCCGCGCGCGAAGGCCGAGAAATGTCTGGCCGAAGCGGTCTATTTCGAAAGCCGCGGCGAGATCGTGCGCGGCCAGATCGCGGTGGCGCAGGTGGTGGTGAACCGCTCCCTCTCCGGCTATTACCCGGCCGATATCTGCGGCGTGGTCTATCAGAACGCGCACCGGCATCTGGCCTGCCAGTTCACCTTCGCCTGCGACGGCATCCCCGACGTGATCACCGAGCCCGACATGTGGGAGCAGGCCAAGCGTATCGCCCGCGACATGCTGGATGGGAAAATCTGGCTCAGCGAGGTCGGCAAGGCCACGCACTATCACGCCTTCTGGGTGCGGCCGGTGTGGGTGCGCGAGATGCGGACGATCCAGCGCATCGGCGTGCACACGTTCTATCGCCCGCGCAAATGGGAAGACGGCTGAGCCGCGTCTATCCTTAGCGGCTACTGGTTGTTGAAGCCGCCGAAAATCGCACTGAACGGATTTTGCGGCTCCGCCGGACGAGGCGCCGCGCGCGGCCGGCGCGGGCCTTTCTTGGCGGCGGACTTGCTGGCGGGGAGATCGGCCATGGCCGCCGGATTCTCGACCGGCCCGGTAATGGCCGGAGCTAATGCGGCGGGAAAGGCAGGCGCAGGCCTCACGGTCGCAGGTTTGGGGGTAATCGTGCCGGTGGTTTCGATCGCGGCCGGCGGAGCTACGGGTGCGGGCGTGGGCGCGGGCGCGGCGACGGGAACCGGCGCCGGCTCAGGCGTGCGCACCGCTTCTCGCGCCGGCGCGGGTTTCACGGCGGGCGTTTCGATCACGACCGGCAGCGAGGCGTTCGGCGCGACGCGCGGGCGCTCGACGATGCGGGCCTCGGGACGTACCGGCTCGTGGGCGATCTTGAACGAGGCGAGCAGGCCGATGCCGCCGAACAGGATGACGATGCCCGCGACGCAAGCCGCGATCACGACCCGGAAATCGAGCATGAATCAACGTCTCCCCGGCCCCGAGCGGGCGGCACTGCTCGCGAATCGGCCGGACGGCCGAATTTAGCCCAGTCGCGCCGCTCCCGGCAGCAGGCGGCATGGGCTTAGCCCCCGCTAGTTTCTCTGCCGCGGTTGCCCGGTTTAGCGCGTGCGGCGGTCGTCGTTGGGGTTGTAGGCCGGATTGTAGGTGCAGCTGGCGCGGCCGAGGCCGCTGATGGCGGCGTAGCACTGGCGCATGCTGTCGTAATAGCAAAGCATGGAGCCGTCGCCATAAATGGTGCAGACACGGCGATATTGGGCGCTGGCGTCGGTGGCGAGGCCGGCGAGCGCGGCGGCGGCGAGCGCGCCGGCGATGAGCATGGTCCGCATGGCGTTCCTCCTTCGCATCCCCCGTCCCGTAGGTCATGTTCGGCCGGGGCCGGGTTCCTGTCCAGCCGCGAGCGGATTCCCGAGTCTAACGCAGGGTCTTGGCCTAGGTTCCTCGGAGCTGAGATTTCGATTCAAGCGCGGGCTCAGAGTTCGATTCCGGTGGGCCGGGGCAAGGGGCTTGGGCGCCAGCGTTTCTTCCTCGTCATTGCCGGGCTTGACCCGGCAATCCATCGAACCTCTCATCCCGTTGCGCTGCTTCATGGATGCCCGGGTCAAGCCCGGGCATGACGATTGATAGGGTAAGTGGAAGCGCTCCCGCGAGCGGATTCCGCTCCGAGCTTTGCCAGCGCCCCCGATAAGTCCGAGGGCGCGCGGGACGCCGGGGACTTCCAGTCCCCACGGTCCTGTGTCGAAAAAGTAGAGAGACACAGGAGGTCTTCCCGCAAGGTGCCGGTTATCCGCCGGCGTCCCGCGCGCGGTGTTTGAGGTTTGCTCCGCATGACCCCCGGTGGACTGACCCGCCAGCTTCCCCGGCGTTTTGTATCCACCGCTGTGAGGCCCATCACCAACCCTCCGTGCCTGGGGGCACAAAAGGGCCAGACCCTGGGGCCCCGAAGTGACGCGCGGCAGGCGCGCCGGGACCATGCGGCTTGGACCCCCGCCATAGCGCGTGCGTTTGCGCGCGACGGCGGGCACCGCCACCCCACCCCACGTCAAAAGAACGCTCTAGAGACGCCCCTCGGATAGGGTGGGATGCGTGGAATGTAGTCCTATCGAAAATCCATGTCAAGGGGTTATTTTCCTATATGTATACTTCCAACCACAAAGTCCAAAAAAAGCTTGAGAAGTAAGAAGAAACTTGCCACGCCACAAAAGGAGCAAATTTGATTCCCCTCCATCAAAGCATGTCGAAGGACAACGTACCGCGCGCGGAGAAAATTGAGGTCACGTCCGAAATGATCGAGGCTGGCGGACGCGCTGTGCGTGCCTGTCTCTTGGACGGTTGCGAGATTGGATATAGCCTCACCAAAATGGTCGCGAGGGATGTTTTATTTGCTGCCCTTAAGCCCGCCCTTAGCGACGACAGCCCAAAAGCGGTGAACCGAACCAAGGTCGTGCGCTAGCTTTTCGACTTCGGCCAAGTGCTGCTTCAGGTCCGAAATTCCCAATTCTTTCTTGCCCTTTAGGCCTTTGTAGTCACGGTTCAAAATGCGTTCATACGGCTCTATGTGGATCAAGTAAGTGTAAACCACCTTGCCATCCTTAGAGCCCCCGACTCTCTTGGCTGGATGGTGCACGATGATGTTTCGAGTGTTCGACAGGTCTTTGGTTCTGTTGTGAAGCGGCGTCCACACGGAGTTGAAATCTTCTTTGGTTAGGATGGTTCTCAGGGCTGAATCGACGAATTGGAGACGCTGCTGAAAGGTTCTCTCCTTGTAATAGAAAAGCGATGTTTGCCGTTCGTTCAATTTGAGGGCGAAGTGCGCGAAGTGATATAGTTGGCGATCAACAAAGGCCCATGCGTTCACGCAGCATCCGAGCGTAAAATAAAATTCGATCGCTTCCTTCTCGCCTGGTACTGGGTGCCAAGTTAGAATGGCCATGATGGACACACGCGATGCCTAAGGGATCTGAAAAAACTACAGCCAGCGCGAAGCGAGCAAACGCTTTCAGGCTGCTTTACGCGACGCTTTCCGCACACCGCCCAACCCCCTCAAGCGCATGACTCGGAAGGGCGACAAGGCGCAACGGAAGCTGAGGTCGCGGAAAGCGGGTTAGTTCATGCAGCAATGGGCGAATATAGCTGGCCTGATCCTGACTGCGATTGGCATCCTGGTGGGGTTTTATCTTCCCCGGATGACTTCGTATTACGGCAAGGACGCAAAACGCGAAATTTGGCTTCAGCGAAGATTTATTGTTGGATTTACGCTCGTATTTATCGGGACAGGGCTTCAAATCTTTGGTGCGTGGCCGCGCTAGGCATCAACCGTGAAATAGGCGGCAGAACTCATTCTCTGCCTCTGCCCGAGTGTTCCAGCCGCCTTTGAGAATTGTCGTTATGCCGCTCGGAAAGAGGTAGTTACAACGCTTCTTCCAATAGTCGTCTTTGACAATTTCCGAGCCGACGAAGATTCCTATGTTCAAACTAAAACCAGCTAAAACAACTAAGGCCAACAAGAGAAAAGCCCAGCCAAGTTTCATCACTCGTCCTCCCAATTCGTTACCCTTGTGCTTTGAAGCAGCGTTGCGCGGCGCGCGGATTGCCGCTCACCAACCAATGAAAAGCATGACTCCGAAGCGGACTAAGGTGCAACGGAAGAAAAAAGCAGCGCGCTAACTGCAATGGTTTAGTATTATCTGATTGCGGTAACGCTTAGGTGCCAATTGGAAAACGCTTATCGGCCTGAGGCTTGGCACGATCTGTATGTAATGTTGGGCGGCGCCGCCGCGGCGCTTGCCGGATTGCTTTTTGTCGCGATCTCCATTCACCTCAACGAAATCACCAAGGTTCCGTATCTCCGCATATTCGCACGCAACACCATGATCGCCATGTTCGTGGCGGTCGTCCGCGCCGCGGTGATTCTGGTGCCACAGGGACACGCCTTGCTAGCTGCCGAGTTGACGTTCCTCAATCTTTTCGGCTTCGTGCTGCCGTCTATCGTCGTCCTTCGCCACAGAAAGACCGCGCCGCGCGGGCGCATACTTCGTGCGATTGGCATAGGCATCACCGACGTAATCGGAATGATCGGTGCGATCAGCCTTGTAGTGGGAGTTGGCGGCGGAATGTACCTTGTTACAGCCGCCCACTTGGTCTTCCTCGGCCTCGTTGTTTCGAGTTCCTGGATGATGATGATGGGTATCTCTCAGGCCGGGCGTCGTTCTAAGTGAGTTCCAAAGCACTATCGCTTCCTGCGTTTCTTTCGCCAGCGCAGGAAGCGAGCAGCCTGAAACCGATAGACGGGCTTAGTGAGGTTGCCGGTACGTGAGACGCTTGCCTTCAACACCCTTGATTGTGAGTGCCGCACCAGCCCTGAAAAGCATGACTTCGAAGCGCCTAAGGCGCAACGGAGTTGAAAGGGCGCCCGTGCTGGATGAGCTGCTGAAATATCGGATTGTAATCGGGCAGGTTCTGTCAGCCGTCTTCTCGATTTCGACTCTCATACTTTTGGAAAACTATGCCGGATGGCATCCGGTCTTTTCGGTGGCCGCTGCCGTGGTTGTTTGGGTTGCCGTTCCGAAACTGTGGGACCTGTTTCTCTGGTCTTCTCCAGGGGCGATATTAGCCTGCGTTCGCATTCGCGATTCAGGAGAACCCCTATGAAAAGGCTCGTCCGAAGTCGTCCGACCGGCTCGATAGTGCGCCGATATCGTAAGGCCTCATAAGACTATCACCTCGCCCGCCGTCGGCTTGGCCGCCGGGCGCCGCGCGTCACGCCTCATAGCGTCTTGGAGCGCGAGCCCGTTCGCCGCTGATGCCCATCACGGTCGGACATCGCCGCGAAGTGACGACGAGCCCGCCAATCCTACCGCTGCCGCAAATGCCGCCGCTCGAGCGAGCGCGCCGCCAGATGGCCGGCGCCGCAGGCGAACAGAAAGACGAGCGCCTCACACGCGGCTCTTCGGTCCAGGCAGCTCGGACCAATCGAGGCCGAGTTCCTCGCAGACCCGGCGGACGTCGCGCGAATCGAGATCCTTGCGCGAACCGCCAAGAGGCGCCTGCGATGTTCGCCCTTCTCGATGCACCGTCACCATGACATGACCCTCGCCGCGCTCCTGATGCTCATGACGGTCGAAGCGACACCCTTGCTCCGTCAGCCATTTCCGAAATGTCGCGCTTTCCATTGCCGTACTCCTGTCCATGACATAATGCGCCGAAGGTCTAGGCGGCGGACCGCTTGGAGTCCGCAACCGATCGTAACTCGCCGATCGCCGCCTGGAGCTGGCGCGTGAGGTCGACCGTCGTCCCCTTCCCAATCGGCAACTCCGCTGTCGGGATCGGCGACCCGAATGTCACCCGGATGACGGGCCGGTGCAGAAGATGCGCGACTTGCATCTGCTTCGGGCCTTGAAAGAAGGCGGGCACCAGTGGAACCCGAGCGTGAAGCGCGAGCGTCGCGGCGCCACGCTTGAAGGCAAGATTTTCGTCGCTGCGCGTGCCGCTCGGGAAGATCAGGATGAGTCCACCGTGCTGCAGAATGTCGACTGCAGTCTTGATCGAACTTGGTGACGGGTCCGCGCGGTCAATCGGAATGGAACCGCCGTGCTCCAAGACAAATCGCGATAGCATCGGACCGAAAAGTTCCTGCTTCGACATATAGCGCAGCTGTCTTGGGTACACGGCATAGGCCATCCATAGGCTGTCCGCCCAGCCAACGTGATTGCAGGCGATGACCGCCCCGGCCCCGCCGAACCGAAAAAAGTCGGGCCGGTTGACGACCTCGGGCTTGCCGATGCGCTCGAACAGAACCTTTAGCCCGGGCGAGATGACCGTGAGAACGTTCATGCAGCAATGTCCTGACCGACAGCGTCTCTATAAGTAGCATACGTGAGCCGGCCAATTCTATCTCTGCCGCAAATGCTGGCGCTTGAGCGCCCGCGCCGCCAGACGGCCGGCGCCCCAGGCGAACAGAAAGACGAGCGCCATTGCCGCCAGCAGCAGCCCGATCTCTCGCAGCAGTAAACCCAATGTGATGCCGCCGCCTTCCAGGATGGCGTTGCGGACCGGCAACGAAAACATCCAGACCAGAAACAGGAACGCCGACAGATAAACCGCCGTCCGGAAGACGAGCCGGCGGGCGAAGGATTTGTGCGGATACTCGTCGGCGGTCATGCGGCCCTCGTGTTTGCGGCGTTTCCGGTTCTCCGGCGCGCCCAGAATATCACCGCTCGCCCGAGGCCGCCTGGTAGCTCATCGCAAACTCGCCAAATTGGATTGAATGGGTGGGCAGTCTCTCAACCATGAATTCATCGGGCGCGGCGATGTCTACGTAGTTCTTGCGCGATACTCGACTAAAACCAGCATCGCGGAAATTCATTTGAAACTGTAACGATCGCGTAAAGCTCTCGCCAATCCGGGGCTGGTATCTCTCAGATGCTGATACGAAACTCCTCCTAGGAGACCTGAAATGACAAAACTCCACTCGTTTCTGCGCGACGAATCCGGCGCCACCGCCATCGAATACGGCCTGATCGCAGCCTGCATTTCCGTAGCGATCATCGCCATCGTTCAGGGCGTCGGCACCAAGCTGGTTTCGACCTTCACGAAGGTCGAGACGGCGCTCCAGTAAGAACCACCTCTCTTACGCCCGGAACCACATCTCTGCGCCCGGGGCCCCGGCCGTTTGCCGGGGCCTTTCCTTTTTGCCGGCCATCTTCCGGTTAATCACTAAATTCGAAACTGAAATATTTCTGATTCTTACGGCCGGCATCGTAAGCTTACGCTATGTGGCAGGGAATGACCTTAACGGCGATCGCGTTCCTCCTCGTGGACGGATACCTCTGGAATTCGAGCTTGCTCAATACGGGCATGGGGCTGGCAAAGCAGCTCGCGATAGCGTTCGGTTTCTCCTAGCCCCGGCGCTCATGCAAGCAGGACATGGGTGATGTCGCCGCCTCGGCAGCTGAAAGCGGGATTTTCGTAACGCGAAGCCCGGCCGCGAGGCTGGGCTTTTCGTTTGCGCGCGGCGCCCCTACACTCGCGCCGCATGGCCAGATCGCCCAAATCCTTCAACGAGATCGCCGGCCGCAGCATCGAGCGTATCAACGCGCTTTCCGACGGCGTGTTCGCGATCGCGATGACGCTCCTGGTGCTCGACCTGCGGCTGCCCGCGGGCGAGGCGATCCACAGCGAAGCCGGTCTGTTGCGCACGCTCGTCGTGCTGTCGCCCAAGTTCGGCATGTACCTGATGAGCTTTCTCACGCTCGGCATTTTCTGGGCCGGGCAACAGACCCAGCTCAACCAGTTCTCGCAGACGGACCGGCACCTCACCTGGTTCCATATCGGTTTCCTCGCCGCGGTGGCGCTGATGCCGTTCTCGACCATGCTGCTCGCCGAGCATATCGAGCTGCGCACGGCGCTCCTGTTCTATTGGCTCAATATCGTCGCGATGGGCGCTTTCCTGGTCTTGGCGTGGCGCTATGCGAAACGTGCGGGCCTATTCAAGAAAGAAGTGGCCACCGCGTTGCGCGCGGCGGTGGAGCGGCGCATGCTGGTGGCACAGGCGCTTTATGCCTTCGGCGCGGCGCTCTGCATTTTCAGCACCTACCTGAGCGTCGCCTTCATCGTGCTGGTGCAATTCAATTTCGCGGTGGCGCCGAAGCTGCCATGGCTGTCGCGGCAATAGCGCAGTTGACGTGAATCAAGACGGGGACGATTCTGCGGGGGCATCCTGACACGCGAAAATTCTCGAGGTGACGCATGGAGCAGAAGCCGACCGTTTATATTTGTCCGATGCATCCGGACGTGCGTCAGCCGACCCCGGGCAAATGCCCGAAGTGCGGCATGAACCTGGTGCCGGAGGGCACGCGCTTCGGAATGCTGCAGCACATGATCAGCAGCCCTCGGCATATCGTCATCATGGCGGCGGTGATGCTAGCGCTGATGGCCGCGGCGATGATGTTGACGCGCTGACCGCGGTGCGGCCTCACCCGCCCTTTAGGCCTTTCGCGGCGGCGCCGAGCTTGGCCTGCATCGCGGCGCCGAGCGCCATGAGTCCGGTGGCGGGCCGCACCATCACCTCGAATTCCTGGATCAGCCCGGCTTCGTTGAAGCGGACGAGATCGATGGCCTTGAGCTTCTTGTCGCCGATGCGGGCGGAAAATTCGAGCGCGATATCGTTCGGGCCGGAGACGAATTCGCGGTGATAGACGAAATCCTCGAACACGGCCTCGGCCGCGCGCAGCACCAGGCACACGGCGTCGCGCCCCGGATAGGGCGGATAGGCCACCGGCGAGCGGAAGAGCGCGTCGATTGCCACGATCGCCTCGAGTCCGGCGAGGTCGCGCTTCGCCACCATCTCGCGCCACTTGGCGAGCGACTTCTGCGCGGCGGGGGAAAGAGACATCCGGTTACTCCTCATAGGCCATGTAGCGGACGATCTTCCAGCTTCCGTCTGGCTGGCGGCGGAAGATGTCCATGCCCGGCTCCACGGACGTGATTTCGCGCGCACCCTTGCGCCGCAGCTTCAGCGTCCACACCAGCCGTACCACGGCGAAATCGCCCGCCAGCAGAATTTCCCTGATCGCGAACGAGTAGGAATAAGACTTGGTGCGGTCCTTCAGCGACCGTTGCAGCACATCGCAGATCGCCTTGTGGTCGCGCTCGGGGGCCCCGCGCACATTCGCGATCGCCTCGGGCGCGAACAGGCCGCAGACCTTGTCCGCGTTGCCGGCGTTGAAGTCGGCGGTCCATTGGGCGAGCGCGGCGCGGATCTGCGTTCGCGCAACTTCATCAGGTGTCTGCGCCGCGCCGATGGACGCTACGAGCGATAGCGCACCCGCGAGCAATGCAGCGGCGATTTGTGAGCGGAACATTCGCGATCACCTATTCTTCGGCCCGTCGCCGCGTTCGGTATTTTCGATCGTGCCTAGCGCCGGCGACTTGAGCTGCCATAGAAAGTCGGCAGCGCGTTCGTCGCCGATCTCGTTAAGCCCGATCTGCATCGCATCATAGCCGTCCCGCGGCGCGGCCGAGTAGCTGCCGAACAGACGGTCCCAGACCGAGAACAGCTGCCCGTAATTGCTGTCGGTCTCCGGCCGATACGACGAATGATGCAGGCAATGCATGTTGGGCGTGACCAACAGCCAGCGCAGCGCGCGGTCCAGGCGATCCGGCAGCCGCACATTGGCGTGCGAGGCGAGGCTGTTGAACGCCTCGGCGAGCTCATAGGCCGCAAGCGCCCAGGGATCGAGCCCGAGCACGACGGCGAGCGGCACCATGACGAGAAACTGCAACACGAATTCCAGCGGATGCGTGCGGATGGTCGTGGTCACGTCGAGACGGGTGTCCGAGTGATGCACCCGGTGGATCGGCCAGAGCAGGCGGAGCCTTGTGCAGCAGCACATGCAGCGCGTAGCCGGCGAAGCTGCGGATCGCGACCGTGGCGGCGAGCGCGATCCACCAGGGGCCGCCGGCCATGTTGAGCAGGCCGATTCCGTTTTCCTTCGCCCATTGCGCGGCGATCACCGCCGACAGCGGCACCAGCGTGACGAGCACGACATTGATGATGGCGAGGCCGAAATTCGTCGGCCAGCGCCGGTTCCGGTTCGGCGCCGCCGGGAAGGCCGGGACGGCGGATTCGAGCCAGGCAAGCGCGGCAAGCAAGCCCCAAAAGGACAGGAACCACAGAGTCTGCGGGTCGGGCAGCAGCAGCGCCAGAAGCCGTTCGAAAAGCTCGCCCATCACCCAGTTACCCTCCCTGGCCAAGGCACGTCCACTGATCGGGGCTATTTGCAGGGAGCGACCCTGTGGACGCCGAGGAAACAACGCGAATTGAATGGCAATCTAGCCTGGTCCGAGCAATCATCGATTCGAAGGCCTAGGGGGAAGTCATGCTCAAATCCAAGATTGTCGCCGCGCTACTCGCGGCCACGTTGTCGTTCTCAGCGGTAAGCGTTTCCGCGGGAGGCGCTCCGCCGCCTCCGCCTGCCGCCAGCAGCAGCGCCGCCCCCGTCGCCGTATGGCTCATTTTCGGCTGCGCCAGCGGAATCATCCTGGCCGCGGCTATCGCCAACGCTCGTGACAACCGCCAGCTCACCGCGGCCGAAGCGGCCACCTGCGGATTGTTGTTCTGGCTCAATCCGCCCCGGCCGCTCTGAAGTTTTATCAAGCTAGAATCACGAAAGCCTGGGCCGGACGACAAGACTAGGGGAGTGTCATGCTGAAATCGAAGATCGCCGCCGCCGTGCTCGCGGCCATGCTGGTGTTCACCTCGGCCGCTCCCGTCGCCGTGCTGGTCATTTTCGGCTGCGCCAGCGGAATCATCCTGGCCGCGGCGATCGCCAATGCGCGGGACGGATCGGCCGCTCACCGCAAGCGAGGCGGCCTCCTGCGGATTGCTGTTCTGGCTCAATCCGCCTCCGCAGAGCTGAAATTTCCGACGCGGAAAAGGAAAACCCCGGCCTCGCGCCGGGGTTTTTTGTTTTTTGCGCCTGCGGCGTCACATATTCGGGTAATTCGGCCCGCCGCCGCCTTCGGGCGGGACCCAGGTGATGTTGCCGTTCGGGTCCTTGATGTCGCAGGTTTTGCAGTGGACGCAGTTCTGCGCGTTGATCTGGAAGCGCGCACCGCCCGCGTCCTCGACCCATTCATAGACCCCGGCCGGGCAATAGCGCGCGCTCGGGCCGGCATAGACGTCGTGCTCGCTGTTCTTCTGCAGCGTCAGGTCGGCGACGTGCAGATGCACCGGCTGGTCTTCTTCGTGGTTGGTGTTCGACAGGAACACCGAGGAGAGCTTGTCGAAGCTGATCACGCCGTCGGGCTTGGGGTAGACGATCGGCTTGAAGTTCGAGGCGGGCTTGAGCGAGGCGGCGTCGGTCTTGCCGTGTTTCAGCGTGCCGAAGGGCGAGAAGCGGAACAGCGTGTTCAGCCACATGTCGAGGCCGCCGAAGGCGAAGCCGAGCACGGTGCCGAGCTTCGACCAGAGCGGCTTGAAGTTGCGCACCCTGTACAAGTCTTCGCCGATGCCGAGTCGCGCCAGGCGGCGTCATAGGCGAGCAGCTCGTCGCCCGCCCGGCCCGAGGCGAGCGCCGCCGCCACCGCTTCGGCCGCGAAGCATGCCGGACAGCATCGCGTTGTGGCTGCCCTTGATGCGCGGCACGTTGATGAAGCCGCGGCGCAGCCGACCAGCGCGCCGCCGGGGAACACGAGCTTGGGCACCGATTGCCAGCCGCCTTCGGAGATCGCGCGCGCGCCGTAGGAGATGCGCTTGCCGCCCTCGAGCATGGGGCGGATCAGCGGATGCTGCTTGAAGCGCTGGAACTCGTCGAACGGGCCGATATAGGGGTTCTTGTAGTTCAGGTGCACGACGAAGCCGACGAACGACCTGCAGATCCTCCATGTGATAGACGAACGAGCCGCCGCCGGTGGAATTGTCGAGCGGCCAGCCGAAGCTGTGCTGCACCAGGCCGGGGTGATGTTTCTCCGGCGCGACCTTCCAGAGCTCCTTCAGCCCGATGCCGAATTTCTGCGGCTCGCGGTCGCGCGCCAGCTCGAAGCGGTCGATGATCTGCTTGCGAGAGCGAGCCGCGCGCGCCTTCGGCGAACAGCGTGTATTTGCCGCGCAGCTCCATGCCGCGGGTGAAGCCTTCCTTGGGCTTGCCGTCCTTGCCGACGCCCATGTCGCCGGTGACGATGCCGGCCACCGCGCCGTTGTCGTCGTAGAGCACCTCGGCGGCGGCGAAGCCCGGGTAGATTTCCACGCCGAGCGCCTCGGCCTTCTTGGCCAGCCAGCGGCACACGTTGCCGAGCGACACGACGAACATGCCGTGGTTCGACAAGAGCGGCGGATTGAGGAAGTTCGGCACGCGCAGCGCGCCCGTGGGCCCGAGCCAGTAGAAGCGATCCTCGGTCACCGGCGTCTTGATCGGGGTGTCCTTCTCCTGGCGCCATTCGGGCAACAGCCGATCGAGGCCGATGGGGTCGATCACCGCGCCGGACAGGATATGCGCGCCGACCTCGGAGCCCTTCTCGACCACCACGACATTGATCCCGGGCGAGAGCTGCTTCAGGCGAATGGCGGCCGTCAGCCCCGCGGGCCCGGCGCCCACGATCACCACGTCGAATTCCATGCTCTCGCGCGGGGGCAGATCGGCCATTGCTTTCCTCTCCTCGCCTCCAGGGGTTTTCCCGCCGTCTCTTCCCGGGCCAATACAATCCGCTTTCCGCTCCGCCCGATTGCCGCTACGTCAAGCGCATGGCCGCAGCCGAATCCGTCGCTGCGCGAAATCCTCGCCTTCCATGCGGAGGCCGGGGTCGACGTGGCGCTGGAGGAAAAGCCGGTCAATCGCTTCGCCATGCCCGCGAACGAGACCCCTGCCCGGCCGCCCCGACGCAGCGCCCGCTCCCCGATCGTGGCAGCTTGCTCCACGAGCGGAAGCCGCGCCGCCCGCCGCGCCCGACGCCGCGGTCATGGAAGCGCGCGTGGCGGCCAAGCGCGCGCAGACGCTCGAGGAATTGCGCGAGACGCTGAAGCGCTTCGAGGGCTGCGCGCTTTCGGCGACCGCCACGCAGCTGGTGTTCGCCGACGGCACGCCGGGCGCGCGCGTGATGTTCGTCGGCGAGGCGCCGGGCGCCGAGGAGGACCGCGAGGGGCTGCCGTTCGTCGGCCGCTCGGGAAAATTGCTCGACCGCATGATCGCCGCGATCGGCCTGAAGCGCGGCGACGTCTATATCGCCAACATCGTGCCGTGGCGGCCGACCGGGCAACCGCACGCCGACGCCGCAGGAATCGGCGATTTGCCTGCCGTTCATCCGCCGCCAGATCGAGCTCGCCAACCCCGACATCCTCGTCGTCATGGGCAAGCCGGCGATGCAGACGCTGCTCGGGATCAACGAAGGCATCCGCGGCGTGCGCGGGCGCTGGGTCGATTACGACACCGGCACGCGCACCATCCGCGCACTGGTGATGTTCCATCCGGCCTATCTGTTGCGCTCGCCGAACGAGAAGCGCCATTCGTGGCGGGATTTTATGGCGCTGAAGAAGGCGCTGGCGACGAAGTGACTTCCCTCTCTCCCATCGGGAGAGGGAAATTCAGGCGAGCCCCGTCAACTTCAAACTCAGCGCGCGCAGTTTCTTCCGCGCCTCGGCGTCATAGGCCTGGTCGTTGGCGCGCTGCTCGTGCAGGCCGTTGAAGAACAGCCCGCCGCGGCCTTCGAGCGCGTCCGAGATAATCATGTTCATCGTAGCAATGGCGCCCTCCTCCACGGTGGTCTGCGGCTTGCCGCCGCCGCGCAGCACCATGCCGGTGTCCATGAAGGTCGCCGGGTGCAGCGAGTTCACGACGATGCCGCTGCCCTTGCAGCTCCGTTGTCGAGATCGATGGTGAATGATCTGCGCCGAGCTTGCTTTGCCGATAGGCGCGCGCACTGTCGTATGCCTTTTCCATCATTACATCGTCGAACTCGATCGGTTGCTGCCCGAGCGAGGAGACGTTCACGATGCGCGCGGGCGCGCTCTTCTTGATCGTCGGCAGCAGCAGATACGTGAGCAGGAAGTGGGAAAGATAGTTGACCGCGAAGCGCAACTCGAAGCCGTCGGCGCTGGTCGAGCGCCCGCCAGCGGGCGTCGACACTCCGATACCGGCATTATTGACGAGCACATGGATGCGGTCGTGGTCGCGCAGCACCTCGGCGGCCAGCCGCCGCGCCTCGGAGCCATCGAGACAAGTCCGCCTGATAGAAGGCGTGGCCGGCCTTGGCGCCGCCGATCGCCTTCAGCACTTCTTCGCCGCGCGCGCGGTCGCGGCCGTGCAGCAGCACGCGCTGCGCACCTGCGCCGCCAGACGCGTGGCGACCTCGCGGCCGAGGCCGTCGGTGGAACCGCGTGACCAGGACGGTCTTGCCTTCGAGCTTCATCAACCCTGCCGCATATAGAGCGGGCACTTCGCCGGTGAGGAATCCCTCGCGCCGCGGCGCGAACACGTCGAGCACCTCCGGTGTCCTCGGGGAAACCAGGCCTCGTGCTCGACGCCGCCGGGAATCACGCCGACGTCGCCCGGCCCGCAGCTCCTGGCGCTCGTCGCCGAGGCGGAAGAGTCCATGCGGCCCTTGAGCATCCAGAAAATCTGCTCGTGCGGATGCTGGTGCGCGCCGGCATGGGCGCCGGCCTTCATGGTCCACCAGACGATCATGGTCTTGTCGCCGGCGAGCACGCGGCGGTGATCATCGGCGTGACCGTGCTCCTCGGAAATCTGCTTGAGCGAGCCGTAGCCTTTCAAGACGGGACCTCACCTCCTCCGCACAACGACAGGGCGGCGAGGGTAACCTTCCCTCGCCGCCCCGCCAATCGCTATTGCGTCAGCCGCGGACCGCGAACTTGATGCCGAACAGAATGGCGATGCCGATCACCGCCGGCGTCGCCTCCTCGCTGCGGCCGGCCAGGATCTTCACCACCGCATAGGTGAGGAAGCCGAGCCCGATGCCGGTCGCGATCGAGTAGGTGAGCGGCATGGCGACGGCGCAGATCACCGCCGGGGCGTATTCGGTGATGTCCTTCCACTCCATCTCGGCCAGCCCGCGCGCCATGATGCAGGCGACGAACAGTAGCGCCGCCGCCGAGGCGTAGAGCCGGGATCATGCTCGCCAAGGGCGCGAAGAACAGCGCCAGCAGGAACAGGATCGCGACGACCACCGCGGTCAAGCCGGTGCGGCCGCCGGCGGCGACGCCGGCGGAGCTCTCGATGTAGCTGGTCGTGGTCGAGGTGCCGATCGCCGAGCCGAACATGGCGGCGAAGCTGTCGGAGATCAGCGCCTGGCGCATGCGCGGCAGCCGGCCGCGGGCTGTCGAAGAGGCCCGAGCGGTGGGTCACGCCGATCAGCGTGCCGGCGTTGTCGAACAGATCGACCAGCAGGAGCGTGAGCACCACGATGATGAAGGAGAGCTCGAAGGTGCGCGAGAAGTCGAACTTGAGGAAGGTCGGCGCCAGCGACGGCGGCATCGAACACCACGCCGGAATAGGTCACCAGGCCGAACGGAATTCCGATAAGGTCACGACGAGAATTCCGATCAGCGTGCCGCCGAGGATTTTGCGGTGGTTCAAGGCCGCGATCAGCACGAAGCCGAACAGGCACAACACCGGAAATCGGGTCCGGAGGCTGCCGAGCGTCACCAGCGTCGCCGGGTGATCGACCACGATCTTGGCCTGCTCGAGCGCGATGATGCCGAGGAACAGGCCGACGCCGGCCGAAATCGCGAGCTTCATGTTGTAGGGGATCGCGTTGATGATGTACTCGCGGATCCGGAATACCGAAATCAGCAGGAACAGCACGCCGGAGAGGAACACGGCCGCCAGCGCCTGCTGCCACGTGAACTTGTAGGTGAGCACGATGGTGAAGGCGAAGAAGGCGTTGAGCCCCATGCCGGGCGCCAGCGCGATCGGATAATTGGCGTACAGCCCCATCACCAGCGTGGCGACCGCGGCGGCGAGACAGGTGGCGACGAACACCGCGTTCTTATCCATGCCGGCGTTGGCGAGGATCGCCGGGTTGACGAAGATGATGTAGGCCATGGTGAGGAACGTGGTGAGACCGGCGATCGTCTCGGTGCGCACGTTGGTGCGGTTGTCGGTAAGGCCGAAATAATTGTCGAGGCTCGCCTCGAACGCCGATGGCTCGCCCTGGCCGCTGGTGGCCATAAATTCCCCCTGTGCGGCGACGCGCCTGCGCCTCGCCTGCCCCGTATCGCCCGGACGGAAAAATCCCGGGCGGGCAAGTTTCCGGCCGAGTCGGATGGTTTTCCAACGCGATAGAGGCCGCGCAATCGCCGCGCCGCAGTCGCCGGCTAATCCATTGACCCAGCTTCGCTTTTCGTGGTCGAGCGCCGGGCGCAATGGCGGTGAATAACTCGGACGCCATGGTGCGGCGGACATAGCTTCGCCACCCGGCGAGAGATAATCAAGGGATGAGGCTATGCGATTCCACGATGGCGGAGGCACGCGATGGATTTCGACCCCCAGCTCCTCGCCCGCATCCAGTTCGCCTTCACCATCACGTTCCACATCATCTTCCCGACCTTCACCATCGGGCTCTCGGCCTATATCGCGACGCTCGAGGTGATGTGGCTGCGCACGGGGCGCGATCACTATCATCTGCTCGCGCGTTTCTGGACCAAGATCTTCGCGGTCTTCGTTCGCGATGGGGGTGGTGTCCGGGATCGTGCTGTCCTACCAGTTCGGCACCAACTGGAGCCGCTTCTCGCTCGTGGTCGGCAACGTGGTCGGCCCGCTGATCGGCTACGAGGTGCTGACCGCTTTCTTCCTGGAAGCGACCTTCCTCGGCATCATGCTGTTCGGCTGGAACCGCGTGCCGCCCTGGCTGCACGTATTCGCCTGCATCGCGGTGGCGGTCGGCACGTCGATGTCGGCGTTCTGGATTCTGTCGGCCAATAGCTGGATGCAGACGCCCACCGGCCACGCGATGCGCGACGGCATCGCCATCCCCGCCGACTGGCTCACCATCGTGTTCAACCCGAGCTTCCCTTATCGCCTCGCGCACATGCTGAACGCGGCGTATCTGACGACCTCGTTCGTCGTGCTCGCGGTCGGCGCGCGCTATCTGCTCGCCGGGCGGCATATCGAGCAGGCGAAGACCATGGTGCGCATGGCGATCGGCTTCGCCGCCATCGTGGCGCCGCTGCAGCTCATCATCGGCGACCTGCACGGGCTGAACAGCGCGAAATACCAGCCGATCAAGGTCGCGGCCATGGAAGGGCACTGGGACGGAACCAAGCCCGGCGACTTCCACGTCTTCGCCTGGCCCGACGAGAAGGCGGAGATGAATCGCTACGCGCTCTCGATCCCCAAGGGCGCTTCGCTGCTCATCACCCACGATCCGAACGGACTCTATCCGGGCCTGAAGAGCGTGCCCGCGCGCGACCGGCCGCCGGTGCCGCTGGTGTTCTTCGCGTTCCGGCTGATGGTGCTGATCGGGCTCAGCATGATCGGCGCGACCTGGATCGGCTTGATGCTCTGGCGGCGCGGCCGCCTGTTCGACGCGCGCTGGTTCCTGTGGCCCGCTGCGCACGTCTGGTGGGCGGGCTTCGTCGCCGTGATCGCGGGCTGGGTGGTGACCGAGAGCGGGCGGCAGCCGTGGATCGTGCAAGGAATTCTGCGCACCGCCGACGCGCTCTCGCCGGTGCCGGGCGGTTCGATCGCGACTTCGCTCGCGCTGTTCGTCGTGGTCTACGGCATCGTGTTCTCGATGGGCATCTATTACATCAACCGGCTGATCGCGAAGGGGCCGGAGGGCCGCATCATTCAGCCTTCGGAGTGCGGTATGCCGAGCCGGCCGCTGTCGGCGGCCGAGGAAGCCGCGCGCGAAGCGCTGGGCGCGCAGCTAGAGGCGGGAGACCGACGATGGAATGGTATCTGCCGGTGATCTGGGCCGCGCTGATCGGCACCGCGGTCGCGCTCTACGTGATCCTCGACGGGTTCGATCTCGGCGTCGGCATCCTGTTTCCGACCGCCAAGACCGAGCGTGAGCGCGACCTGATGATGAACTCGGTGGCCCCGTTCTGGGACGGCAACGAGACTTGGCTCGTGCTCGGCGGCGGTGGGCTGTGGGTCGCCTTCCCGCAGGCCTATGCGGTGATCATGCCGGCGTTTTATCTGCCGGTGATCTTCATGCTGCTGGCGCTGGTGTTCCGCGGCGTCGCCTTCGAATTTCGCTGGGTCGCGCGCACGAGCAAGCCGTACTGGAACCTCGCCTTCGCCGGCGGTTCGATTCTGGCCGGCTTCTTCCAGGGCACGATCCTCGGCGGTTTGATTCAGGGCGTCGTCGTGCGCAACGGCCAATTCGCCGGCGGGCCGTTCGACTGGGCGACGCCGTTCGCCGTCCTGTGCGGCATCGGGGTGGTCGCCGGCTATGCGCTGTTGGGCGCCACCTGGCTCATCATGAAGACCGAGGGCGCGGTGGCCGAGCGCGCGCGCGAGCAAGCGAAGCTCGCGCTCCTGGCGGTGCTCGGATTCATGGTGATCGTGAGCGCCTGGACGCCGATCGCCTTCGACCGCATCGCCGCGCGCTGGTTCACGGCGCCGAACATCTTCCTGCTGTGGCCGGTGCCGCTGGTGACCGCGGTGGTGGCCTGGGCGTGCTGGGAGTGGCTCGAGGCCAAGCGTGAAGTGCTGCCGTTCCTGGCCGCGATCCTGCTTTTCGTGCTCGGCTATCTCGGCATCGTGATCTCGAACTTCCCCTATCTCGTGCCGCCGGCGCTGACCGTGTGGCAAACCGCGGCGCATCCCTCGAGCCAGATTTTCATGCTGATCGGCACGCTCATTCTGCTGCCGATCGTGCTGGGCTACATCGTGTTCGTGTACTGGGTATTTCGCGGCAAGGTACGCGAGGGCGAGGGATATCACTGGAGTTCGTCAAGGAGCCGGTAAATCCGCCGCGCGGTCTCCGAGAAAATCTGCGCGCGCTCGGCGTCGGAGAAATCCCGAGCGCGACCCGATAGGCGCCGAGCAGCGTACCGTAATCGGTCCACAGCTTTTCAATCGGGAAGTTCGAACCGAACAAACAACGTTTTGCACCGAAGCGGCGCACGGTTTCTCCCGCGACCAGGCCATGTATTCAGCATCGATCCGGCGCAGAAATGTGCCCAGCCCCGAGAGCTTGACCGCGACGTTCGGGCACGCGGCCAGCGCATCCATGCCTGCGCGCCATTCAGCGAGCCCCTTGGCGCTCGTGTCCTCCAACATCCCGGCATGCAGCAGCACGAACTGCAATTCCGGCAGCGAGCGCGCGAGCCGCGCGGCACTTTCCATCTGCGGTGCGAACACCTGCAGCTCGAACAGGAGCCGCGCTCGGCGAGCCGCGCGAGATTCTTGCGCAGCTTCGAATCGTCGCAGAGATCGGGCCGCGGCGCGAAGCGATAGAGCGCATTCTCGTGCCAGTGGAGCTGCATGCGCATGCCGCGCAGGAGCCGCGACGCCTGCATCGCCGCGTCGAGCGCGGGCGCGCAATCCTCGGCGAGCAGATCGACATAGCCGACGATGCCGTGCGGCCAGCCGCTCGCGTCCGCCACCGACTGCACCCACTCGATCTCGTCGAGCGCGCGGGTGGCCTGCCAGTTCGCCTGCACATAGACCGAGCGCGTAACGCCATTTGCTTCGGCGTCGGCCAGATATTCGCCGATCAAGTAGTCGCGCCGCAGCGGCTCATAGGGTCCGAATATGCGCGGCACCATGGGTCCGGAAAGCCACGGCAGATCGGCTTGCCGCCAGACATGATGATGGGCGTCGACGATGCCGCTCATGCGAGCTCCGGGATCAATTCTGCGGCGGGATCAGCGCCCAGCCGAGCCGCACCGGATCGAGGCGCCCGCTGCGCACCCAGTTCAACGGGAGCGGCGCTTCGGGCGAGAGCGCCGGCAGGCGGCTGGCGAGCAATTGCGGCGGGCGCGGGTCGAGGCCCGCGACGGTCCAGACCACGATGGCGCCGCTTTTCTTCAGCCGCTCCTGATCGATCCAGGGCGAGCGTTTCGGGTCGCCGTCGATGAACACGTGCGGCCGGTCGCGGCTGCCGAAGGCGACGGCGCTCGCCGTGCGCGCGTCGCCGATCACGTAGTCGAGCCGGCGGCTGGTGCGGTTGCGGAACACGTCGGTGAAATAGCGCCCGGCCGCCGCCGCGGGCCAGTTGGTCGGCCGGCCGCGGTCGGCGACCCAGGGCGCGATCAGGCTCGAGGCCGCGTCGAGCGCCGGCGGCAGCAAGAGGAGCGCGAGCGCCGTGATCGCCACCGCGCGCTGCCGGTGCACGCGCGCGACGTCGGCCGCGAACACCATGGCGAGCAGGCCGGAATAGAGGAACAGGGGCGCCGCGGCACTGATCGGCTGGCGCACGCCGCTGGCAAATCCGAGTGCGAGTGCCAGAATCGGCGGCACGACCGCGAGCACGATCGCGCTGCGGCGCGCGATGCGCTCGACCGGCGGCCGTACGAAGGTCGGCGCCGTGTCGAGATCGGAGGCGAACGCCGACGAGGCCACGATGATCAGCACGAGAAGCCCCATATGGCCGACCAGCGTCTGCAGCATCACGTCCGCGGCGCCGGTGAGCGCGCCGGGCTCGAGGCCGCTCTCTAGCCCCGGGACGAAGCCCGCGAAGCCGTTCCATACGAGCCAGATGAAGCGCGGGGCGGCCAGCAGAAGCACGGCGATGGCGGCGATCAATGCGTCGCGGCCGGCGATGGCCGCGCGCCAGTCCTGGGTGATCAGCAGCAGGCCTTTCAGCGCCGCGCGGGCACGCGGGTCGGCGAGCGTGAGCAGCCCGAGCGTGAAAACGACCAGGAGCCCCTGCACGCCGGAATAGGCGAGCAGCAACACGAGCACGGCGAGCCCATAACGCGCGCGGCGGCTGCCTTCGTGCAGCGCGTTCCACCACACCAGCACGCTCGCGGCCACCAGCGGCATCTGCAGGATATCGGCGTCGAAGGCGCCGACCGGGAAGGCCACCGGATGCACGCCGACCATGAGCAAGGTCGCGATGGCGGCGTGGCGTTCGGCCAGGATTTTGCGCGCGAAGGCGAAGACCAGCCAGCCGGTCAGCGCCACGGAAAGCGCCGGCAACAGGTCCGCGACCAGAAAGCTGCCGCCGAGACCATAGGCCAGGTCGAGCAGCCAGAAGGCGAGCGGCGGCCCTTCGACATAGCCCAGCCGCGCCTCGCGTCCGAGCGCGAGCCCGACCAGCACCTCGGACGGCGGCGTCGGGTCGGCGATGAAGCGCTCGAAGGTCCACAGCGCCGCGTGCACGGCGAGCGCCAGCACGACGAAGGCGGCCGGGCGCGCGCGCAACGCCTCGGTAAGCACCGTCGCTTCGAGCGGGCCGGGACCGGTGGGTGCGCGCATCAAGATTTCGACGAGGATGGAGACCTGACAGGCGATGACCGGTGCGAACGACACGCGGTGATGCGGCGTCGGACCCAGGCGCGCCAGCGCCTCGGCGTGCAGCTCGGTGCCATAGCCCTTGTGCCGTTCGAAGCCGTAATCCGGAAAAGCGCTGCCGAGCTGGCGCATCAGAGCGTCGCGCGTCACCTTGGCCACGATCGACGCCGCAGCGATCGAGGCACAGAGCGCGTCGCCGTTGACGATCGGCTCGACCTCGCACCAGCCCTGTTCGATCGGGGGCCGATGCGGGCCGTCGACGAACACGAGCCCGGGCCGGCGCGACAGCGCGCGCACCGCCTGCGCCAGCGCCCATTGACTGGCGCGGAATATATTGTCGCGGTCGATGCGCGCCGGTGGCGCGAAGGCCACCGCGACCTCGGCGCAAGCGCAGATTTCGGCGAACAGTTCCTCGCGCCGCTCCGCAGTCAGCCGTTTGGAATCGTCGAGCCCCTTGGGCACGCGCTTGGGGTCGAGGATCACGGCGGCGGCGGCCACCGGCCCGGCCCAGGGCGCGACGCCGGCCTCGTCGGCGCCGGCAATGGGGCCGATGCCGCGGTCATAGGCGCGCTTCTCGCGCCGGAAATTCGGCAGCATGCGCCTTGGCCTCCGCCCGTTCCGACTCATTGCCGCCCCCTCGCCCGGACGCAATGGTGCAACTGGACGGCGCGCCGCGCAATGCGCTTGCCGCCGAGATTGCGGGCAACTCACAGCTCGGCCACAATCGGCGTTCAGGCATTGCCCGCAGGAGAAGGCCCATGCGGTGGGAAGACTACCGACGCAGCGACAATGTCGAGGACCGGCGCGACGAGCGCGGCGGGTTCCAGACCGGCGGGATGCAGATCCCGCTCGGCGGCACGGGTTTGGGCATCGGCGGCCTGATCATCGTCGGCATCATCGCGCTGGCGCTCGGCGTCGACCCGCGCGCGCTGATCGGCAATCTCGACCAGGTGATGAGCCAGCCGCGCTACCAGGACCGCGGCCGCCCGCCGATGCGGCCCGACGGGCCGGCGCGGCCCAAGGCCGGCCCGCCGCTCGACCAGACCGGCCAGTTCGTAGCCGCGGTGCTGGCGCAAACCGAGGACGTGTGGAAGCAGGTCTTCAAGCAGAGCGGCCAGACCTACAAGGAGCCGCGGCTGGTGCTGTTCGCCCACGCCGTGCAATCGGCCTGCGGTTTTGGCCAGGCGGCCACGGGGCCGTTCTATTGCCCGCAGGACCAGCGGGTCTATCTCGACATTTCCTTCTTCCGCGACCCTGCGCGAGCGTTTCCGCGCACCGGGCGATTTCGCCGCCGCCTATGTGATCGCGCACGAGGTCGGCCATCACGTGCAGAATCTCATGGGCATCCTGCCGCGCGTGACCGAGCAACGGAAGCGGGCGCAGAAGACGGAGGCGAACGCGCTCTCGGTGAAGCTGGAGCTGCAGGCCGACTGTCTCGCGGGCGTGTGGGCCTATCACGCCGACAGCAAGCTCAAGGTGCTGGAGCCCGGCGACGTGGAAAAGGCGCTGGCGGCGGCCAGCGCGGTCGGCGACGACCGGCTGCAGCGGCAGAGGCAGGGCCGCGTGGTGCCCGAGAGCTTCACCCACGGCAGCTCGGCGCAGCGCCAAGCCTGGTTCACCACCGGCGTGAAGACCGGCTCGGTCCAGCGCTGCAACACCTTCGCGCCGGACGCGCGGCCGGCGGCCTAGAGCGGCGAAGATTAATCGCCGCGATCTCTAGACCCTTAGACCCTTGCGACCTTCTTGTTCTGCGCGGCGACGATGCGCACACCCTTCACCCAGCTCGCCGCACGGATCCGCCTGGAAGCGCGAACTTTCTTCACGACTTGCGCGCCGCCTCCCTTTGGCGGATTGCCGACGAAGTCGAAGCCCTGGATGCCGTCGGACGGCGGCCGCACGTGGATGTGCTGCGACAAGCCGATGCTCTTCCATCCGGCCGTCGGCACCACGCCTTGCGCGCTCACGACGAGCACCGGCGGTTTCGACCGGATAATTCTGGCTTTTACGCGGGTTACTTTTCTGACTTTGCGCGGGGATTTCTTTCTGCGTTTGGCCACGGGTTTCCTCCGAAGTTGCTTGGTTTCAACCTACAAGATCAGGTTGCGAGCACAAAGCAGGCCGCCGAATACCCAGCATCCACGCCGTTCGTTGCCGAGGTTTGACAGGGCGTTGCCTGCTCGGCGAGTTTGGCCGAATCAGTGCCGCACAGGAGCCACATGCCCGGTCTCGACCAATCCAAGCCCTTCGTGCCGCTGTCGATCGCGGTGCTGGCGGTTTCCGACACACGCTCGCTCGCGGACGACAAGTCGGGCGCGCTACTGGCCGAGCGCGTCGAGACCGCCGGCCATAAGCTGGCGGCGCGCGCCATCGTGAAGGACGAGGTCAAGGCGATCCGCGCGCAAGTGAAGAAGTGGATCAAGGACAAGAGCATCGACGTGATCATCACCACCGGCGGTACCGGCTTCACCGGCCGCGACGTGACGCCGGAGGCGCTTGAGCCGCTGTTCGAGAAGCGCATGGAGGGATTCTCCACGCTGTTCCTGAAGGTGAGCTTCGACAAGATCGGCACCTCGGCGATCCAGACGCGGGCGACCGCGGGCGTTGCCAATTCGACCTTCATCTTCTGCGTGCCCGGCTCGCCCGGCGCCTGCAAGGATGCGTGGGATGAAATCCTCGTGCACCAGCTCGATTACCGCTACCGCCCGTGCAATTTCGTCGAGATCATGCCGCGGCTCGACGAGCACCTGAAACGCGGGAAGGCGCAAAAGAAGCGCTGACTCCGGTTTTGGGGTATGATGCGCTCCAGTCCCCGCCCTTTTCGTCCATCGTTTTGTTCCCTCGGGAGGTACACCAATGAACATCGCCGTATCGTCGATCAAAGGTCACGAGCCGACGCAGAATTTTCTCGCCGCCAAGCGCAAGCTGCTGATCGGCGGCAAATGGGTCGATGCCCAATCGGGCAAGACCTTCCCGGTCTATAATCCGGCCGACGGCCAGGTGATCGCGCAGGTCGCCGAGGGCGACAAGGCCGACGTCGATCTCGCGGTGAAGGCGGCGCGCGCCGCGTTCGAAAGCGGGCCGTGGCCGAAAATGGCGCCCAACGCGCGCGCCAAGCTGTTGTGGAAGCTGGCCGACGCGCTCGAAGCGAACGCCGACGAGTTCGCGCTGATCGAGACGCTCGACAACGGCAAGCCGCTCAAGATGTCGCGCCTGGTCGATGTCGCCGGCTCCGCCGACCGCATCCGCTATTACGCCGGCTGGGCCACCAAGCTTTCGGGCCAGACGGTCGACCTCTCGATCCCCGGCCAATGGCACGCCTTCACGCTGCGCGAGCCGATCGGCGTCGCCGGGCCTGATCGTGCCGTGGAACTTCCCGCTGATGATGGCGGCGAGCAAGATGGCGCCGGCGCTGGCCGCCGGCTGCACCGTGATCCTCAAGCCCGCCGAGCAGACGCCGCTTTCGGCGCTGCGCCTCGGCGAGCTCATGCTGGAAGTGGGCTTCCCCGAGGGCGTGGTGAACATCATCACCGGCTTCGGCGAGACCGCGGGCGCGGCCATCACCGAGCACCCGGGCGTCGACAAGGTCTCGTTCACCGGCTCGACCGAGGTCGGCAAGCTGATCCTCAAGGCCGCGACCGGGAATCTGAAGCGCGTCACGCTCGAGCTCGGCGGCAAGTCGCCGACCATCGTGTTCCCCGACGTCGATATCGACGCGGCGGTGGCGGGCGCCGCGCGCGGCATTTTCTTCAATAGCGGCCAGGTGTGCGCCGCCGGCTCGCGGCTGTTCGCGCACAAGAAGGTGTTCGACCAGATCGTCGAGGGTATCTCCAAGAACGCCCAGAAGCTCAAGATCGGCTCCGGCATCGAGCCCGATACCGATATCGGGCCGCTGGTCTCGCAGGAGCAGCTGGAGCGCGTCACCGGCTATCTCGAATGCCGGCGCCAAGGCCGGCGCCAAGGTGGTGACCGGCGGCGGCAAGCTCGAGCGCGAGGGCTATTTCGTGCAGCCGACGATCCTGACCGGCACCACGGCCGACATGGCGGTGCGGCGCGAGGAAATCTTCGGGCCGGTGCTCTGCGCCATGACGTTCGACGACGACGATCTCGACAAGATCGCCGCCCAAGCCAACGACACGAACTATGGCCTGGCGGCCACCATATGGACGCGCGATCTCAGCACCGCGCACAAGATGGTGCGCAAGATCAAGGCGGGCTCGGTGCGGGTGAACGGCGGCGGGCTCGACAGCGCGCTGCCGTTCGGCGGCTACAAGCAGTCGGGCTGGGGCCGCGAGAACGGCCGCGAGGGCATCGAGAGCTTCACCGAGCTCAAGTCGGTCGCCATCGGCATCTGAACTGAACTTCGAACGAACCTGCGCGCCCGCCCCCGCTTGGGGCGGGCGTTCGCGTCCTATTTTCAGATGGATCGGCGGTGAGCGTGATCGCGGTGCGCAGCACCACGATGCGCCGGCCGATGCGGCCGACCAGGCGGCGGTGCGCCGCGTTGCCGTCGCCGTGGCCGCCGAGCGCCTGATAAAAGCGCTTGGCGATCAGCAGCCCCTGCTCCGCCCGCGGGCGGCCGATCAGCGCGAGCCGGGTCGCGGCCGCGGCCTCGACCAGAAGCGGCGCCATGCCGAAGCCTTCCTTGCGCAGCCTGAATGTCGCGGCGCGCCGCTCCGCCAGGCCCGAGCGGTCGGCGTTGTCGGTGAAGGCGCGCACCTCGCGGGTCCAGCCCTCGTCCAGGACGCTCGCCGGATCGAGAAACAGCAGCCAATTGCCGCGCGCGTCGTGCGCCGCGGCACGCAGGCGCGCGCCGGGATCGGCCGGGCCGGAGATGAAATTGCAGCCGGCGGCATCGGCGATCTTTTCGGTGTCGTCCTTGGAGCCGCCGTCGGCGATGACGACCTCGCGCACGATGCCGGCGGCCGAGCCTGCCACCAAAGCAGCCAGCGTCGGCACCAGCACCCGTTCCGAATCACGGGTCGGGATGAGAACGCTCAGCAAGTCGTGATCCCCATAGCCCCTTGACGTGCCGCTAGCCGTTGTTAACTTTCTGACATGGACTCCCCATATCTAGCCTCAAACGCCGGTTAATTGTTGTTCTTGTTTTGTTCGCGTTTCCGCGCTAGGAATTGGACCATGGACGGAAAGCTAGCGGAACAGGACTTTTACGCCGAACCGCCGGCGGACGACGGCATTCTCGCCCCCTCGGTGCAGACCGAGCGCCGGCGCGGGCGCGGCTCCATATCCAACGCCTCGGGCCGGTTCGAGCCGACCGCCAAGATGCCGTTCGACGACGGCTGGAAAAGCCTCGAGGAACTGCCGCCGTTCAAGACCCATGTGCAGGTCGAGAAGCCGCGCAAGATCATCAGCCGGAACGAGTCGCCGGATATCGGCTTCGACCGCTCGATCAATCCCTATCGCGGCTGCGAGCACGGCTGCATCTATTGCTACGCGCGGCCGACCCACGCCTATCAGGGCCTGTCGCCCGGGCTCGATTTCGAGACCAAGCTGTTCGTCAAGCCCGACGCGCACGAGCTGCTGCTGCGCGAGCTGGCCGACCCCAAATACGAGCCGCAGATGATCGCGCTCGGCACCAATACCGACCCCTATCAGCCGATCGAGCGGAAGTGGCAGGTCACGCGCAAGATCCTGGAAGTGCTGCGCGACACCGGGCATCCGGTCGGCATCGTCACCAAGTCGGCGCTGGTGCTGCGCGATCTCGATATCCTGAGCGAAATGGCCAGGAAGAATCTGGCGAAAGTGGCGCTGTCGGTGACCACCGTCGACCCCGGGCTGGCGCGGGCGATGGAGCCGCGCGCTTCGACGCCGCAGAAGCGGCTGGAGGCGATCCGCCGGCTTTCGCAGGCCGGCGTGCCGACCGCCGTGTTGGTGGCGCCGATCGTGCCCGCGATCAACGACGCCGAGATCGAGCGCATCCTCGACGCGGCGGCCGCCGCCGGCGCCAGCGAGGCCGGCTACGTGATGCTCAGGATGCCGCTCGAGATCAAGGACCTGTTCCGCGAGTGGCTGCGCGAGCACTTCCCCGACAAGCTCGACCACGTGATTTCGCTGGTGCGCGACCTGCACGGCGGCAAGGACTACGACCCGACCTTCGGCAAGCGCCAGAGCGGCAGCGGGCCCTATGCCTGGTCGATCGGGCGGCGCTTCGAGCTCGCCTGCAAGCGGCTCGGGCTGAACCGGCAGCGGTATCGGCTGACTACCGCCCATTTCAAGCGGCCCCAGCGCACCGGCAGCCAGCTCGACCTGTTTGCGGCCTAGAGCCTCGCCGGCGGCATTCTCAAACGTCCTGGCCTCGCCTATAGAGTTGGCCCGCTGAGGAACCCGCTCGACCGATGCCGCCCGCCGCCAAGCCGCCTGTCACCAAGACCGTCCGCGACCTGAGGCTCGATTTCTTCCGCGGGCTGTCGCTGTGGTTCATCTTTCTCGACCACGTTCCTTCCAACTCGGTGAGCTGGGTCACCATCAGCAATTTCGGCTTCAGCGACGCGGCCGAGATCTTCGTCTTCATCTCCGGCTATACCGCCGCGTTCGTCTATGGCCGGGTGATGCTGCAGGACGGCTTCATCCTCGGCGGCGCCCGCATCCTGCGGCGCGCCTGGCAGCTCTATGTCGCGTTCGTATTCCTTTCGGTGATCTATATCGCCGAGATCGCCTATATCGCCGGCCAGTTCGACAATCCGCTATTCGTCGAGGAAATGAACGTCCTGCACTTCCTGCGGCGGCCCGAGGTGGTGCTGATCGAGGTGTTGCGGCTGCGCTTCCTGGTCGCCAATGTGGACGTGCTGCCGATCTATATCGTGCTGATGCTCGCGTTCCCGATGATGCTGTGGCTTCTCCTGCGCAGCCCCTATTTCGCGCTCGCGATTTCTTTCGCCATCTATCTGGCTGCGAAGTGGTGGGGTTGGAATCTCACCGTCTATCCGGTCGGACAAGAGTGGTTCTTCAATCCGTTCGCTTGGCAATTCCTGTTCATGATCGGCGCCTGGTGCGCGGTGGGCGGCGCCAAATGGTTGCCGGCCTTCTGCCGCTCGAACCTAGTGGCGGTGATCTGCCTCATCTACCTCTCGTTCGCGCTGTGGCTGGCCACAACCCACTTGTACCCGGCGATCATTCCCCACCTGCCGAACTGGCTGCTGATCCTCCCGCTCGACAAGACCGGGCTTTCGCCACTCCGACTCAGCCACTTTCTTGCCTTGGCGATCCTGGTGGTCCGGTTCATCCCGCCGGAGGCTGGTTTTCTCCGCTCCGCCTGGGCTAAGCCATTGATTCTATGCGGAGAACACTCGCTGGAGATCTTTTGCCTGGGGGTGTTCTTATCCTTTACAGCACATTTCGTGCTAGTCGAGATTTCTGCCAGGGTATTGATGCAGGTCATCGTCAGCTTGGCGGGCGTCGCCCTGATGGTGGCTCTGGCGTGGTTGATGACGTGGTACAAGGACCTGGATCGCCGGGCTCGACAACCGGCGGCCTAAGAGCGATGGGGGAAACCTCCGCATGAGGGTATTGGCCGCAATCGCGGCGACACTCGCGTTCGGTCCGGCGGCGTTCGCCGGCGCTGATGTGCGTTGCGATGTCCCGGCTGCGCTGATCGAGCCGCAGGCGCTGCTTCCGCATGTCGCAGCTTCGGTCAAGCGTACGCAAAAACTGGACGTCGTGGTGCTCTCCGGCACGCCTTCGCAAATGGGCGGCGGCGACGCTCCGCGCAGCTATCCCTCGTTCCTGGAAGCGGAGCTGCGCGCGCGGCTGCCGAAGATCGAAATCCGCGTCACGGTGCGCACCGCGCCGCGCCGGACCGCGATGGAAGTCGTCCCCACCTTGCCGCAGATCCTGACCGAGGAGAAACCGACGCTCGTGGTCTGGCAGAGCGGCACGGTCGAGTCCTATCGCGGCATCGACGCCGACGGATACGGCCGCAAGCTCGAGCGCGGCGTGGGAGTCGTGCTGGAGAACGGGGCGGACGTGTTGCTGGTGAACATGCAATTCAGCCCGCGCACCGACGCCATGGTCGACGCGGCGGCCTATACGGAAGCAATGCGCGCGGTCTCCTTCGCCAAGAACGTCCCGTTCTTCAACCGCTACCGGATCATGCGGGAATGGAGCGAGAGCGGCACGTTCGACCTCACGGCGCTGCATATCGGCCGCAAGGAATACGAGGAAATTCACCGTTGCATCGGCTCGCTGATGGCCGATTTCGTGATCCGCGCCGCCACGCTTGCGGCCAATGCGAGCCGCTGAGATGCGCAGACTCTTCGCCTGCCTCATCCTGCTTGCAACCGCCATTCCGGTGGGCGCCGAGCAAACGGTACAGACGGTGCCGCAATGCAGCGCGCCGGCCGAGGCCTTGCACTTGACCCAGCCGCTGGTGCGAATGGCGAACCGCCTCGCGCGCCGGCAGCCGGTCACCATCGTCGCCATCGGATCGTCGTCGACCGCGGGAGTCGGTGCATCGGCAATCGAGACCACCTATCCGAGCCGGCTCGAAGCCGAGCTCAAGGCCCGCATTCCCGGCGCCATGATCCGCGTGATCAATCACGGCGTCAGCGGCGACCAGGCGCGCGACATGCTCGCCCGCTTCGACACCGACGTGCGCGACGAGCATCCGGACCTGGTGCTGTGGCAGCTCGGCACCAACACCATCGTGAGCGAGACCGGCATCGTCCCGACTTCGCCGATCATCCACGAGGGCTTGAGGCGCATCCGCATCTACAGGGGCCGATGCGGTCCTGATCGACCCTCAATTCGCGCCGAAGGTGCTGCGTTACGCGACCGCCGACATCATGATCGAGCTGATCGACGATGTTGCCAGAAACGAGCAGGTTTCCGTATTCCAGCGCTTCGCGCTGATGCGCCACTGGAAGACAAGCGCGGAAATCCCGTTCGAGACGTTTCTTTCCGACGACCTGTTCCACATGAACGACTGGAGCTACGGCTGCATGGCGGAGACGCTGGCGCAGGCGATCGTCGCCGCCCTGCCGCAGAAGCTGGTGGAAGAGGCGCCCGCGACCGTGAGCGCGATGGCGCCGCGGCCGGCGGGGCAGTAAGCGGGGCTTGAGCTTCAGCCGTCGTCGAAGATCACCGGCGGCATTTTCGCCCGGTTCACTTCCAGCTTGAAAATATCCGGCCGGGAATAATGCCCGGTCACGTCGAGCGTGCGGCGCGAGCGCGGCGCCGCCTCCGCGATCGATTTCGCCATAGAGAATGCCGCGCTCGCGGTGCAGCGGCCCGGCCACGATCTTGCCGAACGGCCGCACGATCACCGCGTCGCCGTCGCACAGCCAATCCTCGTCGTCGACGACCTTTTTCCGCTCGGGGAAGCTCGGCGGCACGTCCTTGCCCTGCAGCGCGGTGCCGGTGCCGATCACCCAGCAACCGCCCTCCTTGGCGATGTGCTTCATGGTGGCGATCCATTCCTCGCCGCAGTCCCAGGTGGGGGCGACGAGGATTTCCATGTTCTGGGCATAGAGCGCGAAGCGGGCGAGCGGCATGTAGTTTTCCCAGCAGATCAGGCAGCCGATGCGGCCCGCGGGCGTATCCACGACCTTCAGCCCGCGCGCATCGCCGCCGCCCCAGACCATGCGCTCGGGATTGGTCGGCATGAGTTTGCGGTGCTTGTTCAGCAATACCCCGTCGGGTCCGATCACGCAGACGGAGTTGAACAGCGTGGTGCCGCTATATTCGGAATCGAGCTCGTGGAAGCCGCAGACGACGGTCGCCTTATGCTTGGCCGCGGCCTCGCGCACCGGATCGAGATGGCCGGCCGCCACATCGATCGCGTTGCCGCGCAGGCGCGCGTGGATTTCGTTCAACAGCGGCAGATCGCGGCCGGGCTGCAGGCGCCAGGTCCAAAACGGATAGCCGGGAATATAGGCCTCGGGAAACACGACGAGCGAGGCGCCGCTCAAAGCGGTCTCGCCGATCGTCTCGACCACGTGCGCGATCGTGGCGGCGCGTTCGAGCATCACGGGCGGCTTCTGCACCACGGCGGCCTTGATCGGCATGACGGGTTTCTCCTAGGCTTCATCCCTCCCCGTCGTCCCGGCCAAGCGAGCCCCGGATACGATCCGGGGCGAGCGCGCGCCGGGATCCATAGGCATCGACCGTACCCTATCTCGCCGCGCGGCGGATATGGCCCCCCGCCTTCGCGGGGACGACTTGCAGCTTGACCCAGGCTCCGCTTTCATTTAACAATTTCGTTAAATAAATGCGAGGATCGGAACTTCATGCCCCAACTCTCCGAAACTTTCGCCGCGCTCGCGGACCCGACGCGGCTCGCCATCGTCGAGCGGCTGTTGCGCGAGGGCGAGCGCTCGGCCGGCGAGCTGGCCAAGCCGTTGCCGATCAGCCTGCCCGCGGTCTCGCGCCACATCCGCGTGCTCGAGGAAGCGGGTCTGATCGAGCGGCGGGTCGACCGGCAATGGCGGCGCTACCGCATACGCCCGGAGGCGCTGATGACCATCGACGAGTGGTTCGACACTTATCGCGCGTTCTGGAGCGCGTCGTTCGACCGGCTCGAGCGCTTCGTCACCAAAAAGAAGAGGAGCCGGCGATGAACGTGCACGACAACAGGACGCTGCGGCTGGAGCGGGTCATCCGCGCGCCGGTCGAGAAGGTGTTCGACGCCTTCGTCGTCCCCGAGAAACTTGCGAGCTGGTGGGGTCCCGAATATTGCACCATCCCCGACTACTCCATCGACGTGCGCCCGGGCGGCAAGTGGCGCACGGTGATGAAGCTGCCCGACGGCAACCAGCCCGAAGTCAGCGGCGTCTATCGCGCGATCGAGAAGAACAAGCGGCTGGTGTTCACCTGGGCCTGGAAGCAGGAGGACGGATCGCGCGGGCACGAGACCGAAGTGACCATTACCTTCGAACCGGTAGGCAAGCACACCAAGCTCACGCTGGTGCAAACCCTGTTCGCCGAGGAAGAGCATCGCGACAATCATAGCAAGGGTTGGGAATCGAGCTTCAATTCGCTGGAGAAATATCTCGCGTCGGCATGACCGCCGGCATGGTAGGTTCCGGTCAACAAGCGTTCCGGGAGGGGCACAATGGCTTCGCTGCAGATCATCGGCATTCCGCAATCGAACTTCACGCGCATCGCGCGCATGGCGGCGCTCGAGAAGGGCATACCCTACGATTTCGTGGTGGCGCCGCCGCATTCGCCCGACGTCAAGGCGATCCATCCGGCCGGCAAGGTACCGGTGATGCGCCACGGCGACGTGGAGCTGTTCGAGTCGCGGGCCATCGCGCACTATATCGACGACCATTTTCCCGGTCCGGCGCTTACCCCGCGCAATCCGGCGGGCGACTCCCGGGTCGAGCAATGGATCTCATACCACAACAGCATCGTCGACCCGCTGTTCGTCCGGAGGTATATCTTCGCCTATATCTTCCCGAAGACGGCGGACAAGAAGCCGGACCGCGCCGCGATCGACGAGATGCAGCCGGCGCTTCAGCGCGAGATCGGCATCCTCGACAATGCCGTGGCAAATGGATTTCTGGTTGGCGACCGCTTAACGCTCGCCGACATCTATCTTCTGGTGACGCTCTCCACGGCGCGGCGGTTTCCCGAGGTCGACGCCATGATCAAGAACACGAAGAATCTCTCGCGTTATCTCGATCGCCACGCCGAGCGCGAGAGCTTCAAGGGCACCGTGCCGCCGCCGCCGCCGCCGAAGAGCTAGGGCTGTCGACTAGCCTCGAATAATCGAGACCAATCCATCTATCAGGGCGTCTTCCAGCACCGCGTACCGGGGAACGCTTGACGCTGGCACGCCCCGGCGAACACTTGGCCACGATGGTGCCGTAGAAACCACGTTTGCTGGCGCGAGATCGCAGGAATCCAGACAAGGAGACGTCATGCAACTGACCCCGTATCTGTTCTTCGACGGCCGCTGCGAGGAGGCGCTCGAATTCTACAAGAAGACGCTCGGCGCGAAGGTGGAGATGCTGATGCGCTTCAAGGAAAGCCCGGACCCGGTGCCGCCCGGAATGGTCGCGCCCGGCAGCGAAAACAAGGTCATGCACACGGCATTCAAGATCGGCGACACTACCGTGATGGCCTCAGACGGCCGCGCCCAGGGCAAGCCGAAATTCGAGGGCTTCGTGTTGTCGATCTCGGCGAAGAACGAGGCCGAAGCCGATCGGCTGTTCGCCGCGCTCGGCGACGGCGGGAAGGTGCAGATGCCGATGGGCAAGACCTTCTTCTCGCCGCGCTTCGGCATGGTCGCCGACCGGTTCGGCGTGGGCTGGATGGTCATCGTGGCGCCGTGAGCTTGGGCATCAGGACGGACCATACGAACGTGAAGGAGTGAGCAACGTGACCGCAAATGCGACCCAGAAAGAGTTCGTCATCTCGCGCGTGTTCGATGCGCCGCGCGAGCTTGTTTGGAAGGCGTTCACCGATCCCGAACGCATGAAGCAATGGTTCACGCCCAAGGGATTCACCGGCCGGGTGGCGAAGATGGATTTGCGCCCGGGCGGCACCTATCACTATTGCCTGGTCGCGCCCGACGGCAAGGAGATGTGGGGCAAGGCCGTCTATCGCGAGATCGTCGGCGCCGGAGCGGCTGGTCTGGGTCAATTCCTTTTCCGACGCGCAGGGCGGCACCACGCGCCATCCCTTGAGCCCGGGCTGGCCGCTGGAAATGCTGACCACCATCACGCTCGCCGAGCAGGGCGGCAAGACCAAGCTCACCGTGGTGTGGGTTCCCATCAAGCCGACCGAGGAAGAGCGCAAGACGTTCGACGCCGGGCATACCTCCATGAACCAGGGCTGGACCGGAACGCTCGATCAGCTCGCGGAATATCTGGCGAAGGCGAAATAGGGCTAAGGATCAAACCGGCACTGGCGGCCGCTCATAAACGCCGGCACCATTGAAACACGCAAATCAAAGGAGAATTTCCATGAGTTACGTCGATGGATTTGTCATACCGGTTCCGAAGAAAAAACTGGGCGTTTTTGCCCGTCAGGCGAAGCTGGCGGGCAAGGTCTGGCGGTCGCACGGCGCGCTCGATTTCAAGGAATGTCTAGCCGACGACGTTCCATACGGAAAACGGACATCCTTCCCGCGCAGCGTGAAGCTCAAGCGCGGCGAGACGGTGGTGTTCTCGTTCATCGTCTACAAGTCACGCGCGCATCGCGACCGCGTCAACGCCAAGGTGATGAAGGACAAGCGCCTGGCGAAGATGATGGACCCCAAAGCCAATCCCTTCGACATGAAGCGCATGATCTTCGGCGGGTTCAAGGTGCTGGTCGACGCCTAACGATGCTTATCGAGGCCGAAGCCGCTACGGCGTCAGAATAATACAGGTCGTGGTGCCGTGGGCATAGACCTTGCCCTCGGCGTCGATCAGCCGGCCTTCGGCGGTGCCAATGCGCGCGCCGCCGTGAATGAGTTTCCCTTCGCAGCGCAGGTGGCCGGTCTTGGCCGTGATCGGCCGGACGAGGTTCACTTTCAGCTCCAGCGTCGTGTAAATCGAGCCGGCGGGCACCGTGGTCTGCACCGCGCAGCTCATGGCGGAGTCGAGCAAGGTGCAGGTGAGGCCGCCATGCACCACGCCGATCGGGTTATAATGATGCTCGCCGGGATCGCATTCGAACACCGCGAAGCCGGGCTCGACCACGGTGAGCTGGAAGCCGAGCAGTTCCGCGATCGGCGGATTGGGGATTTCGCCGTCGCGAATTTTGCGCAGGAAATCGATCCCGCTCAACCCGCGCGCACCGCATTGGCGCTGATCATCGGGTCCTGCCAGGTGACCGTGCGGCTGCGCTCGCTGGTTTTCTTGTCCACGTTCGTCTCCCGTTGCGGCCGTCCGACTCGCACGGTGCGCTGCGGAATGCAACAGAGGGTCAGTTTTGGCTGCCCCGCGCGCGGCGCATGTGCTCGCAGCACCGCGGCCGTCGGCCAGCAATCGAGCTTCAGGCCGTTCGCCTTCTGATAGGCGCCGAGCGCGGCGCGCGTGAGCATGCCGGCCTTGCCGTCGAGCTTGTCCTTGTAGAGCCCGCGCGCGGTAAGCTGGCGCTGCATTTCGGCGAGCTCGCGCTCCTGCAACTGCGTCACCTTCTGCCATGGCGCCTCGAACGGCCGCGGGTCGGCGATGCGGTCGCTCAAGTGCCCGACGAAGAGGACGTAGAGATCGGAGAAATTATAGTCCTTGAGCACGTAGTAGTTTTTCGGCGTGAAGAACGCGGGACCATAGAGCCCCGCGGGCATCAGCAGCGAAGCCGGCTCGGCGAGCTCCTCCGGCGTTCAAACGTCGGCCATAAGCGAGCGCGTAGCCACGCTTGATCCATTCGCCGATGGGGAGCACGAAGCCGGGCTCGGCGATGGTGCAATCGACATTGCCCGGCGCGCGCGCCTCGTAGGCCCAGCGGCGGCCAGGCTGCCAGCCCTTGGCCACGAGCTGCTTCGCGGCCGAAGCGAGCGCGTCGGGCACCGAGTTCCAGATGTCGCGCTTGCCGTCGCCGTCGAAATCGACGGCATGCTTGTAGAAATCCGTCGGCAGGAATTGCGTGTGGCCCATGGCGCCGGCCCAGGAGCTTTTCATGTCGGCGAGCTTGACGTGGCCTTGCTGCAGCATCTTGAGTGCGAGCAGAAATTCCTCGCGGAACTGCTCCTTGCGGCGGCCGATATAGGCCTGGGTGGCGAGCACGCGAATGGCGTTGTGCGGAAGCTTGTAGGTGCCGTAGGCCGTCTCGCGGCCCCAGATGGCGAGGATCACGTTGCCCGGCACGCCGAATTCGCGCTCGATGCGCGCGAGCGTGGCGCGGTGCTCGGCGGCGAGCTTCTTGCCCTGCTCCGCCAGCCGCGTGAACGAGGATTCTGAAAGATATTCGCCCGGCGAGCGCACGAATTCCGGCTGGCCGGGCGGCTTGGGCCGGCCGGGAATTTCGAGATCGGGCAGCGTGAGATCGGGCTCCAGATTGCGCGTGGCCAACTCGAAGGTCGCGCGCGTGACGCCGAGCTGCTGCGCCGCGGGCCAGAGATCGGCGAGCCATTTCTGGAAGGCGGCGTCGGCGGCCAGCGCCGGCGAAAAAGCCGCGTAAAGCGCAAACCACGATGCGACGAGAGAAGACTTCCATGCTCGACTGATCATGCGATGAAGCCGCCCTGCCTCCGGTTCCGGCCATTTGCCGGGGCGCCGTTCCTTTCATAACCCAAGGGCAGTGTCGAAAACGTGGACGTTCCAGGCAAGCCCGGCAGCGCCATGCTACTATTGCTCACCGTTCGCAACCGGGTGCGTCCCTGTCCGTGAGTACCGTGCTGCTTTTCTCCGTCATCGTTCCGCTCGAGGACCATCGCGACCATTGGGAGCGATGCCTTCGTGCTTGGCAAGCGCAGACCCTGCCCAAATCCAGCTTCGAGACCATTTTCGTTGCGCCGCCCGATTTTCCGGTCGATGCGCGCCAGAAGCTGAAAGGACTGCTGGGCCCGCAGGATCGCCTCGAATATTTCGACGCAAATCATGACATCGATCTGCTGGCAGCCGGCGCCGCGCGGGCGCGGGGCCAATATCTGTTCTTCACGGAATCACATTGCTGGCCGAAACCCGACGTTCTGGACCGATGCTTGAAGACATTCGCCGCGCATCCCGATTGGGCCGGGTTCTCCGGCCGGTCGACCCGAATCACGCACAATCGGCTTTCCGAGGTCGAGGCCGACATGTACGAGGGCGATTTCGAGCACAGTCTCAGTGCCACCGCGTGGCGCATGGTCCTCGACCAGTGCTTTGCGACGCGGCGCGATCGCTACGAAGAGTGCGGCGGTTTCAAACCGGAGTATGGGCACTATGCGGAATGGCTTCTTGCCGCAAATTACGTCGCACACGGGCAGAAGCTCGGATTCGAACCCGCGGCCCTCGTCTATCACCGCTATACGGGGCGGATTTCGTACGTTCGAAAATTCACGCTCGATTTCTCGGCCGGAGAGATCCGCTACTTCGCTCGTCACTCGAACGAACCGCGCAATCGTCTGCTCGAAGCCCCGCCGGAGTGGCAATGCAGAGGCCGATGGGATCGCCGCCTGGCGCGGTCCATCGTGGGGATCGCGGTACGCGACCTTGTCGGTTCGGGAGATTCCCGAGTGGCGGCGGCGCGCGTCCGCGCAGGCGATCTTGCGCTGGCTGGTGCCGGCCGCGTTCGGCGGCCGCGCCGCACAGTTGCAGGCCGGGCTACAGCGGATGTTGACGCTGCTCGTGCTGCGGGCGGCCGTGCTCGCGGGTTCGCGGGCCCAGCTCGCCAAGGCGTTCAAAGCGTACATCACCGCTTTGATCCGATTTCAACGCCTTGCCAGCATTCTCACCTTTAATAGCGCGCGGCTGCGACTGCGCGATTCCGGCGCGAAGGACTCCCCACCGGGCTGGAATCCGTTTTCGCCCGACAATGCCGGGTTTCATTTGATCGAGGAATCCGAGGGCAGCCGATTCCGGTGGTCGGAGCCGGCTGCAATCATGCAGGGCTGGGCGCCGGCGGGGCAAAGTCGGATCCGCATCGAATGCACCCCGTCCCGCCGGCTGACCGAACAAACCTACTTGCAGTTCTATCTGAACGAGCGGGCGGTCGCCGAGGAGGACGTGACCGTCGCGCCGAATTCCATCGACATCCGAGTCGATCTTCCGCGCGCAGGCCCCGCTAGCCTGGCCTGGATCTGCCGTCGACTTCGTGCGCCCGCAGACGCGCGGAGGCTCGGCATACCGGTCAAGCGGGTCGAATTGCTGACCGCCACCGAATTCGATCGCAGGAAGCGCGCCCCGGAAACGGTCAGCGCGTGAACTTCTTGTACTTGATCCGGTGCGGGATTTCCGCGGCGACGCCGAGGCGGCGTTTCTTGTCGGCCTCGTAGGCCTCGAAATTGCCCTCGAACCATTCGACGTGGCTGTCGCCCTCGAACGCCAACATGTGGGTCGCGATGCGGTCGAGGAAGAAGCGGTCGTGGCTGATGATGACGGCGCAGCCGGCGAAATCCTCGAGTCCCTCCTCGAGCGCGCGCAGCGTCTCGACGTCGAGATCGTTGGTCGGTTCGTCGAGCAGCAGCACGTTGACGCCCGATTTCAGCATCTTGGCCAGATGCACGCGGTTGCGCTCGCCGCCCGACAGGCTGCCGACCTTCTTCTGCTGGTCGCCGCCCTTGAAATTGAACGCGGCCACATAGGCGCGGCTCGGCATCTCGCGCTTGCCGAGATGGATCACGTCCTGGCCGCCGGAAATTTCCTCCCAGACGTTCTTCTTCGCATCGAGCGAGTCGCGGCTCTGGTCGACGTAGCCGAGCACCACGGTCTCGCCGACCCTGATCTTGCCGGCGTCGGGCTTCTCCTGGCCGGTGATGAGGCGGAACAGCGTGGTCTTGCCCGCGCCGTTCGGACCGATGACGCCGACGATGCCGCCCGGCGGCAGCTTGAACGAAAGCCCTTCGAACAGCAGCAGGTCGCCATAGGCTTTGGTAAGCCCCTCGGCGTCGATCACCGTATCGCCCAGCCGCGGGCCGGCGGGAATGATGATCTGCGCCGAGCCCGGCAGGCGGTCGGCGGCCTTGGCGAGCAATTCGTCATAGGCCTTGATGCGCGCCTTGCCCTTGGACTGGCGCGCCCGGGGGCTGGCGTTGATCCATTCGCGCTCGCGGACGATGGCGCGCTGATGCGCCGCTTCCTCGCGGCCCTCCTGCTCGAGCCGCTTCTGCTTCTGCTCCAGCCAGGCGGAATAGTTCCCCGCGTAGGGAATGCCGCGGCCGCGGTCGAGCTCCAGAATCCAGCTGGTGACGTGATCGAGGAAGTAGCGGTCGTGGGTGACGATCAGCACCGCGCCCGGATATTGCTTCAGGTGCCCCTCCAACCAGGCGACGGTTTCGGCGTCGAGATGGTTGGTGGGCTCGTCCAGAAGCAGCAGTTCGGGCGCTTCCAAGAGCAGCTTGCACAGCGCCACGCGGCGCTTCTCGCCGCCGGAGAGCGTCTCGACCTTGGCGTCGTCGGGCGGACAGCGCAGCGCGTCCATGGCGAGGTCGATCTTGGAGTCGAGATCCCACAGCCCCTTGGCCTCGATCTCGTCCTGCAGCTTGGCCATCTCGTCGGCGGTCGCGTCGGAATAATTGGCGGCGAGCTCGTTGTAGCGCTCCAGGATCGCGCGGCTGGAAGCCACGCCCTCCATCACGTTCTCGCGCACGTTCTTCGTGGCATCGAGCTCGGGCTCCTGCGGCAGGTAGCCGACGCGGGCGCCTTTCGCGGCCCAGGCCTCGCCGACGAACTCCTTGTCGATGCCGGCCATGATGCGCATGAGCGTGGATTTGCCCGAGCCATTGATGCCGAGCACGCCGATCTTGGCGTCCGGGTAGAAGGAAAGATTGATGTTCTCCAAGACCTTCCGGCCGCCCGGATAGGCCTTGGTCAGCTCGTGCATGTGGTAGACGTATTCAGGCATGTTCTTGAGCGGCGCGGCGCGGCCGGTTCCATTTCGACGAGTTCGGAAGTCGGCGCTTATCTAGCGATGCCGCGCGCAAGCGGCAAGGGCTGCCGGGCCTACATCAGGGAGGAATCGACATGGCACAATACAAGACGATCGTGCGGCTGCCGGTCGCGCCAAAGGCGCTCTACAAGGCTTGGCTCTCGAGCCGCGAGCATTCGGCCATGACCGGCGCCAAGGCCAAAGCGAGCCCGCGCAAGGGCGGCCGTTTCACCGCCTGGGACGGATGGATCGGCGGCAAGAATCTCAAGCTCAAGCCGCACTGGTGCATCGTGCAATCCTGGCGCACCAGCGAATTCCCGAAAGGCGCGAAGGATTCGCAGATCGAGCTCTGTATTGATCCATCGGGAAAGACCGACTCGAAGCTCGTCTTCATCCATTCCAAGCTCACGCCGAAACAGGCTCGCCAATACGGGGCCGGCTGGCGCACGCACTATTGGCGGCCGATGAAAAAGTATTTCGCCAAGAAGCGGCGCAAGGCGCGCTGATATCGTAGAGTGCGCCTGCCCCGCGTTTGAAGTAAGCCCCGAGTCCTTCCATGATCATCGCTTCGGTCGCCGATTTTCGCGCGCTGGCGCAGCGTCGCTTGCCGAAATTCGCTTTCGATTATCTCGACGGCGGCGCCGGCTCCGAGGCCGGCATCCGCCAGAACGAAGCTGCGTTCGACGAGCTGCAGCTCAAGCCGCGCATGCTGATCAATGTCGAGAAGCGCGATCTTTCGACCACGTTGTTCGGGAAGAAATGGGCGCTGCCGTTCGGCACCGCGCCGATCGGGCTCGGCAATATCCTATGGCCGGGTGCGGAGGAGATGGTGGCGCGCGCGTGCGTCGCCGCCGGCATTCCCTACTCGCTCTCGACCCCGGCGAGCACGACGCTCGAGCGCATCGCCGAACTGGCGCCCGGCAATTGCTGGTTCCAGCTCTATGTCTCGCGCAGCCAGGAGATGATCGACGATCTTGTCGTGCGTGCCGAGCGCGCCGGCTACGAGACCATGCTGGTCACCGTGGACGTGCCGACCGCGCCGCGGCGGCTGCGCGATATCCGAAACAACTTCTCGCTGCCGTTTCGCCTGACACCGCGCACGCTCTACGAGCTCGCCATGCACCCGCAATGGTCGCTCGCCACGCTTAAGGCGGGCGTGCCGCGCTTCGCCAATATGGAGCGCTACGCCGACTTGAGCGGCCCGCAGGCGGTTGCCGGGTTCATGTCCTCGCAAGTCACCGGCCGCTTCAGCTGGGACGACATGAAGAAATTGCGCGCGCGCTGGAAAGGGAAGATCGTGATCAAGGGACTGCTCTCGGCCGCGGACGCGCTCAAGGCGCGCGAGATCGGCTGCGACGGCGTCGTCATTTCCAATCACGGCGGGCGCCAGCTCGCGTCGCTGCCGGCCTCCATCGACGTGTTGCCGGAAATCCGCGCCGCGGTCGGGCCCGGCTTTCCGCTGTTGATCGATAGCGGCGTGCGCTCGGGCGAGCATATCGTGAAGGCGCTCGCCGCCGGAGCCGACTTCGTGCTCGTTGGCCGCGCCATGATGTACGCGGTGGCCGGGCTCGGGGCGGCCGGCCCGAAAACATCCATCGAGCTGCTCAGCGACGAGATGAGCCGCTGCATGGCGCAGATCGGCTATGTCGATGTTCAAAGCCTCAAGGCGGCGGCGCCGATCTACCGACGAGGGACGGGATGAAGGTCGAAAGCGCGGTCGCCTGCGGCGATCATTTGGGCGAATGCCCGATCTGGGATCCGCGTACGCGCCGCATCTGGTGGGTCGACATCCTGGCGCCTGCGCTGCAGTCGTTCGATCCGGCGAGCGGCGAGCACCGGCGCTATCCCTTGCAGGGCCGCGAGGTCGGCAGTTTCGCCATCCGCAAGGCGGGCGGCTTCGCGCTCGCCATGAACAACGGGCTGCATGCGTACGATCCGGTGACCGGCGCCATGCGGTTGCTGGTGGACCCAGAGCCCGGCGTGGAGAACCACCGGCTCAATGACGGGCGGGCGGACCGGCATGGCCGCTTCTGGGTCGGCTCCATGGAGACGGAGATGCGCGAGCCGGCCGGCAGCCTCTACCGCATCGAGCCGGGTCTGAAGGTCACGCGGATGATGGCGCGGATCACGATCCCGAATTCGATCGCTTTTTCCCCCGACGACCGCACGTTTTATTTCACCGATTCGCCGCGGCGCCTGATCTGGGCCTTCGATCTCGACATCGCCGACGGCGCGATCACCAGGCGGCGGACATTCGCCGAACTGGACGGCGACGTGGGCGGGCCGGACGGCTCCTGCGTCGATGCGGAGGGCTTTTTGTGGAACGCGCAGTACCGGCTCGCGCGCATCGTGCGCTACGCACCGGACGGCCGGGTGGACCGGACCATCGCGCTGCCGACCAGCAGCCCGACCTGCTGCTGCTTCGGCGGCGATAAGCTCGATACGCTCTACATCACCACCTCGAGCTTCCGCATGAGCCCGGAGCGGCGCGCGGCCGAACCGCTCGCCGGCAATCTGTTCGCGATCCAGCCCGGTGTGCGCGGCCTGCCGGAGGCGGAATTCGGCGGTTGAATTCTACTTCTTCCCGAACGCTTTCTCCAGAAACGCCAGCGAGCGGGCCCAGGCCGTCTTGGCGCTGTTGGTCTCGAAGCTGCCACGCTCGTCGCAATGGAAACCGTGGCCGGCGCCCAGGTAGACGTGAACCTCGCTCTCCGGCCGCTTCTTCTTGATGTCCTCCACGTCGGCGAGGGGGATGTGGCCGTCCTTCTCGCCGAAATGCATCTGCACTGGAACTTTCGGCTTCTTGTCCGCGTGCTTGGCGATCATGCCGCCGTAATAGGCGACCGCAGCGACCAGACCGTTGCTCTGACTCGCGGCGAGGAAGGCAACGGTGCCACCGAGGCAGAAGCCGAGGATGGCGACCGGGCCTTCCTTCTTCAGCGCGTCGATCGCGGCCTGCACGTCGAGCATCAGTTTGGGCCAGTCGACTTTCGCGATGTACTCGCGGGCCCCGGCGACCTCGGCATCCGAATAGCCGGTCTCGAAATCCGGCACGATGCGGTCGAAGATCGCCGGTGCCAGCGCCGTGTAGCCCGCTTCCGCGAGCCGGTCGCACACCGAACGGATGTGGTGGTTGACGCCGAAAATTTCCTGGATGACGACGACACGGCCCTTGGGCGTGCCTTTCGGATCGGCGCGGTAGGCGCCGAGTTCGAAACCATCCGCGGCCTTGAGCTTGAGCTTGGTACCCATGTTCACTCCCGGTCTTTTGTTGGCGCGCAATCGAGCGCAATCAGACGATTGCCATCAAGTTTCCGATTTCAGGAGAATACCCGGCCGTCCCGGATCGCGCGCCCAGCCTCAGGCCGCGGTCGCGGCGTGTTCCGCCGCGGTGACGCTCTGCTCGAGATTCATCCGCCGCTCGAACAACATCCGCCTCTCGAATTGGGTCGATAGGAGGAACGGGTAGCGCGCTACATTCCGTCCCCTTGCTGAATCTCTATGGGTCATCATCAGACTGATCGGCTTGTTGAGCGACGGATAAGGACGCGGTGGGCAAATCTCGCGAGCCCCAAAAACGCGCTTATAGAAGGATTGATGCTCGGCCCGCACCGTCGCGAGCACGTAGTCGGCCCTGAAATATTCGCTGGCCATGTGAGGAAGACGTAGGGTTGCGTAAGGCAGCTCAAGATACTGCCCAGCGCCGGGGTCCGCGACAAAACGTGTCGGATCGATGAGAATTTTCCCGGCCTCGATCATCGGCTTCAAGATGTCCGGGAAAACATGCGCGGCAGGTATGTCGAGAAATTCCGGGGTAGACACATGAATACGAACTGAGCTCGCTAGTTTTTCATCGACATAAACGCCAAACGTCCAAGCGTTCGGCAGACTGTCATAGGCGTCGATCACTCTGCGATTGAGATTGGGCTGGATCGTGCCCTCGCGCACATAGGCGTCGTAGCGGAGGCGATAAATCGTGTCGCGGTCCTCGGCGGACTCGGCCAGCCGGTAGTCCACGCGCTCCAGGAATTGTGCAATTCGGTCGGCGAACGGCACCGCCGTTACAAGCGCAGGCGCGCTCATACGCAACCTCCTCCGCGGCGAGTGCAGCCGCCGGTAGAGGAAGGTTAACGCAGAGTTAATGAAAGTAAAGGATTAACCTTAATAATAAAGGCGTTAGCCCAATTTGGCACAGGCAGAAGGCGCGGAATCCGGACTGCTCGAGTGATTGTGAAACTTTAACGACGCGCCGGCGTACAAGCGCCACGGAATTCGCCGGCGATGCTGCGGCCCGATATCAGGCCACTGCCACTTTCTCGATCCGCGCGTGCGTCGAATACAGGAGCTTGCGGATCGTGCTGCCCGGAACCGCCGGGCTGAACAGAAAGCCTTGGGCCTCGTCGATGCTCGGCTCACGCATGATGAGCGCGAGTTCCTCGTCGGTCTCGACCCCTTCCACCGTGACCGACATGCCGAGCTCGGCGCTCAGCCTCGCGACCCCATGCAGGAGGGTAAGCGAGCGCTCGTTGGTTGCGATCCCCTGCAGAAACGAGCGATCGATCTTGACCTTGTGCAGCGGGAAGCTGTGCAAATAACTTAAGCTGGAATACCCGGTGCCGAAGTCATCGAGCGAAATGCGCACGCCGAGATCGCGCAACTCTTGTAGCACGACGCGCGTGGCTTCGGTGTCCTGGATGAGGACCGATTCGGTGATCTCGATCTCGAGCCGGCTCGGTAACAGTCCGGACTCAGCGAGCGCGGCACGGATCGCTTCGGTGACGCCGCCACGCCGGAACTGGATCGGCGACAGGTTTACCGAGACCTTGACCGCTTCTGGCCACTGGGAGCATTCGGCGCAAGCCCGGCGCAATACGCGATTGCCGATTTCGACGATCAGACCCATCTCCTCGGCGATCGGGATGAATTCCGCGGGCGAAACCATTCCGCGTTCGGGATGCGGCCAGCGCAGCAGCGCCTCGCAGGTCGAGATCCGCTTGGTGCGCAAGTTGAACAGCGGCTGGTAATAAACCTTGAACGCATCGGTCGCGAGCGCGTTCCGGAGATCACTCTCCAGACTGCGGCGAGCCTGCGCCTTCACGTCCATTTCCCGTTCGAAGAAACGCCAGGCGCCCCTGCCCTCGGATTTGGTGCGGTAGAGCGCCATGTCGGCATTTTTGAGCAACAGGTCGGTATCGATACCGTCCTGGGGCGCGACCGCGATGCCGATGCTGGCGCCGATCACGACCTGATGGCGGTCGATGTCGAAGGTCTCGCTGAGCACTTCGACAATTCGGCGGGCAAGGGAGGCCGCCTCCTCCGGGCGCTTGATCGGCGACTGCAGAACGACGAACTCGTCGCCGCCAAAGCGCGCTACCACGTCGGAATCGCGCGCGATGCTGCGCAGGCGCTCGGCGACGGCGCACAAGAGCTCGTCCCCGAAAGGATGACCCATTGTGTCATTGATCTGCTTGAACTGATCGAGATCGATGAAGAGAACCGCACAAGACTCCTTGCTGCGGCGAATCTTGGCGAGCATCAGCTCCATTTGGTCGTGAAAGAAAGTCCGATTGGGCAATCCGGTCAGCGCATCATAGCGCGCCAGATGATTGATTTTCGCTTCCGCGCTGCGGCGTTCGGTAATGTCCTCGACCAGCATGACCGACCCGCCGTCTTTCATCGGCTGGAAGGTGAGCGCCATCGTGCGGCCGTCCTCGGCCTCGAGCTCGAGACCCGCGTCCTCGATACCGGCAACGCGATTCGCGATCTCGGCGGCAAGGCGATCGGCGCGAGAACGCGAGAGGGTTCCGACCCGCACACCCTCGAGCAAGAGCTCGCCGACGGCGGCACCGCGACGAACGACCTCGGGCGAGACACGCAAAAGCTCAGTGAAGCGGCGGTTGGATACGACCAGGCGTTTCTCGGTATCGAACATGCACAGACCAAGCGGCATGTTGTTGAGCGCAGCATCGAACCGGCCGGCGAGCAGTGTGACATCGCGGGTGGCAATGACTGCATCCATTAAAGTCTTGCGCAAGCTATCAGAGATCGCTTTCACACTCGAAAAAAATGCCAACAGAATAAGCCCAGCGAGAACGTAGTAAATGTCGCCGGGGATCAGGTAGGCAAGTATCATGAACGGGGCAACGCAGGCAATTTGCAAATTGATGATTCGTCCACTGCCAAAATTTCTGCCGGCAACACCGATCAGACTTGCAATCGTCGCTGCGACGCTAGTGAGCTGTGCGAATGGATCAAATGTCGAGAATGCGCTGATGCACCATACGCCCAACGTCACCAGGTAAGCCAAAACACCGATGGCGTAGCGGAATTCCCACCGACGCGCGTCTTCTGCGGTCGTAATCGCGGCCCTCTGCCGCTTATAGGCACGCATCCCCCACATACGGAGGCACGCCACAACAGCCGAGACGAAAGCGCAGAAATAAATGAACGCGTCGCCCGTCTTCAGGGCGGTAAGGAAAATCCCAGCGAGAACCGCGATCGAGCCTACGGCGAGCGTGCGCGAATCCGCGTACAATGAATCGACGACGGAAATATAGATTTCCGTCGGCACTTCTGGATTGTGCCTCGAACGCGTGAGGCGATACCAAGCGAGCATGCAAAACCAATGGTCGGACGTATGGCGCCGCAGCCATTCTCGCGAGATAGGATGAACATTTCGTTCAGTAGAAATGTGCAATGCCGTGGAAACAAGCGTGGCCGTGCATTCCGCGAGCGGCGCCAAGGGCGCGCCTGCCGCGCAATGTCTCTACCGGTATCGAATTACTGATTGCTCAGAAGGCCTTGCATGCGGCAGCGCAATACTAAGTTGCGGTGCTTGCTTCCTACACGGGAACTTGCGGGTCGGAAATTTCGACGATCGGGGCAGCGCTGACCCGCTATCGAGGCATTCGTTGCGGCCGCTCAACTTGATCTTATTTGAGCGCGCGCGCCGGGCGTATCGGCCGCGGCCGATTTGCCGTGCACCGCATAGATCGTCTGCGGCTTGCTCTTGCCTTTGACGTGGATCGGGTCGAGCGATTCGAACGAGAACCTGCTCTTGTCCTTCACCATCTCGTAGGCGCCCTCCGATACGAGCGTCTGGCGGGGCGAGGCGTGCGAGCACAGCCGCGCCGCGAGATTCACGTGATCGCCGAGCACGGTATAGTCCATGCGCTGCTTGCCGCCCATGGCGCCCATGATCACTTCACCGGCGTCCACGCCGGTGCCGACATCGAGGCCCCAATCGGGATGCTCGCGCCCGAGCTGCAGCATCACTTCCTGGAATGCGACGCTGCAGGCGAGCGCGTTCTCGACCATGTCGTCGCCGTGAAAGACCGCCATGATCTGGTCGCCGACATAATCGCCGTGGTTGGCGGCGACCCTACTCGCCCTTCCGCATCCGAGCCCATGTTGGCAGAAAATCGACGAGCGTCTTCAAGGTCCAGAAGCCAAATCGGAAAACCAAAAAAGCGGCAATGTTGCCACCGCAACGGGAGTAGATCGCCCGAAATGTCCGGGAATTGCTCAAAGCATTGAAACCATTGGTGGGCCCAGGAGAGAACTCGAACCTCCGAACCAAGCCGCTATAAGCGGACTCGCTCTTCGGGAGATCCAGCAAAATCAGACACATTCCGACGTCACCTGACGATGTTCGTTCGCGTTCGGTGCCGGTGTGTCATTGGCTAATCGTTGGGCCGGGGGGTGCTATGGCGCGCTGCGCCAGTCCCCCGCACCGCTCACGCATGCACTCTGTCAGCGGGTCGATCAGCGCATCATGTTCGGCAGCAGCAACGGGATCACTGGAAAATACACGATTAAGAGCAGTCCAATCAGGCTCGCGAAAAAATTGAGATCGACCCGAGTTGGGTCGCAACATTCCTTGTCTTGTCAGCTTCGTCTACGTTCTTGCTGACCGGCGCAAATCCTTCCGATTTGCGTCGGCGCGTTGCGATTTATTGTGGCAGGCCAGCGGGAACCGGACTGCCAATTGAATCGTCTGCCTATTGCGGCTGAATCTTCGCGATCTTGATGTATTCGCGCCAGACGCCGATGTCGCGCAGGAAGTTCGCCTGCGCCTGCTCCATCGGGATGATGTGCGGATCGCCGCCGAAGCTGTTCAGGAATTTCTTGGTCTCGTCCGACGACACGATCTGCACGAACCACTTGTTGATCTGCTCGCGGATCGGCATCGGTGTTCCGGTCGGCAACATGACGGCCCACCACAGCGTGAGATCCATCGGCACGCCCGACTCGGCCATCGTCGGCAGCTGCGGAACCGCGGCGAGACGTTGGCCGGTGCTGACCGCCAGAACCCGAAGCCGCCCCTCGCGCAATTGCGCCAGCGAGAACACCGGGTCGTGCATGGCGTAATCGATCTTGCCGCTCGTAATTTCGTTCAGCGAATCCGCGGCGGTCTTGTACACGACCTCGACCGCCTGAACGCCGGTGCCGGCCTTGTAGAGCTCGCCCATGATCGTGCCGGCGGGAGCGCCGGTCGCGTAGGTGGCCTTGTCGCCCTTCTTCTTCATCGCTGCGGTGAGTTCGGCCACGGTCTTGTAGGGACTGTCGGTCGCGACCACGAGCATGAAGGGTTGCCGGTTGATGGTGGCGGCAAGCTCGATCGCCTTGCCGACGTCGACCGACGGATTCTTGAACAAGCTCATGGTGGCGGCGACCGCGTTGGCGCCGAGCAGGAGCATGGTGTAGCCGTCCGGCTTGGAGCGGGCGACATATTCGGTCGCGATCCAGCCGCCGGCGCCGACCTTGTTCTCGACCAGCACGGTGCGGCCGGCGAGCGGCCGGAGCTTCTCGGCGAAATAGCGCACCAGGACGTCGGCGCCGCTGCCGGCGGGAAAAGCGCATATCAGCCGGATGTCCTGGCTCGGATAGGCCTGCGCATGCGCGCCGCGCACCCCGCCAAACGGCGCAACCAGCGCGAACGCCCCGGCCGCGCGCAACAATTCCTTCCTTGTCAGATGCATGTGCGTCCTCCCCTGGCGGGCTGAAATTCCAACGGCATCAGCCTCTGCCGGAACCGGGAAGCATTCCGGGCGGTCCGGGCCGGCGCAATGGGATTTGCGTCAAGTGCCGCTCTGCGGCACGATTGTGTCATGGGACGTTCGGTGGAAAATCGCTCGCTCGACCGCGGCCTGGCCATCCTGAATACGCTGTCGGCGCACGGCGCCAGCAGCCTGCGCGACCTGCACGCGCGCACGAAACTGCCCAAATCCACGATCCGGCGCATTCTCGGCACGCTCACCCGTCGGAAAATTGTGCGCCGAAGTCTGAGCGATAAGCTCTATCGGGCAAATATCTATCTACCAACGCTAAATAGTCATTTTGCTCAGGGCGAAGGCTGGTTGGTCGATCGTGCCGTTCCGCACATGATCGAACTAACCCGCTCGGTCGGTTGGTCGTGCGATCTCCACATCTTCGAGCGGACCCGAAGCCGCATCATCGAATTGACCAGACCGCTCAGCCCGTTTTTTCAATTCGAGCGCGAGATCAATCTTGAAGTGCCGGTTTTCGCGTCCGCCGCCGGCTTGGCCGTACTTTCAACCTGGACCGATCCGGCGGTTCTGGCTTTGGTCGATGAAATCGGAGACGATCCCATCTGGAGCTTGTGCCGATTGGGAATAGGAAAGCAGAATCTTCTATCGACGCTGCAACAGGTCCGATCCCTAGGCTATGCCGCGCGCACCAGCCAGTATCGGAGTGACACTGAAACGGCTAATAGACTGCACGCAATCGCTCGCCCGGTCTTTCGGGGCGAGACCGCCGTCGGCGCGCTGGTCATCCTGTGGCCCAAAGGATTCCTCGCCCCCGAAGGGTTCGCCGAAATCCACTTGAGCAAATTCAAGGAGACGGCGTCCGCGATTTCTGCTGATCTGACCCGTATCGATCACGGCTAGGAAACCACCGGTACCGACGAGTGCACCTTTCAAGCGCCGCCGCCCGAGCGACCGGCTATCGGCCGCGCCAATCGTTGGTCATTCCGTTGGCCGAGACGCCAGCGAAGCGTCGCCCCACCTCGCAACGCATTGAAGCCATTGGTGGGCCCGGGAGGACTCGAACCTCCAACCAGGCCGTTATGAGCGAGGCTCACTCGGCGGAAGATCGAGCAAAACCGGACGATTCCGACGTCACCTGACGACGTTCGTTCACGTTCGGTGCCGGCGTTTCATTGGCCAATCATTGGCCGGGGTGCCGGGCGGACAGATTCCTAGTCGGGCCGCGCGTTCGTTCACCCTGCCTAAATCAAACTGCCTCACAAGCTGCAATCTTTAAACTTTTCCAATCGGCCTAGTCAACCCATTCGCCAGCCGTGGGACGGCTCAATTCGCGGATGTGCATGGTTAGATTCTCGTTATCTCTTACAAACAGTTTGCAATCAGTTTGCGCCGACCGCACTTACTCGGCGATTAGCACAATTTTTCGTTGACGTTTCTTTGCCAGTATTCGCGTCGGCAGTACGTGCCACAGATGTTCGGCATGGTGGCCAGCTGATGAGAAGTATATGACAACTCGTGCGTTACAGACGGAAGGACGGATCGAATCGATCGATCCGATCGAACTGCAGCGATTGAATGATCATGCTGTAAATGGCACTCCGAGTTTCGCCCGGGAGAATTCATTCGCCCAAATTCTTGCCCAGGGCGACTCGCCGATAGTACAATCAAGTCCTCCATCACGGGATATCCGTGCTCAGACAGCAATGCTGCGCAAAGCATTCGCGTCGCATGAAGCGGCGAATATTGGGCACGCATCCGATGATCTCGGAAGAGAGCGAGTTCCGGACAACTTGATTAAGAACGCTGACGATGCTGTGCTTGCTTGCCAGCAACTGAAGGCTTTAGCAGAGGCGACGCAATCCTATCTTGAACAGTTCGCAGACGTTAAGATCTCTCCATGGTTGCCCTCGCTGGTCGGCACCACTAGCCGTTCCGTCTACGAGTCCGACAATAGCCTGCACGAGCTGCGACGAATTGCCACTAGGATCTTGTCGATTCTAGAGGAGGCCAGAAATTTCGGTGTGAATTCAGTTCAAGATCTCGAGCAATTGATTGCCGCTGACAAAGATCTCCCAGACGAAACTCCGCCGGGTCACCTCGTCAAGGTTTTGAATAACGTCGATACCGTTCGTTTCAGCATCCTACTTGGACAACATCGAAAGCTTCTCAAGCTATTGGAGGAGTTGGACTCCGCACCCGACCTTTCCTCGGCTCCCACCGAGGCACTAGTGCGTGCGTCTAACGTTGCCGCAATCGCCGCCAAGAGCGAGTATGTCCAGCTGTTGCCGGCCCAGGCCTTTTCCGAAGCGGTGAAAAGAAGTGAAGATGCGCACACGCTGATGTCGGTTGTCGAGAGTGCCACCACTGCGCTGGGTCTACTCGGGTTCGACCGCTCGTTTCCTGCAAGCGGCTTGGATGCAGTAGCCCTTGCGGTGATCGTTGCGGCACGCCTCCCCCCGTCCTATCTCAACTATTTTAGGTGGAGCTCCTCGGGCGGTGCAGATGCATTCCGAAGAGCTCACGAAAGGTGGTCCGAGCTCGTCTCCGTCGATGCAGAATGGCAGGAGCGACTCTCCGGTTACTCCCCGCGTTGTCGGCCTTCACCTGAAGAACTTGAAACAGCCGCAGCACATTTCGCCGGCAGCACAATTCGGAAAGCGCGCGCAGAATTCGCCGGCGCAGGCTTAGCTGCACGCGAGCTTATCGCGCCGCTCGGCCTTGATCCTCGAAGTGCGCGGATACGGGATGACCTGGAATCGCTGATAATTCACCTTCGCGCAGTTCGCCGATTTTGTACTAACACCACCTACCACGAGATGCTTGGATCGGAGTGGGCCGGACTTGAAACGCCATTCGATGACATCGCAACGGCGGCACGAGCAATCCAACGGATCAAAAGCTATTTTATCACTGTTGCACATGGCCGTCGCGTGTTTGATCGCCTGGTGCTACTGGAAGCCTTCCAACTCAAAGCGATGGGGTCACTTGCATCCTCGATGGGCGAATTGCGAGCCCTTTCGAATAATCTGAAATCTAGATTCGATGAACGCACTGTCGAGGCATTGATCTCTGAACTTGAGAGCGAGCAACATCTAGCCGAGACAATTCTGAAAGCGGATCCTGAACGTCTCACTGCAAGCATCGACCTGCCCCTTTCGAAGATTTACGAGATTAGCGCTCGCGAAATCCTAAGGCGGGAGTTAGCGGATGATATTGCGCGTGATCCACTTGCCCCGGCGGTGAATAAATTAGCCAATAGCGATGAGACCGCCGAAGCCGCACTCAAGGCAACTACTTGGATAGGCATCATTCGCAGGAAGGAATTAGCGCCGGAATTGCAATCGCACCTCTTGTCGGCAAATGCTGTCCAAGTTCGAGAGCACCTAGGCGACCTTTCCAATCGCGCGGCGACGATTCTCCGTATATTTGATGGCCACATTTCGAAATTCGAAGAACAGTACAAGCTACACGGACTATCGTCGTTGTCATTACCAGACCTGCTCACGCGAATTGATGACCTCATTGCAAAGAGAAATGAATTGCCGGCGGTCGGAAATATGGGCCAGAATGGATCCGGCAGGCCCCGAGGAAGGCGAAGCGAGTAGAGACGCTACATGACATGTCAATCATGTAGGTGGACCCGGAAGGACTCGAAACTCCAACAAGGCCGCTATGTGCGAGGCTAGCTCGCCGGGAAACCAGCAAAATCAGACGATTCCGATGTCGCCTAACGACGTTTGTTCCCGTTCTTTGCCAGTGTTTCATTAGCCAATCGTTGGCCGTTCGTGTTCTAAATTGGGAATCGTGGATATATATGAGGTCGAATTTATTTCTTTTAAATTTGTTGGGAGTAGCATTCACCCTCATAGTCATTAGAGTTTGCAAATGAACAACCGCAGGCGCGAACAACGGATTCGTACGCTAGAATTCGGGAAAATTATCTTCGGCCGTCAGTTGAACTCAGTCGATTGCATCGTTCGGAATCTTTCGGCCGGGGGCGCATGTCTGCAAGTCGAAAGCACCGATAGCCTCCCGCAGGAGTTCTTTTTAAAGATCCCCGTTGAAAACCTAAGGTGCTTTTGCCGGATCATGTGGAAGGCCCAGGATCGGGTGGGTGTCGCGTTTCCTGGGCGCAGCGCTCAGATGGGCCAATCGGCAAAGACTGTTAGCTGAATTGCATCCACGCTAAGACAAAGCCGATCCTATCACTGGTCTCTGCCCGCTGCTGCGAAGCGATACTGCGGCGTCGATTTGTGGCCGCAGTCGTTGCAGAACGTCTGTGAACGGTAGCACTGAAAACTTGGTCTCACCAGTTGTCACGATCGAAAGCACCACGACTCGATTGTGCATTGGCAACGCGCCTCAAAGATACGACGTAGTAAATAAGTGCTGAAGACGGCGACTAGCGTGCTCACTTGCAAGCTTTCGGGTTGTTTAGGATTGCTTCGGATTAGTGGCTGGAATTGGTTTCCGAAGCGTCTTCGGCTCGCTTGTAAAATCCACGCAACTCACAAGTGTGGATTAGTTTTCTTGCGGTAATCACACATGAAGAGTCGCGGCGGTCAGACGCTTAGCCGCCGTGCCCCGATGCAAACGCGATGCCGGCCGTCGTCTTGTCCATGTTTTCGAGCCTACTTCAGCGACGTTTACGTCTGGAGCAAATTGAAGATCAATGACCCCGTCTTCTACAGTGAGCATCCGTACAAAGCTGTCGATCGCGTTCGGAATCGCGCTCGCTTTCATCGTAGCTGTCGGGCTCTTAGGCCTAGTTCAATTACGTGCCGTCAAGATTGTTACTGACGAAGTCCGTGATGTTTGGCTGCCCCGGATCGAGACCCTAGGGGAAATCAAGCGCGCGATTACTGAGCACCGCTTCCTGGTGACACGCAAAACCCAAACCGCAAATTTGCATGATCTTGCGGCCATTGCACAGACCATGGATGAAGCGCTTAAAGCTCTGACAAAAGCAGAGCAATCCTATGCGCACTCGACCATCTCAGCGGACGAACGACGACTATTTTCGGATTTTGTGGTGCTCTGGAATGACTACAAGCAGACGCTGTTGAGAGTTGATGAACGGCTGGAGAGCGGCGAAATCTCGCTCGCCGCCCAAGAATTCAATACCATGTCGCTTGCCGCATTCGATAGCGCGGCGAAAAAGCTCGATGAACTTATCGGCCGATCGAAGGTACAAGGTGGCATTACTACGACTCGCATCTACGAAGTTTACGAGCAAGCTTTGCTTTTTATTGCTGCAGTCATTGCCTTTGCCAGTATATTGACCGGCATTGCCATTGCTTGGACGTCGCGTTCCATCAGTGTACCGATTCTCAGGGCGAGTGCCGCCATGCAGCGCCTCACGACCGGAGACTACTCGGTTGCCGTGCTCGACAATGGAGCGCGCGGCGACGAAATCGGAGTGCTCATCAACGCCGTCAGCGGCTACCGGGACAACCTGATCCTCAGTCGTAGCCTGACCTACATTGCGGAACGAAACCGCGAACGGTTGCAGGCCGCCGTGAGCAATATGCCAGTCGGCTTGTGTATGTTCGACGCGGAACAGCACCTCATCATCTGCAACAGCCGCTATGCGGAAATTTACGAGCTTTCCCATGAACTGACGAAGCCAGGCACAACGCTTCGGGAAATTCTCGAGCACATAATCCGTGGCGAGAATTACGGGGCAAGCAACCCCGAGGAATATCTGGAAGAATGTCTTCAAGTTGTCAGTCGGCGATCACTAAGCGCGAATACACGAGAACTCAACAATGGCCGGACCGTCAATGTCATCCATCAGCCAATGCAAGGCGGCGGCTGGGTTGCGATTCACGAGGACGTCACGGAAAAGCGTAACGCGGAAGCGCGTATACACCACATGGCGCGACATGACGGGCTGACCAATCTTCCTAACCGAGCTTATTTCAAGGAGCAACTCGAGGAAGCGCTCACGCGCGTACCGCGTGGTGAAAAATTGGCCGTACTCTGCGTCGATCTCGACGAATTCAAGAATGTGAATGACACCCTTGGTCATCCGATCGGCGACCTGCTGTTGGAGAGCGTCGCTGACCGGCTACGGGCATCGGTGCGGCAGGTCGACATAATCGCGCGACTTGGCGGAGACGAGTTTGCCATTGTTCAGGTCGGCCTCGAGCAGCCGGCTAGCGCTAGGGCGCTCGCACAACGAGTAATTGAAGTACTCAGCACACCCTTCGATCTCGGAGGTCACCAAGTCACCATTGGCGCCAGCATCGGCATTGCAGTCGCTCCTAAGGACGGTGAACACGCCGACAAATTGCTGAAGAACGGCGACATGGCGCTGTACCACGCCAAGAGTGATGGCCGTGATACCTATCGGTTCTTCGAGGCAGAGATGGACGATCGGTTGCAAGCGCGCCGTGCGCTCGAGCTCGACCTGCGCCGAGCGCTTGTGCAGGACGAATTTGAACTTTATTACCAGCCGGTCGTCGAATTATGCTCAAACAAAATTAGCACGCTCGAGGCACTGATACGTTGGCGGCACCCGCGGCGCGGCATGGTCTTGCCCTCGGAGTTTATTCCGCTCGCAGAAGAAATTGGCCTGATCGTGCCGATTGGCGAGTGGGTGTTACGGCAGGCATGTCTCGATGCGATGGCGTGGCCGAAAAACGTACGGGTCGCGGTCAATCTTTCTCCTGCCCAGTTTAGGAGTAAGCGACTGCTCGAGAGCGTGATCAAGGCCCTCGCGGTTTCAAAGCTTCCTGCCAATCGCCTTGAGCTAGAAATCACCGAAGGCGTCCTTCTGATCGAACACGAGGCGACGCTGGCTGTGTTGCACCGACTGCGTGCGTTTGGCATCCGCATTGCACTCGATGACTTCGGTACAGGCTATTCGAGCGTAAGCTACCTGCGTAGCTTTCCGTTCGACAAGATCAAGATTGATCGCTCATACATCAGCAACCTCTCGACCGACGAAAACTCACTTGCCCTCGTTCGAGCAGTGATGGTGCTAGGCGCGGGCCTCGCCATGGAAACGACGGCCGAAGGTGTCGAAACCGAGGATCAGCTCAACCGCGTCCGCGCGGAAGGCTGTACCCACGCTCAAGGATTGTTATTCGGCGAGGCTAAGCCTGCAAGCGAGGTGCCGACGATCCTTGCGGTCGCGGGCAAGCGGACTGCGGTAGCCGCCTGAGACTTGCCTTACCAGACCCGACGAGCAATCAAAGACGCCCAGGCCATTGCCGCTTGGTTCGAACAGGCGGGATCCATTTTGCACAAGAATGGTAATATCGCCAGCGTCGCTGTTTACACTTACTATTGGTATCGAGCGCAGCCCACGTCCACCATAGTGATTCTGGCGATCAGCAAGGCGTTGTCGATCATATCGGCGGATCGCTTTTCGCCTCTGGGGCCTTTGGGCATGTTCGCCTTTATGTTCTCTCAACCCTATGCAGGATTAAAACTAAGATAGTGACCGCTCGCTAAAATTCTAATCAATCCGGGAACGCAATTCTAATTGTGTATAGGTACCATGGAAATTAGAAGTTTTTGCCTCGAGGAGCGCGCCATGTTCAAAGCGTACAAGTTCCTCCGGGATGAGTCCGGTGCGACCGCTATCGAATATGCCCTTATCGCCGGTAGCATTTCCATTGTTATCCTCGTCGCGGCCCAGGGCATCGGCGCCGATCTGGTTTCGATCTTCACGAAGGTCGGAAACGGTTTCCAATAAGTCACTTACTGCCGTGTTGGGTACTCAGTTCCCGGCGATTGTCTGGACGCGTTCCTTTTCGTCATTCACAAAATCAAACTGAGATATCATCCCTAATTCAAACTGAGCAGTGCCCCTAATTGGGTAGTGGGTCAGTTTGAATTCTTGCGCGGCGCGCCAACCGCGAAACCAACGCCGACCAGAAGCGGCAGCAGGCACCGTGCACTCTTCGTATATCATGTGACAGCTCAAGTCGGCGACGCTGCGCTCGGTGTGAAACACTGAAAGCGGGAGCGGGACGGAAGATCATAGGATGTGATGCGCGGTGTCGCCGCAGGCGCGGCTAGGCCTTAGCAGAAACGAGCGATCGGAATGGATGCGTAAGCCTCAGTCCTTGCCGCGCAGTCATGCGGCAAGGTTATGCAATAGGCGGCGGAACTTGCGGGCCGCGAGATGAAACGGCCCCTCTTTTCCGGCGCAGGCGGTGGCGTCTGCGGCCGCGCAACGCGCTTGGCTCCGGCGCCCTCGAACTCGAGCACCAGATAGTGCGCAGATGTGTTCCCGACATTCTTCATGCCGTGCATAGTCCCGCGGAATAGAAAATGACGCCGAGCGGCTCCACAATCTGCCCGAGCGTTTCGACCCTTCCCGCTAGCATGAGAATCGCCACGTCATAGGGGTCGGCATGCGGCGCATAACCCGCACCTGGCTGCAGCATCGAGAGATGTGTCTGTAGCTAGCAAAGTTGCGCCGTGGCTCCCTCGAAGATCCGAAAGAACCGGAAGCACTCGCCGGATTTCGCATCGTTGGGCACCGCGAACGTCTCGGAATGGAAGAAACTCACGGGCAGCGGTTCCGCGGCGCGCGTCGCCACGGCCCGCCACTTGAACATGAGATAGGTGACCGGCGCGTTAAACTAACATTCCACCTAGCCACCCAGTGAGGGCTGGTCCATCTCAGCCGCGGTGACGGTCCTTTGGTTGATGCCGCCGGAATTCTGAGGCGGGACACCGGAGGACATCGGGCGCACGAAGAAGAGCCAATTGGAATTGAGCTAGATCAAGGCTCTATGCAATTCTGTTGGACATTATTATTAGTATTGTTTGGTTCATTGGCAGATTCTCCCATGTCAGTCATCGATAGAATAGATCGTCGGCTCTGCAACATGAAACTGATGCTGGAAATGCTCGGGATCGATCCGGTCGCATTTTTCTCGCAGCATCAGGGCCGCTTCTTCGCCTCCGCGCTCCCCACTTGCCAGACTTGCTCGTGCGACGAGACGTGCCATGAATGGCTGATATGGGCACCCGAACGTTTGCGACGGGCGCCGGGATTTTGTCCGAACGCACAGCTATTCGCTTGGGCAAAGGACGACCAGGTGCGGAAGGGCTTGGTGTAGGTGCGGCGCCTGCTTGAGCTGCCCCTCGAAAGAATCGGCCCGACCTGAGGTATTCTTATGGTCTGAAGAAGGACCGCGATACCGAGGAAGAGACACATGGCTAAAGAAATTGTCGCGAAGCTGCGACTGGCGCGTTAAACTAATATTCCACCTGGACCACTCAGTGGGGGCCGGTCAGTTCCCTGGCCGAGATCGAGGGGGCACTGGCGTACAGTTGATGTAATGGGACACGAGAAGGAACGGGTCGGTGCGGGAGACAATCATCTAGGTTAGCCTGCGGCAGGCGAACCTGCCTGAAGGCGTTGAACGCAAGAGGGGACTATGCCCACAAGCGACATGACGGACCAAGAGAAGCAGCTAGTCGAATGGCTGTCCGACATGAACGAAGATGACGCGTTCGCCCTCGCCAAGCGCATGCTGCTTGAGGAAGGTGCCAATCCGGTGCGTGTCCTCGATCTATGCCGCGCTGCCATGGACATCGTCGGCAAGCGCTTCGAGAAAGGCGAGTATTTCCTGCCCGAACTCGTGCTCGCCGGCGAGATGCTCGAGAACATCGGCGCCATCGCCAAGCCGCTGATCAAGCAGGCCCCCGGCGACGAGCCGAAGAAACTCGCCAAGGTGCTCATCGGCACCGTGCACGGCGATCTGCACGACATCGGCAAGAACATCGTCACCTTCATGCTCGACATTAATGGATTCGACGTAAAGGACATCGGCGTCGACGTTCCGGTCGAGACCTTCCTCGACGAGATCAACGCCTTCCAGCCCGACGTCGTGGGCCTTTCCGGCTTTTTGACCCTGGCCTTTGACTCCATGAAAGAGACAATCGAGGCGATCCAAGGGGCAGGCATGCGCGACAAGGTCAAAATCATGATCGGCGGCGGTCAGATCGACGAGATTGTGCGCTCGTACACTGGCGCCGATGCCTTCGGCACCAATGCGATCGATGCCGTCACCTTGTGCAAGAGCTGGTCGGGAGTCGCCGCATGACCGCGCCGCAGACCTACGTCCAGACGCCGGAGGCGAAGGCCGCATATGACGCGCGCTGGCAGCGCATCATGGATTGCGTCAACCTAAAGCAGCCCGACCGGATGCCGACCGCAATGTTGGCGACCTTCTGGCTGGCCAGATACGGCGGCATCAGCTACCGGCAGCTCATGTACGATTACGAGAAGGCCAAGGAGATCAGCGAACGCGCTATTCTCGAGTTCGAGCCAGACGTGTCCAGCCCGACCGTTCTCGCCGTCGCCACCGGCCGCGCGCTGGAAGCGATCGGCTTCAAACAGTTGCAGTGGCCGGGTCACGGCGTGCGCGATGATCAGCCGTACCAATACCTCGATCGCGAGTACATGAAGGCGGAGGAATACGATGAATTCCTCTTCGACCCGACTGGCTTCTACTTGCGGAAATACCTGCCGCGCGTAGCGGAGGCCTTCGAGGGGCTCGAAGAGATACACTATCTGCCGGGCCTGCATTATTTCCGTCTCATCGCCGGCATCCGCTCATTCGGCAAGCCTCGCGTTAGGCAAGCCTTCGAGAAAATCTTCAAGGCTGCCGAGGAGGTGGACCGAATGACCGCCCACCACGCCGACTTCACTCAGCGGATGGCGGCGCACGGCTTCCCGATGTCCTACATCACCACCACGGTCTCGCCTTACGACATGCTGGCGGACTATTTCCGGGGCGCGACCGGGATGATGAAGGATCTCTACCGCAACAAGGACAAGCTGTTGCAATTGTTGGACAAGGCCGCCGTGTTTCTAACGCAGCAGACGCTGTGGTCGGCGAAAGCTGCCGGACATCCCATCGTCTTCATCCCGATCCATTGGGCTCCCGACGCTTTCATGTCCGGCAAGCAGTTCGAAACCTTCTGGTGGCCGTCGTTCCGCAAGTTGCTGATCGGCCTCATCGAGGGCGGCATTATCCCCATGCCGCTGTGGGAGGCCGACTGCACCAAGCGCCTGGAGATTATCCGCGACATTCCGCCGGGCAAATGCATCTACTGGTTCGAGCGCACCGATATGGTCCGCGCCTTCGAAGTGCTGGGAGACGTGGTCGCCTTGCGTGGCAATATTTCACCCTCCCTACTCACCACGGGGAAACCGGATGAGGTGGACGCCGCGGTTCGCCACTTGGCCGAAAACGTGTTCCATAAGGGCGGAAAGCTGATCCTCGACGGTGCCTTTGGCATACCGGACGAGACGCCGGTCGAAAACGTGCGCGCGATGTTCACAGCCGCGCGCAAGTACGCGAGCTGACGGGGTCCGCGCATGCCGAGCATCCGTGGCGTGAGCCTCCTACGCGAGGTCACGATGGCCCCGGTTGGACACGGGGCGTCAGGCGCGCGGCAGCGCTTCCGTCAGGAAGCGTCCGCGCTGATCGAATGCGAGAACCTGATCCAATCCGCCTTTAGCTACCGCATCGTCGATCTCGATGAGCCGGCAACAGAAGTCCTGAGAGTCGGCGGGGAGACGCTTTATGCGCCGCGGCTTCTGCCCGAAGCGGGCGGATTGACGGCGCTGGCCTTCGGCGTCGTCACGCTCGGGCCGCTGCTGGAGCGGCGGGTTACATCATTGTTCGCCGAACGCTGCGTATCGCTCGCGCTCGCGCTCGACGAAATCGGCAACCAGCTCCTGCTCGCCGTCACACGCCGCGTGCAAGACCGGATGCTCGTGACAACGCGCAAGCGCGGTCTGATGATGGCGGGCGAACTGCGCCCGGGCGATCCTGGACTCGCGCTCGAAGCGCAGAGGATCGTGCTGCGCCTCGCCGATGCTAACACCGCCGGGGTGAGCCTGACCCGCGGCCATGTGCTTCATCCGCTGAAGTCCACATCGATGGTTCTCGGCGTGGGCATCGATCTGCCGCCGGCGCGTTGGTCGCGTTGCGATGACTGTCCCTCGCGCCCCAGGTGCCAGGTCGCCGGTCGTGCAACAGAAATGGCGGACGCCTGACCGAACTGCCGCACGTCTCAAGGGACGTCATGTCGAATCGCACGTCCAGCTCGGCTTCTGCGCCTTCCTACGCGCTCAGCTTTCCGCAGCTCGATCGCACGATCACCGCCCGCCCCGGCGAAACCATCTTTCAGTGCGCGCGGCGCAGCGGCGTGCGCATCGTCGGCGCCTGCGGCGGACGCGGTACCTGCGGTACCTGTTCCGTACTCATCTCCGCGGGCGAGGTACAGCACAGCAACGGACGGATCTTTGCCGCGCGTAAAATCAGGAAAGGACGACGCCCCAGGCCGAATTGGCTGCGGGCCTGCCAGCTCACCCCGCGCGCCGACTGCATGATCGAAGTGTCGCAGCGCTCGCTGGCGCCGATCGTCAGGGCGGAAATCGGGACTGGAGGCAGCTCCGAGATATTACCGCTCGATCCTGCCGTGGTGAGCCTCGACGTCAGCGTTCCGCAGGCGACGCTCGCCGATACGCTCGCCGACGCCGACCGTGTGGCTCGCGCTTTTTCTCTCCCAGTCACATCGCTCGACATCGCGGCTGCGCAGCAACTGCCGATCGTGCTGCGCGACAATAGTTGGTCGCTGCGCGTGCGTTTGCGCGGCAGAGAAGCGATCGATTTCGCGGCGCCTGGCAGTCGCAGCCTCGGGCTGGCGGTCGATCTCGGCACTACCAACGTGGCGGGCTTCCTCGTCGACCTGCAGAGCGGCGTCAGTGTCGCGAGCCTCGGAATCGAGAATCCGCAAGTAGGATGGGGCGCCGACGTTATCAGCCGGATGAATTATGCGATTCGCGGCCCCGCCGCCGCAGAGGAACTGCGCACGGCCGCTGTCACCGCGATCAATGCCCTCGCGCACGACCTATGCCGCGCAGCGGCCGCGCCAACGCAGGACATCGTCGATGTGGTGATCTGCGGTAACACGGCCATGCACCATCTGCTGCTCGGTTTGCCGGTCCGGCAACTGGGCCGAGCCCCGTTCGTCCCGGCCGTGCGCGACGCGATGGACCTCAAGGCACGGGAACTCGGCCTCGCCGTTGCTCCCGGCGCCTACGTGCATCTGGCCCCGAATATTGGCGGTTTTGTCGGCGGCGATCACGTGACCGCCTTGCTGGCCACGGAAAGGCAATGGGGTTCGTCCATGACGAGCATCGTCATGGATATCGGCACGAACACCGAAATTTCCCTCATCCATCGCGGCGAGATCGTCACCGTCTCCTGCCCGTCCGGCCCGGCGCTGGAAGGCGGTCACATCTCCTGCGGCATGCGCGCGGCGGAAGGCGCCATCGAGCACGTCTCTATTGAAGACGGCCGCATCAAGGTCGAAGTGATCGGAAAGAGACAACCCCTCGGTCTTTGCGGATCGGGTGTGCTCGACGCCATCGCGGCACTACGCGGTGCGGGCTTATTGGACGACCGCGGCCGACTGGTAGGCAATCTCCCCGACATCCGAGAGGTCGACGGTATGCGCGCCGCCTTGCTGGCACCCCGCGTGTATTTCAATCAGCGCGACGTGCGGGCGGTGCAACTGGCGAAGGCGGCGATTCGGACGGGGATCGAGTTGCTGTTGCGCGATGCGCGACTTGCCGCGCTCGACATCGAGCGCGTCATTATTGCCGGCGCATTCGGCGCCTATATCAACGTAAAGAGCGGCATCGCAGTGGGTCTGTTCCCGGCTCTGCCGCTCGATCGCTTCGAACAGGTCGGCAATGCGGCGGGCGTCGGCGTGCGCCAGATGCTTGCCTCGCAACAGACCCGCGCCCGCGCGCGCGATCTTGCCATGAGCTGCCAGTATGTCGAACTCAGTACGCGCGACGGGTTCCAGAAGACCTTCTTGCACAACATCGGTTTCCAGACGCAGCCACAAGCGCGGAGAGCATCGTGACCAACTTGAACGGCTTCCACGTCGGCATAATCGGCGACCGAATCAATCCAGGCTTCAAAAGCACCAAAGTGCTGTTCGACAATGACGACCTCGCCGGCATCCAGGCGCTTGCAGTCAAGCAGGTGGAGGCGGGCGCGAAGTACCTCGACGTTAATGTCGGCGCACGTGGGGAGACCGACGCCGCCCTGGTGGCCAAAGTGACCCGCGCTATCCAGGCGGCGGTAACTGTTCCCCTTTGTTTCGACTTCACAGAGCGCGCAAGTGCAGGAAATCTACCTCAAGACCTACGACCGTGCCCGCGCGGGCGGCGCGCCGCCGATCGTCAATTCCATCACGGAGCACCGCTGGGATCTGATGGACCTGTACCGGCCGCTCGGCCCGTTCAAAGTCATCGTCATGGCCTCCGAGCGCGTCGAGGCCGGCGTCGCCAAGGGCAACAAGACCGCCGACGAAATCTCGTCGACCGCGAGGCGCGCGGCTCTGCGGTTGCAGAAGGATTACGGCATACCGATGGAGGACATCTTCATCGACATCTCGGTGAGCGCTGTGATCGCCGACACCATCGGATTGCACCGCGCAACACTCGAAGCGGTACGTACGATTCGAAACGACCCTGGCCTTCGCGGCATCCACATTATGGGCGGGCTCACCAATATCGGCCAGCAACTGCCGACAAAAGCGGCGGACGGTTCGGACCTCAAACTTTCACTCGAGTGCGCCTTCCTCACGCTGGCGGTTCCGCTCGGTTTCGATACCGTGCTGGCCACCCCCTGGCGCGGCTATCGTGCCCTGCCGGCCGATAACTACTTGCTCCTCGCCTACAAGAACTTTCTCGAGCAAACCGGGACCAATGCGCTACGGGCCGTGCGCAAATTTTACAAGGCGTAAGTGCTAGTGCGTCCTAGACCGGATTGGGGCCGGCTTCACGCGCGACTGAGCCGCCCCCAAGGAAGTGGTCCGACCTGAGGTATGTTTGAGGTATGTCTTATGGCCTGAAGTGTAGTGACTATGATCCATCCCCCATTGAAGTGGTCCGACTTGAAGTATGTCTTTTGACATCGAGGAGGACTGTAATGCCGAGGAAGAGACACAAGCCGGAAGAGATTGTCACGAAACTGCGGTGATATCGGCCAGGTTCGACAAGATCGCGGCATCATGCTTACGGCTGCAACTTCCGCTTCTGGCACCGAACGGACCTGCCAGCGAGCGCAATTGACATCTGCTCATCGGGGTGAAGCAAACTCAATGCGGACGTACCGTTACTTCTGTGTCTGACCCAAAGCGGAACGGGGTATGCGGCTTCTTCTATCCTCTAAAGAAATCTGATGGATCGAGGAGACTCAAGGTGCAGAGCCGCTAATTGATACTAACACACTATGAAAATTTGTCCTTGCCTGATCGAAATCGGAAGAGTCGTAAAATTTCAAGTATTTAAACTCTTACTCTCCAAGATATGAGCACATCGTCGAACGCTCGATTGGCGTTCGAGCGTCGCCAAAGGTTGTGTTGCAGGAGAGGTGACCAATTCACAGAACTCGTTTCGGATGGAATCCCTTAAAGGGGATCCGTGCCGTTCGTCGTTCGATTGGTCTGTTCGAGTAGGATAGTCAGGATGAGCGAATATTCCTCCCGCCCGTTTAAAGTCATTGAAGATAAGAAACCTGAAGGTTGGCTTTCAGTCTTCAGCTCCGCTGTTGGCAAATTGTCAACGCTTGGCCGAGTGCAGTATAGGCCGATCGCTTGGCTCGTTACGTGCGGAGTTTTACTTGTCGTGGCGATCATCGTTGGCGCCGCGATACTGACCTTTCATTTTCGCGATCGCGCGTTAGATAATACCAAACGCGAGCTGGGCAACACTGCACTCTTGCTTGCCAGTGAACTGACCAGAGATTTTCAAGCGATAGAGCTCGCTATGACTAGTTTCATTGCGCAGTTCAATCTAGAGGGGGTCACTTCAGGCAAAGATTTTGAGCGCATGATGGCTACCTACAACATCCACTCGAAACTAAAAGACAGGGTTGTCGCATTGCCTCACGTAAGCGCCTTAACCCTGACCAATTCAGACGGAGATACAATCAATCACTCTGGCGAATGGCCATCACAGCGCATCAGTCTAGCCGATCGGAACTATTTCCAGAAACTCAAACTGGACCCTCAGCTGAAGTTCCATATCACTGAACCGGTTATAAGTCGTCGCACGGGGACCTGGACCGCGGTCGTCGCTCGTAGGATCAGCTCGTCAAATGGTGAGTTTCTGGGTCTGCTTATTGGTGCAGTTGAACTGGAGCATTTTGAAAAATACTTCAGTAAGCTTTTGCTCGGGAACGAAAGTTCCATATCCATCTTCCGCGATGATGGAATTTTGCTTGTTCGTTATCCACGTATTGAAGGTACCATTGGGCGTATCTTTCTGGGCTTCAAGGACGCCCTCAAGAATTCTGATCGTGGCACTGTTAGATTGGTGGGCAACATGGACAGCAAGGATCGTCTGCTGGCCATCCACCGATTGGATCAATATCCACTTGTCATTAGCGTTGGCGTAGACGTTGCGGCTGTTCTTACCGATTGGAAAGAGCAAACGGGAATTTTGATAACATTGGTGAGTTTCAGCGTTTTGGTTATCGGCCTCGTTCTATTTTTAATAGTACGACTACTATTGCGAGAATACAAATTGTCTGAGCAAAGGCTCTCGGATCAAAAGTTCCATCTCGACACGGCCCTCAACAATATGTCGCAGGGCCTTCTGATGTTCGACTCATCTAAGCGAATAGTCTTTTGCAATGACCGCTACATCGAAATGTATGGACTGTCGCGGCAGACAGTGAAACCCGGATGCACATTTCGTGAGCTCGTGCGTCATCGAAAAGAGACAGGAAGCTTTTTTGGCGATATCGATAAAAAATGTGCTGACCTTGATGGCGCGCTCGCCGAAGGGAAGATTTCGAGCCTTGTAGTCGAAACAACCAACAACCGTTCGATCCGCATTGTAAACCACCCGATGGCAAATGGCGGCTGGGTCGGAACGCACGAAGACATAACTGAGCAAAAGCGTGCGGATGAACGAATCGCGCACCTGGCAAGCTATGATGCACTAACCGGTCTACCCAATCGCACGCTCTTTCACGTGCAACTTGGGCAGGCGGTCAAGTGGGTTCGGCGAGGAGAACAATTGGCCGTTCTTTACCTCGACCTCGATCACTTCAAGAGCGTCAATGACACACTCGGACATCCTGCCGGTGATGAACTCCTAAAGGCTGTTGCTGACCGCCTGCGCGGCTGTCTCCGGGAAACGGATCTGATTGCACGCTTGGGAGGCGACGAGTTCGCAATTGTACAGACCGCAGTTAAGCTACCAACTGATACTACTGTCCTCGCACAGCGATTACATAAAGTAATCAGAGCGCCCTATGACCTCGAAGGTCATCAGGTCATTGCAGACGTTAGTATTGGCATATCCATTGCTCCGGAGGATGGCACTGATCCTGACCAGTTATTGAAGAATGCCGATTTGGCTTTGTATGGCGCCAAGGCTGACGGCCGCGGCACATATCGATTTTTTGAACCGGAAATGGATGCGCGCATGAAGAAGCGGCGCGCTCTGGAAGTTGATCTACGAATGGCGCTCGCAAAAGATGAGCTTGAGCTACACTATCAACCCATCGTCAATCTTCAGCATAACAAAATCAGCGGCTGCGAAGCACTACTGCGCTGGGTTCATCCTGAGCGAGGCATGATCTCCCCGGCAGAATTCATTTCAGTCGCTGAGGAGACCGGCCTCATCGTTCAATTCGGAGAATGGGTTTTACGGCAGGCTTGCGTCACCGCTGCGACTTGGCCTGCCGACATCAAAGTCGCGGTCAACATTTCACCGGTGCAATTCAGAGATCGAAGCTTGTTGAATGTAGTTACCAGCGCTCTTGCGGCGTCAAACCTATCACCATACAGGTTGGAACTAGAGATAACAGAAATCAGTTCTTTTGCGGAACAGTGAACAAACTCTCCGCACGCTGCATCAGCTTCGCGAGCTGGGTGTACGGATTGTGATGGACGACTTCGGCACGGGGTACTCGTCGCTAAGCTACCTGCGTGGCTTTCCTTTCGATAAACTAAAGATTGATCGCTCCTTCATAAGGGATCTGTCGAACTCATCGGAATCTCTGAGTATCATCCACGCGATCACCAGCCTTGCGAGCGGTCTCAACATGGCGACAACTGCCGAAGGCGTCGAGACCGAACAGCAACTGGTGAAGGTTCGCGCTGCCAACTGCACCGAAATGCAAGGGTACCTTTTCAGTCGGCCACGGCCCGCCGAGGAGATATTGCAGCTCTTGCTGCTCGGCGTCGGGAAGGCGGAAAGAGCGGCTTAAATCAAAGCGCTGAGATAGGGCCAGGCAATCCACCGACTTTCCCCTTCGAAAACCTCATGCGTGCCGACTGGACGGCATTTTTGGAATGAAGAGCTCGTCAGGATGCTAACACTTCACGTCTGCTCTTGGCACCGAGCAGACCTGCCAGCCGGGGCGATCACTGTCTGCTCATTGGGGTTAAGCAGACTCAATGCGGACATGCCGCTACTTCTGAGTTCTGACCCAAAGCGGACATTTCGGTGTGTGCTAAGCTGGGTGTGCTTGTAGTCTCAAACTTTGTGCAGGCACGAGGCCAACCCTCATGGGTATTGCGCCTAAACCACCGGCTCCGGCTTGACGAACAGCACCCACACGAAGCCCATGACCAACACGAATTCAACACCAACGGCAGGCCAGGCGTTCAGCGCCAGCGCCAGCGCACCGTACAGACTGATAGCGGTAGTTAGCGCTAGGGCGACCAAGGCGCCGATCATCAGGGAGCGGCGTGCCTGCGTATTGGGCGCATTACGCGCCAACCACAAGGCCACCACCAACCCTAGCATAAAAGCCGCATAGCGGCGGCCCATGTAGTTGAGGTTCTCGCCCGGATCAATCCTCCAATAGTTGCCCATCACATCAGGCACGATCAACCATCCCAGGCCAAAGATTCCAATCAGCACTGCAGTGATGGTCAATACGAGTTTGCTGTTCACGGTACCTCCTATTGGCTGTACAAAAAGCTGAAAAGATCAAAGGCGGAGGGCATCCCGAAACGAACTTTCTCACCTTTTCGAAGATTTTGGATGCGGCATTAACAGTTCGTATGCGTTGACAATGGCCGCCAGCAAAAGCCCAAAGTAGGCAGCTAAAGTCAGATACAAGCCACCACCCCAACGGACAATCAAGCTGGCGCCCCCCGCAGCCGCAAGAAGATACAAACACGCGACTAACAAGGGAATGCGAATAGCTGAACCGGTACGATTGCGGAATTCCTTGGAAATGACAGGTCCAAGCAGCAAGCACGCGTCTACGAGAATTACGACGATCAACTCAACGCCAAGTACAATTGAGCTCTGCGGCAAGAGAACGAGAATTGATCCGATCATGATGGTCATCATGCCCAAGGTAGAATTTCGCGCGCGCAATCGCCATTGCTGCGATGTCATTATTTGATCGGCTCGGACCGATGCTGCGACAATTATGAGCCCGGCGATCGCCGCGCTGCTGGTGCCAAGAACGACAAAGGCTTCATGCCAAAGTTCCGGCTGATACATGCTTTCCAAGGGAGGAAATCCTTTGAGCGTTATCCGCGTGTGGGAAAGTCGCCGCGCGTACCCATCTTAGCAAAACCTTCGCTAACTGCCGCCGAGGCGAGCCATGCTGGCTGAAGGTCACATTAAATGACTTGGTATTCTACCTCAATCCTTGCAACGTCGAAGGAGTGTCATCGTCGCATTTCCGGTGACGGGGCTTTTTTTGGAAACACTGTGCCGTTGTCTGCTGTTGGCACGAAGCGGACATTGCCATGCGCGGCTGAGGGATTTCAATTAGCGAGTGCTCAGAAAACAAAAGCCCCGGGGGGATGCCCGGGGCTTTGCTCGGTCTAGCCTCGAGTATCGGCCGATTTACCCGGTGGGACCCGGTGCAAGCCGACAGCGCCATCGTGATCACCAACAGCGATATTAGCAGCACGAACGATCGTGCGGGAATTTTTTCGTAGACCATTACAGCCTCCCTTTGGTCACAAACAGCCCTGCAAGCGGGTCATTGGAACGGATGATAGCTGACGCCCGCCCGTACGATGAAGTTTTGCGAGCCGCCGACCGGCCGGAACCTCGCCGAGCACCAGACGCTGTTCTTTGGCACATCGGCGAACAGCGCTTCCAGACGGCCGCTCCAGTTTCGGTTCAGTATCGCTTCAATTCCAAGCCGGCGGTGAAGCCGGCCGGCCGTTTACGATCCCCGACCCTGCGCCGGTCACCGTGTGATCGGTATCGGTGAACGCGATGCCGCCGGTCACGTACAGCGGTAGCGCTCGAAGGCGTGGCCGACGCGCAGCCGCACACTCGAGTCCATCGTTTCTATGAAGCTGCCGGTGACGCCGGCCGCCTTGATGTCGATCCAGGAAAGATCCGCCTCGGCCCGACCACGAGGCGGCCCCACTGCCAGTTATGGCCAAGGTGGCCGCCGAAAGTGAATCCGCCGCCGGTTCCCGTCGGACCGGCCGCGCCGGTCTCGAATTGGAAGTTGCCCCAGGCGGCACCGGCGTGAGCGCCGAAATAAGAATCCGGCCCGGCTCTGTGCCGGCGCGGGACTGAGCAGCGGTGCCCTGGTCGGCAGGTCAGCGGCTGCGGCGGGAGCGCCTGCGAGCGCGAGCAAGCCGAATCCCGTCAGCGGAATCCGTTTCATGGCACCCCTCCTCCGCAGCTCGGGTCGTACAATTCTGGCTGGAATTCTAAGTCTTCTCGCGCCGCGAGTGCCAGTGCAAAAATGCAACAGTCCACGGCCTAAAAAGCAAAAGCCCCGGGGGGATGTCCGGGGCTTTGCGTTTATCCCCAGCCGTTCTAGCGTCAGAAGCTTGTAGCTCGACCCCGAGCAGTCACGGTTTGAAGCCGCTCGCGGTCAAAGTTGACATCGTGTAGGCGTTGATTGGCCGCCGAATGGTCGCATCACCGAAATCATAATAACGATGCTCGACGCGAGCGGTCCAATTCGGAGACTGGCCCCCCAAATGCCTGTTCTATGCCGCCGCCTACAGTCCAGCCCCACTTGTTCGTCCGCTCGTAAGCCACCCTGTTCACCGGGATCCACAGACGTTGGTCTGGAACCAACCGTAAGCCGCGCCGCCAGTCACGAAAAATACGGTTTGGTTGGCAGCCCAGCCAAGGCGGCCGCGAAACGAGCCGAACACCTGCGTCCTTAGCCGGTCGTATCGCCGAAAGCTCCGCCGGTGTCGCCCTTGAGGTCTGTGCCGAAGAGGTCAGCCTCGAGGCCGTATACGAAGGCGCCTGACTGGAGGTTAAAGCCGACATGGCCGCCTGCGACCCAACTACCACTGATGCTCGACGTCGCAGTCGGCGGCAAGGTGCTATACGAAGTCGGAGATCAAACCAAGCTCCGCCAGCGTTCAGGCCGACATAGAAACCGCTCCAGTTGAACAAAGCTGCCGCCACTGGCGCTGGGCCCTTGTAGACCGGCGCGTCGGCCGCGATGGCAGGCTGAGCCGCCGCGAACGCGAGCGCGGCCGTCGCCGCCAATAGAATCCGTTTCATGGTATCCCCCACGAGATTCGATCCGTATGTATTGGGTGATGGTAGTCCTCTTGTGCGTCCGGACTAGTGCAGAAATGCAACAGTCTGGGGATATTAGACGGTCGGGAAGCGTCAATTTCATGCCATCCTCCAGTAAGTTACGAGAACAGCCGCACACTCAGCACGTCTGTTGTTGGCACTAAGCAGAAATCGGCAGCACATTGCCGGATGTCCGCTTCGTGCCAGAAGCGGAAGCTGCGCCACTCGCGATTTCGGCATGAGCGCGACGCTCACGACCGCATAGTCAGCTCCAGGAATCCCAGATCAGCCTTGCGCGATGATCGAGATGCGGTGGGGCCGACGCGTCGAACTCGCGGTGTTTCCTTTCGCTATGAACCGCAACGACCGCCGCGAACTGCCCGAAAATGATCGCCGCGAATGCGAGGCCGCCAAGCAACATGTCCATCGTGCCCTCCTCTGAAAGCGCCTTGCCTGAATGGGGCTAGTAACGCGGCCATTTCCCGAAATGGCGTCCGATCAATCACGGTCGGAAAAGACGAATGTCATATCCTGGAACTTCTCCACCGGAAGATTTTTGATATTCTGGTGCATTCGGGAGATATCGATATTGACGCTCTTGACGGAGCCAACGTCCGCTTCAGCAATCGGGGCGGAGAAGAAAGTCAGCTTCAAGCCGAACCCGACCAGGATAAGTGTCACAACAGCGATGGCGTGATGCGCGCGCATGATGGTCCTCCGACTTTCGCGGCCGGGATGTCCCGGCGCGTGACGCCAGTTGAAGCCTGCCGTCGTCGTCACCCGCGTCAGTTCGGCGTTACTGAGGCGTTATTTTTCTTCAAAGGACCGTGAAAAAGCGTAGAATGCGTTTCTGGGAATTGCATCATCGTACGAATCTTGTGTGCGCCAATGGACGACGCGCCGTCCCCAAGGTTTCGCCTTTCGCTGCTCGGCCGCTTCGAGCTGACCGGGCCGGATGGTGCCGTCGATCTGCCCAGCAAGAAGCTGGCGGGCTTGCTGGCCTTCCTGGCCTGCACGGCCCCCCAGCCGCAGCCGCGGAGAAGCTGATGACCCTGCTGTGGGGCTCGCACTTCGAGGCGCAGGCCCGGCAGAACCTGCGCCAGGCCCTGTTCCGGCTGCGCCGTGTGCTGGGCGAGGACGCGCTCGTGAGCGACGGCGAAGTCGTATCGCTTCAGCCGGCCGATCGCGTGCGACGTGAGCCGGTTCGAGGCGCTGGTCGCGGACGGCAGCCGCGCTGCCCTGGCCGAGGCGGTCGACCTCTACAAGGGCCATCTGCTGGCCGACATCGCGATCCCGGAGGAGGCCTGGACCGAATGGCTAGGCGTCCAGCGCCAGCGGCTGGAAGGGCTGGCGCTCGATGCCATGGTCAAGCTCGGCGAGCAGGAGCTCGAGGCTGGCAACCACGAGCAGCGCGCTCAGCGCCGCCAACCGGGCCATAGCGATCAGCAATCTGCGCGAGGACGCGCATCGACTGATCATGCGCGCGCTGGCGGCCGGCGGGCGCCGAGCCGACGCGCTCAAGCACTACGAGGATCTCGCTGCGCTCCTGAAGCGCGAGCTCGCTGTGGAGCCGGACCCCGACACGCGGGCGCTCGCCGCCGAGCTGCGCAAACCTCACTGGCGCGGTCGGGATCCGAGTCGCTGCCGAATCCGGGCCAGCACGCCGCGCCGAGACGGACGCGGTGCTCCTGCCTCTCCCCGATCGGCCCTCGATCGCCGTGCTGCCCTTCGCCAACATGAGCGGCGATCCCGAGCAGGAGTATTTCGCCGACGGCATGGTCGACGACATTCTGATGGCCCTGTCGCGCGTGCGCTGGCTGTTCGTGATCGCCCGCCAGTCGAGCTTCATCTACAAGGTCCGGTCCGCCGACGTGCAGCAGATCGGCCGCGAGCTCGGCGTGCGCTACGTGGTCGAGGGCAGCGTGCGCAAGTCCGGCAACCGGGTGCGCATCGTCGCCCAGCTGATCGAGACCGAGACCGGCGCCCACATCTGGGCCGACCGCTACGAGGGCGACCTGCGGGACATCTTCGCCTTGCAGGACGCGATCACGGAGCGGATCGTCTCTGCCGTGGAAGTGAACGTGCAGGCCGCCGAGATCAGGCGCGCGCGTGCCAAGCCCACCGACAGTCTGACCGCCTACGACCTCTACCTGCGCGCGCTGCCGGCGTATTTCGGGCAGACCGAGGTCGACTACAAGCGCGCCCAAGTGCTGCTGGGCAAGGCCATCGAGTTGGACCCGGAGTATGCGGAGACTCTGGGCACCCTCACCGACAGCGTCGCCAGCGGCACTTTGCAGGGCTGGCAAGGGAGCTGGACTCGCGGAGGGGAAGAGGCCTGCCAGCTCGCCGGTCGCGCTCTGGCCGCGGGGCCGGACAACAGCACCTGCCTTGCGAGCGCGGCGTTCACCTACGGCGTTCTGTCGTACCGGTTCGAGGAGGCATTCGAGCTGGCAAATCGGGCACTCATGGTCCATCCGAATTCCTTGTTCGTGCGCAATCGGGCTGCCGCGGTCTACGGCGTCTGCGGCGAGAGCGACAAGGCGATCGCCCAATGCGAGGCGGCCTGCCGCATGAACCCGCTCGACAGCAAGAAGGCAGCGACCGCCACCTTCTCAATCCTCTCGTTCGCACTTTACATGGCGCGCCGCTTCGAAGAGTCCATCCGCGCCGGCAGGCGCGCGTTGGCATTCACTCCGAACACGAACACGGCTCGCAAGTACGTTGCCGCATCCCTCGGCCAACTTGGCCACGTCGACGAGGCGCGGGCCGAGATCGCCGAGCTCATCAAGCATCAGCCCGATGCTTCACTCGCTCTCTTCCGCCAACACAGTTTTCGCCACAAATGGATGCACGAGCTGCATCTGGAGGGCCTGCGCAAGGCTGGCTTGCGGGAATAGTAACCGAGTTCTCCTTCGAGGAGAGACGTCAGCTCTGGATCAGGAACTGCCATCCCGCGATGTCCGCGTTACGTCTGTTTTGCCCCCGATAGCGGACATTGAAAGCCACGGCTGGCAGGTGAGTTCGGTGCCAAGAACGGACATGTGGGTTGGCCATTCAATGAGAAGCCTGAGGCGATGCTATAGTTTATGATCTCATTTGTTTGCTTCTCGCCCTTCCAATACGTTCACGGTAACTGATCTCCGAAAGCGGGCGATGCTCTGCGCGCAAAGGGCTACATGGTCGATCTCACCGACCAAACCAAGAATTTCAATCCGCTCTGGCGCGCGATATTCTCGGGCGAGCATCCGGAACTGCGGCGCGGCCGGAAAATGCTCCGGCTGATCTCTCCTACGGCGCACGATCGCTGCCGCTTGTGCTACGCGGGATTCGACGGCTTCTCCGCGCCAGTCATGCGCGCCATCGGCCGCGCGCAATGGCTGCGCAATCCGCATTTCTGCGAGAAGTGCGAATCCGTGCTGGCCGAGCAACGCGGCGGCGCCGAGATCGAGATCGCGATGCTCTATGCCGACGTGCGCGGCTCGACGCAGATCGCCGCAGGCATGCGCCCGGCCGAATTCGCCGCGCTGATGCAGCGCTTCTTCGAAACCGCGATCAAGGTGTTCACCTGGACCGACGCCATCGTCGACAAGATGGTGGGCGACGAGGTGATCGCCATTTATGTTCCCGATCTCACCGGCCCCGACTATCGCCAGCGCGCGGTCGAGGCCGGGCTGAAGCTGCTGCGCGCCACCGGCCACGCCGACGCCGCGGGCCCATGGCTCTCGATCGGCGTCGGCGTGCACTCCGGCGAGACCTTCATGGGTTCGATCGGCGTCGAGGGCGGCAACTATCAGTTCGCCGCGCTTGGCGACGCGATGAACTTCGGCGCGCGACTCGTCGCTGCAGCCAAAGGCGGCGAAATGATCATGAGCGAGGTGGTGTGGAAGCGACGTGTCGGGCGACATTTCGGCCGAGCCGCGCAGCCTGGAGCTCAAGGGCTATGCAGAGCCGGTGCAGGCCTACGTCGCGCGGGTGAAGCTTGAGTGATTGGCAGGAGACGAAGCTGCACTTAGAGTCATCGATTAAGCGATCAGGGAGGTTCAGATGACGGCACCCTCACCGGATCGCCTCGTCGGCGCGGACGGTCTTGATGCATTTTTCGCGAGCAGTCCACGATGGAGGAAAGACATGTCAGACATCCACCTTCATCTGAAGCAGCTTTGTGATGAATTTAACGCGCATGATCTTGACGCGATCATGAATCATTTCGCTGATGACTGCGTACTTGAAATGCCCAGAGGGAACGAATCCTGGGGCTCACGTTTTGAGGGCCGGGAGAATGTACGTAAGGCTCTTGCAACGCGATTTGAGGGGCTCCCCGATGTCCATTATGGAAGCGAGCAACACTTTGTCGATCACGGCGCTAACACCGGTATCTCGAAATGGATACTGACCGGGACTTGTCGTGATGGACAGCGGATTGAAGTATGGGGTTGCGACTTCTATACATTTCGAAGCGGGAAAGTCACCCGCAAGGATTCCTATTGGAAAATCGTGGACTGATCGGACCCATTGAGTGGTCCAGTTGGAATGTTAGCCCGTGAAAATTGGGGCAGCTTGTTTGCATCTGACTTGATCGCTCTATGTCCGCTTTGGGTCAGAACTCGGCCATCCCGCGATGTCCGCGTCACGTCTGCTTTGCCCTCAATAGCGGACATGCGTCGAACGGGCTGGCACGTCCGTTCGGTGCCAGAAGCGGACATGGCGACTTCCTGCCAACGCCTTGGCAATGCAGCGACAGGCTCTGTCTCGGTTTGTGGGCTAGTTTAATGGTGCTTGAATGTAGTGTGGCCCCGATGCCACACCCACAGGAACTCCCCAGATGGGGGACAACCGCGTGTACAACCCGTCAGTTGTTCGCTAGCTTTTAGCCCAAAGACTGAGATTGCGAGTTCTTGGGTGGACTCCAATGAAAAAGCTTCTATTAGCGGGCGTTGCTGCGGCTGCGTTCTGTGGTGCTCACGCAATCGCTGCCGACCTGCCAACGAAGGGTCCCGTCTATCGGGCTGATCCTCTTTTTAATTGGACCGGTTTCTACGTTGGTGGAAACCTCGGATATGGCTGGGGCAATAGCGACTTTAGAAATGTTACCGATCTCGATGTAGCATTTTTCCCTACAGGCAGCGGGGGGTCTTTGAATTCTGAAGGGTTGGGTCGGCGGAGGTCAACTCGGCTACAATTGGCAATCCGGTCAGTGGGTGGCGGGGCTGGAAGCATCTTACTCAGCATCTGGGATGAAGGACGATGTAAGTAGTCCATCATACTTGGACCCCGCTGCAACCGTTACGGTTAGCTCGAAATTTCGAAACATTGTGTCGGGTACCGTGAAAATCGGGATCGCCAATAATCGGTGGCTTACCTACGTCGATGCCGGTTACGCGGGGGCGGATGTCGTTCTTGACCTTAGTCGCAGCGCAAGTGCCGGATTGCCGGTATTTGGTTATGCTGACTCTTCCAGGTGGCACAACGGGTGGACTGCCGGTTTTGGCGTGGACTACGCATTCGCTCCAAATGCCTCGCTGGGTATCAGTTATAACTACTATGATTTTGGCTCACTGGTTCAACTCGGTCGGCGCATCTTTCCGTTAGCTCCAGTTGCTACAGGAGACCCAGCCGCGAACCGTGTGAGCGCTACCGCAAGTATTGTACTTGTGAAACTCAATTACTTGTTTGGGGCAAGATAGCGCTTGGACTAGTCGGTTTCTAAGAAAGCCCCGGCATCGTCCGGGGCTTTTTTTGTTTAATGGCAGCGTCGCGAATGTCCGCTTTGGGTCAGGAACTGCCATCCCGCGATGTCCGCGTCACGTCTGCTTTGCCCCCATTATCGGACATGAGTCGAAGAGCTGGCACTTCCGTTCCGTGCCAGAAGCAGACATTTACACAAACATTTCTGGGCCTCGCAGCGAGGATAAAAATCAAGAGAGCAGCCCAATGCAGTTCACTGGCATAATTCCGTCAAGAGGCTGCCCCAGCATCCCGTTGAATCGATTACCGATCGTTGTTCTTCTGGCGGTGCCATCCAAATTGGCCTAGCATCCATCGGCGTCAGTCGGTGCAGTTTAGTGCAATCGTAGCCCAACCTCTGTTCTCAGTGAAACTCCTCTGGAATTTCATCGCGGCCAAGCAGCGCGCTGCGTCAGCGCGTGGTGTGATGCGCAGAACGCTTTTCCGGCCACTCTATCAGGTGGTCCTAGCAGTGCCGCCCGGCTTTGCGTCAGGCGAATTGTCCTCATTGATTGCTAACCGGCCCCCATGATCGTGGATCTATTCTGAGGCCTCCCCACGACATGGTGCTCTGCGTCGAAGGACGACGACCGCCACAGCCAAATACCTGTTCTTCACTGAATCCCACGTTTGGCCAGAACCGATGTGCTGGAGAAATCTCTTCAGTTCAGGAGAAACATCCCGACTGGTCGGCCTTTTCCCTCCGTCATCGCGCAACCAGCAATCGTCTATCGAAGCGGAAGCCGTCATGTACGAGGCCGATATTGAGTACGGAATGACCATCCATCCGTGGCGAAAAATTCTCGACCAATGTTTCGTTACCCGACTTGAGCCATACTTTGAGAGCGGTCGATTTGAGGCAGAGCTCGGACATTTTGCGGATGGGTTTTGGCTGCTCATTACTATGCCCTTGGCTTCAAAATCGTTTACGCACCGGAGAATTGCGTACATCACTATGACATCGGAGATCTCAAACAATTGCGCGAATTCACGCTGGATCCATCGATCGTACGACACGGTATTTTTCGAGGAAGTCAAACGACCCCAAGCAAAATCTTCTAGATCCGTCCCCCGAGTGGGAATGTCGTAGCGATCGGGACCAGCATCTGGCTAGACGCTTACTAAAATTGCGACAATCGACTATCTCGCAGAAGGTTTGGCGTCGCCGACGTAGCGGGTCTCGACTTGAAGTCGCTGTTTCAATGGTTGCCAGCTGCCTTGGCTGGGACGCGCTTTGAAAATTGAAAGTCTCCGGCAAACTGTTATTTCTTATTTCATTATACTCTACGCTCCGCAATTTGGCTCAAAGGCTTGGCTCCGCAAGGCAGTCGTGCAGTACCTCGCGTCACTGGCTCATGCCCAGCAGGTCGCCCACATCTCTTCCCTACATGCCCTGGAATACGAGACTTCAAGCAACATGTCGGCCTCGTCTTCGCCCCATTGTCAGTGGTAGCCTAGGGCTCCTCGAGCCTATCGGGCTTTGGGTTTTTACACACGCGAGTTACTAGACGGCGTTCCGTTTCGCTGGTCGAGGCCGTTCGCAATGATTTCTCTGCCTCTGGCGGCTGATCGTATGAGATTCAATACGTATTGCTTGTCCACGCGGCCACTGAAAGAGCAGGCTGAATTTTCGTTTCTTTCACAAGGAGCAACGGATCCCTACCGATGTCATATCGATAGGTGAGCATACGATATCGCTCAAAGTGACGATGCCACAATCCGGCGATTCACCGGCTGTCATGGACATGTAACCCACTTCAAGAATCGAGAGGCCACCGTCGCTTTGGTACTCCCGTGCGGCTATCACTTGGAACAACATTCGATCCTGAAGACGAACTCCGGCACTTCATCGCCTAGTAACCTGAAAATACTCCAATCGATGAAAATATTTATCGCAGGCTGCGGCCGCAGCGGGACCACGCTGACGCGTGACCTTTTCAATCTGTTTCGAGGATACGTTTGTGCTTGTAGAAGGACTGTATGGGGAGGCACCAGTTTCGAGATTTGCCAGCCTAACGCGACCAGAGAGCCACTCAGTCATTAAGCGAACGGGGAGTGCTGGCAGACTCTTGCGGCTCTGCCCGATGATGTCGACTTGCTTTACTGTGTCCGCCATCCTTTCGACACGCTGACCAGCACGCATCCTTTGAGCAAACACTTGCGTCGATTTCACATCGACGCGGATCGATGGAAGTCCGATACTTGGCGTTGCGAGCGCTACGCACCAGTCAGCCGCAGCGCCGCATTTTCATCTTGCAATATGAAGATCTCGTTCAGAATCCTGACGCTAATCAGAAGCAAATTGCTGCTCATTTTGGGCTTATCCCGACCCACCGTTTTTCGGCAAATGTGCTGGGCATCCAAATATCGACTGATTCAATCGAAAATTGGACGAGGAACCGCGAGTTTGCCGTGTATCTTCAAACAATCCCGTTTCCTTATCGCCGGCTCATGTGGAATTTTGCGACGAATTCGGATACGAGCTGCCAGCCGGCTATACTTCTTCGTCGCGCTACATCGGCCGCAAGGTTTCGAACGCCCTTGCATGGACACGACTAAGAGTGTGAGCTACGAAGCGGCTTGAGTCCTTCGCTTCAATTGTCATTTACTAGACGCAAGGCGGCCTCGATCAGCGAGGCCATCCGCGCCATAGCACAGAAGCGGCGCGGTAGTGGGTACGGCCAATAGTGGTCCGCTCTGGGTCAGAAGCAGACACCTTCATACTGGCGATCTATGTCCGCTTCTGACCCAAAGCAGACATGCGGCGAAGACTTTCGCGTCACCGCAAATCCGCATCCCCCATCCCGATAGCGCGCGGCCGAGAGCGCCTGCAACGGAGCCGCGACTGGACGGCCTCCCGCGATGAGATAGGCGGTGCGGGGCATCTGCGTTAGCATCGCTTTGGACCATCCGCGGCTTTCGTCCGCGCGAGAGGGGGAGCTCAAACCATGACCACGACGAAGATGTATTTGAGAGCGTATGCGCTAATCCTTGGCCTCCCACGGCGGCATCTCCGCTTCGCTGGCGCAATCGCCGCCCCCGGGCGTGCTGGCAGTGCGCAATACTCCGCCGATCCGGATTGGCGCTGCGACATTCTGGAGGTCAAGCGCGTGAGCGACGGTGCGCTGAACATCCGCTGGCGCATCATCAACACCGCGGGCCAACCCGGTGGGCTCACCGGCACTGCGGCGAAGTCGATCAGATATGATTTCGGCTGGGACCAGATCTATTTCATCGATCCGGCCGAGAACAAAAGTACAATTTCCTCACGGGTCGCGGCAAGAGATCCTCGAAGTCTTCCACGGGACATCGCCCCCGCCAACAGCGGCTGAACTGCGCCAAGTTCCCCGCGCCGCCTGCGAGTTCGACTAAGATCACAATCCAGATTCCTCACTTCGCGCCCTCGACGACGTCCCCTGAGCCAGTGAGGGTGTACCGATCGCGCGCCTGATCGCTCGGACCGCCGCGCTTATCGCGCTCGCGATCCTGTTCGCGCAGCCTGCGCCCGCTCAGGACTACAAGGAAGACGACCCGTCCCCCGCCCGACGCCAAGGCTGATGCCGACCGCTGTCCGGACAAGTGCTCGAGCTGAAGGTGGTGGTGTTGCCGCTGCGTGGTGTCGTCACGCCGCTCGGCGGCCGCGTCGATCCGCTGCAGGTGGCGCTCAAGGACCTCGGCGCGCGAGTACTGGTCGCGAGATCAAGATCGACCTCGCCGCCGACGTACTGTTCGACTTCGACAAGGCCAATCTGCGGCCCGAGGCCGGACCCGCGCTGGCGAAGGTCGCGGCGGATCTCAAGTCCTATCCCCGCGCCACCGCCGATCTACGGAATACCGATGGGCAAGGGCAGCGATCAGTACAATCAGCGGCTCTCGGACCAACGCGTGAAGTTGGTAAGGCGCTGGCTTGTGGCCAATGGCGTCACCACACGCATGACGGCGCGCGGCTGGGCAAATTGAACCCGATCGCCCCCAACACCATGCCGAACGGCGCGGACATCCGGAGGGGCGGCAGAAGAACCGGCGCGTGGAGATCACGGTGTAAACGCAGTAACCGCGAACGCCGTGCTTCTCACTGAGCAATTAGAGCGCCACCGAGGGCGAGGTGTTCGAGGTGAAACCGCAATAGCGGGAGGGCCGATCGATACGCCTCATACGTGCCGCCGGATTGGCAGCAGCGGGATTAAACGCCGGCGAAACGCGCCGCGCCGCGCTGGCCGCCGCGCTCGCGACAACGTTCGCCGTGCTCGCTATCGGCGGCGTGAGCTCTTTGGCTCCGATCGGCGCCGCCTTGGCGCAGACCGCGGAACCGCCGGCCGGTGTCGCTCGGCGATCTGTTCAGGATGACGACAGCGTCGAGCTTCGCGATGGCGCGGCAGAAAGCTCAGAGAGGCTGGCGCGCAACCTTTCATCCGCGCGGCGGTTGCGCCGAGAAAGCCAATTCAAGGTCATCGTGGAGCGGAGCGACCCACTATTCCAGCCGGCTTTGGCCGCCGCGCGCCGCGATGTCGTTGCAGCCGTTCTCGCGGACATGCCCCAGTTCAGCTCCGTTTGAATTGAGTTATGACGTCGGAGGCAGGCCGATGTCCAGGTCGACTACGACCGCATGCCCGACAGGAGAAGCCGAAGTCGCACACCAGTTCGGTCCCGCCCAAGGGCAGCAAGGTCACGCCCGGCGACCAGATCAAGGTCACGATGGTCGCGCGCGACGACGCCACGCGCTGGCAAACCGGCATCCAGCGCATCCAACTCATGGCGCAAAATCCCGGCGGCGA